>POWB01000010.1:0-157034 GCA_010912705.1 Halochromatium sp.
GGTCCTGATGAGGCCATGAAACTCCCTGAAGGCGCGCAGGCGCAGGACCACTTCGCCTTCCGCGTGACCGACGCGCACGGCAACAGTACCGACTCGACCGTCACCATCGACATCACCGGGGAAAACAATGCGCCAATAATCACCGCAAACTGGGGGATGGGTTTCGTCGACAAAGATGTCTTTCTGACCAACACCGATGCGCGCCTGCAGGTTGGTGTTGGTAGCGAGAGATTTTCGGGTCTCGTCATCGAGGACACCTTTCAAGCTATGGCGGGCCACACGAGTACCAAGACGACGGCGAGCTCGCAGGAGATTCATGATGGATTCGCGGACCAGAGGCAGTCTGCGGGCCAGCAACACATCAGAGTGCAGGGGACGGGTTCTGGCGCCACGCAAGGAAACGCGGCTGACGAGCACCCTGACCATGTGACCTGGTCCCTCGAAGGCTCCACGCAAGGCACCTACGGCTCCCTTGCCCTCGATTCCACCACCGGAGAGTGGGTCTACACGCTCGACACCAGCCGTGCGGCCACCCAGGCGCTTGCCGCCGCAGAAGTCCAGCCGGGCGCATTCATCCCGACTGACGCTAGCGGTAGCCTCCCCAGCGACACCTTCACCATCAAGGTCACCGACGATCATGGCCTGACCGATACCCAGGTCATCAAGATCGCTGTCGTGGGCACCAACGACGACCCGGTGCTCAGCGTCACCCAGACCACGCCCACCACCGGCACCCTGACCGAGACCGACGTCGACACCGGCGACACCCACAGCTTCAGCGTCGCCAGCGGCACCGGCCAGTTCGGCACCCTGACGGTCGACCCCGACACTGGCGCCTATACCTACACCCCAAGCGGGTCGGTGCAGGGCATGGCCCAAGACCCGAACACCGGCACCTACAGCGGCACCGACACCTTCGAGGTCACCGTCACCGACAACCACGGCGGCACCGATACCAAGTACATCACCTTCAGCCCGACGGGGACGGTCACGGCGCCGGCGACCAACGGCGGCCAGCCGACCGTCAGCACCACCGTGCCGGTCCAGCCGAGCGTGACCGACACCCAGCCATCGGCCTCTACTTCGCATCCGAATCCGGCAGCCGGCAACTGGGCCACCATCGACCTGGCCGCGACCAGCGACACCGGCAGCTCGGACACGGACGACCTCACTAGCGACACCACGCTGACCATTACCGGCACCACGGTTATCCCGTTCTCCAAGGTCGAGATCCTGGAGGGGTCCAAGGTCGTTGCCACGACCTACTCGGACGCCAACGGCGATTACAGCGTCGATACCCCGGCACTCGCTGATGGGGCGCACAGCCTGATCGCCCAAGCGACCGGCCCCGCGGAGACCTCGCCCTTGGCCGGCGATACGCTCGATCTGAACATCGACACGGCTGCCCCGGCGCCGACGATCACCCTCGATCCAATCACTGGCGACGACATTCTCAATGCGGCTGAGGTCGGCGGCACCGTCACCCTTACGGGTACCGTCAGCGGAGAGTTTACTGACGGAGACCGTGTGCGCCTCGTTGTAGGCGGTCATGCGCACTACGCCGACGTGCAGGCTGATGGGAGCTTCAGCCTCGATGTGCCGGGAAGCGAATTTGATAAGAGCTATTCGGGAGCGGCACCGCAAGTCGCTGTGATGTTCGCAACCAAGGACCTCGCCGGTAACATTGGCGTTGCCCCCGCCGCAGATCGTCCTTACACGGTAGACAGCACTTTGCCGGTGCCGACGCTCAGCATCGACGACGTCACCGCTGACGACGTGCTCAACGCGGCAGAGGCCGGCCAGGCGATTGCCATCACCGGCACCGTCGGCGGCGACTTCAGCGATGGCGACACCGTCACGTTGACGGTCAACGGCACGGACTTCACCGGCACCGTCGATGCACAAGGCGCGTTCAGCATCGACGTCCCCGGCGCCGACCTCAAAGCCGACCCCGACACCCAGATCGACGGCAGCGTCAGCGCCACCGATGCAGCCGGCAACACCGCCACGGCGACGGCCACGCACGGCTACAGCGTCGATGCTGGTGCGTCCGTCACCGACGACAGCCAGTCGGTCATCGAAGACACCCAGCCCAGCGTCACCGACAACGTCCTGACTAACGACGACACTGGCCTCACGATCACCAACCCAGGCGACCAACAGGGCAGCTACGGCACGCTCAAGCTCGCTGCGGACGGCAGCTACACCTACAGCCTCGATCAGCGCGCCGATGGACTCAACGAAGGCGAGGCGCAGCATGAGACCTTCACCTACGAGGTCACCGACGCGGCCGGCAACAGCGAGCAGGCGACGCTGACCATTGGCATTACCGGGACTAACGACGCGCCCACCGTCAGTGGTACCTCAGTTGTCACCGGCGCCGTGACAGACACTGATCAGACTAGTGGAATGGTCCGCGCAATGGGCACGCTGACGGCGACCGACGTCGATGCCGGTGATGCCGTCAGCTGGGCGGTCATCGATGGCGGCCCGCATGCGGCCGGTCAGCCTGGATCGCCGGCATCTGGCTATACCAGTGTCGATACCGAATATGGGACGCTCCTGCTGAACGACACCACGGGTAAGTGGATTTACAGGCTCAACACCACGAGCAGAACCACGAACGCCCTGCTCGACGGGGAGCATCAAACCGATACCATCACCGTTCGCGTCACCGACAGTCATGGCGCAAGCGTCGACCAGACCCTGACCATCGACATCACCGGAACCAATGATGCGCCCATCATTCGTGGGACCACCGGGACTGGAGTTGCCACGGGCGGAACCTCACAGAGTGGTATTGCCAGCGGTATCGCTCCAGCTGATGTCGCCGCCGGCCAGGTCACCGAGGACAGCGCACAAACGACCGCGACCGGCGTCTTCCCCGTCTTCGATGAACAAGGCGACGTCGAAACCTGGTCGGTCGACGGTAACCCCCAAGGCACCTACGGCTCGCTCAGCATCGACCCGCAGAGCGGGCAGTGGACCTACACCCTCGACAACAGCCTGGCTGCGACCGACGCCCTGCAGCCGGGGCAGAAGGAGATAGAAACCTTCACCCTCAAGGTCACCGACGACCATGGCGCGAGCAGCACGCGAGAGATCAAGATCGAGGTCTTCGGCACCAACGACGACCCGGTGCTCGGCGTCACCCAGACCACGCCCACCACCGGCACCCTGACCGAGACCGACGTCGACACCGGCGACACCCATACCTTCAGTGTCGCCAGCGGCGCCGGCCAGTTCGGCACCCTGACGGTCGACCCCGACACTGGCGCCTATACCTACACCCCAAGCGGGTCGGTGCAGGGCATGGCCCAAGACCCGAACACGGGCACCTACAGCGGCATCGACACCTTCGAGGTCACCGTCACCGACAACCACGGCGGCACCGATACCAAGTACATTACCTTCAGCCCGACCGGCACGGTCAGCGCCCCGGCGCAGCCCGGCGGGCAGCCGACGGTGACCACCTCAGTCGCGGCGAATCCTGCCGTGACGGATACGCCGCCGGCAGCGGGCGGCACTGCGGCGCCCGACGCGCCGGATACCACCCTTGTGGAAGACATCAGCATCACGCTCAGCCCAGATGGTCTCTCAGCGGATGACGAGGCGGCTGCCGCAGGACTCGCGGTCGCTACCGGCGCTGACCTTCAGGGCGAGACGCCCGACAGCCTGGACGCGACGGTTGATCGCGCTCAACCGGCTGCCGATGCGAACGACAGCTCCGTCGCCATCGACGCCCTTGATCCGGCAGCAGTCGCCCAAGCTGCGGACGCCGACGACAGCATCGCCCTGACCGGCACCGTGACTGGCGCCTTCAGCGATGGCGATCAGGTGATGCTCAGCGTCAATGGCGTCGACTACCAGGGCGCTGTCGACGGTCAGGGTCACTTCAGCATCGACGTGCTCGGTGCCGACCTAAAGGCCGATCCCGACGCGACGCTCGAAGGGCTGTTGGTCACGACCGATGCCGACGGCAATCAGCAGACCTTCGACTTCACCCAGAGCCTCGGTGATTTGTCCTCTTCCACGCCCACAGCTGATGGGGTCACAGTTGATGCGGCAACGGCTGATGCGGCTGCGGCTGATGCAGATGCGGCCGATACAGCATCGGTCGCCTCGAGCGAGCCCGAGCCAATCGCAGACACCGGTGGTGCCGACCACCTATCGCCATACCTCGACATGGTCGGCGCGGCGGACGGCGGTAACGGCGGACAGGCCGGCCTCTCGGCCTCCGCGAGCTCACCGTATCTCGACAGCGTCGGCGTCACGCCTGAGACAGCGCAGAACGGCGCCTCCACCGATACGACCGCAGACGACGATGCCGCAGCCGTGGCCGATGCGGACCCATTCGAGGCGGCACCAGATACCGCGGACGCCGACCCGATGGACGCGATTCAAGGAGCGCCGGACGACATCACCTTGGTCGAGCCGCCGCCGGTGGCCGAGGTCGATATCGACCAACAGCACCACGGCTAGCAGGGCTGCAGCAACCGGCTGCAGTCAGCAGCCGAAGACGCGATTCTCAGTATTGACCAACCCGGCGCGGACCTCATCGCGCCACCATGACAGGAGCACAGAAGTTGAAGTATCCCCACCCCCGGTTCGTTGCCACCGCCACCTTAGCCGCCACCGCAGCCCTATTCGGCCTGGCGGGCTGCACCGAGACCACCGGCGGAACCCAGGCGGACTCGGCGCCAGCAGCGGGCACACCAACCCTGGCCGAGCAAGGCTGCCTGCGCGACGTCACCCGCCAGACCAACAACCCGGACGTGGTCATGCTCTCATCGAGCTACTCCGAGGCCGGCACCGAGGTCATCGTCGGCGTCGGCCCGCAGCGCGCCCGCTGGCGCTGCATCGGCTATCGCGACGGCACCACCGCCGACATTATGTCGCTGACCAACGAGGGTGCGCTCTGAGCGAGCAGCAATGCTCGTTGATGTCTCGCATCGATTGCTAACCTTTAGTCAAAGTAGCCGTCCATTTTCTGCTTTCCGATGCTCGCTGGACAGTGGCGCTGACATCGGGAGCAATGAATGGACGCGCTCCCCGTGGAGAACGTCGTTGAAAGAGAAGACCACCCTGTTAGCCGCGCCCTTGGCGTTGGCTGCGATCGTGACCGGCACGGCGGTTCAGGCCGGCGAGCAAGATGCCATCGACGGCTGCATCGATCAGCTGCGCAAGGTCGGCGGGCCGGATGGGCGCTCGGGCGGCACGGTGCTGAGCTCGGAATTCTCACAGGCGGGTACGCTGGTGATGCTGCGCGATGGCGGCGGCACGGTCTGGCGCTGCATTGGCTATTCAGATGGCGCGGTCGGTGAGCTAACCGTTGTTGATGCGGCTGATGACGGCGGCGGTGCGATGGCCGGCGCGCCGCAGGTCTCCAGTCCGGAGCCCAGCACCAGCACGCAGCGCATCCGCTTCCAGCGTGGAGAATCGGGCGCCGAGCTGACCGGGACGCTGTCGCCCGGCAGCTCCGCCCGCTATGTGCTGGGAGCAAAAAACGGCCAAGACCTCTACGTCCGCGTCGCGCCACGCGGCGGCGCACGTCTGCAGTACCAGATCTTCAACCCAGACAAGTCGTTCCTGCTCGAGAGCATCTCCGCCGATCGTGAATACCGCGGCCAGCTCTGGCAATCCGGCGATCACGTCGTCGAGGTGATCAACCGCAGCAATGGCACAGTGTCCTACAACCTCATCGTTGGGATCGATTGATCGGAAGGTTTCAAGTGATCGGGCGCAACACAACTCGCGGATTCTGGGCCGGTTTATCAACTGCTCCTTGCGAGCGCACTGTTGGAAGCGGCCGCGTTTGGTACGGAGGTGTGCGGCATTACCAATCGGTCTCGATGCCGAATTGATCAAAGGCGGGGTCGCAAGTGAGCAGTGGTAGATGTTCTATCTCGCTCTGCGCTGCAAGCATCCGATCGAAAGGATCTCGATGAGCGACCTTGAAGCCTCCGGAGCGGAGCGCATGAAGGTGAGTGATTGGCAAGTGATCGAAGCCATCTGCCGCCACGAGCTCTGAGAAGCGAGTGGTGGCATCCGGTACGCCCTTGAGCTTGCCAATGCGTTGCTTGGTGGCGATCTCCCATGCACTCGCAGCACTCACGTAGATGCTGTTGTCCGGGTCCGCGATCACCTGACGGGCTCTATCCGATAGCTGAGGGTTGTTCGTTGTCCACCAGAGAAAGGCGTGAGTGTCGAGCAAAACCCGCATCATTCAGCCTCCCAAGCGCGAATCTCCTCCTCGGGCAATGGTTCGAAGAAGGTATCATCCACCCTGCCTGCCAGTCGGCCCGGTTGACGTTGCGGTGCCGCATTGGCGAGCGGCAACAGCCGGGCGTAAGGCTTACCTGCCTTGGCGACAATGATCTCTTGGCCACGATGGGCCTGCTCAAGGAGTTTTGAGAAATGGGTCTTTGCTTCGTGAACGTTGACGATGGTGGTCATTCTGGGTTGACCGATGCGGACTAAGGTATGGACTAAGTCTATCTTCGGCTGCTGGTCTTGGCAAACAGGCGGAGTCCATGACGCCGATCAGGGCGCAGAGAAAGGTGTGGTCGTGCGCCAGACATGGATGTCTTGCGGAAAAAACCATTTAAATCCATCTGCTTGGGTGGCATGTTATGTGGCATGCTGGCTATCTCCAGATCTGGCGCACGACCGATGTTGGATGCGCCCTGGACGCCGATCTGAAGCATCACTACACTTCTAGTCATGAACGCATTACCCAAGCCAAGCCCCGCCGAGTACCTGGAGCGGGAGCGCATAGCCGATACCAAGAGCGAGTATGTCGCCGGTGAGATCTTTGCCATGGCCGGCGCAACCCCAGAGCATAACTTGATCGCCGGCAACCTCATCCGTGAGCTGGGGAATGCGCTCAAAAAACGTCCATGCCGTGTCTACCCGAGCGACCTCCGAGTCCAGGTCGCGGATGGCTACTTTTATCCTGATGTGAGTGTCGTCTGCGGCACACCGCGTTTCAGTGATCGCGATAACTTAGTCAATCCGGACTTGATCATTGAAGTGTTGTCATCGAGCACGGCGGATTTCGATATGGGCGGAAAGTTCGCTCGCTACCGCCAGATCGATAGCCTTCAAGACTACCTGTTGGTTTCTCAGGAGAGCCCTCATCTGATCCATTACCATCGTCAGGATGCCAATCATTGGCTGATGACCGAGATCACTGATCCAAACGCCGAAGTTGAATTACCTGGCGTCGACTGCCGGCTTGCCCTGGTCGAGATCTATGACAAGGTCTTCATTGAGGATGGCTCATGAGCGTTGAGAGCCTTTCACACTGAGTTCTGCTGGTGAGATAGCGCCCCTTCTCGGCATTGGGGTTGGCGCCGAACCAGGTGTCGGCGAACAGCGTCGCGAAGCGCTGGGCCCAGAGGGCGTCGTAGTAGCACTCCATCACCGACTGCAGCAGGCTCTTGCCGAAGCGGCGCGGGCGGATCAGGAACAGAAACTCACCGGTTTCCTCGAGCTGCGGCAGGTAGCGCGTCTTGTCGACATAGAAGTGCCCGCGCTCGCGTAGCTTGATGAAGTCCGCGACCCCATAAGGAATCCGCCAGGGTGGGGTGAGGCATGCTGGCTACTCCGCGTCGTGATCAATGGCAATGGCCTGCGGGACATCCTGGAGCAGGCCGCCGCTGTCTGGCAAGGTGTGCGTGGTGAGCACCCCATGCCGGTCCATTGGACATGCCCTACAACCTTATCGTTGGGATCGACAAACCCTCAGGCTGGCTCTTGTTGCGACCTGTTATGTCAGTTGGGCGACTCGGCTGGTGGATGCGTCTTGGACATTGATCTGAAGCGTCACTACTTTTCTAGTCATCGAGTTGACTAAGAACTGAGTCCGATGATGATCCAAGTTAACCTGCACGAGGCGAAAGCGAAGCTGTCCGCTTATCTGGACGCGGTGTTGCGTGGCGAGCGTGTGGTGATTGCACGACGCAATATCCCGGTGGCCGAACTCACCCCAATCCGGCCTGCAGTCGCCACCGAACGATTGATCGGACAAGGTCCAAGCGAGTCCGGCTACGACATCCCAGACGCATTTTGGGAACCCCTACCAGACGAGATTGCCGCTGCGTTCGGCGCTCCTGGTAAGCGGCAAGAAGAACATCGGATGCAAGCGGCGCCAGAAACGCCCTCGATTGAGCAATGAGGCTAATCCTCGACACCTGCACCTTTCTCTGGCTCGAGAAGCGAGTGGTGACATCCGGTACGCCTTTGAGCTTGCCAATGCGTTGCTTGGTGGCGATCTCACAGGACTGCCGGCCACGATCAGGTGCGCAAGCTGGCGCTCTGGTCCGGCCGGCGTTCCTTGGGTGTCGACGCCCGGTCAGGATTTTCCTGACGGAGTGATCCGTATTGCCGGATCGCACCTCTGACACTTAAAGTGCTAGGCGAGGTATCGAGTGCTTCGCTCGGACCTTTCGCGGTTTTCTTGGTGCTGCCGGCCGTGGCCTGGGACGGCGTTCCGAACGCTAGCGCCAAGCTTGGACCGCGGTGTCGCGTTAGGGGGCAACGATAAGCACGATTTGGCGCACTGATCGTCGCGCCGCACTGGCGAGACTGGCTTCGGTCGGTCTCGCACCGTTCTTTGTCGGCTCTCAATTCATTGTTTTCTTCTTGCACCCGGCGCGCGGGCCGATTTGAGGGGTGGCGTTGCACGCCCGTCTTCATCAGTGAATGTCCCGGAGCGTTACCGGCGACGCGCAACTCGATTGAACTTGAACATGAGTGGGGCTTGTCCCTAGGAGAAAGTCGATGAGAGGTTTTTTACTTGTCCTGCTTGGATTCGTCCTTGGCGGTATTGTTGGTGTGCTTGGTGGCGGGGCTGTTGGCACCGGGCTTGGGGTCGGGGCAGGAATGATCGGCGGTCTCCAAGCGGGTGCTTGCTTGACCGTTGAAGCGGCGAAAGAGAAAGGCTTCATCACGGCAGCGCAGGTAGACGAGGTCTTCGCTGCCGCGGCTAAGACGATTCAGCTCCAGGCCGATATCGGCCCCGATACGGAGTTCGCTGACAGCGATGCCGAGTGCCAAGCCGTAGTGGCAGATCTGAAAGAGGCCGCGGCCGACAGCCAATAGCGTGAAGATTTAGAATACCGGTGTCATCAACCTTTGGAGTGAATTGATATGTTTAAAGCTCGTTCGATGAGCTGGCTCGGGACTGCCGGCCTTGCGATGGGACTCTGTTTGCCAGGCGCTGCGTTTGCCTACGGCGAGAGCGATGCGATCCGCGATTGCAATAGTCGGATGCGCGCCGATTACAGCTTGAGCGACTTCCGCAGCGAGTCGGCCGAGAAGCTGCCTGGTGGAGGCCATCGCTACAAGGTCGTGGGCAAGACCAAGATCGACGGTAAGAAGCACAGCTACTCCTGCGAGATCAAGGATCGGCGCGTCGTCGCCGTGAACTACGACGGCCCCGAGCCCGAAGGTCTGGGCACCGCGGAGAAGTTGGCGATTGGCGCCGCGGCCGCCATTGCGGCTGGTGTCGCAGCCTCGGCGATGTCGAAGGACAAGGAGCCTGAGCCCGCTCCACCGGCCGCGCCCGCACCAGAGGTTAAGGTCCGTTCGAATGGCAATATGGAGGTCGCGGTCGCCGGCGGCTGCACCGTGCTCTACAACGATATTGGCTTGCGTGAGAGCGTCAGCAGTCGTTGCACTGATGCGGATGTTGCCGCGGCTAAGCGGGCGATGAATCAGTATCTGGCAAAGCAAAGCTCAAGTCGTTGAGCAGCATGCCTCTGCGCTTGCGCTTGCGCGTGCGCGATCCGGAGGGTTGGTTTCGGCGACGCGCCGTCCTTTGAACGAGGCGGTACCGAGAAAGAGCCCGGCACCAGCCACGCCGCAGGCCTAGCCCGCCTCCCGTTGCTGTTCGACGGCCGCCGCTAGCGTTGAGGGTGAGGAGCGGGCCGCCACCGGTACGGATGAAGAACGCTGAGCATGGCGAAACGGACTGGATCAGCGACGAAGTTTCGCCAACTCGGCCAGCAGGGCTTCTTTTTCGGAGCGCTCTTGTTCAGCGAGCCGCTCGGCCATCGCCGCGCGTTGCTCGGATGAGGTGGCTCGCTGTTCAGCTTGCTGACGAGCACGCGCAGCAACTTCACTCACCCGTTCGGCCTGCGCGCGTGCCTGTCGTTCGGTCACGACGGTCTCTTCAGCTCGCCGACGCGCCTGTTCAGACTGCTCTCGCACCTGTTCAGCCTGCTCTCGCGCCTGTTCAGCCTGCACCCGCGCCTGCCGATCCCGCTGCCAGGCCGGCAGCACAAAGGGCGCATAAACCGGATCCTCAATCAACGCCTCCAGGCTCGGCTGGCGGGTGAGATCCTCCAGGCGAAAGCGAAACCCCGGCACCACTGCCGAGCGAAGGATGCCCTCATGGCAGGGGATGGGTTCATACAGACCCGAGGCATTGCGTCGATAGAACAATTGCCAGCGCGGATCATGGTGGATGATGTAGTACTCGGGCACCCCGGCGGCCTGATATTCCGCGTGCTTTTGCTCAGTGTCGCGGCGGATCTCCGCTGGTTTGCTATCTGAGAGCGCCTCGACGCACAGATCAAAAGTGCCCTGGTAGGAGCGGTCGAGATCCGCGAGCGGCTGCACATTGCTATCGAGCACTAGGCCGAGATCGGGTTTGCGGATGGCAATCTTGTTCGGCAGGCTCAGGCGAAAGCCGAATTCCAGGCAGGTCAGGCGGGCATTGTGGTGGGTCTCGAGATAAAGCCGTAAAAGTCCAAGCAGCCATTGGTAAATCCAAGCGGTTAGGACATCAGACACCGGCTTGACCTCCAAGATGCCGTTATTCCATTCGTAGCCGTTTTCGTGCTCGTAATAAAAAGCCCAGTAGTCCTCCTCGCTGACCGGCGTGCCTTCCGGTGGATCGACGGGCTGAGGGAGACTGGGGTCGCCATCCCGTGGGGTGGATTCAGGCGACGGATGATGCAAGGCGAACGCGGGCGAAGGCATGCTCGGACTCCTGTGGATGCAGGCTTGTCTCGGAGTCTAGCCGACCCCCGGGAGGCCAACAAGCCGATCTGATCCAGAGCATCACTTGATCGCCGGCAACCTCATCCGTGAGCTGGGGAATGCGCTCAAAAAACGACTGGATCGGTGGGGCCTGGCTGGTCGCCACTTACGGTTTAACGCTGGTGCTCCCGCTCAGCGTCGTCAGCTGCATCGGCGGACGGCGCGCGTCGCGGTTGGCCGAGGGCGTTTCGACCGAAACCTATGTCGAAGCGATGCGCCCAGCACCAAGCCTACGCGGTCATCTGACCTTTCACCTCAAGCATGAGGTGCCGCACCTGGAATTGCTCTCCCGTCTGTTCGAGCGGATCGAGACGAGCGATCTGGTCGCCTGGGTGCTGGATGAGCCGACCGGACAGTACGCGCGGCGGGCTATATCGATACCATCGATGCCCGCAAATTGGTGGCGGCCAATCAAGGCAAGCGCTCCAGGGGACTGGCCAAAGAGATCCCGGCGCTGCTCGACACCGGCGTTTGGGACGCGATCTCTGAAGCAGTCAAGGAAGCGTTCGGCGATTAAGCGCCCCTGTCTGGCTCAGTGCAGCCTGCTCAATCCGGCGGTCTGCGCCTCGTCTTTGGTCAAGATCTTCTCCTCAGTGGCGCGCCAGACGCCATCTGCTTCCTTGCTGAGCGTGATCAGGAGCGGACTCTCGTGCTCGTTACCGTCTTTGTCGGTGAGATATTCGATGGTGGTCAATCGGAGCTGGGTGTCTGAGTCGACCTTGACCGCGTTCAGATAGTAGCGGAGCGAGGTCACCAGGCCGGCGGCGAACTGCTCCTGCACCTGCTGCCGCCAGAAGTGGTAGTCGACCACATCAAGATTGGCCAGACCATAGACCTTGACCCGTCTTGAGATCAGGTTCATGTGGCCCTCGATATCTCGTCTTTCCAAGGTCTCGCAGCAGGCCAAGGCCCATTCGTGGGCGATCTCGCCCGCAGTCTTGGTGTCAATCATGTCGTCTCCGGTCACCATCAAAGATGGCGTATCAGTTCGTCTGATGAATGGGGTCGAGCGCTCCGCCGTTCCAGCGCATGTCGCTCGCTCGATAGTCTGTCAGGTTTTTCCTTAGGGAATCGCCTGTCTCCATTTCCTGATTATTTCGGTCCGCCACAATCAGTACCATGGCGCTGTTTAAGCGCTCATTATCCACAGCCGACTCAATCGGCATGTCCTTAAACGCGTTCAGGAGATCGGCTGTGCATCGTTCCACAGGCTTCCTGGGCGCTGCCAAATCCTTCCTTCACCTTCCATCAGACGGATACCAACGACACCATGAACACCCTTGCCAAGATCACAGCCACGGCACTCGCCTCCCTCGCGTTTTCGGCCTGCGTCGAGGAGCAGTCGATCGCTGGCTCCAGCTCAGCCATGCCCCGCGACGCAAGCGGTGCCGCCGAGACGGCCTGCATGACCTCCGTCAATAGCAACTACGGCGGCAATGTGCGCGAGATTCGCGTTGTCAGCTCCGAGTTCTCGCAGGCCAACTCCGTGGTGATGCTCGACGCGGTCGGCGTGCGCGGCGGCTCGCAGACCGAGCGCTGGCGCTGCCTTACCTCGGATGCTGGGGAGATCGCGGAGCTGACGGTCGTGCAGTAAGTCGACGCAGCACCTGCTGAGGCTTAGCGTATATTTAGTTCCGGGTGATCATATGTCTGCTGGCGATTATCGCGAGCTTCGAATCCAGTAGACGGCGACTTGGTAGCCCTGTACCGATTGTCTTGCCCATCGCGCTGGCGGATGGCTTCAGCTAAACACCGCAAATCCCTGATCGATGCGCGCGAGGATGGCATAGGCCATGACGCCGAGCAGGGCGCAGAGAAAGGTGCCTCCCACCAGGAGATAAGCCAATAACCGGTTGACATGCTTGCCCAATGAGCGTGCGGTCTCGGCCTCGAGGCTGCGCGCGATGGTGGCGATTCGCGCGACCTGCCCCTGGAGACCGAGCAGCAGGGCCCCGCCACCTAGGAAAATGGTGCTGACAACGAGGCTGATGATGAGGAATTGAAGGCTCTGTGGGGCTCGATCTGGTATGAACAGGCTTGTAATGACGAGGGCGCCCGAGGCGATCGAGAACAAGGCTGCGCAGAAATAGACGATTCTGAAGAGCGTCACCATACTCATGTCATCTCCAGTCACCATCAAAGAGGTGTATCAGTTCGTCTAGCCAAAGAGATCCCGACGCTGCTCGACCCATCTCCGGCATTCAATGTCCAGGTGGCGCGATCAAGAGTGGCAGTCGTGCTCCGAGCGCTCGATGATCAACGCCCGGTTTCGACCTGAGTGAAGAAGAAGGTAAGGCTTAAGCCGCCAACCCCATCGAGTGGTGGATTTGACTGATGACAGCCGGAGAAAGCCCCGTTTTTTCGGCGAACTGACGCAGGTAATCGCGCTCGGCCTCAGTGTCGATCTTGACTGCGAGCAGGGAGCCGGCATAGACCTGAGCGGCCACTTCCTGATTCGGGATCTCGGCGACGAAGGCATCTAGATTGAGCGGCTGTGCCAGCTCGCTCATCAGCCACTCTTGGGTCTCCGCATCCATTGCACCCGTTTGCAGCTTGCCGAGGATGCGCTGGATCTCATCGTGACTGACCTCGCCGTCCGCTTTGGAGATGCTGACCATGCCTTTGATGACCAAGCGTGCGGTGTCGTTCATGGCCTGCTGCTCGGTCGGAGACGCCGGCTCGTGCAGCCCGAGCGGCATGGCGCCCATGCTAGCCGCTGGTGGAGTGAACGAAGCCCCCTGACCGGCAGAGGCCGATGCGTTTGCTAGCGCCTTGAACGCGACCCCGGCAAGCATCGCCAGGGCACCGCCGCCGACTGCGCCCTTGATTGAATCGCCACCGCCGCCGAGCAGCGAGCCTAGCACGGCGCCAAGGCCCCCTGCCTGAACCGGGTTTTGCGAGGCTTGACTCAAGGTCGACTGCGCACCCGCCAACAGTTTCCCGAGCAAATCACCAACGCCACCTTGCGCCCCACCTTGCGCGCCTTGCGCATTGCCGAAGCTTGCTTGCAGGTCTTGCAGGATATTCCCCAACCGGTCCTGTCCGGCTTGCGGGATGTTGTTCTCAATCATCGAGCCAAGTAAGTCACTAAAGCCGGCCATGTTGGTTACTCCCAAGTGGATCATAGGAACGGTGTTGATTTCACCGCCTCGAATAGTAACCGAAAGACCGCGCCGACGTGAGGGCGGGAATCATAGAACAGTTTGAGCATTGAATGTGCAGCAGTTACTGCGCTGCAATGGGCTTGAGTCTGCTGACGCAATGGCTCGAGCTGGCGGGCATCGATCCGCGGCGATAAGCTGAGCATGCCGCATAGGCAGAGTATGTCTCGTCATTGTCTGTCAGGTTTTTCCTGACGGGAATAGCCTGTCGCCGTTTCCTGATTTTTTCTTATCAGAACAATCACTACCATTGTGAGCATCGCAGCGCTCTGGCATGAGAGGGTTTGTGTCCGGGTGGTGTGGCTGCGAGAAGTATGCTGGCGAGCGTTGTCTTTGGTGCGACGATGGTTGTGGTCTGCTCCATGCGCTAATACCCAGACGGATATAATAAGATCTGTTCAGGCTTCATTCCGTGCGAATTGCGGATATTGTCTCGCCGTAACGCCGCAATCCATTGGCGGGGACTGGCGGGCAACCCAAGTGAATCGATCGGCCTCTGGTTGATCCCACCCTTATCGGAGTCATACGAATGGACATTACCAGTCTCTTGATCTTTCTCGCCATCGGTGCCCTGGCCGGCTGGCTCGCCGGTGTCCTGATGAAGGGCGGCGGCTTCGGTCTGCTGATCGACATCGTGCTCGGCATCGTCGGTGCCGTGGTCGGCGGCTTCTTGTTCGGCCTGCTCGGCATCTCAGCCAACGGGCTGATCGGTTCCATCATTACCGCGACCGTGGGCGCCGTGGTGCTACTGTTGGTGGTGCGGTTGTTCAAGCAGGCCTGAGAGGGCACAACTGCCAGTAACCTTCTATCTAACCCGAATGTTGAACGCGAAGCCGCGAAGAACGCGAAGAACTCTTGTGGCCAAAAGTTGACCTAACTGCCTGCTTGTCGCAAACGACGCATTAGGTCATAAAAACTTGTCCAACCGCCTGGTTTTCTTAGCGTCTTCGCGCCTTCGCGTGAGATTCCTGAGCTATCCAGGCCAAAGAATAAACCAAAACATCGCTATGACTATCACCATGACCCGTCTGTTCCTTGCACTCGCTGCCGGATTTCTGGTCGCAAACACCGCGCTGGCGGATGACATCCGCACCGAGCGCGTGCAGTTCCACAAAGGCGCGAGCAGCGCCACCGTCGAGGGCCAGATCAAAGGCCGCGAGTCGGTCGACTACCTGCTCGGCGCCCGCGAGGGGCAATCCATGAACGTCAGCATGGCCACGGACAACAGGTCGAGTTATTTCAATATCATCGCGCCCGGGAAGGCGAACGAGGCCATCTTCGTTGGCTCCATCGCCGGCAATCAGTTCGAGGGCACCCTGCCGGCGAGCGGTGACTACAAGATCCGTGTCTACCTGATGCGTAACGCGGCCCGCCGGGATGAAACAGCCAAATACCGTCTCGAAATGATCATCAATTGATTCCATCGCTGCGGGCGGTGCGGGCAAGGAAAGCGCATCAAGACCAGGCCTAACCAGCGTCTGCCGAGCTAAGAGAAACTAACCCATGCGATCAATCCAGGATCTTTAGCTCCGTGAGTGCCGCGATGCTGACCTCGGCACTGGCGAAGAAGCGGACACGCAAGTCGGCATCAACAGGCTCGTCGCTCGCCAGTGCCAGCTCCAGCTGTTCTGCCGCTGCGCTCAGGTCGTCTGCGCCAAGCGCTCCCGCAGCGCCGCGCAAGCGATGCAGTAGATCGCCCGCTCGCGCCCGGTCGTCGGCGTCCAGGGCGCCGACAATGGCGGATGCTGTCTCCGGGTACTCGGCGACGAGGCGCTGAGCCATGGTTCGCCAGATGTCAGGGGCCTCATCTAGCCAGTGTCGTACCTTGATCGCGTCGAAACCGGGTAGATGATTGTGCTGCGCGGTGATGGTGGATATCGGCTGGGGGATGTCACGCCCGGCGATGACGGATACTGGCTGCGAGACCTCGTGCGCTGCAGCGGGTAATCGCAGCCAGCGGCTCAGCTCGGCATAGAGGCTCTCAGGCTCGAGCGGCTTGGTGAGGTAGCCGTCCATGCCCACTGCCAGACAGCGCTCGCGCTCGCCGGCCAACGCGTTGGCCGTCAGGGCGATGATCGGCAGCTTGCTTTGCAACTTGCTATTCGGCAAGGCGCGGATCTGTCGGCATGCCGTTAGACCGTCCATCTCCGGCATGCGGACGTCCATGAGCAGGAGGTCGAAATCGCCCTCGGCTGCTGCGGCGACGGCCTCGGTACCCGTGGTGACGAGGGTGACCAAGGCACCGTGCCGGCTCAGTAGCTCGCGCGCCAGCAACTGACTCACCGGGTCGTCTTCCGCCACCAGTATCCGTGCATCGCGCAGCGCTGCCGTTTGCGGGGGCGGGGCCGCCCGATGCAGCGTCGGCAAAGCCTTTGTCTCTGCCACTGTCTTTGTACCTGTCTCTGCTTCTGCTTCTGCTTCTACTACTGTCTCTGTCTCTGTCTCTGTCTCTGTCTCTGTCTCTGTCTCTGCCTCTGCTCCTGCCATTGTCGCTGCCTCAGCCTTTGCCTCTGCTCCCGCAGCTACCTCTGCATTTGCTACTGCCTCTGCCTCTGCCTCTGCCTCTGACTTCGCCTCTGTCCCTGCTTCCGCCTCCGCCAAGAGCCCCTCTGTTGCGCGGGGAAACACCAGGCTGAACCAGAAGCAGCTGCCCTTGCCCACAATGGACTCTAACTCCAAGCGTCCGCCCATCAGGGCGACCAGGCGCGCGCTGATGGCCAGGCCCAGGCCGCTGCCGCCGTGGCTGCGGGTGCTCGAGGTGTCGACCTGGGTGAAGGCCTCGAAAAGCTCGGCGTGCTGGTCCTCGGGAATGCCGATGCCAGTGTCGGTGACCGTGAATCCCAGCTGTAACTCGCGCTCGTTCGCGTCATCCACCCAGACCGCCAGCGTGACCCGGCCCCGGGCGGTGAACTTGATCGCGTTGCCGACCAGGTTCAACAGCACCTGCGTGAGGCGCAGGCTGTCGCCGAGCAGCGTGCCGATCGGCTCCGCTGGCCCGTCGATCCGCAGCGCTAGACCCTTGTCCGCCGCCTGCTGCTCGACCATCACTCGCACACGCGCAAGCACGGCATCCAGCTCTAGCGGTTCTTGGCGCGGTTGCAGCTTATTCGCCTCGATGCGGGACAGATCGAGGATGTCGTTGATCAGTGCTAGCAGGGTGCGGGCGGAGAGGTCGATCTTGTCCAGGTATTCGCGCAGCAATGGCGCTGGTTTGGTCTCTATCGATAGGCGAGTGAGGCCGATGACCGCATTCAGCGGGGTGCGGATCTCATGGCTCATGTTGGCCAGGAAGTCGCCTTTGGCACGGCTGGCGCGGTCGGCGATCTCCTTGGCCTGCAGCAATTCGGTCTCCGCCTGCTTGCGGCGCCCGACCTCCCGATGCAGACGATGGTTCCAATACAGGATGGTCAGCAGGATCAGCAGTGCCGCCATCAGCACCTGCCATAACAGGCTGTAATCGGGCGCGGTGACCACCTGGCGCAGCAGCCACTTGTTGTGAATCGCGCCGCGCTCCGCCGGGGTGATGGCAGCGATGGCCTGATTGATCAGCGGGAGCAGAGCGGCCTGTTGCCGGCTGACCATCACCTGCAGCGGAAATTCGAGGTCAGTGACACCGATGAGCTTGACCTGGCCGGGCGGAAAGCCCTCGATCTGTTGGTGCAAGACAGGCAGGATGTCGACCGCGACATCGGCCTTGCGCTCAGCCACCGCCTCCAGTGCTGCGCGCGTGTTGTCGACCAGGACGAAGTCGATCCCGGGGGACTGGGCCTTGAGCAGATGGTAGGCGCTGTAATCTCGGCCGACCGCGACGCGCCGTCCCGCCAGCGTGGCGGTGCCGGCGAACAGCCCGGCATTGGCGCCGCCAGCGACGGCGATGGGATAGTGCTCGTAGGGGTCGGAGAACAACGCATAACGCTCGCGATCGGCGGTGCGCGTGGTGGCCGCGTAGAGGTCGATCTCGCCGCGTTCCATGGCGCTCAGGATGGCGCCGAAGGGCTGCCGTTCGGCGCGGGTCTCCTGTAGACCGAGCTTGTCGCGGATCAGCGTCCAGTAGTCCTCTGCAACACCGGTTGGCGCGCCCTCGGCATCGGCGAAGTCGAACGGGGTCCAGGCCGTGGCTAGGGCACGCTGAAACAGGGTGGCATCCAGATAGGCGCGCTCTTCCGGGCTGAGCTCCAGCGGTGGGCGCATATCGCCGGCGGCGGCGACCGAGGTCAGCCAGCGTTGGCGAATGGCAATGTGCTGTTCTGCGGGTATGGCGTTCAGGCCCTTGTCGATCAGCGAGATCAGCGGAGCCCAGGCCTTGCGCGTGACCATCGCCTGCTTGTGCTCGCCAAAGGGGGTTGGGCCGGCCATCTTGAGGTTGGTGATGCCTTGCGCCTGCATCAGGTAATCGGTGACCAGCAGGTTGCCAACATAGGCATCGGCACGCCCGGTCGAGACGGCCAATAGCGCGTCTTTGGTGCTGTCCTGAATGACGAGGACGATGCCAGGCTCGGTGGTTTGCAACAGTCCCTGCATGACATAGCCGCGCTCGATCGCCACCGTTTTGCCGCGCAGATCGCTCAGCCCATGAATGTCCTGCGTCTCTTTGCGCGTGAAGATGATCCAGGGCGAGGAGAGATAGTCCTGGCTCATGGCCAGGGTCGCTAAACGTGCGTCGGTACGGTTGGCCGACGGCAGCAGGTCATAGCGGCGGTGGGCGCCGGCCATGTCCTCGAACCCTTCGATCCAGGAGTCGGCGGCGGGAATGAAGCGAACGTCGATCTCGAACAGCTTGGCGATGATGCGCAGGTAATCGACCGCCATGCCTGCGGCCTCGGGGCTGCTGATCTCCCAGGGCGGGGCCTCGCCGATCCGCACGCGGACGCTATGTTGCTGCTCCAGCCAGGCGCGCTCCTCCGCGCTAAGCTCGATGGTCGGGCTTTGCTCCGCGCGCCATTTGCGCAGAATCTCCATCATCTCGACCGGCTCGATGGCCTTCAGCGCTTTATCGACGATCGTGAGCAGTGGTCCGTGCTCTTTGCGGATGGAATAGCGCAGATCGATTCTGCTGCCAGGCACTGGAAACGCCAGGTGCACATCGGGCAGCATGTTCTCAGTGGCGATCCACTGCAGATTGGCACTGGAGATGACCGCGTCGAGCGCGGCGTTCTGCAGCGCGACGGCCAGCTCCAAGGGGCTGTCGATCTCGACGCGGATGCTGTCCGGCCATGCATCGAGCAATTTCAGGTCCGACAGATTGCTCCGCATCACGCCGACACGGCGGCCGGAGAGATCCTCCATCGACTGGATTGGGCTCCCCTCGCGGGTGAAGATGAACTTGTGCGTGCTGTAGGGGCTGCTGCTGAAGAGGAACCGATTCGCGCGCTCAGCATGGCTGGCCGAGGCGGCGAGGCCGTGAAGCTCACCGCGTTCGGCGCGCGTCACCATCTCGGCCCAATCGCCCAGCACCAGCTCGATATTGGCCCCGGTGAGGGCGTTGATGCGGGCGATGAGGTCGGCTTCGATGCCGGCATGGCTGCCGTCGCGCTCGCGCCAGACAAACGGGCGCCACTGCGCATCGCTGCCGAAGAAGATGCGCGGGTTGGCGGCCAGCCAGTCGCGCTCGGCCTGCGTCAGCTCGACCTCTTGACCCGCGGCTGCCTGAAGTGCGGGCAGCCAGCACAGCAGGATCAGCCATCCCAGAACGACGCTCTTTAGGCTCATCTGTGCTCGTGAGCGGTCCCGGTTTTCCGATGTCGATGCAGCATGCGCCTCTTCAATCAACAGAACGCTATTCACGGCGTCGACCCTATCAGGATTTTCCTGACGGAGTGATACGGATTGCAGGATGTTTCTTCCTGCACTTGAAGTTAGCGCCGAAGAGTTGTCCGCTTAGCGCTAACTCTTCGAGTTTTTTGGTGATGGTTGATCAAGGCTCGAGACGCTGTTCTCCCTGCCGTCGTATCGATCGACCTGCGTGACGCCTTAGGGGGCAACTACAAGCATGATTCGACCGATTGATCGTCGTGCCGCATTGGTCAGACTGGCCGCTGTCGGTCTGGCACCGTTCTTTATCGGCACTCGGGCCGCATCCGCGTCGGCTGAGGTTGTCAAAGAGATCCACGCGCTCAAGCCTGGTGAGTACAGCTGGCATCCGGAGCGTTCGCCATCCGGTGCCATGGCGGTGGTGGTCTCGATCCCCGAGCAGCCGGGGATGTCACTCGCAGCGGGAGAGGATGCAGGCGAGACGATCGTGTCGCGATTCAGGTCAGATCGGGACTTTCGTCAGGCGATGAAACGGAGCATGCACACGGGCATGATGATGATTGTCACCGATACGCCGCTACATCCTGATCGTCGATGGGGCGACGATTTTGTGATCATGGCGAGCGCTTGACTGAGACCGAGCGCACAGCGCTGATCGATGAGTTGGTGCGCCTGATCGAGCCCTTGGCCGAGAAGACCCAGCAGCAGACCGAGACCATCCAGCAACTGCGCAATGAGATTGCGACGCTCAAGGGCGAGAAAGGCAAGCCGCGCTTCAAGCCCAGCGGGATGGAGCAGAAGGCCGGTCAAGGCGATGAGCAGCAGGGCGACGAGGACCCGTCCAAAGGCACTCGCAAGCGCCCGGGCTCGAGCAAGCGTGCCAAAACCGCGCAGCTGAAGATCCACGAAGACCGCCGTATTCCACCGAGTCAACCACCCCCGCCGGGCTCGCGCTTCAAGGGCTATCGCGACGTGTTGGTGCAGGACCTCAAGATTGAAGCGCATAAAACACCTGCTACCGGCTTGAGGTCTGGGAAACCCCGTATGGCGAGTGGCAGTGCGGTGAGCTGCCGAGCACTCTGCAGGGCGGACACTTCGGCGCCGGCCTGCGCGCCTACGCGCTCCACCAGTACCATCACTGTCATGTCACCCAGCCGTTGCTGCGTGAGCAGTTGCTGGAATGGGGCATCGACCTCTCGGTGGGGCAGATCGACGCCCTGCTCAGTGGACACAACGAAGCGTTCTTTGCCGAGCCAGACCTTGAAACGGCTACATCGCAACCAGAGCGAACTGCTACTGGTCTTGTTGCGCCCCGATATCCCGCTACACACCAACGGCAGTGAGAACGATATCCGCGGCGACGTCAAATGGCGCAAGATCAGCGGCGGAACACGCAGTGACCTCGGGCGACGCTGCCGCGATACCTTCGCCAGCCTGAAGAAGACCTGCCGCAAGTTGAACATCTCCTTCTGGGACAACCTCAACGACCGCATCAAGTAGACCGGCACGATTCCGCCCTTGCCAAACATCGTCCGGGAGCTGGCGGCTGCGGCCGTGCCGTGACTTTTTGAGAATTTATTGCGCCAGGCAAAGCCTGGAAGAGGAGGAAGAAAGCCAAAGTGAGTTGAGCAATCAGAAACCTCTTACTGTGACCCGCCGAGTGTAAGTCCCGAACCGGAAAGGATTGGCCATCCACCGGAACCGAGTTTTGCGCGGTATGGGAGTGATCCCAGCGGCGAATCGTAAACAGGGGTCATGTAGGCCGTGTGATTGTGCCTCGAAAGCAATCAATGCGGAGTCGCCGTTGTTAACCAGCCCGCTCCATCCCGATCGCTGATGATGCGGTGCTCAGCGCATCTGCACGAGGGGGCGCTTTTGGCAGGGACGCCCACACCAACCTACCCCAGCAGACCAGCCCTCCCGGACTGACCAAGCAGCCTAGACTGCCACTTCTGCGATGGCGAGCAGAGCCTCTGAACCGTCTGTTGTTTCCTGTCGTGATGCGCAAACCGCCACGCCATCGGATCTGTCATTTCACCACGCTTTTGCCCGGGACATATGATGCGTTGATCAGCCCTTTTAAGGTGAGCGCCCAGAGGGGGCTGCCGCTTGTGCCAAGAGTTTAGCCGTCGAGACATGCGGCTTATCCTTGTGCTTCGTGCGAGGTGTTCGTGGTTTCTTTGGCCCACGCGTGCTCTTGCGCATCTTCTTCAGGTTGACATGCTGAGCCAACGCCAGCAGCAAGGCGCAGAGCTGGGCCAGATCCGCCTGCGTAAAAACCGCCCACTGTTGCTCCTCAACGGCGATATTGAGTCCTTCGGTGGTGCGGGCGATCTCGGCGGCCAGATAATACTCCGAGACCGTCTCATCGATCTTGGCCTCGGGATGCGCCGCGCGCAGCGCGGCTATGATCACCGCATAGAGATTGAAGGCCACCAGTGCCAGGCAGAAGCCGAACAGCGCGGCCTGCGGGTAGCCCAGGGTGTTGAGCTCGGAGTTCAGATGCCCCTCCAATTTTTGAAACGCCGTCTCAATGGTCCACCGGCCGCGATACAGCTCGGCCACAGTGGCGGCATCGGCCTGCTCGGCGGGCAGGTTGGTCAGCAGGATGAGATCCCGATGCCCATCGCGGGTTGGCTGCTTGAGCTTGAGCACGATGCGCCGCCAGGTCCAGGTGTGCCCCTCGGCATCGGTGACCTGCACCGCCTGCTCGGACACGTCGCCATCGTCAATGCGCCCGAGCGGTTGCAGGGCACTGAGCGGTTTGACAGTGAGACCGCTGTGATGGCGGATGACAAAGGCAGCCTGACGCCGGGCGATGGCGGCCAAGAAGGCGGTGACACAGAAGTTGCGATCGGCGATCCACAGGTCGTTGGCCTGAACCGTCTCGGCGACCTCGCCGAGCAGACTGCGCTCCTGGGCATGGCCATCGGCGCAGGGGAACACGTCACTGAGCAGGCCCCGCGCGTCATCGAAGACCACCAGCGATTTGCCTGGCAGGGTCGCCGCCGCACTGTCACGCAAGGGCTTGAGTCGCCGTTCGCTGGCGGCCAGACAGTTGCCATCGAGGTAACGAATGCGATAGCCCGGAAGGCGTTCGGGCCGCTGGCCGCCGAGTTCATCGATGATCTCGGCGGCATCGTGGGCGATCCAAGCGCACCAGCCCTTGGGAGGTCGACAACTCGACCCGTTTGAGCTTGTCATAGACCGCGACGACCGAGGCGGCGATGCTCGACTCGCGATGGGCGGCATGCACGTTGGCCTGCCCCCGACAGACGATCTGCAGCATCAGCCCAACCAGCGAGGAGAACAGGATCTGGCGTGTGTACTGCTCCTCGCGCGTCGACTCGAACCACTCGTCAAGCCGTTCGGCGTTGAGAAGGCGCTCAAGCAGTCCGCGCACCATCACGCTGGCAGGGGTACGCTCGGCAAAGCGTTGCAGGACACCGTCAAACATCAGGGCGTCAGCTCCAGGGTCGCCAGAAGATGACTGTAGATTACAATAGGTTGGCATCACCTTAAAAGGGCTGGATGCGTTGATCCATGCCTACAAACGCGGTCAGTCTCCTAGCTAATAGAAAGGACTTCACCTGGATGGTTGATTTTAGCAGTCAGAATCTTTAGGTTCGTCAGCAGCGATCGGCTAGAAGCCTTAGAAATGGATCGGCACGCTCGGTCCACGCGCGTAGAACCTGAAAGAGGCCAAAGGAGTTTTGCTGATGCTCCTAACACCTACTCTGACGTTGCTGTCGCGAAGAGTTGTACAACCGAAACATGTCGCCCTGTGGCTGCTCGCTTTCCTCTTCATTTGCGTGGATGGGGCAGCCGCTAAGGGCGAGGTGCCACCCCGCCTCTGGGACGCCTTCGACCATGCGCGCCATGCGATCGTGGCAGAGGGCGCCGAGGCGACGGCGGTGAATCACCGTAACGACCATCGCCTGCACTTTAGCGATTGGGGGCTACAGGTCCGCTCCACGCGTGCGGCCGACGACTGGCACTGGGGGCTGACGCTCAGCGGCTACGGCACCCCGGGGCGGATCGATCCAGTGGGCGCCGCCCAGACCCACATCGATGGCACCCGGTTGGAGTACCGGCGTGGTGCGCTCACCGAGTGGTACATCAACCGCTCCATCGGCCTTGAGCACGGCTTTACCCTGACCCGGCCCCCGCATCCGGGTGCCGAGCAAGTCGTACTCGCGCTCGAGGTCCATGGCGATCTCAGCGGTCAATGGCGCGAGCCCGGCCAGGCCCTCGCCTTCTATACCCCGGCGGGCGAATACGTCCTCAGTTATGACAAGCTTGAGGTTCTCGATGCCGATGGGCATCGCCTGCCGGCGCAGATGGCACTGATGGACACCCAGCTCGCGATCCAGTTCGATGCCACCAACGCCCGCTGGCCAATTGAGGTTGATCCATTGGTCAGCGATGAGCAGAAGGTGCTGGCGACTGACGGCTCGTGGGGTGACCATTTCGGCTTCTCTGTTGCCATCGACGGCGATACCGCCCTGATCGGGGCGTACAAGAATGACGTCGATGGCGTCAGTTTCGGCGCTGCCTACGTCTTCACTCGCAGCAATGGCCTTTGGAGCGAGCAGGCCAAGCTGAGGAGCAGGGATGGTAATACCTCGACCTTCGGTATCTCCGTGGCCCTCGACGGCGACACCGCCCTAGTTGGCGCTCCCGATTACTACTACGACGGTATTACGACAGGCGCTGTCTTCGTCTTCACCCGCAGTGGCGGGGTTTGGAGCGAGCAAACCAAGTTGATCCGCCCCGCTGCCGCGTCCATAAACGAGGACGGATTCGGCCGCTCCGTGGCCCTTGACGGCGACACCGCGCTGATCGGAGCTGCTGATCACGGCTTCAATGGTGAGTTTTCGGGCGCCGCCTACGTGTTCACTCGCAGTGGTGAGGTCTGGACTCAGCAAGCCAAGCTGCTCGCCAGTGATGGCGCCCCCGGTGATTGGTTCGGCAGGTCAGTCGCACTCCACGGCGACACCGCGCTGATCGGCGCCCCTTACAGTAACGAACTCAATGGCGCTGCCTATGTCTTCAGCCGTCTTGTCGACGATTGGAGCCAGCACGCCAAGCTGCTCGCCAGCGATGGCGCGGTGGGTGACGAGTTCGGCATCTCCGTCGCCCTCGACGGCGACACTGCACTGATCGGGGCGTTGTACGACGACGACAATGGTGGCGAGTCAGGCGCCGCCTACGTTATCGCCCGGCGTCGCGATTTCTTTGATCTCTGGGTCGAGCAAGCCAAGCTGCTCCCGAGGGACGGCGCAGGGGGTGACGAGTTCGGCATCGCCGTCGCCCTCGACGGCGACACTGCACTGATCGGTGCTGCTAATGAAGTCTCTCGAGGACAGAACTCAGGCGCCGCCTACGTCTTTACCCACAGCAATGGACTCTGGAGTGAACAATCCAAGCTGCTGGCTAGCGATGGCGCCGAGGCTGACCACTTTGGCTGGTCCGTTGCCCTCGACGGTGACACAGCACTGATCGGCGCTCCTGATAACGATGACTACGGCTCTTTTACTGGCTCCAGTTATTTCATCTCGCTGAGCCGGACAATCAGCCCGGCGCCGCATCCGATTAACGACACGGGTATCGACTGGTGCGCCGATGATAATGCCAACAACCTTGCTTGTCCGGTCAGCGCCTATCCCGGACAGGATGGCGATTCTGGGCGTGATGTGAATGACAATAACCCGAATGACGGTCAAGCCGGGTTCAGCTTCACCAAACTCGACGCCAACGGTCAGGAGCTGCCGGCTGACGCAACAGGCTGGAGCTGCGTGCGCGACAACGTCACGGGCGCGGTCTGGGAGGTGAAAACTGACGATGGCGGGCTGCGCGACAAGGATTGGAAGTTCAGCTGGTACGACAGCGATTCGCCCGATGGCGGGCTCGGCCTCGAGGATGGTGGGGAATGCTTTACTGATGGCCGATGTGACACTGAGAAGTACGTCGAGGACATCAATGCCCAAGGGCTCTGCGGCCTTACTGACTGGCGCCTTCCTTCGGTTAAGGAGTTAACTAGCATCACCCATTTTGGGCGCTCAAATCCTGCGATCGACACAAGCTACTTTCCTAATACCCAACCGACCGTTTACTGGACTACGATGCCGTCCGCTTCCAACTACTTTTTTGCGTGGAGCACCCATTACTACCATGGCCAAGTCGGGGCCTACTACAAGTTCGATGACTATTCCGTTCGCCTCGTCCACGCTGGGCAGACATCTTTGCCGTTTGTTGACAATGGCGATGGGACTATCACCGACCCAAATACAGGGTTAATGTGGGAGCGTTGCGTCTATGGGCGAACCGGGATCGATTGCTTCAACGGCAGCGCCAGTGAGATGACTTGGCAGGAGGCCCTGACCAATGCTCAGAACGCAAGCCGCGCCGGCTACAACGACTGGCGTCTGCCCAACGTCAAGGAGTTGCAATCACTTGTCGACTATGGCGCTCTTGGTCCTGCGGCTGCGATCGATGAGCGGTTCTTCCCTGAAACGCCATCTGGTTACTTTTGGTCTTCGTCGCCATCTGCTCTCGAGGTAGACAGCCCGTGGAGCGTCCACTCCCGTTATGGCCAGCTCGTCGAAGACCCTGCTATTATTCTCGATGACAGTAGCCGATACGTTCGCTTCGTGCGCACGCCGCAGACGCCCCCGCTGCTCTCGTATCCCCTCGCTGATACCGGCATCGATTGGTGCGCCGATGGCGACACCAACAACCTCGCGTGCCCGGTCAACGGCTATCCCGGACAGGACGGCGACTCAGGGCGTGATGCCACCGACAACGACCCCAACGACGGCGACGCCGGGTTCAGCTACACCAAGCTCGACGCCAACGGCCAGGATCTGCCGGCCGACGCGGCAGACTGGAGCTGCGTGCGCGATAACGTCACTGGCTCTATCTGGGAGGTGAAGACTAACGATGGCGGACCGCGCGACAGGGATTGGATCTTCAGCTGGTACGACAGCGATTCACCCGATGGAGTGCTCGGCACCGAGGATGGCGGCAACTGCTTTACTGCCGGCCGCTGCGATACCGAAAAGTACGTTCAGGATATTAACGCCGAAGGTCTCTGCGGGTTTACAGACTGGCGCCTACCGACAGTTCAGGAGCTGACCGAGATCATCCATTTGGGGCGCTCATACCCGGCAATCGACACGGGCTACTTTCCGCATACCCTATCGTCATCACGGTTCTGGTCGTCGTCGCCGGATGCCTCCCGTTCGGGCTATGCTTGGCTCGTCTATTTCAACTTTGGCAACGTCGATAGCCTGTTTACGAATAGCCCGAGTGGGGTTCGCCTTGTGCGTGCGGAACAGCGCTCTTTTCCTTTCGTTGACAATGGCGATGGGACGATCACGGATGCCAATACCGGGTTGATGTGGTCGCAATGCAGCGCTGGGCAGAGCGGGTCTGAGTGCGCCAGCGGCCTGGCTGATACCATGCACTGGGATGAGGCCCTGACCTATGCCGAAAACGCTACCCACGCTGGCTACGATGATTGGCGCCTACCCAACAGGAAGGAGCTGCAGTCCCTGATCGACTACAGTGCCTATGGCCCCGCCATCAACGAGCAGTTCTTCCCCTTCCCCGGGACCATCACGGAGCTCCGGTTCTGGTCCTCGTCGCCTAGTGCCACCTTTTCGAACAACGCAGGGCGCGTCAATTTCTTTGATGGTGACGCATACGACGACAATAAGCGTAGTGATCGATCTGTTCGCCTGGTGCGCGATCAAGATTCATCTGCTCTATCTCTAAACATCTCCGTCAGTGGCAGCGGGACGATAACAAGCGATCCGCCCGGAATCGACTGCGGCAGCACCTGTACAGCAGGCTTTGCGCCGGGAACCGAGGTCACCCTCAACGCCAGCCCTGACGACGGCTTCCAACTGAGCGGCTGGAGCAAGGCCGACTGCGGTACCGCACTGACCTGCAGCATCACCATGGATGTGCCCAAGACCGTCACAGCCACGTTCAGCACAACAACGATTGGTGATGAGTGCGCAACGAACGCCTTGACGGTCGAGAACCTCGACCTGACGAGCGGCAGTCGCAACATTCGCTCTGAGACCAGCCTCGACGTTGCCGGGAGTGTGCAAATCGGTGCCGGCGCCAGCCTTACACTCGGCGCCCCAACGATCAGCTTTGCACCCGGCTTCCGCGTCGCCCTTGGCGGCCAGCTCAGCGCAACCGCTGGCTCAGTGACCTGCGCGGCAACAACGAGCACGCGTCAGGATGCCCCGGTGAGCGCTGCGAAGCGCACCCACGATGCGTCCACCGCAAAGCCACCACACATCTATACAAGCGTCCAGGCCCTGTCCGAGTGGGTCAAAACGCAGCTCACCAGCCTCGGTATCGATTTGGAGTCAATCGTCAGTAGCCTGCTCGATGCCGACGAGCACTGGCTCATCGTCGAGACCCCCCAGGCCCTCGTGACATCGGATGCCAATCGGACCAGCGATATCTATCGCATCGACTTCCTGACACAACAGCTCGCGCTGATCAGCGCCGGCGATAACGGCCATGCCGGCAACGGCCCCAGCCGCTATCCAGCCGCCGACGCCAGCGGCGAGCTGATCGTCTTCCACAGCGAGGCTAACAATCTGTTGCCCAGCGATACCAACGGCGTCAGCGATCTGTTCCTGCGTGACCTCGCCCTTGGGCAGACCAGCCGACTGACCGACGCCGAGCAGGCCTCGGCCAACCCCGCACTCGACGAAAGCGCCGCCACGCTGGTCTACGATCAGCGCACCCTAGCTGGCCCGCGGCAGGTATTCGCTCAAGCCTTGGCCGAGGGCGCCGCCGTTGAGCTCCTGAGCTTCGCCACGACTGCCGATGGAGCCCGGCTGGACAACCATCATCCGGCGCTCAGTGCTGATGGGCGCTTCCTGGTCTATCTGGAGGAGACCGTCACAGCGGGCGAGGGTGTCACTCAGCACGGCGGCCAGCGTTGCCAGCTCCACCTCTATGAGCGCAGCACCCAGCGCTACCATCTCCAGCCCTGTCCTGCGGCATTGGCCGAGGCCAGCGATCAAGCCCGCCTGAGCTTCAGCCCCAACGGCGAGGCAATCCTCTGCAGCCTACCGGGCCAGGCCCAGCCGCTTAGCCTACCCAATCCGCTCCATCCCGATCGCCGATGACGCCACGCTTGGCGCATCTACACGAGGAGGTGGTGTTGGCAGGGATGCCCACAACAACATCGCGCACCAGGCCATCCATCCCGGACAGGCCTTGCGGCCTGAACTGTCACTTCTGGCATGGCTGAGCTTCACCAAGCCCGCTGCAACGAGAGCACCTAAGACAGCACCGAGTTTGTATCAGCAGGGCGTTGTCACCTGGTCCGAACAGCAAGCGCTACTAATCCGCGCGAGGCGCTTTGACCAGCTCGATCTGGAACAAATCGCCGAGGAGATCGAAGATGTGGGAGCAAGTAACCAACGCGAGCTTGCGAGACGGACCGCAGGTCGGTTAGCTCATTGACTCAACCGGCAATCCCAGTCTGATCGTCAGAACAAGCGTTGGCGGCGCATCATTAAAGAGCAGTGCCGAGCCTTGAGTTTGGTCAACATGGCGGATTGATGGGAAGAAAATGTCGCCATCTCGGCATCGCCCACGACCTTCGACCTATTGGTGCCGAAGGTGAGGGCTAAAGTCAGGCCCCTTGGGCCTTAACTGTCGGATGAACCCCCGGCTGTACAGCTGACGCTGTCGGCGGTCGCCAGAAGCTGGCCACCACTGGCAACGTTAAATAAACCAGGTAATCCCTCGGCTCTGCCGGGGTGACAGTAGCAGTTTGACATTTACGGGAGTCCATCAGGGACACTCCGATCGTGAGCCGCCAAGCACACGGTGTTGGAGAGTGCCGATGGACAAGATTAAGAGCCTAAGTCACTCCAAATGGGAGTGCAAATAGCATTTTTTTCATTCCAATTGCGCCAGGCAAAGCCTGGAAGAGGGGGAAGAACGCCAAATGAGTTGAGCAATCGGAAACCTCTTACAGTGACCCGCCGGGTGAAAGTCCAGAACCGGAAAGGACTGGCCACGAGTCTGGCGAGGTGCAAGTCCTCGCGACGTCAATTGCTCGATTCGGCCGGCTAGCATATCCGCTGTGCGGTGAGGTAACGAACTGCAAGATGCGCGGATGTAGAAGTCACGGTTGCCTGGCACCGGAGTACCACGGTAGGAACGACTTGGGTGGCGAGCAAACCCATGGGCCTGAAGATAAACAAATGGCTATAGCCCCGAAATCGGTTCCGTGCGGACGTCGTTGCACGGTCATTGCGCATTGCCGACCCCTTCGCAACACGGGGAAGGCCGACGTCACATGGGAAGAAACGAGCACCCGCACCGTGTGGAGCGCCGGGGTAAGGGTCCAGGCACCTGGGGAAGGACTTGTGGAGATAACGTCCGGAAGGACCACCTCCCAGCAGGGACTGGCGACAACCTGCAAAGACCCATCGGCCGAGGCCGCGACCGTAGGCGATGGGAGGGATTTGGTCTGGAGCATGACCCCGTAGGAGCGTAGACGGCGGGGTAATGCCTGCTGATGCGACGCCAGACGTTGCGCCGCTGAAGGTAACACCAACAGCGGGCGAAGGGGCTCTGGGCACTTGGCGGGCCTGCGATAGCCTCGGACTCCGAGCCGAGATCAGCTATGGCGTAAACCGGCCTAGGTTCAGTGGTAAACCGAGTTGGAGCGGGGCGTATATGTGCCAGCATTTGAGTTTCCTCCAGCTGCGGGAAGGCCATGGGCGGACAAGCCAAGGTCAGAACCGGATGCGGGAAATCCGACCGTCCGGGATCGTAGGGGGGCTTACGGAAACTTGAACCACGGTCTGGTCTAAACGGGCACGTCCCGCGGAAACGCCGATACAGCCAAGCCTGGACCTACCGTTGCGCACGCCGTATTTCTATCCCGACTGGTGCGGGGCGACCCCGCCTGCGAATCGTAGTAGCCTCGTCCCCGTCAGCAGGACGATTTCCTCTTCATCTTGGAAGGTAGGCTAGGATGCTAGACCTTCTGCCCTGACCCTTCTGCCCGTGCCCGGAGCTATGCCGGCGGGGAGGGTTGATCAAAGTGGAAACCGCGTGGCGGCAAGACGGGAAGCTCGAGCTTCCGGGGCCGGGGTTGCCAAGCTGGAGCTTGGCAACCAGGGCAAAGCCTGCCGCGCTTGCGCGCGATCGGGGAGCAGCGGATCGATCTTATTGCTTAGACGCAATAGATACACTACCTTCTACCAGATGAAGGCGACGCCGGTCATTCGGTTCAAGGAGGTCCGGGCAGACGGCACCATCGTGCAGGTCGTCGTGTGGCAACTGCCTCGACCGTCTGACGATCGCCCCCACCGGTTGCAGTATCGTTTGTACTGCGGTCGCGATGGGCGCTGTCTGGTGCGCTACGACAACGAGACAGGCAAGGGAGATCACCGCCACTACGGCGATCGTGAGGAACCCTACCGATTCAGCACGCTTGATCAGCTGCTCGCGGATTTCGACGCCGACGTCCAGCGACTGGCAGGAGGAGACTGACGTGCCAAAGGCCATCATCGAGATCACCCAGCCCCATGCGTATCTAGCCGCCGCGCGCGCGGCGGCTCGGTCACTGGACGCCGGAGAAACCCTGCCAGCAGCCGACTACCACCTCGGCTTCGACACGGCCACGCACCTCTTCGGCGAGCTCACACCGGCACGCATGGCGCTGCTCGAAGCGCTGCAGCAAACGGGGCCGACGTCCATCTATGCGTTGGCGAAACAGCTCGGGCGCAACTACAGCAACGTCCACGCCGATGTCACCAAGCTCATCGAGCACGACCTGATCCAGAAGGACCCGGCCGGCAAGATCCTCGTGCCCTGGGACGAGATCCAGATTCGCGTGACGCTGGGAGCCGAGTGGGCGGCGTAAGGGTGCCGAGGTTTTGAGCAGGCTGGGAACTCCCGGAACGGTAGGGCTGACTCATCCCGGCTGGTTGATCGCCTTATAGGCTTGCGGCCTCGAAGGTGTTGCAGCGTTCGATATCGCCCGTCGAGAGTCCGGTGCGGAACCAGCGTTGGCGCTGTTCCGCGCTGCCGTGCGTGAAGCTGTCTGGGACAACGAAGCCGCCAGCCCGACGCTGCATGCGGTCGTCGCCGATCTGGGCCGCCGCATTGAGCCCCTCATCGATATCGCCTCGCTCAAGGATCTGCCGCGCTTGTTGAGCACGGTTGGCCCAGACCCCTGCGAAACAGTCCGCCTGTAGCTCAAGCATCATCGACAGCCGATTGGCGGCCACCTTGCCTGCCTGCTGCTGAGCACGGCTGACCTGGTCCGAGATCCCTAACAGATTCTGGACGTGGTGGCCGACTTCGTGCGCGATGACGTAGGCCTGCGCAAAGTCACCGGGTGCTTGATAGCGGTTCTGCAGTTCGTCATAGAAACCGAGGTCGATATAGACCTTTTCATCCGCTGGACAGTAGAACGGCCCCATCGCGGCGCCGGCCATGCCGCAGGCCGAGCGCACCGAACCGGTGAACAGGACTAAGTTTGGCTCGCGATAGCGCCCGCCCGCCTCGTTGAACAAAGCCTGCCAGGTATCTTCCGTATCAGCCAGGACAACAGCGACGAAATCAGCGAGTTCATCTTCGCGCTGTTGGCCAAGGTTGGTGCTGAACGGGTCGTTGGTTGCGCCTGGGAAAGATTGCGCGCTTGGAGCGGTCTCTGGAACTGGCAGGCCGACCTTCAGCAAGGTGCTGGGGTCGATGCCGAACACGAGGGCCAACAGCAGGATCGCCACCAGCCCGAGCCCGCCCCCGGTTGCCGTTCGGCGCCCGACCGGTCGTCGTCGTCGACTCGAGGAAGGCACTCCAGTGATCACTCGGTCACGCCGATCCTCAATATTGCTGCTGCGCCGACCACTTCGCCACCGCATGTCCGTTAGGCAGCGGACAGCGGGATTCGGATCTTTTGGCCGGGATAGATCAGATCGGGGTTCTTGATGACTTCCCGATTGGCCTCGAAGATCTTCGGGTAGGCATTCGCATCGCCGTAAAACTGCTTGGCGATGGCCGACAGGTTGTCGCCTTTCTTGATGATGTAAAACTCCACCTTGGCGCTTTGCTCGGGGGCCTGCAGCTGGGCCGCCTCAACGCGCTCGACGCCCTTCAGATTGCCCGCCATGAGCACGGCCTTTTCCATGGCTTCTCGATTGTCCGCCGCGCCACCGAGGGTGACGACGCCCTGATCGAAGCTCACATCGAGATCTTTGATGCCGGGGTTGTCCCGCTCGATCTCCTGCTTGATCTTCTCGCTGGCCTCGGCGTCTTTGCCGAACACCGATTTGCCGACGTCTTTTGCGAAATCAAAGAGTCCCATAGCTTCGTCTCAGTCTGTACTGGTATCGATCTTTGTACGGTAACCGCAGCGTTCCGCAACCGATGTCTCGCCAGTTGCGTCGCAGTCGCCGTGCCTGTTAAAACATGCTCGATCTTAGCAAGCAGCGGATCATGCGGAAATCGGGAATCGCCTGTAGGGTTTGGCCTGACAGAATTTGCCGTCTTGTGAGTGCTGACCTTGGCCACTTAGAGTCCTGAGATGCTGTCAACGACCTTCGACGCTTTCATGCCTGCAACTCTTAACTGCCTGACTCCCTCCTGTCTTCTGGCCTACGTCGAGCTTGTCGCTCGTCACGCTTGGGATGCGCCCCTCTGAACGCTGACCCCGACCCATCGATCGAGGCGGACCTGCAATCAGCCCCAAAGGCCGGACGCTTACGCCTGGCCTTCGGGGTGATTGTGCCGTTCATGCTCCTCGTGGCGATCCTAGGCTGGCTGTTCTTGGCCGAGCACTCGCGCAATTTTGAGCGTCTGAGCGCATCTGAAGGCTTGCAGCTGCTGCTCAATCAAGCGCGTCTGCAGGAGCTGATCTTCACCCGAGACAATGTGCCTGACGATGCAGAGAAGACGCTCGCGATCATTGACGACTACCTGAGGCGAGCGGCTGAGCTAAAGGCGCTGATCGATGATGAGGCCGGCACCAAGCGCCTGCGAGCCAATGTTGCCGCCGTGCAGCGCTACCGCGAGCGCTTCGAGGCGTTCGCGCGTCTGCGCGAGGAGCGCAAGTCCGCGCGAACGGCGATGGATGCGGCGGCATTACGCGCTGAAGAAAGTGCCGATCGACTGCGACGGGCTCAGGAAGGGCAGCTGCGAAGCGGTTTTGAGCAGTTAGAGCAATTTCGGCTGCAGCGTGAGGCGCTGGCGACGACCGCGGCAAATGCCCAGGAGCTCATCGTCCAGCTCGAGATTGCTCGGGATCATGCCAAGGATGCCCTAATCAGGAATGCACCGCGCGAGCTGGACTTGGCGCGCACTGGCCTCTCGAAGCTCGGTGAGGCGCAGCAGAGTCTCAGCCGCCGACTCAGTGATCCGCACAGTCTTGAGCTGCTGGCGGTGATTGATCAGCAACAAGCCCGGGCGCTGCAAGCGCTGGTCGACCTCGATGGCTCGTTCGCTGCCGCCGGGGAGCAGCCCCTGCACCTCTCCGAGCTGGACGGGTTCAACCGCGCAACGGCCGCCTTGCGCGATGCCGCACTTGCGTTGCGGGCAAGCGAACTCGATCGGCTGGCGAATCTGCAACAGCAGGTGGCGGCGACTGACCAGTCGCTGGCTCGAGGGCGGGAGCTTTGGCGCGACACGGGCCAGATCCGCAGCGACCTGAATGACGCCCAGCAGACCGACAGGGACTTCTCCCTAGCGGCTTCCGACGATGCGCGCCGAGGACTGTCGAGACAGGTTGAGCTCGTCTTGGCGCGCGCGGTGAACCGTGCGGAACGGGTCGATGCCTTAGTTGCTGGAGGCGATGAGGCCGATGCGTCGACGCGGCTTGTAGAGGTCATTGCGGCCTATCGGGAACGCTTCCAAGCCTTTGTGACCGTCACCCAGGACACGCTGCGGATGCGTGATGAGATGATCGCGGCGGCGCTCGAGTCGGAAGACATCCTCGACTCGATGCAGTCCTCCCGCCTCGACGCTATCACTTCGGCAACCTATTGGCAGGACATCCTGCTGCTGGTCACCATCGCGTTCAGCCTCGGCATCGTCGCGCTCTCGTTTCTGATGTGGCGATCACAGCAGGCGCTCACACGCGCCCATCGGCTGGTCCAGGCCTCGATGCGCAAGGCGGAAGCCGCAACCCAGGCCAAGTCGGATTTTCTCGCCAATATGTCGCACGAGATCCGCACGCCGATGAACGCGATCATGGGCATGTCGCACCTGGCGCTGCAGACGGATCTGACACACCGGCAGCGCAATTACATCGACAAGGTCTACCGATCGGCCGAGTCGCTGCTCAGTATCATCAACGACATCCTCGACTTCTCCAAGATCGAGGCCGGCAAGTTGGATGTGGAGGCGACCGACTTCCAGCTCGATGACGTCATGGATAACCTGGCCACTGTGCTCGCGATGCGGGCTGAGGAGAAGGGGCTCGAGCTGCTGTTCGATGTGGCGGCCGATGTGCCGACCGCGCTCATCGGCGATCCATTGCGGCTGGGGCAGGTGCTGATCAACCTAGGCAACAATGCGGTGAAGTTCACCGAGGCTGGGGGCGAGGTCGTCGTTCAGGTCAAGGTCAGGGCTGCAGATGTGCAGTCTGCGACGCTCGAATTCGTGGTACGGGATACCGGTATCGGCATGACCGATGCGCAGCAGCAGCAGTTGTTCGAGTCGTTCTATCAGGCTGATTCCTCAACGACCCGTCGCTATGGCGGCACCGGACTGGGGCTCGCCATCTCCAAGCGCCTGGTTGAGCTGATGGATGGCGAGATCTGGGTCGAGAGCAGCGCAGGCGTTGGCAGCGCCTTTTCGTTCACGGCCCGGTTCGCGAAACAGCAACAGCCAACCGCCTCGCACCGCAACGCGGCACATGACCTCAGGGGGCTACGAGCGCTGATCGTCGACGACAACGCGAGCGCCCGCGCAATCTTAATGGGGCTGTTGAACGAGCTGGGGGTGGAGGCGGAGCAGGCGCGGGATGGCGAGGCCGCGCTGTCGCAGCTCAGGGCCGCCTGCCATGCGCGATCCCCGTTCGATCTCGTCCTCATGGACTGGAAGATGCCGGGTCTGGATGGGCTGGAGACTGCGCGTTTGCTCCAGCAGGCGGCCGCGATCGAGCCGAAGCCGGCGGTGATCATGGTGACGGCCTATGCGCGCGATGATCTCCTGGATGCGGCCGAGGGCCTCGATTTGAGCGGCACCTTGAGCAAGCCGCTGACCCCGTCGTTGTTGCTTGACGGCATCCAGCGGGCGCTGGGCAAGGCCCAGGTTGGCTCACCCAACGAGGCTGTGCGCGACAACGCGGCGCTGGCCGCGGCCGACCGGCTGCGCGGCGCCAAGGTCTTGCTGGTCGAGGACAACGAGATCAACCAAGAGCTGGCCGTTGAGCTCTTGGAGAGCAACGGGCTCAAGGTGCAGGTTGCCAATCATGGCCGCGAAGCGCTGGAATGGCTGGATCGGGAGGCGTTCGATGGCGTCTTGATGGATTGTCAGATGCCGGTGATGGATGGTTATGAGGCTACTCGGGCGATTCGGCGTCATCCGCGGCATCGAGACCTGCCGGTGATCGCAATGACCGCGAGCGCCTTGGTGGCGGACCGGGAGCGAGCGGCCGAGGTCGGGATGAACGACCATATCGCCAAACCGATTCGGCTCTCAGCGATGTTCGAGACCATGGCGAAATGGATCGTGCCGAGCAAGCCTCCCAGCGAGCCCCCCAGCGAACCCCTAAGTCGACTCCAGCCTCTTGGGCAAGATCTCGCCCCGTTCCTGCCTGAAATCCCGGGTCTCGACATGGCGAGGGGGCTGGCGACGACGCAAGGCGACCGCCATCTCTACCGCAAGCTTCTGCTGCGGTTTCATCAGACACAGGCCGATGTTGGCGAACGCGTCCGCTCCGCCTATCGCGATGGCGAAACCGAAACGGCGACCCGCTTGGCGCACACGCTGAAGGGGCTGGCCGGTACGATTGGTGCCGCTGATCTGCAGCGCGCTGCCGCCGAGCTTGAGGCCGGCTGCCGAGATGCCGTTGCCTCGGCGCAGGTGGAGGCGCTGGTCGTGGCCGTCGAGGCGCAGCTGTCCCCATTGATTGCAGCACTGGATGCGCTTGAGGACTCCGGAGCTTCTAGTCCTGAGATGATCGATAGCGCGTCGAGCAGGGACTCGGGCATCTATGGAGACATGCACTCAGCCGCGAGCCCAAGGCCCAAAGACGCCGAAGTTGACGCACTGCTAGAGGAGCTTCAAGCGCTGCTTGAGGATGACGACACCGATGCGCTCGAGACCCTCGCCAGGCTTGAGAACTCTCTCGCGCGCTCTCGATACGGGCTCGCGCTCAAGGAGGTGGCGATAGCAGCTGAAGCCTATGATTTTCCCGAGGCCCTAAGTCGACTCGCTAAGCTCAGGGCGAAGCGAGCGGCCGACCTGGGAAATGCCTAGCTTCGGATCAACGATCAGGCCGACTCTCTTCTAGTGAAGCTTCGGTTGGCATCGTTACTCTATTTCGATAATTCCAGAGTTTTCATTGAGATAAAATTCGGTCAGTATGATAAATTTATCACGAATGATGCGCTCTGCATGAGTCACCCTGCAATTCCCGCTTCGCAACCAGATGACTTTTGGAGGAAAGCCTTGCAGCAGTCTTAGTTCGTTAAAATCAGAATCTTTTGTGACGATTGTGAAGCCGTTTTTTCTTGCGAACAACCAGATTTCTTGATCATTGGATTCATCGAGTTGCTCGCGCATCACATGGGAAGATCCAGGAAAGATGTCGCTAAGCCTTTGCACCAGCTTGTGAGAGAGATTGTTATCAAATAACAGTTTCATGCACTCAGCCGTGTCACGGTATTTTCCTTATCCGCGGCAAAGGCTAAGCAGGCAAGAATATCTTCTTTCATAAGTTTTGGATAATCATCAATGATTTCGTCATGAGTCATTCCATCTGCGAGCATGGTTAAAACATCGTAAACAGTAATCCTCAGCCCTCGGATGCAAGGTTTGCCTGAGCGTTTCCCTGGCTCAATAGTGATACGTTCTTTATAATTGACCATTGGGGAGTGCCTATTGCTGAGATCCTGTGATTGCGCTTCGTGATGCGTAGGGCTGGCGCATAGGCGATGCGTTCGCCGTCCCAACGCCGCGAGCTAGGCTTGCGTTAGCTGCTCGAAAGCGTAGCACAACTGTCGCTGGGGTCTGCTTCTGGCTAGGGCGAAGCAGTGATCGACATGGGACGCTGTGGCGTCAGAAAGCGCTCAGCGCTCACTGAATCGACGGCGGATGTCGTCGATCTCGGGGAGGGCGGCCATAAAACAATCGTGAACGAAGGGATCAAAGTGCTTGCCGCGCTCTTCGGTGAAGAGACCTAGCACCTTTTCCATCGGCCAAGGGGCCTTGTACGGGCGTTCAGACGTCAGTGCGTCAAAGACATCGGCGATGGCGACGATGCGACCGATCATCGGGATCTCCTCGCCGGCGAGGCCGTTCGGATAGCCGCTGCCATCCCATTTTTCATGATGGGTCTCGGCGATGGTCCGCGCCCAAGAGAGGAGATGTGAGTCGTCGTCTCCGATGATCTCGGCACCCATGGCGGCGTGGGTCTTCATGATCTCCCATTCGTCGGCGTCCAATTTGCCAGGCTTGCGCAAAATATGATCTGGGATGCCGATCTTACCGACATCATGCATCGGCGCTGCGTTGAGCAGCAGCTCGGCCTCGGTCTCGCTGAAGCCGGCCTTGAGCGCAATCAGCCGCGAGTAACGGCTCATGCGGATGACATGCAGGCCGGTCTCGTTATCCTTGAACTCGGCGGCCTTGCCGAGGCGGTTGATGACGGCAAGCCGGGTACTGGCGAGCTGTTCAGTACGCTGTTGCACAAGCCCGCGCAGATGCAGCTCTTGGTTGTGCAGATTGAGGTGGGTCGCAACCCGGGCGAGGACGATCGGCGGGCTGACCGGCTTGGTGATGTAATCGACGGCGCCTAGCTCGAAGCCCTTGGCCTCATCGCCGACCTCACTGAGGGCGGTGACGAAGATGACCGGGATGCCGTTGGTGCGTGGCTCATCCTTCAGTTGTGCGCAGACCTCCCAGCCCGAGAGGCCCGGCATCATCACGTCGAGCAGGATTAGATCAGGTGGCGGGCTGGTAAGGGCAATCTGCAGGCAGCGCTCGCCGCTGTTGGCGACCTTGACCCTGTACTCGCCCTTCAGAATGCCGCTGAGCACGTCGAGGTTCTCGGGCGCGTCATCAACGACGAGGATGGTCTGTTTGCGTGGGGTGTCAGCCATGTCGAGGCCTCATGTTGATCGCCGGGCGGTTGTTGGCGAGCACTAGTCGCTGTCTAGGTTCTGCATCCCGATGATCACCCTACAGGGGCGCGCAAATCTAGCCTAGCCCCAGAGCCTGCTGATCCGCCGCGGGATGGCTACTGAATCGACAGGTCGATGTTGTAGCCGACGGTCTTGTCGGTGTCGCGGTCGTTGCCCATCAGATAGACGCGAATCCTGTACTCGCCACTCTTTGGCAGTTCGATGGTTGTCGTGCGACCGTCCATCGAGCCGTTATAGATGGCGACGTCCTTGCTCCCAGGCGGCAGGATGTTGAAGTAAATCGTGCCATTGCCATTCGTCCCATCGACGTTGAGGGAAACGAACATCTCCTGTCCGGCCTTAGCACGAAGCTTGTAGTCGATATACTCGTCGCCGCGGATGGTTCCGTTCACCATCGTGCCGTAGTTGCCGGGCTTGAACTGGACATTGGACGACAATTGCGCAAAGGCCGCCGTTGTGAAGGAGAGTGTTCCGACGAGCGCACCGACGAGCGCGCCGGTAAGTGCAACAGGGCGAATTGAGCGGAGTGTCATGGTGATCGATCTCGTGGTTGCAGCAATCGATGGATAGCGGGGAGGCGTGTTGGTGAAGCGGGTCAACCAGCATCAGCCTGGAATGCGCTGACACCGCCGGCAAGGCTAAGGCGCGCGGGAGTTTGCGGCAATTAGGGGTTGCCTGTCAGGAATCTCCCCACAGTCGGGTTGCGATCCCTGTCAGCTGGTCGGACCGGTTGCCTGGTAGCGGGCCGCTGAAGCCCAGGCTCTAGGGGCTACTCGACCGTTGCGATACCGGCACGGATGGCGAACTTGACCAGGCCGGCGACGTTGTCGATGCCGAGCTTGAGCATGATTCTCCCGCGGTAGGTCTCGACAGTTTTGGGGCTGATGCTGAGCGCCACGGCGATATCCTTGGTTCGCTGACCTTCGGCGAGTAGACGCAGCACCTCGCGCTCGCGGGCGGTGAGGGCCGTGCGGTCGACGTCCGTACTGCGGTGTCGAGTCTCGGCGCCGGTTTGGGTCAACGCGGGGCTGATGAACTGGCCGCCAGCCATGACTGTTTCGATGGCCTCGACCAATTCAGCACTGGCCTCGTTCTTCAGGACATAGGCGTTGGCGCCGGCTTTGAGCATGCGCTGCAGATAATGATTGTCGGCATACATCGAGAGCGCGACGATGCGGGTTTGTGGTGTCTCGTTGCGGATGGCCGCCGCCGCATCGATGCCATTCATGCCCGGCATGGCGACATCGAGCACAACCACGTCGGGCTTGAGCTCGGCGGCGAGCTGCACCGCCTCTTCGCCATTGGCGGCCTCGGCGAGGATGCGCCAGCCTGGATGCTGACGCAGCAGTGCCGCGAGTCCCTCCCGGAACAGGCTGTGGTCGTCGCAGAGCAGCAGGTTAAGCGATTGGATCTCAGTCATCTGATTGGGTGGAACGATCTCCGATGGCAAGGAGGGGTAATTGGATGCTGATTCGGCTGCCGGGCGTTAGCGGTTGCACAGAGAGGCTGCCATCGAGCAGCGCTAAGCGCTCACGCACACTGTAGAGGCCAAAGCCGCCTCTGGTCTTCGTAGGGTCCGTGCCCGGTGCTGCCGTAGTGGCAGCTGTCGCGTTGGCGGATGCGGTGGCTGCCGCTGCTGCCGCTGCTCGACTCGCCTCGAAGCCGATACCGTCGTCCTCGACCTCCAGCAGGATGCTGCCATCGCGATAGGCCAGGCGAATCAACCCATTCTGAGCCTGTGCGTGCTTGATCATGTTATAGACCAGCTCGCGCGTGCACTGATAAAGGATCACCGACAGCTCGTGGCTGATCTCGGGCAGGCTCGGTGCGAGGATACAGCTTATCGCAATTCCCCATTGGGATCGGGTGCTCTCTGCGAGCCAGCGCAGAGCAGCGGCAAGCCCGCGCTGCTCAAGCACCGGTGGGCTGAGATCAAACTGCAGCGTGCGCAGCTCGGCGATGGATTCGCGTAGCAGCTCAATGCCGGTATTGCGCAGCTGCTCGGATTCGCGATCGGTCACGTGGCCAGCGGCACTGATCTGCATCTGCGCCAGTGCGAGCTTTTGCATCGGGCTGTCGTGAAGCTCGGTGGCCAGGCGCGCCCGTTCGGTCTGTTCGAGCAGCGAGATGTCCAAGGCCAGTCGTCGGAGCTTGGCGTTGGCCTGTTGCAGGGCGTTGGACTGACGCTGCAGCGCGCGTTCATGCTGCTCGGTGGCCGCGAGCATGGCGTTGAACCCTTGTACCAGGGTGCTGATCTCAGGGCCGGTTTTGGGGTCTGGGACGCGGATGGCAAAATCCTGCTGCGCGGAGATGACTTGGCTCTTGGCGGCCAGATCCAAGATCGGATCGGCAATGCGTCGCTGCAGCTGCAGAGCAGCCACCACCGCGACGGCAAAGGTGATCAGGGCGATCAGCAGACCGACGAGGGCATTGAGGCGCAGCTCATTGGTCAGCTCATCCAGCCGCGCCTGCAGGACGATCTCGCCGATGCGCTGTCCGTCGAACTGAATCGGATGGGTTGCGGTGACCTTGATACGGAGCAGGTCGAGCCGCCCGAGGCTGCGATCGTAGCGCTGATCGTCCAGCGATGAGGATGCGGCTCCAGGACGCTGCCAACAGGCAAAGACGGCGCCAGAGGCGTCATACAGCGTCGCGCGTCGAACCTGGTATTCGCGTTGCAGCGTTGCGAGGTGACGCTGCGCGGTGTCTGGGCTATCGAAGACCAGTGACGAGACACAGTTATCGCCGACGACGCCGGCCAGCACCTGAATATCGCGCAGGTTATTGTCGCGATAGATCTTCAGGTCGAGCAATGTTGATAGGAGCGTCGTCAGTCCCAGCGAGAGCAGACTGATCAGCAGCAGCGCGATCAGGATGCGGGTGCGGATCGAGCGACCCTGTCGCGGTTGGCCGCGCTGGTTGTGTTGAGCGCGTTGGCCGTGTTGGTCATGCAGGCTACGCTGGTCGCACTGGTCGCGCTGGTCGCGCTGGTCGCGCTGGCCGGGCTGATCCTGTTGGGCTTTGGGCCTGCTCATCGGACGATCTCCGCGACATCGTAAAGCTCCGCGGAAACCTTGAGGCCGCGTTCTTTCAGCGCACCAGGGTTGACCTGAAAGCGCAGTCTTTGACCCTCTCCAAGGATGTCCTCGCGCAGCACGAAGTTGATGCCAACCCCGCGTTTCGCGAGTCCTGGCGCGTCGCCGATCGTCAGCACTGGCCGGCGACCCAGGCCGTCTAGGATTCTGTCTAGCTGTCCTAAGACGGCCTTGCCGAGCACTAGGATCTGGTAATGGTCGCCTGCCCCTGGCTGCTCGAGACTGATGACCTTGATCGGCCGTCCCTGCGCGCGCTTTCGCTGGCGCTCGAGCGAGCGCAACGCCTCCTCGAATGCTGGGTCAGCAGCGACGGCAATGATGAAGTGCTCGCCGAGGGTGTCGGCCGGCCAGTCGATGAAGCGGGTGAAGTTGTAAAGGTAGGCGACCTTGAGATCGCGGATCAGCGGCTCGTCGGCCGAGGAAACCACTGGCGCAAGCGCCGTGGTGAGCATCAGCGTCAGGCACAGCGCCAAGCGGAAAGACAGCGCCAAGCGGGCGAGCGGCGCCAAGTGAGCGAGCGGCGCCAAGTGAGCGAGCAGCGCCAAGTGGACGAGCGGAGCCAAGCGGGCGAGCGGCGCCAAGTGAGCGAGCGGCGCCAAGTGAGCGAGCAGCGCCAAGTGGACGAGCGGAGCCAAGTGAGCGAGCTGCGCCAGGTGGGCGAGGGGCGCCATAAGACGCCAGACGACGAGGCTTGATCTGTCGCTCACGGCGTGGCTCAGAAGGCGTAGCCAAGCGTGAGCGTCAGGGTGCGCCCGGGGCCGATGAGACCTCGCTCAAGGTCGGTCAGTTCGTTGGCCGGGTCGCGGTTGTCGCTGTCCAGGAGGTTAGTGGCATTGAGTGCGGCGAAGGGGCCGGGGCCGGCCGGGTCCCAACGCAGATTCAGGCCGAGGTTCCAATCGCCGGGAACGCGCTCGCCAATGCGCTCGATCATGCCCTGCTGTGGGCTGGTGATAAAGTCCCAGTCTGCGTCCATCGCATCGACATACTCGGCGTAGGCGGCATAGGTCATGGGGCCTTGCTGCCAGTCGGCCTTGAGCTTGGCCAAGAGCGCTGGGGAGTAGCCGGGATCGATGCCGCTGGAGCGATCCTCGGTCTGCTGCCAGGTGAGGCTTGCCGAGAGGTTCAGTGCTGGTAGTGGGCGGCCTTCCAGGATCAGCTCGAGGCCACGGGTGCGCCAGTGACCGCTATTGTCGTCGATCGAGGCGTAGTCTCCGGTCTGCGGGTCAAGGATCTGAAGGCTGCGTGCGATCTGGCGAATGTCGTTTTGGAACAGGCTGGTGCTGAGCAGCCAACGCGTGCCAGTCAGGGTGCTGTTGAGCTCGAGGGTTTCGATGCGCTCGGGGTCGGCGATATCCGCATCACCCGCATCCTGGGTGGCGCTGCCCCAGATCAGCTTGATGACCTGGCTGGGGTGGGGCGCAAACAGCAAGGAGATGCGGCCGGTGAGCGGATTGCTGTCATCCGGGTAAGCCGTGATGACGCTGGTCGTCTCATTGCCGACGGTTGCCACATCGCCAACGTTGGTGAGGGTGCTGCGGTAGCGCTTGGGTAGCAGGCTGACGCGGCCACCGGCCGTCAGGCGCAGGCGTTCGGTCAGCTGCCAGCCGGTCTCGGCGAAGAGGTCATGGGTGGTGATAGGATCGGTGCGCACCAGCACATCGATGACCGGCGGGCTATCTGCCCGATTACGCAGGCCATCAAGATGGAGCAGGCGATAGCCGAGCAGGGTGCTCAGGCGCTCGCTCGGCTGCCAATGCAGATCCAGCTCGAGCTCCCAGCGCTGCGACTCCTGGTGCTGACGGCCTTGCGCATCGGCGAACAGGAAATCCATCGGGTCGGCGACGTAGGCCTCCTGGCTGTGGATGCCCGTGAGGCGAAGGCCGAGCCTGTCGCTGAAGCGGTGCGCGAGGCCGAGCGAGGCCTGCAGCCTGTCGAGCTGAACGCGGGTGCCGTCGTCGAATGCGGGCGTCAGCGCATAGATGCCGTAATCGCGGCGGGTCCAACGCAGATCGGCGCTGAGTCCGCGCCAGCCGGCGGACAGCTCCAGGCTGCCCTCGCGTTGGTCCATGTCGCCGTCCATGTCCCTGTGCATGGCGGGATCGAGTCCGGCGAGCTGCTCGGGGCTCATCATGTCGGCATAGGCGCCGGCGAGTCCGTCGTCGCCCCAGCCGCCGGCGTTGAGGACCAAGAAGCCGTCGGCGCTGCCTTTGGCGTAGCGCCCAAACAGCTTTCCGGTGCCGCGCGTGCCGAGGCTGACGGAGGCCATCGAGCCGGCTGCCGCAAGGTCATTGGTGACCACGTTGACCAGGCCCAGAAAGGCGTTGTTGCCGTAGATCACCGACATCGGCCCGCGGATGATCTCGAGGCGATCGATGGACTCGACTGGGATGTTCAGCCGCGCGATCTCGGGCACCGTCAGTCCGCGCTGTCGGGATGGATGCTGGCTGATGCCGTTGACCAGAAACTGCAGGCCGCCGCCAACGATGCCGCGCGTGCCGATGAAGCGATCTTCGATATTGCTCAGGATGAAAAAGCCCGGCACGTTGCGGAGTACTTGCTCGAAGGTGATCCAGCCGTAGCTTGCGATCTCCTCGCGGGTGACGATGGTGACGCTGGCGGGGATGTCGCGCAGTGCCTCGCCGCGCTTGCCGGCGGAGTCGATCTGGACCTGCAGCAGCGCATCGAATGGCAGCTCAAGGAGGTCTTCGATGGGTGGGGGTTGACGCGCGAATGAACCCCCGCTGGGGCTGGCAAGCAGCACTGTGAGGAGGCCGATGACCGCGAAGAAGCGGCCGTTGCGAGGCTTAAAGCGGAGCGGGGACGACGGTTGCCTAGCGGCCATGCCCGGATTGATCGCTGAGCAGTTCACGATGACGGTGCCGTCTGGCGATTCACCAGACGGCTTTGGCAGTTGCCTTAGCGGTCGCGGATGAAGTCGTAGATATTCAGATAATCCTGGCCTGGGTGGTTCCAGGAGTAGTCCGCATTCATCGCGTTCTTCATCAGCTCGCGGAAGTGCTCTGGGTACTGGTAATAACAGTCGAGCGCGCGGATCAGGGCCGATTCCAGTCCTGGCACGTCGTAGTTGTCGAAGCGGTAGCCGTTGCGCTGGTGCAGCGGGCGGTCCGAGTGGTCCTTGTCGAACACGGTGTCGGCGAGGCCGCCGACGGTGCGCACCACCGGCACGGTGCCGTAGCGCAGGGCAATCAGCTGGGTCAGGCCACAGGGCTCGAACTGGCTGGGCACCAGCATGATGTCCGCACCGGCGTAGATCAGGTGCGAGAGATCCTCATCGAAGCCGATCTCGAGATGACAGTCGGGGCTGTCGTTGAGCATCTGCTTTAGGCCCCAGAAGTCGTTGTTGATGCCTTGGTCGGGGCTAGAGCCGAGCAGCACGAACTGGGCGCCGCGCTCGAGGGTCGCGAAGATGGCATGGCGCACCAGGTCCAGGCCCTTTTGCGGGTCGAGCCGGCCGATGAAGGCAACGATGGGCTTGTCGTTGTCGGCGAGCATCAGCCGCTGGCGCAGCGCGCGTTTGTTCTGATACTTGTCGTCGAGGTTGCCGAGACCGTAGTTGACCGGGATGTAGCGGTCGACCTCGGGGTTCCAGACGTCGTAATCGATGCCGTTAACCACGCCGCCATACTTCATGTGATGGGTGTGCAGGGTCGACTCGAGCCCAAAGCCCTGACCCTGATCCTTGGTCTCGAAGGCATAGCGCGGCGAGACGGTGGTGACGAAGTTGGCATAGACCACGCCGCCCTTGAGCATGTTCAATGCATTCTTGTGATGGTTATCGCCAAGGCGCTCCCAGGCGAAGAAGCGGTCAGGCTGGTGCAGGCCGGTGGCGCTCAGCAGCTCGGCGCCGGTGACACCCTGATGCTTGAAGTTGTGGATGGTCATGCAGACCCGTGGATGGGTCATGCCGAGCGACTGATAGAACTCGTACAGGAACACCGGCACCAGCGCGGTCTGCCAGTCGTGGCAGTGGATAATGTCCGGATGCTTGCCGGACTGCCAGAGGAATTCGATCGCCGCGCGCGAGAAAAAGGCATAACGGAAGACGTCATCCGGGAAGCCGTAGATGCTACCGCGGTTGAAGAAGTTGTCGTGCGAGTGCGGCTCGATGAAGAAGCATTTGCGGTCGTGGACAAAACCGAAGTAGACGGTGCAGTGGATGGCGCCGTCGTACCAGGGTACCCAGAGGTCGTTGTAGACCGGCTGCAGATCGAAGATCTGGTCGTAGCGGAGGTTGTCGTACTTCGGCAGGATGATCTCGACATGGTTGCCGCGGATGGCCAATTCCCGGCTCAAGCCGAAAACCACGTCCGCTAGGCCGCCGATCTTGGCGATCGGTGCCATCTCTGGCGTGATCTGGACGATAAACAGGCTGGGGCGTGGGGCGTGATGGACGACTGGCGGTTCAGGGGGGCTCTCTGGAATGGGCTCCGGCGGGTTTTCTGCTGGGGCGGCAGCATGCTGCTGTTCTTCTGCGGGAGACTCCGGGACGGACTCTGGGATGACCTTTGCAGTCGTCTCTGTGACTGGCTCTGCGGCCGGCTCGACAACGGGCTCCGGCGCGATGGGTGATGCTGGTTTTGCTGGCACTGCCAGTTTTTCTGCAGCGGGCGCCGCCTTTGAGTTGCTGCTGGGCTTGGACTTGTTTGCGGCCGCTGTCGTCTTCGAGGCCTTGGTCTTTGCGCGCCCATTAGCGCTAGGCGCGGATGCCGCTACTGTTGGCGTAGCGGTCGCTTTAGTCGGTTCCGCAGACGCTTTAGCGGACGCGTCTGAGGCTTTCGTTGATGAAGCTGAGGCTTTAGCCGTTGCAACGGATGCTTTAGTAGGTGTTGCGGATGCTTTGGCGGGTGCCGCAGGGGCTGTTGGTGCTGCTGCCGCTGCCGCGGCCGGCTTTGGCTTGGTGTCGCTGTCCTTGGGCTTAGCGGTTGGACCCTTTGCGTCTGGCTTAGGCTCGATTGGCGCTCCGGCCTTGCGGTTGGCGGAGGCCGTGGTCTTCTTTGTGGTCGTTGGCTTTTTTGCCATCGCTGCTCACCTGGGCGATCTGAGTGCTTCGAATAAGGAGTGTGGTTAGCCTGATTCCGGCGCTTGCCCGGTGCATGCGCGATACATGCCACAGGCCGGCCGGCCGCTCAATCGGCGGTTGCTCTAGGGTCGATGTCTTCGTCCGCAGCCAAGCTTGGGATGGGCTTGAGTACGATACCGGCCAAGGGGGGAAGGGTGAGCACCACAGACTGCGGATGGTTCATCCAGTGCACCGGCTCAGTGCGGATGGGGGCGTCGCTGTTGTGCACGCCGCTGCCACCGAAGGCGGTCGCGTCGGAGTTGAAGATCTCTTCGTAGTCGCCAGCGACCGGCACCCCGACCCGGTAGTCATGGCGCGGGATGGGCGTGAGGTTGAGGGCAATCACCAGGTGGGGAACTGCTGAGGGGTAACCGCTGTCGTCCGTTGCTGGACCTTTGCGCTGATAGATCAGCACCGAGTTTTGCGCGTCATGGCAGTCGATCCACTCGAAGCCTTCCCAGTTGAAGTCGAGCTGATGCAGCGGCGGCTGTTCCTGATAGAGGCGATTGGCACTCCGCACCAACTGCTGAATGCCTTGGTGCAGTGGGTACTCGAGGACATACCAATCGAGGATGCGCTGACTATCCCATTCCTCGCCCTGGCCGAACTCGCTGCCCATAAACAGCAGTTTCTTGCCGGGATGGGTGTACATATAGGTATACAGCAGGCGCAGGTTGGCGAAACGTTGCCATTCGTCGCCGGGCATGCGGTACAGCAGCGAATGCTTGCCGTGCGTGACCTCGTCGTGTGAGAACGGCAGCAGGAAGTTCTCGGTGAACGCATAGAGCATGCTAAAGGTCAACGCGTCCTGGTGATATTGGCGGTGGATCGGGTCCTCCTTGAAATACTCCAGGGTGTCGTTCATCCAGCCCATGTTCCACTTAAGGTCGAAGCCGAGACCGCCGACATAGGTCGGCCGGGTGACCTGCGGCCAGGAGGTCGATTCCTCAGCCATCACGAGCGCCCCGGGCACTTGATCGTGGACGATCTCATTGAGCTCGCGCAGGAAGGCGATGGCCTCCAGGTTTTCGCGGCCACCGTACTGGTTTGGTAGCCAATCGGTGCGGGAATAGTCGAGGTAGAGCATGGAGGCGACGGCATCCACGCGCAGCCCATCGACATGGAATTCCTCGAGCCAGTACAAGGCGCTCGAGATGAGGAAGTTCTTCACCTCGTTGCGGCCGAAATTGAAGATCAGGGTCTCCCAGTCGAGGTGCTCGCCAAGCCGTGGGTCTTCGTGCTCGAACAGGGCGGTACCGTCGAAGCGACCAAGGCCATGGGCATCCTTGGGAAAGTGCGCTGGCACCCAATCGAGGATGACGCCGATGCCATGGGCATGGCAGTGATCGACCAGATAGCGGAAATCGTCCGGGCTACCGAAGCGGCTGGTCGGTGCGTAATAGCCGGTCGTTTGATAGCCCCAAGAGAGGTCAAACGGATGCTCGGTGATTGGCATCAGCTCGATGTGGGTGAAGCCGAGGTCTTTGACGTACTCGACGAGGCGCTCGCCGAGTTCGCGGTAGTTGAGCATCTCGCCCTCCGGGCCGCGCTGCCAGGAGCCCAGGTGCACCTCATAGATCGACATCGGGCTATGCTGCCAGTCGTGCGCGGCTCGCGCCAAGCGCCAGGGCTCGTCGCGCCAGCGATACTGGCTAGGTGGCTCGACGATGCTAGCCGTGCTCGGGCGGACCTCGGCGCGCCGTCCGTAAGGGTCGGCCTTGAGCAGGATAGCGCCGTCGCGCGAGCGGATCTCGAACTTGTAGAGGACAGCGGGCGCTAGGTCGGGGATGAACAGCTCCCAGACACCGTTGCCGTGCACGCGCATCGGATGACAGCGGCCGTCCCAGCCATTGAATTCACCGACCACGCTGACCCGAGCCGCATTCGGCGCCCAAACCGCAAACAGGATGCCAGCGATCCCCTCGGTTTCATGGACTCGAGCGCCGAGCAGGCGATAGGCGTGCCAGTGGCGCCCTTCACCGAACAGATGCATGTCGAAGTCCGGTAGCTGAGGCGTAAAGCTGTAGGGGTCGTGAGCAATGTGCTCGCGGTGCTCTTGGTCGCGCCAGATCAGCCGGTAATGGTCTGGCAGCTCATCGCCAGGGCCACGCCACTCGAAGATGTCAGTGCCGCTGATCCGCGCCATCTCCTGTTGGAGCTCAGCGATGGTGACCGTCTCAGCCTGCGGCAAGATGGCGCGCACAGTGGTCAGTCCGTCCTCGAGATGACGGCCGAGGATGGCAAAAGGGTCGGCGTGGGTGGCTTCGGAGAGTTGACGGAGTGGGGCGGGGAGTTGATCGTGGCTCATCCAGGATGCCTCTTCTTTGGGAGATGGCTCGTAACGTCTGCGCTAATGCGGGCGTTCGTCTGCAAGGTTGTCAGCGGCAAGCCGCCGTGAAAATCGGGCGCTGGCAATCACGCGTGCGGCTGGACGCGTCTCGTGGCGCTCGCGTTGACAGTGGCAATCGTTGGTGTCCTTAGCGTCAGCCAACGTCCTTGGCTGGGTCCAGACCCTGTTTGCGGACATACAAGAGAAGATCCTTGGCGCGGCCCATGGTTTGGGCAAGGGCGCGGAGATCCTGCTGGTTGCTGTCTTCTTTGGGGAATTCCATCCATTCGCTGCCATCAAGGGCTTGGAAGCCCATGCTCCAATCCGGGTACTGCGACTGGGAGACCAGTTCCTCGAACAAGAGCGCGATGTCGGTATGGCGTTCGTCTTTGGCGATCTGCTTGAACAGTTCACGCACCGCGTTCGCCTCACCCTCGAGAACCTGCAGAAAATGTCCGCCCTGAAAGAGCAGCAGTCCGGTGATGCCTTTGTCGGCGTTATGCTTGCGCGCGTAGGTCAACAGCTCGAGTAGCTCGTCGCGGCTGAAGTCGCGCGTTGCGGTGCTGGCGTAACAAAGTTGAAAGGGCATGGCCCGCAGCTCCAAAGGCAGATTGTCATCGATGAGGCCGATTCTACGCGTTCGCGCGCTCGGATGGCGTAGTCGTGCACAAGACCTAATTGGTTATCGATGCCTTGATCAGGATGCACTGCTACAGAGGCCGCTGGATTCGCTGATCACAGCGCTGCTGGCCTGGCATAATACAGATTTTAGGGCCGGCAGCCGGAGGCGGTTTGTGGCAAGCGCCTTTGGCTCTGGTGAGTGACAATTCGAGGGTTGCGGAGATTCGGCCGATGCGCATCAAGGTCTGGGACCTACCGACTCGTGTCTTCCATTGGACGCTGTTTTTAGCCGTGACGGCGGCTATTCTGACTGGGCTGCAAGGCGGCAACTGGATGCCCTGGCATGAGCGTGCCGGGCTGCTGATCTTGGGGCTCTTAGTCTTCCGATTGATCTGGGGCCTGTTGGGCTCAACCTACGCGCGCTTTGCCCAGTTCTTCCCGACGCCGAGAAAAATTCTCGCCTATCTGCGCGGCTACTGGCATGAGGAAGGCCATAATCCGCTCGGTGCTTTGTCCGTGTTTGCGCTGCTTCTGGTGCTCTTGTTTCAGGCCCTGAGCGGCCTGTTCAGTAACGATGACATCGCCTTTAACGGGCCGCTCTATGATCTGGTATCGAAGGCGACCAGTGATGGGTTATCCAGTCTGCATCGGCAAGGACTTTGGATCATCCTAGCGCTGGTGGGCTTGCATATTCTGGCCGTGCTCTTCTACAAGCTAGTGCGTGGCCATGACCTGATTCGACCGATGATCACCGGCTGGAAGCCGGCACCCTCGGATGGCTCGCGCGCGGCCTCGGCGCGGGGTGGGCCGCTCTGGGCCTTGCTGCTGGCGCTCTTGCTCAGCGCAGCGGTGGTGTGGATTGCCGATGGTGGTCTGCTGCCACCGCCACCTCCTCCGCTACCCGCGAGTAGCCTGCCGAGCTGGTGAGCTTCCAGCTCGCATGGCGAGGCCGTTGCCGGCCTCGCCGATGGCTCCCGCGCTTAGTCCTTGCGGTACTTCTTATGGCAGGCCTTGCAGCTCTCGCCGAGCTTGCCAAAGGCGGCCTTGACCTCAGCCTCATCGCCCAGAGCAGCGGTTTCGGCCATGTTGTTGGCGGCTTCGATGAAGGCGACAGCGACCTCTCCAACCCCTTCTTTGTCGGTGAAGAGCTCAGGCTTGACGCGAGTCTTCAGGTCGCCGATGTCCTTGTCGGTGCCAGGACCATAGAGCGCACCCATCCCAGAATTGGCGATGCCGGCGATGGCGTTTGCAGCGGCCTCGACCTGGGCCTGGTTATAGTTGCCGTCTAGATTCGCTTTGATCTTGCCCATGTTCCAAGACATAAAGCTGTAGCCAGCCTGGCGGGTCTGGATCTGCTCTTCTGGCTTGAGGTCGGCTGCGGTCGCGGTGCCGATGCAGGCGATCGCGAGGGTGGCGAGCGCGGCTGTACGTAAACGATTGGTCATCGTGGCTTCTCCTGAATCTTAGGATTTGGCTGCGGAATGGGTTTCGTGGGCGGATGATAGCGGTCAAAGGCCGCACTTGCACGGCTTCTTGACGCATTCGGTCCTGAGTTGATCGCGACGCCTTCGTCCATGCACTATGCTTTATCTGATTAATCGAGGTCTAACGATTGCCATGACGACGACACCAGAGTCCGAGTCCGCACCGGTCGTGAAGCGGTCACTGGCCAAAGAGCTGATCGCCGTCGCAATTGCGCTCCTGGTGGGTGCGGGGCTAGCGCTGGCTGGTTGGCTCTATTGGAGCTATAGCGGTGCGCATCCAAGCACTGATGACGCCTACATCCATGCGAATACAGTCTGGATCGCGCCTCGAGTTGCCGGGCAGGTCGTCCAGGTCGCGGTGCAAGATAACCAGGCTATCAAGGCCGGAGATCTGCTGCTTCGGATCGATCCCGTTCCCTTTGCCGCTGAGCTGGCGAAGGCGAGCAGCGCTGCGGCGCTGGCCAGACAGGAGATCGAGGTGCAGCGGGCCGCAGTCAGCGCCGCTCAGGCTAAGGTGGACGAGCAGCAGGCATTGGTCGATAGCGCCAAACAGCAGTTCGAGCGTCTGAGTGCCTTGGTGGCTCGTGGTGATGAGCCCAAGCTCAAGGGGATCGAGCTTGAGGATACACTGAAGGCGGCGCAGGCTACCTTGAACGACCTCCGCGCCGAACTGCTGCTCGCCGAGAATCGACTGGGTCCGCCCGCGATCCAAGATGCACGGGTGAATCAGGCGGACGCTGAGGTCAATCTGGCTAAGCTCCGTCTCGACTGGACTGAGATTCGCGCACCGGCTGATGGCTGGGTGACGCGCGTCGATGCGCGTCCCGGCGAGGTGGTTGCTATTGGCGATCCCCTGTTCGTGCTGGTCGAGGCAGGACAGTGGTGGGTGCAGGCCAACTTCAAAGAAGGCCGCATCGGTCGTATCACTGCGGGCATGCCGGCGCGCATCCAGATCGACCTCTACGGTAATCAGGTCTTCGACGGCCTGGTACAGAGTATTGCTCCGGCGAGCGCGGCCTCATTCTCGCTGCTGCCAGCCCAGAACACGACTGGTAACTGGGTCAAGGTGACGCAGCGTATTCCGGTGCGGATCAAGCTCGCGCCGATGCGCCCTGAGCAGCCCTATCGGGTTGGCGCAAGCGTGACGGCGACGGTGATGGTTGATGCGGTTGATGCGGTTGATGCCGATAAGCCGGCAGCGGATGCATCGTCGAAGGCAGTCTCCGGCGCCGCTCCGCAGGCTGATTGAGCCTGCTCCATGAGCACGCAATCCGCTCCTGCCACTGCCACTGCCACTGCCACCGCTGCAGAATCAACGGTGCTGCCGCCGGGGCTGCGACGCAGCATGGTGCTGCTGACCGCGCTGATGATCTCGGTCATGGCCGTGATCGACATGACCATCGTCTCGGTGGCGCTGCCCTACATGGCGGGCAACCTGAGCGCTAGCCCCTATGAGATCACCTGGGTGGTGACCATGTTCACCTGTGGTCAGGCCCTCATCATTGGCGTCAGCGGCCATCTCACGCGCCTGCTCGGTCGGCGGCGGCTAGCGCTGATCGTGGTGACCGGCTTCGTGCTCTCATCGCTGGCCTGCGGGCTCTCGCAGACGCTGACCCAGATCGTCATCTTTCGCTTCATCCAGGGGCTGTTCAGTGGCCCGTTGATTCCACTCTCACAGTCGATGTTGATCGATGCCTTTCCGCCCCAGGAGCGCAGTAAGGCGCTTTCGATCTGGGTGCTCGGCGTACTCGGTGGTCCGGCGCTGGGACCGGTGATCGGTGGCTTTCTGGCGCAGAATCTGGATTGGCGCTGGAACTTCTGGGTCAATCTGCCGATCGGGCTGGTTGCCTTGATGCTGATCCTGAGCGTGATGCCGCGCACTGCTGCGCAGCGCGTACGCACGGATCTGGCGGGCTTCGTGCTGCTCGCAGTCTGGGTGGTTTGTCTGCAGATCATGCTCGATCAGGGGGATGACCTGGACTGGCTCGGCTCTGCCGAGATCTGGGTTCTCGGTATCCTGACGCTGACCTTCTTCATCGCCTTTGTGCTGCGCGGTGTGCTGATTGGCGATCGCAATATCATGCGCTTTCGGCTCTTTGCCGATGTCAATTTCCTCGCTTGCTCGGTGCTGGTGGCGCTGTTTGGCGTGCTGTTTCTCGGCAGCTTTATCATTACCCCCGAACTGGCGATCAACTATCTGCAGTGGGAGGTCGTCACTGTCGGCCTGATCATGGGCGCTGCCGGTGGCTTCGGTGTTGTCGCCGCTTTGTTGGCGAGCCATATTGAGCGCTTGATTGGCATCCGGCAGGTTGCTGTGCTGGCGGCCCTTTGTATCGCGGCGGGATGGTTTGCCTACAGTCGCTTGAGTCCGGCGACCGGCCCGGCCGAGCTCTTGGTGCCGCTCGCGTTGAATCTGTTTGGGCTGATGCTGATCTATCCGTTGCTGGCGGCGCAGGCGTTCCAAAATCTCCGCCCCGAGGATCGCGACGAGGGTGCTGCGCTATTCAATTTCTTGAAGAATCTCGGCTTTTCGTTAGGTACGACCTTTGTCGGGGTGATGCTCTACCGCGGTAATCAGGGCAACTGGTCGCGCTATGTTGGTGACCTGTCATGGAGTCATCCCGGTTTCATGCAGTGGCTGGAGGGGCCGGTGCTCGATGAGCAGCTGCCATTAACTATGGCCTTGGTATCGGATGTACTAACGCGGCAGGTTGGCATCCTGACCATCCTGCAACTGTGCGAGGTGCTCGCGGTGCTCGCGATTCTCACTATCCCGCTGGCGTTTCTCCTCAAGCGCAGGGTCTCATAGAGGACACCAGGTCGCAGGTTCTAGCGCTTAGCGCGCGCCACATCGCAGGTGTTGCATGATGAGTCCCTGGACATTGCCGAATCTCTTGAGTGCGCTGCGGCTTGGTTCCGCGCCGTTGCTGCTGTTGCTCGCAGTCTCCGGGCAGCGGGAGGCGTTTATTTGGCTGCTGGCGCTGGCATTCCTCACCGATGCCGTCGATGGCATACTGGCACGGGCGATGGGCCAGACCAGTCGTTTGGGTGCCCAGCTCGACTCCTGGGCGGATGTCGCGATCTATACCGTTACCGCCATTGCCCTCTGGCTGCTATGGCCAGCACTGGTGCGGACTGAATGGATAGCCGTTGCTGCTGTGGTTGCCAGCTTTGTGTTGCCAGCCCTTGCAGGTCTGCTGCGCTTTGGCTGCTTTACCAGTTATCACACGCTGCTGGTGAAGGTTGCGGTGGCTGCGACAGTGGCCGGATTATTGATGATGCTGCTCGATATTTCGGTCTGGCCATTCCGGCTAGCGGCCTTGCTCGCTGTGCTCGCTGCACTCGAAGAGCTTGCCATCACGCTGGTGCTGCCTGAGGAACGCTCGGACGTGATCAGTCTCTGGCATGTGCTACGTCAGCAACGCGGGGCATCATGATGGGCATGACGATGGGCGTTAAACGATAGCGCTCATGACCTGTTGGATGTCGATTGGGACGTTTCTGGCCTGCTCAGCACGAAGAATCCTCTCATTGGCACTGATGCTAGGGTCGGAAAGATCTAGGTCTTCAAATGCGAGATGGCGTTGCTGGCGGGGGTCAAAGCAAATCCGAACCACAGGCTTCAAGAGCCCGCTGCGACTGGATTCAACGACGGCGGCGATACGGCCGCTGGTCAGACGTACTAAGGTCCCAATAGGATAGATGCCGACGCAGCGAATGAATTGCTGAACCAATTTGGGAGCAAAGTGATAATTGCTCCATTCCAAGAGCTTTCTCAGTGCCTCACTTGGCTCAAGGCCGCGATGATAAACGCGGTCCGATGTGATGGCATCATAGACATCAACGATCGATGCCATTTGCCCATAGAGCGAGATCTCTGAGCCAGACTTGCCGTGCGGATAACCGCTGCCGTCGATCTTTTCATGATGTTCTGAGACAATCTTGACTGCGGATGCTGGGATCGCCTGGGCTTGGGATAGGATCCGCTCGCCATCGTCAACATGATGTTGCATTCGCTTAAATTCAGGCTCGGTTAGACGGCCCGGTTTATTCAGGATCTCCTTGGGGGTTAGCGTTTTTCCAATATCGTGTAAGAGTGCGCCTAGGCCAAGCTCTTTAATCATCCTCTGGTCTAGCTCTAGGCTTTTGCTAAACGCCACCATCAAGACCGAGACATTGACCGAGTGCTCGAATGTATACAGGTCAGAGTGGCGTATCCGCTGTAAACCAAGCAAGGCATCCTGATTGCGCAGGATCGACTCGGTTAGCTTTTCAACCACGGGAGTTACTTGTTCCGCGTCGAGCGAGCGTCCCAGTCTGATGTCATCCATGAGTGATTGGATCAGCGAGGTGGCCTCGGTGCGGATATCGGCTGCTACCCTCTGCTCGGAACTGAGGGATAACTCTGGCAATTCGTTGGAGTAATCCTTGGCGATCGTATTGAGGGCATCGTCAAGCTCCTGCTCAACCTCCGCCTGCGTTTGCGCGCTGGCGACATCTGAGCCCTTATCGGTATCAATATAGAGCTCTTGGATACCGAGCGCATGGATTTGCCTGAGGATGCTCTCACTGGATACAAGAAACGCACTCCAGAGGAACATTTGGTCAAGCCAGCCGCAGTTGAGATCATGTACATACATGCCCTTGCGGAGTTGATTGATGGTAATTTTCCTTATCATTTTTGTTGTGCGTCGTGCTTGATGCAAGTGGAAGCTTTGCGATCTTGTGACCATACTGTACGCTTTGCTAGGGATTCGACATGATAATTTCCAAAGGGCTGAGCGCAGACCGGCAAGGTCTGGCTCTCGCTAACCGGCTGACATGTAGAAAGACGGTGAATCGATGACCCCTGAGTTTTGGCTCAATCGTTGGCAGCGTGGTGAGCTCGGCTGGCATGAGGAGGAGATCAACCGGCACTTGGCCGAGCACTGGTCGAGTCTCGAGGTGCCCAACAAGGCGCCTGTCTTGGTGCCCTTGTGTGGTAAATCGCTGGATATGCTCTGGCTCGCCAGCTTGGGCCATGCTGTGCTTGGCATCGAAATCAGCCGGCTCGCTGCCGAGCAGTTCTTTGCTGAGCATCAGCTGATGCCGCGAGTCGATCAGCTAGGGCCGTTTCAGCGTTATCAGGTCGACGAGATCAGCCTTCTTGTCGGCGATTTCTTCGATTTGCAGCGAGCGCAGTTGACGGGTATCTCTGCCGTTTACGATCGGGCATCGCTGATCGCGCTACCACCGGAGACTCGGCCTCGCTATGCGCGCCATCTATCCAGACTGCTGCCCGATGGCGTGCGCTCGCTCCTGATCACCCTCGAGTACGATCAAGCGCGCATGAAGGGGCCACCTTTTTCGGTGACGGAGCCTGAGGTTAGAGCCCTGTTCGAGGCCAGTTTTCAGATTGAGACTCTGAGCGTCTTTGATGCACTGGCCGAGAGTCCGCGCTTCAGGGCACGCGGGCTTGATTCGCTCGATGAGCGGGTCTACCGTCTGCAGCGGCAAGTTTCGGCAGCCTAACCGCAGCGGGCGGCAGGGGCTCAGTTGATCCGCTAGCCTGGCCTCAAATCAACCGCTGGTGGATTTCTTCATTCAGGACTCTAGTCGTTGCTCGCCCGACAGGCTCTTCATCGTCCGCGATGGCGATTTGGCTGGTCCACCAAGGCGGCCACCACTAGGTCACCCCAGACATTTAGCGCGGTGATCGGATAATCAAAGAAGCGATCGACCACCAGATAGAGCGCGAGATAGGTCTGCGGCAGACCCAGCAGGTCCAGCATGAAGGCCATCATCGCAATGCCGCCACCGGGGATGCCGGCGGTGCCAGCACTCGAGGCCATGGTCAACAGCAGGATCATCAGCGCCTGCCAGAGCGAGACCTCGGCGCCGGCGAGCTGGGCCATGAAGATCAGCAGGATGGACTGATAGAGCGCCGAGCCGTCCATGTTCAGGGTTGCGCCCAGCGGCAGCGTGAAGCTGGTGGTGCCTGAGCTGACACCGGCATTCTGCTCCAGGGTCTGCTTTGAGACCGGATAGGTCGCTGCGCTCGAGGCCGTGGCGAGCGCGGTTGCCAGTGCGGCCCGGACCTGGATGAAGAATCGCCAGGGATGCCGACCGCTGCCCAGCCAGAGCAGGGAAGGCAGGAATAGTAGCGCATGCAGCGCGGCGGCCAGCGCCACCGCCCAGACGAAGGGCTGCAAGGCCAGCACCCCGGCCCAGTCCATGCCGGCCAGGCTCGCATAGACCAGCGCCGCGATGCCGATCGGCGCCAGCGCTAGCAGGGCTGCGAGCATCCGCATCAGCAGTGCGTTGAAGGCATCCGCGCCATCGGCGAGCAAGTCCCGTTGCTGCGGCTGTAGTCCGCGTGCAGCGAGCGCGGCAAAGATCGCCAGCACCACGATATGTAGGATATTGCCCTCGGCCAGCGAAGCGAACAGATTCGAGGGCACCAGGTTGGTGATCAGCTGCTCCAGGCTGAAGCCGGCGCCAAAGACCTCGCCGCCATTGGCCATCGGCTCCAGGTCCAGCAGTCCCGGCGCAACCCCGTGCGAGAACAACAGCCCGAGCAGGCTGCCGCTGACGGCGGCGAAGGCCGAAGTCAGCAGATAGAAGCCGAGCGTGCGGCCGCCAAGCCGGGCCAGATCGACGCCACGCGCCAGCGCCGCATAGATCGAGACCAGGATCAGCGGCAGGATCAGCACCTTCAGCAGCGACAGGAAGATGTCGCCAAGCCAGCCGAGCCAGACCGCACCTGCTGGCCAGAGCAGCGCGAGTAGGACGCCGACCGCCAGGCCGGTGGGGGTCGAGTACAGTGAGCGCCAAGTCAACAGGGTTGCGATCCTCTCTGCATCCTCAGTAGCCTGCTTTAACAGGCTCGTTTATCAGGATATGCTGTTCCTTATCGATATTTACCGATAACCGGCGGCATCAGCTGCCATCATGCCCGACATTGGCCGTTTCTCTGGCGTTTTACCCTGCCCATGCGAACGGTACCCTAGAGTCATCCAACATATAATGACCCGCGATCAGCTCAAGCAACTCGAAAACGACCTCTGGTCTGCCGCCGACAACCTGCGGGCCAACTCGGATCTCAAGGCCTCGGAATACAGCACACCGGTGCTCGGGCTGATCTTCCTCAAGTTCGCGGACATCAACTACCGCCGCTACGAGCAAGCCATCCTGGCCGAATTCGATCAGCTCAAGGGCACGCGGCGCGAGAAGCCCCTGGCCGAGATCGCCATCGGCAAATGCGGGTTCTATCTGCCCAGGCACGCCCGCTACCAGCACCTGCTCGACCTGCCCGAAGACGCCGACATTGCCAAGGCGATCGAAACGGCGATGGAATCCATCGAGTATTACAAGCCGGAGCTTAGCGGTAGCCTACCAAAAGAGGAATACTACCGGCTCACACGCACGCCCGAGACCCGCTCGCTCCCCTTCGATCTGCTGCGGCAGTTCGACAACATCCCGGACGATGCCAGCGGCGACGTCTTCGGGCAGATCTACGAATACTTCCTCGGCAAATTCGCGCTCGCCGAAGGGCAGGGTGGCGGCGAGTTCTTCACCCCGCGCTCGGTGGTGCGGCTGATGGTGGAGATCATCGAGCCCCATGGTGGTACGGTGTTCGATCCCGCTTGCGGTTCCGGCGGCATGTTCGTGCAGTCCAAGGACTTCATCGACCGGCACCGTCAGGAACTCGAAGCCCAAGGCAAGGATACCAGCGTCTTCGTCTACGGTCAGGAAAAGCAGGGTGAGACGGTCAAGCTCGCGCGCATGAACCTTGCCGTCAACGGCCTACGCGGTAAGATCGCCCCGGCGATTACCTACTACACCGACGAGTTCAACTCCTTCGGTCGCTTCGACTACGTCCTCGCCAATCCGCCCTTCAATGTCGATGATGTGTCCTTGTCCGCCGTGGAGAAGGACCGCCGCTTCAACACCTACGGCATCCCGCGCAAGAAGACCAAGGCCAGCAAGTCGGAACAGGGCAAGGAAAGCGTCCCCAACGCCAATTATCTGTGGATCAACCTGTTCGCCACCTCGCTCAAGGCGCCTTCCGAGCGCAGCCCCGGCGGGCGCGCCGCGCTGGTCATGGCCAACTCGGCCTCCGATGCCCGCCACGCCGAGGCCGATATTCGGCAGACACTGATCGAGAAGAACCTCATCTACGGCATGCTCAGCCTGCCGTCGAACATGTTCTACACCGTCACCCTGCCGGCGACCCTGTGGTTCTTCGACAAGGGCAAGCAGGATGACAAGATCCTGTTCATCGACGCGCGCAACATCTTCACCCCCATCGACCGCGCCCACCGCGAGCTCTCCGAGGAGCAGATCCAGAATATCGCCATCATCAGCCGGTTGCACAAAGGTCGGCGCGAAGACTTTCTGGCGCTGATCGACGGCTACTTCGCCGCCGGCATGGCGCGCTTGGCCGAGAACCAGGCCCAGGTCGAACCGGTCTCCGAGCAGATCCTCGCGGTGCTGACCGACCAGGCCGGCGCGGATGCCGTGGCCGCGCTGGTGCGCATCTGGGAAGACCTTGCCCCCTTGCAGCAGGCCTATGCGACCTATCTGGCCGAGAATGGCGAGCTAGAAGGCACGCCGGAAGTGATCGACGCCAAGAACCAAGCCCAGCGCACCCTGCGGGCCACCTTCGATCCGTTTTTTGCTGGCCTGCATGCTTGTCTCAAGCAGATCGACAAGGCCGTGCGCCGCCACGAAAAGGCCTTTGCCGAGCAGGCCAAGGCGGCAGGCAAGCGCCAGACGGCGGATCGCGCCACCCGACAGCTCAAGATGGCGCTCGAGGCGCTGCATGCCGAGGTGAAGAATGCCGAGAGCAATTTCGGCCATATCCAATGGTTGCAGGCACGCTTCCCCGAGGCGAGATACGAGGATGTCACCGGACTGTGCAAACTGGCTGATCCCGAGGAGGTCAAGGAGCAGGATTATTCGCTGAATCCAGGGCGCTATGTGGGTGTGGTGATTGAGGAGGATGGGAAGACGGAGGAGGAGTTTATTGAAGAGTTGATCTACCTCCTCGACTTTGGCCATTTTTTGCGGCTCGCAAACCCTTTACTTTCAGTGGCTTGTGTTGTGGAAAGGATTTAGCGAAGGGTCTGCTTCTGGAGTCCTGGCTTGCTGACCCCTTCTAAATTCTTGCCCTTACGATTTTTCAGGCAGTTAGCGCCTTTGGATGCCTGCAAAATGGCCAAAGTCGAGCTACCTCAGCACCGATTTTAAACAAACGGTTGATGCAGCGAGCGAACTGGAAAAAGTCATCCTGAGTAACATTCAATTGCTGGTTGGTGAAGATGACTGAACGTGCTCGATACCGTCTAGGTGAATTCATCAGGTTTAAGAGAGGATACGATTTGCCTCACTTATTGCGTGAACCTGGCGAGTTCCCTATCGTATCGTCATCCGGAATCACCGGGACTCACAAGGAGCCGATGGTCGAAGGTCCGGGGGTGGTTACTGGGCGATATGGAACTTTAGGAGAGGTTTTTTATATCTCCGGGGCCTACTGGCCGCTGAATACGAGTCTATACGTCCAAGATTTCAAAGGTAACGATCCAAGATTCGTGGCCTACTACCTTCGTACTGTATTGTCAGCAAATTTCAATTCGGCTGGTGCGGTTCCAGGGGTCAATCGAAATGTTCTGCACAAAATCACAGTGCCGAAGCCCCCGGCAAGCAAGGTTTCCCAACAAAAAATCGCAGCAGTTTTAACGGCCTACGACGACCTGATTGAGACCAACAGGCGCCGCATCGCCCTGCTCGAAAAGATGGCTGAGGAACTCTATCGCGAATGGTTCGTTCGGATGCGCTTTCCCGGTCATCGAAACACGAAATTCGTCAAAGGCGTCCCAGAGGGGTGGCCATTCGATCTTGGGTCAACGTTCTTCGACCACGTGAAGGGAAAATCGTATTCTTCTCCGGAGATCTCTGATGAAGAAGGATCGTGCTTCTTTATCACTCTGAAGTCCTTCCATCGGCGGGGTGGCTATCGTAAGGAAGGGCTTAAATACTATTCGGGATCATACAAAGACGATCAGTGTGTTCAGGCTGGTGATGTGGTCATGGCTGTCACCGACATGACTCAAGATCGTGCAGTCGTCGGAGAAGTCGCTCGAATTCCTAGCTTGCCGGGCAAGCAAGCGGTAATTTCTTTAGACGTAATACGGTTGCTTCCCAAGGAGATGTCGACGACATTTCTCTACGCCTACATGCGACATTCAGGATTTGCGAATTACATTAAGGAATTTGCGAATGGCGCTAATGTTCTTCACCTAAAGCCCGACTTGGTCGGAAAGCAGCGCATCTTGTTTCCCCCCAAGGACTTGCGTGAGCAGTTTGCTGATCTTGCTAAGCCTATTTACCAAGAAGCAGGTGCTCTAGAAGATGCGAATGATCTTCTCGCCAAAACCCGCGACCTCCTCCTCCCCCGCCTCATCTCCGGCAAGCTCTCCGTCGAAGACCTTGACATCCAGTTCCCGCCGAGTATGCGAGAGGATGCTTCAATACCGACTCAAGACCTTGAGAGATCGCCATGATTCCATCAACGCGTATCACTATTGAGGCCGGCAAGTGCAGTGGTCAGCCCTGCATCCGCCATATGCGGATCAGCATTTCTGATGCTTCGGGTTGGATCGGCAAAGGACTGTCCCATGATGGGAACACCAATTCAACACTGGAAATACATCCATGATACATGCAACACTCTCTAGCAATTATCAGCTATCGTTTCCCAAGACTGCACACGAACAACTGGGACTCGAACCTGGGCAGCGGTTCGTGGTGATAGCTCGAGGGCGGGTGATCGAGTTGGTACCGACACAGTCGTTGCAGCAGGCGCGTGGAATGCTTGCTGGCCTCAGCAATGCTCCAATGGATTATCGTGACCGCTCGGAACGCTTGGTGCCGTGAATTTAATCGATACTTGTGGCTGGATTGAGTGGCTCACAGATGGTGTGCTGCGCGAAAACTTTGCGCCCTATTTCGTCCACGCCGAGCGTCTGATCACGCCAACATCAGTGCAATTTGAGTTATACAAATGGGTGAGCCGTCACCAAAATACCGAGGCGGCGCTGAGCTGTGTTGCCCTGACTGAGCAGACGCTCGTGGTGCCGCTGACCACTTCCATCGCCTTGCTGGCATCTGACCTGTCGATTGCCCACAAGCTGTCGTTTGCCGATGCGATCATCTACGCAACCGCCTCTTATCATCAGGCGACGTTGATCACTTCGGACGACCATTTCCTGGGACTGCCCGACGTGGTCTATTTCCAGAAGCGCTAAAGCCGCCATGCCAAACTTCATCTCCGAGGACGACACCGAACAGGCGCTGCTGCAACGCTTGCAGCATCTCTATGGCTATGATGTCCACAATGCGTTCACCAGCGATCCGGCGGATCTGAACGACGGCTCGGGGCGCGCGGACAAGCGGACTGTGATGTTGCCGCAGCGGCTGAAAGCGGCGCTGCTGGCGCTGAATCCGGAGATTCCCGAGGCGAGCCTTGACGAGGCCATCAAGCAGCTCGGCGATCACCGGCAGGCGATGTCGCTGGTCGCCGCTAATCGCGAGCTGGATTCACTGATCCGTGATGGGGTGCCGGTCAAGTTCAAGGATGCCGGCGGTCGCACCCGTCATGAACAGGTGCGGGTGATCGACTTTAAACAGCCGTTGAACAACCGCTTCTTGGCGGTCAGTCAGTTGTGGATTCAAAGCACCGGCGCGACCGCGAAAGCAGCCTTTCGGCGCCCGGATGTGCTGCTCTATGTCAACGGTCTACCCTTGGTGTTCATCGAGCTGAAGAACTCCAACGTGAAACTGCGCACGGCCTTTGATGACAACTTAGTCAACTATAAGGCTGAGATCCCGCAGCTGTTTCTGCCCAATGTGCTCTGCGTGCTCTCGAATGGCATCGAGACGCGGGTCGGCAGCCTGACCGCCGAGTGGGAGCATTTCTTCCACTGGCTGCGTCCAGACGATGAGAAGGAGAAGATCCGACGTGAGCAGATTCGCGAGCAGGGCACCAGCGTCGAGCGCTTCCTGGCCGGTGTCTGCAGCAGGGAGCGATTGCTGGATTACGTCGAGAACTTCGTGCTCTATCACAAGGAGACGCAGAAGATCATCGCCCAGAACCACCAGTTCATCGGTGTCAACAAGGGCTTTGATCAGTTCCTGCGGCGCAAGGGGCTTGGCGGTAAGCTAGGTGTGTTCTGGCACACCCAAGGCTCAGGCAAGAGCTTCTCGATGATCTTTTATGTGCGCAAGATCCTGCGCAAGCTCGCCGGCAATTTCAGCTTCCTGGTGGTGACCGATCGTGAGGATCTCGACGGCCAGATCTATCGCAACTTTCTGAACACCGGTACGGTCAGCCAAGCCGACACGGCTCAGCCGAAAAATAGCCAGCAGCTGCGCGCCTTTCTCGGCCAGAACAAGAAGCTGGTGTTTACCCTGATCCAGAAGTTCGGCTGGCCCAAGGGTAAGGCCTATCCGCTGCTGTCGGAGCGCGATGACGTTGTGGTGATCGTCGATGAGGCGCACCGCACCCAGTACAAGACGCTGGCCGAGAACCTGCGTGCCGGTCTGCCCAATGCCCAATATCTCGCCTTCACCGGCACGCCCCTGCTGGGGCGGGAGCGCAAGACCAACGCTTGGTTTGGCGACTATGTCTCGGAGTACAACTTCAGCCAGTCGATGGACGATGGTGCGACCGTGCCGCTGTTTTACAACAAGCGGGTGCCGGAGGTGCTGAACCAGAACGAGGGCTTAAGCGACGAGTTCTACGAGATCCTCGAAGACGAGAACCTGGACGAGACACAACAGGAGGCGCTCGAGAAGCGCTTTGCCACCGAGCTGTCGGTCATCGTGCGCAATGATCGGCTGGAGACCATTGCCAAGGATATCGTCGATCATTTTCCGCGTCGGGGTTATCTGGGCAAGGGCATGGTCATCGCCGTCGATAAGTTCACGGCGGTCAGGATGTACGACAAGGTGCAGCGGCTCTGGAAAGAGGCGCTGAAAGACCTGCGCGGGACCATCAAGACGACCTCCGACGAGCTGGAAAAGCGCCGCTTGAAGCGCGTTGTTGACAACATGCGCAAGGTCGAGATGGCCGTGGTGGTCAGCGAGGAAAACGGCGAGGAGCAGAGGTTCGACGCCAAGGGGCTGGACATCCGCCCACATCGCAAGCGCATGAATGCGCTGGATGCGCAGGGTCACGACCTGGAGTATCGCTTCAAGGACGCCGATGATCCGCTGCAACTGGTGTTTGTCTGCGCCATGTGGCTGACCGGCTTTGACGCGCCCACGGTCTCGACCCTCTATCTGGACAAGCCGCAGAAGGATCACAGCCTGATGCAGACCATCGCGCGGGCGAACCGGGTCACATCGCACAGGATCAATGGTGTTGAGAAGACCAGCGGCGAGGTGGTGGATTACTACGGCGTCTTGGGCCGGCTGAAAAAGGCGGTCAAGGACTACGGCCAGGGCAACGAGGACGAGCCACCGATTCGCGACAAGGAGGCGCTGTTCAGACTGCTGGATGCCGCGATCGCGCAGGGCACCGTCTTTTGTGCCGAGCAAGCCATCGATATCGACCAGGCATTGAAGAGCGACGATGTGTTCAGGAAGGTCGGCCTGTTTCGCGCCTGGGCCGACAACCTGCTCGCCACCGATGATCTCCGGAAGCTGTTTCAGGTCTACTCAAACACCATCACTAGTCTGTACGAGGCCTGCAAGCCGGAGGTGCTCGGCAAGCCGGTCGTGCGGCAAGTGGCGGTGTTTCAGTACCTGCGCGGGGTGATCGACAGCATCCTCGGGCAACAGGACTTGGATAGCGTGGTTCAAAAGATCAACGATCTGCTGGACGAAAGCCTGGTGGTGGATGATGGCTTCGGTCAGATCAAGGACGACGGCCAGGAGACCTACCGCATTCTGAAGAAGGGGGCGACCTGGGATCTCAGCCGGATCGATTTTGACAAGCTCAAGGAGGAGTTCAAACAGGCGACCTATCCGCGCATCGAGATTGCCGACCTGCGTGCCTTCCTGGAGAAGAAGCTCGCTGAGATGCTGGCGCAGAATCGAACACGCCGAGATTTCGCCGAGCGGCTGCAGGAGATCATCGACCAGTACAACGCCGGCAGCAATACCGTCGATGATTACTTCGAGGAGCTGCTCAACCATGCGCGGGAGGTGCGCGAGGAGGATGAACGCCACATCCGTCTCGGCCTGACCGAGGATGAGCTGGAGATCTACGATCTACTGCGCAAGAGCAAGCTCTCGAAAGCGGACGAGAAAAAGGTTCGTCTTGCCGCCAAGGCCTTGCTCAAGCGGCTGACCGAGGAATCACCCAAGGTGCTCGTGCAGGATTGGTACAAAGACAGCCAGACCCGCATGGCCGTGCGCGACCAGGTTGGCGCGGTGCTCGATGAGCATCTGCCGGAGCAGAGTTACGACAAGGCTCTGTTCATCGAGAAACGCGACCGAGTGTTTGAGCTTACCCTGGATCTCGCGATCAACCATCAGCGCTGGGCAGCCTGACGGCGCCATGTTTCGGCCACCCAGCGATATCCTGTGAGCTGAACGATGCCGTTTCCGACGGTCATGCATGGCCTCGGCCGCCGAACGAGGCCCTTCAGGCCATCTCCGGGCTGATGTTGTTGTATTCGTGATCTTCGCTTGCCACGGGCGGACGTAACCCCAAGGTCAATGTCGCAGCGGCAAGGCAGAGCAGGCCGGCGGCGAGGAAGGCGGTGTCATAGTCGCCGAGCTGAAACAGGCGCGTGGCGAGGGTCCCGCTGGCATCCAGCGCCAGATAGTCGATGCCCTCGGTGGTCTTCAGCAGCACGGCGGCGAGGAACGGGCCGAGCAGGCCACCGATGCCATAGGCGGTGAACAGTAGGCCGTAGTTGACGCCGATGTGTCGGGTGCCATAGTAGTCCGCCGTGATCGCCGGATAGAGCGCCAGGAAGCCGCCGAAACAGAGCGCGATCAGCGACACACCGAGCAGGTACAAAGGATAGGGTCGCATCCAGTCGAGGCCGAAGAGGACCAGACCACAGAGCAGGAACATCAGGATCAAGGTCGACTTGCGGCCGAGGCTGTCCGAGACCCGGCCCCAGAGGATACGCCCGGCGGCATTGAACAGCGCCAGCACGGCCACGGCCATGGCCGCCGCCGAGGCGATGCTGGCGAACTGTTCATAAGGGACAGGTCGTTCTGTGATCGCGGACAGGCCGAAGGCCTCCCAGATTGGCGCGGCCTTCATGATCACCATCAGTCCGGCCGTGCTGCCGGCCAGATAGGTCAGCCACAACAGCCAGAAGGTCGAGGTGCGCAGCATCTGGCCGGGCGTGAAATCGACCTGGTTTGGGTGCAGTCCGATGTGTCCGCTGCTGGTGCTGGTGCTGGTGCTGGTGCCAAAGCCGGTGCCAGAGCCAGTGCGAGTGCCAAAGCCGCTGCCAGTGCCGCTAGCAGTGGCAGGCGGCGTCCAGCCCGCTGGACAATAGCCCTCAGGCGGATTGCGCAACAGCTGGGCGCCGAGCACCACTGCGGTCAGGAAGATGACCCCGAGCACCATGAAGGTGTCGAAGACGCCGGCCTGGGGCAAGGGGAAGAGCGCGATCCCGAACAGCTCGTAGTCGCCGCCACCGATCAGCGCCCGCGCCAAGGGCGCGAAAAAGAAGGCACCGGCGCCGAACCCGGCGACCGCTAGGCCAGTGATGAGCCCGCGCTTGTCTGGGTACCACTTCACGCAGGTCGCGACCGGGCAGACGTAGGCCATGCCGATGCCGATGCCGCCGAGCACGGCATAGGTGCCTACCAGCCAGGCCAGGGCGGCGCCTTCTGAGAAGTGGCTGGTGAGGCTGGCGAGCATCAGCCCGAGCCCCAGGATCAGCCCGCCGAGGGTGCCGACCAGCCTTGGCCCGAGCCGATCCTGGATGCGTCCGCCGAGGATCACGGCGAACGCGAAGACCGCGATGACGAGCTGAGCCGGGAGGGTGATCTGGGTCTCGGACCAGCTTGGAAACTGCGCCAGCAGCGGGGTTTGGAAGACGCTCCAGATGTAGACAGCGCCGAGGCTGACCTGAATGATCAGGGCGCCGGCGACGATGACCCAGCGTTTGTCGTCATGGTGACTCGTCATACTGCGGTTCCTATTGGTTCCTATTGGTTCCTATTGGGACTGCTCCAAACCAATGTCCCTCAGCCTTCGTCCGGCTCGAGGAAGGGCAGATCGAGCAATCGCTGGTAGTCTTCCAAGTGGCCGCCCTGCAGGCAGCACTCGATGATCCGCTGACCCGTCGGCAGCAGATCGGGGCCGAGGAAGGCCTTGAGCTCGCGATGGAAGAATTCGGTGAGGATGGTGGCACCTTGGTCGTAGGCGTCGGGGCCGACCTCAGGCTGATGCTCGACCTCGAAGAACCAGTTTCCGATCGTGCTGCCTTCCATCATGATGCTGCCGGGGTTGTAGCCCAGCAATGAACAGCGTGAGGGTCGCATCCGGTTGGCGGCAAAACGGGCGCCGCCGCGACGAGCGAAATACTCGCGGGCAATCCACTGCGGCATGAAGCCGACATCCCAGACGCCGATGTGCTGGTTCGGGATCAGCACATAACGCACCTCAGGCGTCTCGATGATCTGGTTCAGCAGCAGGTTGGCGTGATCGACCATGCGTCCGGTCGCGAAGGGCCAGTAGGAGCCAACGCCCTCGGAGGTCATGCCGGCAGTCTCGACGATGCTCGGGTTGGCGTGGCCTCGGGGTGCCACCAGCCGCCAGAGCCAGGCGAGCGCTGGCGGTAACAGATGGAACAGACCGACGATGCCATAGGTGGGCCGCTCGGCGCTGCAGGGAGGCGTGCGCACACCCATGCTGCGGACGTCGACATCGACAGCGCCATTCACCACATCCGGGATGATTTTGCGTGGGATGACCACGCGCGGGTTCGGGCAGGGCTCGCCCGGGGCGTCCTCGATGTGCTCCCAGATCAGGGTCGTCGCGCCTGGGCGGCCCTCGATGTTGAGGAACAACAGTGGCTCCGGCGGGTGCACGGTGAGCGCCTCGATGTGCGGATCGGTGCCGTAGCGATCGATGTGGTTACAGCGCACGAACCAGGCCTCTTCGGCGTCGATCAGGGTCAGCTTGCCGTTGCCTTTCTCCAGCGATGGATGGCAGAGCGCCATGTCATCGGTCACCGGGCGCAGATCGCAGCCCTTGGGCAGGGTGAACTTGCGCTTCTCGCCGGTCTCGAGGTTACGGCCGATCAATAGGGTGCCATCGGGCTGGCGATGCGCGTATTCGAGCATCTCGCTCTTGCCGCCGCCGCTGGCCCCTTCGTGCGAGATCACCACCTTGTTCTCATAGGGGGTGACGACCTGCACCGTGGCGCAGTGCATGGTCACCCAGCGCTCTTCCTCGCCAATGTTGAGCAGCACCCCATAGACACCTTTCTTGGCGCTGGGGCCGGGGTAGAGATTGTAGCTGAAGACCTCGTGCACCCCATCGCGGCGGTTGTGGACGACGACTTGGCGGCCATCAAAGTGGGTATGCCGAAACGGCGGCGCGACATAGATGATCGCCTTCGGCTGAAAGTCGTCCGGCAGGTCCTCGACCGGGACGATCCCTTGCAGTAGCGCCAGCCCGAGGGCGAAGAAGCCGGCATTGTCCGGTGCGATGACCAGCGCCTGAGTCGCTGCGCTTGGCAGCCCGGCATAGAAGGCGAAGACGGCGAGCGGCTGCGTCTTCAGCCACTCGAGGGTCTCCTCGCGCACGGGGTCGAAGGATGCCCCAAAACGCTCGATATAGGTGGTCTTGTCCGTCGGGCGGTCGTCGCCGATGACCATGCAATCGGGGTCGCGCCGACGCATGTAAGGATCGATGTAGTTGGCGCAAATGCCATTGCGGGTGCGGCAGACATTGGCCTCGACCACCCGGCCGACTCCAGGCACCTCGTAGTCGACCTCATGGTTTCCCTCGCGCGCATCGCGCACAGCGAGGGCGATCAGCTCCTCGTGGGAGCCTGCCACCGTGACACTTGGCGCCGCGGCGAGCAGTGCGCGCGTCTCTGGCGGCAGCGGAAGATCGAGCAGCTGGCGTGACGGCTGATTCTCGCCTGTCGATGGGCGGGGAGATGGGGAGGAATGATCGAGTGGGGACATGATTGGACCCGGTATGGAGCCGGCGCGAAGGGACTCGCCTCAGCAGCGCGGTTCTGATGGCGCGGCTTATGGGGCTGCGATCCTGGTCGCGGCGGTGACTTCAAGATTGAGGTAGGTCGATCATAGCGAGACTGATCGGTGCCGATCAGCCCATCAGGGCGCCGATGTCTTCGAGAAAACGTTCAAACACTTCGGATTTTTCGATGTGTTTCTTGCGAGCAATGCCGATCCGCCTTGGCCCTGGCCCTGCGTTGCGTCTGTCGTGATGTGGATGAACGCTGCGGGCTAGTGCTGCAAGAACGGCGAGCCGGGGCGTTGTGCGCTCAACCGCTCGATGCCGAGCACGGCGAGCAGGCGATCGATCATCTGCTGTTGAGTCTGGCGGTCGCCATGCTCGGCCTCGATGTTGTAATACTCACCGAGCCGATGGCGGGCGACATAGTCGGACAGAGAGCAGTCGAAATTGCTGCTGTTCAGCTGCTTGTGCATCACATTCAGGCCAGCGGCATTGAGCGCAGCAACCCGACGTTTGAGCGCGGGGTCGGCGCTCAGTGGTGCTCTGCCTACGACGAAGATCAGGTTGTCCTCATCGCCTAATCTGCGGTTGCCTTTGGTGCTGCCGCTGCCGCTGCCGCTGCCGCTGCCGCTGCCGCTGCCGCTGCCGCTGGTGCTGCCAGAAGTGCCGGTGCTGCTGACGCGACTGGCATTTCTGCTGCTAGTGTTGCTGCGGCTAGCCTGGATGCCTGGATTGCCGTTCAGCCGGGCTCCCGGATAAGCCCTGAGTGTTGCGCTCTCGCGGGCCATCGAGATGGTGCCGGCACCGCCATTGCCACTCCAGCCGTTGTGATTGTTGTGCAGGGCCAGGACGGGTCCGCGGCGACCTCGGTAATGATCCAACACCGCTTGGCTGTAGCCGGGGGCAGGCTCGCGCTGGCCAGGGCAGCGCCTGGACTCCGCATGGGAACGGCTGAAATTGCGATTGGGGTCCTGACCCAGGAAGTTGCGCTGCCCGCCACTGTCGACCGCCAGCAGACCACCGCCATAGTCGATGACCGCCTGTACCGCGACATCGAAGGCGGTGTCTTCGTTGTCGTGCGGCAAGATCCAGAATGGTCCCTGCGGATGCTGTTGATGCTCAAGGATATGGAAGGTCCAGCGGAAGCGGCCTTCGCGCACCTGTTGCTGCCGATAGCAGAGCCCTGCGGCTTGGATGCGGCTGAGGTTACGGCGGATATCGGCTGAGTTGGCACGGGTCGGCTCCAGGCAATCGCTGATGGTCATCGAGGAGCCTCTCAAGCCGTCGCCGGCGCAGCCTGCGAGCAGTAGGATGATCAGCAGGCTGATCAGCAGGTGAGCAAGTCCGAGGGGCTTGCTGCGGCGGCCTAGTCTAAGCAGTGTGGGCGTGCTCATTCCGCCTAATCCTCATCCTTGGCACCGATGCGGAAGAGCTGATGCAGCAAGATCGCGAGTACCGTGGCTAGGGTTAGTGACGACGTGAACACTGGCTTGATCCAGGGATGCAACTGCGTGTACATCTGCGGCAGGATGTCCACGCTCAGGCCGAAGATGAGGGCAATACCAACCACAAAGGTCTTACGCGGGGTCATCGGCGTGCTCAACAAGATCTTCAGGCCAGCCGCGATCATGAAGCTGGTCACATAGAGCAGGATCGCGCCCATCGCCGCTGGCGGCATGATACTGAATAGCATGGTGAGCTTTGGACAGAATGCCAGGACGATGAACAGGCTGCCGGCGACCAGGCCAACCCAACGGCTGGTAACGCCGCTCGCGGCTGAGAGGCCGATATTACTGGAGGAGGTATCCACGGCGACTCCGCCCAAGGCGCCACTGCTGAAGACTGCGATCGAGTCGGCGAACAGGCCCTTGCCGAGGTTTTTCATGTCCGCTTGTTGCCAATCGGCATCATTGATGCTCTGACAGGTGATCAGGTTACCAAGACTCTTCAGGCTTGCGCACAGTGAGACGATCAAGAAGGGCAGCACCAGCGACCAATCGAAGGCGAAGTGAAACAGCTCGATCCCCTGACCGGGCAACGCGAGCCAAGGCGCTTGCCAGACTTGCTGCCAGTCGCTCTGATCTAAGATGCCCAACAGCGACGAGAGCAGATATGCGACGACCAAGCTAATCAAGATGTTATAGAGCCGCAGGCGGCCCTTGGTCCAAAGGTTCAGCCCGATCAGCAGCAGTAGCGTCAGGCTGGCAATGCCGGTATTGATCGGATCAATCGGGTCTCCCGAGAACCCGATCCCGAGGAACTTGGAGGTTCCTAGGGGTACCAGCGCGACCCCAACCATCAGCACCACGACGCCAGTGACGCTGTTCGGAAACAGGAAGCGCAAATGACCGATGACCCGTGACAGCAGCGCCTCGAAGACACCAGCTAGCATGATCATGCCGTGCATCAGCGGCAGCCCGCCGAGCCAGGCCGCTTGCACAGAGACTGCCAGATAAGAGGGGCCGCAGAGGTTCGGACAGAGATAGCCTGAGCCGATGGGACCTTTGTTGATGGCCTGTAGCAGGGTGCCGATGCCAACTGCGATCATCGACATGCCGACGACCGCTGCGGCCTGTGTCATGGAGCCGCCAATCTCCTGCACGATGACCACCGGCAACATCAATGATGAGGCCATCAGCACGCAATGCTGAAGGGCCATCACCAGTGTTACCCCCCAAGGTGGCTTTTCATCGACCCAATAGAGGATGCCGTCAGGCCGCTTGCTCATCGTTTGCGTATCCTTTGCCCATGGTTTGCCGAGATCACTTGTTCGTCTACTGCTTGCTCAGTAGCGTAGCCAAATCGGGTGGCTGACGGCCATGTCTGAGCCAACGAGATAGACCTCATCGCCCAGCTGCGCGCGTCGCGCATACAGTAGTTGCTTCGAGGGCGCCGATTGCCCAGGCTCGGGCCACATGTAGGTCACCCAGGCCGCGCCATCTGAATCCTCGTCAAGGCGCTCCATGGCATCGCGCACGAAGTCATGTCCAACCGCATCTCGATAAGTCAGTGCATGACGTGTGCTGCCGCCTGGAAACGCTGGGTCGACGACCAGCTCGCCGCTGTGCGAGATGACGTAGACATACAGACCGAGCAGGTTGTAAGCGCTCGACTCATCAGCAAGTACAGTAAAGGCATCCTTTCCTTGCTGCTCGATCAGCACCACGGCACGATCGACCAGATCGGTCAGGAACACCACCTCTGGCCGGATGTTGTATAAGCCGCTCGCAAGCACCAGACGCTCACCCTCAGGGGTGGTGACGGCGACCGCATAGGTGCTCTTCCAGATCGGTAGGAGTGCGTTGGGCGGCGGTGAAAAATAATGCACCCATCCGGCCGACTGCGCTTGATCGAGTCCAATGCCGACCAGCCATCGAAGCACGGGCCTGCCGAGCACATCCTCGAAATCGATGAGGTTCTTACCCACATGTGCAGGCTGCATCGGGTGGAAGAGACAGCGCCCATCTGTGTCGTAGATAAAGAGATAGCGATCATTCTTGAGCCAGCGGCTGCCAGGCTTGCCAAGCTCGGTGAAGGCGGCTTGGCCCTGCTGTTCAACCAACTGTGCCGCGTCGTTGACCATGGCAACCAGATCGCGAACGGCGGCCTGTTCATAGATTGCAGGGTCTTGCCAGTCTGCGGCAATTGCGAGCCTTGCGCAGAGGAAAAGGATCGCGAGCGACAGAAGCTGAGCCTTAATCTGCACCTTAATCTGCATTACCTTAATCTGCACTAAGTATCCCCCCATCCGAGTCGCCTCAGATTCTGCAGCACTTGCGCACGATCGCTATACGGCCGTTTGACCCCATTTTGATCGATGTAGGACTCGTGGCCTTTGCCGGCAATCAGCGCAACCCATGACTCATCCGCGGACGAGTCGGCCAGTCGATCGAAGAGCCTGGCGATTGCAGCAGCCCGATCCAAGATGACCGTTGGTGCCGGATCGCATTGAGTCATTCCTTGCAGGCTGTCGTTGGCGATGCGCTGCGGATCTTCGAAGCGCGGATTATCAGAGGTCAGGATCACTTGATCCGAGCCGCGACAGACAGCAGCCCCCATCAACGGCCGTTTGCCTCGATCGCGATCACCGCCGCAGCCGAACAGGGTCAGGATCTTTGCTTGCGGAAAGGCCTCGCGGATGGCGCCGAGGATGTTCTCGAGCGCATCCGGGGTGTGGGCGAAATCGATGACGATGGTGCGCTGCCGATGGACAAAGCAGTCGAAGCGCCCGGCGACTGGCTGCAGGGCACGCCAGGGTGCTTCGGGCTCGGAGCCGAGCAGCCGGGTCGCCAGCGCGCAAGCCAGCGCATAGTTGGCGCGATTGTAGCGCAGCGCAAGGAATGGGCGCGCCTGCAGCGCTTCAGCGGGCAATGGCGTGCTGCCTCTGGCCGGCATGGGTGCGGCGTCAATCGTTGGTGCGGCATCAATATGTTCAACCGAGGGTTTGGCTTCCGGGACCGCCGCGGACGAAATGCGACTGGTTTCCGCTGGTAACACCGGTGCCTCGATCTGGATCACTGGTGTGTCGGGACCGTGCTCGACGCGCAGCCGGCGCTCGACCTCGGCGCTGGTCGTGAGCAGCGGCACACCCTCGGCAAGCTGATCGAGGATCATCGCTTTAGCGGCGAAATAGCTCGCCTCGTCGCCATGGTAGTCGAGATGATCCTGGCTGAAATTGGTCCAGGCCGCGGCTGCGAAGCGCAGCCCCTGCACGCGGCCTTGGTGCAGCGCGTGGCTGGAGACCTCCATCACCAGGGTGTCTGCCTCGGCGCGGCAGTCGCTGAGGATGCGCCGCAGCTCGATATAGGGTGGCGAGGTGAAGCCGGTCTCGGCCAGCGGCTGGCCGTTCAGCGAGAGCCCTAGGGTGCCGATGCTGAGCACCTTGCGCCCGGCCGCGAGCAGGATCGACTCCAGATATTTGATCGTCGTGGTCTTGCCATTGGTACCGGTGACGCCGGCGATCTGCCACTGGGCGGGTCCGGTCGGATAGAAATGATCGCAAAGCCGCTCCAGCGTCTCGCCCCAGGCATCTGGGGCGGTGACGAAGATCGGGCGTCCGCCGAGCGGCTCAAGCTGGGATGACTCGGTTTGGCTCATGCCGGCCTCTTGACCGGCGCCGAGGCCGAGCGGGCGATTGATCACCAGGGCACCAAAGGCGCTGTGCGCCAGATAGCGCTCAATGATCTCGGCATCGGTTCTGCCGTCATCAAAGCGCTGGAAGCAGAGGATCGAGCTGGGTGTGCAGCGGTCGGCGCGCCATTGGATATCGGCCAGGCCGCTAAGGTCGAGCGCGTCGAGGTCGGGGGCCTCGGTGAAGCGGCAGGTGTTAATGACTTCGTGCAATGGGTCTGTGCTCAAGCCTTGCTCCCAGTCGCGTGATTCGGACCATAGCCTGCTGCGGTGGCGTCATAGGCCTCAAAGCCAAGCCGGCGGCGCAGCTCGGGAAAGGCCATCAGCCGCTGTGGATGACGGCCTGCTTTGAGCGCATCCAAGGCCTCGGTCATGGCCTGCATGGCCGTCGCCAACAAGGTTAGCGGGTAGGCGGCGATGCGGTAGCCGAGTGCCTCGAGCTCGTCCGGCGGCAGGATTGGGGTCACGCCACCCTCGAGCATGTTTGCGAGATGGATGCCAGGGGCTTCGCGACAGATGGTGGCCAACTCCTCGCGCGTTTCCGGTGCCTCCACGAAGAGCATGTCGGCACCTAGTTCGCGGAACCGATTGGCACGCTCGATCGCCTCGTTCAGACCAAGCAGGGCGCGCGCATCGGTGCGCGCTAGGATCAAGATGTCTGCGTCGTCATCGCGCGCCTCGACCGCGGCGCGGATGCGATCAAAGGCCTCCGCGCGCTCGACCACGGCCTTGCCGCGGGTATGACCACAGCGCTTGGGTGCGACCTGATCCTCAAGCATGATCGCCGCGAAGCCAGCCTTGGCGAAGCCGCGCAGCGTGCGTTGCAGGTTCAACGGGTTGCCGTAGCCGGTATCGCCGTCGCCGATGACCGGGATGCTGACCGCTTCGAGGATGTTGCGGCCCTGGTCCAAGACCTCGGCGTAGGACATCAGCCCGGTATCCGGCGCTCCAAGCCGATGCGCGGCAGCGGCAAAGCCTGACATGAAGGTCAGCGAGAATCCGGCTTGCTCGATCAGCGTCGCGCTCAGCGCATCGCCACAGCAGGGCATCGAGATCAGGCCGCCTTGATCCAGCAGCTTGCGCAGCTGGTTGGGAGCGGTGGTCAGGGTGTCGGTGGCCATCGGCTGGAGCTCCTGTTCGGCCTGGGGTCTTGGTGACGCTAGCCTAAGTGGCTAACGCTCGCCTCGGATTCTGCAGCGCTGACGAGCAGGGCACAAGCAGGCTTCTGCTGCCGATCTTCTGTTTGCCGCGGACTGTTGCTTGGATTAGCCTGATCAGTCAACGATTCATCGACCGGGAGGGGTGTGGCCATCATCCCAGTGCACCAGATCGATCGAGTTGACCCTTAACGGCTGCCAAGAGCGCTCGAAAGAGAGGCGGCACGCCATCGCCTCCTGAGGAAGACCATGTCGCCTAGTCCCGAAGCCGTACCGAACGACGAACAGCCCGAGCCACTGACGCCAGCGCTCGCCTTCCGCGCCGCTATCGGTGGCGCCATGATGGGCCTGGCGAATCTGGTGCCGGGGATCTCCGGTGGCACCATGCTGGTGGCGGTGGGCATCTATCGGCGCTTTATCGACGCCGTGAGCGACGTGACGCGGCTGCGCCTAAGCATCTCTAACCTGGCGCTGCTCGCCGTGGTGGTCCTGGCCGCACTGGTGGCGATCGGCGCCCTGAGTGGCCTGATCGCCCAAGCCCTGGTGGACTTCCGTTGGGCCATGTTCAGCCTCTTCATCGGCCTGACCCTCGGCGGCGCTCCGCTGCTGCTGCGCATGACCCGGCCCTTCAATCGCGCTGCTTACGCCGGTGTCGCCGCCGGTGCCCTGGCTATGCTCACTCTGGCCCTGCTCCAAGGCAGCGCGGCTGACGCTGGCAACGCCCAGACCAATTGGCTCATGCTGGGGGTCGCCGGCATGGCCGGGGCCTCGGCCATGATCCTGCCGGGGGTGAGCGGCGCCTACCTGCTGTTGCTGCTCGGCCAGTACGAGCCGATTATCCATGCCATCAAGGACGCGGTGTCGGCTGCGACCCAGCTGGACCTGGCCGGGGTGTTGGCCCAGCTCGGCGTCATTGTGCCGGTGGGGATCGGTGTCGTCCTCGGCGTGGTGGTGGTCGCTAACCTGCTGCGCTTCTTGCTGCATCGCTACGAGAAAGCGACGATTGGTGTCCTGCTAGGCCTCCTGCTTGCCGCTCCCGCGGGGCTCTACCCGTTCCGAGAAGGCGTTCCACCCCAGCTTGGCGATGTCTTTGAGGGCCAGCTCGTCACCGAGCAGAATATCGTCGAACTGGCGGCGCCAAAGAACGCCAAGGACTGGTCCCAGCGCAGCTTCACGCCCAGCCTCGGCCAGCTTGGCGGCAGCCTGGCGCTCATGCTCGCTGGGTTCTTCGTGACCCTGGGCATTGCACGGCTTGGGGGCGAGGAGCCCGACGCCTCGCCGACCTCGGCGACAGTGCCTAAGCGCTGAAAGTGGATACTGAGTAGCCGTCTACCTTCTCCTTCCCGATGATTGCCCTACAGTGGTGCTCAAATCGGGAAGCAGTTGATGGATAGCTTCTTAGAAGCCAAACCGAGGGTTCAATCGGCAACCACTGGTCCCTCGACATCGATGACCGTTTCGCCCTCAGTCGGGATGCGCCAGGTCACGCGGCCAGTGCGGATCAGCTCACGGCCCGGATCACCGGGCTTCTTGCCGAAGCGGATCAATTGCACAAGGTCGGAGCTGACGCGCGGATTGGTCGTGAAGTAGCCGTGGCCGAACAGGTCGGTGCGCTTGCCTTCGTAGGCGATGAGATCGGTGCCGCCACGGGTTTCCAGGTAGCGCTGGGCCGTGTCCGGGATCTTGTCGGGGGTCAGCTGCCCAACGCGGGTGCGGCTACGGAACAGGATGCGCGAGACCTGCAAGGCGCGATCCTTGGGCGAGGAGTAGACGGTCAGGCGTCCATCGAGGGTGCGCGGCAAACGTACCTCGGGCCAGACCGTGACGAGGTCGGGATCGGAGATGAAGCCGGTCAGCTGTTGTGAGGCGATGTCGATATCGATGTCCGGTGACATCAGGACCAGGTTCTTGACCTTGAACAGCGATGCCGGCTCTTTGCCTGCTGCGATGGTCTCGAGCGCGAGCTCTCGGGCTGCCGAGAGGGTGACTGCGGCGCCGCGGCTGTGGGCGAGGACATGCATCCCTTTCACCTCCGGCATCGTGGCGATGGTGCGGATGGTCTTCTTCAGGTGCGCCACGGCGAAGTCGGCGGTCTCGGTGGTGTTGGTATAGGAGATCAGGAAGTTGCCGGTGGTCGAGGCCGGCCAGGTGAAGAAGCTGCAGACTGGCTCGCGGCCAAGGAAATGGCAGAGCTCGGCGGTCGTGAAGGCAGCGTTGGCAAAGGTCTCGTTGAAGCCGTGCACATAGAGCATGACCTCGCCCGTGGGCGAGTGCTCGAGACGGCGTCGGACCTCGTCTTGGAGCGCCTCTCTGGCTGCGGCATGACGGGCTAGCTCGTCGCGATCGCGCAATAGCATGCCTTGCAGATTGCGCTTGATCTGATAGGGCTCGTCCGGGAAGGCTGCCAGCTCTTGAACCTCGCCAAGCTCAAGCTCAACCGGGCGCGTACGATCGGCAAGCTGGCTCTGCTCGGCAAGCCCCTGCCAATCGATTGCGGGAACGAGCCGCACCTGCGCTGACCCAAAGGCGATTCGCCGCGCCCGCTCCTGACCATAGGGGAGGGCCTCTCCTGCTGCCTTCGCCTGCTCGACCTCTTCCGGAGTGGGCTGTGCTCGGTCGGTGATGTAGAGCAAGTCGATATCCGGATGCCGCCGCGTTTGCCGTTCCGGGTCGAACAGCGGCTTTCCACCGGGCTGCTGGTAGACGACCGGTGTCGGCATCAGGTCCCGCGCGGTGCTGGCGCAACCGCTGATGACGGCGCTGCTGAGCAGCAGGATGAGGGTCTTTGTGAGCAGTTCTGGCATCGGTTTCAGGCCTTGGTCTGGGGCGGCTTTGCGGCAGTGGCCGCAGTCTGCATTGACGCATAGCGACGCGTCTAGACTCTGCACGCTTTGACTGATCCCTGCTGCATCACTTGGGTGGCCTGGATATGGGTGCGGCCTCGACATGATGTCGCGTGATGTTGTGACGTAGCAAGAAGAGGCTCGCGCAGAGACGCAGAGGCGCAAAGGAAGAAAGAACTTGCTCGATGTTCCCAGTGCGCTTCTCTTCTTCTCTGCGCCTTTGCATCTCTGCGCGAGATATCTTTTTATGATGTCATCTACGCGACATGGCACCATCTGATTGACATTATGCGGAGGCCTCACCCCTGGATATCCTTGCTCGGGTCTTGTTTCATCAGATTTTAATCGGGGTGCATCTGCGTCCTCTGCGGGTTATCCGTTCGAGCAGCAAGCGGCATCGGGGCGCCAGTATCAGGGGTCAAGAAACGGCTGAGTGAGCGCGAATGCCCCCGGGGTTGATTGGGCTGTGACGGGGTTCAGCTCCAACAACCATCACCTTGTCGCCCGGGGCGTAGGTCCAGCCGAAGCGCTCGAGGCGCGGCTGAGTGCTCGGGTTGAGTTCACGTTGCAGATCGCTGTTGAGGGCGCGGGCGCCGAGGCTGCCGCGATTCATTGGGGTCAGTACCTGGATGTCGCGTACCGGATCGAGACCGAAGCGTTGCGGGATGCGCTCGGTGACCACCTTGGACGCTGGGTGGGATCGCCAGCAGCGCCGTCGCCTGCTCGGCGAGTGCATCCTGCCAGGCGGCACAGTGGCCATTGCCAGCGATCTCTTGCAAGACATGGCGGACGCCGGCCTGCGCGCGGATCAGCGAGTCGGGGGGATGCCCAGCAGATGGGGCAGATGCGCTGGTCGCGGGGCCTTAACCGCGGTCCAGCAGGCTCAGCCAGCGAGCAAGACCCTGTCCAACTATCGCCCCAGCGCCTGGAGCGTTTGCTCGATCAGCTTGCCGCGACGGCCTGAGGGGCCGAAAAGTCCCAAAGTCGGGTTATTGTCCCGGTTTGTGTGTCAAAGGATGCAACATGCTTGTCGGCCATTGAGCCCTCCAGTATGGTTCACGGATGCGCCTGGAGAAGATCAAGCTAGCTGGCTTCAAGTCCTTCGTGGACCCGACGACGGTGCCGTTTCCGAGTAATCGGGTCGGCGTCGTGGGACCGAATGGCTGTGGCAAGTCGAACGTCATCGATGCGGTGCGCTGGGTGATGGGTGAAAGCTCAGCGAAGATGCTGCGCGGCCAGTCGATGGCGGATGTGATCTTTAACGGCAGCAGCTCGCGCAAGCCGGTTGGCTTGGCCCATATCGAGCTGGTATTTGACAACAGCGACGGCCGCGCCGGCGGGGAGTTTGCCCGTTTTGCTCAGATTGCGGTCAAGCGGCAGGTCTCGCGTGATGGTCAGTCGAGCTATTTCCTGAACGGCGCCCGTTGCCGTCGACGCGATATCCAAGACCTCTTTCTCGGTACCGGGCTCGGACCGCGTAGCTATGCGATCATCGAGCAGGGCATGATCTCGCGCTTTATCGAGGCCAAGCCCGATGAGCTGCGCCTGTTCATCGAGGAGGCGGCTGGCATCTCCAAATATAAGGAGCGTCGGCGCGAGACCGAGAATCGGATACGGCACACGCGTGAGAATCTAGAGCGGCTTCAGGATCTGCGTGATGAGGTCGGTAAGCAGCTTCAGCATTTGGAGCGCCAGGCCGCGACCGCGGCCAAGTATCGCGCCCTGAAGGAAGACGAGCGACGCCTCAGTGATGAGCTGGCGGCGCTGCAGTGGCGGGAGCATGACCAGGGCCTGGAGCGTCAGGATCGGGTCATTGGTGAGACTGAAGTCCGGTTAGAGGCCGATCTGGCATCATTGCGCCGCCTCGAGGCTGAGATCGAGTCAGAGCGGGCGTTGCACTCTGAGGTCTCGGAGGCCTTCAATGCGGTGCAGGGGCGTTGGTACGCGGCCGGCTCCGAGATCCTGCGTCTTGAGCAAGCGTTAGAATTTGCGCGCGAAACTCGGCAGCGCCAAGAGCGCGAGCTGGGCTCGGTGCGACGTGAGCTAGAGGAGGCTAGCGCTCAGCAGGCGCGTGATCAGGCGCATGCGTCCGAGCTGGTGGCTGAGCTCGAGCGCGACACTCCCTTGCTCACAGAGGCACGCGAGCGACTCGAGGATCTGCGCGAGCAACTGGCCGAGGCCGAGGATCAACTGGAGACCTGGCAGCAGGCCTGGGATGCGATCCAGCTTGAGATTGCCGCGCCTGCAGCCGAAGCGCAGCAGGAACGCTCGACCCTGAACCACCTCGAGCAGCGTCTGGCGCAAGATCGTCAGCGCAGCGCCCGCATTGATGACGAATCCGGCCGTCTCGATACCGGCGAGCTTGAACAACGCTTAGCCGCGCTAGATGAGCGCTCCGAGGGGTTGGATGAGCGTCTGCGTCTGGCTGCTGATGCCCAGGAGCGAGCGTCTGCGGCCTTGCGTGAGGCTGAGGCCAGGCGTGGCGAGCTCGCTGGTCGTCTCGATGCCGCACGCACCGAATTGCAGACAACGCGTGGTCGGCTTGCCTCGCTTGAGGCCTTGCAGGATGCCGCTTTAGAGAATCCGGATGCGGCGGTCGCGGCCTGGGTCGATCGCTACGACTTGACCCAGGCACCGCGCTTGTTGGATCAGATCGAGGTCACGCCCGGCTGGGAGACTGCGGTTGAGAGGGTCTTGGATACGGCGCTTGCCGCCTTTTGTGTCGCTGAGCTTGATGGCCTCGTAGGCTCGCTCAAGGCCGAGTCGCTGATGCTGTTTGAAGGGGATATGGCGCAGTTCGATGGGGCTGGTGGCGCCCCGGTTGGCACCGCAGGGCTGGCGGCCCTGGTGCGTGGCCCCGCGGTCTTAGGTCAACTGCTGGCCGGCATCGAGGTCGCCGATAGTCGCGATCAGGCGCTCGCGCGGCGCTCCGCGCTGAGTACAGGACAACGGATTGTCACCCGCGATGGCTTGCTCGTCGGACCTGGCTGGGCGCGGGCATCGGGCCATGGCGCTGAGGCTGCAGCCGAGGTTGGCGGTAGTATCGCTCGCGCAGAGGAGATCAAGGCGCTGTCTGCTGCTGCCGATGAGCTCGAGGAGGTGATCGCTGAGCTTGATGGTGAACAGGAGGCCTTGGCTGCGCAGCGCGTCGAGCTGGATCAGGCGCGCCTGGATGCGCATGAGGATCTTGCTCGCTTGAGCCGTGATCGTGCCTCACTCGATGCCGAGCAAGGGGCGGCACGCGCACGCTTGACCCATCTGCGCGAGCGTCGCGCCGCGCTCGCGGATGAGCAGGCGGCGCTCAAGGCTGGCTGTGCCGAGATGGAAGCGGCGATGGAGCAGGGTCGTGAGCGCTTGCATGCAGCCCTTGAGCGTAGCGAGCAGTTGACTGATCGACGTGATGGGCTGGCTGCTGAGCGTGAGCCGCGCCGAGCTGCGGTCACTGAGTTGCGTCGCGACGAGACGTATCGGCGCGACGAGGTGCAGCGTTTAGCGATTGCGACTGAGACGCGGCGAGCAACGCAGGCGGGGCTGGCAGCAAACCTCGAGCGCGCCGGTGAGCGCGTCGCTAGCCTCGAAGTCCGTCGTGATGAGTTGGTCGCGGCGCTGACCGAGGCCGCAGAGCCTGCGCTCGAGCTGCAAGAGCGGCTCGATGAGCAGCTTGAGCAACGCCTGCAGGTTGAGCAGGAGCTCAGTGACAAGCGTCAGCAGATGGAGGCGGTCGATAGCCAGATTCGTACTGCCGAGCAGGGCCGACATGGACTCGAGCAAGCGCTCAACAATCTGCGCCAAGCGCTTGATGCTGCCCGTCTGCAGCGACAGGAGCTGCTGGTGCGGCGGCAGACGGTCGAAGAGCAGCTGCGCGCACGTGAGACCTCACCGCAGGCCGTGCTTGATGCGATGGCGCCGGGGCTCTTGGCTGGCGCCGATCTCATCGAACGTTGGTCGCATGAGCTCGAGGCGGTGACAACGCGCATTGGACGTCTCGGCAACATCAATCTGGCCGCCATCGACGAGTTTGAAGAGCAATCCGAGCGCATGCGCTATCTCGAAGCGCAACATGCCGATATCAGCGCCGCGCTAGAGACACTGGAGGCGGCGATTCGTAAGATCGATCGCGAAACCCGCAGCCGCTTCAAGGAGACCTTCGAGCGGATCAACAGGGGTCTAGAGGAGCTGTTCCCGCGTGTCTTTGGCGGTGGCAGTGCCTATCTAGAGCTGACCGGGGAGGATCTGCTCGACACTGGCGTTTCGATCATGGCGCGTCCACCTGGCAAGCGTAACGCCACCATTCACATGCTCTCGGGTGGCGAGAAGGCGCTCACTGCCGTGGCCTTGGTGTTTGCGATCTTCAAGCTCAATCCGGCCCCATTTTGTATGCTCGACGAGGTTGATGCGCCGCTGGATGATGCCAACGTCGGACGCTTTTGCGAGCTGGTCCGCTCGATGTCGGATCAGATCCAGTTTATCTTCATCACCCATAATAAGGTGACCATGGAATTGGCCGATCAGCTCCTCGGGATTACGATGCATGAGCCTGGTTGCTCGCGTCTGGTCTCGGTCGATGTCGATCAGGCCGCGCGCATGGTTGCGGCCTCCTGATGCATGAATGTAGCCAACTGCAGAAATGCGGTGAAGGCGCTGATATACTCACGATAAACCTCCATCGGATACGAACCCCATGGATGCTGGCACTCTAAGAATCATTCTGATCGTCTTTGGCGTCTTGCTGCTTGGCGCTCTGTACCTTTGGGAAAAGCGCCGCATCGAGACTGAGGCCGAGCCCGAGGAGCGCGCGCCGGACGACGAGCCCGAGCCCGAGTTGCAGCCCGCGATGAGGTCTTGGCGCCGCGAGCCTAGCTTCGGTCGGCATTTCGGCGCTGCTGCGGCACCTGCAGAGGCTGAGCTTAACGCTGATCGCGGGTCGCGGACGCGCACCCCTGCCAAGGTTGCTAGGGCGCAGGATGACATCGACGCGGATGCCGCCGATCCTGCGCGATCCGTCGCTAGTCATGAGGCAACGCCTAGCAATGAGGCGGCGCTGGATCCTGCTGAGGTACGGGCATCATCGGCCCAGGGGCCGCGTTCGGCATCAGCGGCGGTAGCGAGCGAAGGCCAGCTGCTTGTGCAGTTGTTCGTGGTGACTCGTGGACAGCCCTTTAACGGTGCCGCGGTGCGGGCAGCGGCTGAGCGTCAATATCTGGTCCCAGGGGAGATGGACATCTATCACCGCCACAACCTCGAGAGTGGCAGTCAGCGCGCCCTCTTCAGTATGGCCAACCTGGTCAATCCTGGTACATTTCCATTCCAGGCCATGGACAGCTTTACCACGCCTGGGGTGGCACTCTTCACTCAGCTCGATGGGATGCCCAGTGATCTGATGGTCTACGATGAGCTGGTGCAAACGGCACGCACTATGGCCGATGAGCTTGGCGCGGATCTGCTGCTGCCCGATCGTCGCGCGTTTGACGATGATGCTTGGGAGGAGTTACGGATCGAGCTGCTGAGTCTGATCAATGACCGTGCGGATGCCTTGACTCGTCCCTATCAATCGGCCCAAGGCGCCGATTCCATTGAGGCTGACGACGACGCTGATCTGCCGCCATCGCGTCGATGATGGTGCCGACCTCGATTCGCGACCGGGCTGAGGTTCTGCGCCGACAGCTAGCGCATCATAATCACCGCTACTACGTCCTGGATGATCCGGAGATCCCGGATGCTGAATACGATCGACTGCTCCGTGAGCTGCAGTCGCTAGAGGCGAGCTACCCAGCGCTGGTGACGCTGGACTCGCCGACACAGCGGGTTGGCGCCGCGCCATCGGCGCGCTTCGCTGAGGTTGAGCATCGGTTACCGATGCTGTCGCTTGATAATGCACGCAACGAAGAGGAACTCTCTGCGTTTGATCAGCGCGCTCGTAAAGAGCTTGCGGTTGATCAAGTGCGCTATGTTGCAGAGCCTAAGCTCGATGGATTAGCGGTCAGCCTGTCGTATGAGCATGGGGCATTGATCCGAGGAGCAACTCGCGGTGATGGTCATATTGGCGAAGATGTTACCGCTCAGCTGCGTACCATCCGCGCACTGCCGTTAAAGCTTAGTGGAACCGGCTGGCCTAGGCTGCTTGAGGTGCGGGGAGAGGTCTACCTGCCTCTTATCGCGTTTGAGCAGTTGCAGGCGGAGATGAAAAAACGGGGTCAGACCCCGTTAAAGAATCCTCGTAATGCTGCTGCTGGCAGTCTGCGGCAATTAGATCCGGCAATCACCGCGAGTCGTCCACTCGAGATGTTTTGTTTTGGCTTTGGGGCGGTGGAGGACGGAGGGCTTGGCGAGACTCAGAGCGAGGTCTTGAAGCTGTTTTCAGCTTGGGGTCTGCCTGTTTCGCCTGAGTCGAGGGTTGTTGTCGGCATTGCTGAGGCCATCGCCTACGTCAGAGAGATCGGCGAACGTCGGAACACTTTGCCTTATCAGATCGATGGCGTCGTCTTTAAAGTTGATTCATTACAGCAGCAACAGTTGCTTAGCCGTCAAGCCAAGAAGCGACGCTATTTAGGCGGTGAGGGTCGCAGCCCGGCTTGGGCGATTGCCTTTAAGTATCCTCCCGAAGAGGTTATTACCGTCGTTCAAGCGATCGAGTTCCAAGTGGGACGGACCGGTGCGGTGACGCCGGTCGCACGGTTGACGCCGGTGGATGTGGCAGGTGTCACTGTTGCCAATGCCACGCTGCACAATATCGATGAGGTGCATCGTAAGGATGTTCGCGTGGGTGATACGGTCTATGTGCGTCGTGCTGGGGATGTTATCCCGGAGGTGGTACGGGTGCTGCCGGAGCGACGCCCAGCGGGCACTAAGCCGGTGCAGTTGCCCACAGGCTGCCCGGTTTGCGGGTCCGATGTGCTGCGGGCTGAGGACGAGGCCGTTGCTCGCTGCACGGGTGGCCTGTTCTGTACCGCGCAGCGCAAGGAGGCCATCAAGCATTTTGCCTCCCGTCGGGCAATGGATATCGAAGGTCTCGGTGACAAGTTGGTCGATCAGTTGGTCGAGCGCGCACTGGTGACAGACCTGGCAGATCTGTACCGACTCACCCAAGAACAGTTGCGCGAGCTGGATCGTATGGGCGAGAAATCGGCCGCGAATCTGCTCGCCGCGCTAGATAAGACTCGCCACACAAGCTTGGCGCGCTTCATCTATGCGCTCGGTATTCGAGAGGTTGGCGAGACGACGGCGCGTGCGTTGGCCGAGCAGTTTCAGGATCTCGACGAACTGATGGAGGCGCCGGTCTCGGCCCTGCTGTGCGTCGAGGGTATTGGTCCAATCGTCGCAGCGCATATCCAGGCATTCTTCTCCCAGCCGCATAATCGCGAGGTCATCGACAAGCTGCGTGCACCTGAGATTGGAGGCATTACTTGGGATCGCCCCATCCTCCCCAAGGGGACCGATGGTCTGGAGAAACCCGGCCCCCTATCTGGCAAGAGGGTCGTGATCACCGGCACCCTGAGTCAGCCGCGGGAGCAGATCAAGGCGCAGCTTGAGGCCTTGGGGGCCAAGGTGAGTAGTAGCCTTTCCAAGAAGACCGACCTGCTGATCGCCGGGGCTGACCCGGGTAGCAAGCTCAGGCAAGCCGAAGCGCTCGGCGTTGAGCTGATTGACGGCGATCGCTTGGCCGAGCTGATCGATGGCGCCAGACGCTAGGGCTGCAGTGGATGTTTATCGGTCTACTGCTGCCCCGTGATCCGAAAGCGTTTGACCACTGCTGAATTTGCTCGCTTGCGTCCCGATCTTAAGGCCTGGATCAGAGCCAATCGAGTCGATACCACTTTTTATGGAACGGGATTATGATGATGTCTGAGTTAAGTAAAGAGCAGCAGATCCTGGTGGCGATGCGCAAGACGCTGGCCGCTATTGTGAAGGATGTGACCCCGCCGCCCGGCATGAAACATCCGCTTTCGGAGAATACCATTGGCGATGTGCGTGCCTGTTTGTCCTTGATTGCTGCGCGTGAAAAAGAGTTGGCAGACACCCAAGGGCGAGGCGGCGAGCGGCCTTACTATACTGACCAACCGCAAGCAGCGCAGGTGGTGCCGATTGCCGGCATTCGGCGGAGCGGTAAGTCGAGCGGTGACTGAACAGCGCTAACTCAAGGTGCGTAGGAGGTTGAGATGATCTGGTATCGGTTCGACCCTAAGTCTGTGTCCATAGCGTTCATCGGCGGTGTTGCGATGCTGTCGTTAGCGGTCAATGCACATGCTTGGCAGGCAAGGATCTCTGATGTCACCGCATCGGTACCAGATTGGTCTTACAGCGGTGAGCAGGGGCCCAGTCATTGGGCTGCGCTCAACCCTGATTATGCCAGATGCGCCTCGGGGCGGCTGCAGTCACCGGTCCCGATTGAGACCCTGGCAACCTCGTTGCAGCCCTGTACTCCGCTGCGATTCCGTTATCGAAGCAGTTCGCTGCTGTTGGTGAACGACGGTAACGCCCTAAGACTCGGCTACGACCGGGGCAGCCATCTGCTGATCGACGGGCTCAGCTATGAACTCGTTGAGCTGCGGTTTCACGTTCCGGGCGAGCATGCAATCGACGGCCATATCGCAGATGGCGAGATCGAGCTGATCCACGGCAATAATCGCGGCGACATTGCAATCGTTTCGGTTCCGATCGAGGCTGGAAACCGCGTCAATCAGACCCTGCGCCGCATCCTCGATAATGCACCTCTGGTGGCTGGGAAGAACGCTTACGGACGCAACATTGGCGTCAATGCGGTATTTCTGCTGCCAACGCGGCGCTCATACTTCCGTTATGACGGCTCGATGACGCGCCCGCCTTGCCAGGAGGCTGTCCATCGCTATGTGATGGAGGCGCCGCTGGAGATCGCAGCCTCGGACTTTGCTCGGCTCGCTCAGATCGTCGGTGCGAATGCGCGGCCGCTGCAGCCACTCGGCTCGCGGCAAGTCGATCGCTTTTGTGCCGCCACGATCGATTAGGCTCGCTCATGGCAGCCACAGCGCTTGCCCTCTCGACTGATACAAGCCTAAGTCTAAACATCGGGCCGGCCGCTGGCCGGCCCTTAAGACCGAGGATTACTCAGCGGGCTCTTCCTTGACCTTGACTACCTCTTCATTGAGCTGAACCTCAGCGTTGTTGCGCAGTTCGGTGAGCGCCTCGGCCACCTGACGCTGCCGCAGCACGCCCTCTAGCTGAGGCTTGGCCTGCTCGAAAGAGGGCGGCTCGGCGGTCCGCGTCTCTTCAAGCTTGATGATGTGCCAACCAAACTGAGTCTGCACCGGCTGCTTGGAGTAGCTGCCTGGCTCCATCTCGGCGACCGCATCAGCAAAGGGCTTGACCATGCGTCGCGAGTCGAACCAGCCGAGATCGCCGCCTTTCTCGGCGGTTGGGCCGAGCGAATTCTCTTCCGCTAGGGTCTCAAAGCCTTCGCCCTTGGCAGCGTTGAGCTGCTCGATAAGCGCTTGCGCCTTCTCTTTATCGTCAAGCAGGATGTGGCGCGCCTTATATTCGGTGCGTTCTGATTGTTTGACGAACTCGTCGTAGACCTCTTTCAGCTCGGCTTCGGTGGGGTCGGTTTCAGCGCCGATGCTCTGCAGGGCTGCGGCTGAGAGCACCATCATCCGCTGCAGTGCGAGCGCCGTCTGCACCTCGGGATTCTCGGCGAGATTGCGCTTCTCGCCGGCCTGCGAGGCAACGACGATGTTCATGAATTCATTGAAGGCCTGCTCTTGCAGCTGTGGGCTGTCTTGGCCATTACGCTGTGCGAGCAGCTCGCCATAATAGGCGCGGAATAGATCCAGCTGATAGGGCTGGCCGTTGACCGTGGCGATCAGGGTCTCGTCGACCTCTTGGGCGTCCTGTGCGCAGGCTGGTGCAACCATGGCAACGGCCAGCAATGATGCGGAAATGAAGCGGTGTTTCATAACAACTGTCCTTCTTGTGCGAACGTCCTACTCAAGCGGGTAGGACTTGGATGAATGGCTTGACTTGCACCTCGGCATAGACCCCAGCTTGTGCATAAGGATCAGCGTCGGCCCAGGTCTGGGCGGCTTGGAGGTCGCTGAACTCGGCGACGACCAATGAGCCGGTAAAGCCGGCCTCGCCAGGGTCTGATGCATCGATCGCCGGGTGCGGGCCGGCGAGGATGAGGCGGCCGGCCTGTTGCAGCGCCTGCAGGCGCTCGAGATGTGCCGGGCGGGCTGCACGGCGTTGCGACAGGCTGTTAGGCTGGTCGCGGCTGATGATGGCATAGAGCATCAGCGGATGTCTCCGGATGTCGCTGCTGAGGGTGCGGGCGTGGCAGCAGAGGCGTTGGGCTCCGATTCTTGGATGTATCGCGCCAGATAGAAGGCTTGTCCGATCACGAACAGTATGGTCATACCCATCATACCGAACAGCTTGAAGTTGACCCAAACTGCCTCGCTGGCATGCGCGGTCTCGCAGAGATCAAGCTGCTGGCCGACGAATTGCTCGGCGCAGCTGTTGAGATCGATGGCAGTGATGCCGGTTGCGGCAATCAGCGCCTGCTCAGCAACATAGAAGCCGCTGCCGATGTAGACGACAAAGAGGTTGACCAGCCCGGAGAACAGGAAGAAAAACACCCAGGCCCAATTCAGGCGTTGCCAGATCGCTGCCGGTAGGCTGATGGCTTGCCCCATCATGCGCTCGACCAAGGGGCGGTGACCGATCAGGCTGCCGCCGAGGAAGGCCGCCGCGAAGAGCCAGTTGACGATAGTTGGCTTCCACATCACGAAGATCGGATCGCGCAGCAGCAAGGTGAGCCCGCCAAAGGCTGTGATCAACGCCAGCATGATCAAGGGCATCTTCTCGAATCGGCCATGCCGCCAGCGCAGCCAAGCGACCTGCGTCAGGGAGGCCATGATGGCGATGATGGTCGCCACATAGATGCCATAGAGCTTGTAGGCGACAAAAAAGAGGATGATCGGAAAGAAATCGATGAGCAGCTTCATCCTGGATGTCCACAGAGCATGGTCGGGCGGCGGGCGGTGCTAAGACCAAGCGCGCCAAAAAGGCGGCATCCTAGCATTGTTATCGCCGATTGTGGTCTGGCTCTGGTGCTCAGTGCTGTTCAACAGATGTGGATGCAAGCACGTGTGCTGCAGCGGATCAGGTAGAATGCCAGGATGATGAAGACACCCGACCTGCATACCCATTCCACCGCCTCTGACGGCACCCTGACCCCGCGCGATCTAATCACACGGGCCGCTGCGCAGGGGGTTGAGGTGATCGCGCTCACCGATCACGATACCCTCGCCGGATTGGACGAGGCGGCCGCAGCGGCGCAGGCGCAGGGCATTCAGCTCGTGCCTGGGGTCGAGATCTCGGTGACCTGGGGTGGGCGCACCGTCCACATCGTCGGGCTTGATGTTGATCCTGCCTCTGTGGAATTACGCCAGGGTCTCAGGGGCTTACTCGCCTACCGGGAGGAGCGTGCGGCTGAGATCGGACGCCGTCTAGCGCGTGCGGGCTGGCCAGGCGCCCTGGACGGGGCTCGAGCCCTGGCCGAGGGCGAGCTGGTAGGCCGTACCCACTTCGCGCGGTTTCTGGTCCAACAAGGCGCGGCCAAGGATCTGCGTGCGGTCTTCAAGCATTTCCTAGTCAAGGGCAAGCCGGGCCATGTGGCTGGTTGTTGGACAACCTTAGAAGAGGCCGTTGGCTGGATTACTGCTGCCGGTGGGCAGGCCGTGATCGCGCATCCGGCGCGCTATGGCCTAACGCGCTCGAAGATGAAGCATCTGATCGAGGCGTTTCGTGCTTGCGGAGGACGTGGGATCGAGGTGGTCTCGGGCAGCCATAGTCGCGACGACTACTTTACCTTTGCGCGCTGGTCGCGTGAGCAAGGGTTGTTGGCCTCGGCCGGCTCCGACTATCACGGTCCAGATAATCCTTGGATCGAACTCGGGCGCCTGCCGGGGCTGCCCGAGGGTTGTCGGCCGATCTGGGAGCAGCCGGGCTTTGCAGGGCTGGATCGAGATTGGTCCGGCAGCTCGCCCCAAGCGCCAATGCTGAATCAGTCGGTGGCCTAGGGCGCGGCCGATTCACGCCTTTTACAACCCCAAGCTCGATAGTCACGCCAATGGCATCCTCGCCACAGTTTCTCGAGATCCACCCGCAAGATCCGCAGCCGCGACTGATCCGCCAGGCGGCGGCGGTGTTTGCCGTTGGCGGTGTTGTTGTCTATCCGACGGACTCTTCCTATGCGTTGGGCTGCCAGCTAGGTGATAAGGCGGCGCTGGATCGCATCCGGATGATTCGGCGCGTGGATGATAAGCACCACTTCACACTGGTCTGTCGTGACCTCTCAGAGATCGCCACCTATGCGCGCCTCGATAATCAGGCCTATCGCCAGCTCAAATCATTGACGCCTGGCCCTTATACCTTCATCTTTCAAGCCACTAAGCAAGTCCCGCGCAGGTTATTGCATCCTAAGCGCCGCGGTATCGGTATCCGCGTTCCGGGCACACCGATCACCCAGGCCCTACTCACTGAGCTGGACCAGCCGATCCTGAGCACCACGCTGATCATGCCCGGTGATGAGGAGCCGATGGATGATGTGCTCGAGATGCGCGAGATGATCGGCCATTGCGTAGACCTGATCATCGACGGTGGCCCCTGCGGAAGCCAGCCGACGACGGTGGTGGATATGACCCAAGAGCCGCCGCTGGTGGTGCGTGAGGGCAAGGGCGATAGCAGCGTCTTTGAGCCCTAGCGAGCTGGCCGCTGGCCTGTTTCATTGAGATTTCTGACAGGACACCTAACGTTTGGATGCCATGACCGAAACCCTGCTGTTGATCCTGCTGATCGCGGTGCCGGTGTTGTTCGCGATTACCGTGCACGAGGCCGCCCACGGTTGGGTGGCAAATCGGCTTGGCGATCCGACGGCCGCGATGCTCGGCCGCGTGACCTTTAATCCGATCAAGCATATCGACCCGGTCGGCACCATTGTGGTGCCCCTGATCATCTTTCTGACCTCGAAGACCCTGCTGGGTGTGCCCTTCCTGTTTGGCTGGGCCAAGCCAGTGCCGGTGAACTGGCGGCGGCTGCGGAATCCGCGCTGGGATATGGCGCTAGTCGCGATTGCCGGCCCCGGCGTGAACCTCTTGATGGCCATCGGTTGGGGGCTGGCCTTAGAGTTGATGTTGTTGATCTTGGGCTTTGTCGAGGTGCCGAATGGCGTCTTGAGTCTCTACGTCGAGCTGTGCTTGATTGGCATCTTGATCAATCTCTTTCTGATGGCACTGAACATGATCCCGATCTTGCCACTGGATGGCGGGCGGGTGCTCAGCGCCTTGCTCCCGCCAACCTGGGCGCGTGGCTTTGCGCGGCTCGAGCCCTATGGACTGCTGATCCTGGTGGCACTGCTTCTATTGCCGAATGGGCAGCCGCCTGGTCTGCTTGGCGCGGTACTGCGTCCAGCCGTTGAGCTTGCACTCGCGGTGATTCCGGCATCGGATCTGATCCGCGACCATATTCCTTTCTGACAGCAAAGGCCCTAAGCCGTTGAATTCTGCCCCTAACCAAACCCATCGCGTCCTCTCCGGCATGCGCCCGACCGGTAAGCTCCATCTAGGCCATTATCATGGGGTGCTGAAAAACTGGATCGAGCTACAGCATGAGTACGAGTGCTTCTTCTTTGTCGCCGATTGGCATGCGCTGACCACCGACTACGAAGACCCCTCACAGATCCCGCAGGCGAGCTTCGACATGGTCCTCGATTGGCTCGCCTGCGGGATCAGCGCTGGTGCGGCGACGCTATTCATTCAGTCGCGGGTGCCTGAGCACGCCGAGCTGCATCTGCTGCTGTCGATGATTACGCCGTTGGGCTGGCTTGAGCGCGTGCCGAGCTATAAAGACCAGCAGGAGAAGCTCAAGGAAAAGGATCTGGCGACCTATGGCTTTCTCGGTTATCCGCTGCTGCAGAGTGCCGATATCTTGATCTATAAGGCCGGCGCGGTCCCTGTGGGTGAGGATCAGGTCGCGCACGTCGAGATGACGCGTGAGATCGCTCGGCGCTTCAACCATATCTATGGCCGCGAGCCGGGCTTCGAGGAGCAGGCCGAGCAGGCCAAGCGCAAGATGGGCAAGAAGAACGCCAAGATGTTCGATCAGCTCAAGCGCCGCTACCAAGAGCAGGGCGATCAGGAGGCGCTGGACGTCGCCCGTGCTCTGCTCGAGAGCCAGGCCAACATCACCATCGCCGATCGTGAGCGGCTGTTTGGCTACCTCGAGGGCGGCGGCCGCGTGATCCTGCCCGAGCCGATGCCACTGCTGACCAAAGCGGCCAAGATGCCAGGGCTCGATGGCCAGAAGATGTCCAAGTCCTACGGCAATACCATCGCCCTGCGCGATGATCCTGATGCCGTTGAGCAGAAGCTGCGTACCATGCCGACCGATCCAGCGCGCGTGCGCCGCACCGACCCCGGCAACCCAGAGGTCTGCCCGGTCTGGCAGTTCCACGAGGTCTACTCCGATACCCAGATCAAAGATTGGGTACAGCAGGGCTGCCGCAGCGCCGGTATCGGTTGTATCGAATGCAAGCAGCCGATCATCGATGCCGTGCGCAAGGAGCTAGAGCCGATTCAGGCGGAGGTGAAGCGGCTCGAAGCTGATCCGGATCTAGTGCGCTCGTTCATCAATGAGGGTTGCGAGCGTGCGCGTGACCGAGCGCGCGAGACGATGGAGGATGTGCGCCACGTGATGTCGCTGCGGCAAGGCTGATGAGCAGCGCTTAACGGCGACCGAGCGAGATCATGCAGGAGTCAAGCCCCGAGACCCAGACTGACACTGAAACATCGACAACAGAGGCGACGTCGAGCCCAGTGGCAGCGGGGCCCAAGCTTGAGCTCGGCGACAAGGTTCGCTTTGCGCTGGTCCGCGGCGAGCCCTTGCTGAAGCTGCCAGAAGATCTTTACATCCCACCGGATGCGCTCGAGGTCTTTCTCGATACCTTCGAGGGGCCGCTAGACTTATTGCTGTATTTGATCCGGCGGCAGAATCTCGACATTCTGGATATCCCGATCATCGAGATCACTAAACAGTACATGGAGTACGTGGAGCTGATGAAAGAGGTGCGGCTTGAGCTCGCTGCTGAGTACCTAGTGATGGCCGCGATGCTCTGCGAGATCAAGTCTCGGATGCTGCTGCCGCGAGCCGACGAAGATGATGAGGATGGCGAAGACCCGCGCGCTGAGCTGGTGCGTCGGCTCGCTGAATACGAGCAGTTTAAGCGCGCCGCGCAAGACCTTGATGCACTGCCGCGGCTTGAGCGCGATTGCTTTGTGGTGCAGGCGCGGGTGCCGCCGGGGCATATTCCGCGCATCCCGCCGAAGGTGGAGCTGGATGAGCTGCTCGCCGCCTTGCAGGCGGTATTGGCGCGTGCTGATCTCTTTACCAGTCATCAGATCGAGCGTGAGTCCTTGTCGTTACGTGAGCGAATGTCGGCGGTGCTGGAGCGCATCAGCGGTGCCGAGCTGGTGCCCTTTACCGATCTGTTCGATGTGACTGAGGGGCGCGCTGGGGTGGTGGTCAGCTTCCTCGCGGTGCTCGAGCTGTTGAAGGCGGCGACGCTGGAGCTGATCCAAGTCGAGCCCTTTGCGCCGATTCGGCTGCGCCGGCCTGGGGTCGAAGAGGCCGCATGAGCGACTGGGAGCAGGACATCAGCGTCGATGAAGGGCTGACGGATGAGGCTGCTGCGCCCGACGCTGTGCCGCGGCAGCACGCGCTCTCGCTGCTGGTGCCCGGACTACAGCAGGTGGTTGAGGGCGCCCTCTTGGCGGCGGCTGAGCCGCTGTCGATCGAGCGGATTCAGGGGCTGTATGATGATCGCGAGCGCCCATCGCGGGAGGCGGTGCTGGCCGCGCTTGAGGCCTTGCGTGAGGGCTTCGATGGGCATGGCGTCGAGCTGGTTGAGGTCGCCGGCGGTTGGCGCGTCCAGGTGCGAGCATCGGTTGCGCCCTGGGTAGGGCGACTCTGGCAGGAGAAGGCCACGCGCTACTCGCGGGCCCTGCTCGAGACCCTTGCGCTGATCGCCTATCGGCAGCCAATCACACGCGGCGAGATCGAGCAGATTCGGGGCGTGGCGGTGAGCACGCCGATCATCAAGACCCTGACCGAGCGCGAATGGGTACGGGTGGTGGGGCACCGAGAGGTTCCAGGTCGGCCCGCGCTCTATGCAACCACACGCCGATTTCTCGACTATTTTGGGCTGCGCTCGTTGAATGATCTGCCGCCGCTGGCCGCGATTCGCGATGCCAGTTTCTTTGAGCAGGCCTTGAATGAAGAGACGGACGGCGCTGATCTTGCTGCAGTGCAGGCATCCTCGGGGCCGGTTGAAGACGCTGTCGAGGACAGTCTGGACGCAGCGACTGAGCGCATGCCGCAAGCCTTAGTGACCAGGCCAGCAGGCCGCCCACACCTCGTCCTTGCCATCAGCAACGACGCGGCTCTGGGGCTGGAGTCTCGCGAGTCTGAGCCAGGCGACCAGCAGGACCTGCATGACGCTGAGCCGTCCACTGACACCAACCAACGCACTGGAGATGAACCGGATGAAGGACGCTGATCGGCGCCGACCTGCACCTGTGTTGCAGGAGCCAGTGCGTCTACAGAAGACGCTAGCGGAGGCTGGCCTTGGCTCTCGGCGCGAGATCGAAGGCTGGATTCGTGACGGTCGGGTGCGGGTGAATGGTGCGCTCGCCAAGCTCGGTGATCGCGTGCTGCCGAGCGACCGTATCCGCGTCGATGGTCAGGAGGTCCGCCGCCGAGCCGCGAAGCGCCAGAACCTACGGGTGCTGGCCTATCACAAGCCCGAGGGCGAGGTCGTGACGCGGCGTGATCCTGAGGGGCGGCCGACCATCTTCCGGCGCCTGCCTGGGATTCGTGACGGGCGTTGGATCGCCGTCGGGCGGCTCGACCTGAACACCGCGGGTTTGCTGCTTGTCACCAATCACGGCGAGCTCGCCAATCGTCTGATGCACCCCTCGCGCGCGATCGAGCGCGAATATGCGGTTCGGGTGCGGGGCAAGGTCTCGGAGCAGCTGTTGGCGCAGTTGGTCAATGGTGTTGAGCTAGAGGATGGTCCGGCCCGCTTCGAGGAGATCGTCCCGTCTGGCGGCTCGGAGAGTCATCAGTGGTTCCATGTGCTCATCGTCGAGGGACGCAACCGCGAGGTGCGTCGGCTCTGGGAGGCGGTTGGCTGCAGGGTCAGTCGGCTCAAGCGAGTGCGCTTTGGAAATGTGATCCTGGGCGCTCGGCCAACGCCGGGGCAGTGGCGCGAGCTGGTCGGTGAAGAGCTGGATGAGCTGATGGCCTTGGCTGAGCTTAGGCCACCGGTGATGGCTCGAGCTGGTTTGAGGACGGGTGCACACAAGGGTCGGCATTCAGCTCGGCCGGCCGATCTGCGCAGAGGCAGTTAGAACAACGAAAAGCTCCGCAGCAGGCTGGCGATTTTTTTCGGCAATCGCCTTAGCTGTGACTGTCCGGCAGGATGCGGATCAGGGCGCCATCAGGCTCGTCAGTGAGGATGTAGAGACCTCCATCTGGGCCTTGGCGGACGTCACGTACACGCTGGCCGATACTGAGCTTTTCTTCGCCTAGGGCGCGGGTGCCGTCGAGTTGTGTCCGGCGTAATTGTTGGAACTTGAGCGCGCCGCTGATCAAGTCGCCTTGCCAGTCGGGAAAGTCGTCTCCGGTGTAGAAGGCCATGCCGCTGGGGGCGATCGAGGGGGTCCAGACGACGGTGGGCTGAGTGACGCCCGGGGCTTGGGTCTTGTCCGAAATCCGCGGTCCCCAGTATTCCATGCTGTAGGTGACCTCGGGCCAGCCGTAGTTGTTGCCGGCCCGGATCAGGTTGATCTCATCGCCGCCGCGCGAGCCGTGCTCGTTGGCCCAGATGCGGCCGCTGTCGGGGTCGCGGGTCAGTCCTTGAATATTACGATGGCCGATGCTGTAAATCTGCGGCTTGGCGCCTGGCTGGTCGACGAAGGGGTTATCGGCGGGCGTTGAGCCGTCGGCGTTCAGGCGCAGCAGCGAGCCGAAATGGGTGCCGGGGTTCTGTGCCTGCTTGCGGATGTTCTCGCCGTCGAATGAGATCGGCGGATTGCCACCATCGCCGATGCTCATCAGCAAGGTGCCGTCAGGCAGCCAGAGGAGCCGCGAGCCGAAGTGCTGGCCGCCGGATTTGCTGTCGGCGTTGCGGAAGATGATCTCGAGGTCCCGCAGGCGCTTGTTCTCGAGATCGAGCCGGCCGCGGGCGAGGGCGGTGCGGTTGGCGTCTTCGGTGCCTTCGGCGAAGGTCAGGTAGACCAGTTGGTTGTCGGCGAAGTCAGGGTGCAGGCTGACGTCGAGCAGTCCGCCTTGGCCGCAGGCGCAGACCTTGGGTGTGCCGCGGATTGGCGTGGGATCGAGCGCTGCAGCGTCCGTTGTTGCTTGCCGGATCAGGCGCAGCTGGCCGGGTCGTTCGGTGACGAGTGCCGAGCCGTCAGGCAGCCAGGCGATGCTCCAGGGATGGCGTAGTCCTTCGACGCGGGTCTCCATGCGCCAGCCTCTGGCCTCGGGCACATCGGCAGTTGGGTCGACGGGGCCTGTGGGTTGGCTGCAGCCGAGTGACGGGATCAGGGCGAGCAGCCAGAGCCCGACCGCGAGCGCAGGCTTGCGGATGTGAGTCAGATTTTGAGTTGGATACTGTCGCTGCATGGGATATTCCTTCCTGTCTCGATGAGCGTTATCTCGATGAGCGTTAACCTGAATCTCGGGCGATGCATTTTCCGGGATGGCGCCGCGCTATGAGCCTTAGGCGCGCTCGGGATAAAACTCGTCATCAAAGATCTGTGCGCGGCTATAGGGGCATGATTCAGGAAACGTCTTGCGCGGTAAGCGCGTCTCCTTGTGATCATGACAGCAGCGCCAGCTCGGTCAGCGGACCATCGCGCTCGACCTCGAGCTTGCGATTCAGGTCGTTGAGGGCAGCCTGCAGCGCCTCTTCGATCACCGGATGGTAGAACGGCATGCGCAGCATCTGTTCGACCGTCATGCCTTGTTGAATGCTCCAGCTGAGCAGATGGGCCAGATTTTCGCCACGCGGTGCGATCAGCTCGGCGCCGAGCAGCTGTCCGTTGGTCCTGTCGGCATAGACCCGGATTAGGCCGCGGTTGTTGCCCATGATCAGGGCGCGGCCGACCGGCGCCATCTTGATCTCGCCGATCGCGGTCTGGTCAGGATTAAGCGTGTCGAAGCGCTGGCCGATGGCGCAGATATTCGGATCGCAGAAGTTGATGTACAGCGGCGTGCGGCGACGGAAGCGGAGCGGCTGTTGGGGGTCGCCGGCGGCTTGGCTGGTGATGCGCAGGGCGTTGAAGCCGGCGATGCGGCCCTCGTCGCCGGCCTCGTGCAGCACTGGGCGCTCGGCGGTGACGTCGCCGGCGATGAAGACTGGCAGCTCGCCAACCTGCATGCTGTGGCGATCGAACGGCGGTAGGCCGCGGGCATCGAGCTCCACACCAAGGTTCTCGAGCCCGAGCCCCTCAAGGTTGGGCACCCTGCCGATGCTGCAGAGTAGGGCGTCGACGCTGATCTGATGATCGCCGGCTTGGACGCGTAGCTGTTCGCCGTCCTCGCTGATCTGTGCCGGCTGCCCGAGGTGGAGCGGGAATTCCTTGCCGATGACCTGAATGGCGGTCTTGGCGACCTCGGGATCGCGGAGGCCGGCGATGGTCTCGAGCTGATCGAAGCCTTCGACCTGGATACCGAGCCGATGCAGGCTTTGGCCAAGCTCCAGGCCGATGGTGCCGAGGCCGATGACGGCGATCGATGCCGGTAGATCCTCCAGCTCGAAGAGGCTGTCGGTGGTCAGCAGCTTGTCACCGAAGGCGCGCCAGGCCTCAGGCACCAGCGGCCGCGAGCCGGTGGCGATGATCACGGCGCCGGCGCGGATGCGCTGCTCGCCGACCGCGAGCAGAGTCGGCTCGAGGAAGCGGGCATAGTCTTGGAGGAACAGATCCTCGGGCATGTCATCGGTGCTGCTGCCGAGTACCCGGTCGACGAAGGTGTCGCGCATATCCTGCACATGCTCGAGGGCCTCGGGTAGATCGAGGCTGAGCCCCTCATGGCCGTCGATGCCGTAGCGCCCGAGATGGGTGCGTCGGTGGTAGTCCTCGGCGACCTGGATCATCGCCTTGGAAGGCATGCAGCCGACGCGGGCACAGGTGGTGCCGGGCTCGCCGCCGTTGATGAGCACGAAGGTCTTGCCGGCCTTGCGCGCCTGGCTCATGGCATTGAGGCCAGAGGTACCGGCGCCGATGATGGCGATGTCGACGATGCGTTCTTGCATGGAGATAAAGGCTCTATAGGCGAGGTGGTGAAGTCGGCTCGATGCGTCGGGCCGTTGGTGGTTTACATCCTCGCAGTGGCGATGCTGCTGAGGGCGTCGTCTGGCCGATGGGCACGGCGGGCGGAGCTAATTGCTGTCTTCTGGATTGATCCGAAATGTCTGTGGCGCCTTGACCAGAGCTTGATCTGCACCGCATTCTATCTGGTTACGGCTGCAATTTTTTCGACCTGCAGCCGGGATTCAGAGTCTCAGCTGTCCCCCGAGAGATCTATGACTGCGTCTGCCTGTTCCCTAAGCTTTGAACTTGCGCCTGGCGGGGCCTTACGCGGCGAGCTGACTGTGCCTGGTGATAAGTCCATCTCCCATCGCGCGGTGATGCTCGCAGCCCTAGCTGAGGGTGAGACCGAGATCGATGGCTTCCTCGAAGGCGCTGATAGTCTGGCGACCCTCGCTGCATTCCGTGCCATGGGGATCGAGGCCGAGGGACCAGATCAAGGCCGACTCCAGGTCAAAGGGGTCGGCTTGCAGGGGCTGCGGGAGCCAGGGCAGGCGTTAGATCTGGGTAATTCGGGCACTTCGATGCGGCTGTTGTCGGGGCTGCTGGCCGGACAGCGTTTTGCGAGTACGTTGATCGGCGATGCCTCAGTCTCGCGGCGGCCGATGGGGCGGGTGATCGATCCGCTGACCCAGATGGGGGCGCGGATTAAAGCAACGCCGGAAGGACGCGCGCCATTGCGCCTGCTGCCGGCTGAGCAGCTGGTCGGTATCGATTATCAGCTACCGGTGGCCAGTGCTCAGGTGAAATCGAGCCTGCTGCTGGCCGGGCTCTATGCCCAAGGCGAGACCTGTGTGACCGAGCCGGCGCCGACCCGAGATCATACCGAGCGCATGCTGATGGCCTTTGGCTATCCGCTCCAGCGCCAGGGCAATCGCGTCTGTCTGCGCGGCGGTGGACGGCTGATCGCAACGCCGATTAGGATTCCAGCCGATATCTCATCGGCAGCCTTCTTTCTGGTCGGGGCCAGCATCGCCCAGGGCTCGGATCTGACCCTGACCCAGGTCGGTATGAATCCGACCCGGATTGGGGTGATCAATATCTTGCGTCAGATGGGCGCCGATATCGCCATCGAGCGGCCACGCGAGCTAGGTGGTGAGCCGGTTGCTGATCTGCGCGTCTGTGCCGCACCCTTGCGCGGGATCGCGATCCCGAAAGCCCAGGTGCCCCTGGCAATCGATGAGTTCCCGGCATTGTTCATTGCCGCCGCCTGTGCCGATGGTGAAACACTGTTGAGCGGTGCGGCGGAGCTGCGGGTGAAGGAGAGTGATCGTATCCAGGTCATGGCCGATGGTCTGAGCAGGCTGGGCGTTGAGGTCGAGCCGCGCCCGGATGGGATGCTGATCCGGGGGCTCGGCGCGGCTGGCCTGCTCGGCGGTGGTCGGATTGAGGCCCATGGCGATCATCGCATCGCGATGGCCTTTGCGATCAGCGCGCTGCGGGCGACGGCGCCGATCTGGATCAATGATTGCGCCAATGTCGAGACCTCGTTCCCAAATTTTGCTGACCTTGCTGCTGGCGCTGGCTTGCAGATCACCGAGCTGAGAGGCGAGTAACGCTGCGATGACTCAAGCGCAACAGTCTATTCAGTCGCTAGGCGCTTGCTCTAGCGCTGGTATCAGTGCTCCAGTGATCACCATCGATGGTCCTTCCGGGACCGGTAAGGGCACCATCGCCGGCCTGCTGGCCACGCATCTTGGCTGGCACCTGTTGGACAGCGGTGCGCTCTACCGTACCTTGGCGCTCGCTGCGCGCCGACAAGGGGTCGATCTTGACGATAACGCCGCGCTAGGTCGCTTGGCGGCGCAGGTTGAGGTGCAGCTTAAAGGCGAGCAGGTGCAGTTGGATGGGGAGGACGTCTCGCCGGCCATCCGCACCGCTGAGGCTGGCGCTGATGCCTCTCGGGTAGCGGTTCATCCACAGGTCCGCGCAGCACTGCTCGGCTGGCAGCGGGATGCGGCGGTGGCACCGGGGCTGGTTGCCGATGGCCGCGACATGGGATCAAGGGTGTTTCCAGATGCAGTGTTGAAGCTCTATCTCGATGCGAGCCCCGAGGAGCGTGCTCAGCGTCGATATAAACAGTTGAAGGACAAGGGGATGGATGCTAACCTCCGCGATCTTGTCCAAGCGCTTCGTGTGCGCGACGAGCGTGATCAGGGACGGGCTGAGAGCCCGCTTCAGGTTCCTGACGGCGGTATCCTCGTCGATTCGACCTCAAAATCGATTGATGAAGTTTTTGCTCAGGTCCTTGATCTGGCCAGAGCAGCGCTCGCATCCACAGGCGTTTGAAACAAGGCCTCGGCTTGGGTCTGGCGATCTCTGCGTTTTCTATGTTACGTCGAGAGCCAAAGGCTGCATCCGATCCGTTTAGATCACCCCGGCCGATCGGCAAGCGCCTCGGTCGTTTTGTTTTAACTCAACCCTCCTGCTGATTGCAGACCGCCGATGTGGCAGCTGATCTCCAGGAGATGGCGTGGGACGCCAGGAACATTCACAGCATGACCGAAAGCTTCGCCGAGCTCTTCGAGGAGAGCCTCTCTAATACTCAGCTCCAGCTGGGCACCATCGTCACCGGCCAAGTCGTCGCCATTACCGCTGACTCCGTCATCGTTAATGCCGGCCTCAAGTCCGAAGGGATCATCCCGCGCAACCAGTTCCTCAGCCCCGAAGGTCAGCTCGAAGTCGGCATCGGCGATGATGTCGAGGTCGCGCTGGACGCGGTCGAGGATGGATTCGGTGCCACCCGTCTATCGCGCGAGAAGGCCAAGCGCTTCGCCGCCTGGGATAAGCTCGAGCGCGCCTTCGATGATGGCGAGACGGTGACCGGCCAGATCAACGGCAAGGTCAAGGGCGGCTTCACGGTCGAGCTGGGGAGTGTGCGTGCGTTCCTGCCCGGCTCGCTGGTCGATATCCGCCCAGTGCGGGATACCACCTACCTCGAAGGTAAGGATCTCGAGTTCAAGGTGATCAAGCTCGATCGGCGTCGTAACAACGTCGTCGTCTCACGCCGCGCAGTGGTCGAAGAAGAATACAGCGCCGAGCGCGAGCAACTGCTCGAGAAGCTCGAAGAGGGACTGGAGCTGACCGGTGTGGTCAAGAACCTCACCGACTACGGTGCCTTCTTGGATCTGGGCGGCATCGACGGCCTGCTGCACATCACCGATATGGCCTGGCGTCGGGTCAAGCACCCGTCCGAGGTGGTCGAGATCGGCCAGGAGATCATGGTCAAGGTGCTCAAGTTCGACCGCGAGCGCCAGCGCGTCTCGCTGGGCTTAAAGCAGATGGGCGAAGATCCTTGGGTCAATATCTCGCGTCGCTATCCGGAGAGCACCCGCGTCTTCGGTAAGGTCACCAATATTGCCGACTACGGCTGCTTCGTCGAGATCGAAGAGGGCGTCGAGGGCTTGGTCCACGTCTCCGAAATGGATTGGACCAACAAGAACGTGCACCCGAGCAAGGTCGTCAACATGGGCGACGATGTCGAGGTCATGGTGCTGGATATCGACGAGGAGCGTCGCCGCATCTCGCTGGGTATCAAGCAGTGCCAGTCCAACCCTTGGGACGAGTTTTCGGCGATCCACAAGAAGGGCGATCATGTCGCCGGGCAGATCAAGTCGATCACCGACTTTGGTATCTTCATCGGTCTGGATGGCGGTATCGATGGCCTGGTGCATCTCTCCGACATCTCCTGGGATGAGTCGGGCGAGGACGCGCTGCGCAGCTTCAAGAAGGGTGACGAGGTCGAGACCGTGGTGCTCTCGGTTGATCCGGAGCGCGAGCGCATCTCGCTCGGTATCAAGCAGTTGGATAAAGATCCCTTCTCCAGCTTCGTCGCCGTGCACGAGAAAGGCAGCATCGTGACTGGAACCATCACTGAGGTTGACGCTAAAGGCGCCAATATCGATCTTGGCGATGGCGTCGAGGGTTATCTGCGTGCCTCTGAGATCTCGCGCGATCGTGTTGAAGATGCGCGTGCGGTGTTGAAGGTCGGTGAGGAAGTCGAGGCCAAGTTCCTCGGTGTCGATCGCAAGAACCGTAGCATCTCGTTGTCGATCAAGGCCAAGGACATGGCCGATGAGCAGGCCGCGATCAAGGGCTATGCGCGCGAGGCGCAGGCCGGCACGGCAACGCTTGGCGACATCCTCAAGCAGCAGATGGAAGAGGCCGCAAAGGATTGAGCGGGCTGCAATCGCAGCAGATCAATCATTCCTTGTGATCCCGGGTCCGGCGCACTGCGCTGGGCCTGCATCGCTATTGCAGGCTAGCCGCTATGATGAAATCCGAGCTCATCGATATTCTCGCGAGGGAGCAAAACCATCTCGCCTATAAGGACGTCGAGCTCGCCGTCCGCTGTATCTTAGAACAGATGAGTAGTGCGCTCGCCGCTGGTGAGCGCATCGAGATCCGCGGCTTCGGTAGCTTCTCGCTCCACTTCCGACCACCCCGTGTCGGGCGTAATCCAAAAACCGGCGATGCCGTTGCCCTCTCCGGCAAGCATGTGCCGCACTTCAAACCGGGTAAAGAGCTCCGCGATCGGGTTAATCAGGCCTATCAGGATGAGTTGGCTGGGCTAAGTCGGCCTCGGCTCCGAGACGACGACCAGCGCATTGGGATGCGACGCGAGGCTACCGCAGACGTTGACTAATACTAACATCCGCCCGAGGCCCCGACTGCATGACAATAGTTTCCAGGCCGGGCTCGCAGCTGGGTGGGGTGTTGGGGATTAGCTGAGGCTGAGGGGAAGCACTGCCGATCAGTGCTTCCCGTTTTAGCCTTTACTCAGAATAACCGCGGCCTGTGCGCCCGCTCATCATGCGCGCAAAGATATTCGGCTGTCCGGCAGGGAGCACGGTGACCCCACCCGCGGAGACCTTGTAACGCTTGGAGTCGACCTCGCGGTCATAGCCGATCACTGCGCCTGGCTCGATGGCATTGTGTCGATCGACGATCACCTTCTTCAGACGAGCGCCCTTACCGACATGGACATAGTCCATGATGATGCAGTCCTCGAGGACGGCGCCTTCGTCAATCACTGCTTCGCGGCGGATGATCGAGTTCTTGATCTGGGCGCCATCGTGAATCATGGTGGCGGCACCGAGCAAGGTGTTCTCGATATGCCCGCCAAGCACCCGTGCGACCGGGCCTTGATAGTTGCTCGAGTAGATCGGCCAGTCTGGATTGAAGGCATCGAAGACTGGCTCGGCGCCGAGGACATCCTTGTGGGCGTTGAAATAGGCGTCGATGCTGCCAACGTCGCGCCAGTAGACGCGGTCCTCATAGGCGTTGATGCCGGGGATCTCGTTGGTCGCGAAGTCGTAGGCGAACAGCCGATGCTTACTCGCCAACAAGCGCGGTAGGACGTGCTGGCCAAAATCGGTTTCCCCCGCCTGCTGTGCATCCTGCAATGCCCGCAGCAGCACCTCGGTGCTGAAGATATAGTTGCCCATCGAGGCATAGGCATTGGTTGGATCATCGGGCATCGGTGATGGGTTGGCCGGCTTCTCCTGGAAGGCCTCGACCCGTCCTTCGCCATCGGCTGCGATGACGCCAAAGCTCTTGGCGTCTTCTAGCGGTACCGGTAAAGCGGAGATGGTTACATCGGCCTCACGCTCCTTGTGGAAGGCCACCATCTGCGAGACATCCATCCGATAGATGTGATCGGCGCCGAACACCGCGACTAGGTCGGGGCCATGCTCCTCGATCAGATTGAGGTTTTGGTTGACCGCGTCCGCGGTGCCCTGGAACCAGGATTCGCCGAGCAGCATCTGTGGTGGCACAACGGTGACGAACTGATCCTTGAGCAAGGGCGAGATGGTCCAGGCCTTGCGCACGTGCTCGATCAGCGACTGCGACTTGTACTGGACCAGCAGATAGATGGTTCTGATCTGCGAATTGATCATGTTGCTGAGCACAAAGTCGACGATGCGGTAGCGCGAGCCGAAGGGCACCGATGGCTTTGAGCGGGCAGCGGTTAGCGGTTGCAGGCGTGAGCCTTGGCCACCAGCCATAACAAACGCAATGATTTGATCGGGCATGTTTCCTCCGGGCGCTGTGGGTCGGCAACTGAGAGTCGGTAACAGATCTGCGGGATCGTCCTAGTCAGCGTTGGCCAGGTTGCCCATACTTGGGTACGGCGACCCGCGTCGCGTTACAATGACGACTCAGTGTGGTCGTGTTCAATGCCAGCTCTGCCAAAACCCTAGGGGCTAGGATGATCTGACATGCGCCCATGATAAACCCGGAGGCGGTCTTGTTGTTGCGATCCGACAGCTCAAGTGCGATTGGTTTGGCGCTGTTGCTGGTCACTGGGCTTTGGCTGATGCCCGTTGAGCCTGCAGTCCCGACCCCGGCGCTTAGCGTTGATGCCTTACTCGCCCTATGCAAGCGGGGTGACGCACAAGCTGGGGTCGGCGTTGAGGCCGCATTCTGTGAGTGGTATCTGCTGCCTTGCGACTGTAAGCTCAGTCAGCCTGGGCAGCCGCCGCGTTGGTGCTTGCCGGAGTCTGAGCCGCTCGCTTTGGCCCAGGCCCATGACCGGGTCTTGCTCGAGCTTGAGCGGATTCCAGATCGCGAGCAAGCGGCCACTGAGGCCGTCGAGCGCATCCTCGAGCGATTGTATCCTTGTGCCTGGGACTGACAGCGGACCAATTTGATCTGATTCACGGGAAGACAATGGGACAGAGTTTCGAACTGCCGCGCCGTCCGGTGGTACTCATCATTCTGGATGGCTTTGGCACGAATCCGAGCAAGGCCAACAATGCCGTTGTGCTTGCTAAGACGCCGAATCTCGATCGGCTATTGGCGAGTAATGCGCACACGGTGCTGCAGGCCTCAGCCCGCGCCGTTGGGCTCCCTGAGGGCCAGATGGGCAACTCAGAGGTCGGGCACATGACGCTCGGCTCGGGCTGTATTGTGCGCCAAGACCTAGTCTTGATTGATGACGCGATTGCGGATCGGAGCTTCTTCGATAATCGGGTTCTGCAGGCCGCAGCCCAGCGTGCGGTTGCACTAGGGCGTCCGCTGCATCTCATGGGGCTGGTCTCCGATGGTGGTGTGCACAGCCATGTTCGGCATCTCAACGCGTTGATCAAGCTCGCCAAATATCAGGGTGCCCGCCCGGTGGTGCAGATGATCACCGACGGTCGTGACACCGCGCCGCGCTCGGCGTTGAGCTATCTTGCGGCGCTCGATGAAGCGCTTGCAGCGGCCGGTGGCGTGATTGCCAGTGTTGCTGGACGCTATTATGCGATGGATCGCGACAAACGCTGGGATCGCACCCAGCTGGCGTTTCAAGCCTTTGTGCATGGCAAGGGTCGGCATGCGGAATCGGCGCGTGCCGCTATCGAGCTGGCCTATGCCGCTGATGAGGACGATGAGTTCATTCTGCCAACACTGATCCATGGTGGCGAGCCGATTCAGGATGGCGATCCGGTGATCTTCTTCAATTTCCGAAAGGATCGCCCGCGGCAGATCGTCTCGGCACTCTACAGTCGCGACTTCGATCAGTTTGATCGCGGTGGCTTCACGGCTGCAGACCTGACCTGCATGATGGAGTACGATCCCTGGTTCGGGCTACCCACGGCCTTTACTCATGAGATGCCGCCGGTCGTCCTCGGCGAGGTCTTAAGCGATGCTGAGCTGCCGCAGTTCCATTGCGCCGAGACCGAGAAGTATGCGCATGTCACCTTCTTTTTCAACGGCGGTCGGAGCGATCCATTTCCGGGAGAAGTGCGTTGTCTGATCCCCTCGCCACAGGTTGCGACCTACGATCTGCAGCCGGAGATGTCGGCGGCCGAGGTCGCTGATGCGGTGATTGCGGCACTCGAGAGCCAGACCTATGCGTTCATCGTTGTCAATTTTGCCAACGGCGATATGGTTGGGCATACCGCTGTTCGCGAGGCCGTGATCAAGGCCGTCGAGACCCTTGATCGCGAGGTTGGGCGCGTCATCGACACTGCTGCCGCTGAAGGTTATTCGGTGCTGCTGACCGCCGACCATGGCAACTGTGATGAGATGATCGATCCACTGACTGGAGAGCCGCATACCCGGCATACGGTCTATCCGGTGCCTTGCCTAGTGATCGATGAGGTCGCTTGGCGGCTGCGGATTGGGGCGGGTATCGAGGATGTCGCTCCGACCCTGCTGCAACTGATGGGGCTGCCGCAGCCAGAGGCCATGCAGGGTAAATCCATCTTGCTGAAGCCGGTGCAGAAGTAGCGGTGGTGATTGCATCGCTGCCGGTGGTGCCGTTTATCCCTTGTCTTGTGCCCCTGCTTGAGCCCTTGCTGAGCCTATGCAACAGTACCTCGAACTGCTCCGTGATGTGATCGATAATGGTCGTGATCGATCCGATCGCACCGGTGTTGGGACACGCTCGGTATTCGGGCGCCAGGTCCGCTTTGATCTCAGCGCTGGCTTTCCGCTGGTTACGACCAAGCGCATCCATCTCAAGAGCCTGATTGCTGAGCTGCTCTGGTTCCTCTCTGGCTCTACCGATAATCGCGACCTGAATGCCCAGGGGGTGAGCATCTGGGATGAATGGGCCGCCGAGGATGGTGCGCTTGGGCCGATCTATGGCGCTCAATGGCGCCGTTGGCCAACGCCTGATGGCGGCTCGATTGACCAGATTAGCCAAGTGCTAGAGACGATCAAGCAGGACCCGGATTCCCGCCGCCTGCTGGTCACAGCCTGGAATCCGGCTGTGCTGCCGGTCTCGGATCGGTCTCCGCGTGAGAATGCCGCCGCAGGATACATGGCGCTCGCGCCCTGTCACTGTCTATTCCAGTTTTATGTCCAGGATGGGCAGCTGTCTTGCCAGCTCTATCAACGCAGCGCTGATTTGTTTCTTGGTGTGCCCTTTAATATCGCCAGTTATGCCTTGCTCACACAGATGATGGCCGAGCAGGCTGATCTCGGTGTCGGCGAACTGGTACATACCTTTGGGGATCTGCACCTTTACCGTAATCATCTGACCGACGAGATCGTGTACGAGCAGCTGCGGCGTGAGCCAAGGCCGCTGCCGCGCTTGCGCATCCTACGGCGACCGGCGAGCCTATTCGAGTACCGGCTCGCGGACTTCAGCGTCGAGGACTATGACCCGCATCCTTCGATTCCTGCGCCGATTGCGGTCTGAGACAGCCTGCTTTTTCTCCTGAAACCAATAAACCACAAATGATGTAGATTGGTGGGCGCCTCTTGAAGCCTCAGCGTTAATCTGCGCCATCTGCGGCTCAATTGCTCTTTTCCGGATACCGAATCCGCATGACCCTCATGATTGAAGCCTTGATCGAATACGGCCTGTTTGTGGCCAAGACCCTGACACTGGTGTTGGCCATTGCCCTGCTGCTTGTGATTGTTCTCCGCGCTCGGCATAGCGGCGGTACCGATGACGATGATGATGGCAGTCGCCTTGAGGTTGTCGACCTCAATAGCCGGTACCTGCAGATGGCCGATATCATTAAGGCCGCAACACTGCCGCCGAAGATTGCCAAGCAGATCTTTAAGGCCGAGCGCAAGGCCGAGAAGCAGAGAGAGAAGGCAAGAGAGAAAGCGATCGAGAAGGCGAGCGAGAAAGTCAGCGAGAAAGCGGGCGAGAAGGCGAGCGAGAAGGTCAGCGAGAAACCGGGCAAGCAGGCGCAGGAGATATCTATACAAACTGACAAGCGACGCCTGTTCGTGATCGATTTCCATGGTGATCTGATGGCAACCGAGGTGGGGGCGCTGCGTGAGATGATCTCAGCGCTGCTGATGACAGCGACGGCAGAGGATGAGGTGCTGGTGCGTCTAGACAATGCCGGGGGTGCCGTGCACGAGCACGGCCTCGCGGCCTCGCAGCTGTTGCGTCTGCGGACCGCTGGCATTCCCTTGACCATTGCTGTCGATAAGGTCGCGGCGAGCGGCGGTTATCTGATGGCCTGCGTTGCCAATCGCATCATCGCCGCACCCTTCGCGGTGGTTGGCTCGATCGGCGTGCTCGCAGAGATGCCGAATTTCCATCGGCTACTGCAGCAGAAGGGCGTCGACTTCGAACTCCATACCGCAGGCGAGCATAAGCGCACGCTCACCCTCTTCGGTGAGAACACCGATGAAGGGCGAGCCAAGTTGCGCGAGCAGCTCGAGGAGACACACAGCCAGTTCAAGTCCTTTATCGCCGCCTACCGGCCGGACTTGGATCTGAGCCAGGTCGCAACCGGCGAGTATTGGCATGGCGAACAGGCGTTTCGCTTGGGGCTGGTAGATGCTGTGCAAACCAGCGACGATTACCTGCTAGCGGCGCGGAAGGAGGCCGATCTGTACAAGCTGAGGTATCGCGCGCGCAAACGGCCACTGGAGCGCTTGCTGGGATCGGTGAGCGGCGAAGCCCTGCGTACAGGCGCCCGATCGCTCGCGGTGATTGGCAGACTGCTTGGACGCCGCCTCGGACGTTGGATGCAAGCTGCGATATAACCGCTATTTTTAGGATAATCGCAATCAGTATCCGGCGCTCAGGGCGTTCGGTAGCGGAGCTTAGGCGATGAGCATGGTGCATCTCGAGCCAGAGTCAGCCTTAGGGGCAGATCGCAGGTCTTTGCGAGGGCAGCGGCTGTGCAGTGCATCCATTTGCAGCGGCTGGCTGCGACTCAGCGGTCCAATGCTGATGGGTCTATTGGCTGCGACGCTGGCCTGGGCGCAGCCGCAGCCGCAGCCGGAGGGGTCTAACGCCGAGCAGGTGACAGCGAATGAGCCGCCGATTGAAGCGGTGACCGACCAGCGGGTCAAGCAGCGCATCGATGACCTAGTGACCGAGACGGGACAATTGCGCGCTGAGGTTGCGACTCAGTCCGAGCTCTTGCGTCGCCTGATGTCGGGACTTGATGGGCTGCTCCCGGTCTCATCGCAGCAGGATTTAGGTACCTTGAGCCCCCAGCAGGAGCAATTGACTGCTTGCCGAAGTGAGCTTGCCGAGCTCAGCGCTCGTCTGCAGCAGCAGCAGCTTGCACTGTCGGAGGCGCAACGTCGGGCAGAGAAGGCCGAGAAGACGACAGCAGCCATGAATGAGGCTCAGGCCCATGCTGCGACCGAGATCGAGCGGCTAAGCACCGAGCTTGCGATGGCCAAGGCGCGACAGACCGAGGCCCTACAACAGGCGGTTGATCTCGAGCGTCGACTGGCGACCGCTGAGGCACGGCTTGCCCGCGTCACGGCGAATGGCCAGCAAGCGCAAGCTGCTGCAACTGCCGCTGCAAGCGCTGAAGGTGGCTCCGAGCCGTCTGGCTTGGCCATTGAGGATGCAAAGAGAAGGGATGCGACGGCGGCTGAAACCCCTGGACTGGCAGTGACTCCGTCCGAAACTGAACGATCCGGCGGGCATGCATCGGCTCAGTCCACAGCGCCAGTATTCTATGAAGTCCGTGCTGCTGATACGCTATCGCGCATCAGCGCTCGAGTCTATGGAGATGCCAGCGCTTGGGAACGGATCTATGACGCCAATCGTGACTTGCTAGCGACGCCAGAGGCGTTATCACCCGGGATGTCGCTCGTAATCCCTTAACTGAGCATCGCATTCCCATCAGGAGCCCCTTATGCGACCCTTGCTTCCCATCGCTGTTCTTCTCTTCTCCGGCCTGCTGGCTGCTTGTGCAGGGGGCGTTCAGCAGCGGCCTGATCCCAACATCACGGCGGCACAGCGCATGCTATCGTTGGATCAAACCCTAGAGACCCCGAGCTTTGAGGCCAATGGCGGGACCATTGTTGACGCTACCATCGATGGCTACAAGACAGCGATCTATGTGATCGGGGTCGTCAAGGGGCAGGTCTTGACGGTGCAGGTCGAGAGTGACACACCCAATGTGTATTTTGATGTGCTCGAGCCGACGCTTGGCGGGGGCAGTGCGAAGATCTTCAGCACCGAGGCGGCTTGCCGTGGTACCCGCATCCATGCCCCTTCAGATACCACTTATGTCATTCGGCCTTTCCTCGCAAAGTCGCTCGCCGAGCGCAATGCCTCGGTTCGTTATACCCTCTGTATCAATCGCTGCGAAGCGGGCATGACGCCAGCGAATTGCCAGTGGATGCGCGGCAATTTGCAGGGCATCTGAGATCAGAGCGACGAACTGCTCCAAGGGCTGCGCCGACGGCGCAGTCGGAGGTTGGGCAGGATGAGGCCGATGAGGATGCCGCCGACGATGACCCCAGCGCCGATCATGAACCACTGCTGCCGAGTCTTGTTGCTGAGCTCCAGATTGCGGTGCTCGAGCTGGTCGACCTTGAGCAGCAGGGTTGAGACCTGCTGTTGGAGCTCGCGACGCTCGCGATCGATCTGTAGCGCATTGGTTGCCGCATGCCGGATCTCGGCAAGCTCAGCCTCAAGATCTTGTTTATCACGCTTTAAGGTTTCTGCATCGGTCTCGAGTGCTGCATAGCTGTTTTGCAGCGCATTCAGCTGGGCGGCGAGCTTATCGGGCGCTTGCTGTAGCGCGCTGAGTCTAGCTCGCATAGCCTCGAGCTCGTTGCGCGCAGCGGGCTCATCTTGCAGATAGTTGAGCAGGATGTATCCGGTCAGGCCCTCTTCGGTGCGCACACGTGCATAGCCAGTCTCCTTGTTGACGCTGAGGATGGTCAAAGCTGTGCCACTTGGCAATTGACGCAGAATCTTATAGCGCGTGCTCTCGCCACTGCGCAGATTGAAGTCGTATTGATCGGTGACGTAGCGCGTCTCGGTTTCGGCCAATGCGCCCATGGCCGCAGCAGTGAGCAGGGCGGTCAGACAGGGGGCTTTCCACCAACGAGAGCGGCGATGATGATGCAGCGACGGCATAGGGTCCGTTCGTTCTAGGTTAGAGTCCTGCTGATGGCTCAGTCTGCTCGCCCGGGGCCTGGCTGCTGATCAAGCAATAGCAGCTCGAGCAGTGCCTTCTGCGCATGCAGTCGGTTCTCGGCTTCGTCCCAGACCACCGACTGCGGGCCGTCGATGACCTCGGCGCTGACCTCTTCGCCGCGATGCGCCGGCAAGCAGTGCATGAAGAGCGCGTTGGCCTGTGCCTGTGCCATGAGTGCTGAGGTGACGCAGAAATCAGTGAACAGCGCCTTGCGCTGATCCTCCTCACTCTCCTGACCCATGCTCGCCCAGACATCGGTGACGATGAGATCGGCCTGCTTGACCGCTTCGGCTGGCTCATGCATCAGGGTGCAATGGTCGGCGGCGGCAGCTAGAATCTCAGGCTCAGGCTCGAATCCGGGTGGGCAGGCGATGCGCAGCTCGAAGTCGAACAGGCGGGCGGCATTGATATAGGAATGGCACATGTTATTGCCATCGCCGATGAATGCGATGCGCCGACCGCGGATCGGGCCGCGATGCTCTTCATAGGTCTGGATGTCTGCGAGCAGTTGACAGGGATGGAAACGGTCGGTCAGGCCGTTGATCACGGGCACCCGCGAATGTTCGGCGAAGCGCGTCAGGGTCTCATGCTCGAAGGTGCGGATCATCACCACGTCGACCATGCGTGAGAGCACCCGCGCGCTGTCTTCGATCGGCTCGCCACGGCCAAGCTGGGTATCGCGCGGTGATAGGAATAGCGCTGTGCCGCCAAGCTGCGCCATCCCGGCCTCAAATGACACCCGTGTTCGGGTTGAGGATTTCTCGAACACCATGGCCAGGGTGTAGCCAACCAGCGGACGGTAGTGCTCGCCGCGTTGTCGCAGGTGCTTGAGCTCGGTTGCGCGTGCAATCAGTCGCTTCGCCTCCTCTTCGTTCAGATCGAGCAGGCTGAGAAAATGCTTCGGCGCAGTGGGCTGATGATTGAGCGTCACGAGGGGCTTCCAGCGGCAGCAGCAGCGTCGGCATCGGCGCTGAGGAATGTCAGGATCAGTGCGGAGAGGGTATCAAGGATCTCGATCGCTTGGTCGTCATCGAGGATCAGCGGTGGCAGCAACCGCACCAGGGAGCCTGCCGTCACGTTAATCAACAGGCCGCGCGCAAGCGCATCAGAGACCAGCTCAGGGCAAGGCCGGTCGAGCTCGATGCCGATCATCAGACCACGGCCGCGGATGTCTCGAACACCGGCGATGCCATTGAGTCGGGAGCGGAAGCCGTCAAGCAAGCGCTCGCCCAACTCGGTGGCGCGGGCTGGTAGACCCTCCTGCTCAAGACTGTCGAGCACCGCTAATGCTGCGCGGCAGGCGAGTGGGTTGCCGCCAAAGGTCGAGCCATGGCTGCCTGGGCCGAGCACATCGGCAGCAGCGCCGCTGGCAAGGCAGGCGCCGATTGGGATGCCGTTGGCGAGGCCTTTGGCGAGGGTCATCACATCAGGCTTGATGCCGCTCCACTGATGCGCGAAGAGCCGCCCAGTGCGGCCCATGCCAGTCTGGATCTCGTCGACCATCAAGAGCCAGCCATGGCGATCGCAGAGCGTGCGCAGACGCGGCAGATAATCCTCGGCAGGGATGACAATGCCGCCTTCGCCTTGGATGGGCTCGACCAAGACGGCGACGATGTTCGGCCGATTCTCGGCGACGGTCTCGATGGCGTCGATGTCGTTATAGGGGACGCGCACGAAGCCCTGTACCAGAGGCTCGAAGCCGGCCTGCGCCTTGCGGTTGCCGGTCGCGGTGAGCGTTGCCAGGGTGCGCCCATGAAAGGCATTCTCCATCACCAGGATCGCGGGATTGGCGATACCACGCTGATTGGCATAAAGACGCGCGAGCTTGATGGCGGCCTCGTTCGCCTCGGCGCCGGAGTTGCCGAAAAAGACGCGGTCCATGCCGGCAGCGCCGCAGAGGCGGGCGCCGAGCTCGGCTTGTTGCGGCACCTGATAGAGGTTCGAGGTGTGGATGAGGGTGGCGGCTTGATCACAGACCGCCGCGCGCACGGCAGGATGTGAATGGCCGAGTCCGCAGACTGCGATGCCGGCGAGTGCATCGAGATAGCGACGCCCCTCGGTATCCCAGAGCCAGGCGCCTTCGCCATGTGCGAACGCAACCGGCAGGCGTTTGTAGGTTGCCATCAGCGTTGCACCATTTGCGCTCGTTCGAGGCTCAGTGCCCGATGGGATGCTGGCGTTGTCAGGCCCGTTCACGGTGATCTCTCTCGCTCTTCGATCCTCGCCGAGCGCCGCTAAGCAGGTTGCGACGTCCTTAGGCTAAATGATCGAGTAAACAGAAAATCATAGCAGGGTTGGACCTGCTAACGCTAATCGTATCGATCAACTTAGTCAACGGGGCTAAGGATCTACTGGAGACTATCGCGGACGAATGCCGATGGCATCAGGCTTTGCGATCACGGGATGTTAGTCAAGGCGCGGGGCCTGCTTGATGAGATCTTGGGCTCGACGGCTAACCGATTGGGCAGGTTGCGCGCTGACTGCTAAGCTTCCTCCTTAATCTTGGGTTCAAGCAATCCATCTGTCACCTTGTGGTTCGTCTCATGAGACTTCACTCCTGGAATCTGTTCGGCTGCGCGCTCGCTTGGCTGATGCTGCTTGGTGCTGGCGAGCGGGCTATAGCGGCGCAGGTCGAGATCGGTCCAGAGCTGAATCGGCTGTCTGCCACGCATGGGTTTTCGGTGACCGGCATCGAGGTGCTTGAGGATGAGCGCGGACGCTCGGACGAGATTGATCTTTACCGCCGGCTGCGGGTTCTGCTCGAGCGCTTCGATCACATCCTGGTGCATGGAGCCAACGGCGAGGTGGCGCGGGTGATCATCATGGGACGCACCAATACAACGCCGCCGCCGAAGGTGCAGATCGACGCTGAATCCAGCCCGGATTCGGCATCGGGACAGATCGAGCTGGAGACCATCCGCGAGGGTGCACAGCATTCGGTTCGGGTCACGCTCGAGGGGGTGGGGGGACGACGCGTCGATCGGGCGCTGTTGATCGATACCGGTGCGGATGCGGTGGTGCTGCCGGCATCGATGATTGCCCCGCTCGGGCTAGATCAGGCGAGTCTCTCCGAGCGCGAGGTGCAGACCGCTAATGGTCGAGTGCAAGCCCAGATGGGGATCTTGGAGGCGGTCTGGCTGGATGGCGAGCGTTTGCCCAAGGTGGCTGTGGCCTTTCTGGATGTGGACAAGCTCGGCACCTCCGGCCTGCTTGGGATGAGCGTGCTTGGGCGCTACCAGATGACTATTGATGATAAGCGCAATCGACTGACCTTGACGCCGAACCGCGGTGGCTCTGCGGCGCCGGGTACTGAGGCGCCGGGTACTGAGACAGAGGATATTATTCGATAGTGGTGAGTGGTGAGTGGTGAGTGGTGAGTGGTGAGTGGTGAGTGGTGAGTGGTGAGTGGTGAGTGGTGAGTGGTGCTAGCTTGCTTGATGGTTTGTGCCGAGGAGGATGTGGCGCTGCCTGAGGTCATCCAGTAGCCCGGCACCAAAGCGGATGACCTGTTCTGGCTCAGGGTGCTGTAGCTCGGTGGCGATGCGCTTGAGGCTTTCTAGGCCGGATAGTTGATCGGGTTCTTGGAGCAGCTGCAGCAAGCGCTGGGTGACTGGGTTGATCTTTAGGAACTCGACCTGGTCGCGGCGGTTGCGATAGACCACGAGATGAGTCGGCTCAGGGTCAGGCTGCTGTGGTTGGAAGTCTGGACCGATGCGGTGGACCGGGAAGCGATAGCTGAGATTCCAGGCCAGCGGTGACACTACCGGTACGCCGCTGAGCAGATCGCCATTGGGGTCCGCCAGGTCAGGCCCCGCCTCCTCGTCGCTGAACAGCAGTGCGGCTTCGACCCACTCGTAGTGGGCAAGCTCGAGCATGAAGGCTGGATCATCGGGCTGCGCTTTGCGTGTTTCGCTGAGGAAGCGAATGAGTTCTTGTCCGAGCTGCGGAAACAGCGGTGTGGTCGCGCGGTGCTCAATCATGAATTGGCGGATCAGCGCGTCCCAGCGGGTCTGGCCCAGGCAGCGATGCAGCACCGGAAAGCCTTGGCTTAATAGCGATGAGAGGTTGTTGAAGAACAGGTCGCGATAGATCGCCATTCGGCGTGGCTCGATGTCCGCCGGGGCCGGTATTTGGTCTGGATTGCGGATGTGGCCGGCGAAGGCCTGTTGGATCTGGACGAAGCCGGCTGGTGTCGGTTGGGTCGCTAGGCCGCTAGCAGGCGTCGACTTAGGCATGGGCGCGTTGTTGCGTTTGGATGGCGCTGATGCGTTGCACCTCGTCGCTGAGCTGCTCGAGGGGTGGGATGTTGAAGTCTCGCTCGAGCAGTGTTGGGAAGACGCCAAAGCGCTGATAGGCGCGCTCGAGTAAGGCCCAGACCGGCTCGATGACATCGGCACCATGGGTGTCGACGCGGAGATCGGGGGCTTCTTCATAGTGTCCGGCGATATGCCCATAGATGACGCGCTCACCGGGCAGTCCATCGAGGAAGGCGCTGGCGTCGTAGCTGTGGTTGATGCTGTTGACATGGATGTTGTTGAGGTCTAACAACAGATCGCAGTCGGCCTCGCTGAGCACGGCATTGATGAATTCGAGCTCAGTCATCTCCTGACCCGGTGCTGCATAGTAGGAGACATTCTCGAGTGCGATTCGGCGCTCTAAGATATCCTGTACCTGCCGGATGCGCTCGACGACATGGGCGACGGCTCCGTCGGTAAAGGGAATCGGCATCAGATCGTAGAGCTGGCCGTCATCGGAGCAGAAGCTCAGATGTTCGGTATAGGCGCGGATCTGGTGCTGATCGAGAAAGGCCTTGATGCGATGCACCAAGTCAAGGTCGAGCGGTGCCGGTGATCCGATCGACAGCGAGAGTCCGTGGCAGACGAAAGGGTAGCGCTCGGTCATGCTGCGGAGTAGGCGTCCCCAGCGGCCGCCAACGCCGATCCAGTTCTCCGGTGCAATCTCCCAGAAATCGACAGCGGGCGGTGGCTGCTCGGCTGCGGCGGACACAAAGGTCCGCCGCAGGCCGAGACCGGCGCCATGAACGGGGTAGAGGGGCTCGGTCATGGTCTCGATCTCGGGGTGCTTGATCGGGTTAGTGCTCGATCGCTCTCGATCGCTCTCGGTGGCGCTCGCTGGCGCTCGCTAGCGTCAGCTCGTGCCGCCGCACTTGCCCTCACCACACTTGCCTTCGCCCTCGTCCTTGTTGCCGCATTTGCCCTCACCACACTTGCCTTCGCCGCCATCCTTAGCGCCGCACTTGCCCTCGCCGCAGCTGCCTTCACCGGTGGCCAGCATCAGGTAGCCGCGCTCGAGCTGCTCGGCGCCAAACGGATTCTCTGCCGCCTGTGCGAGGTTGGCAGCAGACAGGCTGCCGACGAGGGCAGCGCCGATGACAGCAGCAGCGGGGGTCATGGTGTTCTTGGACATGGTTCCACTCCGAAAATGATGATGGTTTGATCTCAAGGGCTGGCGAGCGCTGATGACTAGGCTCGGCTTCGCACGCCAGCACGACTAATAGCACAGTATTTCGCTCGGGTAAACGCGAGGCTCGCCCCAGCCGGAATCTGCTATCGCCAGTAGAGACCCAGTGAAACGGTCAAATGTTTCATCGCCGATGCTTTCGATCGGCGGCTCAAGTGCTCAAGTGCTCAAGTGCTCAAGTCTCAGGTGCGAGGGCGTTGGCCGCCGCCGCGTCGCTTGATGCACTTCAGATAGGCCTTGGGGCGGAAGTCGCGCTGGTCGCGCTGGATCTTCCAGATCTCCTCGGCTAGGCAGTCAAGCATGCGGTGTTCGGCTTCATGTACGTCACCGAGGCAGTGGGCGATCATGCCCTGATAGAGCTGCCGGATGCCGGCTGGCCGATCGGTCGTGATCTGCTCCTGCAGGGCAATATGCAGCGCCATGTGGAGAAAAGGGTTGCTCTCACCGCCCTCGGGGAGCCACTCGCGGCCGAGTGCGGCCTCGCCCTGCTCGAGCAGGCTGTGATACTCGGGGTGCTGCTCGGCAACCTCGACGATCTGCCGCTCGACGGGCTCGAGGGGCTCACCGGTTTGCGCTTTGCGCCAGGCCCTGAGATAGGCTTGGCGGAGCTGGTCGCGATCTTGACTGAACATGGGCCTCTGGTTGCCTGGTGCTAAGTGTCGGCGGTGTCGGCTGGCGTCTTCTGCTGGTACTCGCAGAGGTCTGCGATCGGGCAGGAATGGCGTCGGCACTAGGCGCAGGAGTCGCTGCTCGACCGCTAAGGGGGTTTTTCCAGGGGCGATACCGGTGCGATTGGCGACCCGAAAGATATGCGTATCGACGGCGATGGTCGGCTCGCCGAAGGCGGTATTCAAGACCACGTTGGCGGTCTTGCGGCCGACGCCTGGTAAGGCCTCCAGTGCAGCGCGATCGCGAGGAACCTCGCCCCCATGCGCTTCGACGAGCCTGCGGCAGGTGGCGATGATGTGCTTGGCCTTGCTATTAAACAGGCCAATGGTGCGGATATGCGCCTTGAGGCCGTCTTCGCCGAGCGCCAGGATCGCGGCTGGGGTATTGGCGACCGCGAACAGCGGCTCGGTGGCCTTGTTGACGCCCTTATCGGTCGCCTGCGCCGAGAGGATGACGGCGATCAGCAGCTCGAAGGTGGAGCTGTAACGCAGCTCGGTGGTCGGCGCTGGGTTGGCCTGGCGCAGCCGCTCGAAGATCGCCCAGCGTTTTGCTTTATTCACGCTGGATGTTAGATGCTAGATAAATGTTAGAGACGCTAGATAGACGCTAGATAGACGCTAGATAGACGCTAGATAGACGTTAGACGACGGCCCGCTCGCGCAGTACCTTCACCTGGAATAGTGTGTTGCGCTCTTCTTCTTCCAGCGCGGATTGGATGAAATGGATGCTGCGCTGATAGAGCGGGATGATGTTGTACTTGAGCGCATTGACGCGCTTTTGCGCCTTACGCTGTTCTTCCATCAGCCGATAGAGCGCGATCTCGACCTCGCCTAGTCGGGCCAAGAGGACGGCGGCCTCGGCAAGGTGCTCGCGCGTATTGTCGAAGCTGGCGTCGGTGCCGAGCAGGCCGGCTGGCTTCATCGGCAACCGCTCAGCGGTGACGGCCGGATACTCAACGCCGAGTGAGCGTCGCGGCAGGATATCGACCCGCAGTCCTGGCGCGGCACCGAGCGCGGCTTGATTCAAGCCACGACTGCCCATGCGCAGATGCGTGATACCGAGGCAGCGATAGGCCTCGGCGAGCCCTCGCTCGGCATCCTCGCGCAGCTGTCGGTATTCGCCGATGCGCTCGTAGACCAAGCGGGTAAGCAGCTCGCGCTTGCGTTCGAGCAGGTCATGACCCTCCTCGAGAAACTTCGCCTGCTTCTTGAGTGACAGCAGGGTGTTCTTGGTCGGTGGGACCTTGAGCACTTGTTGGGCCATGGCGTCGACTGCTCCGTGGAACGAGGCGGGACTGGTATTTGACCCTAGAGGTTACCTGCAAGCGCCCATTATGACAAAGACGAGCGTCTCTGGCTGCAGGGGCTGTGCTCATCATCGCCACGCGCGAGAAGCGCTGCCCCGTAAGCGGCCTCTTGCTGCCGGGCGCGTTGAATCGGCAGGCCCAGCACACGGGCGCGGATGGCGCTCCAGACTGGGTTTTGGGCGCCGCCGCCGCTGCTCAGGATGCGTGTTGGGGCTGGGGCACCGAGTGCTTGCAAGCGCTGATAACCGGCGTGCTCAATCTGGGCCATGCCTTCGAATAGCCCGGCCAAGAATAGGCTGTCGTCAGCCGGTCGTGGTCTCATGCGTGGCGCCAGCTCAGGATCGGCAATCGGAAACCGCTCGCCGCGGCGTGGCAGCGGATAGTAATCGAGTCCGGTCGCCTGCCTGGGGTCGATGCCTGCGCTGAGTCGACGTAGCTCGGCATCGTCGAACTGTTGCCGCAGTACGGCGCCGCCGCTGTTCGATGCGCCACCGACCAGCCACAGATGGCCGAGCCGATGGCTATAGACCCCGCTGGCGGCGTCGCTGACAGCGCGATCCGAGATCAGCTTCAGGACCAGCGTCGAGCCTAGGCTAGTCACCGCATCACCCGGCGCTCGCACCCCGGCTGCCAAGGTTGCGGCGGTGCTGTCGGTGGTGCCGGCGCAGATACGCAGCGTTTGGGGGAGTCCGCATGCGGCCGCCACCCTTGGGTAAATCGGTCCGAGATCGGTGCCGGGTGCCTGACAGGCCGGGAGCTGCACGGGCCTGAGATCCATCGCCAATAGCCAGGGCGGATAGGCTAGCCGCTGTGGATCGAAGCCCAGCTTGAGACCGTTGTTCCAATCGCTGTCGCCAAACTGGTTGCGCAGCCGGCCGCTGATCCAGTCCGCCTGATGCAGGGCGAGGGCAGGCTGGCTTGGCTGCAAATGTCGGCGTAGGTACAGCAGCTTGGCCAACGAGGCGCTCGGTCCGCGGGCGGCTGAATCGGTCGGTGCTCGCTCGGCAACCTGCTGTGCCTCGCTGAGCGCGCGCGTATCGTTGTACATCAGCGCCGGGGTGAGCGGCTCGCCAGCAGCTGTGCAGAGCAGGAGGCTGGCCGAGGTGCCGTCGACGCAGAGCGCTTGTGGACGATAGTGATGGAGATCGTCGCTGAGCTTGCCCAGCACGTCCAGTACGGCCTGCCACCAGTGCTCAGGGTCTTGCTCGACCGCGCGGCTGTCGTCGGGCCGGCTGCGGGTCGCCACTGTCGTCGGCTGCCCTGTCGTGCTGTGCGCGGTCACGGGCTGCTCGGTCGTGGGGCGCTCGGTTAGGCGATGATCGGCTAGGCGAGGCTTGGTCTTGGCGGTGGGCAGCGCGGATTTGGCCAAGGCAATCTGCTGCCCGGCTTGGTCGATGGCGAGGGCGCGGCAGCCGGAGGTGCCGAGATCAAGCCCGATCCAGCAGGGGATAACCGTCATATCGATCAGGGGAGCGCAACAGCCGCCGCTGCCTGCCAGCCGGTCGCACGGTGCTCGGCAACGACCGTGGTGTAGATGCCACCGCGGACGTTGAACTCAGCGGTCAGCCGCATGAATCTCGGTGCGGTGGCTTGGACCAGGTCGGTCAGGATGCGGTTGGTGACAGCCTCATGGAAACCGCCCTCGTCGCGATAGGACCAGACGTAGAGCTTCAGTGATTTCAGCTCGACGCAGGTCGCCTCTGGTACGTATTCCAGGGTCAGCTCGGCAAAGTCTGGCTGGCCGGTCTTGGGGCATAAGCAGGTGAACTCGGGCACGCGGATACGGATTGTATAGTCGCGCTCGGGCTGCGGGTTGGGGAAGGTCTCCAGTGCTTGGCTGGGTTGAGTCGCCATCGTATCAGTGTCTCCAAGATTGGCTGGTGTGGGTGCGGAAGTATAGGGCCAATATTGTTACTGTATCTGTGGGCCTGATCAGCTAGCCTGATCGGTCGTCATGCTCTGTAGCCTGGATAGTTCATAAATCTCACGCGAAGGCGCGAAGGCGCGAAGTAAACCAATCACTTGGACAGGTTTTTGTGACCTGACGGATCGTTTGCGACAAACAGGCACTCAGGTCAACTGTTGGCCGCAAGATCCGTCTTCTTCGTGTTCTTCGTCTTCTTCGCGACTTCGCGGCTTCGCGTGAAACATTCGGGTTAGTAAGGCTAGGAGCATTGGCCATTTCCCGGGTCGCTGGGACCACTTGAGTCTCTGGGACCATCAACCAAGCTAAGACACTCATGCAACGCAAGACACTCATGCAACCAAAGAAATCGTCCCTATGCCTTCGGTCTCGCAGCATTGGCGCCTTGCTCTGCATGCTGCTCACCGGCAGTCTGTTGGCCGAGGAGCGCCGCGATGAGGTGCTCTACCAGGTCTCGACCATCGATGCCCTGCTCGCTGGTGTCTATGACAGCGCCGCCAGCCTGGGCGATCTGCTCAAGCAGGGCGATTTCGGTATTGGCACCTTTGATGCCCTAGACGGTGAGTTGATCGCGCTTGATGGGGTGGTCTATCAGGCCGCGAGCGATGGGCAGATCAGACGCATGCCGGCCGAGACCGGAACGCCCTTCATGGCGGTGACCTGGTTTGCGCCAGATCAGGTGTTTGCGTTCAGTGATCCGGTCGATTTCGAGGCTTTCAAAGCACAGCTCGAGCAACGCTTTCCGAGCCGCAATATGATCTACGCGATCAAGGCCGAGGCTCGCTTTGCGCAGATCCGCTATCGCAGCGTGCCGCGTCAACAGAAGCCCTATGCGCCGCTCGCGGAGGTCACGCGCGAGCAACTGTTGTTTGAGCAGCGGGACATCGATGGCACCTTGGTCGGCTTTTGGTGCCCCAGTTTCGTCGAGGGGATCAACGTGCCTGGGTTCCATCTGCATTTCCTCTCCGCGGATCGTGCTCACGGCGGCCACGTTCTTGACTTTAGTATGGTGCATGGCAGCGTTGAGCTTGATGATACCAGCGGTTGGGAGATCGCACTGCCGACCATCTCGGGATACCTGGATGCCAATCTCGACAGTGATCGCAGTGCCGAGCTGCATGCGGTCGAGCGGGGTGGACCTCGCCAGCAAGATTGATGGGTAAAACGGATCGGCAAGACCGATCGGCAAGACCGATCGGCAAGACCGATCAGCAAGACGGGTCTGTCTTTGGCGCAATCCAGGCATAGAGACTGCGCTTAGCATAGTCGTGAAAGCCCAGCTGTTGGTAGAGCCGAAGGGCTAGATGATTGCGGGTATCCACGGAAAGGAGCAGTCGCTCGGCGCCGTGACAGGCCGCCCGGCTCAGGGCCTCGATGACCAACTGCCGCCCCAGGCCATGGCCACGCCAGCCTGGTGTTACTCCCATATAGATTAGCTCCCAGCAGCTGGTTTGTGGATGTGGTGCCATTAACAATAGGCCTGCATCCTCTGCTCTGTAGCGTAGGATGCACCAATGCTCGGGGCTGTACTGTCCTTGGTGGCGGAAGCCCTCGATCGCTTGCCAAGGTGATAGCACATCGCTCAGGCCGGGGCAGTCCAACGAACTGTCCTGGATCTTTGACAGGATCGACTCCAGCCGTGGCGAAGGTAATTGGCCGATGGACTCAAAGCGCAGCTCGGCTGCCGATGTTGTCTCCTTTTCCGGCTGCTCTCGCCCAATTTGCGCCTGGAGATAGCGCAGGTCGACCAGGGGCGGGAAGCCGTTGTCGCGCAGTAACAAGGCTGCATCCGTATCTATCGTATCGATCACCGCCTGGACCAGATTAAAGCCCTGACTGGCTGCCCAGCATCGAGCGCCATGCAAGAGCATTGCTCCCCACTGTGAGCTATCAACTGGCAGCCATAGCCGCGCTGTGTTGCCTGGCTGAGGCTGCACCCAGATCGCCGCTGCAGGGCCGATGGGACCGGGGACGATCATGAGCCCCTGCCAGTCCGGCTCCGGCTGATCAGCTAAACTGTTGATGGCTTCGACCAATTCGGCGAGGCCGCTCGGCTCATCCGCTGCGGCCAGCAGCCTGAGTGCATGGACTCGCCAAGGGGCAGGGCAACAGATGACTCTGTCGTCGGGCCATGGCTTGTTGATGCTGTCCGCAGATCGATTAGCGCGCTGCATCGGAGGCAACCATGGCTTGCACCGGGCTTCGTTGTGGCGAGTGGACTTGAATGGAAGAAAGGGCTTGTTTCTGCAACAATAGTGTATCTGGGGAGGAGGAAGTGATGACTGAAACGAGCCTTGCCATCCTGTTAGCTGCCGCAGCCTTAGTATTGGGGCTGATCGCACTGGCCATCTTCTACTTTTCTGTGGTTAAGCGCGGCGATGAAGACGAGAATGCCAAGGCGGGAGAGTCGGCTGAGTCAGCGAGCCTGGGGCAGACCCAATCCGATGGCCCGGGCAAGCGCGCCTTACACAAAAAGAAGGGCGTAGACAAGACGCAGCGCTATCTCTTCGTCGTGTTTGATGAGCCAGGGCCGGAAACGAATCGAGCCCTCGGGCAGTTACTGCAAGAGACAAAGGCATTCTATGAAGCAGCACTCGGCATCTATCACATTCCACCGGGACCAGAAGGCTATCCGCTGACCGTCGCCAATGCCTCCTCACCAGGCACCCTGCCGCCACTGCATCAGAGTGACAATGAGCATCCGCCCGTGCAGGGTGTATCGATCCTGATCAAGTTTATCAACTCGCGCAGCTTGTCACGCAGCCCAGAGACGATGATCGGCTTTACCCGACGGGTCGCCGATCTTGGCGGGAGCATCTTAGACGTCGAGCACAATCCGGTGACCGACGAGATGCTTGGTGCACTGCACCCTGATGCGGATTGATCAGTTAGTGGTTAGTGGTTAGTGATCTGTGTTAGGCGACACTGCGTAAGCTCGCCTGTGCGGACTCACTGCCGGTGCCCGTGGTCGCCGCAATGCGGCTGTATTCTTCGACGCGCAGATCCCGGAGGCTGGATTCTGCCGCATCATCATCATTCGCGGCGGCACCGCCTTCGCCAACAAGATTGGCCGCTTCTGTTTGCTGTTGGCTCAGCTCGAGCTGGGCCATGAGCAAGTATTGGCGTGCGCGTGCAGCGACTTGATAGTCGGTTGGTGAGGGCTCGGCAGGCGCTAAGGCGGCACTGATGACGACATTCATCTTCTCGATCGTGGCTCGGGGGTCGCCCGTGACTGGTCCGTAGTCAACCGATACCTCGCCCGCGACGGCGTAACGCTGGCCATCAGGGCCGATCTCATACTGGAACTGTGCCCCACCGGTATAGGCGCCGCCGGCAATCTGATGGGCAAGCTCATGCTGGCGCACCTCGCGATCGGTCTGTTTGAGCTGATCGAGCAAACGCAGCTCTTGCGGTGAGAGCTGCTCCGCGAGGGCGTTGTTTTGTGGCTTACTGGCGCTGTCACCTGCAGTGACGCGGGCAGGGGCTTCGTCCTCAGTTGGTCGGACTGACTGACTCGGGCTGGGCTCGCCTCCTCCAGTCGGCCGCACTGGCTGGCCTTGGCTTGTCTGGCCTTTGGCGGCCTCAACGCTCGTGCGCCAGGCCGCTGCCGCGGCCATTCCGCTGCCGTTAGCCGTACTCCCGGCAGTGGTGAGCAGAGGGATAGGGCTGACAGCGGAGGTTGTGATCACTGTTTGATCCTCAATGCAGATTGAGAACCTGAGTGTTGGTCAGGTCATCAAAAGCTTTCCCAGTCATCTTCATTATGGACAGCGGGCTCGAGCTGCGGCTTGGGAGCCGGCTTTGGCTGCCGCGGAGGCGCCAAGGCAGCGGGCTTGACCGACTCCCCTGTGGAGCTGGTTTTGGCCGCGGGAAGTGCGGCCCTAGGAGCCGTGGCTGCCGTCTTACCAACATTAAAGAAGGATACCGCATCCGCAAGCTCTCTGGACTGCTCTTCGAGAGACGCCGAAGCGGTCGCCGTTTGCTCGACCAAGGCGGCGTTTTGTTGCGTCACCTCGTCCATTTGGCTGATGGCAACGCTCACCTGATCGATCGCCATGGTCTGTTCGTTAGATGCCCGATTGACCTCATCCATCAGCTCTGAGACCTTCGCGCTGTGGGTGACGATCTCGCTCATCGAGTCGCCAACCGCCTCGACGAGCACGCGACCCTCCTGGACAACCTCGCCATTCAGTGCAATCAGCTCTTGGATCTGCTTGGCGGCATCGGCCGAACGTTGCGCGAGGTTGCGCACTTCCTGAGCAACAACGGCAAAGCCACGGCCTTGCTCACCGGCCCGCGCTGCCTCGACCGAGGCATTGAGGGCCAGGATATTGGTCTGGAAGGCAATGCCATCAATCAGGGAAATGATACCGCTGATCTTTTCCGAGCTTTCCGTCAGCTCGTGCATCTTGCCAACCGCCTGTTTGGCCTTCTCACCTCCTGTACCGGCCGAGGTGTTTGCCTGACTTGCGAGCTGATTGGCCTGCGCCGTATTGTCCGTATTGTGCTTCACCGTTGAGGCGACTTGCTCCATGCTACTGGCGGTCTGTTGCAGGCTAGATGCCTGCTCTTCGGTGCGCTGGGAGAGGTCAGTATTGCCAGTCGAGATCTGAGTGGCGGCGGTGGATATCGACTCAACCGAGCTGACGATGTTGATGATCAGGTCTCTCAGCTTATCTTGGGTATCGGCTAGCGATAACATCATCTCGCCGACCTCATCCCGGCCACGCATATCGATGCGATTCGTCAGGTTGCCGCGAGACATCTCGACGAAGACTTGCCGTGCGTTCGCAAGCGGTCGGGTGATGCGTGCGATGATCTGCCAGCCGAGCAGGGCGCCAAGCAGAATCGCTATGACCACAGCGCCGATCATCAGGTTGCGCATGAACAGCGCATTGGCCTCGGCATTCTGGAAGACGGCCAGGGCGGTCTGGTGCTCTAGCTCGATCATCTGGGTTAAGGTTGCGCTGAGTTCCTCATAGACCGGTAAACCTTCGATAAAGACGACAAAATCTGCACCCGGGTACTCGCCAACGAGGTACAGCTCCAAGGCCGGGTCCACGGCGTTATAGATGAGTTTTTGGTAGAGTCCGTCGAGCTGCTCGGCGAGGGCTTCGCCTTCGGCGCTGTTGACGGCCTCCCGGTAGCTGCTCCAGATGCCAGTCAGCTCGGTCTCGTTATCCTTGATAATGTCGGAATGCATCGAAACGGGATGATCATGGAGTGCGCTGACCGCGATGTTGGGGGCATGCTGTGAGGCCAGGAAAAGCTGCATCATGATGTTGCGGACCAGCGCATCGATACGGGCGAGATCCTGTGAGCGTGTGAGGTTCTGCTCGTAGACACCGGCCAGGGCACGGTTCGAGGATTGCATGCCGTTGAGGTCAAGGCCACCGACGATCAGCAGCAACGCAAGGAGGATGATAATCAGCAAGGCCAAGCGGCTCTTGATCGTCAGTTTCATAGCACTCTTTACTCCCGGACAATGCAGCTTGCAGTCCTCCTCCTAAGGGGTGGAGGTTTCCCCTACAATCATCGTTCATACCGGGGCGCGCTTGAACTAAACAGCCTGACGTAGATCAAGCGGTCGATGCATTTCGCACTGGCAGCTGAGGCAGACTATCATCTGCATGCTGGAAGATGATCTTTCTTGCCGACACAGAACACACAGCTAAGATGCCAAGCGTCGATGTCATCATCGAGCTTTCCGCCGAGGCCTGTCTGAGCCACTATGAAGGCCGGGCCGAGCAGGTGTATACCCGTAGTCTTGATGGGCGGCGGGTCGTCTTTCCTGCGACTGCGCTACGGCGGGTGGTGACCCCTGATGGCGTGCATGGCATCTTCCGGCTGCGCTTTTCGCCGGCGGGGCAGTTCGAGACGATCGAGCGCTTACGCTGATGTGGCACTTAAGCCACCGTCAGTAGCAGGATTAGGATAGGGCATGAAAGAACCGCAGGATGGCTATACGCGAGTCCAGAAGCCGTCCGAGATCGAGTCCTTGCTGGGCCAGCTAAGCGAGCCTGGAGGGGCATCGCTGGTGCTGGAGGAGGGTGACGGCAAGGCACTTCCAGTCTTGGTTGCCGAGCAGCTGTTTGGCGATCATCTGCTGCTTGATATCAGTGCGATCCGCGAATTGGCGGGACCGCTCAAGCGTGGACGGCCATTTCGGCTGATTGGCGAGACGCAGGGAGTGATGCTGCGCACCCCGGTGCTGATCATCAAGTCCTGTCAGAATCAGCAGGGACGCTTGCGCTGCCGCTGCGATTATCCCTTTTATCTGGAGGTCTTGCAGCGTCGGCAGTTCTTCCGTGCCAAGCTTCGGCTCGGCATGGAGGTGGGTGCCATCATCCGTGACCTGAAAGACGCTGCGACCTCCCAAGGAGATCTGAAGAATCTGTCACTCGACGGCTGCATGGTCGAAATGCCGACCTCGAGCGCGAACATGTTGGCCTCGTCTCAGCCGCTCGAGATCGAACTCTGCTTTCCGGATGGGACGCGTTTTGTCATTCAAGGGACTGCGAGGCACTACAATACCGATCTTGAGCGTCAAGTGATCTGCGTGGGCTTCCAGTTCATCACGCCGACCGTTGAGGAGGAGCGCCAGTTGTGGCTCCTGGTGCGCGAGATTGAGCGCGAATCGGCGCGGCAGTCAGCGGGCGGTAGTGAGGGGCTGCTGCGGTCGTTGTTGTTCCAGACTGACCCTAAGGCCCCACCGCCAGTGGCACGTCGTAATGTGCAGCGCTATGCCACGCCGATGACCAAACGGCTCGCGCGCGTGGCAGGCTATTTGGACGCCCAACTGCTGGAGCTTCCATCTGACCCCAAGCTAGACTCGGTTCAGCTATCGCGCCATGCAGACCGGCTACTACTGCTCTATGAGGAGGATCGCGAAGCGCTGCTGTTTGCCGCTCGCTGCCTCGCGCAAGAAGCCGGCCTGGTCCGACACTGCCTGGCGGTGGCGGTGCAACTGCTAGACCTAGCTGCGCTCAGCAAGATGCCGCGCGATGCCTGTAAGGCCGTGGTCGCCTGTGCCATGGTGCACGATTTCGGCAAGGCATTTCTGCCTGACAGCATCCGCAGCGCACCTCAGCTCGATGCAGAGCAGCGCGCCCTATTGCACACCCATGTCGCACAGTTCAAGCCAAGCTTTGAGAATTGCCAGTGGTTGTCGCGGACTGTGCTGAAGAGCGTCGTCATGGAGATCAATGAGCGGCTCGATGGCAGTGGCTATCCACTTGGACTCAGCGGCGATCAGTTGGGCGAGCTGTCACGGCTGGCGATGGTTGTCGATGTTATCAATGCGATGCGTTGGGATCGACCTGATCGGCCAGCCTGGAGTATCGGCCAAATCTATGCGCAGCTGTTAGGGCAGCCCAAACGCTTCGATCGGCGCTGGCTGCAACGCTATATCAACGTCTTCGGACGTCTACCGATTGGCTCCTTGGTCCGTTTTGAGACGGGACAGCTTGCTTGGATTCAGCGGCTTGATACCAAAGGCCAGCCGCTGCAGGTGCAGTTGACGGATGCGGCTAAGCCACCCGATGACGGGCTCGGCGAGGTGTTGCGCGACAAAGCGGTGCTGCACCTTGGCAAGCCCTTAGAGGAGGTTGTGGTGCCGTTTTGAGCCTCAGTCCCTAAAGTCCCGCTGCCGGCTGCCGATAATTCTACTAACCTATAGGACGGAGCAGCTCGCAGGGGCGGGCGTCTTGGTCAGCCTTAGTGGCTAGCTAGGCAAGCTCTCTGGACTCGAAATCAGGAGCCGTCATGTCAACTATTACCTCGCTCGGTATCGGCTCGGGGCTTGATCTCAACGGGCTGCTTGATCAGCTTCGCGAAGCTGAGCAAGGTCGTCTCGAGCCCATTACTCAGCAGAAAGAGGCTCAGGAATCCAAGCTTTCGGCTTACGGTACGCTGCAAGGAGCGCTCTCTGCGCTGCAATCGGCCTCAGATACGCTCAACGATAGCGAGCTGTTTGAGCGTGTTTCTAGCAATGTGACGGGTACCGGGGTGACCTCGGCTGCCAGCACTGAGGCCCTGCCGGGACGTTACGATGTGAGCGTGACGACGCTGGCGCGCGCGCAGAGTATCGCCACCGGTGGCTTTGCCGAGGGGGAAACCTTCTCCGCCGGGACCATGAGTATCCAAGCCGGCGATGGTGATCCGCTCAGCATCACCGTTGAGGAAGGTGATAGCCTCGAGGACATCCGCGACAGTATCAATGCGGCTGGCTCCGCGGTGATGGCCTCAATCGTCAATGATGGTGATGCATCCAACCCTTACCGTCTCGTGCTCTCGGCGACCGAGACAGGCACCAATGCCGCAATTCAGTCGATCACCTTTGACGGTGGCGATGAGCGCTTGAGCTTTGAAGTGGAGCCAGTAGATGGCTATGCGCCAGAGTACGCTGGCATGCAGCAAACCGTCGATCCCAAAGATGCGGCTTTGAGCGTCAACGGCATCGCGATCAGCAGCCAGAGCAACCAGGTCGAAGGCGCCATTCAGGGGGTGACGCTCAATCTTGTCGAAGAAGGCGAATCCGCTAATTCGACGGTGGTTGTCGAGCGCAATAATTTCGCGGTGCGTGACGCTGTGACCCAGTTTGTCAGTGCCTATAACGCACTAAAAGAGACGACTGGGAATCTGACCAGCTTTAGTGCTGAGACAGGCGCCGCTGGCGAGCTGCTTGGCGATAGTACCCTGCGCAGCATCGAGTCACGGTTACGCGGTGCTGTTGGCGGCACGATCTCGGGTGGCGATTTCAGCACCCTCTCTGATATTGGGATCAGTCTGCAGCTTGATGGGACGCTTGAACTCGACGAAGACCGTCTCGACGATGCCTTAGTCAATAATCGCCAGGCCTTGACCGACTTTTTCGCGGGTGAAAGCGAAGATGGGGGCTTTGCCGGCGGATTGAGTGCAGTGCTGAGCCAGGTGCTCGATGATGGTGGGCTGCTTGAAAACGCGAGGGACGGTGTAGAATCTCGGATTACGAGCCTTGATGAGCGTGCTGCGCGCATGGAACTCTCGATTGAGCGCGAGATCGAGCGGTATCGGGTGCAGTTCGGGCAGCTCGACTCGATGATCGCGCAGATGAATCAGACCAGCGCTTACCTGACGCAACAGTTTGATAACTTAAGCTCGATGCTTAACCGCGATTGAAGACGCCTGTAGTCTGCAATCACTGTAGTCTGCAATCAACAGCTCGACAGATAGGGGAGCCAATACCATGAATGTGATGCGAGGACCAGCGGCCTATGGCCGAGGTGCCGGGGCCTATGCCCGAGTCGGTGTGGAGAGCGGTGTGATGTCGGCGAGTCCACACCAATTGATTGTGATGCTCTTTGATGGCGCACTGGCATCGATTCGGGCGGCTCGAATCCACATGCAGGGCGGTAACATTGCCGAGAAAGGCAAGGCGATCTCCAAGGCCCTTGATATCATTAATAATGGCCTTGCCGCGGCCTTAGATGCAGAACGCGGTGGGGAGATCGCGGAACGTCTGGCATCGCTCTATGACTATATTGCGCGGTTGCTGCTCGCGGCTAATCTACATAATGACGAGAAGAGCCTGAATGAGGCCGAGACGCTGCTCGAAGACGTGGCAGCAGCTTGGCGTGAGATCGGCGAGCAGGCGCAGACCGCTGCTGCCTGAACGAGCATGGTCGCCTCTCTGACTCGGAATTCGCCAATGGAGTCCCTAACTCATCAGCAAGTGCTGTTGAATGCTTACGAGAGGCTGCTGGAGTGCTCCGAAAAGATGCTCGAGCTTGCCTGTGCGGCTGATTGGGAGGCACTCATCGAACTGCAAAGTAGTTATCTTGCGGAAGTCGAGATGCTGCACCGCTTTGATGATGATCAGATGGTGCTCGATCAATGGGCGATCCGGCGTAAGGCCGAGCTACTCAAACAACTGCTGGAGCGAGATCAAGAGATTCGCCAACGGCTGATGGACCGGCGGCGCGAGCTCACGCAGATGATTCACGGCTCGAGACAGCAGCTCGCCTTGTCTCGGACCTACAGCTACTACCAGGGGACCTCGGAGGTCATCGAGGCCGCTCAGCGCTTTAGCTCGACGTGAGTGGCATCAACAGCCTGATTGATACCCTGATGCATCAGGTGTTGGGAAAACGGGTGGAGACTCCGCTACCCCGTGATCTCAACCAGCCGGTCAAGCCGATGACGGCTACCGACACCCCTTCCGCAGTCCGCAGCGATTCGCGGCTTGATGCACGAACCAACGTTCCAGTTCGGGAGGCCTTGCGAGCGCCCCAGGACGAGCGTGCCATCCAGGGGCGGCAGCCTGCTGGTGAGAAGACGCCACCGGCTTCCACGCAGACAAGCTTTACCCCTTCCGCACGATCGATTGCAGATGTGTTGCTGCGTTTTCCGGCCTCATCATCCGCAGTGCGCATGGCGCAGCCGCTGTTTCCGACCAGCGAGCATCCAGCGCCAACCCAGGTAGCAGACCGTTTGCAGACCTCAGTGCGCGACAGCGGCCTGTTCTACGAGTCGCATCTTTCGCGTTGGTTTCGCGGCGATTTGTCGCGTGAGCAGTTGCAGCGCGAGCCGCAGATGTGGCGCCCCTTGACCTTTACGCCAGCAGCCTTGACCTCGCTGCCGCCGACGCCACTCCGTTCGAGCCTACCTGCCTTCTTGCTTGGCCTGTCGCGGGGTGGGGAGGTGGTCTTAGGTCAGGCTCAAGGGGCGCAGACAGCGCTGCCTACGGCAGCCGGGGCCGGCGGCGGCATCGGCTCTGCCGGGTTAGGACCAACCACTGGAACTGGGGCAATCTTGGCCTCAGCGCAGCAGCCATCGACCCCCGGGGGGGCCATCGCGAGCGGGCCTGTTGGCGCCGAGGCGCGGGAAAATAGCGCTGCGCTACAGCAGCAGGTCGTCAATGCAGAGCAGCTTGCCACCCAATCGACACGTCTGCAGCGTGGCGAAGTCATTCATGAAAGCTTGCAAGGGTTGGTTCGTCATCAGCTTGAGCTACTGGCAGCGCCCGTGCTGCGCTGGGAAGGTGATGTCTGGTCTGGGATCTTTATGGCGCTGATGATCCAGCCGCCGAGTAGACGCGATGAGCGAGGAGCCTCCGATGAGGAGGAGCCAGGGCAAGACGACTCCGGCGCTAACGAATGGCAATCGAGCATGACCTTGCAGGTGGCTGGTCTTGGCGAGGTTGGGGTTAAGCTCTGGCTACGGGAGACCCGTTTGGAACTGGAGCTAGCAGCCAGTGATCCGGATGTTCGGCTGGTACTCGCCGAAGGGGTAGAGCAGCTCAAGTCGCGGCTTGAAGCCCTTGACCTCGAGGAGGTTCGCATCCGTCTGCACCACGACCTACCGGTGGTAGAGCCGCCCAGATGAGCGAGCCGTTACCAGACGACCGGCGCCGCGCCGTCGCCCTTGCTTACCATGATGGGGATGATGCGCCTCGCGTTGTGGCTAAGGGCTATGGTGAGATCGCTGAGCGGATCATCGAGGAGGCGGAGCGCCAAGGTATCTATGTCCATGATGCGCCTGAGCTGGTCGCACTGCTGATGAATCTGAATCTCGACGAACAGATTCCTCCAAACCTTTACCAGGTCATCGCTGAGCTTTTGGTGTGGGTCCGGCAGATTGCCGATGGGCGCGCCTAGCCAGGCGCATCAAGCGGCGCGCCGTCGCTTTGCCTTGGTCCGCAAGGCCTTATCGATGTCCTCTGGGGTCAGTGTTTGCATCCACTCGGCGGCCTTGTCGTACCGATTAGTCACCAAGCGTGCCTCGACCTCTGGCGTGAGCTTGAAGACCGATACGGCCTTTTTGAGTTGTGCCGCCTCGGCTTCGACCTGATCGGCGGCTTTTGCGTCTTGCCGCACCAGATCCGCATTGCGCTGCGTCACTTGATCCATCTGGGCAATGGCGCGATTGATCTGTTCGATTCCCTGGCTCTGATCTCTCGAGCTTGAGGTGATGCCGTCCATTAAGTTGTTGACTTGCTTGACGGCGCAGACGATGTCATCGATAGATCGTCCCGCCTGATCCGCTTGCTCAAGACCAAGTTTGACGGCGGTTGCTGAGGCATCGATGAGCGCTCGGATCTCTTGCGCTGTGTCTGAGCTATGCCGCGATAGCCCCATCACCTCAGCAGCGACGACGCGAAAGCCTTGACCACGCTCACCTGCCTGAGCCGCTTCAACCGAGGCAAGCAGTGCGAGGCGGTTGGCCTGAGAAGCGATGGTATCGATCAGCGCGACGGCATCGGCGATTCGGTGGACCTCCTGGCTGATCTCCATCATGGTAGCAACCAGTGCGACAACTGAGTCGCTGCCATTGCTGGTCGCTCGGGCAGCGCTTTCTGTGATATGGCGGGCTTGGCGCGCATGGTCCGCATGCTGCTTCACCCTGGCCGATAGTGCGGCCATTTGCGACGCGGTCTGTTTTAGCTTAACGACCTGCTGCTGGGCTCGCACCGAGAAATCATTGTTGCCGCTTGCGATATGCTGAGCACCACGATAAACGGCATCCGTACTCAAGCGCACCAGAGCGAGGGTCTGCGACAAGCGCTGCTGTAGGGCTCTGACTGCGGCGCTGAGCTGGCCAAGCTCATTACGGCCAAAACGCTCAAGCGGTACAGAAAGGTCACCATAGGCCATGGCGTCAAAGCCAGCGACCACCTTCTGCAGCGGCCTCAAGACATGCACGCTGAGTCCCCAAAGCACAGCTCCAGCGGTCAGCAGCGCGATTGCAAGCAGGCTGATGATGATGATGCGGCTCTCATGTGCGAGCGCACGAAACAGCTGTTGTTTTTCCGCGCCGAAGTCGCCAGTCTGTTTGGCCAGCAGGCTGATGATGCTCTCGGCCTGGTCAAGCACGAAAAAGCCGAGCGCGCCAAGCCCGAGGATCAACACCAAAAAGGTGCCAACCACCAGTGCCCAACTCGTTCGCATCGTCATCTGCTATCCGCCAATGCCTAGCGCCAGCCTCTGGTGGACCCAGCCAAGGTTCTTGGCCAGGGTTGACGCTCCATGGTTGGCGCCCTAGCGCAGCGTTACTCGGCGATCTGCTCGACCTGCTCGACGAGGGCCATTTCCTTGCTCGTTAGCAGCTTGTCGATATCGACCAAGACCAGCATGCGCTTCTCCAAGCTGCCGAGGCCTTTCAGGAAGTCAGAAGACAGACTCATCCCGAGCTCAGGGGCGGGCTTAATTTGATCAGGGGTCAGGGTCATGACGTCTGAGACACCATCAACCACGATGCCGACGATGCGGTCGGAGACATTGACTACAATCACCACGGTCTGACCGCCGTACTCGACCTTGTCGAGCTTAAACTTGATCCGCAGATCGACGATTGGCACGATGACGCCGCGTAGATTGGTAACCCCTTTGATGAACTCGGGGGCATTCGCGATACGGGTGACATTCTCATAACCGAGAATCTCCTGAACCTTGAGGATGTCGATCGCATACTCTTCCTCACCGAGGGAGAACACCAAAAATTGTTGATTCTCGCCTTCGGATGCGGCTAGGGCGGCCTCGGTGCTTTGGCGATTCATGAAAGGTCAACCTCCGTTGGTGAAAGCAGGGGGGGGGCGGGTGCGTCATGGCGTGGCTGATTGGCTTCCTTTTTGCCCAGACTCAAATTATGGAGTCCGGCGATATCGAGAATCAGCGCCACGCTGCCATCCCCGAGGATGGTTGCCGCTGAGACTCCAGGCACCTTGCGATAATTTGTCTCGAGGTTCTTCACGACCACCTGCTGTTGGCCGATGAGCTCGTCGACGAGGAGTGCATAACGGCGTCCCTCGCCTTGGACGATGACGGCAATGGAACGCAGTGGATCAGTTTGAGCACCTGCCACGTCGAGTGCGTCATGCACAGCGATGACGGGGAGGTATTCATCGCGCATTCGCAGCACAAGGTCGTCACCGGCCATCTCATAGAGGTCGGCCTTGGTCGGCTGCAAGGATTGTAAAACGGTCGACAAGGGCAGGATGAAGACCTCTTTACCAACCTTGATCGACATGCCGTCGAGAATCGCCAAGGTGAGGGGTAGGACGATACGAATGGTCGTGCCCTGGCCTGCGGTTGACATGATCTGCACATGGCCACCGAGGCCCTGGATGTTGCGCTTGACAACGTCCATCCCAACGCCGCGGCCAGAGACGTCTGTGACCTCCTTCGCGGTCGAGAAGCCGGCGGCGAAGATCAGCTGCCAGACCTCGTCGTCGGCCATGCCATCCGAGACGCTGAGACCATTCTCACGTGCCTTAGTGAGCAGCTTGTCGCGATTCAGCCCGGCCCCGTCGTCACTCACCTCGATGATGATGTTGCCACCCTGATGCCGGGCAGACAGTGTGAGCTTGCCTCGGCGTGGCTTGCCTGCAGCCTCGCGCTCGTCGGGTGGCTCAATCCCGTGGTCAAGGCTGTTGCGTACCAGATGGGTGAGTGGATCGATGATGCGCTCAGTCAGGCTCTTATCGAGCTCGGTTGACTCGCCCTCGGTGTAGAGATCGATCTCTTTGCCCAGTTTGGCTGATGTTTCGCGGACTACGCGCGGGAATCGACTGAAGACAAAATCCATCGGAATCATGCGAATCGACATCACCGCTTCCTGCAGATCGCGCGCATTGCGCTGCAATAGGCTCATGCCGTTGACCAACGAGCCATTACTGATGCCGTCCATCTGACTGACGGTCTGATCGAGCATCGACTGAGTGATGATCAGCTCGCCAACAAGGTTGATGATCTGATCAACCTTCTCCACCGAGACACGGATCGACGAAGATTCAGCGCCACCTTTTGCCTTGGCTGCAGGCTTCGCCGCCGGCTTTTGCGGCTGCTTGGGCTCGGTCGATGTGGATGCGGCTGAGGCAGGTGCGCTCGGCGGCGGCGGCTCAGCGGCCGCAGTGGACGGCGATTCGGCAGGCGGCTCGGCCGCCTCGGATGGGGCTGCTTGTGCTGTCGTCGCTGGGGTGTCTGCGGTTCGCGTCTCGATCTGCTCTGGCTCGATGATGAAGCACATGACTGACTCAATGTCAGCTGCGCTCGTCGTTGTTGCGAGCTCGACCTCGTAGCGAGTCCTGTCACCTGATTGTGCGATGATTTTTCCGAATTGCTCGAGCTCCTCGACGAGCAGCGCACGATTCTCTTCACTCACCCCTAGTAGCGCGATCAGCAAGGATGGCGCCGCTTCCTGGGCGTTGTCGGCGACTGGCTCAGCGGCTGCATGCGCTGTTTGTGCCTGAGCCTCGTCGACGGCCTGGCTAGAAGCGCTATCATTCTGGCTCTTGATCTCCTCTAGGGCGAGCTGCTGTAGGGTCTTGCAGATGCGCTCGAAGGCTTCTTGGTCAGGCTCTTCGCCGTTGCGATAGGCGTTTAGCTGATCGTTCAGCATATCCTTGGTTTCCAGAAAGATGTCGACAATATCCCGACGGAGGTTGAGCTCACCGTGCCGGGCATGATCGAGCAGGTTCTCGAATAGGTGCGTGGTGTTTTGCAGCACCTCGAAGCCAAAGGTTCCGGCGCCACCCTTGATCGAGTGAACGGTTCGGAAGATGGCGTTAAGCTGCTCGGGGTCGGGCTCCTCGAGATCGAGCTCGAGAAGATACCGCTCCATATCTGCGAGCAGTTCTTCGGCTTCCTCGAAAAAGGTATCGTAGAAATCGGTGATATCCATCCGCGTTTCCTGCTTCCGAACGATCGGCTGGAGTTTGTCCAGTCAGTCACTGAGTGCCCATACGGCGCTGAGCCGCCATGATCAGCGGCGGGCGTCTTGGACGTTGCCGCCGGCCCGACGCAACCCATAGCGCAGCATGGCTCGCGCTTGTGCAAGGTGCTGGGGCATCTTGCTCAGCCCTGTTTTCTATCCCCAGTTGCTGCCAGCGCTGACAGGGCAGCAGCGCGACGCATAGTCTTGCCGGCCCGAGACGGTGGGTGACAAATTCCGCAGACATAGTCATGAACGGGTGCATAGGCATGAATAACAAACTGACCACCGCAACGTGTGCAACCTTTCAACTGTAGCAGATCATTCTCGAAGAATCGCATCAGCGTCCAAGCGCGAGTGAGGCCAAGCACCGTTTCCTGATCGCTAATCTGTACCTGTTCCTGATACAAACGGAAGGCGCGCACAAAGGCGTCGATGCGGTCGCAGCCACAGTCTTCTTGGAGGCGTTGGTGGATATTGATGAAGAGTGATGCATGGATGTTTGGCAGCCAGGTAATGAACCAATCGGTGGAAAAGGGGAGCATGCCCTTAGGTGGCGACTTGCCGCGCAGCTCTTTGTACAGCTTTGTCAGGCAGGTACGGCTCAGGTCGGTCTCGGTTTCAAGGACTTGCAGGCGAGCGCCAAGCTCGATCAGCTCGATGGCGAGCTGTACCTGATGCATTTCAGTGACCGGACTCTTCGCTGACATGGCTCAATTCCCCGTCTCATCGGGCTTGTTGTGCGGCGGCTGGGACGCCATCAGCAGTGACGAATGGAAGCCGGATAGGTCTTGCTCGCGTTGCTGATGCGTCAGGATGCGAAGCTGTTCGGCATCTTCGTAGCCAAAGCGGCAAAGCAGCTGGTTAGTACGGGATAGTTTAGCGAGCTGACGCGCACTCAGCGACAAGAGGAGCTCGGCCATTTCGTCGTTGATCTTGAGGCGAAACATTGCGCTTGCCCGATCACTCTGCAGCATACGCTGCGCGAGCAAGAGATAGGTCAGATTGAGATCTTGGATCTCGTTGATCAGGCTGTCTTCGCTCATCATTCAGAATGCTGTGCTTTGCGCTAAGGCTGGGTGCGAATGGGATCTTGCCTGCTGCGCGTCTTGAGCCTCAGCGCCGAGCTCGAAGGCGTCGATCAGGGTGTTGAGATGCTCTGCGAGTGTGCGCATCTGGGCCGCCGACGACGACGTCTGGTTGACCATAGCGGCGTTTTGCTGCGTGACCGTGTCCAATTCGGTGACCGCGGTGTTGACCTCAGCGACGGCAGCGCTCTGTTGCCGAGTGCTGGCACTGATCTCTTCAAGCACATCATTGACGTTCTGAATGCTGTGCATGATGGTGCCCATCGATTCGCTCGTCTGCTGAACCTTGTGCGTCCCTAACTGAGACGTCTTGACCGATTGTTCGGTGACATCGCGAATCTCGCGAGCCGCTTGACGGGAGCGTTCCGCAAGCGTCCGCACCTCCTGCGCGACGACCGCGAATCCGCGACCATGCTCACCGGCGCGAGCCGCCTCGACGGAGGCGTTTAGTGCCAGGATATTGGTTTGGAAGGCAATGCCGTCGATCAGCGTCACGATGTCTGTGATCCGCGATGATGCCTGGTCGATATCCTGCATCGTCGTTTGCAGCTCTTGCATCCCCGACGAGCCCTGCTCAGCGGCGTCGCTGGCCGAGGCAGACAGGGCGCTTGCCTGATGGGCGGATTCAGCACTGTGAGCAACGGTAGCAGCGATCTCCTCCATCGCCGCCGAGGTTTGTTGTAGATTGGCGGCAGCCTGATCGCTACGACTGGCAAGCTCCTGACTGCTCTGGGCAATGGCGCCGGCCGTTTGATAGACGCCGCGCGCGCTCTCGCGCACGTCTTGCAGTGTCAACTGCATCCGCAAGACGAAGGCATTGAACTGGCGTGCAAGCTCGCTCAACTCGTCGCGACCGCTGGCATCGAGGCGACGCGTCAAATCACCTTCGCCTTCGGCAATATCGCCCATGGCTGCGGCCGTCTGTTTGATTGGCTGGGTGATGGTTCGTGCGATGAGCAGCGCAAGCAGCACGCCAATGCCCAAGGTCACCGCGCTGATAAACAAGGCCGCGTTGCGAGCGTTCGCCGCGCGTGCGATGTAGGATGAACGGTCTAGGGTGATCTCGAGCACACCGGCGGGCTCGCCAGAGAAATCCTTGATCAGCGCGCCCATGACCGCGAGCGGGGTGTCGCCGCTGCTGCTGTATTCAATCGGCTGCTCGCCATTGAGGGCTGCCGCTAGGGCCTGTTCGCTCAGCAGAGGCTGATCTCCGATGGTTGAGGCGAAGGTCGTGAAGCCGCTCCCCTCCGGAAGACGTAAGGCAGCACCAGCGCCGTACTGGTCATGAAATCGCTGGAAGAAATCCTGGCCGAAGCTCATGCCAAATTCCAATGAGCCGACGTGCTGCCCTTGCCATTGAACTGGCGTCAGACTACGGATGCCAAGGCCAAACACGCCACGCTCCAGCCCGGAAAGCGGCTGTTGTGAGCGGTTCGTCTCGATCACTGTCTGGCGGATCTCGCTGAGGTCATCGCCAAACTTGTCTGGACGATGGACGCGGAGAAACGAGGTTGCCGGTGGCAGGTGAAACTGAAACTGGGCAATGCCGTAGTCTTTCCGCAAGGTCTTGAAGCCCGGAACAAAAAGCTCAGCGAGCTGCTCGCGCTGCTGTTCCGCAAAGGCCTGCTGTACGGCTGGGATTGTCGCGATCAGTGCGCTCATCGCGCTACCGCGACGGCCTTCGGCATCTAGGGCGGCAACGAGATTGCCATGCAGCGAGCGCAGCTCGCGTTGCTCGGCCTCCTCGATCACAGCGCCAAGCCGATTCAACAGATAAGGCACGATGATGGCAACAGCAAGCAACAGCATGGCGACGAAGCCAGCAATAATCCGGACACCGATCGGAAAACGGTTGAGACGCATGGAGATGCCTACTCTATAACTTAGTCGGATCGTTATCGATCACAGACGTTGCTTCAACAGCAGTTCGACACGACGATTGACGGCGCGTCCAGCGGCGCTGTCATTGCTGTCTAACGGCTGTGTATCAGCATAGCCGATGGCGCGCAATCTGGCTTCCGGAATGCCGGATTGAATCAGATGACGCAAGACGGCAATGGCACGAGATGTCGATAACTCCCAGTTGGATGGAAAGCGTGCGGTCGAGATTGGGATATTGTCGGTGTGACCCTCCACCGAAATCTGCCCGTCGAAAGATGTTAGCGTTGGTACCAACGACTCAATGACATTCCTGCCGGTTGCGGTCAGCTTGGCTTCGCCGCTTGCAAAGAGCAGGTTGTCATCGATGCGCAGGGTGATGCCTTCTTGCCCCTCTGCGATGCTCACCCCATCGACGCCCTCGAGGCCCCTGAAGGCCTGCTGATTGATCTTCTGTTGGCTTGGATCGCGAGGTAATATGCCTGCATGTTGTGGACGCAGTCCATCATGATCCCGCTCTGATCCGGTCGCGGTGGAGCCACTGCTGCCGCCTTGCTGAGCGGCTGATTGGGCGCGACTGCTGAGCGTTCCGTTTCCACTTCCGCTTGCACTGGTGCCGGTACTGGCGCTAGTGCCGGCATTGGCTACGGCGATCTGCTGATCTGCTCTTGTGCTGGCGTCTCCTAAGTCTTGTGCACTCTCAGAGCTGCTTTTGCCCAGCATTGAGACGAGGAGAACAAATAGGGTGATGAGCAGGGTCAGGACATCGAGATAGCTCATCAACCAGGCATCGCTATCGCCGCCGGTCTTAGTCTCTGGCATCGACAGCCGATCACCATGCTCGAGCATCTTAGTCTCTCTTCCTGCGGGTGCTGATGCCAGGCTTGCGAGGATCACGAATCTCGTCGTGATAGCTGGCCGCAAAGGAATGCAGGGTTTCTTCGATGAACGAAGGGAGGCGGCGTTTGGTAATCAGTGAGATTCCCTCAAGGACCATATTCATCGCGATCAGCCGCTCCTCGGTGCGCCGCTCGAGCTTTACTGCGAAGGGCTTGAACACCAGGTTAGCGAGCAGGATGCCATAAAAAGTGGTGAGCAGGGCAACGGCCATGCGCGGCCCGATGACCTCGAGGTCGCCGGCCTCCATGACCTCGAGCATGTTCACCAGCCCCACCAGCGTGCCGATCATGCCAAAGGCGGGTGCATAGGTTGCCATGGTGTGAAAGATCTGTGCCTCGGCGTGCTCGCGCGCCTTGAGACGGGCGATACGCCAGCTCAACAGGTCGAAGATCTCTTGCTCCTTGGTATTGGCGATAACCAACTGAATACCGCTGCGCAGGAACGGGTTGCGGGTTTGCTCAAGTGCCTCTTCCACGGCGCGAACATCGCCTCTGAACCAAAGGCGCGCCACGTCCACCAACTCTTTGATGTCGTCGCGGGTGTAGGTGTTCTCACGCCGGAAGACGACACCGACCAGTCCAACTACCCTGAGCACCTCGCGCAACGGGTAGCTGATAAAGGTGGCTGCCATGGTCCCCGTTAGCACAATGGCGAGGCCTGGAAGATTGAGAAAGCTGTTGGGGGACTCGGCGGTGAAGAAGAGAACAGTGCCAAGCAGCAAGATGCTGGCAAGGATACCAATGACGGTGGACGGATTCATGAGTGTACAACGGGGGCAGGGCTAGACGGTAGGGCCGGCCGGCGGGGCTTCATGGAGTCGCGCCCTGAGCCGGCTGAGCGCTTGGCTGTGGAGTTGACAGACGCGCGACTCGCTGACACCGAGTACGGCACCGATCTCCTTGAGGTTGAGCTCTTCTTGGTAGTAGAGCGCCATCATCAACTTTTCGCGCTCGGGCAGGGCATCGATACTGGCAGCCAACCTATCTCGCTGCTCATCATTCAACAGGGTTGTTAACGATGGATCAGGTGGCCGGTTTGTCGCGCCCGGCTCAACGCCTTCCTGAATCAGCTCCTCGAAGGGAAGAAACTGACCGTTGTTGGTATCGATGAGGAGCTGACGGTAGTCCTGGATGTCCATCTGAAGCTCAGCGGCGATCTCGTGCTCCTCCGGCGCGCGGCCAAAGCGCTGCTCTAGCTGGTGTACAGCCTCGTCCATGGCACGGGCATGGCGGCGCACGCTGCGTGGGAGCCAATCCCGGCTGCGCAGCTCATCGAGCATGGCGCCACGTATCCGTTGGTTGGCAAAGGTGGCGAAGCTCGCGCCCTGGCTGGCATCGAAACGGCCGAGAGCCTCGAGCAGACCGAGCGTCCCGGCCTGGATCAGATCATCAAGCTCGATACTGGGTGGCAGCTTGACTTGCAGTGCGAGTGCTTGTCGGCGGACCTGCGGTAGATACTGCGTCACCAGCTCGTGTTGGTCGATCTTACCTTTCGCAGTGTACATCCGGTCTTGCCTTGCCCGCTGGGCCCTCTGTCACAGGTAATTGACAATCAGCTGCAGCCCGCGCACCACGACGGCCTGCGGTTGGTCTGGGGCCAGAGAGAAATGAAACCGAAGTGGCCCGGTTGCAGGGAGTCCTGCTAGCGCCCGGCTCTGACCGCGCATCTGTTCCATGACCACACAGGTATTGGCCTGACATAGGCGTCCTCGTAAACGGTTACCGGGGGGTACCTCGAAGCGCCAAGCCACACTGTAGATCTCGCCGGCGCTGAGCCCAGCTGGTGGCTTCAATGGCGCCGAGAGCGTTTCGCGCTCGGCCATGGTCACCCGCAGCGAAGGTGCGCTCGCGACCCAGCTCCCTGCCGCTGCGGCGCTATTGATGAGGCTGAATGCCAAGCATAACCTGAACAAGGCCCTCTGCACCCGCACCTTGAGCGATAAGCCCGGTGCTCGGATAGACCGGCTATTGACGCTCATCAAGGGGCTGCGTCTCATGCCGTTACTTGCCTCCGATCAATTGGGTCACTCGCAGTGTACGGTCATCTGGGATCTCCGCTTGGGACATCACCACCAGATGGCGTAAGCGCCGGCGCAGGAAGCGTGCGAGCACCGCCCGCAAGCTGTGCTGGACCACCAAGACGGGTGGGTCGCCGGCCGCCTCCTGTCGTGTCAGGGCTTGCTCGGTCTGTTGCATCAAGGTCTCCGCCAAGCCTGGCTCCAAGGCCCCGTTACCGTTCATGGCCTGCAATAAGACCTGCTCGAGCTGGGTATCCAGACCGATCACGCGCAGTACCTGCTCGCCCGGGAACCACTGTTGGATGATGGCACGCCCAAGCGCAATCCGGACCGAGGCCGTCAGCTCAGCAAGATCTTGTTGCTGCGCGGCATGCTCGGCGAGTGTATCGAGGATGCTGCGCAGATCGCGAATCGGGACCTCTTCAACCAGCAGATTCTGCAACAGGCGCTGGAACGCCGTCAGCGAGATCAGCTTGGGCACCACCTCTTCGACCAGCCCCTTCTGCTCTTCCCCGAGCTTGTCGAGGAGACTCTGGACCTCGGCGCGTCCGAGCATCTCGGCGGCATGCCGGTGCAGCAGGTGGTTCAGATGGGTGGCCACCACCGTGCTCGCGTCGACCACGGTGTAGCCATAGACCTGGGCGTGCTCACGCTGATCACTGCCAATCCATACTGCAGGCAGACCAAAGGCTGGGTCTTGGGTTGGCGTCCCTTCCAGCTTGCCGGAGACCTGTCCAGGATCAATCGCCAGCCATTTGCCGGGAAAGACCTCGGAGCGGCCGATCTCGGCATCCTTGAGGGAGACCAGATAGGTATTGGGACTGAGCTCCAGATTGTCACGGATATGCACCACCGGCGGGAGGAAGCCGACATCTTGGGCAAACTTCTTGCGCACGCTCTTGATGCGACCGAGCAGCTCGCCTTGCTGGCGCTGATCGACCAGCGGAATGAGCCGGTGTCCGACCTCGAGTCCGAGGGTGTCGACCAAGCGCACATCGTCCCAGCTCGCTTCGGGGGCCTCCTGAGTGGTGGTCTCTGGCTCGGCCACCGCAGTCTCGATGAGCTGTTGTTGGCGCGCTTTGATCAGGTACCAGGCGAGACCGCCGAGCAGGCTGGTGAAGATCAAAAACACCAGGTTGGGCATACCCGGAACCATGCCGAGCAGACCCATCACCACGGCGGCCAGGATCAACACCTGCGGGTTGATGAACAGCTGGCTGATCATCTGTTGACCAACATCCTGATCAGTGTTGACGCGGGAGACGGTGACGCCCGCCGCGGTCGAGATCACCAAGGCCGGGATCTGCGCCACCAGACCGTCGCCAATGGTCATCAGCGTATAGGTGCGTGCGGCATCGCCAAAGCTCATGTCGTGCTGCAGCATGCCGATCAGCAGGCCGCCGATGATGTTGATCACCATGATCACCAGACCGGCGGTTGCGTCGCCGCGCACGAACTTACTGGCACCATCCATCGAACCGTAGAAATCCGCCTCCTGTGCCACCTCGCTCCGGCGCTTGCGTGCATCCTCCTCGCCAATGAGTCCGGCGTTGAGGTCGGCGTCGATCGCCATCTGCTTACCGGGCATGGCATCGAGCATGAAGCGCGCACCAACCTCGGCGATGCGTCCGGCACCCTTGGTGATGACCATGAAGTTGATGATCACCAGGATCAGAAAGACGACCAGGCCGACGGCAAAGTTGCCACCGATCAGGAACTCGCCAAAGGCTTGAATCACCTTGCCAGCACTATCGCCGCCCTGATGGCCCTCGATTAGGATGACGCGGGTCGAGGCAACATTGAGGGATAGTCGCAGCAGCGTCGTGAACAGCAGCACCGCCGGAAAAGCCGCGAAATCCAACGGCTTCTGCGTGAACATGCTCACTAGCAGCACCAGGATGGCGAGGGCAATATTGAAGGTGAACAGCAGGTCGAGGATGAACGGCGGCAGCGGCAGGATCATCATGCCGAGAATCAGCAGGATGAGCAGCGGCCCAGCGAGCACCTTCATCGGCACATTGCTGAGCCAGGCCTGTTTCTCGATCAGCGCGGTCAAGGCCGTCATGCCGGCGTCTCAGGACTCGAAGTGTCGGCTGGAACCTGCAATGCCTCCGGGATCGGCAGATTCTCTGGCATCGGTGGTGGGAGACCGCCTTCGCGATGGAAATGTCGCAGCTGGAAGGCCCAGGCCATGACCTCGGCGACGGCGGTATAGAGCGGCATCGGGATCTCGGCGTCGAGATCGACGTAGCGGTGGAGTGCGCGGGCCAGCGGCGCTGCCTCCAGGCGCGGTACGCCGTTAGCATCGCCCAGCTCGCAGATTCGCGCCGCGACCTGATCCACGCCCTTGGCAACCAGCCGTGGCGCCGACATGCCTTGCTCATCATAGCGGAGGGCAACGGCATAGCGGCTTGGGTTGGTGATGACCACGTCCGCTTCCGGAACCTTGCTCATCATGCGGCCACGCGCCATGGCCTGCTGTTGTTGGCGAATCCGGGCCTTGACCTGCGGATCGCCCTCTGACTCCTTGTGCTCACGTTTGACCTCCTCTTTGGACATCTTCAGCTTCTTGGCATGGCTATAGAGCTGATAAGGGACGTCGATGAGGATCACCACCAGCAGTGCTAGCACCATGAGACCGCTCGCGATCGCGGCCATTTCCAGCACATTCGCCAAGGCTTGCTCGATCGGCTGATGCATAAGGTCCATGTAGCGCCCACGGTTCGCCATCAGAAAGGCGACCGCAACACTCCCAACCAGGACGGCTTTCGCAATCGCCTTGGCCAGCTCGACCAGTGCCTGTAGACCGAGGACCCGCTTAATCCCCTTGATCGGGTTAAGCTTGGAGAGCTGGGGCTGAAGCGCCTTGGTGGAGACCAGCCAACCACCCAACAGGACGGGGGCAATCAAGGCCGCGAGTGTGAGCAAGAGGAACAGCGGCAGCATCACCAGCAGACTGCGCTCGACCAGATCAGTGGTCTTGGCGAGCATCGGCAGCACCTCGAACGCATCGCGCCGCTCGAACAGGAACGCTTGCTCCATGATCAATCCCAGCTGATCGTAGATCATCGCACCTGCAAACCAGAAGCCGCCAACTCCGATCAGCAGCAGCATGAAGGTCGATAGCTCGCGAGAGCGAGCAACCTGACCCTCCTCACGCGCCTTCTCTAAACGTCGTGGTGTGGCTTCTTCGGTTTTTTCTTGGTCGTTGCCTTGGTCTTCGGCCATAGCAGGTCAGCATGCACGCGGAACCAACCCTACCGCCTCTGTCATGAGGCGAGCTGCCCAACGGCAATGGTGCCTGTAGCTGAGCGACCGGGCAAGGAGAGGGCTGTTCAGAACCCGAGCTCGTCGAGCAGTGCGTCTACCTGATCCTGACTTCCCACCACGTCATTGGCTTCAGGGTTGATCTGTGGGCCATTGAGCAGACCATCATTGCGATTGCCATCGGCACGGCGCTGCATCTCGTCCCGCGCCTGACCCTCTGGGACGCTGTCGATGAGCACCTGGACGAGCTGATTCTCAATCTCCCTGATCACTTCCATCATGCGCTTGATGACCTGGCCTGTCAGGTCTTGAAAGTCCTGCGCCATCATGATTTCCAGCAATTCCTTGTTGGTTGCCTGCGCCTTCTCGGGTACTTCGGTAAGAAAGCTGCGCGTGTCTTGGACAATGGCGCGCGCTTCGTCAAGCTCATGGGGCTCTGCAAACCACTCAGCCCAGCGTTTGTCGAGTGCTTCGGCGTGGCTCGAGAGGTCTTCCTGTAGCGGTTGTGCTCGGTCGATCGCGTTGAGTGCGCGATGGGCCGCCTGCTCGGTCATGTTAGCAATGTAGTTGAGCCGGTCTCGCGCATCCGGGATCGCCTCTGCAGCCTTCTCGATCTCTTTATCGAGGCCGAGCTCACGCATGCTGTCGCGGAGCAGGCGCGTCAGATTCCCAATGCGGTGGACCAGCTCATCCATTCCATGCTGATCATCCGCCGGCTTTTGCGTTGTGGTCATTGTCTGTCTCCAGCGATCCCGGACTGTCTTCGTCGTGCTGTTACCAGCCTAGCTTTTCGAAGATCTTGTTCAATTTTTCGTCGAGCGTGGCGGCGGTGAACGGCTTGACCACATAGCCACTGGCACCCGCCTGGGCGGCAGCAATGATATTTTCCTTTTTTGCCTCGGCGGTGACCATGAGCACGGGTAGGTCTTTGAGATCCGGATCAGCACGGATCTGTTTCAGCATTTCCATGCCATCGAGATTGGGCATGTTCCAGTCTGCGACGACAAACTGAAAGCCACCACCCTTGAGCTTATTGAGTGCGTCTTGGCCATCCTCAGCCTCATCGACGTTGGTGAAGCCGAGTTCTTTCAACAGACTGCGCACGATGCGCCGCATGGTCGGAAAGTCGTCAACAACCAGTATGCCAATGTTTTTATCTACCATTGAAAATCCTCTGTCTATTGGTCTCTAGAAGGCTTCCCACTCGTCCTCGGCCGGCGCCGCCGCTGTCCGCGCTTGCTCCGGTTTACTCGAGGATTCGAGTCGTGCAGAAGAGGGCAGCGCTGCCGGCTTTGCACGCGGCGTCGAACGGCTGCTCTGTACCTGACTCGCGTCGGGCAATGGCTGAGGGCCAGCTGCCGTTGCCGTCAAGCGGAATTTGGAGATTGCCTGCTCCATGCGACTCGCCTGCTCTTCCAAGGATGCTGCAGCCGCTGATGCCTCTTGCACGAGCGCCGCGTTCTGCTGCGTCACCTCGTCCATCTGGCCGACCGCCTGACTCACCTGGTCAATCCCCTGGCTCTGCTCTTGGGATGCGGCGGATATCTCATCCATGATATCAGTGACCCGGCGCACCGCCCCCACCACCTCTTCCATGGTGGTCCCCGCATTTTCGGCTAATGATGAGCCGGCCTGAATCTGAGAAACAGCCCCCTCGATCAATTCCTTGATCTCTTTTGCGGCCTCAGCGCTGCGGCTGGCCAGGTTGCGAACCTCACCGGCGACCACGGCAAAGCCACGCCCCTGCTCGCCGGCGCGGGCGGCCTCAACCGAGGCATTAAGCGCAAGGATGTTCGTTTGGAAGGCAATCGAATCGATGACGTTGGTGATCTCGGCAATCTGCTGAGAGCTATCTGAGATGCCGTGCATCGTCTTGACGACCTTACCGACAACCTCCCCCCCACGCTCGGCAGTGGACGATGCCTCGAGGGCGAGACCGCTCGCCTGGCGGGCATTGTCAGCGTTCTGTTTGACGGTGGCCGTCAGCTCTTCCATGCTCGATGCGGTCTCCTCGAGGGCCGAGGCTTGCTGCTCGGTGCGTGAAGACAGGTCGGCGTTGCCGGCAGCGATCTCGCTGGCGCCAACGTGAATGGCCTCACTGCTCTGGCGAACTTCGGCGATCACGCCAGCGAGGTGCGCCACCATGCGTTTCATCGCAACCAGCACGCTGCTGTTGTCGTTGGTCTTGGTCTTGATCTCGAGGCCCAAGTCTTGGTTGGCGACGCGATTGGCGATCTCAGCCACCTGATAAGGCTCAGCACCAAGCTGGCGGTTGATGCCGGCGATGATCAGCCAAGCGAGTGCGATGCCACCAATCAGGACCAGCACGAGCACTGTGATGATCAGTGTACGATTGCTCTGATACTCTGCTGATGCCTCCTCGTAGGTGGCCTCGGCGACCTCGAGCTGAACCTCCATCAGGGCCTGAAAGCCCTCGGAGATTGGATCGATGGCAGGGTAGAGCTGGGTGGTGACGAAGGCCTCGAGCGCGGCTTGATCCTCGCGCTGCAAGATCTGATGCAGCTCATCGAGCGCCTGGTCGGCATTGGCTAGCAGCGGCTTGATCTCAGCCACCAGACGCTGCTCCTGCGGCACCAGCAAGGTGCCGAGATAGGCCTGCCAAGTGGACTCGATGTCGGCTCGACCTCTGGCCAGTGTGTTTCGCCCTCTAGCCCAGCTGAGGGTGGCATCGCTGACCTTATGCGAGGCGTCGACGATGTTGACGGCGTAGTGCTCAACGATCGACTCGAGCTGGCGTAAAGGTATCACACGGTCTTGGTAAACCGTGTCGAGTCCTTGTACCGCCTGGCTCTGTCCATACAGCCCGAGCAGGGTAAGTGCGATCAGGGCGGCTGCAAGCAATCCTACTAGGAAGGAAAGCTGAGTGGCGATTCTTATCTGCTTAAACATTCTGGTGTTGCCCCCTGTCTTCGAGTCGAGTCGACTGCATAAATCATTTTAGACTCGCTGCGCTCGACCTGATGCGGCCGCTAGGGCCATCATGCGCGCTGGAATCTCCTCTAATGCCATCACTTCACAGGCGCCGCCGAGCGCGATGGCTTCGCGCGGCATGCCGAAGACCACGCAGCTGGCCTCATCCTGGGCAATGGTTGGGGCACCGGCCTGGCGCATCTCGAGCAGACCGGCGGCGCCGTCTTTGCCCATCCCCGTGAGGATCACACCGATGGCATTGCGGCCGGCCTGTTGGGCCGCGGAGTGAAACAGCACGTCGACCGATGGCCGATGCCGATTGACCGGCGGGCCATCATCGAGTCTGACGACATAGTTGGCGCCACTCCTGGCTAACCGCAGGTGTTGGTCACCGGGCGCGATATAGGCGTGGCCCGGCAACACGCGCTCGCCTTCTTGCGCCTCTTTCACCGCAATTTGGCTCAGTCGATCGAGGCGCTCCGCGAATGAGCGGGTAAAGCCGCCTGGCATGTGCTGGGTAATGAGGATACCAGGGCTGCTGGCGGGCAATGGCTCGAGAACCTGGCGGATGGCTTCGGTGCCACCCGTGGAGGCGCCGATGATGAGCAGCTTTTCGCTCGAGATCATGGGGGCCTTGAGCCGGACTGGTGCCGTTTCAGGCTTACGCGGCCTTTGCCGAGGATGCGAATGAGCGGCGGCACGGATCTTTTCGGCAATCTCCTCGGTATAGCCCATCATGCCGCGGCGAATGCCAATGGATGGTTTGGCGACAAAGTCGAGTGCGCCGAGTTCGAGCGCACGCAGGGTCACTTCTGAGCCGGCCTGGGTCAAAGACGAGACCATCAGCACCGGCATTGGACGTAGTCGCATGAGCCGTTCGAGGAAATCGAGGCCGTCCATCCGCGGCATCTCGACATCAAGGGTCAGTACATCCGGGTTATGTTGTTTGATGAGATCGCGCGCCATGATTGGGTCGGAGGCCACGGCAACAACCTCCATATCCGGCTGACTGCCAATGATCTCACTGAGCAGATCCCGGATCAGCGCTGAATCGTCAACGCAAAGCACCTTAATCTTTCTTGCTGAGCTCAAGCTATACCTCCTCCATCTCTCGGTCTGTCGCTACCAAGGCCGGCGTAGCCGGGCTTGGATCTCATCACGCGTGGGTCTCAGGCGCGTCAAGCGACGGTATAGACCGTCTGGCCGCGGAGTCGGAAGGCCTGGCTGATATAGGTAAAGTTCTCGGAATGGCCGGCGAACAGTAGGCCATCGGGCTTCATCATCGGCGCGAACCGCTCGAGAATCCGTGCCTGGGTAGGCTTGTCAAAATAGATCATGATGTTACGACAGAAAATGACGTCAAAGGGGCCTTTTACCGGCCATCCAGGTGCGAGCAGGTTGAGCTCCTGGAAGTCGATCATGGCACGCAGCTCAGGTCGCACACGGGCCATGCCCGCTTGGGCTCCAGTGCCGCGCTGAAAGAAACGCTTGATCCGCGCCTCATCCAATTTATGGACCTGCTCGATGGGATAGATACCGGCGCGTGCCTTGGCCAGGGCTTCGGTGTCGATATCGGTCGCCGTCACCTTGGCGTCTGCTGTTCGCGTGCCCAAGGTTTCGGCTAGGGTCATGGCGATGGAGTAGGGCTCCTCGCCGGTAGAGGCGGCAGCGCACCAAATACGGATTGCACCGGGGCGGTCGCGGATATGCTCGGCGAGCTGCGGGAAGTGGTGAGACTCGCGAAAGAACGCGGTGAGATTGGTGGTCAGTGCGTTGGTGAAGGCCTCCCATTCCTTGGCATCTGGCCGTCGCTCCAAGCGGGCGAGATACTCACTGAACTGCGTCAGGCCATAATGTCTGAGGCGTCGCGCAAGGCGGCTGTAGACCATCTCGCGCTTATGTTCAGCCAGGACAATGCCGGCGCGTTTATGGATCAGTTGGCGGATGCAGTTAAAATCGGCATCCGTCAGCTCAAGGTCTCGCTCCACCGTCCCGTAGGACGACCAACCAACGATTGACGAAGCGGGTCGTTCTGCGAGCTCGTTCAAACTATCACCCATCCTACTTTCCCCGGCTAGTGCGGTCCTGCCCCGGGTTATCATCGCTAGCGGCGATCCGCCCTAGGGCTCAACGCACGGGCAATCCGGACAGCTTATCGCCGCCACCGTTTTCTGCATAGGCCAAACAGCGGCTGGGGACGTCTAATACAGGTAACGCGGCGCCACCCTGGACGATGAAGCCTCTGTTTCACGGTAACTAGTATAGGCAACCGAAGCAATCTCGCTGGTATGGCGATACACAATCGACCTGCTCTTGGTATTCAGAGCAAGTCACGCAACCGTTTGCTAAGGGAGACAATGCGTGTTCAGCGGTCGGTCACACGCGGTTAGGCAGAAGCGTCGATGCGACCGGGCTGGGCGCCGGTGCGTCCGCGGGTGTCGTAGAGGGTCTTCTCAGCAATGGTATGAATCAGGCCTAGCATACGCTGGTTGTGCTCCAGACGCATCGTCAACATGGCGCCGGCGAGCTGATTGAGGCGGGCCGCGCGTTCGCTCATGCTGCGCACCAGCGTCCATTGGTCCAGACAGTCAGCGTCGCGTGCCGCATCCTGAGCGCCCGCGTCGCCATCGGCATAGCCGAGGTCAGACTGCTGCTGTCGGCGACACTGCTCCCTGTGCTCAAGCTGCTCGAGGAGTGCCTGTTTATCGGCCGCAATACGCTGCAGTCGATCGCCGTCGATCTGGCCCATTGCAAGCGCTTGGCGTTCCTGGTCGAGCAAGGCTATTAAGTGTCCGAGAGCCTCATATTGCAGGCCGAGTAGGGATGCGAGGTTCATCGCGGCTAGCCTTCGAGCAGATCGCGAACGCTTGCAATCAGGCCCTCAGCGATTCGGTCAGCGCGAACCTCTAGGCGGCCTTCCCGGATCGCGTCGCGAATCGACTCGACCTTGGCAAGGTCGATGTCTTGATCGGTTGCTGCAGCCTCGCGGTTAAGATGGGTCTGGACCGCGGGGTCGGTGGTCCGGCTGGAATCAGTCCGCGCTGGCCCCTGCACCTTTGCGGAGGGCTCCTGCGCGGGCTGGCTGGCGCGGAACAGCGGATGATGGGAGTCGATTTTCAAGGTACTGGCCTCATTCCCGGTGCTTAATCTGATTATCGGCCTGAAACAGGCGAACTTTAGCAGCTCAAAAGTCAACCACCAGCTTGGCTTTGCCAATCACCCGCGCCTGAATCAGATCACGGTTACCAAACTGAACCCGCACCAGGTCCCCGAGACCTCCTGCGTTGAGCGCCTTACCCTCACGGCTGACCCGAAAGTTGGTGCCGCGGGCCTCCACCGAGACCAGCTGACCGCGCTCGACGAGCGGTTTGGATTCGAATTGGCGGAGCTGCAAGGGCACCTCGGCGGCCACTGCGCGTCGAGCCACCTGGCCGATAATGCGCTCTGCCTCCAAGACCGCGCCGCGCGGCAAATCACTCAGGTTGCCTTGGCGCTGCCTGAGCATCGCCGCGGTCACTTGCGTGCCTGGCGCGATCTCCTGCCTGAGCACCGGATACTGGCCATAGCGCTCGATATCGACTTGCAGGTAGCGTACCTGCTGGCCCTGCTCGCCGCAGCGCACGCCGACTGAGATGCGGCCTTGGCCCAAGCGCGAGCGGTGGGGCAAAAACGGCTGCGGTGACGGGCAGTCCGGCAGGCTCGCAGCGGGCAGATGCACCTTGATGACCAGATCATCATCGCCGGTCATCTGCTGCTGCAGGAAGTCTTGTACCGCAGCGGCGACCGCCTCCTCTGCCTGCAAAGGCGGCGCTGCCAGCAGGGTTGTGATCAGCACGAGTGCGAGCGACCAACGGATGCTCAGGGCTTGCAGCGCGGCTAGCGACGGGGCTAGCCACTGACCCTGAAACAAGTGCTTCAGCATCCGGGGTGGCGAGCTGTCATGCATCTTAGGCTGGGCAGAAAATGAGAAAATGGTCACAAAACGTTTGCCAGTTTATTCCTTAACTTTAGCGCAATCTGCGCTATGCTCTAGACTGTTTAGAACAGATAACGCTTGCTTGCGCTTACTTGTGCTTGCCAGAGGACGCGGATGATCGATCAACTTGCGGCGGCCTTCAATTTCGGCCAGCAGGCCGTTGCACTCCGGCAAGAGCGCCATGAGGTGCTCGCCAGCAACATTGCCAACGCCGATACGCCAAACTATAAGGCGCGCGACATCGATTTTGCGAGCCAGCTAAAACAGGCGGTTGAGCAAGGTCGGTCAGCCACGCAAGGTCTCGCGCTAGCGAGGACATCGGCGCGCCATCTAGAGGGCCAGGCGCCGCCGCTGCCATCGCCAGCGGAGGATGCGCTGCTCTACCGAGTGCCGGCGCAGCCGAGCCTAGACGGTAACACGGTTGAGATGGAGCAAGAGCGGATGCAGTTCCTCGATAATGCAGTCCGCTACGAAACCGGCCTGATGCTCGTCAATCGCAGAGTGCAGGGGCTCAAGGGCGCGATGCAGCCAGAGTGACCGGCCAAGACCAAGCCAGGAGTGTTTTGATGTCCCTGTTTTCCGTCTTTGAGATCGCGGGATCAGCCATGCAGGCGCAGTCGCAACGCATGAACGTGACCGCGAGCAATCTTGCCAACGCTGACAGCATTGCTGGGCCGGACAACCAGCCCTATCGCGCCAAGCAGGTCGTTTTTGAGAGTCTCGCCCAGAACGCGCGTGGTATCGGTGGCGTTCGCGTGCGCGAAGTCATTGAAGATCCCTCGCCGATGCGTCTGGAATATCAGCCTGCCAATCCGCTTGCCAACGAGCAGGGCTATGTCAGCCTGCCAAACGTCGAGCCGGTTCACGAGATGGTGAACATGATCTCCGCCTCGCGGTCTTACCAGGCGAATGTCGAGGTCGCAAACACCAGTAAGCAGCTGATGATGAAGACGCTGACCATTGGAGAGGGTTAGACCTATGATTAGTGGCATCGAAAATACTAACGCGGCTAGCATGGGCGGCACTATGCCACTCAGCCGTAGCCAGTCGGATGAGCTTCGCGAGAGCTTCCTGCTGTTGCTGACCACGCAATTGCAGAACCAAGATCCCCTCAATCCGCTCGAAAACGCCGAGATGACCTCGCAGATCGCGCAGATCAATACGGTCAGCGGTATCGAACAGTTGAACGAAACCCTGCAGATGATCACTGGCCAGATTGATGCGAATCAGGCGTTGCAGGCGAGCGCACTCGTCGGCAAAGGCGTCTTGGTGGCTGGGGATCGCGTCTTGCTAGAGCAGGATGAAGATGGGGTTGCTTATACGACACCCTTTGGTATCGAGCTGCAAGCCCCTGCTGAAAATGTGTGCGTAACCATCACCGGCGCTGACGGTGCGGTGATCAGCCAGTTCGATACCGGGCCAGTGGAGGCTGGCGTCACCTCTTTCCGTTGGGATGGTCTCAATACTGAGGGTGACGTTGCCGCCTCAGGTGCCTATACCGTCTCACTAGAGGCTGTCGACGCCGATGAAGAGGTCATCACGGGCGAATCCCTGCAGTATGCTGAAGTGCTCGGGGTGACGCCACAGGATGAAAACGGCCAGGTCAGTCTTGATCTTGGCGCCATCTATGGTCAGATGGGTCTCGACGCCATTCGTCAGATCCTGTAATAATCGATAGCTTCTAGAAAGGAGAGTCATCCATGAGCTTCTCACAAGCACTGAGCGGACTTAGCGCCCAATCCGAAAACCTCAAGGTCATTAGTAATAATATTGCTAACTCGCAAACCGTTGGGTACAAGAACGGCCGGATTGCGTTTGCCGACATCTTCGCGGGGGCGAGTCAGGTTGGCATAGGTGCGCAGGTTGCCTCGATCACGCAAGATTTTCGCTCTGGTGATCTGGAGATCACCGGGCGTAATCTAGATCTGGCAATCGCTGGCGGTGGTTTCTACCGGCTTGAGGATGCCAAAGGCGATACAGTATTTTCACGTAATGGTCAGTTTAATCAGGACGCCAACGGTTATCTCGTCAATGCATCGGGTCAGCGACTGACTGGCTATGCCATGAATGCAGATGATGAAACCTTTCCGTTTGCGCCGGTTATTCCCGGTGGTGCACCACAGCCGTTGCAGATTCCACCCAACGATATTCCTGCAAATGCAACCACATTAGTGGAAACAACCTATAACTTAGATGCCTCCGCTGTTCCCGGTCAAGACCTGCAGACAGCATCAATAGATACTGGAGGCGGTGTTTCTGCAGATATCAATTTTCACTTCTCGACTAGCTATACAGTCTTCGACTCCCTGGGGAATGAGCGGACGGTGACCACTTATTACGAGAAAAACACGAATCCTGCGGATGGTGAAAGCCTATGGGGAGCAACGGTCGTACTGGATGGTGCAAGGCCAGGCTGGACTCCTCCTGTTGTTAATCCTGGCTCTGGCAACTATGATTTTGAGCTCAATTTTGATGCGAATGGACAGCTTGATGTCAATGGTGTAACCGGAGCCGGTGCTGCGATCATCACTGGCACAGCTTCTGGTGCTGCTGCTGTGACAGGCGCCCCTGCAACAGTGAACCCTCCTTTCTCTCGGCAGGAGGGGCAACTACGGCTCAGTTTCGCTAATGGAACCTTCGACTTGGAAGGTGCTGCTACTCTTGAGTTCGATGTCAATCTAGCTGGAACGACGCAATTCAACAATAATTCGGTGCAGAATACCATGAGCCAAGATGGCTATTCCTCAGGTACTCTGGCCGGCCTTGAAGTACTTGAAGATGGCACGGTAATGCGCATCTTCACAAATGATGAGCGTCGCCCTGCGGGCCAGATCGCGCTGGCCAACTTCGCCAATCCTGAAGGCCTGATGCCGGATGGTAACAATGGTTGGACGCAAAGCGACATTTCGGGCGAAGCCGTGCTCGGTACTGCTGGAACAGGCGTGCTTGGCACGATTCGAGCAGAAACCCTAGAGAGTTCCAACGTCGATCTGGCCTCAGAGCTGGTCAACATGATCATCTCACAGCGCGCTTACCAGGCCAACTCAACCTCGATCGGCACCCAGGACGAACTGCTGCAGACTGTCATCAACCTCTAACACGATCTGACGCCTTTGCAGCTCATCGGTCCCCCCACCTGGCCTGATGCTGGCCAGGTGGCATTGCCCTTGACATGACTGCCTAAGTCTATGGACCGCATCATCTACACCGCCATGAGCGGTGCCCAACAGGGTCTGCAACAGCAGGCAGTGGTCAGTGATAACCTGGCTAATGCGACCACTACCGGTTTTCGCGCCCAACTCTTTGCCGCTCGCGCCGTGCCGGTTCAAGGCGAGGCGGCGACTCAGACTCGGGTCTCGACCGCAGCTACGACGCCAGGCAGCGATTTCACCGCTGGCCCCATCAGCAC
>POWB01000010.1:157134-160429 GCA_010912705.1 Halochromatium sp.
TTCGCGCCCAACTCTTTGCCGCTCGCGCCGTGCCGGTTCAAGGCGAGGCGGCGACTCAGACTCGGGTCTCGACCGCAGCTACGACGCCAGGCAGCGATTTCACCGCTGGCCCCATCAGCACGACCGGCCGTCCGCTCGATGTGGCGATCGATGGCGAGGGCTGGATCGCGGTTCAGGCTGAGGATGGGACTGAGGCCTATACCCGGCGCGGTGAGCTGCAGATCAACAGTAATGGCGTGCTTGAGATCGTTGGGCGCCCAGTGATTGGTGAGGGTGGTCCCGTCATTGTGCCCTTGGAGTCGCAGCTCTCGATCGGAGATGATGGTACCCTCAGCGCCATTGGTCCCGGTCAAGGTCCAGACGCGATTGCCGACATCGGCCGCATTAAGCTGGTCAATCCCGGGCCGCTGACCCTCGAGCGCGGAGACGACGGGCTATTTCGTGCACCGCCTGATGCGGGCGGCGCGATTGCGCCCTTACCGCGGGATGAGGCGGTGACGCTAGCGAGCGGCAGTCTCGAAGGTAGTAATGTGAGCGTTGTCGAGACCATGGTGGCCATGATCAATGCAGCGCGCTATTTCGAGATGCAGATGACGGTGATCAGCACCGCCGATGAAAACGATCAGCGCGCCAACAGTCTGCTCTCGCTACAGGGCTAAATCCTATCCGCTGAATTAGATCAGACCAGATCCACTGATTTCGCCCTTGCAGTCGACCCGCTGAATGGGAACCGCTGACACTGACCATTAGAGGACATCGCCATGATGATTCGCTCGCTCTCGACCTCCAAGACTGGCCTCGAGGGCCAACAGACCAACCTCGATGTCATCGCCAATAACCTGGCGAATGTCAGTACCAATGGTTTCAAGCGCTCGCGCGCGGTGTTTGCCGATCTGCTCTATCAAAACCTGCGCCAGCCAGGCGCGCAGAACAATGTGCAAGACCGGTTGCCCTCGGGGCTGCAGATTGGCACCGGTGTACGCCCTGTCGCCGCTGAGCGCTTGATGACTCAAGGTAGCTTAGAGTTTACTGGTAATTCGCGTGACCTGGCGATTGATGGCCGTGGCTTTTTTCAGGTTTTGCTTTCGGATGGCACCATTGCCTATACCCGTGATGGCAGCTTCCAACTGAATGAGAATGGACAGATGGTCACAGCAAACGGCTTTCCGTTAGAGCCGGCCATCATTGTGCCTGAGAATGCGCTGACGTTGTCGATCGGTGAGGATGGGATCGTCTCGGTAACCCAGCCCGGGATTCCGCAAGGGCAGGAGATTGGCCAGATCACCCTCTCGACCTTTATCAATCCCACCGGCCTGCAGAGCACGGGTGGCAATCTCTATCTGGAGACCGCGTCCTCTGGTCCCCCAAACGAAAACATCCCTGGCTCCAATGGTGCGGGCTCCTTGCTCCAAGAGTATGTGGAAGGCTCCAACGTCAATGTAGTGGAAGAGATGGTGGATATGATCCAGACCCAACGCGCCTATGAGGTCAATAGTCGAGCCGTGCAGACCAGCGATGAGATGCTAGCTCGCCTCACGCAACTCTGACAGGTCTGTAGCGGACTCATGATCCAGCGGCTGATGGTGTTGGCATTCTGTGCGGCGCTGCTCGGGCTCGCCGGCTGCGCACAACTGCCACGCAGATCGGTGGTGGCCGAGCATGAGCCGCTTCAGATTCCAGAGCCACCGATGCGCGTTGCTGATGGCTCGATCTATCAGCGCCGACGCGGGATACGCCCCCTGTTCGAGGACAGCCGACCCCGCATGCCGGGTGACATCCTGACCATTGTATTGGATGAGCAGGTTAGCGCGACCAAGAATTCCCGTTCCAGTGCATCGCGGGGAGGCTCAGCATCCTTGGAGATGGCTGCGGCGAATATCAACGAATTACAGGATGTCGCCTTTGACATGGCAGGAGCCAACGATTTCTCTGGTAGTGGCGATTCGCGCGCAAGCAACAGCTTTACCGGTACCATTACTGTGACCGTGATGGACGTGATGGCCAACGGCAACCTCCGCGTCCATGGCGAGAAACAGATCGCGATCAATCAGGGGGTGGAGTATATCCGCTTCTCTGGTGTCATTGATCCACTTCGGATCTCAGGCCTAAATACGGTCTCCTCGACGGCTGTGGCCGATGCTCGCATCGAATATGTTGGCGATGGCTATATCAATGAGGCGCAGACCATGGGCTGGCTGCAGCGCTTCTTCCTGAATATCTCGCCGATTTAAAGGGGGGATGAGGGATGTTAAGGATGAAGGATGAGCTTGAATGTCCTTTGTGATCTTGAGCATGATAATGAACGCCTACTCCTTTGGATAGAGATGATGCATAAGTGCTTGGCTGGGGTCTTTCGATTCGCGATTGCTTTGGTCATCAGTGCGGTGGTTGCGCTGTCAGCCTCGGCCGAGAGTATCCGTGAGTTAGCGGATTTTGCTGGGGTTCGTGATAATCCGCTGATCGGTTTCGGCTTGGTGGTTGGCCTCGATGGTACCGGTGACCAGACCATGCAGGCGCCTTTCACCGGGCAGAGCCTGTCTAATATGCTCAAGCAGTTGGGGATCAGCATACCGGCGGGTACCAACATGCAGTTGCGTAATGTGGCGGCCGCGATGGTGACCGCTGACCTGCCACCCTTTTCGCGGCCCGGTCAGCAGCTTGATGTGAATGTCTCCTCGGTGGGGAATGCACGCAGTCTGCGTGGCGGTACGCTGCTGATGACCCCGCTCAAGGGGGCTGACGGTGAGATCTATGCGATCGCTCAGGGTAATCTGTTGATCCCAGGCGCTGGGGCTCAGGCTGGCGGTGCCTCCGTCCAAGTCAACCAGCTTGCCGGCGGGCGGATTCCCAACGGTGCCATCGTCGAAGAAGGCGTGCCGGTTGATCTTGATGCCATGGGTGGACTCCTTGAGCTGGTCCTCAAAGAGGCGGATTTCGGGACCGCGAAGCGCATCGTCGATGCCATCAATGAAGAATTCGGCTGTATCATGGCGAAGGGGATCAACGGCCGCGTTATCGAACTGAATGGGCCGCCGAGCGATGATCAGCGCCTCAGCTTTATGGCGCGCGTTGAGCGCATTCAAGTCACACCAACCGAGGCGCCGGCCCGAGTTGTCCTCAACGCGCGCACCGGCTCGGTGGTGATGAACAGTGCTGTGACCCTAAGGCGCGCGGCCATTGCCCATGGCAATCTGTCGGTGGTCATCGAGACCCAGTTCCAGGTCAGTCAGCCGCCGCCATTTAGCGGTGGTGAGACCGTTGTGGTGCCAGAGACGGCGATTAGCATCGAAGAGCA
>POWB01000011.1 GCA_010912705.1 Halochromatium sp.
GAAGAATGGGTTGAGTCGCACCTCGGCGAATCGATGCTCAAGCGCCGCAGGCAGGCCCTGAAGCCGACATAAAAACTGCATGAAAATATTGAGGCTGTTGGAGGGCAAATTGAACTACCTACCCTCAGAGCCCAACGTTAGCCATCACCCAACGCGGAAGGAGCGCTAGCGACTGTAGCGGTCGGGTGGATGGCCTTGTTGGGCATCTTTTCAAGCAGGACCTCTAAGGTACCGCTATGCGCCTTGAGATATTCTTTTTCCTGTACCCATGACATACCTTGGGTTTCTTGTGACATCTTGTCTCTGATATTTCTCATTAACTCAACAGACTTAATCTTCATAATCTATGACCTCTATTGGCGTACGAATCTCTAATATCGGATATCCAAGCCGTAAATTCACAGAATTGTATCCATATATTCTTTCGAGGTTCACGATGTGCTTGAAATTCCAACTTACAAGAACATCCACACGACTGATTGTAGCCGTTGCAATGTGCTGCGCATCCACTCGGCTTTTCTTAGACACAACGCCTTCTCGCAAATATGTGTCTGCTAGATCGTTGGCTTCTTTAGTAAATTCTATAAATTCGATATGATCTTTTGGCACAGAAAGCAAGACATCACGAACAGATCGGGGCGCCGATTCCAGCTCGGCAATTGTAAGATTTGAAATTACCAGTACCGTTGAGCCTGACTTAAAAGTATCGAATAACGACAGAGATCCATCTTCGAACTCAACATCGAGGCAGCCACCAATTACTGATGTATCTGTATATATTCTGCGTTTCATTATTGTGATTGATTTCAGACTCACCTTATCTGCTCAACGTTGCGCTCAGCCGCGCGAGGTACGAGCGTCGGCTGGAGCGTCTTGTTGGGCGACAACGGTGCTGACCTTTGGTTTGCGCGGTGGAAACGCGACGACGCGTTCAGGATGCGCGGCTTGCTTTGCCATTAAATCTTTGAAGATATCATTAATGTCGTTATTGAACTGAAGGGCGTACTCATTTCTGAGTGCTCGGGTTTCTGCAACGATAGGATCTTGCCACATAGTCAAGGCTCCATGAGTTCAAAAGGAGTGCAGATGATTGGCGGCTCGTAGCCAAGCGCCCTGCAGGTGTCCTCGATTTTCGGCCGAGTGTGCGCATTCGCAATGTGCGTACAGTTCCAGGTGAGCAGATACGCGACGCCGTTTACCGCTGCTATAGCTACGTGATACGCATCCGCTTCCGCCTTTTCTGGAAGCGCATGGCTCTCGATTAGAGCCTGCGCCAGTTCCCTGACACCTTCGGAGATTTGAAGTAAGGGAAGGTCAGCGATGGCAGCCAAGCGACGCTGCGAAGCTTCTGGATGACCTCTGCTTGCTTCCGATATCACGAGATCAGATACGACGACACTGTAGTTTAGCCTACGTGTTTCCCACCATTCGATCGTCGTGGTCTGATTTGCCATCGCGCGCAAGTCGTTGCTCGGTCGAGCTGTCAAATAGCTGAAAAATGACGTTTCAACATAAACAGTTTCCTTCACTGGAAATACCTATTTAAGCCCAACGTTTAGTTAAAAGTTAATTAGACAGAATGTGGATCGGGTGTACTAGGCAGATTCTGTCTATCTCGGTTAGCATAGAATCTGCCTAGTTGGCCCAAAGCCTGCCACGAACCGTGCCCTGCACAGGCTCCGCAGATCCTTCCGTCCGCCAACCCAAAGCTAGCAAGTGTTACTTCCGACAGCAAAGAAAAAGTCGGCCGTCGATCGCTTTGGGAATCGGTTTATTGACCAGACGCAGATGAATGGCGTTAAACAGCCTACTTGACACTGTCACGCTCATCATGCTGCTGCCTACCTGAAAGCATTTCCTGAAGAGCGCCTCGCAGCTACAACCTTCAGGATGTGACGGCTAGCCAGAACAGCTAATCAGGCTAGATAGAATCGCTGACTGGCAGCTTGTCCAATTCGTCGATGCCGTCTGAAAATTACCCATCACAGCAGGTGCAACTAGCGCGTCTGGGATCGACTAAGGCGACATCAGCGACTCGATTATCGCAAGCTTGCGAAGCAGACAGGATTGTCTTGCTGGCGCTCGCTTCATACGCTTGCGGCTGAGCCCAGGCACGCGGCACGCGTTCGCGGTGATCACGCTGTTCGCGGTGCGATCCGACATCAGGAGAGATCGATGTAAACGCCTCAACTGCCGATGGATACACCACCGAGATCGCAAACGGCTCGGCAGGATCTGAGGTCAGGCTCACCCAAACGCCGCCAAGGAATGGCGAGCCTGGAACCTCAAGGCGCCATAAACGCTCGGCGCCTTTCACCCTCGACCGAGTGCGCAGCAGCGGCTGATTGAACTGGAAGCGATGGGTGTCGCCATGGACGGCTAGCACCGGCCCTGAATAGCTGCTGAGCAACGCCTCAAGATCGGCCATGAACGGCGCGAAGCCTGGCGACGCCGGTGAGCGCTCGAACAACGGATTGGCATGGAACAGCAGCACCATCGCCCGCGCCTGAGACTGCTGCGCGACGCGGGTCGCCTCGCGCAAGAGTCTGCGATTGGCCGCCGAGCGTTGCCGCCATTCGGCCATCGCGGCGGTGTTTTTCGAGCGATGATTGTTGTCGCTGCCGACCAGATGCAGCAACACCAGCATCACGCCATCCTTGAGGGTATAGGCATTCTCCGGATAGGCCGGGTCTGGCACCCGCAGATCAAGCGCCGCGTTGTGCAGCACCTCGGGGTCAGCAAAGAAGCGCGCTCGCAGCGCTGTGAGGCGCTCGAGCGGATCGAGCCCGCCGGCGGACTGGCGATGACAGTCGGTCCACTCGTTATCGCCGGGGGTGTAGAGCATGGGCACCGGTTGGTCTTGGAACAGGCCGGCGATGCGTCGATTGCGCGCCTCGGTACAGGGCTCGCCGCCACCTTTGATATCGCCGACATGGACGATGAACGGCGGGGCCTGCTCAGCGGCCTCTTGCAACAGGCGTTTGAAGGGCGCGTACTCGGCATTGCCATAGGGCGCATCGCCAACCACGAAGAAGCGCAGTCCAGTTCCGGGCGGCTCTGAGCCTTCCAGCGGCAGCGCTGCGCCGCGCCCCCAAAACAGATTGAACAGCAGCGTCAGGAGAGCGATACGCCAAAACGGACGCAACAGGCCTCGCACCTCAGTAGCGGCCATGCGACCGGGTCACATAGTTGCGCAGTGCATCGGACTCCTGATTCGCCCGCATCAGGTTGCTGTGGGTAATCCGGAACAGCGCCCGCATGACCTTGAGCACCAGCATCGGATGCTGCGCGAGCAAGACCTCAAAGTCATCCGGCTCCAGCGTCAATACCACGCCATCACCGGCCGCGCGTAATCCCGCCTTGCGCGGCGAGCCGTCAACAAAGGCGCGAGTTCCGGCACATTCGCCAGGCGACATCCGATAGACCGCCGAGTCCGCGCCCTGATGCTCATGGAGCACATCGAGACGGCCCTCGACCAGCACAAACAGGGTACGCCTCGCGTCGCCCTCCACCACCAGGGACTCCTGCCCTGCCAGCCGCACGACGCCCATCGCCTGCGCTAGGGTTGCGACCTCGCTCGCATCGAGCTCTTCGGCCAGTACCGAGGCCTGCAGCCAGGCCGTCTTTTGTTGATCAGTGGTTTGATCAGTCATCAGCAGTCTCTACCCTTTGGGATCACGGATCGACGATTTGAACAGCCTAGCAAACCCCGGTGACGCCCCGGTGTCAATGACCAGAGGATGATCAAGTTATCATCGGGCATTGCCCGCGCGGCGAGGCATGCCAGGGCTTAAACTGTACCTTCTGACCTGATGCAGATACTGACCAGAGCGACCTCGCCTCATGCCCGATCCCAGCACCCATGTTGAACCGCCGTCTTCTCAAGCTGCAGCCGCAGGTCCGCGACCAGTCGCCGAGCGCACCGATTTCCGCGAGGAGACGATCTACTTCCTGCTCACCGCCCGCTTCTACGACGGTGATCCCTCGAACAACTTCTTCTGCCGCGATCGCATCCGCTTCGATGCGCAAGGCAACGCCATCGACCCACACTGGCGTGGCGACTTCAAGGGTCTGATCCAGAAGCTCGACTATATCCGCGACCTCGGCTTCACCGCGATCTGGATCACGCCGCCGGTGGAGAACCGCTCCGGGCTCGACTATCACGGCTACCATCCCTACGACTGGACCCGCATCGATCCACGGCTGGAATCGCCAGACGCGACCTATCAGGATCTGATCGACGCCGCGCATGCCAAGGGCCTCAAGATCATCCAAGACGTGGTCGTCAACCATTCTTGCCAGTACGGCATCCGCGGCCAGGTGCATATCGACCATCTGCCGATCAAATACTATGTGCCGCAAGGCTCGGAGCCGGGCCGGGTCGACCATGGCCCCTACCAAGGCAACCTCGGCAACTATGCCTGGCCCAACCGCGACGACATCGACAACCCGCTGGCGCCAGACTGGTATCGCGAGCGCCATGACCGCGACCCCGAGGGCATCGAGCCGTTGGTCGACCCCAACACCGGCGAGACGGTACCCAAGCCCGGCTACAACCCCGGCCGCTTCTTCGGCATCGATGCCCAGAGTCTGGACCCAGACTGGTACCACCAAGACGGCTTCATCTGCGGCGGCGACTGGGAGAGCGCCCATCCGCTGCAACAAAAGCATCTGGCCGGCGACTGCATCGATCTCGCCACCGAGCGCCAGAACGTCAAGGACTACCTGATCGGCGCGATCAATCGCTATCTGGACATGGGCGTCGATGCCCTGCGCATCGACACCGTCAAGCATGTCGAGCGCGATAACCTGCTCGAATACGTCAATGCCTGGAAGGCGCATAAGCCCGGCCTCTTCGTCTTCGGCGAGAACCTGGTCAAGGGCTATGGCTGGGGCGATCTCGGCGGCGGCGACAATGGCCCGAGCGAGATCCGGCCCTGGTGGTACACCCGCCTCGGCCATGATCCGCGCGATCCGAACAGTGGCGGCGACTCCGGCTTCCCACAGCTCGACTTCGGCCTGTTCTCGACCTTCCGCGACTCGGTCAGCAAGGGCACCTTTGCCGGCACCGCGCAGGTGCTGTCGATGGACTGGATCTACGGTGATGTGACCAGCCTGGTGACCTTCCTGCAGAACCACGACGTCGGCCCCGACAACGACTTCAAGTACCGCTTCAAGGGCGAAGACTGGATGGCGGCCGCGACCTACAACCTGCTCTGGACCGCGCGCGGCATCCCCTGCCTCTACTATGGCGAGGAGATCGCCTTCATGCGCGGCGCGCCGCAGGATGTCGAGGGCGAGAAAGACACGCTGGAGCGCACCGGCCGCGCCTACTTTGGCGACCATCTTGAGGACGATCGCATCGCCGAGACCCAGTCACACCCGCTCTATCGCCACATCCAGCGGCTGAATCTGATCCGCCGCTCGATTCCCGCGTTACAGAAGGCCCAGATGACCCAGGTGAACGAATGGGGCAGCGGCATGAGCTTCGTTCGCGATCTGTCCGCCGACGGCTCCTACGCGGTGGTTGGCCTCGCCATCGGCAGCGATCAGCAGGTCGAGATCGGCGGCATCCGCCCCGGCCTCTACCGCGATGCGGTCAGCGGCGCCGAGCAGCACAGCGACGGCCACCTCAGCTTCCAGGTCAAGGGCAGCTCGGCCGGGATCTGGGTCCTGGATGGCCCCGGCAAGATTGGCGAGGATGGGCCTTATCTACGATGAATACAGGCCTGACAACCTCGCCTCGCAATGCCCAGGCTCGCGCCCTACTCTCATAGTGCGGAACCACCCCGGAAAATGAATCGCTTGAAATTCAGGTTAATCGATGCCCTGGTCACCGGCGCGGCGCTGACACTGATGGTCGTCGGCCTGCTCTGGCTGATCGCCACCGACCGCGGTCTGATCGACGAGGAGGTTGTGCTCGAGCAGGCGCCGGTGACCCTTTACCAGCCAACCAGCTCGAACCCAGCGCCAGTGGTCGTGGTCGCCCATGGCTTTTCCGGCTCGCGCCAGATGATGGAGCCCTTTGCCCGCACCTTAGCGCGTAACGGCTATGTCGCCCTCAGCTTCGATTTCCCCGGCCATGGCGCGAATCCGCTACCGCTGGAAGGCAAGATCGGCGATCAACAGCGTGTTCAGGCCCTGCTCGATGCGCTTTCGGCGGTCGTCGACTATGCCAGCACGCTGCCGCAATACGATGGCCGGCTGGCGCTGCTCGGGCATTCCATGGCCGGCGACATCGCTGTTCGCTATGCCGACCTGAGCAGCGATCACAGCCAAGCAAAACGGCCCGATCAACCTGCGACTGGCAGGGATGCGATCCGTCATCAGCCTGGCGACCCTGAGGACACTCTCAGCACCAGCACCAGCACCAGCACCAGCACCAGCACGCATGCCGAATCCGAAGCCGGTGCAGATACTGATGGGCCTGCCGCCGAGCTCGACGCCATCGTCGCGATCTCCCCCTATCTGTCCCATGACCTTGGCGAGCACAGATCCGGCCGCACCCCGGATAACCTGCTGTTCATCTATGGCGAATGGGAGCCGCAGATGATCCTCGACCAAGGCCGCGACGCGGTTGCGGCTGTCGCCGATCTGCCGAGCAGCGAGATCGAGCCCAACATCACCTACGGCGACCTCGACCTCGGCAGCGCGCGACGGCTGGTCGTCGCCGAGAATGTCGAGCATATTGGCGTGCTCTACAGCGCCTCCGCGCTTGAAGCGGCCCTCGACTGGCTCGACCAGGTCTTCGACCACCAGGGCAGCGGCTGGATCGACGCCCGTGGCGCCTGGCTTGGGCTCTATTTCCTTGGCGTCGTCCTGCTCGCCTGGCCCCTCTCACGCCTGCTGCCACAGGTAAGCAGCGAGCCCCTCGGCGCCGGCCTCGATTGGCGTCGGCTGCTCCCGGCCGCGCTGCTACCCGCCCTGCTGACGCCGCTCATCCTGCGGCCCTTCCCGAGCGATTTCCTGTCGATCGCGATCGCCGACTACATCGCCCTACACTTTGCCGTCTATGCGCTGCTCACCTGGCTGATGCTGCTGTTGATCCGCCGACGCCCCAGCGAGAACCAAGGCCCGAATCAGGCAGCAGGTCAGCCCGAGCAACGCGGCGCGCGCATCTCCGTCTCGAGCTTCCTACTAGCGCTGCTCGCAGTGATCCTCTATCAGACCCTCAGCATCGCGCTACCAACCGACCTCTACGTCGCCGCCTTCCTGCCCGACCCGCACCGCTTCGGCATCTTGGCGGTGCTCCTCGTCGCAACCACGGCCTGGTTTGTCGCCGACGAATGGCTGACCCGCGGCCGCGGGGTCTTCGCCGGCGGCTATGCGCTCACCAAGCTATTGTTCCTGATCTCGCTGATGCTGGCGGTGGTGCTGAACCTTGAGGAGCTGTTCTTCCTCGTCATCATCATCCCGGCCATCCTGATCCTGTTCGTGGTCTTTGGCCTGTTCAGCGGTTGGATCTACCGGCGCACCGGGCACCCGCTAGTGGCCGCGCTCGCCAATGCGCTGGTCTTTGCGGTCGCCATCACCGCCAGCTTCCCGATCGCGGACTAAGCTCAGGCACCTTCAAGCATTCGGCAGCAGGCAGCAGGCAGCAGGCAGCAGGCAGCAGGCAGCAAACGCCATGATCGCTGTTGATCTGGTGTCGGACGACTCAAATCGCGAACTGCGTCATAGTTTGGGCGATGCCGCATTGCTCTCCCTAGGCGGCAATGCTATAGCCTTGTTAGCTAAGCACTCCACGCAAGGCATTGAGCTCGAAAATCGCTTCCAATGGCCCAAACCGACCGATTATCGCCCGATAGCATCGACAACAAGGCCATCGAAGCGCCGCGCATCGTCGGCAGATCGAGCACTTGGACCCGGGATAGCCATTCCAACACTCAGCGCATCCTCCAGCTCACTGACATCCATCTCTACGCGGAGCCCGATCGTCGACTCTTCGACCAATGCACCCGCAGTAGCTTCGCGGCGGTGATCGCGCTCGCGCAAGCAACACAGTGGCCACCGGATGCGATCCTCTTCACCGGCGATCTGGTCCATGACGAGCGCGCCGAAGGCTATCGCCATCTCAGAGCGTGCATCGACAACCTCGGCTGTCCCTGTTTCTGCATCCCAGGCAACCATGATCGCCCTGATCTGCTCGCCTCGGAGGTCGAGCCGGGAGCGGACCGCGACATGCGTATTCAGCGTCTTGGTGCTTGGGATCTGATCCTGCTTGATTCGACCATCCCGGGCTCGGAAGGCGGTCGACTCCAACCGCACAGCCTCGCCACCTTAGCGCGGCATCTCGAGCAACAACGGGAATCCAGCCAGCAACGCCCAGCGCTGGTTGCCCTCCACCACCAACCCATCCCCGTTGGCAGCCGCTGGCTCGATACCATGCAGGTCGAGAACGGCGCTGAACTCATGGCACTCGCCGAGCAGTACCCCCAGTTGCGGGTCATCCTCTGGGGCCACGTGCATCAGACCTTCGACCGTCAGCTAGATGGCACTCGACTCCTCGCCACCCCATCGACCTGCGCGCAGTTCAAGCCGGGCAGCGACGATTTTGCTCTGGACGCACAGGCACCCGGCTACCGCTGGCTCGAGCTAGAGCCAGATGGAAATCTGAGAACCGGAGTCGAACGACTCGCTACTGAGGCGCTGGACACCTAAGCGCCCTTTAGAATCTGTCTCTAAGCAAGCCTCTAAGCAAGCCTCTAAGCAAGAGCTCAGCAATAAGCGGCACAACGCCTTCAACGAGGCCAGCTCCAGCAGGAATGGCTCAGTCAACGGGTCAAAAAACCGCTCAGCGGCCGGTAATCTTGGGTCTCGCAAGCCACCGCGGAGACCTCCGCGGCGGAGGGTCCACGATGTAGCCAGGCCTTGAAGCTGGTGAGTGCATCAGAGTCGCCGCAGGCTAGCACCTCGACCCGTCCATCGGGCAGGTTGCGGGCGTGGCCGGTGATGCCAAGCCGCTGCGCCTCATGCGCTGCTGAGGCGCGGAAGTAGACGCCTTGCACCCGACCGCTAACAAAGCAGCGGATGCAGCGCGCACCGGCCCATCCAGAGGGTTGCTTGGGATCGATCATCAAAAAATCTCAGTCACTGGGATAACGCGGCCTGCTGGTCTGCGTCGCGCTTGGCCCGCTTGTACTTGGTGAAGGTCGTCTCCTTGTAGGCGCCTTCAACCACGTACTGACCGAGCAGCATGAATTCTTCGCTATCGCGCGTGGCTCCGGTATAGCGCGCAACCAGGTTGCCATCGAGGTCGAAGAAGGCAAACACCGGCGTCGCCCGAACCCGAAATTGCTTGAGTGCAAAATCCTTCTGCCTGTCTGGATTGCCACTGAAATCAACGATCTCGATATCACCCTCGACGTCGATCGGGAAGATCAGGAAATGTTCACGGAAGTAATCCTGCACCCCAGGCTGATTGAGCACATTGGCCTTCATACGATGGCAGAACGGGCATTCATCCATCTCAAACATCAGCAGGATGCCGGCTTTGCCCTCATCGCGCGCGGTTTCAAGCTCCTCGCTGAAATCACCGAAGGTCTGGTTGAAGAAGTACTGACCCGGATCGCGGCCCGGATCAGCGGCAAGCGCCGAGCCCGCGAGCAGTGCGAGTGGCAGGAAGAGAAATGGCAGCGCAGCAACAGGCTTGAGTGCAGCATAAGGCTTGAGCGCGGTCAGTATTCGAATCAAGGGCATCAAAAAGTTCCTCTTGGTCATGGAGCCGCCGCGAGGTCAGCGGGGTTCGCTCTAACGGGCAGCCCGATTGTGCGAATAAGATCGCTTAAATGCAATCTGGCGATCGCGACCATCAGGTATCGCCCCATCGATTAGGAAAATCCCCTTAGACTATGCACGCCCCAAGCCCGCTCACCTAGGCTCACCTAGGCTGTCGCGAGACATCGGCGGCTGCTGGCTTCGTCACCGACCTGGTATCTGTGCAAACCACATGCTATGACCTCGCTCATCGCCCAATTACTGCAAGGCATCCTCGGCATCATTGTCCTGATGCTTCTGGCTTGGCTCCTCAGCGAGGATCGACAGCGCATCTCCAAGCGCGTCGTCATCGGCGGCCTGGTGCTGCAGATCGCCCTTGCCGCCCTGCTGCTGGGCATTCCCCAGGCCCGCGGACTCTTCATCGCGATCAACGGCGTCGTCGAGGGCCTGCAGCAGGCCACTAATGCCGGCACCGGCTTTGTCTTCGGCTACCTAGGTGGCGGCAAGCCGCCGTTCGAGATCGTCGAGCCCGGCAACGGCTTTATCCTCGCGTTCAGCGCGCTGCCCCTGATCCTGGTGATCGGCGCCCTCTCTGCGCTGCTGTTCTACTGGCGCCTGCTACCGCTGCTGGTCAATGCCTTCGCCTGGCTGCTGCGCCACAGCCTGGGTATTGGCGGCGCACTCGGGCTTGGTACCGCAGCCAATATCTTCATGGGCATGATCGAGGCGCCACTGCTGGTCAAGCCCTATCTCAGGGCCATGACTCGCGGCGAGCTGTTCGCGCTGATGGTCACAGGCATGGCGACCATCGCCGGCACCGTGATGATCCTCTATGCGAGCCTGATCACTGGGGTCATCCCGAATGCGCTCGGCCACATCCTCACCGCCTCGCTGATCAGCGCCCCAGCGGCGCTGCTGCTCGCTGAGATCCTGGTGCCCTTTCATCGCGAGCGCAGCAGCGCGGAGCCAGTCCCGCAGATCGAGAGCCCCGCCACGGGCGCGATGGACGCCATCACTCGTGGCACGCTCGATGCCATCCCGCTGCTACTGAACATCATCGCCATGCTGATCGTGATGGTGGCCTTGGTGACGCTAGCCAACGAGCTGCTGGGTTTCCTGCCAAGCGTTGCGGGCGAGCCACTGACACTCGAGCGAATGCTCGGCTGGCTGTTCGCGCCGGTGGTCTGGCTGATCGGCATCCCCTGGCAGGAGGCCACCACGGCGGGCGCGCTGATGGGCACCAAGACCGTGCTCAACGAGCTGCTCGCCTACCTCGCATTGGCCAATCTACCGGCCGGGGCCTTATCCGAGCGCAGCGAGCTGATCATGACCTATGCGCTCTGCGGCTTTGCCAACCTCGGCAGCCTCGGCATCCTACTCGGTGGGCTGGGCAGCATGGTGCCCGAGCGCCGCGCCGAGATCGCCGCGCTCGGCTTCAAGTCGATCTTGGCTGGCACGCTTGCAACCCTGATGACGGGGGCGGTTGCTGGCTTGCTGCTGTGACGAGCTTGATCAACCCAGCAGCCTAAACTGACACTCAGCCTGTGCCAGATCGACCTCTGCCAATGCTAGCGGTACGGCTTGATCCAGTGCCAGGCCCTGCTTAGCGCGGATGCGCGTCTCCAGCGCCAGCTCGGGGATCAGCAGCACTGCCTTGCGCTCTTGCAGCTCGACGACAACGCCCTCGCCTTTCCACTGCGGCCGCTGCTTCAGATGCACGAGCTTCCAGTGCAGGTTGGATTGGCGCTCGGCACGCCGCACGATGATTCCGCCCTGATCGGCCTCGCCGGCGCGCTGACTGACCTGCTCAGCACTCAGCGGTTCGCGACCGCGCAGATGCTGCCGTAGCTGTTGATGAACCAGCAGATCCCCATAGCGGCGCAGCGGACTGGTGGCGCGGGTGTAGGCATCCAGACCCAGGCCGAAATGGCGCCCCGGCTCGCCAACGACAGTACGACTGGGCTTGAACAGGCGCCGATAGGCATACATCGCGGCCATGCTCGCCGGCTGCTCGATACGCTCTGGGGTCGGCTGAGTGGCGAAGGGGATCGGCAGCTCGCGCGTCTGACAGTAACGAGCCGCGGCCTCGCCCGCCATGAGCATCAGCTCGGTGACCATCGAGCGCGAGCCCGTGCGCTCGATCGGGCGGATCAGGACTTCAGCCTCCTGCAGCCGCACACTAACCTCCGGCAGATCGATCTCGGCTGCGCCCTGCGCCAGACGGCGCTGACGATAACGCTCGGCGATCTGCGCCAGCTCCGCCAGCGGTGCCTCCCCAAGCCGCCGATCGGCCTCGGCATAGCTCAGCCGCTCGACGCGCACCAGGCTCGGCTGGATCTCGATGTCGCTGATCTCGCCTTGGTCGTCCAGCCGCAGGCCGAAGGAGAGCGCCGGCGAGCGCGCCTGCAGTCCGAGTCCGAGCTGCTCGGTGATGGCCATCGGCAGCATGTGGATGATGCCTTCGGGAAGATAGAGGTTGGCGCCGCGCGCCCGTGCCTCGCGATCCAGCTCTGAATCTGGCTCCACCAGCGCGGCAACATCGGCAACATGCACCCAGACGCGATCCCCATCCAGGCTGATGGCATCATCCGGGTCTTGATTGCCCTCATCATCGATGGCAAACGCCGGCAGATGGGTCAGATCCAGTCGTTCTGGCTCACCGGGCCTGTCGACGGCCGCCGCTAGGCTCGGAATCGACAGCTCAGGATTGCCTACCGGCGCGCCAACCCGGGTTGGATAGGGATTATGCGTCGGCGGCCAATAGCCAACCGAGACCAACAGCCGGTAGGCACTGACCGGGCTTTCCTCGTAGCCGAGCGCCTTGAGAATGCGACTATGCTCGCCCTGCAGGTTCGCGAGTCGCTCGACCTCCCCAAGGGCCTCCCGATCCTCGGGCTCGATGCGGCCCTCGCGCAGGCGCTCGAGCAATGCCGCCCAAGCCTGATCGGCCTTAGCCTTCGCCTCGCGCTCGGCGCGGTCGCGCTCGATCAGCTCCGCTGCGCGCGGACGCAGCGCATCCAGCGTGCCCTCGAACCAGAGCCCTTCACTGAGCCGCTCCCAGGCGCCCCAGGCCGCGCCGGGGCTATGCTCGCCATAGAGCAGCTCGGCCAGCTCCTTGAGATCGGTCTCGATGCCCTCGAGCAGCTCCCAGGCCTCTTGCGGATGGACCTCAGGCGGGCGCAGCTCGGCCAGGCTCGTGACCGGCCCCGGATGCAGCGACAACAGATCTTTGGGCCGCACGCGCTTGGTCTGCCCGCCCTCGATCTCGATCTCGATCTTCTCTGCCGCGGCCAGCACCCGCGCCGGTCGGCTCTTATATACAACTAGGCTGCCAGTTCGGGGAATGGCTTGATGAAAGGACAAGGCGTTGTTATCTCCAGGGCATGAGTGAGCGGAGCGTGGCGCTTCATTACACTATATCAGCTGCCATCATCCAGCGGTCCGATACGCTATCATCGCCCGCCTAGCACAAGCGAGCGACCGAAACCCGAATCCAACCTCGACCTACCACATCCAGTAACCGGCGGCCAACCAGCATCCTGGCCGACCGTCGGACGAGAGCCCGATTATGAATACAGACTGGCAAGCCTTCCTCGAATCCCAGGGCGGCCACATCGGCAGCGACGGCGCCGCGCAGTTCGACAGCGCGCCAGCCAAGCCAGCCTCTGCGCTCATCGACCTGTCGCAGCTCGGCCTGATCGCCGTCGCCGGCCCCGAGGCGCAAACCTTCCTCCAGGGTCAGCTCAGCAACGATCTGCGTGAACTCTCCGAGACCCATACCCAGCTCAGCAGCCATTGCAGTGCCAAGGGGCGGATGCTCGCCAACTTTCGGGTCCTGCGCTTTGAAGAGAGCCTGTTCCTGCTGCTGCCGCGGGTGCAAAAGGACAGTCTGCTGAAGCGCCTGCGGATGTTCCTGCTGCGCGCCAAGGCGACCATCGATGATGCCAGCGATGCGCTGGTCTGTATCGGTCTTATCGGCGCCTGTGCCGAGACCTCGTTGACACAGGCCTTCGGTCGTCTACCGAGCGAGCCGAATGCGATGGTGCGCAAGGGCGCCACTGCGCTGATTCGCGTCGCCGACAGCAGCCCGCGCTATCTCTTGATTGGACCCGCAGAGGCGGCTCGCAGTGCCTGGGAAGCGGCTCGTGCCGCCGGCGCTGAGCCCGCCAACCCGGACCTCTGGGCACTGCAAGACATCCGCGCTGGCATCCCGACGGTGCTGCCCGAGACCAGCGAGAGCTTTGTCCCGCAGATGGTCAACATGCAGCTGATCGACGGCGTCAGTTTCCACAAAGGCTGCTATACCGGCCAAGAGGTGGTCGCGCGGATGCAGTATCTCGGCAAGCTCAAGCGGCGTATGTACATCGCCCAAGCCGAGTTGGATGTCGACGCTGAGCCACCGGCACCTGGCACCCTGCTCAGCTCGCTCAACAGCACCTCAGAACAGGCGCCTGGCCGGGTCGTTGATGCTCGCGCCACCGGTAACGGCCGCTGGGAGATGCTGGTCGTCGCCGAGATCAGTGCCGCTGAGAGCGGCGAGCTACGGCTCGGCGACGCTGGCCCGGTGCTGAGGATCAGCCCACCGCCCTATGGATTCCCGAGCGAAGAGACGGCACAGACTGAGCCGGCTTAATCACTATTCATCAACGACTATTCATCAACGACTATCCATCAACGACTTCCCGATTTGAGCACCGCTAGAGTAAGCGATCACCGGGAATCACCGGATCTACCCATCGCAACTGCGATCATCGATCGAGCATCCTATGACCGAAACCCTCCACAACGTCGATCACGCCGAGGTGAGCAAGTTCGAGGCCCTCGCCTCGCGCTGGTGGGACCCGGAAAGCGAGTTCAAGCCGCTCCATGAGATCAACCCCTTGCGGCTGAGCTACGTGCAAAGCCGAGTCCCGCTGGACGGACGCGAGGTGCTGGATGTCGGCTGTGGCGGCGGCATCCTGTCCGAGGCCATGGCCCTGGCCGGCGCCAAGGTCACCGGCATCGACATGGGTGAGGAGCCGCTCAAGGTCGCCGAGCTGCACACCTTGGAGACGGGGGTCGAGGTCGATTACCGGCAGATGCCCGTCGAGCAGCTCGCTGCGGAGCGCCCGGCCAGCTTCGATCTGGTCACCTGCATGGAGATGCTCGAGCACGTCCCCGATCCAAGCTCAGTCATCGATGCCTGTGCGCGCCTGGTGCGCCCCGGTGGCTATGTCTTCCTCTCGACCTTGAATCGCAACCCGAAGAGCTACCTGTTCGCGATCATTGGCGCCGAGTACGTGCTCAACCTGCTGCCGCGTGGCACCCATGACTTCGCGCGCTTCATCCGCCCCTCCGAGATCGATCGCTGGGTGCGTGCCACGCCACTGCGCATCACCGACATCACCGGGCTCAGCTACAACCCGATCACCCGCCACTATCGGCTCTCGAAGGATATCGATGTCAACTATCTGGTCTGCTGCCAGATGCCACGCGGCACCGAGGCCTGATGGCGCCGATGGCTGAGACGAGTCTGGCCGGCGCGGTGCTATTCGATCTCGACGGCACCTTCGCCGATACGGCGCCTGATATGGCGGCAGCGCTGAACCGGCTGCTGGCGCGTTATGACCGCCCACCGGTGCCGCTCGCCCAGGCGCGTCGTCATGTCTCATCGGGCTCACGCGGCATGCTCGCGGTCGGTTTTGGGCTGGTCCCCGGCGACCCCGACTACGAGCCGCTGCGCACCGAGTATCTCGAGCTCTATGCCGCCGACATCCACTGCGACACCTGCCTGTTTCCGGGCATTGCCGAGCTGGTCGAGGCGCTCGAGTCACGCCAGACGCGCTGGGGCATCGTCACCAACAAGCCCGGCTGGCTGACCGACCCCTTGCTCGAAGCCATGGCGCTGCCGTTTCAGCCTGACTGCGTGGTCAGTGGTGACACCGCCGCGCGCGCCAAGCCGCACCCCGATCCGCTGTTCCACGCCTGCGGGCTGATCCACTGCGATCCGCGCGCCTGCTGGTATGTCGGTGATGATCAGCGCGACATCCTCGCCGGTCGCGCCGCCGGCATGCGCACCCTGGCCGCGCTCTATGGCTATCTCGGTGTTGAACGGCATCCGCGCGACTGGGGTGCCGATGGGCTGCTCGAGCATCCGCTCGAGGTGCTGCGCTTTCTCGATGTCGATGCACCAATCGGCGTCTCAGCCGCCGCGAGCTGAGCCTGAGCGGGATACCGATGCTGAACGGGATACCGATGCCAAGCGAGCCTTCCACGCCCAGTCTCCGAGCGTCGCAGACAAACCCGGCACTCCTTAGTCCTTGGCTAGCCCAGATCATCAGACGGTCGTGACGAACACCACTCAGGGTGACAGCGCTGCCAGCCTCGCATGGGGTTTTCCGAATCGCGCCACCCCCGCAGGCTCCAGTGCCTACTATGCTGTGCGCATGAGTCCAGCCCCGCAGCGCAATGCACTCGCGGCGCTGTTCGCCTTACGCGCCGAGCTGCAAGCGATCCCCGAGCGCGTCAGCGACCCTGGCATTGCGCGCATCAAGCTCGATTGGTGGCGCAACGAGATCGATCGCCTCTTTGCTGGCGAGCCACGGCATCCGCTGAGCGAGATCCTGGCCCCGGTGGTTACCGAGCACCATCTTCCACAACCCGCCTTCATCGACCTCATCGAGGGGGTTGAGCGTATTCTGCGCGCACATCGCCACCTCAACCAGGAGGCGCAACGTCAGAGCGACGAGCAAGACCTCGGCGCCCTGTTCGAGCTCCTCGCCCGCTGCGAAGGTGCTGATGTTGACGTTGACGCTGACGCTGACGCTGACGCTGACAACCAGGGCCAGCTCATCACAGCAAGGCGCACGGGCGGCTGGTGTGCCCAGGTTCGGCGCATCCGCGACGCCGGCCTCTTACTGCGCAGCGGTCGCGAGGTACTTCCGGCCGACCAGCTCACCGCCGCCAGGCTCAGTCATGGGCAGCTTGCTAGCACCGAAGGACGCCAACGCCTGCCCGCGCTGTTGCAACCGATCGCCGAGCAATTGCGGGCGGCGACACCCGACCAGGTCGTCCCCATGCCCATTTGCATACCCAAGGCGGGATGGAAGCAAAAGCAGGAGCAGGAGCAGGAGCAGGAGCAGAAGCCGGAATTACAGCAGACTCAACCCAGCCAAGCCTCAGCCAGCCCCCAGCGCAGCCAGCGATTCGGCCCTCTTCTCAATCCGAAGACAGACAGGACGCTCGCCCGGCTAACGCCAGCACTCCGAGTTCAGCTCCGCTTGCACCAAGACCTGCTCAACGTCCTCGAGCGCAGCGGCTTCAACGTCGCCGATCAACGCATCAGTCTCACTCCGCTACGCAAATTCTGGCTGGCCTGGAGAGCGACCACGCGCGGCTCTGCGGTCCAAAAATGATGCGCTAAGCTCTTGGATCATTACCACCTGTACCGGAAATCCGTCCATTACTGATGCTGCGTGATGCCCTGCAATCCGAAGGTTAATGGATATCCATGATGAATGGCACGTTGCCCGATGAATGTCGACGCCATCGGCAGCCGGCGCAGCTTCATCATGGACAAGCGCGGCGAGGGAGTCCCGATCATCATCACTGAAAGCGAGAATCTGTCGGGAAGAAAACCAGAGTACCTGCTGATTGATGAAGCGGAGCTCAAACTGACGATCTTCGCCGCGCAGTCACCCCATGAATAGCTGGCGAGAGGCCATCCTGAATGATTACTTTTCGCCATTGATGAAACTTTCAGCAATCAATGATGATAGTTTAATACTCCTCCTCTAAAAAAACCCAGTATCCAGGATCAAGAGTATCGTCTAAATACGACGGTGGCGTCTGGATGTCATTCATGCTTTGAAACACCTCGCGCATCCGGATGTTCACGCCTTGGCAGTCTTTCGTGCAAAAATTGCACTTGGAGCAGATCAGTTTGCCGCAAACGTCGCAGGTCTTTTCCCTGCCGAAGACCAATGGATAGTTCAAGCACTTGCCAATCCACTTTTTATTCTCGTCTAATTTGTCGCCACCGCAATAAGCAACCAATGTCATCCATCTAGATTGGCTATCTTCTCTGGCCAAGAGCAAACCTGAGTTGGATAGACGAAACTGTGTAAAATCCCGCAAACGCGTGCGATTTCCATGCCGCCAAAGCAAAGTCAGCGTGCTGCATAGACCTTCGACGCGACATAGGGGATCATAGAGGCCGCACGGATGCGCTGGGTTTTTTACAGGTTTGATAGATCCAGTGTCAATCGATGATTGCTTACCAACATTGCGATCGCGAGTATCAAAAAGGAGTTCAAGATAATTGGCGGGATCAAATCCTTCTGGAGGGTCGCGCAACGCAGCAAGAAAATCCGTCAAGATCGAGAGGTAGAGCCAAGGGCGGCTCAAGCGTCCGTCTAGGGCTGCACCCTGTAGGCGCTCAACGACCGCAAGCTGACAAGAAGTCAAGCGATCTCTAAGTTGTCGAGGTAATGGAAAACCAGAGCGAACAAAGGCTGGTATTGGAGGTATTGTAAGAAATTCCCAAGCTTGATCTGGAGGGTGTCGGCTTTTTTCACTTAGCAACGAAATGTGCTTCTGCTGGGATCTGTAGTAGGTAGATGAAAACTCGACTAACCAACTTGGCACAAGGTGTTTTACGTCAACCTCAAAACTGAACTCTGGATTAACAAAGGCTCTCCTTAGAGCATCAATCTCTTCAAGAACAGTTTCGCCCAGTACACGTATATCAGGAACGCGCCAGTGCAATGGAATATTAGCTGGCTCATTAAGGTATTCAATTTTGAGGAAGGGTGACAGTACCATTGCCAGACGCACCTCCTTTCCTGCCGCATACTTGTGCTTCACATCGTGGGAAACATAGTAGTCAGAGTCACTTTGACACCGTGAATTTTTGACATCAACTCGCTCGATGCCATCAAGTTCAATGTCATGCGTTATCCAATCAGTTCCCTTAGAATCGAGTTGTTGTCTTGCTATATCGTGAACTTGATAACCTAATCCATGATAAAATAGAGAAACGACTTTTTCTGCGCAACGGGCTGCGAGCATTTTAGCTTCCTCACCCGGGCTCGAAAGCTTCTGCCAGATCGCTGCGAGTCGCCGATCCTCATTTGTGATATTTTCACCATAGATATCCTGAGGCGCCCAAGACGACCGAGGTAAATTTTCGATATTAATGCTTTTGTTGAGTGCGTCGATCACATCCTCGTAGCAGTTTTTCCAATAGCGAGCTTTGTAGAAACGTGGCGCAATTTGAAAAAGTGGTTCGGTATGCACAGGCACCTTAGATTTCCAGAAATGGCGACTTGGAGACTGATGCTCGGATACCTCACCCTCCTGCCCAATCGCTTCCGTGATCTCTGCCAGAAACACGTCGTCATACTCTAATGCTTCGTAAATAGCGAACCGCTCCTCTAGGGGCAATAATCCGCGCAATTGCACTGCGCCAGGAAACATAACGTATTCGTGACTCAACTGCTTTACAGCGTCAACTTTTATAGAAAGATCTAAAATCAAGTTGAGTCTCGAGACGACCTCGCCAAGGAACCTACTAGGGTCGTTGACCTTGTTCCAAATCTCAATCTGAACTGCCAATGGAGCGCGACTGCGGACACTTTCAAACTGATCTGATGTAATTACTGGGCGTTTCGCTACGTTCATCCAAAAATGGTCAACTGGTTCCTTTTCGCCTACCTCGCTAGCCTGATCAAGTGCCTCGATCAACTCTTCTATAATTTGGCTCAGATCCTCTATTTCTCCGTACAGCCTAAAGCGATCTTTGAAGCTGAGAACTGCACGCAGCTCTGTCGCTGCCGGCAAATAAAAAAAGTTTCTATCGAGACCAGGAAACAGTTTTTCAACATCCTTGAGGCGAACCGTCGTTGAGAATTGATTTTTTCCTCTATAGCAAAAAAATTGAAAGTTTGAGGAGGGAAGTTGTTGACTAGAAGCATCGCCAAGTCCTTTTGATGCCAATAAGCCTAGAGCATCTTTAAGGTAACTGATAATCTCGGACAGAAAGCAGTTTTTGTCTTGGATGCTGACGGAATTCCATACTTTGATGCGCCGCTTCATAACCGCCGCGTCGCGCAGGAGTCTTGCCCTTGGGTCGGATAAAACCGCGTCAGGAAGGCAATAGGCCATGCCAGCCTGTTGTATGGGTGTCAATCTACCAAAGAGAGGTAGGACGAGTTCGAGCATGGTATCACTGTCGACTCGTTTGCTTAAATTAGGTGCTGCAGCACAGGCAGGCTCTGGGTTTTCGATTTCAAAAGCCTGCTTCAGCAACTCCAGGTCATCCTCATCCTCCAGTAGTAGGACATTGTGCGCGAAAGAAAAATTGTGGCCATCGCAGAGATCGAAAGTAACATACTCACCGTAGCAGAATGCGGGATCTCGGCGTCTGGAATTTGTGTTGATATCACTCTCGGCAAAACGATACCGACGTCCTTTCATATCGGTGATCTGGCCAGAACGTGGCAAACCACAGTTGCGTCTACCGTGCAACTCTAGTCGTGTGAGTTTCCCGAGTCGTCGCATGATTTTTCTCCGTCGACTAATAATGTCTCAGCTAGTGCGATCAACGCAGATCCTGATTAGTAAGCTTGTTTAGCCAGTCAAATCCATCGCTTGGTTCACGTCACGGCCCGGTCGTCTTGCCCGCAAACAGCAGACGGCAGTGAATCGTCTTCAGGTTGAAACGTCAGTTGAAGCAATATGCGAAAGCAGCGAGGTAGCGAGTGCGCTATTTCTCGAATTCGAAGGCATGATAGGCCCGCTGAAGCTTGACTTGAGATAACCCAAGAGCATGGTGATCTAAATGAACAGCAGAATGTACTTCGGTTTGCAAGAGCCAACGACAATGACATGATTCATGCACCTGGAATCGGTAACACCGGCAAAGGAGGCGAAGCCATAGGAGGTCACCTAGAAGCACGGGGCCAGATCGCGGGTCGCCCAATCGACAATCGCCTTACGGATGGAGCCCGTTATCAAGGCCATCTGATGAGCAGAGGGTGCCTTCAGAACTCAGAAAGACCGCGGCGACAAAGGGAATCTTGTTCTCCGAGTCGCGTCCGGATGTGCCTCCAGTGAGTTCTTCGTCGAGATAGACATCGTCGACCTAGAAGTCGCCACTGAGCGCATAAGCACGCTCGCGCTCGGTCATGGCCTGTAGCTTGTGCTGGATCAGCCAAACGGTGGGATAACTAACGCCCAGCAGACGTTTGAGAGCCAACCAGGACTGCCTGGTTTTGGCCTGACTGATCAGGTAGATGGCCAGAAAACACACTGTCAGCGCTAATCGGGTGTTCTGAAACAGGTTGCCAGCTATCAGCGAGGGCTGTGTCCGATAGGTCCGGCACTGAAAAGTCTCGTGGGCGTCGATATGCAGGATAACTGTGCGCCTTTTCTCGGCAAAAAGGGGGCTTGACTGAAGAATCTTGCTAACCAGAATCATATTTAAGGGTGAAACGCTAAAGCCGTACAGTCGCAATGATATTAAGACATTCTTCGTATCAATTTCCGATGCTCCCTTGGTAGTATATGTCAAAGTAGGAACCACAACCTGAAACATATTGCTTCCAACGCATTTTGAGCTGTTCACTAGTTAATCGACACAAATCATCTGTCTGCAGACAGAGTTTGCCATTTTGATCTGCAACATCAAGGCCTATCCCAAAACTAACACCGCCAAGCAAGGTAAGAACATATCGATTATGAAGCTTCTCACCCTTCTCCCGTTCAACCAGTATCAAGAGATCTATTTTTCGACCTTTTGGCAGTATTCTGGGTAGTCTCTCCTTGCATTTATTTAGCACAAAATCACCACTCCGACCTTTTCGAGCATCATCACGACTTGCACCTGTTACCAGCTTTGCTAAAGATGGTCGATCATGACGATTAGGGCTCCAAAGCTTTTCTAACATTAGCTCAAGTGGCCTTATGAATCTCTCTGCACCAGGATCAAAATGCGGATCAACGAAAACGACCTCCCGACAGCGGGAAAGCAATGGATTGAGAGCCCCTGCAAATTCATCAGCGTTGCGTAGTCGAGGCGAGTTGGATGGTGGAGACCAGGCATCAGGCGGAGGATGTTCAAATAGCATTTCTTCAGTCATAATCTCAGGCCTACCATCTATCCCTTTGGTCGTTATAATGCCATCGAAAGCTTGATATTCGTGCTCAGCAAGCACCTTCTCGATCCAAGTAGGAAATGCATCCTGCCGAAGTTCGCGCTCGGCCATCGGACTACATCCAAGATAGTCCAGTACTATTTCTAGCTGCCTTCTCGCCTGCGATTCAGCCGCGAATCCAGGATATTTTTCGTGGAACGCCTTGATTACTTGTCGCGTCCACTTCCTTGGATAGCGTGAAACAATTCGCCCGGTATCCTGCCTAAACGCTTCGCGATAAAAAGCCCATTTTTGCCGATCATGCCACTCCGCTACAACAAAAGGATCAAGAGCATATTCACGAATCATCGCCGAAAATCTCTCTACCTCTTTCCGGAAAGAACCCCTGTGGCCATGGATCAAGAAATTCTCCATCATCGTCGATTCTTATTTTCTGAATACAGGTGCCATTTTCACCTGACTCAACAAAATGCACAGCGATGTCTTCAGGCCTGAGCACGAATCTCTTTTTTTCCTTTCTGTAAGTCACAGACTCCCGTATCCTCCTTAAACATCGAAGTAATAAATACTCGCTATGCGTTTCAACAAGAAACCAGCGATCATACTCAGCATTTCCTCTTAGCGCCGCATTTGTTTGTGCAGCACCTTGCATATATACCAAAACAGTTTCCTCTATATCAGGTGCGTCATCGGAAAGATGCGTTTTTATTTCTGCAATTTCGTTTTCGAGCTTTCTCCTAATTTCTTTATCCGTCAGCCTTGATACTGCAGTACTGATTAGAAGATCTGCGAGCACAACCTGAAAACCTGGATGCAACTTTGCCTCAGGCTCTTCAATGATGCACAGCCTTAACCTCTGGACAAATGCAGCAACAATGATGGGCACAATTTGCCGAAGACCTGAACCCACATCGCAAGAAGCAATTCTTGTGCCGGAGTATGTATTACGCAGATATAGTTGACGTTGAATAGGTGGACTAGATAGTCGCTTGCTCAACAATGAAATGCTTTCCTGATCTGGAAAATTTCCCTTCTTGAACTGCGGAACATCCAGGTCATTTAAGTTTACTCCAGCAGTTCGCTCCAACTCCAAGTGATGGTGACTATCAAAGTGTTCTGCCTCGTTAAGCCAAGCATTAACATGTTTAATTATGCTGTCGTCACGCGTTGTAAGCCAATCCCATGCTGCACGCCCATTCCACCACTGTGACGAGCCGGGATTCTCCACAGGATCATAACTTCTAGGTGGTGTTTCGCGTTGTGCGCTCAGGAATGCTGACCTAGAAAGCTCTTCGACTAGCCATGCTCCTGGCGTAATAACGATTTCAGAAAGCAACCTACGCAGATATTCGTAACTTTCTTCAGATGCTAATTTGTGTTCGTGATTTTTCTCAATCTTGATGCCAGCGCGTAAGCTCCATGGTATCTCGATCATTTCTGTCCACTTCGGCAGGGCGGTCTTCGATCCTGAGAAAGAACCCCGGTGCACAACTGGGATAGGATATTGATTTTGGAGCGGAATAAATTGCGTCTTATAGTGGCTAGAAAGGATGTCCCAGAGCCAACTTGCAAAATACTTATACTCAGTTCCGGCATCAGGCTCAACACACTTGCCCAATCTATTCGTGCTGTCTTTTTTGTTTGTTTTCTCGTGGGAACCCAAAATTTTTTTTATCTTCTCGAGATATAATTTGGTAATGCTTTTTGGCGAATCATCAGCTTTGCTTGCATCATTAATCTGGATCTTCTGATCAATTTTGCTCTCATATTCACACTCCATTAGCAAGGGGGCCAAATATTTCATGATATTGCAGGGAAGCAACTGATCCCTCTGTTGCACATCCAGCAACCTATTCAAAGTTTTATCATCTAGGCGCTCATTACTCTTAAAGAAAACCGGATTTGCAGCTTTTAATGATTCATATTCTATTATGCTTTCAGACCATAGTTTATCGACAATTTTGTCGTCTTCTACAGGTTCACCAATTCCTTTATAAGCAAAATCTAGCTCGAGCGAAACTGTACGATTCGACTCAGATTCAGATTCAGATTCAGATTCAGATGTTGCAGAAGAAGGAACATAACGTATCGTTGCGTAGGCATTAGAATGATTGCCAACTGCATAGGTGGTGACATAAGGACCAAGTTCCTCGTGCCAGGCAATCTTAATTTCAACCCAGACATCGGTTCGCTGGATAAGGAACTCACTCGCGGCAACCTTTATTGGATCTTCAGCGGGTCCCCCATGAGTCCAGTCCGTCTCATCTTCATTAAGTTGATAAACTGGGTCACCTTTAATAAATCGGGGGTAACCATCGCCTTTGAAAAGATGGTTTGTAAGTCTCAATTCAAAGCGCATACGGATAACACGGTTTCGATCGTGACCATGCACCATGTTAATGAATCCACCAAGATCAACTGCATCGCCGCCTAACTTAGTCTTGCGCACATCGCAGTTATTATGCTCCAGAACCTCGCGAGCGTACATCAATGCGTGAACGATCGTACTCTTTCCGGCGTTGTTCGGTCCAAATAGCAGCGTGATCGGTGCGAATTCGATTCGGACGGGCTCGCGAATTCCTTTGAAATTTTCCAGAGTCAAAGCTTTGAGTAACATTAAGATTCCTATTAATTCGCTTTTGTTGGCGTGTTAGTGACGACTTCAGAGAAGGCTACGCTGCATTCGCGGGATCAGATTGCTTCGCATCAATTCTTGGTTTTAGTAGGAACTGATTGAGCAGGTATTTGCCTTCAAGGAACCGAGCAACACTGCTGCGGCGCGCCTCCCGCGGATACGTAAATGCAAGCATCTCCGCCAACCTCTGCTGTTCCTGTGCCGTCAGCTCTGACTCTTGTGAATCTGGCGTATCGAGCCGGTGTATAACAGGCGCTCCAGCACAACGTCGCGCATCACGAACCGCTGCGATGCGTTGAATCGGGGTTGGCTCCATAACCCGTCTCACGAAGCGTTCCGCAACAGCCTGCAATGCGGGCTCAGGTGTTTGGTTACCTTGGGCATAGTGCTTCACCAACAGGGGTCTGCCACGGCGAAGGTCGACCTCGAAGGTCGACAATATCTTGCCGGTCGCTCGCTCTCGGATCGAGAACAGCGCACTGTCTCCGGTCAGACACTTCACGGCATAGCTGGCGACACAGTGCTCCTGCTCGCGCCCTTCTAACTCCAGCGCCTGGTGGCTAGTCAACTCGATGACCCTATAGTTGCCGTGACTGTGATCTGCCGCTCCCCCGACAACTGGAAGCCAGTCCAAGCTAGCAGCCTCCTCTGCGCCACGGAGGCCCAACCGCTCCAAACTGAACTGCCGATAGGCATCGCGCCACTGCAAAGCCATTTGCGCTAGGCGCCGCAAGCCGACTTGGCCAAACCAGGCTGCAAAGAAAGCCAGCGGGGGATCTTCCGCAACCGCAGCGAGCTGCCCACGCTTCGCCAACTCAGCCTTCAACGCTGGATAGACACTATAGCGATAGGTCGCACGGGCAAATGCGTAGATGACATCGAAATCCAGCCCTGCGCCTAACTTGTCGGCTAACGCTCGTTGACCCTGCTCCCAGCCCTGGGCAAACGGCGCTGCGAGCTCAAGCACATCGCGTTGAAGTACGCACGCGAGATCGACTAGCGGCTGCCAAAGCGCCTGGAAGACGCGATGGTCGTCATCAGTCTTCGGCAGATAGTCGGCCGGCAGCTGATCGAGCTGGCGCAGCAGCGTGCTGTGATGATCCTGACCGATCCGCGCGGGCTCGAAATAACGACAATGCTGGATCGTGCGCGGGCTAATCTGATGGACCTCGGCAAGTGTGCGCAACAGCGGCACACCCCGGTCAACCTCTCGACGCAGCCGCCAATCGTCACGCAGTGCCTGGCTGAAGAATGGGAAACTATGCGCTGCCTGAAGTCGGTTGCGATGAGGGTTGCCCACAGCGTCCAGATAGAAGTTATAGGTTGCCCAATCGCCATGACCTTCACGTCGCAGGATGGCCAGGGTGTCAGCGTTCAAGCCCTTGGAAAACGCATCAATAGCGGTGTGCAGAATGGCATGCTCGACCCGCGCTAGGACGCCGAGCGCGGTGGCTTGATGGGTCGATACAGAAGCTCCGCCCTGTGCCTGAGTTCTGAGCACACGTGCAGCAAGGGATTTGGCTAAAGCGCCCATCCAGTCGGAGTCAGGCTCAAGCACAGGCTTGCCGTGCAACACCACTCCGCCCACCTGAGTTGGACTGCAACAACGATCTTGTCCATACAGGAAGAGTTTTCGGTTGGGTTGCTCAACCAGCCACAGCGATTGCTGCTTTCCCAGCGCATCCGCGTCTCCAACCGGAGATCCGAGGTTGATCAGAAGTGCTTGGCGCACGCCGGGAATACCTCTGTTTCGATACAAGCAAGCGCGATACTCGCGCAGCAACCCACTCCGGAACAATCGGCGAAGCAGCGCTGCGGCCGCCTGGTTGGTGGAATCATCACCGATTATCCGATGCGTCCAATGCGGAAAAACGTCGCCTTGCTGATACATCCTACGCCCATGTTGCTTGCTGTCGAGCAGACATGAGCAGGGACCGTGCCATCATGGCTTGAGGTCATATTTTTTGAGCCAGTTTGTTAGCGTCGTGGGATTTCCGAAGCCGAGCAGCTGGGCAGCGCGGGTCTTATTGCCCTGCGCTACCGCTAAGGCACGTTCCAGATAATGCCGCTTAACATCATCGAGAATCTTTTCTAGATCAAAGTCTTCACACATTTCTCGACCGAGGATTGAGAGGCTACCATCAGCACTTTGGGGCCCTGGCAGCAGCGCATCGCGCGCGTCATCGAGATCGATCGTCGGGCCTGGTGTCCAAACTGCCGCACGGCGCAGCGTGTTCAGCAGTTCACGGATATTGCCGGGCCAAGCGTGCTCAAGCAAAAGTTTTCTTGCAGTGACCGAAAGTTTCTTTGGCTCATAGCCGGGCTCGGTCTCGCTCTCGCAGTTAACCTGATCCAGAAGACGATCCAGCAGTAAGGCGACATCACCATCGCGCTCACGGAGTGGTGGCAGGACGATGACCGCAACGGCTAGACGATAGAACAGGTCTTCGCGGAAACGACTGCTGCTGACCTCTTGGCTGAGGCTGCGATTGGTCGCGGCGATGATGCGGACATCGACACGGATGGATCGGGTCGCTCCAACGCGAGTGATCTCGCCTTCCTGAAGCGCACGCAGAAAACGCACCTGGGCAGGCTTGGGTAGCTCGCCGATTTCATCCAAGAACAGCGTTCCGGTATCGGCCGCCTCGAAGACGCCTTGGCGAGCGCTGATCGCCCCGGTGAAGGCGCCTTTTTCATGTCCGAACAACTCGGATTCGATCAGATCCGGGGCGATAGCACCGCAGTTGAGGGTGACCATAGGTCGGTCGCAGCGCGGGCTAGCCTGGTGGATGGCTCGCGCGAGAAGTTCTTTACCGGTGCCAGATTCACCCTCGATCAAAACCGGTATCGAGCGCAGCGCAACCCGGCGGGCACGGGCAACGACGCGCTGCATCAGCGCGCTCCGATGGATGATCGCATCGAAGGCTGGCGCCGCAGGCGGAAGACCAGCGGTCATACGTGTCAGTTCGTCATCCGATCGGCGCAGCAGATCCGGAATGAAATCAGCGGCCATCTGAAATGGGATCGAGACGGAGCGCACCCCATATCGAATCGATGACTCGATCAACTCAGCGGGAAAGCGAGTCTTGGCGAGGATGATCCAGACTGCGGCCATCGCTGGCGTGCCTGGGCTGAGGTGAAAGGTCAGCTCAGGCGGGCTGGATCGGGCCTTGATCGTCTCAGCAACGATGCGACGGGCTTCCCGATAGATGGCGTCGAAGTTAGTGGGGCTGTCCAGCTCGACCGAGTGCACTGTGACGGGCGTCTGGTTACGCTGCCCAAGCCAATCGAGATAGGCCTGCGCTTCAGTGGCGCTGTAGTCGCAGATCAGCGCCAGGTGGCTGAACCGACTCGTGTCTAGGGCTTGCGCGACTGGACCAGTGCCCACCCAGTCGGCTTCCTCAATGGCGCGGAGATCAGTGCGACCGAGCCAGCTGAAAAGGAGTCTGTCCATCAGAGTCTCGTTAGCATCTCTAAGCACAGGATGAGAGCAACGGCCAAACCGTCAAACAAGCCATGGTCTGGGTGCTTAACTGATTGATGACCGATGGCCTGGTAGCGCGATATTGTGGACCTATTCCTACACCCAAGTCTCCCCAACCATAGGGCTCGATCAGCGAGGCCGCTCGATGCCAGAGGACGCAAGATCCGCCGACATTCGTTGGCAACAACGCCTAAGCAACTATCTGCGCGCACTGGCACAACTCGAAGAGGCCGTGCAGTTGCGCAACCAGCGGCCGCTCTCGCGTCTGGAGCAGCAAGGGTTGATCAAAGCCTTTGAATTCACCCAAGAGCTGGGCTGGAATCTGATGAAGGATTACTTTGAATATCAAGGCAATCCAAACATCACGGGCTCTCGCGATGCGATCCGCGAAGCCTTCAAGCACGGCCTGATCCATGACGGGGATGGCTGGATGGCAACCATCCGCAGTCGTAACCTCTCGGCACATACTTACGATGAGACCCGCGCTGATCAGCTGACGCAGATCATCGCCGAGCGCTATCTGGCGTTGTTCAAGACCTTTGCCGAGCTTATGCAGGCCCTGATGGCCAGCCAAGATGACTGATCAGCAACCGTTCGGATTAGCACCGGGCGTCGTTGCCCAGCTCCGCAACCAGCTCGCCCGCACCCCAGGTCTGCAACGTGCAGTCATCTTTGGATCACGCGCCAAGGGCGATTTTCGACAAGGCTCGGATATCGACATCGCGCTCTTCGGCCCAAAGCTGACCGAAACGGATCTTGCGGCCCTGGAAGGCCGAATCGACGACTTGCTGCTACCCTATCAGATCGATCTCTGCCAGGTTGAATCGGTTGAGAATGTGGCTTTACTCGCGCACATCGAGCGCGTCGGCCAACAGCTCTACCCGGCATCCTGAGTGGTTCGCTAGCATTACCGCGACCATCGCCTTCCCGCTCACTTTTGCCTTTGCCTGCACCTTAGGACATGCCGACATCCTCGAGATAACCTGACTGCCCTACTGCGACACGGCTGCTAGAATGGCGCTATGTTTGCCTAGCCCGGCCGCAAGGCCCCAGCCCTCCTGATGGACATACTCCTCGCTAATCCCCGCGGCTTCTGTGCCGGTGTCGATCGCGCCATCGAGATCGTCGAGCGCGTGCTCGAACTCTATGGTGCGCCGATCTATGTGCGCCACGAGGTGGTGCATAACCGCTATGTGGTCGACGATCTGCGCAACCGCGGCGCCATCTTCGTCGATGACATTGCCGCGATCCCGAACGGCGCCACCTGTATCTTCAGCGCCCACGGTGTCTCGCAGCAGGTGCGTGAGCAGGCGGCCAAGCGTGGACTGCGCATCTTCGACGCCACCTGCCCGCTGGTCACCAAGGTTCACCTCGAGGTTGCGCGGCACTGCAAGGCTGGCTTCGATGTAGTATTGATTGGCCACCGCGGCCATCCCGAGGTGGAAGGCACACTCGGCCAATGCCAGGCCGATGGTGGCCGCATGCATCTGATCGAGACCGCTGCGGAGGTCGCGGGCCTTGAGGTCGCCGATCCCGAGCGCGTCGCCTATGTCACCCAAACCACGCTCTCAGTCGATGAGACCGCGGACGTCATCGAGGCCCTGCAGGCGCGCTTCCCGAATCTGGTCGGCCCGAAGAAGAGCGATATCTGCTACGCGACCCAGAACCGCCAGGATGCGGTGCGCGAGCTGTCGGCCAAGGCTGACCTGATGCTGGTGGTCGGCTCGATCAACAGCTCGAACTCGAATCGACTGCGCGAGCTGGCTGAGAAACAAGGCATCCCGGCCTATCTCATCGATGGCGCTGAAGACATCCAGCGCGACTGGCTGAACGAGGGCGCACGGGTTGCGCTCACTGCTGGTGCATCGGCCCCAGAGCTACTGGTTGAACAGGTGATCAGCAAGCTCCAAGACTGGGGCGCCGGTGAGGTCGACGAGCAAGACGGCATTCGCGAGCAGGTGGTCTTTGCCCTGCCTAAAGAACTACAGCCGACGGTTGTTGAGTCCCCTGTCGAGGTCGAGGTCGAGGTCGAGGCTAAGGCCAAGATCGCTGCCGATGCCGATGCTGAGCAGACTAGCGCTTAACGATGAAAAAGATACTGATTATTGGTGGCGGCGTCATCGGCCTGATGACGGCGCGTGAGCTGGCCGAGGCCGGCGCCGAGGTGACCCTGATCGAGATGGGCAGCACCGGCAAGGAGTCATCCTGGGCCGGTGGCGGCATCCTCTCGCCACTCTATCCCTGGCGCTACCGCGGCGCGGTCACGGCCTTGGCGAGCTGGAGCCAGCGCGTCTATCCTGAGTTCTGTGAAGCGCTGTTTGAAGAGACCGGCGTCAACCCAGAATATAACCGCTCCGGGCTCTTGATCCTCGACCCAGATGCGCCCGACCTGGCGCTGAACTGGGCGGCGACCGAGCAGGCGCCGATGGAGGTGATCGCGCATGCGGCGATTGCCGAGAAGGAGCCCGGCCTCGGCATCGACACCGAGGCTGCGCTCTGGATGCCCGAGGTGGCGCAGATCCGCAATCCGCGCCTGACCAAGGCGCTGCACGCCAGCATCAGCAAACGGGTCGAGATGCGTGAGCGTGAAGAGGTGCTCGATCTGCGCGTTGAGGCCGGTCGGGTACGTGGCGTCACCACCACGACCGGCACCATCGATGCCGAGCAGATCATCGTCTGCACCGGCGCCTGGACCGCCCAGCTGCTCGAGAAGCTCGGCCGTAAGCCCGATATCCGGCCAGTACGCGGACAGATGATCCTGTTCTATGCCAAGCCCGGCCAGATTCGGCACCTGTCGCTCTATCGCGAGCGCTATGTGATCCCGCGCAAGGACGGTCGGGTACTGATCGGCAGCACCCTCGAAGAGGCCGGTTTCGAGAAACGCACCACCGCTGAGGCCAAGGAGGAGCTATACCGAGTCGCAACCGAGATGTTCCCGCTGCTCAAGCGCACGCCGATCGAGGATCACTGGGCCGGCCTGCGACCCGGCTCGCCGAGCGGCATCCCCTATATCGGCCCCTATCCCGAGGTCGAAGGTCTCTACGTCAACGCCGGCCACTTCCGCAATGGGCTGGTGACCGGTCCTGCCTCGGCCCGGCTGATTGCCGACCTGCTGCTGGAGCGCGAGCCGATCCTGCCGCCGTCGGCCTACGCCTTGGATAGCGCGCGGACTTGATGGAGAGCACCAGCGCATGAGCACGCGACTGTTCTCGAAGCAGGCGCCGGCTGATCCGCTCCGCGCGCGCCTATTCCGCGATCTCGTGGTGTTGATCCTGGTGACCGTCGGCATCTTGAGCGCGGCCAGCGCCCTGATCATCAATGACATCAAACGCGGCTTCGCCGAGGCCCAACTTCAGAGCGCCTCGACGCTGCTGCGGGACGAGATCAAGGGCCTGCTGCAGCCGGTGCGCCAGCAGTTGCTGATCTTGCGCGATGGGGTGCGGAACCGCGACCTGAGACCGACCGACCTGCAGGCCTTGAACGAGCAGCTGATGCCACCGCTCGCGCATATCGGACAGATCGCTGGTGCCGTGTTTGCGGATGACAGCGGGCGCGAGTATTTTCTCCGTCGCGACGGCGAACGCTGGGTCACGCTCGAGCGCCAGGCGCCGCCCAAGACCTCCGCCAACAGCGCTGGCACCATGCAGATCTCCGAATGGCTCAACGACGATGACCGCGTCAGATCGCGCCAACAGCCGAGCACCCACGACCCGAGACAGCGACCCTGGTTCCAAGCGGCGGTGCAAACGCTCGACGCCAAGCGCCAGGATTCGACACCAGACACCGGAGTGCCAACCGCAGCCCAAGCGCCAATCCCACACTCAGACTCAACGCCAGACTTAGCCTCAGCCTCAGTCCCACACCCAGACTCAACGCGAGACTCAGCCTCAGCCCCAAACTTGGCCTCAGCCCCAGCCCCAGCCTCAGCCCCAAACTCAGCCTCAGACTCAGATACTGGTCTCGAGACTGAAACGTCCCACAGTCCAGGACCCGAGACTGAAACAGCCTCCAGCCCACCGGGACTCGCGGCGAGCGCAGCAGTGGTCTGGAGCCAGCCCTACCAGTTCGCTTCACTCGACGAGCCCGGCATCACCGCGGCCACGGCCTGGCGCGAGGATGGCGAGCTGCTCGTGCTGGCGCTGGATGTGACGCTCGCACGGATCTTGACGGCTATTCACAGGCTGCAGGCGACTTCGGCTGGTCGGGGCTTCCTGTTCGATCGCGATGGCGGCGTCTATGGCCCCCCGCCAAGCGGAGACAACAGCCATGAATCCGAGACACGCCCACCGTTCAGCGGCTTCTACAACGCCGAGCAGCGTCTCGGCGGCGCGACCGCCTTCGAGGCGATCGCAGCCTGGCGCACCGCCGGTGAGCCGGAGGACCAGCCGGTCCGCTTCGAGAGCGACGGACAGGCTTGGTGGGCGGGCTTCGTCCCACTCGATCTGGTGGAACGCCGCGTTTGGGTTGGCGTCGCCTACCCGAGTCATGGTCCGCTCGGGCTGTTGCAACAACGCTGGTCGCTGTTTGCGGGCATCGCACTGGCCATTCTGGCGCTGGGCGTCGGCCTCGCACTGCTCATCGTGCGGCGCTATAGCCATCGGCTGCGGGAGCTGCCAAAGCTCAGCATCGACCCGAGCCAGCCCGAGACCGACCTCTACGACCTCATCGGGCGTGGCGAGAGCGCCCATCTCGAATTCAAGTCGACCATGCGCCTGAATCTGCGCAGCGGCAAGAACGATAAGGCCATTGAGCTGGCCTGGCTGAAGGGGGTTGCCGCCTTCCTCAACAGCGAGGGCGGCATCCTGCTGCTCGGTGTGGCTGATGATGGCGAGGTCTTGGGCCTTGCCGCCGATCGCTTTGCCAATGACGACAAGTGCCAGCTCCACTTCAAGAACCTGGTCAATCAGCATCTCGGCCCGGAGGCCATGCGCAACCTGCAGCTGACCCTATTCTGGCTTGAGGATAAGCAGATCGGTGCCATCGAATGCGCGCCCGCCGATGACCCGGTGTATCTGCGCCAGAGCAACAGCGGCGAGTCCTTCCTGATCCGCACTGGTCCTTCGAACAGCGAGCTACCGATCAGCCGCGCACTGGGCTATATCAAGAACCGCTTCTGAAGCAGGCACAAACGCCTGCTTCCCTGCAGTGCGATCCAGGTATCGCACATCTTTGCAGAGAAGGGATTGTTCACCAAGACCATCGAAACGATGACTGATCGGGATCCCGATGACCGATGCGAATACCCGCAAGACCTCAGCGACCAAGACAACGCAAGTTGCACAACAATGATCACAGTGACGGATCTAACCTAGCGATCAACAGATGAGATCAAGACTATGATCCACGCGGAACTGATTGAAACCTTAAAACAACTACCACAAGCGAAACAGGCCGAAGTGCTCGACTTTGCCCGGTTTCTTGCCCATCGGCGTCAGGATGACAATGATGAACCAAAACCCCTTGCTGAGTGTTCATTTGCGAAATGGGTCAACACCCCTTTAGTGGTCAATGATTTTCAGCCAATGAGCCGAGAAGACGCGAATGCCCGCTAAGGTCTTTGTCGACACCAATCTCTGGCTCTATGCGTTGGTTGCTAAAGACGATGATCCTCGACATGAGATCGCGGCTGAGTTCATCCTTGGGCTGAAGCGCCCCTGGATCAACTCGCAAGTGATTCGGGAAGCGAGCAGCAATTTGTTGAAAAAGGCGAAGATCGCAGAGACGAGGCTGCGGGCGATCATTCAAGACTGGTATCGCGACTGTGAGATTCACCCATCCAATGCAAGGCAACACAGCCTGGCCTCGGAATTACGGGAAAGCTATGCATTCAGTTACTGGGACAGCCTGATCGTTGCAGCGGCACTTGATGCCGGGTGCACCACGTTGTTTAGCGAGGACATGCAGCATGGTCTGCACATCCATCGCAGTCTGACCATCCTCAATCCCTTCATGAACCGCGCGTAAGAGGCTCTGATCAGGCTCTGGAGTCAAGATGACCGCACCCACAAAGATCGGCCTCGATCGTCGATTGGTCCAAAACAGCGCATTTCGCTAGGAGATGGCGTCGGATGAGGGAGAGGCAGGAGCACCAGACGATGATCAAGGCCGGCCGCTAACAATGGCGGGGCGTCCTGCCCCGCAAGGGAAGCGCTGAATGCTTCAGCGCTTCCCTAGAGCATTGTTTATCTATTTAATCTGCGCTATCTGCGGTTTATAGGTTCAATTCATCCCAACCTGTAGCGGCCACTCAATGCCCGATCCCCTCCGATTTCGGCTTGGCCTCCGAGGGAATCTTCTGCCGATGCGGTGCAATCCGCTCGCCGATCTTATCGCCGATCCACTGGAACATCACATACAGCCCTGGGATCACCAGGATGCCGAAGATTGTTGCGGCCAACATTCCACCCAACACGGTGAAGCCGAGATGGATGCGTGAGTTGGCCCCGGCGCCGGTGGCCAGCACCAGTGGCATGAGGCCGATGATAAAGGCCAAGGCCGTCATCAACACCGCACGAAAACGCATCCGGGCGCCAGCCAGCGCAGCATCGAACAGGCTCTTTCCAGCCTCGCGCTGCTCCTTGGCGAACTCGACGATCAGGATCGCGTTCTTCGCCGCAAGACCGATCAGCAGCACCAGGCCGATCTGTGTATAAAGATCGTTATCCAGGCCGACGATCATCAGCGTGACCAAGGCACCGAGCACGGCAATGGTCACGGAGGCTAGCACCGCGAACGGGATGGCCCAGCTCTCGTAGAGCGCGACAAGGAAGAGATAGCCGAAGAGGATCGCAAGGCCGAAGACGGCGGCATCGCTGCCCCCGCTCTGCTGCGCTTCCTGATAGGACATGCCCGTCCATTCATAGGAATAGCCTTCGGGCAAGGCCTTCTTCGCGGCAGCTTCCATGGCCGCCATGGCTTGACCCGTCGACTTATCAGCCGGCGCGCTGCCATTGATCGCAGCGGTCAGGAATTGGTTATAGCGAAAGACCAGCTCCGCGCCAAGCTCGTTGCGAATATTCGCAACCACCTCGATTGGGACCATCTGGCCGCTATTCGAGCGTACATAGGTCGAGCCGATATCAGACGCCATGGAGCGGGCATCCTTCTCAGCCTGTAGATTGACCTGGAAAGTGCGCCCGAGATAAGTGAAGTTATTCACATAGGTGCTGCCGAACACCGACTGCATGGTGTTGAACACCGCCGACACCGGCACATCGAGGTATTGCGCCTTGGTGCGATCTAAGTCGAGAAACAGGCGTGGCGTATCGGCATTGAAGGTCGAATAGGCCTCGGCAATGTCCGGACTCTGATTGGCCGTCGTCAGATAGCCTTTCAAGACCTGTGTCAGATCCTGCGGTGACTGGCCTCCGAGCGCCTGCAGCTGCAGCGCGAAACCGCCTGCGTTGCCGAGTCCAGGGATCGGCGGCGGTGGGAACAGCAGGATATCCGCAGCCGAGATCGCATCGAATTGGGCGCCCATGGTCTGCATCAGGCCGCGAATCTGCGTCTGCGGCGTGGTGCGCTCGTCCCAGGGATCGAGCACAATCACCGCAAGCCCGCTGTCCGACGACGGCGAGCTGGTCAACAGGCTATAGCCTGATACCGTGAGCACGCTGGCAACGCCCGGCGTGTTGGCGGCGATCTCGCGTACCTGTGATAGCACCTCGCTGGTGCGCGGCAGCGCCGCCCCACTCGGCAGGCTGGCATCGAGGAAGAGCACCCCCTGATCCTCGTTCGGCAGAAAACCGGTCGGCAATTGCTCGATGATCAGCGCCGCCGCACCACCGGCGAGCATGATGATGATGCCGGCGACAGCGGAGCGCCGCGCGATCAGCGAGACCACCTTCACATAGCCATCTCGGGTCTTGTCGAGCCCCGTGTTAAACCACTTGAAGGGTCCGCGACGGGCCTCTTTCGGCGTGCCAAGAAAGAGCGAGGTCAGCACCGGCGACAGGGTCAGCGCATTCAGCGCCGAGATTGCAACCGAGGCCGAAATGGTCACCGCGAATTGCCGGAACAATTCACCCGAGATCCCCGGAATAAAGGCCACCGGCGCGAAGATCGCGAACAGCACCAGGGTCGTGGAGATGATCGGCCCGGTTACCTGCTGCATCGCCTTGAGGGTCGCCGCGCGCCGGTCGAGCCCCTCTTCCAACATGATGCGCTGCACGTTCTCGACCACGACGATGGCATCATCAACGACAAGACCGATCGCTAAGACCACCGCAAACAGGCTGATGGTATTGGCGGAAAACCCAGCCGCCAATAAGACGATAAAGACGCCGATCAGCGACACCGGGATGGTCACCGCAGGGACGATGGTCGCACGCAGGTCTTGCAGGAAGATGTAGACCACGATCAGCACGATCACCGCGGTGATCGCCAGGGTGACCATGATCTCGTGGATCGAGGCCGTCACGAACAGCGTCGAGTCATACATGATCTCGGCATTGACGCCATCCGGAAAGCGCGCCTTGAGTTCATCGAGCTTGGCGCGCACGCCTTCGGCCACGCCAAGGGCATTAGCCCCTGGCGCCTGATAGATGGCGATGCCAGCGGCTGGCTTACCGTTGTACTCGGTCAGGGTGGTATAGGACTGCGAGCCGAGCTCGACGCGGGCGATGTCGTTGACGCGCACGATGGCACCATCGTCACCGGTGCGAACCACGATCTGACCGAACTCCTCCGGCGTGATCAACTGCCCCTCGGTGACGATGGTGAACTGCGAGACCTGATCGTCATTCGTTGGCGGACCACCAACCGATCCTAGCGCAGCCTGGATGTTCTGCTCCTCGATCGCCTGCTGAACCTCCTGCGGCGAGATGCCAAGTGCGGCCATCCGTGCCGGCTGTAGCCAGACGCGCATGGAATAGTTGAGCGGACCGAACTGATTCGCCTCGCCAACCCCAGCGACACGCGCGAGTTCGTCCTGGATGTTGATGGTCGCGAAATTCGACAGGAACAGCGCATCCTTGCTCTGATCTGGCGAGTAGACCGCTACCACCAGCAATAGATTGGTCGACTCCGCCTGCACCGTCACGCCCAGCGCCTGTACCTCTTGTGGTAGCAGCGCCAAGGCCTGGGAGACGCGGTTCTGGGTATTGACCTGCGCGATATCGGGATCAGTTCCGATATCAAAACTGACCGTGAGCGTATAGGTGCCCGCGCTTGAGGCCACTGAGGACATATAGAGCATGTCCTCGACGCCATTGACCTGCTGCTCGATCGGGCTGCCGACGGTATCGGCGATGGTCTGCGCATCGGCGCCTGGATAGGTCGCCGTGACCTGGACCACCGGCGGCGTGATGTTCGGATACTGCGCCACCGGGATGGAGAAGATCGCCAGTAAGCCAGCAACCACCAGCACGATGGACACCACGGCCGCGAGCCGCGGCCGCTCGACGAAGGTCTTGGAGATCATTGCGAGTTGCTCGTGCCGTTGCTCGTTGCCGTTGCGTTAGAGTCGGAGCTTGAATCCGAGCCGGAGCCGGAGCCGGAGCCTGAGCCGGAGTCAGAGTCAGAGTCAGAGTCCGATTCAGCGCTGGAATCAGCACTTGGGCTGGTCTCGCTCTCGGTATCGCCCGTGCTGCTACTGGCACTGCTACTAGCGCCCGCGCTACTGCCCTTGGCATTGCTCTGATGGCCGTCCTCTGACGCACCGCTCGTGGCCGAGCTGGCGCTAGAATCGCCACTCGCGCCAGCGCCACTGTTGCTGTTGCCGCCGCTCTTCGCATCCGACTCGCTCTGCTTGATCGGGTTCACCACCATCCCGGGCTTGACCTTCTGCACGCCAGAGACGATGACAATCTCACCGCTCTGCAGACCTGATGTGACCGCATAGCCGGTCCCAATCTGCACCCCGGTCTTGATCGAGCGCTGCTCCACCCGGTTATCTGGCCCAACCAGATACACCTGCTCGCCCTCTCGAGTGCGTTGAATGGCGGAAGCAGGCACCACAGGCTCTTTCTGGGTTTGGGCGGTGCGCACAACCGCCGTGACGAACTGACCCGGCAGTAGCAACCGATCAGGATTGGGGAAATCGGCGAAGATAGGAATGGTTCCGGTGGAGGGATCGACCTGATTATCGGCAAAGGCGACCTTGCCCTGCTGGTTATAAGTGGCGCCTGTCGGCAAGATCAGATGGGGCACGAACAGATCGCGTGCTTGAATGGCGCCATCATCGGCAACGCGCTCTTGCAGCCGCACAAAATCGGAGCTTGGGATCGAAAACACTGCTCGAATCGGATCGAGCTGAACCACGGTCGCCAGGGTGCCGCTGCTCGGATCGACCAGGTTGCCTTCGGTAAACTTAGTCGCACCGATGCGCCCGGCGATGGGACTCGCAATGGTCGTATAGCCGAGGTTGATCTTCGCCGTTGCGATGGCCGCCTCCGCCTGCTTGATGCTGGCCTTGGCGGTCTCAACGCTGGCCGCCGCCTCGTCGCGCTGCGCCTTGGCCCGATCGAAATTGGTCTGCGAGGTATCGCCCCTCTTCACCAATTCAGCAAACCGCAAAAAGTCGGCCTGTTTGTCCTCTAGGGTTGCATTGGCGCTCGCGAGCTCAGCCTGGCCGGCCGCCAGCTGCCCTTCGGCGCTCGCCAGCGCGGCCTGGTATTGATCCTGCTCAATCTGATAGAGCAGCTGACCCGCCTTGACAGGAAATCCCTGCTCGAAGGCGACCTGCTCTAAAAAGCCCTCAACTCGCGCCCGCACATCGACCGACTGAATCGCCTTGATGGTGCCGATGTAACGCCGCTCAGCGGCAACGTCCTGCGTCTCAACAGCAGCGACCACAACCCCCGGTGGCGGGCTCTGCTCGGCACTCGAGGGCGCGCTTTTGGTCTCCTTGCTCTTGCTAGCATCCTGGTCGGAATCCGCGCTCGCGGCACTAGCAAAGGCGGCCATGAGCAGGAGCAGCAGCCCGAACAGCAGCGCTTGGCCAGTGCGTCGAAGGTGGCGGGTTGCTGCCTGGCTCCCGCTCGCGCATCTGAGGGGGCTCCCACTCTGAAGCCCGGTTGCGCAGGCTGGCGGCTGAAACCGACCCCAACTGGCGTTTATGGCAGCTTGATGCGGCCTTGACTGCGATGGCATCCGACTCATCAGCGATGACTCCTCAAGAAAGACGCTAAGCGAAATCAATGGTGACTGATCAATAGCGGTAGGGATCTGGCGGCGGTGGCGCAGGCTTTGGCAGCCCTTTGACAACCCCGGCCACATCGCGGCTGAAGCGCCCGAGACAGCGGCTCATTGCGGCAACAATGGCCTCCGAATCCTGGCCGCTTTCCGCGGCCAGCAGCGGCAGTTGCTGCGCTTGCGCAGGCTGATCAGTACTGCCAGTGGTCGTTGCTGTGGGCCTGATTGGACAGCGATAAAGATCCTCGCGCGCGGCTAAGGCTTGCTCAAGGCGCGGGTCCATCACCGCCCAGCGTACCTTGAGCACGGCATCTCCGCCTTGCTGCGCCTCGAAGCTCACCACCTCGGCGGTGATGCGGAAATCGAGCGGCATGCGTGACTCGGAAGGGAAGATCAGGATACGGCTGCTGTTGAGCAGATAGCCTAGGTTCTCACCCCAGACGCGCAAGAAATCATCCTGCAGCGAGCCGCCCCAGCGGTTGAACTCCTCAAGGTCGAGACGGTTGGAGCCATCACGCACCACCAATTGCGGCCGATCTAGAAACTGTGGAAAGACCACCGGGCCAATGCCAATCGCGAGATCGCCACCGCTGATATCAGCGCCCCGTCCCTGCGCCTCGGGGAGTGGTGTCAGGGTATAGAAGCGCGACGGTGGCGAGCTAGCACAGGCGCTGAACAGCACCAGCAGGGCTGCCAGCAACAGCCAGCGGCCTAATCTTGAATATCTCATCGCTGCATTCCCCCCTTGCCCCGAATCAAGGCCTCCGGATGACGGTCCAGATAATCCGCAAAGGTGCGAATCGAGCGTGCGGCCGAGCCGATTTCGCGCATTGTACGCACTGTTTCGACACTGAGGGGGGCCTCTGGTCCAATCAGGGCATTGACATTGATCACCGCCTGCCGTGTTTGACCCAGAATGGCGGTCAATGCTGGCGCGATATCCTGATCAAGCTGGCCGGCGATCGCACTCAGGTCCGTGATCGCCTGCTGTAGCTCGGTCAGCGCCTGCTTAGTCTCGCTCGACTCCACCAAGGCGCGGGTGCTACCGAGAATACCTGTCAGATCGTCCCCGATCGTCTCGAGCGGGAAGGCCTCAACCTTGGCTAGGATATTCTTGACCTTGGTCGTCACCTCTTCGATGGGCGCCGGTACCGTCGGCAAGACTCGATAACCATCCTGCTCACGGATGATTGCTGGCGGCGCATCCTGATGGAAATCGAGATCGACATAAAGCTGACCAGTGAGCAGACTACCGGTCTTCAGCTGCCCACGCATACCGCTCGCAATCAGCTGTTGGAGAATGGTCGGATCAGCGGCCAACACCTGGTCGACCGTGCCCGAGACGTTGATGCGCTCAGGCTCGACCTCAATCAGCACAGGGATCGAGAACACCAGCGCCTCAGGATCGAAGCGCAACTGAACATCCAGCACCTGGCCAACCTGTATCCCTTGCAGCAACACCGGCGCACCCACGCTGAGCCCACGCACCGAGCCTGAGAACACCATCAGATAACGCTGCTTATTGAGATAGATTCGCTCATGCGCGTCAGCCCGGCTGCTATAGAGCGGAAAGAACTGATCGGCAGCGGCCGGCGCGCCCTTGGTTTCCAGCGTATCCGGGGTATCAAAGGCAACCCCACCGAGCAGCACCGAGATCAGCGATTCGGTATCCAGGTTGACGCCATTGGCGGTGAGACTGAGATCGATCCCGCTGGCATTCCAGAAACGTGTATTTGCGAACACCAGGCAGTCATGCGGCTTGGTCACAAAGATATCGATGGTGACGGACTCACCATCCTCATCCAACTCGTAGCTCACTACCTGCCCGACCTGGATGTGGCGGTAATAGACTGGCGAGCCGAGGTTGAGCGAGCCCAGGGTCGAGGAGCGCAGCCGAAAGCGCTTACCGGGCTCGTCAGTCGTGATCACTGGCGGCTCCGCCAGGCCCTTGAAGTGCCGCGCTGGCTTGCCTGTCAGCACCGGATCGATGGCGATATAGGCACCGGAGAGCAGCGTCTCCAAGCCCGATACCCGGCTTGCAGTAATCCGCGGGCGCGCCACCCAGAAACGGGTTTGATCGGTCAGATAGCGCTCCGAGCCAGCGGTGAGCTGGGCACTGACCTTGACCCCTTCTAGATCCTGAGTGACGCTAATGTTGGTAACCTGGCCGATCTCGACGTCCTTGAACCGGACCTTGGTCTTACCCGCCTGCAGCCCAGAGGCGTTTTGGAAGCTGATGCTGATGGTTGGCCCTTGCTCGGACCAGGTCTTGTAGGCAAGCCAGCCGCCAACCACCAGCGCCAACAGCGGCAACAGCCAGACCAGCGACAGTCGCTCGCCCTTGCTAACCTTGGCCTCAGGCAGGCCGGATTCCGGCAGACCGGCCCCCAGCAGGGTCGCATCCATGTCCTCAGACTGGGGCCGCTTAGACTCAGACGACATCGGTAGCGGCCTCTTGGGTTGGCTGCAAGGCCATCGGCTTTGTGTTGACGCGATCTGGCTGTTGGCCGTTCTCGCCGGCGGCATCCCAAATCAGTCGCGGATCAAAGGCCATGGCCGCAAACATGGTCAGGATCACCACGGCACAGAAAAACACTGCACCAGCCTCGGCCTGGATGCTCGCCAGATTACCGAGATGGACCAGCGCCACCAGGATGGTCACCACATAGACGTCGACCATCGACCAACGTCCAATGGCCTCAGTAATGCGATAGAGCCGCGTCCGATCACGCGGGCGCCAACGCGAGCGCAGCTGCACCGAGATCAGTAAGAAGACCAGGATCAAGAGCTTTAATAATGGCACGAAGATACTGGCAGTGAAGAGGATGACGGCCAAAGGCAGCATGCCATGTTGGAACAAGAAGACGACACCACTGAAGATCGTATCGGATTGCGTCTGCCCGAGGCTGGTCACCGTCATCACCGGATAGACATTCGCCGGCACATAAAAGGCCAGTGCCGCTAAGACCAGCGCCCAGGTACGCTGGATGCTCTTTGGCTTACGTCGATGCAGGATATCGCCACAGCGTGGGCAGCGTCGCCAATGCGGCCTGAAGGCCTGATCGCTCAGCTCAACAGCGATGCGAGTACCCTCGCCGCCATCCTGACGCACCTCCTGCTCTGGCACCTCCTGCTCTGGCACCACCAGCTCGCAGACATCGCAACCGAGCATCCGCTCGCCAACGCGCGGTGGCCGCCTGACAGAATCCGGCAGCGGCACCCGCGCCCAGACGATGTCCGGATCGAGTGCCGCTTGAGCCGCAGCCAGCACAAAGATCAGCATGACGAAGGCGAACAACGAGGTCCCCGGGACGATGGTCGCCATATCTGCCAGCTTGACCACCGAGACCAGGATACCGATCAGGAACACATCCATCATGCCCCAGGGCACCACCGTCTTGAACCAACGGAATAGGGTCGGATAGCCCGGAGGCAGACCGCGCCCAAGCTTCAACGGGGTCAGCACGATCAGCAACAAGAGCAGCTGTAGCCCCGGCGCCAGGATGGCGGTGAAGAAGACCACTGCAGCGACCTCAGCCTTTCCCTGCGCAGTCAGATCGGCAACGCCGGTAAAGAGGGCGGTCTCGGTGACCTGTCCCTGCATCTCGAACGACAGGAACGGGAAGCTATTGGCGACGATGAACAGGATCAGCCCGGTCAGCGCAAAGGCCAGGGTGCGATCTAGGCTCGCCGGCCGATGCCGATGCAGCCGATGCCCACAGCGCACGCAGGATGATGACCCACGCGGTGGCAGCGACGGGCTGCGTTGGAGCAGATCGCACTCTTCACACAAGCTGAGATGAGCATCAGACATTGGCGCGATTGTACCGCCTCTGAGGAACAGAGGCCTACTTGTGAATCAGGGCCTGAAGAGACGAGGCATCCTAAGCCTCTGCTCAACCACTGACCGATCTAATCCACAGATTACAAAACCGTAACCTGAGCAAGGACTCAGGTGCCCGTGCAGACCAGCTATACACAGGGTTATCCACAGCCATTGTGGATAAACGAGCGATGCTGCGGCAAGCCTCGAGGTGGCTGAGCAGAAGAGAAACAACCACTGCTAACTGACTGATTTATAGCAAACGAACAGCCATTGACCAAGACAACGATCTGCTCCCTAAATGCTTGTCTGGCCGAATAATGGCAGCAGTCATAGGCTATCTGTCAACAGGATTGTCCACAGGTTCTGTGGACAAGGGTTTCAGGCTAAGATCACTGCCATGCGGCCCTGTGGCAAAGCAGCGCTAGTGAGGCGCAGCGATGAGCAGGCTGCTAAGCAGGATAGCCACCTCGGTCAGCTCCACCAAGGCACCGGCGGTATCGCCTGTGAAACCGCCGAGCCGCTCGAGCATGCTCCGTCGCCAGACGAGCAATAGGAGGCCGGCAACCGCCGCACTCACCAGACCAAGCAATGCCTGGCCGACCAAGGCGAAGAGTAGCAGCGCTGAGATCCAGCTCAGGGCCAGTACCAGCCTGGCGCGCTGTCTTGGCAGCGCCTGGCTGAGCGCCGCTCCTAGCCCCTCTGGCCGTGCCGCGACGGTAGTCAACGGCAGGGCCAGCAGCTGCGCCCGCGCCAGCGCTGGCGTCAGCAATAGGATCAAGAGACCGATAGGCGTCATCGGCAACGCGGCCAGCGCGGCAAACTTGACGAGCAGCACCAGCACCAGCGTCACCACAGCCATCGAGCCGGTGAGTGGGTCCTTGAGGATCGTGAAGGTGCGCTCGCGATTGCCGAGCCCGGCAACCCAGGCGTCGGCACAATCGGCAAGGCCATCCAGGTGTAAGCCGCCGGTACTCCAAACCCAGAACGTCAGCAGCAAGGCTGCGGTCACAAGCCCAGGGACCTGGCCAGGCAGGCTCGCGACAACCAGCCAGAGCAACAGGAGTGCTGCCCCTAGGAAGAGCCCAACCAGCGGATAACAGAGCGCCGAGCGGCCGAGCATCTCAGAGCCGGTATCGATCGGACTTGACGCCTGCGGGCTCGGCAGCGGCGCGCGGGTGAGAAACCGCCCGGCGACCAAGCAAGGCGCTAATAGGCGTGCGAACAGACTCAGGCCTCCCGCCAGCGTTGGATGCGAGTCATGATCGCAACCGCTGCCGCCCCTGCTAGAACACCCACCAGACCATTGATGAGCATTGGTGTCAGGGCGCCGAGCATGCCACCGAAGCCTTCCGCAAGATGCTCAAGCCCATGATGCAACGCGGGTATACCATGCACCAGGATGCCGCCACCGACCAAGAACATCGCGATCATGCCGAGCACCGAGAGCGCCTTCATCAGGTAAGGGGCAACGAACAGGATGCCGCGGCCTAAGGCGCGCTTGGCCCGATCAGCCAGCGCATTGCCCTCGGACTTATTCAGCGCGAGTCCGGCATCGTCGAGCTTGACGATACCGGCGACCAAACCGTAGACACCCATCGTCATCAGCAAGGCAATCCCCGCGAGTACCAGCAGGCGGGTGAGGAAGGGCGCACCGGCGACCGTCCCGAGCGTGATGGCGACGATCTCGGCGGAGAGGATGAAATCGGTGCGGATGGCGCCCTTGATCTTGTCTTGCTCCAGCGTCTTAAGATCAACCTCGGGGTCGGTCAGGGCCTGGGCGATCGCTTCATGATGCACCTGCTCGGCCTCAGCACCCGGCAGATACTTGTGCGCGAGCTTCTCAAAGCCCTCATAGCACAAGAACAGCCCACCGATCATTAGTAAGGGCGTGATCGCCCAAGGCGCGATGGCACTGATCAGCAGCGCTGCCGGCACCAGGATCAGCTTGTTGACCAGCGAGCCTTTGAAGACCGCCCAGACCACTGGCAGCTCGCGCTCGGCGCGCACGCCGGTAACCTGCTGCGCGTTCAGCGCCAGATCATCGCCGAGCACGCCAGCAGTCTTGCGCGCGGCAACCTTGGCCAGGATAGAGACATCATCGAGGACGCTTGCAACGTCGTCGATCAGGGCAAGTAGGCTAGTGGCGATCTCGATACTCCTAGATAAGGCAGGACGACCATCGGATCAAATGCAGTCTCAGCGATGATCCACCCGGGTCTGCTCGTCAACGTTACCAGCAGGGTCAAGTCCTCACAAGCACCGCCTGTTGAAACAGCTCAAAACGCTCGATCGGCGCCTCGCATTGGGTGCCCTGGCAGCGGTAGGCGCGTATCTGCTCGCTTGGCTTCATAGACGCCAAGGTTGCCGGTAGCTCGGTGGCCTGCGCCGGGATCGCCAGCGTCAGCCGACCGGGTGCATAGTCCCTTTGTGCCAGGCTCTGCCACTGCTCGAGTTCGTCCTCAGCCGCTGCCGGCTCAGTGCCTGCGCGAATGATGATGATCTCGGGTGGCCGCAGCTGCTCGTCGAGCGCCATCAATAAGGTTCCATGCGCATACGGGAGACGGCGCACCGCATCCGCTGCTGCACCCAGCGTGCGCGCAGCGGCATCAAGGTATCTCGGCTCGGCGAGCAGATGCCCAAGACGCTGCAGACTGAGCGCGGCGATGCCATTGCCCGATGGGGTCGATTCATCGGCCATCGGCTTCGGCCGCTGCAGCAGGGTCTCATGGTCGGCGCTGGTAAAATAGAAGCCACCATTGGCCTCATCTTGGAACTGACTCAGCAGCACCTCGGCCAGCGCCTGCGCCCAATCCAGATCCGCAGACCGGAAGCGGGTCTGCAGGCGCTCAAGCAGTGCATCGAGCAGAAACAGGTAATCGTCCAGATAGGCGTTCAGATGCGCCTTGCCATCCTTATAGGTGGCCAGCAAGCGGCCATCGCGCCACAGGGTTGTCTCGATGAACGCCAGCGCACGATCAGCCGAGTCGAGATAATCATCCCGTCCCAGCAACCGACCGGCGCGCAGCATGCCCTTGATCATCAGTGCGTTCCAGGCCGTCAACACCTTCTCGTCTCGCCCTGGGCGCACCCGCTGCGCGCGCGCCGCGAGCAGCTTGGCCTTGGCGCTGGCCAAGCGCGCGCTGGCAACATCAACTGCTAGGCCCTGCTCAGCGGCGACCTCGGCCAGACGGCGATAGCCGTGCAGATGCCAGCGGCCATCGAAGTTGGGCGCCCGATCCAGGCCGAACAAGGGCGTTACTAGCGCTAGCTCGTCGGCACTCAACAACGCGTTGATCGCCTCACGCTCCCAGACGTAGAAGCGCCCCTCCTCGCCCTCGCTATCGGCATCGAGCGCCGAGAAGTAGCCGCCCTCCTTCGACTGCATCTCAGCGATGACCCAGTCGGCGGTGCTGATCGCAGCATCGCGAAAGAGCGCATCGCCGCTGAGCTGCCAGGCATCGCAGCAGAGCGTCAGCAGTGGCCCGTTGTCGTAGAGCATCTTCTCGAAGTGCGGGATCATCCACTGATCATCGACCGAGTAGCGGCAGAAGCCACCGCCGAGCTGATCATTCATGCCACCCCGCACCATCCGCTCGAGCGTAAACAGCGCCATCTCCCGCGCCTGCTGATCTGGACTCCCGGTCGCCGCGGTCGCCGCATAATGGCGCAGCAGTAGCTCAAGATTGGTCGGATGCGGAAACTTGGGCGCGCGCCCAAAGCCACCATTAGCCTTGTCGAAGCTGCCGGCGAGCTGTCGGCGCGCCTGATCGAGCGGCGCCAGATCGCGCAGCGGCTCACCGGCCGGCCCCTCAAGCTGAGCCAAGGCAGCACGCAGCGAGGCGTTCTGCTCGCGAATCGCCTCGGCCTGCTCGCGATAGGCGCGCTCGGCACCGATCAACAACTCCTGGAAAGACGGCAGCCCATGCCGCCGCGTCTTAGGGAAATAGGTGCCAGCAAAGAACGGCGCCAGATCCTCTGGGGTCAGAAACAGCGTCAAGGGCCAGCCACCGGCACGCTGGGCCAATAGCTGATGCGCGGTCTGGTAGATCTTATCCAGGTCTGGTCGCTCCTCGCGGTCGACCTTGATGTTGACGAAGAGCCGATTCATCAGCTTTGCTGTGGTCTCGTCCTCGAACGACTCATGCGCCATCACATGACACCAGTGGCAGGCCGAATAGCCAATCGAGAGCAGAATGGGCTTGTCCTCGGCGCGCGCAAGGGCCAGCGCCTCCTCGCACCAAGGCCACCAGGCAACCGGATTTTCCGCATGCTGTTGCAGGTAGGGACTGGTGGTCTCGGCAAGCCGGTTACGCGGATGGCCTTGGCTGTCGGCCGCGCTTGGATCGGTCTGGGGCATGGATCAGTCGCTCAGTGGTCGAAGCAGATGCCCTCTGACAGTGGCCCCAACTCGCAGGGATTCCAGTGCTGCCTGCAAGGCTGACAGCAAATGCCATGCATCGTCCTCCATAACGCCCTGGAACCGCGGATGACTCGGATTAACGCAGAGATGTCAGATCGACAGACCTAATTCAGAGGCGGCCCCTTGAGTACCAGCGGCAATCCGGCAACCGTCAGCACCACCTGCTCGGCTTGAGCCGCGATACGCTGATGCAGACTCCCAGCCAGATCGCCATAGCGTCGGGCGAGGTCGTTGACCGGGATGACCCCCATGTTGACCTCATTGCCGACAAAGATGAGGGTGCCGGTGAACCCAGGCAGCAGCGCATCCAAGGCCGCCAGCTCAGCATCCAGTCGCCCTGGGTCATCGGCCCAGAGCAGGTTGGCCAGCCAGAGCGTCAGACATTCGACCAGCACCACATGCCCCTCGCGGCAGACCGACGCCAAGACCTCCGGTAGCGCCAAAGGCTCCTCGATCAGCGCCCAGTCGCTAGGGCGCCGTGCCTGGTGCTGGGCGATACGCTCGCGCATCTCGCCATCGCTGGCGGTGGCGGTCGCCACATAGGTCACCGGCTGCCCGCAGGCGCGGGCAAGCTGCTCGGCGAGGCGGCTCTTGCCCGAGCGCACGCCCCCCAAGATCAGGCTGCAGTGGCGGCTTGGGGCCGGGTGCTCGGCTGTTAAGGCGATATCGGGCAAACCTCATACTCTCGTCATGACACGATGGCCTAGGGCAAAATGGCCTAGGGTTGATACAAGAGCGTCAACATCAGGGTGCGACCGGGCTGATTGTAATAGGCGACGGTCTCGTAGTCCTCATCGAAGAGGTTCTCGACCCGCGCCTGTATCCGCAGCGCATCACTGAAGGCATAGTCGGCACGCAGATCGAACAGACTAAAGCCATCAAGCCGTATCCGATTGGCGGCATCGTCAAAGCGACGCCCGGATAAGAACAGGGTGGCGCCAAGACCGATGCGACCAAACTGCCGATCGGCATCGAGCCGAAAGGTCTGCTCGGTGCGTCGCGGCAACAGGTTGCCATCGTTTGGGCCGCTCGAGGCGTTGCGTGGATCGAGCAGGGTCAGGTTGGCATCCATGATCCAGCCGCTCAGCTCAGCCGTGGTCCAGAGTTCGAGACCACGGATACGCGAGCGGTCGATATTCTCCGGCAGATACAGATTCGGCCCCAACTGCGCGATCGCGATCAGGTCGTCGACCTCGGTCTGATAGAGATTCGCCGCCCAACGGCCCCAGGGATGGGTCCCTGAGATCCCCAGCTCAGCGCTCCAGGATTGCTCCGGCTCGAGATCCGGATTGCCGAAACCAGGATAATAGAGTTCGTTGAAGGTCGGCGCCTTAAACGCGGTGCCATAACTGGCGGTCAATCGCAGTCCGTTGTCGAAGCTGTAGCCGAGTGCGGCATTACCCGTCCCATGGCCGCCGAACTGCGAGTCATCATCCTGACGCAGGCTCAGCTGCAGATCGACCGCGCCTAGCTGCCCCAGGTATTGGCCATAATAGCCGGTATTGTTGCGCGCATCCTGAGCATAGGTGGGCTTGGTGTTGATCTCGTCGCGCTGATAGTCGATGCCAAGCGTCAGTTGCTGGGCGCGACCGAGCAGCAGATCATTCTGCCAGCCCAGGCTGTCACGGCGGGTATCGAAGCGGTTCAGGAACTGCTGGTCGAAGAAGACCCGTGACTGGTCCCAACTACGCCCGACATCAAGGCTGCTAGTCCAGGCGCTCAGCGGCTGCAGCAGCGCCCGCAGCCGTGCAACCTGGAGGATGGTCTGGTTGCGGTTACCGGCAAAGAGGCTGCCATCGTAGTCGACATCGCCCTCTGAGCGGAGAAAATCCGCCTCCAGCGAGAACCGATCAGAGGGGGTCCAGCCGGCGCTTAAGGCACCATTCTTATTGGTGTAGCCATCATCGTCCGGCTCATCGACGAAACAGCCGCCGACCAAGGGCTCGCCATTGCAGGCGTTGAAGCCAGCGCTCTGCTCGAAGCCAAGATGGGCATTGAGCCAGCCTCGCTCATCACCGACCGACAAACCACCATTGGTGCGAATCTGATTGTAGGAGCCTGCACCCAGACTCAGGCGCGGCGTCAGCGGACCCGTCCGGCCGCGCCGGGTGAAGATCTGGATCACGCCACCGATGGCCTCCGAGCCATAGAGGCTCGAGCGCGGCCCGCGCACCACCTCGACACGCTCGATCTGATCGGTCGGGATGTTCTGCCAAGGCGTTGCACCAATGGTCGCCGAGCCAACCTTGATGCCATCGATCAAGACCAGGGTATGATCGGATTCGGTGCCGCGCAGGTAGACCGAGGTTGGCTGGCCAAGACCGCCGCTACTTGATGTGGCCACTCCCGGCAGACCGCGCAGAATATCGGTCATGGTCTTCGACTGGCGCCGATCGATCTCGGTGCGATCGATCACCGTCACCGAGGCCAGGGTTTGATCGGCGGTCTCGGCGGTCCGCGTTGCGGTGACGATGATCGGCTCGAGGTTGGTAACGTCTTCGACCTGGGCGCTCGAGGGAGCGGCCCAACAACAGGCTAAGGCACAGGGGATTACTCGCCACCAGGCCGAAGTGGGAACTGAATGAGTCATCAAAGGTCCTCTCTGGTCTCACCACCCGTGAGACGCGATGGGCGAATGGCCCGACAGAGGACAATGACGGCAGGGTGCGCTCGAGAACAGGAGACGGCCCGCACCGGGCCCCGCCCTCCGCGGCACCAGCGTGTCGCAGAAGGCCGGTCTCCGGGCTCACGAGCTGGTGTCAGGAACCTCTTGGTCCAACACCGAGAGACAACGCCTTCCCATGGCCCATGGGTGGGGCCACAGTGGCTTTAGGTCACCTCTCAAGCTCGCCTACCGTTGCGGGGGCAGCGCCGGCATCGCGCAAACTTAGCGTTCGCGCCGGACCGGCTTCCCGTTTAACCTCGCACCATCGGCGAGGCACCTTACTGCATGGCATGGCGACACTAGGGTTATAGCGCGGCAAGGTCAATCCAGAACGACTGACTGAATGATCTAAATCAGACGCTTGCCGACGATTCCATGGCACAAAGCACGAAGTCAGATACTATTCGTCACAGATCGCCACAGGTTGTGACGCGCCTGAGATTCACAGCTTGACATTCCCCCTAGACAACAAGAGCCCGCCATGCTCGATCCAGAACAGCCGGCCAATAACCAAGCTACAAACGCGCTAACGAACGGGGGGCAGCTGCCCTATGTGATCGCCGTTGGCGCCTCCGCTGGCGGGCTCGACGCGCTTGAGCGGTTCTTCCAATCGCTGCCGGTGCAGACCGGCGCGGCCTTCATCGTGATCCAGCACTTATCACCAGATCACAAGAGCATGATGGGCAACCTGCTCGGGCGCTACACCTCGATGCCAGTGGTCACGGTCGAAGATGGCATGGTCATCGAGCCAAACCACATCTATCTGATCCCGCCAGCCAGCATGATGAGCGTCTCTGGCAACGAGCTGCATCTGCGGCCAAAGAGTCCGCGCGGTCTGGCGCTGCCAATCGACTTCTTCTTCAGCTCGCTGGCGCGCTCCCACGGCAACCGCGCCATTGGTGTGGTGCTCTCAGGCACGGGCTCAGATGGTACCCGCGGCGCCGTCGCCATCAACGATGCAGGCGGCCTGCTGCTGTCCCAAGACCCCGAATCGGCAAAGTTCGATGGCATGCCACGCAGCGTCATCGCCACCGGACTCGTCGATGCCATCCTGCCACCGGAAGAGCTTGGGCCGCGCATCCTCGACCATATCAGCCATGCGCCGATCGAGCGCAGCCCACGGCGTAGCTCGGCGGCAAGCTATGATCGCGAGGGCGCACTCGAAGAGGCGTTGCACCTGCTGCACCACCAAGGCGGCATCAATTTCCGCGACTACAAGCCTGCCACGGTCATGCGCCGCATCGAGCGCCGCATGCAGGTTAGGCATGTACCGGACCTCGAAAACTACGTTCGGCTGCTCGATGGCGATACCAGCGAGATCCATGCGCTGCGCCGCGAGCTGCTGATTCCGGTCACCAACTTCTTCCGCGACCCGGAGGCGTTCGAGACCCTGGCCGAGAAGGTGATCCTGCCGATCGTCAAGGAGCACAGCGAGAACCAGCCCATCCGCGCTTGGGTGCCGGGTGTCTCGACCGGTGAGGAGGCCTATTCGATCGCGATCCTGTTCTCTGAGGCCTTCGACAAGCTGCGCCGCTGGCCGGATTTCAAACTCTTCGCGACCGACGTCGAGCAGCACAACGTCGATACCGGCAGCGCCGGCATGTTCTCGGAGTCGATCGCCGCCGAGGTCTCACCCGAGCGACTTGAGCGCTTCTTCTATCGGCGCGGCAACCACTTTGTGGTCAAGAATGACATCCGCCACAACATCGTCTTCGCCAAGCACAACCTGCTCGAAGATCCCCCATTCACGCGCATGGACCTGGTGTCCTGCCGTAATCTACTGATCTACTTCCGCAATGACGCCCAAGAACGGGTGATGCGGCGGCTGCAGTATGCGCTCGCCCCCGGCGGCTATCTGTTTCTCGGGTCCAGCGAGACCGCCTCCAGCGTGCAACAGGACTTCAGCGCCGTCAGCTCCAAGCACAAGCTGTATCGTATCCTGCGCCATGGCACGCCACCGCTGGAGCCACATTCACCGGTTGGCCGCATCGCCGCCGCTGGAGGCCGCGGCAGCTCACAGCGGCTGCGCGCGCATAGCGATGCGGCCGCCATCGACGCTGGCCAGTCCGTGCTCCTGCGTGGCTACGCGCCGGTCAGCCTGCTGCTCAACGCACGCCAGGAACTGATGCATGTCTTTGGTGATGTGACACGCTACTTAAGAATCGGCGAGGGCAGCGCAACCCTGGAAGTCAGCAAGCTGCTGCCGGCCTCCATCGCACCCGTCGCCCAGGCGCTGCTGCACAAGGTCTTGGTCAGCAAGGAGCCGATGCGCTCTGACGTCCTACGCGTCGAGCTGCGTGACACCGAGACCGAGCGACTACGCCTGGTGGTCCGCTATGTGCCGCAGGACGGAGGCGACGCCTGCCTGATGCTCTCGTTCGAGCCTGAGCCGATGCTGCACAGCACAGCGGGCGAAGAATCGGTGCCGACCATGGATATGAGCGCCGAATCGGCTGATCGGCTCGAAACCCTTGAGCGCGAGCTGGCTGTCACCCGCGAGAGCCTGCAAGCGACGATCGAAGAGCTCGAGACCGCGAACGAGGAGCTGCAGGCGACCAACGAGGAGCTGATGGCCTCGAACGAGGAGCTGCAGAGCTCCAATGAAGAGCTGCAGTCGGTCAATGAAGAGCTCTACACGGTCAATTCTGAGAACCAGGAGAAGATCGAGATCCTGAATCGACTCAACGCCGACCTCGATTCGATGGCAAAGGCGGCCGCGATTGCCACGGTGTTTGTCGATCACGACCTCAAGCTGACCCGCTTCACCCCCGAGGCGACCAAGCTATTCAAGATCCGTGAGGCCGATCTCGGGCGGCCCATCGACGATTTCACCAACCTGCTCGACTATCCGGACTTCTTTGCCGAGCTGAAGAAGACCATCCACGACGGCGACATGCTGCAACGCGAGGTTCCTGCCGCCAACGACCGCGTCTATCTGGCGCGGGTACTGCCTTATGCGGTCCGCGCTGGGATACCGCGGGGCGCCGTCGCCACCTTTATCGATGTAACCACCTTGCGCGATATCGAGCGTATGCAATCGGTGCTCGACTCGCTCCCAGAGCATATCGCCGTGCTCGACAATAGCGGGCGCATCACCATGATCAACCGAGCATGGCGGGACTTCGCCTGCGCCAACGGCGACCCGCAGCTCGCTAACAGCGGACCTGGCAGCAGTTATCTCGATGCCTGCCAGTCGGGCGCAAACGCTGCTGACGCCGACTACGCCAAGGCCGCCTCCGATGGCATCCGCGCACTGCTCAACGGCGAGTGTCAGCACTTATCGCTCGAGTATCCCTGCCATTCACCCGAGGTCGAGCGGTGGTTTGTGATGCATGCTGCACCGATCCAGCATCCATCTGGCGGCGTTGTAGTCAGTCATATCGACATCAGCGCCTGGAATCAACACTGCCACGCCAGCGATAGCAACCCCTGAGATTGGTGCCTGTTTGACAGTCGTGGCTACAGAACAGCGCGTCGCGCTCGATACAGGCAACCAATAAGCAACCATGACAGCTCCCCAAGACCCGTCAACCGAGCCCCTAGACAACGCTTCTAAGTTTGAGGAGTTTCGCGAGCGCGCACTGACTGCGCTGCGACTGGGCCGCTTCGATCTTGCCGAGGATCTGATCGCCAGCGGCGATGTCAGCCTGAGCACACTGATCGAGAATCTGCGTATCTATCAGGCCGAACTCGAGATCCAGAACGAAGAGCTCAGCCGCAGCCAGCAAAGCACGAGTGAGGCCTTAGAACGCTTTACGGCGCTGTTCCAGAGCGCCCCCGTCGCGGCCCTGGTGATCGACCGTCATGGCCTGGTCATTTCTGCGAACCCGGCTGCAAGCCGGTTATTTGGTCTGCGTGATCTGCGTGTCCACCACCATTTTCTGCTACGCCTCGTCAGCGAGCGCGACCGCAATAGCTTCCTGGCGACCTTACGGCAGCTGAGTCTGGGTGAGGAGCAGGAGGTGGCACAGCCGGAATTGCGCTTCGAGACGACCGAGGGTCGGAACTTCATTGGCGATCTGCATGCTGCTCAGCTCCCGCCAACGCCACATGGGGAGCCCCGACTGCTCTGCGTGATCGTCGACCGAACCGCGATGGTGCAGCAGCAGCGCGAGCTACAGAGTGCCTATGATCGCTTGGCAACCAGCCAAGAGGCTTACCACGTCCTCGCCGAGTACAGTCTTGACTGGGATTACTGGATCAGCCCCGAAGGACGCTTCATCCACGTCTCACCTGGCTGCCGCCAGATCACCGGCTATAGCGCGAGCGCCTTTATCGATGACCCGAGTCTGGTCGCCCGACGTTTGCATCCTGAGGATCGCGAGCCTTGGCATCAGCATCTCGCCAAGATCCACATGCAGAATGAAGACGATACCGAAGTCCTCTTGCTGCGCATCCAACATCGCGACGGCAGTTGGCGCTGGATCGAGCACGAATGCCGTGCCGTGTTGGCCGATGACGGACGCTATCTCGGCCGCCGTGGCGTCAATCGTGACGTCACGGCCCGACGCAGCATGGAGCAATCGCTTCACGAGCTCCGCAACATGCTGGTCGACGCCGAGCGTATCGCTAAGGCCGGCGCTTGGTCCTGGCAGCTCGGTGATGAGCTGATTCAGGTCTCCCCCGGCTGGCAGCGTATCCATGGTGCTGTCAAGTCGGCCTATTCCTATGCCGATCTCCACCAAGAATTCACCCACCCCAAGGATCGCGAGCGAGTCGAAGCCGCACTGCAAAGCGCGCTCACCAAAGGCCGGGGATTTCAGCTAGAGCACCGTATCCTGCATGCTCAGGATGGCAGCACGCGCTGGGTGCGGACGCGTGCCGAGCCGGTCAAGAATACGGCCGGCGAGGTCGCAGCGATCCGCGGCACCAGTGCCGACATCACTGCCGAGATCGAGGCCAAATGCCGACTCGAGGAGAGCGAGAAGCGCTATCGTGCCCTCTTTGAATCGGCGGCAGAAGGGATGCTGGTGATGCAGTCGAATCGCTTTACCGAGGTCAACCGGGCCGCGCTGCGCATGCTTGGCCATACTGATCCTTCGGCCGTGTTGGGCAAGCAACCGCATCAACTCTCCCCGGCCCGGCAGCCCGATAACGAGAGCTCCGCAGCCAAGTCCTCCCGCCTCCTTGCAGAGGCCGCTGGCAAGACCCTGCGCTTTGAATGGCTGCACCAGCAGGCCGATGGCTCGCCGCTGCCAGTCGAGATCACCCTAGTTCCGGTTCAGCTCGACGGCAATCCGGCCTATTTTGTGCATTGGCACGATCGGACTGAAGAGGCCAAGGCGCGCCAACGTGAGCTCCAGGCCTCAACGGTGTTCGAGAACTCCAGTGAGGCGATCATGGTCACCGACGCCCAGCAGCGCGTGCTGGCGGTCAATCGCGCCTTCAGTGACATCACCGGCTTTCAGGAGGCCGAGGTCGCTGGCCATCGACCCAACCTGCTCAGCTCGGGTCATCATGATCCAGCCTTCTTCAAGGGGATGTGGCTGGCAATCAAGAACACCGGCTCTTGGCGCGGCGAGATCTGGAATCGACGCAAAGACGGCGAGATCTATCCAGCACGGATGACCATTACCAGCGTCAGAGACGATCACGGGCAGCTCAGCAACTATATTGGCATCTTCAATGACATCAGCGATGCCAAGCGCTCTGAGGAAGAACTCTACCGGCTTGCCCACAGCGATGCCCTGACGGGGCTGCCCAATCGTGCCTTATTGCGCGCGCGCATGGAGCAATCACTGCAGCGCGCCAAGCGCGAGCGGGAAATGCTGGCGCTACTCTTCATCGACCTGGATCTGTTCAAGAACGTCAACGACAGCCTCGGCCATTCGGTCGGCGATGAGCTGCTAGAGGCTGTCGCCAACGCCATCCAAGCCCAGGTCCGCGATGCCGATACCTTGGCTCGATTAGGCGGCGATGAGTTCGTGATCCTCATGGAAAACATCGAGGACCCATCGACCGTTGCGCATTTAGCCCAGCGCCTCTGCGATAAGATCGCCCAGCCCTTCCAGGTTGCTGATCGCGAGCTACAAGTGACCGCCAGCATTGGCGTCAGCCTCTTCCCTGGCGATGGTGACAGTATGGACAGCCTGCTCAGCAACGCCGACATGGCGATGTACCGAGCCAAGGACCATGGCCGCAACACCTATCGCTTCTTCGAGGCCGAGATGACCGAGCGCGCCATGCAGCGGCTCCACCTCGAGACGGCCTTGCGCGGCGCCCTCAGCCGCGGTGAGCTGAGCCTGCTCTATCAACCCCAGGTAGGGCTGAGCGACGCTAGCCTCCAGGGCGCCGAGGCCTTACTGCGTTGGACACACCCTGAGCTTGGCCGCGTCTCACCGCTCGACTTCATCCCGATTGCCGAAGAGATCGGCCTCATCAGTGAGATCGGAAAGTGGGTGCTGGAGCAGGCCTGTGAGCAGCTTGCCGCCTGGGACGCCGCGGGCTTTCTGGTGCCGCAACTGGCGGTCAACATCTCGGTCCAGCAGATTGAGCGCATCGATCTGGTCGACGAGATCCGAGAGGTCTTTCAACGCGCCGGCGTCGCCCCCGAACGCTTCGAGCTTGAGGTCACCGAATCCATGTTGATGCGCAATGTCGAGCGCGTGGTCGCCAATCTCAGTGCCTTACGCGCACTTGGCATTACCATTGCCGTCGATGACTTTGGCTCTGGCTTCTCGTCATTGGGCTATCTGAAACAGCTGCCCATCAGTCGGCTGAAGATCGACAAGACCTTCATCGATGGAGTAACGGTCGAGGATAATGATGACGCCATTGCGCGCGCCATCATTGCGCTTGGCAGGGCCCTGGGCCTGCAGGTCATTGCTGAAGGGGTCGAAACCAGCGAGCAAGCGGCCTTTCTTCGGGGGGAAGGCTGCAACCAAGCGCAGGGCTATCACTTCGGTCGGCCGATGCACCCCGATGCGCTGCGCCAGTGGTCTATCAGCCGGACTGAGGTGGATTAGGAGACACCGAGCCCAGCCCGAGCAAGCTGCCGACACAGCTGAACCCGAGCGCGGTCGAGCGTCTCAGTGGAGCGGGCCAGCCGTGCCCTGAGTTCACGATTGGCTGCCAGTTGGCCCTCATGGGCATCCCTGATCTCGTGCAGCTCAGCCTGCAATCGCTGCTTATCCTCCGTCAGCGCTTGCGCGCGTGCCGCCGCCTCAGCATTCTCTGCCTGTTGAGCCGCTTCTTGCGCTGCCAGCGCCGCTTGCGCATCGGTCGCCTTGCGCTCTGCCTCAATCGCCTCGCGCTGCGCCTCAGCCGCCTCCTGCTTCGCCTGTGCCAAGGCGCCATGCAACTCGGCGAGCTCGCGCTCGCGCTCAAGTAGACGGCCGTGCTCGTCAGCCAAGGCTGTTTGCAGAGAATCGCGCTCCGCAGCCATCGCAGCCCGCGCTGATTCGCGTTGCTCAAGCTGCTCCTCAAGCTCGGCCACGCGGCTCTTGAGCTGCTGACGCAGCTCGGCAAGCGCCTCTTGCTCACGCTTAAGGGCGGTTTCTGTCTCCTGCAGGCGATCGCGCAAACTTGTCGCCAATGCTGTGCTCTGATCGAGCGACGAGCGCAATTGCGGCGCTCGCAAACCCTGCTGTAAGTGAGCTAAGAGCGCCTCTAAGCCGGCCACTGAAACCGGCTCGAGATCGCGCCGAAAGAGCGGATCACCGCGGGGTAGCCAAGCGGAGGCTTCCAGATCTTCGAACAGATCCCAATACTGCGGCAGTGACCACTCGAACAGCTTGGCTAAACCCAACCCCATCGCATCGCTAAAGGGCCGCTCAGCCTGGGGCGCAAGCTGACCATTCAAAGAGTGCTCTTGGCTCTTGGGCAACCCAAGCTGAGCCGCCAGCTGCATCCCCGTGACGCGCTCTGCATTGACCAGTAGCATCCGTTCGCCGAGCGTTCTGCGCAGCGCCAAGGCTGCCCGCTGCTGCTGATACCAGCGCGCCAGCCCAAGCCCCACTGCCTCTGAATCGCCACCGCGGTAGGCTGAGGTTTGTAGCATCCAAGGCGGCAGATAAAGCCAGAGCAAGGTCTGCACAGCCCCGATGTCAGTCTTCGGCAACGGCGTCTCAGCCTGTCGCAAGAACTCATCTGGGGTGGCCCAGTGCAGCTGTTGATGTGGCCAATAGGCCTCGAATAACGCCGCGCAAGCGTCGTTATCCAAACCAGAGATCAAAACACCCATGCCAGCGAGACCCTCTAATAATGTGGCGGTCGACCCTTCATAGGGTCTGCTCGCGCAGCAACAGATCCTTGACCAGATCCAGCTGCGCCTCGGCCTTGATCAGCTCTTCGTCGAGCAGACGCTGGCGGCTGCTCGATTCGGTCAGCTCGTACTCGAGCTGATCAATGCGCTGCTGTTGCGTCGAGAGCTTCTGCTCGGCACGATCCAGTTTCGCAATCAACTCATTGGCACCCCGTTTGGCCTGCTCCTCGCGACCTGCTTCCAAGGCCTGCTTTTCCTCATGCAGGCGGGCCCGCTCGGCCCGTAGTTGACTAACCTCATCATTCAGTGTGCTCAGCTGGTGCGCCTGCACATCCTGCGCTTCGCCGAGTGCCTGCTTATCTCGAGTCAGCCGTGCGATCTCAGTATCAAGCGCTTCTAAGCGGGATTCGGCTGCAGCCACGCGGGCTGCCTGTGCATCACGCTGGTCGGTCATAGACCGCAACTGCCGCGCTAGGTCGCGCTCTGACGCACGCTGCTCATCCAGCTCCTGTTGCAGCCGCTCAGCGCGCGCTGCCTGAGCATCACGCTCTTCTGTCAGCGTTGCTTGTGACGCGGTCAGGCGGGCGTTGACCTCATCTGCGGCTTGCAGCCGTTGTAACAGCCCATCACGCTCAGCGCCTAGCTCGGCGAGCTGATGCTGATATTGCTGCGCCCGCCAGCTAGCGCGCTCGCGCGCCTCACTCAGCTCGCTGTGTAAGCGCTCGACCTGATTCTGCTGCCGCAGAACCTCAATGCGATGATCATCGCGACGATAGAGGGTCACCACCTCGGGATAGAGCGCGTCTGGGTCTTCTTCAACGCGAACAAAGCCGAGCCCTGCTAGGCGCTCGGTACCCTTCTCGTGCGATTGCTCACCCCGATACAGCTCAGGCACCGCACTCGCGTGGACGATCAGCCAGGCAAAGCGCTGGATGAGGCTGCCGTCAGTGCACTCGAGCAGCTCAACACCCAGTCCTGGCGCATCCAGGATCAGCAGGTTGTTGGCATCGGTCTGCGGAGCAACCGTCTCAATGGCATCTGCCAGGGTGCGGACAGAGACCTCGATCGGTGCCTGCTTACGGAGATTCGGCCCATGCTCCAGCAGTCGCCCAGGCTCGCAGAGGCTGCTATAGCGCAGGTTGCTCAGCACCAGCAGCTTGCGTGGCTGTGTCGAGTCCGGCGCAATCGCCAATGGCCAGACCTCTTCGCCATCGGTTGGGCGAATACGCGCCGAGAGCTCACTGGCATACTGCGGATGAGGCTCAACCAGGACCAGCCGCTGCTGCTCGAGACGACGCAACAGCTGCAGCTCAGCGCCATGACCGGCGCCAACCACCAAGGTGGTGCCAGCGGCGCGATTCGTCTCCGCCGCAATGCGTGCGAGCAGCTCTCTCATCGCGACCTCTCAGACCGCGCTAGCAGGTCGCCGTCTGCGAGCAGCAGCTCGAGCACCCGCAGCGAGTTATCAAAGGCGATTACCGCTTCGTCCTCATCGACAGCGGAGCCACTCGGCGGCCCCTGATGACGCGCGAGCAATGTCGATAACTTGTCCAGGATCATCAGATTCTCCGGCTCTTCGATCAGGCGTGTTTTCAGCAAGCGAATCCCCTCGTCGAGCCGCCCCTCGGCGACTAGCCGGTCAACGCGTATCGGCACCGCGCGCGCGCGTACCTCGTCGAGGCGTAGCAGCACAAGCGATTCGCGCGGATTCATCCGCAGTGCCGACTGGTAGGCATCCTCAGCTTCAACGAATTGATCACGCAGCTTAAAGGCGTTGCCAATCCCAAGATAGGCCCAGAACAGGGGCGATGGCTGCGATGCCGCCTGACGATAGGCATCAAGCGCTGGGTCGGGCTCGCCATCGAGGAGCCAGGTCTCCGCTAGCTTACAATGGCAGAGGGCGTTCTTGCCAAGCTGCTCCAGCAGTTGCCGATAGATCGCCCGGGCGGCCTCGGTTTGGCGCATCTCTTGCCGTAGACAGGCTTCGCGGAGCCGCTCGCGACAGTGCTCAGCATCTAGCGTCCGGCTGGCGACATCCGGCTCTGCCAGCAAGACCTCAAGCTGTTTCAGCGTCTCTGAGCGTGGCATCAAATCGAACGGCCAGTTGGCGCTTGCCTGCTCAAACAGATGTGGGCCGTGTGTCAGCGATTTGCCTGTGTGGGCCTCGCGAGCGGTCAGCCAGTGCGGCTTAGCATCGAACAGCTCGTAGGAGATGGGTACCGAAAACGCGTGCCGCCCGTCGCCAATACCAGATGCATAGAGGTCCTGCCGGAAGCTGTTGGCCGGAGCGCGCCCGACCACCCCCCCTTCACAGAGGATCTCAACCTCGAGCCGATGCTCGGGACGGCTGAGATCCCAGGCGTAGCCAAGTGCGCGCGTTCCGGATATGGCCTCGAAGGCCCCTTGCACATCGGCCGGGCGCACCCGGGCTGGCGGCGCCTCGCTCTGCAGCCGCTGCGGGCTTCCTGGCAGGAGCTGTTGTGTGCGCAAGGCGCGCACGCTGAGATCGTGCGGTTGTCCATCGAACAATCTCGCGTCCAAGGTCAACCTGAAGCCATGACGGCCATCACCAAGCACAACCTCGGCTAAGTCTTCCCGCTCGAGATCCGCCCGCGTTCTGGCGATTGGATCGCCGTCGCAGAGGATCTCAAGCTCAACCCGCATCTCCGGACGCAGAGGATCAATCGCCCAGCCGCAGACCTGGCCATTAGTAATCCCCTCAAAGCGACCTTGCAGCTCTAACGAATGTTGCAACGGCTCTGGCTGTTCTGAAGGCTCAGACTGCTCTGGCAGCTTGGATTGTTCTGGCGGCTTGGCCTGTTCTGGCGGCCCTTGCAATGCCGGCTGCTCAGATGTCGGTAGCGTTGGCTCTGCTGCTCCTGTCTGCATTGCCGGCTTAGGATCTTGCACGGCGGGCGTCCGCGCTGGCTCTGCGGCTGGCTCGAGCCCCCTCACCGCAACCCTCTCCAGCTGCGGTATCTTCATCCGCCAGACCAGTGGACTGCCTTCCAGCAGCTGTCCGGATTGACATTCGCGTACAACCAGCTCGTGCTCACCCTCATTACGCAGCGCTGAGCTCAGCGGCAGTGCAAAGGCATGCCGGCCATCGCCGACTCCCGCTTCGGCTAGATCCTGCCGGTAAAGATCAGCAACAGAGCGACCCTGCACCTGTCCGTCGCAAAGCACCTCGATCTCTAGCCGCCGAGTTGGATCATGCGGATCAAACGCCCATCCTTCGATATGGCCATGGCGTACCGCCTCCAATCGGCCCTCTAACTTCGATGTTGTCTCTGGCTTGGCAGCCTTGGCCACCTGATCAGAGCCACCCTGCTGCTCAGGACTGGCGCCGCTCAGCGCCGACTCATGCGGACTCGCCTCTGGGGCAGCCAGGTGCCTTGGGCGACTGACCACCTGGGTCGCTTCCTCAGTAGCCGTCTGCAGCTCATCGGTGAGCGGTTCGATCAAGGGCTCGCCTAGAGGCTCGATGACCGCTTGCTGTAGTACCTTTGGACTACCCTCCAGGATTGTTCCAGTCTGCGGCTCACGGACTAGGAGCTGGTGCGGCTGTCCATCGAAGAGTAATGAATTGATCGGCAGGCTAAAGGCGCAGTGTCCATCGCTGATGCCTGCCTCTTGCAGGTCTGGACGCAAGCGACTGGCCTGCCCCCTGGCAACCACTCGACCATCACAGAGTAGCTCGACATCGGCTCGCCGGTGCGGCTGATTGGGAAAGTGGACCCAGCCATCAGCGTTGCCATAGAGTATATCGTCGAAATGTCCCTGGACCCTCGTAGGCTCATCGTCAAGCTCATCGCCAAGCTCATCATCAAGCTTGTCGTCACCCTGATCCCGAGGCGCATGCGCATCGATGGCAGTCTCTTGCTCCTGGCCCCTAGCAACAGCCTTTGCCTGCTGTGGACTGCCGGTCAGGGTCTGGCCCGAATAGGCCTCGCGGGCGATCAGCTGGGGCGGGTCCCCTTGACAGAGACTGAGGTCAACCGATAGATCGAAGCCGTGCCGGCCATCACCAATGCCAGCCTGAGCCAGATCTGCACGCTCGACATGGGCGAGGCCGCGGGCGACGACCCGATCATTGCAAAGGATCTCGACCTCAAGCCGCGTCCCTGGTGCGTCCGGGCTGAAGACCCAGCCAATAGCGCGGCCATCGATCAGTTGATCAAAAGACCCCTGCACTGCAAGGCTATGCGTTCGTGACGGCGGTCGCGGCGCGAGGACGGTTGCGGCTTCTGCGCGAACCGCCGAGGGCTCATTGAGCGACCCCGCACCTGGCTGCGGCGGTAAAGCCTGTGGAGCTGAGGCTGAGGCTGAAGCTGGGGCCGGTGGAGTTGTTGCTGGGACTGGCGCTGGCTCACTAGACTGAAACTGCTGGCTGCCACCAGCAAGCACCTGTCTGGTAAAGGCCTCACGCACGCTCAGATGGTGAATCTCACCATCATTCAGCGCAGTTGGAACCGCAATCGAAAAGGCATGCTTACCGTCCCCAATACCCGCCTCGAGGAGATTTTGCCGAAAGCCATTCGCGATGCCCCTCGCGATCACCTGGCCGTCAGACACCAGCTCGACCTCGAGCCGGGTTCTAGGGGCATCGGCGCTGTAAAGCCAGCCGCAGGCGTGATAATCGACGATGCCATCGAAGTGGCCTTCAAGCTTTGGTAGTGGAGCGGACATGGAGCCTCTCACCATCTGGTCTTCACGTCCGTGCTAAGTTGCAGTGGATGGGTGGATATGGGCTGCTCGTTCAGCCGTATCCCTGCATTCGATGGCCGACAACAGAAAGCCACGAGGCCAGACAGAGCGTTGCGCGTCGAGGGCTTGGTGTCGACGCGAGTAATCGCTTGTCTTGATGGCTTGTCAGAACGCGAAACTGTCGGGTATCTTAGCTATATAGTCAATGCACGGCAAACGAAAGTAAACGCGGACCTAAGGTAGAGCATTCGGTTGGCCATAAGCCCAATAACGAGCCTGCCAAATGGCGACCCTGTTTGGTTGGTTCAAGCTGCTCTTTTCTGTTGACTGAGGCAACCTACTGCGGGACCAACCCCTTGACGAAGAAAAAACGTCGGCAGGCATTTCAAGATTGGGAAGAGGCGCTGGTGCAAGAGCCACCCCAGCAAGCGCGCCCTCAACCGACCCAGAGCGGCAGCGCAGAGCCTGGCCCCATGGAGACCCTACCGCATGACGTCCATCTGCTCGAGCGGGCGCGAACGCAGTGGCAATTTGGCCAATGGCAAGCGCTCTCTGCACTCGACCCCGAGTCGATCCATCATCATCCTGATCGCGCCAAGCTTGCCTTGCTCGCCGCCACCGCACATGCCCAGCGCGGTCAGACCGGGCAAGCGCGCGCCTTGACACGTCAAGCAATCGACTGGGGCGTTGATCGAGAGCTGATTACGCGCTTTCTGCTCAGCGGGATGCACAATAGCCTGGCTCGAGCTGCCGCCCTAGCCGGACAAGACAAACGGGCTCGACGCCACTTTGAAGACGCCCTCAACGTCGGCATTCCTGGTGGCGGAGCCCCGATGGCGGTGCGGGCTCGCGCCGAAACCGAGCTTACGCAGATCGGTCTTGATCAGGCCTTACCTCGGCTGATTCCCGCAACGCCACCGCAGGACGCCCCAACCTATCTGAAGCGCGCAGCCAGCGAGCCAAGCCAAGACCTGATGGTCTTCCTGCCAGACCGAAGTCAGCGCCTGATCACACTCTACCCGGACCATCCAGATTACCTGAGCCATCAGGGCGACCGCATCCTTTTTGACGTCCCTGATGAGGCAAGCCTCATCTTCAGCAGCAACCCAGAAGGCCTCTTCTCTCAGGGACCGCGGCGCGACCTCTTTGGCCTTGCCCCAGCTACCGAGTACCGAATCACCGGCCATTTGAGCTGCAGCAACCGTAGTGCATCCGCTTACCTGATCGAATATGATCAATCCGAGCGCATCAGTGATCATACCGACCGCGCCATCGATAACCGTTTTGACCTCCAGTTCAGAACCAGCCGCCGACACAGGCGACTTTGCATCGCCTTTCGTATTAGAGGCCGTGGCGCACTCGATCTGGGCATCAGTGTCCTGCGTATTCAGCAGCATGCAGGCACAGCTGGCTTAAGGACCGACTCGATCGGTGTATAATCTGCGTTGATTTTTTGGCTGATTGCCAGGTCCAGCATCCCCTTCAACGAGATTCAACTCATTGACGATCCAGGCAGGAGAGACCGAGGCGGCAATGGACCAGCGCGAACCAAGCACAGCACCGCTGCAGACCCCAACCCTGGCCCAGTTCCAGCAGATGCTCGATGCGGCCGAGCGTATCGCGCAGCTCGGCCACTGGTGCCTGGATGTCACCACTGAGCGACCGGAATGGTCGCCTCAGGTCTTCAGCATCTTCCATCGTGATCCGGCCCTCGGCGAGCCAAGCCTTGCTGAGCACGAGCATTATCTGTATCCGGACGACTGGATCAGGCTACAACGCGCCGTCGCCGATTGCGCCGCCTATGGCAAGCCCTATGAGCTGACCCTGCGCATCCGCCACAACGACGGCACTGAGGGCCATGCTCAGGTCTATGGCACGGCACTGATCGAGGCCGATGGCTCCATCACCAAGCTGGTCGGCTTCGTTCAAGACGTCACCCGGAAACAATCCATCGAAACCGCCCTCCACGAGAGCGAGGCCCATTATCGGCTCCTGGTCGAGCATCAGACGGACCTCATCGTCAAGGTTGACAACAAGGGCCGTTTCCTCTTTGTCAGCCCAGGCTATTGTCGGGCCTTTGGCAAGCGCCAGCATGAACTGCTCGGACAGCGCTTTCTGCCACTCGTGCATCCCGACGACCGCGCCTCAACCGAGGCCGCCATGACGGCACTCTACCAGCCACCGCATCACTGCTACCTGGAGCAGCGCGCAATGACCAATCAGGGTTGGCGTTGGTTCGGCTGGTCGGATTCGGCGGTGCTCGATGAGCAGGGGCAGGTGACCGCCATCATCGGTGCCGGCCGCGATATCCACGTCCGCAAGCTCGCCGAACTCGAGCTGCTGCGCACCCAACGCATGCTCGAACTGGCGCTCGAGTCCGGCAATATCGCCACCTACACCGCTAATTTCACGACCGGCGAGGTCTACGCTGACGAGCGTTACCTGGCCCAGCTTGGCTATGAGCCAGGCGAGATCGTTGTCACCCAGGACTGGTGGCAAGCCAATGTGCATCCGCAAGACCTCACCGCCTTCAGCACCCAGAGTGAGCAGGTCATGGCTGGAGAGCTTGATGATTTTACCGCTGAATATCGGTTTCGGCACCGCGACGGGCACTGGGTCTGGCTACAGGATCATGCCCGCGTCTATGACCGCGATGCGGATGGCGTCGCACTCGCGGCGAGCGGACTGCGCATCGACGTCACCCGCCGCAAAGAGGCGGAGCTCAAGCTCGCCTACCATGCCGATCACGACCCACTGACCGATCTCCTCAACCGCCGCGGCATGTGGCGCGCGATCAAGCGCATCCATGCGCAGAGCTTGCGCTCCAGACGGCCTCATTGCATCGCCATCTTCGACCTGGATCTCTTCAAGCAGATCAACGATGCCTACGGACACATCGTTGGCGATGGCCTGCTCCAGCAGATCGCGCGGCTGATGCGGGACAATACCCGCGAGGCGGACTGGATCGCCCGCTGGGGTGGCGAGGAGTTCTTGATCCTGATGCCGGATACCGACATCGAACAGGCGGTTGAGCTCGTCGAGCGGTTACGTCGAAAGATCGAAGTCAATGACTTCCGCATCGAGCCGCATTCCCTGCGGATCACCACCAGCGTTGGCATTGCCAGCTGCCACCTCAACGGAGACAGCCAAGACGAGGTCGTCAATCGGGCGGATCGAGCCCTCTATGCCGCCAAGCACGCCGGACGTAATCGGGTCTGTGCCGAGACCGACATCGCTTGACGGCAAACGCTAATCCGGCGCCATACAATCCGGCGCCATACGCATGCGCTTTTCAGCAATCGCCTCAGTCGTCGATGATCTCGACGTCGAACCAATGCTCGACACAGCGCACATAATCACCTGGTGTCAGCGCCGAGAAGGCGGTCTGGTAATTGACCAGCTGACAGGCGTTCGGCCGGCTCCAGTCCTGCTCCCAATAGATGGCCAGCGCACCGGAGCCTGCGGTGTCGAAGCGCTGCATATTGGCGCAGCCTAGCACCTCATCCTCCGGCACCGGCACGCCAAGCGCATCGGCAAAGGCGAGGTAATAGTCGATCCGGTTCTGCGACTGGAGATGCTCGCTGCTGCCGCCACACTCGATGCCGCCATTGATGATCTGGGTGGTGACCCCGAAGCCCGGCGTCAGCCCGCCGGCCAGATCATGGGCATTGGGCTCCCAGCTGCCATCCAGTGCATGCAGCATCGAGGGCTTTGGCGGCTGCGGATAGACATAGAAGAAGACCGCGCTGGCCAGGTTGAGCCAAGAGTCGGCGACTAGGGCTGGGTCCTGCAGCAGGGTCTCGACATCGCCGAAGATCGCCGCCGAGAACGGCCCATAATTGTAGTTGTAGCTAAGCTGCTTGGCGCCACGGCCGAAATAGCTCTTGTACTGACCGGCGTTTGGATGCCCCGGCTCGAACAGGGCGCAGGGCCAAGTTTCACCTTGCCAGGTGGCGGGATCACAAAGACCGTAGCCATTCGCCATGGTCTCGCTCCAACCGAGTTCGCGCAGGTAGACCAAGCCTTGGCGCCACTGCGGCTCGGGCCAGGCCGGGGTGTGCCCGCCAGTCTCCTGAGTGAAATGCGCGAACATCGTCGCCAGCGCCTTGCGGCAGATCGCCTCAGCATCGCGGCCATCGTTGTAATCACCGCAGAATGCCGGGAACTTGCCCACCCCCCTGAGGAAATTGCTGTAGCTATACTCCGCTGCACGGCGCGGGAAGAAGTCGTCCCAGTCTGCTGCGGATACGAGCCGCTCGACGCGCTGCACATTCGCCGGATTGGTTGCCGCTCCTGGCGCGATGCGCTCCACCACGGCATTCTCCAGGGTCCGGATCGAGGCCTTGACCGACGCCATCAATGGACTATCGGTCAACGCCGCCTCGGTCGCTAGCAGGTCGCTGAGGCGCACTTGATCTGGATTGCCTGGATCAGCGGGATCGGTCGGATCGGTTGGATCATCGGGATCATCGGCACAGAGCGCGCCAGCAGGTGCTGACCGCCAGACACCCCAGTCGCCGGTGGTGCCGGGAACCTCGCCGCGGGTCCACCATTGAGCCTCCCAGATTGCGCCAGCATGGGCAACCAGGTCGGCGCCAACATAGACCGCATCGGCGTCCCAGCTTGGGCAGACGCCTGCGGTATCGCCCGGTCGCGACTGGGTGATGGTGACCTGGGCACTGCGACTCAGCTCACCATCGCTGACCTGGACCTCGAACAGATAGCCGGTGGTCGCCGTCGGCTCCGGCAGGCTGACATAGGTCTCAACGGCGTTCGGCGTCTCGAAGCGGACCTGAATGCTCTCCGGCGCCAGCTGCTGCCAGCGGTAGCTGAGGTTGTCACCGTCCGGATCAGTCGAGCCGGCAGCAGAGAGCCTAATCTGGCCTCCCCCGCTCAGGTTGAGGGGATCGGCACTGAGCTGCACAATCGGCGGCTGATTACCACCACCAAGGCCACTGCATTCAGGCGCCGCCGCCTGCAGTCGCTCCCAAGGCGTCTCCCAAGGCTGGGCGACCAGGTCGACGTCGGTCGGACGATCGTCCGGACCTGCCCACCACTTGGCACGGAACAGATCATCGGCAAAGCAGACCTGGTCACCCCCGACATAGATCTCGCCAGGGAGATAGGGCTCAGCGGCAAAGGCAGGAACGATCGGCGCAAGCAGTAGCAGCATGGCGCTGGGGATCGCGGTTGAATGCAGGCATCGAATGGTCATCAGGGTCTCCAAGGCTCATCGTTACCCCCTTAGCCTAGCCGTTGGCGCCCTGTCGCTGGATGACCATCAGGTCATGCGACTATCATGTGCACTCCTGGCTCCCAATGGATGATGGCAGCGACCGCTGTTGACCGCTAAGCCCCCCTAGAGCCCATCGCAGCCTGAGATCTGAGATTACGATTCCTTCATGAGCCACATCCGCGAAGACGACCTCATCAGCAGCATCGCCGACGCGTTGCAATACATCTCCTACTACCATCCGCCGGACTACATCCGCGCGCTGAGCGCCGCCTACGAGGCCGAGGAATCGCCGGCGGCAAAGTCCGCGATGGCCCAGATCCTGATCAACTCCAAGCTCTGCGCCGAAGGCCATCGGCCGATCTGTCAGGATACCGGCATCGTCATCGCCTTCTTCAAGGTCGGCATGGCGCTGCGCTGGGACACCAACCGCAGCCTGCAGGAACTGGTCGATGAGGCTGTGCGCCGCGCCTATACGCATCCGGACAACATCCTGCGCGCCTCGATCGTCGACCCGCCCATCGGCGCGCGTCGCAACACCGGCGATAACACCCCGGCCATCGTCCACACCGAGCTGGTGCCGGGCGACAAGCTCGAGGTGCGGCTCGCGGCCAAGGGCGGCGGCTCCGAGAACAAGGCGCGCTTCGCGATCCTGAATCCAAGCGCCAGCGTCGTCGATTGGGTGCTCGAGCAGGTTCCGAGCATGGGCGCCGGTTGGTGTCCGCCCGGCATCCTCGGGCTCGGCATCGGCGGCTCCGCCGAGAAGGCCATGCAGATGGCCAAGGCCGCGCTCAGCGAGCCGATCGACATCCATGAGCTTAGGGCGCGCGGGCCGGCGAACGCCATTGAGGAGATGCGCCTCGAGCTGTTTGAGAAGGTCAACGCCCTCGGCATCGGTGCCCAGGGCCTCGGTGGTCTCACCACCGTGCTCGATGTGCAGATCAACAGCTTCCCGACCCACGCCGCTTCGTTGCCGGTCGCGCTGATCCCGAACTGCGCCGCGACCCGCCATTGCCATTTCACCCTCGACGGCTCCGGCCCTGCCCAGCTCGCGCCACCCGCACTCGACAGCTGGCCCGAGATCGCCTGGGACCCCGCCGCAGGCGCCCGCCGGGTTGATCTGAACAGCATCAGGCGCGAGCAGATCGCCAGCTGGCAGCCCGGTGAGCGTCTGCTGCTCTCCGGCAAGCTGCTGACCGGCCGCGATGCCGCCCACAAGCGCATCGTCGACCTGCTCAATCGTGGCGAGCCGCTGCCAGAGGGCGTCGACCTGAGCAATCGCTTCCTCTACTATGTCGGCCCTGTCGATCCAGTGCGTGACGAGGTCGTTGGTCCCGCCGGGCCGACCACGGCCACCCGCATGGATCGCTTCACCGACCAGATCCTCGAGCAGACCGGCCTGATCGGCATGATCGGCAAGGCCGAGCGCGGCCCCGCGGCGATCGATGCCATCCGCCGCCATCGCGCGGTCTACCTGATCGCCATCGGTGGCGCCGCCTACCTGGTCTCAAAGGCGATCAAGTCGGCAAGGCTGGTCGCCTTCGAAGACCTTGGCATGGAAGCGATCCGCGAATTCGAGGTCGAAGACATGCCGGTCACCGTCGCCGTCGACAGCCGCGGTGTCTCGGTCCACGAGACCGGGCCGCAGCAATGGCGCTCGCGGATTGCCGAGATCCCGATTAAGGTTGAGTAAGTTCGACGACATCGTTTCGTCGTCGAGGCCGCATGATCCAGCAGCAGCCAAACGATAGGAGCTCAAGTTGACACAGCAACAGGCCTTCCGGATTCATCAGGACGACGACGGGCATCGCGCCGGCGTCGAAGCAGTCGCGATCGCTCAACCGACACAGGGCGAGGTCCTGGTGCGGGTGAGCGCCTCTGGCGTCAACTATAAAGACGCCCTCGCCGGCACTGGAAAAGGCAAGGTGATCAAGCGTTTCCCGATCACCGGCGGCATCGATGCCGCCGGCATCGTCGAGCAGTCCGAGCATCCCTGCTGGAAACCCGGCGATGCCGTCATCGCCACCGGCTTCGGCATGGCCTTCGATCACGACGGCGGCTATGCCGAGACCCTCTGCGTCCCTGGCGACTGGCTCGCGCAGATGCCGCAGGGGCTCGACCCGCGCCAGGCGATGATCCTCGGCACCGCTGGTTTCACCGCAGCATTGGCCGTGCATCGCTTGCTGGTCAACGGTCAGCATCCCGGGCTCGGCCCGATCCTCGTCACCGGGGCCAGCGGCGGTGTTGGCAGCATCGCCATCAACATCCTCGCTAAGCTTGACTTCGAGGTCGTCGCCGTCTCCAACAAGCAGGCACTGCACGACTGGCTTACCCAACTTGGCGCCAGCCGCATCATCGGCCGCGATGAGCTTCCCGGGGGTGACCGACCGCTCGAGAAGGCGGTCTGGGGCGGCGCGGTCGATAATGTCGGCGGTGCGATGCTCGCGCAGATCACGCGCACCCTGGCCCCCAACGGCAACATCGCCAGCATCGGTCTCGCCGGCGGCACCGCGCTCGAGACCACGGTCATGCCCTTCATCCTGCGTGGGATCGGCCTACTCGGCTGCAATTCAGTCGATGTCCCCTTCCCGCTGCGCGCCGACCTCTGGCGCCGCCTCGCGACTGACTGGCGGCCCAGCGACCTTGAAGCCTTGGTCAGCGATCAGGTGGATCTGGATGGCTTGCCCGCGGTGTTCGAGCGTATGCTCGCTGGCAAGACCCATGGTCGCATCCTGGTGATGCCCGCATAGGCGCCGACGTCTCACCGACCCAATCAAAAAGTACCCAATCGTGCCTCAAACCATCCCGATTACCGACCATCAACGCCGCTGGCTCAAGAAGCAAGCCCATCACCTGAAACCGGTCGTCCTGCTCGGTGCCGCAGGCCTCAGCGACGCCGTGCTCGCTGAGGTCGAGCTTGCGCTCGAGCATCACGAACTGATCAAGGTGAAGGTGCCCGGCGGCGACCACGACGAGCGCGACGCCATCGTCGACGCCATCGCCGAGCGCGCCCAAGCCGATCTAGTGCAACGCATCGGCAACACCGCCAGCTACTTCCGCGCCAACCCCGAGCGTCGCGAGCGCATCCTGCTGCCGCTTTGAGCGTCGCTCAGGCCACCCCATGAGCGAAGCCCGCGACATTGACTTGATCGAGGATCTACGCAGTCACAGCGCTGAGCGGCCCTGGCTAGAATTCAAACGCGATAACATCGAGCCCGAAGCCATTGGCAAACGCTGCTCTGCGCTAGCAAACGCTGCGTGCTTGGAGGGTCAGGATTGCGGCTACCTACTCTGGGGCATCGACGATGCCAGTCATGAGGTGGTCGGGACCCGGTTCGATCCCTCCACATTCAAGGCCGGAAACCAGGAATTCCAGCTCTGGCTGGCACAACGCCTCCAGCCGAGTCTTGCTTTCAGCTTCCGCAGCGTACAGCACCCTAAGGGCCGCATCGTCATCTTGGAGGTTCCGGCCGCGACCACCGCACCCCTGGCCTTCAACAATATCCCCTATCTTCGCATCGGCAGCGCAACGCCAAAGCTCGCCGATTATCCTGAGCGTTACGCCAAGCTCATCGAGTGCCTCCGCCCCTACACTTGGGAGCAGGGCATCGCGCGCGAGTATGCGACCGGCGACGAGGTGCTCGATCTCCTCGACTACGCACAATACTTTCGCCTCACGCGGCACCCGTTACCAGACAACCGCGTCGGCATCTTCGAGCGTTTGCAAGCCGACCGACTCATTCAGCGCGATGTCGGCCAACGCTGGAAGATCACCCACCTCGGCGCCATTCTGTTCGCCACGCGACTCGATCAATTCGAGCCCTCGCTGGCGCGTAAAGCGGTTAGGCTCGTGGTCTATAACGGTAAGAATCGCGCGGCAATCGTGACCTATCGCCTCGACGGGCAACGAGGCTATGCCGCTGGCTTCGAGGGACTGGTCGACTACATCAATGGCCTGGTCCCTAAAAATGAGCACATTGGCTCGGCGATCCGCGAGTCGCGACCGCTATTTCCGGTGCTGGCGGTGCGCGAACTGGTGGCCAACGCTCTGATTCATCAGGATATGACGGTGACAGGCGCGGGTCCAAATATCGAATTATTCGAGGATCGCATCGAGATCAGTAACCCTGGTCGCCCGCTGATCCAAACTGAACGCATGATCGATTTACCGCCGCGCTCACGTAACGAGAGTCTGGCCTCGCTGATGCGTCGTATGGGCTTTTGCGAGGAACAGGGCAGTGGACTCGACAAAGTCATCGCCGCCGTTGAGCTTTATCAATTACCGCCACCGCTGTTCCGCGAAGGCGAGGACGCCATGCAGGTCATCCTCTATGGCCCGCGCCGGTTCGTCGAGATGACCCCCGATGAGCGCATCCGCGCCTGCTATCAGCACGCGGTGCTGAAATTCTTGAGCGGTGAGCGAATGAAGAATGACAGCTTATGCAAGCGATTTGGCATCAATGGCAGTCAGGCCTCACAGGTCTCGCAGATCATCCGGAAGTCGCTCGAAGCGGGACTGATCAAGCTAGCCGACGCTGAGCATCCCCGCTCCGGCTATGTACCGGCTTGGGCTTGAATAATTTGAACCGCAGATGACGCAGATGAACGCAGAGATTTCAATACGCTGCAGCTCATCATTCCTTCACCTGTTGGGTGCCCTTGCTAAAACCGCTAAATCCTTATTTTATTTCTTTAGATAAAAATCGCTTAAACTTTCACAGAACTCGCTTTAGGTTGAATCGACAACCGGGAGATAACTCAAAGATGCAACAAGCAACCATTCAGCGCCCAGCTGCCCTGCTCATGAGCATGCTCATCGGCAGCAGCATACTGCTGGGCTGCGCCAACCCAGGCGAAGACGTCCGCGTGCGACTCTGTAAAGACCTGGTCGTCGGGCAGTTGGGGACCAGTCAGCTAACCTGGACCCAGGTCAGCACCCGCACACCCGGCTATAGCGACGCAACCGTGAACCTGCGTTGGTCGGCGGCAGCAGGCGATGGCAGCGCCAGCTGCGCCTATCGCTACAACGCCGTTGACGACACCGCGCAACAGCTGGCTGACCCGCTCAGCGCCTACGCCACATCGCCGAGCCAGGTCGTCATCAATGGCAACAGTCTCAGCGGGCAGGCACTCGCCACAGCCATCGCGCAAGCCATGCAACGGCAAGGCCGTGAGCTGATCGATGCCGCCGGCAAGGCCATTGGCCACTGAAGAAACCGTCCTCTCCCTCAACGCCTGCATTGCAGACAGAGACCGGCCTGTTCTCATGCGTGGATCAACCGCCTTTACGACCGATGAAGCGATAGTAAGGCACCCGCAAGCCAGGCAGATAGGGCACCGGCGCCATCGCCTCGGTCAAGCGATGATCGGGCAGAGACTGGCGCAGATAGGCTAACCGCTCGGACTCCAGATGCACGCCATCATGGCGGAACCAGCGCGGCCAGAACGCCCGCGCCAGCGCCGAGTGGCGCACCAAGCCCGGCGCTGGCACGGCCGCCGAGACATAAAAATCGACCAGGCCGAGATGACCGCCGGGCTTGAGCATCGCGATCGCATTGTCGATCGCCGCGCGCCAGTCCGGAATCATGGTCAGTGAATAGGCCAGATAGACCGTATCCACCGGCGCCTCGGGCTGCCAGCGGCAGGCATCAGCCTCATGGATCTGCACATTGGCCATGGCTGCGGTCCGCCGCCGAGCCTCGCTGACCAGCGACGGACAGAGATCGACCGCATCGACCCCTGCCAGCACCGCGAGCCGATCGCCGAAGAACAGCAGATTGCGCCCAGTGCCCGCACCCAGCTCGACCAGATGGCCACCGGCCGGAACCGCCTGTGCATGGATGAGATCAGCCACCAGCTCGCCGCGCCCATGCAACAGGCGCTCACGAAAGGCATCGTAGCGACCCGCTTGCGGCGCGTAGAAGGCCTCCAGTCGCTCAGCATGGGTGCCCGCACTCGGCTGTCCGCGCAACAGCGCCAGCAAGACCTTCAGCTCCGCAGTCCAGGCAGCCGCGGCCATGCTCAGACCGCCACGTCAGCGATATGGAAGCCGGCATAGGTGTGCACCCGATCCAGCGGCTGCAGCTGCGCCGCCAGCTCCGGATGAAACCGCAGACAATCGCGCAGACACCCCCGCTCAGGACTCACCTCAAGCGCCTGCAGATAGCTCGGCGCGGCATGGGCACTGCGGAAGATGATGCGCGCATCGGTACGCGCCCGCTCAAGGATCAGCGCCCATTCCTCGGCCAAGGCCTGGGGAGCGTAACTGCTCATCCAGTCCATGTGATCGAGGAGCACGTACTTCGAGAAGCGCTGTCCGCTGCCAGCAAGCAGCTCCGAGACTGTCGAGGTGTGCAGCTCGATACAGTCGGCCCTACCCTGCTTGAGCGCTGTAAAGTTATCCGGCTTCAGATATTCCGGGCAGCAGTCTGGCGTATAGCGCCCGTTCACATAGACCGCCCAAAAGTAGTTGGTCCAGACCGGCAGTTGCCGGAACACGTAATCGATCGACTCGCGGACGAAGCCGGCGACACCACGCTCATGCTGCTCTTGGACCTCTTTGCGCTGTGGATGCGGCACACCGAGCATGCTCATGGTCAGCTGCCGGGAGAGCGTCCAGTTGATGGTCGGCGACCAGATCAGCGGCTGCACTCGGGTCTCATAGACATGACGCTGATCGTCCAGCGAGCGGGTCTCGAACAGCTCGGAGATGCTCGCTGCGAGCCTGGGGCGCACGCGCAGATAGGCATGGAAGCTCTTGGCGACGATGCCGGACAGCCCATGGAAATAGAAGCTGCCGCGCGGATGGCCAAACCAGCGCGCACGCTTGTCCCAGAACGTCTGCGCGAACGGGCTCAGCTCGGCGCGCAGCTCACGCCGGTAGAGACGCTCAAAGTGGGGATGATGACCGTAACCAAAGGCGGCGAAGAAGTCTTCGAACTCGAGCCGACGGATGCCGGCCAACTTCAGCTCCAGCAGCGCGTTCTGGCGCGGATTGGCATCGACCGCATGGATCGCCGCCGGACCCACCAGGGCATAGTCAAGCACATTACAGCCGGCGCTGGTGATGACCAGGATGCGGTCATCGGGGCCGATGTTGAGGACGAGGCGATCGACCGCCGGGTCTTCCCAGCAGGTGTTGTAGACCAACGCCCGCGAGTAGATGGCATCGAACACCTTCTGATCGAAACGATCGGCGAGGCTGGGTTTGGTCGTCACGAGCATGGCAGGGTCGCCCCGGTGGAAAAAAACCGGTTAATACTACCAAGCCAAGTTGACGATCAGATTGCAGGCTGAAGACGGCCTGATTGCAGTTTAATGAAACGCCGAGGCTAAAGCACTGATCGCATTGGGATGAGGAGCTTCTATCGCTCTTCAATCAGACTTCTGCAGACGGCCATACAGCATGATCAAATGCTGCATCCGCTGAGCCAACTGCTCCTCGAGCTGATCCCACTGAAAGCGCCACTGCCAGTTCCCGTTCGCCACCCCAGGTCGATTCATCCGATGTCCACCATCAAGCCCCATCAGATCCTGCATCGGCACGACGGCTAGGTCAGCGCGCGAGGCCAGTGCCGCGCGGATCATCGGCCAGGGCATTGGCTCCTGGGAATGTCCTAGATAGTCGTCCACATGCTGGCGCAGACCCTCGTCGATCGACTGATACCAGCCGAGCGAGGTGTCGTTGTCATGGGTGCCTGTGTAGCAGACTGAATCCCGTCCATGATGGAACGGCAGATAGGGGTTTGAAGCCCCACCCTCGAAGGCGAATTGCAGGACCTTCATACCGGGCATCCGATAGCGGCGGCGCAGGGCATCGACCTCGTCTGTGATGACGCCAAGGTCTTCTGCGATCAGCGGCAAGCTGCCGAATTCTTCCTGCAACCGCATGAAGAGGGCGTCACCCTTGGCCTTGACCCAGGTCCCGTTCATCGCTGTCTCTTCTTCCGCAGGAACCTCCCAATAGGCCTCGAAGCCACGGAAGTGGTCGATGCGCACCATGTCGAACAAGCGCAGCTGAGTGCGCATCCGATCGAGCCAGAAGCGGAAGCCGTTCTTTTCTAGCTGATCCCAGCGATAAAGCGGGTTCCCCCAGCGTTGGCCGGTGGCGGAGAAGTAGTCGGGCGGCACGCCAGCGACGACCCTGCAGGTGCCATCAGCATTGAGGTCGAAATAATGCGGTCGTGCCCAGACCTCAGCGCTATCATGCGCGACAAAGATTGGCATGTCACCAAACAGGAGCAGGCCGCGCTCGCTCGCATGCGCCCGTAGTGCATCCCACTGGCGAAAGAAGACGAATTGCTCGAAACGGATGTACTCAACGGCCTCAGCGAGCCGCCGTCGCGCTTGGCCGAGACTCCGCTTATCGCGGTTACGCAGCCCTTTCGGCCATTCCCACCAAGGCTTGTCGCGCTCCTCGTGGATCGCCCGATAGAGCGCGTAGTCATCGAGCCAAAAGCGCTGCTCAGCGCAGAACTGCTCAAGCTCTGCGCGCTCCTCGTCGGCGGCGACCTGCAGAAAGCCCTGCTGCGCTTGGCGCAGTCGTGCAAGCTTGTCTGCATCATCGGCCACGGCATCCATACCTGCGGGCAGCCAGCCCCAGCTCACCAAGGGCTCCAAGCCAATCAGCCGCGCACTGCCGGCATGCGTGGAGCTGGTCTGATAGGGTGAATCACCTGCCTGCGGCGGACCGATCGGCAGCATCTGCCAAACGCTGACCCCTGCATCGGCCAGGAAATTGACGAAATTAAAGGCCTCCCAGCCAAGATCACCACAAGGGCCAGCGCCGGGCAGCGAGGTCAGATGCAACAGGACGCCGGCACGGCGTTGGTCAAGAGAGTCAGTCATTGGGGCGTCTTGCATAGAGATACAGCGAGCCTGTCATGGCTTGATGGATGGAGCTTGACGGATGGAATTAGCTCACCCGATTCACGGTTTGGCCGAGCAGTTCCGGCGTTACCAGGGTAACGCCGCCCTCCGAGACATAAAACCCGGCCGCTTCATCCTCCGCGCGATCACAGCCAATCCGCAGGCCTTCGGGGAGCCGGCACCAGTGATTGACGATGGCGCGATGAATGACGCAGCCGCGGCCGATATCGACGTTGGGTAGGATCACGCTGTCTTCGACATGCGCAAACGAGTGCACGCGCACATTTGAGAACAGCAATGAGTGACGCACCAAGGCACCGGAGATGATGCAGCCACCAGAGACCATCGAGTCGACGGCCATACCGCGGCGGATCTCGTCATCGAACACAAACTTGGCCGGCGGTAGCTGCTCTTGATAGGTCCAGATTGGCCAGTCATCGTCATAGAGACTCAGCGGCGGCGTCACGCCGATCAGTTCTAGATTCGCCTCCCACAAGGCATCAATGGTGCCGACATCACGCCAGTAGGCCTGGGTGTTATTGCGTGGATCGCGAAATGGATAGGTCATGACCCGGTAGCGCTCGATCGCGCGCGGGATGACATCTTTACCGAAATCATGACTGGATTCAGACAGATCGGCATCGGCAATCACCTGCTCGAACAGGAACTCGCGATTGAAGACGTAGATTCCCATCGAGGCCAATGCGATGTCATCTCGGCCCGGGACCGCTGGTGGATCAGCGGGCTTTTCAACGAAGGCGGAAACGCGCTGATCCTGATCGATGCTGATGATACCAAAGCCCGAGGCGGTGTCGCGCTGCACCTCAATGCAGCCAATGGTCATATCTGCACCGGATTCGACATGCTGCGCAATCATCGGCCCATAGTCCATCTGGTAGATGTGGTCGCCGGCCAGGATCAGCACATACTCGGGCTCGTGATTGCGGATGATGTCGAGATTCTGGAACACCGCATCCGCGGTGCCTGCATACCAGGCGGTTTCGGTCACTCGTTGCTGCGCCGGCCAAAGCTCAACGAACTCGCCGAACTCACCACGCAGAAAGCCCCAGCCCTTTTGGATGTGCAGGATCAGCGAATGCGCCTTGTACTGCGTCAGCACACCGATCCGGCGCACCCCGGAATTGATGCAGTTCGAGAGCGGAAAGTCGACGATGCGAAACTTGCCGCCAAAGGGCACCGCCGGCTTCGAGCGCCATTGCGTCAGATGGCTCAAGCGAGAGCCACGCCCACCGGCCAGGATGAGCGCCAAGGTATTGCGCGTCAGGCGACTGACAAAGCGCGGTGTGGCTTCCGGCATGCTGAGACCTTCAGGCGCGACCGCCGATTGGGTGGTGAATGCAAGGCCGGGCCGCCGACTCAGCCGGCCAACCCTGCTGCTTATGGTAACATCTTGGCCGAAAAGTACCCCAGGATACCGATACGCTATGCCCGAGAGTCAGCTCCGCTACCCCGACCTCCCCGAGCCGCTCTTGCGGATTGTTGAGGCCCGTCATCACGATCCCTTCGAGGTTCTAGGCCGCCATGATCAAGGCAACGGCAACGCCATCCTGCGCGTGCTGCTGCCGCGCGCCGAGCGGGTGCGGATCGGCAAGGGCGACATCGAACTCAGCCGCATCGAAGGCACCGACCTCTTTGTCTGGGAAGGCCCCGCAAGCGCCGTCGAAGGGCACTACCAGATCAGCTGGTACGACAAACAGGGTCAGGTTCATATCCAATATGACCCCTACAGCTTCGAGCCACAAATCCCGGATTTCGATCTGCATCTGTTCGGTGAGGGCCGCCACTGGCACGCCTATCGCTTCCTCGGCGCCGAGCAGCGCGAGCTGGATGGTATCACCGGCTTCCAGTTTGGTGTCTGGGCACCGGGCGCCACCCGTGTCAGCGTGGTTGGCAGCTTCAACAATTGGGACGGTCGCGAGCATCAGATGCGGGTGCACGCCGGTTCCGGCGTCTGGGAGCTGTTCATCCCCGGCCTGGAGGCAGAAGCACTCTATAAATTCGAGTTGCGCTCCGCCGCGGGCGTGCCGATGGTCAAGATCGACCCCTACGCCACGGCCTTTCAGGAGCGGCCGGATAACGCCTGCATCCTCAAGGAGCCGAGCGACTTTGTCTGGACCGACCAAGCCTGGCTCGCGGCACGGGCCAGTGCCGACTGGCAGCAACAGCCAATGTCGGTCTACGAGGTCCACCTCGGCTCTTGGCGTCGTGCTGAGGACGGCAGCTTCCTCAACTACCGCGAGCTGGCCGAACAGCTGACCGCGCATTGCCAAGAGATGGGCTTCACGCATCTCGAGCTGCTGCCCATCACCGAACATCCGCTCGACGCCTCTTGGGGCTATCAGGCCACCGGCTATTTCGCCCCCACCGCGCGCTTCGGCAGCCCCGAGGATTTCCGCTACTTTGTCAACTATCTACACGCGCACGGCATCGGCGTGCTGCTCGACTGGGTGCCGGCCCACTTCCCGCGCGACACCGTCGCCCTCGCCCGCTTCGACGGCACCGCCTTGTTCGAGCATGCCGATCCACGTCAGGGTGAGCACAAGGACTGGGGCACGCTGATCTTCAACTACGGTCGCCACGAGGTGAAGAATTTCCTGCTCTCGAGCGCCCTGTTCTGGCTCGATGAGTATCATCTCGATGGTCTGCGCGTGGATGCCGTCGCCTCGATGCTCTATCTCGACTATTCGCGCAAGGACGGTGAATGGATTCCCAACAAATACGGTGGCAACGAGAACCTGGACGCAGTCGAGCTCCTGCGCCAGCTCAATACCGTCACCCATGAGCAGCACCCGGGCTCACTGATGATCGCCGAGGAATCGACCTCCTGGCCGCAGGTCTCGCGCCCGACCTATCTGGGCGGCCTCGGCTTCAGCATGAAATGGAACATGGGCTGGATGCACGACACCCTCTCGTACATGGAGAAGGATCCGATCTATCGCCACTACCATCACGACCTGCTGACCTTCGGCCTGCTCTACGCCTTCACCGAGAACTTCGTGCTGCCATTCAGCCACGACGAGGTGGTGCACGGCAAGAAGTCGATGCTCGACAAGATGCCTGGTGATGCCTGGCAGAAGTTCGCCTCGCTGCGCCTGCTCTATACCTTCATGTTCAGCTATCCGGGCAAGAAGCTGCTGTTCCAAGGCTGCGAGTTTGGACAGGGGCGGGAGTGGAACTTCGATGCCGCAGCCGAGTGGGAACTGCTCGAGCGGCCGCAGCATCAGGGCGTGAAGAAGATCGTCGCCGATCTCAACCAGCTCTACCGTGCCGAGCCGGCGCTGCATGAGGTCGACTTCGAGAGCTCAGGCTTCGAGTGGATCGACTGCCACGACTCCAGCCAGTCGGTATTGAGCTATCTGCGCAAGTCCAAAGACGGCAAGCAGCTGGTCACCTGTGCCTTCAATTTCACCCCGGTGCCGCGCGAGAACTACCGCATTGGGGTTCCGGTCGAAGGCTACTATCGCGAGGCCGTCAACTCCGACGCCGAACTCTATGGTGGCAGCAACGTCGGTAATCGGGGCGGCGTACATTCAGAGCGCAGCAGTTGGATGGGCCGCCCCTACTCGATCCCACTCGCGTTGCCTCCGCTTGCGGGTGTCATCATGGTGCTCGAACCGAGTTCAGTTGCGTCCGACGACACCGATGCCACCGACGCATCGAGCCCGCCCACGCCCATCTTGGCCGAGGGTCGAGCCGCGCGGAGCACGACTGACGCCGATCAGAGCGGCTCCGGCAACGAGGCCAACTCGCCAGCCGCCACCGATGCCGATAGCGGCCAAGGCTGAGCCAACGCCGGCGGCGGCGAGCGGATATCCTGGCCGCCTATGGGCGCGCTGCTGATCGACCTCTAACGGCCCCAGTGAGGGCCACTGCGCCCATCTGCGGTCAGCTTTTCGATTGTCGCATAGCGCGAGAACCGCTATGGTGTCGCGCTGTTCTCAGCCGCAGCCCAATCTACTGATGCTCGACGTTTCCGATCTCGCTTGCCGTCGCGGTGAGCGTCTCCTGTTCAGCGGCCTCAGCTTCCAGGTGCCCTCAGAAACCTTACTGCATGTACGTGGGCTTAACGGCAGCGGCAAGACGACGCTGCTACGCGCGCTCTGCGGCCTGTTGCGAGCGGACGCCGGCAGCATTCGCTGGCGCGGCGAGCGCATCCGTGACCTGGCCGAGGACTACAATCGCGACCTGCTCTATTTCGGCCATCTCAATGGCATCAAGGCCGATCTGACTGGACTCGAGAACCTCCGCATCGCCAGCACCCTCGATCAAGACCCTGCTGACGAGGACGCGATCATCGAGGCCCTCAGCCGCATCGGGCTAGAAGGCTTCGAGGATCTGCCGACCCGAATGCTCTCTCAAGGGCAGAAAAAGCGCGTCGCACTGGCACGCTTGATCTTGAGCAAGGCGCCGCTGTGGATCTTAGACGAGCCTTTCACTGCGCTCGATGTCGATGCGGTCGACCTCTTGCAGCAGCTCATCGCCGAGCAGGTGGCCCGCGGCGGCTCGGTGATCTTGACTACCCATCAAGAGGTTCCTTTGACCAGTGGCGCCATCCAACGTCTGACGCTCGGCGCGGCAAGCGATCCGATCAGCTCGGAAAGCACCGAGTCCGAAACACGCCAGCGCTTACCTCAAGGTCAGCTCGGTCACTCATGCTAAAGGTCTTCTACTGCGTCCTCTCCCGCGACATCACGCTGGCCCTGCGCCGGCGCACCGACGTGCTGACGACGCTGTTCTTCTTCATCATCGTCGTCAGCCTGTTTCCGCTCGGCGTCGGCAGCGAGCGCGAGCAGTTGCGGATGCTCGGCCCGGGCGTGGTCTGGGTCGCTGCGCTGCTGGCCTCGATGCTGGCCTTGGAGCGGCTGTTCGCGGCCGACTACGATGACGGCACGCTAGAGCAGCTCTTGCTCACCGGCCAACCGCTGGCGCTGCTGGTGCTCGGCAAGGTCGTCGCGCACTGGCTCCTGACCGGCCTGCCCTTGGTGCTGATCGCACCCTTGGTAGCGATGCAATACCATCTGAGTGGCACCGCGGTCTGGGTGATGATGGCCGCCTTGGCCCTTGGCACCCCGGTGTTGAGCCTGATCGGCGCCATCGGCGCTGCACTGACGCTGGGGCTGCGTGGCGGCGGCATCCTGTTATCCTTGCTGATCCTGCCGCTCTATGTGCCGGTACTGGTCTATGGCGCTGGCGCGGTCTCGGTCAGCGCGATCGAAATCGCCGACACGCAACCCTATTTCTATCTGTTAAGCGCCTTCTTGATGGGCTCGGCCCTGCTTGCACCACTGGCCGCTGCGGCAGCGCTCCGCATCTCACTGGAGTAAACAGAACAGATCGAACTTTTCGAGGTAAAGATCGACTATTTCTTAGCTTCCAGCACCCAGCCGCCGAGCCTGGATCACTGATCCGCTGCTAGAATCAACCACCTTGCCACTATCATGACGATCAACTGGTTCAAATTCGCCTCACCCGCCGCGTTCTACCCGATCGCGGGCCGCCTCATCCCTTGGTTCAGCGGTATCGCCCTTGCGCTGGTGCTGGTCGGCCTCTTCTGGGGCTTCTTCCTCACCGCCGATCAGCTCGGCGGCAGCAACCCGCAGAAAGAGTATTACCGGATCATTTACGTCCATGTGCCCGCAGCCTGGATGTCGATGTGGCTCTACCTGGTGCTCGCCGGCTGGTCGGCGATCGGCCTCGTGTTCAACACCCGCCTGAGCTTCATGATGGCTAAGGCGGTCGCCCCAACCGGCGCCATCTTTACCTTCTTGGCACTCTGGACCGGCGCGCTTTGGGGCCGTCCGAGCTGGGGCACCTACTGGGACTGGGACCCGCGGCTGACCTCGGAGCTGCTCCTGTTCTTCCTCTATATCGGCTACATCGCGCTGCATTCGGCGATCGACGACACCCGACGCGCCGACCGTGCCGCCGCGCTCTTGGCCATCGTTGGCCTCGTCATGGTTCCGGTAATCTTCCTCTCCATCAACTGCCCTGACCCGAATCAGTGCGCGTCGCTGCATCAGCGCTCCGATCCGGGCAGTATCCATCTGAGCATCCTGATACCGATGTTGACCATGACCCTCGGACTCTGGTCCTATTCGTTCGCCGCGGTATTCGCGCGTCTGCGCACCATCATCCTGACGCGTGAGTCAGACAATGCCTGGGTGCGCGATGTCATCGCTCAGGAGACGACCGCATGATGGAGTTTTTCAGCCAGGGCGGCTACGCCGGTTATGTCTGGGGCGCGTTCGGCATGACCTTTGGGCTGCTGCTGATCGAAGTGCTGCAACTGCGCAGCAGCCGCAAGACCACGCTCACCCGCATTCGACGGCTGCTACGCCTGCGTGCGCCCCGGCAAGACAGCGCCGGAGCCGCCCCCCAGCGGGGAACCTCTGGACCAACATCCTGATCCTATAGGGGCCGGCTCAACCGAGATCATCGACCTAGATCATCGACCCGAATCAGCCGCCCGATCGATTGCCACGCGGAGTGCTCATCATGAAAGCAAGACAAAAACGATTGGTTCTCGTCGGCCTTGCGCTGGTCGGCGTCGCCGGCGCCACGACGCTCGCGCTCAGCGCCTTGCAGAGCAATATCTCGTATTTCTTTAGCCCAAGCCAGGTCATGGCCAGTGAGCACCCGACCGACGCGGTGTTTCGGGTGGGCGGCCTGGTGGTCAAAGACACCCTGGCCCGCCAAGAGGATGGCCTGACCGTCCACTTCGAGGTCACCGACAACGCCGCGGTGGTCCCGGTCAGCTATACCGGCATCCTGCCGGACCTGTTTAGCGAAGGCCAAGGTGTGGTCGCCAAGGGCCGCATCGGCGATGACGGGGTCTTCTACGCCGAAGAGGTCTTGGCCAAGCATGATGAATCCTACATGCCGCCCGAGGTTGCCGACACGCTGCAGACCGCCCATGTCGACGGCATCGTCGAACAGACCACCGGGACCGAGCCCCCCAGGAGTATGACCCAGTGATCCCAGAGCTTGGACACCTCGCGCTCATCTTTGCGCTGATCCTCGCCACCGCCCAGGCGGCGATGCCGCTGGCCGGCTCGCTGACCGGTCATCGGCCTTGGATGACGATGGCGCGGCCGCTGGCCTATGGGCAGTTTGTCTTCGTCGCCATCGCCTTCGTCGCCTTAGTCGAGGCCTTTCTCACCAGCGACTTTTCGGTCCTCTACGTCGCCCAGAACTCGAACTCGCTACTGCCGGGAATCTACAAGGTCTCCGCAGTCTGGGGCGGGCACGAAGGCTCCCTCTTGCTCTGGGCACTGATGATGGCCGGCTGGGGCGCCGCCGTTGCCGCCTTCAGCCGCAACCTGCCGCTGCCCGTGGTTGCGCGCGTGATCAGCGTCATGGGCATGGTCGCGATCGGCTTCTTGCTCTTCATGCTGCTCACATCCAATCCCTTCGAGCGCCTGTTTCCGGTGCCACCGGAAGGGCGTGACCTGAACCCGCTGTTGCAGGATTTTGGCCTCGCGATCCATCCGCCGATGCTCTACATGGGCTATGTCGGCTTCTCGGTCGCCTTTGCCTTTGCCATTGCAGCGCTGATCGGCGGCAAGCTCGATGCCGCTTGGGCACGCTGGTCGCGGCCTTGGACCACAGTCGCCTGGGTCTTCCTGACCATCGGCATCGCGCTCGGCTCCTGGTGGGCCTACTACGAGCTTGGCTGGGGTGGCTGGTGGTTCTGGGACCCGGTCGAGAATGCCTCGCTGATGCCCTGGCTGGTCGGCACCGCACTGATCCATTCGCTCGCCGTCACCGAAAAGCGCGCCGCGTTCAAGAGCTGGACCGTGCTCTTGGCCATCTCGGCCTTCTCGCTCAGCCTGCTCGGCACCTTCCTGGTTCGCTCAGGCGTGCTGACCTCGGTGCATGCCTTCGCCACCGATCCTGAGCGCGGGTTGTTCATCCTGATCTTCCTCTGCATTGTCATCGGCGGCTCGCTGGCGCTCTATGCCTGGCGGGCACCGGAGGTCTCCGAGGGCGGGCGCTTCGACCTACTCTCGCGTGAGAGTGCATTGCTGCTAAACAACCTGCTGTTCGTTGCCTTCACCGTGCTGGTGCTATTCGGTACCCTGGCCCCCCTGATCTATGAGGCCTTCAATCTCGGCAAGATCTCGGTTGGCTTCCCCTGGTTCAACAAGATGTTCCTGGCGCTGGCACCCTTCCTCGCCCTGCTGCTCGGCATCGGCCCGGCAACCCGCTGGAAGAGCGATCAGCCCTGGCGTCTGACCAAACTGCTCTGGCTGGCCTTTGCGCTCAGTATCGGCGTGCTGGTACTGACCTCGATGTCTGCCGTCAGCGGCGATGACCTCTGGGTACCGATTGGGATCGCCTTGGCAGCCTGGCTACTCTTCTCGCATCTCACCATCGTTCGCGATCGCCTCAAGCATAAGCAGCAGGGCTGGCGACAGGCTATGGTCGCCGACTTCAGCGGCAATGGTCGTAGCTTCTACGGCATGGTCGTCGCCCATCTGGGCGTGGCGATGTTCATCGTCGGCGTCACCATGGTCTCGAACCATCAGATCGAGAAGGATCTCCGCATGTCGCCCGGCGACAGCCACGAGATGGCCGGCTATCGCTTCGAGTTCTTGGGCGCGCAGAAGGTCAACGGCCCGAACTATCGCGCCGACCAAGGGCATTTCCTGGTCTATCGCGGCGAGCGGCAGATCGCTGAACTCTTCCCTGAGAAGCGCTCCTACCTAGGAGGTGGCATGCCGATGACCGAGGCCGCGATCGACGCCGGCTTCTTCCGCGACGTCTATGTCTCGCTTGGCGAGGCAGTCGGCGGCGGTGACTGGGCGCTGCGGCTCTACTACAAACCTTACGTGCGCTGGATCTGGCTCGGCGCGGCACTCATGGCCCTCGGTGGCGCCATTGCCGTCTCCGACCGTCGTTATCGCACGGCCCGCGCCCGCAGCACCGCGCCAGCGGGCGCTGTTGGCGCCAAGGCCTAGCAGGAGCAACGCAGTATGTCGAAATCGGTTCGTTTCCTGATCCCGCTGATCATCTTCGGCGCCTTGGTCATCCTGTTGGTGATCGGGCTCGGCAAGGATCCGAGTAAGGTGCCCTCGCCCTTGATCGGAAAACATGTTCCTGTGTTCAGCCTGCCAGAGCTGACTGATCCCAGCCGCAGTGTCAGCAACGAGGATCTCAAGGGACAGATCTCGCTGGTCAACGTCTGGGCCTCCTGGTGCGGCTCCTGCCGCCAGGAGCATCAGGCGCTGATGGCCTTATCGAAAGAGACCGACTTCCAGGTCGTCGGCCTCAATTGGAAGGATGCTGCACAAGATGCGCTCGCCGTGCTGCGCATGACCGGTAACCCTTATGCGATGGTCGGCTACGACCCGGATAACAAGGTTGGCCTGCACTGGGGCGTCTATGGCGCCCCGGAGACCTTCGTCGTCGATCAGGCGGGCATCATTCGCTACAAGCACATCGGCCCCATCGATCGCAAGGTCTGGGAAGAGACCCTGCAACCGCTGGTCGCTCAGCTCAAGGCGGAAGGCGCCTGATGCCCCCAGCGCTCAACCTGTACCCGCTGCTCAAGATGGACCCACTGATCAAGATGTCTTGCATGATCAAATCACTCCTGCTTGGCGCGCTGCTGCTCCTCGGCAGTGGCTCAGTCAGCGCCTATACGCTGGAAGAATTCCAGTTCGACAGCCCCGAGCAGCAGACCGAGTTCCGCGAGCTGATCGCCAAGCTGCGCTGCCTGGTGTGCCAAAACGAGTCTCTGGCCGGCTCCCAGGCTGAGCTAGCGCAAGACCTGCGCAACGAGGTCTATCGGATGATGCGCGCCGGCCAATCGCAAGACGAGATCCTCGACTTCCTGGTCGAGCGTTACGGCGATTTCGTGCTCTATGATCCGCCGTTGAAGCCATCGACCTACCTACTCTGGTTTGGCCCCTTCGTGCTGATTGGGATCGCTGGCTTCGTCGTCGTGCGCACCATCCTCTCCAAGAAGCGCGCCGCCGATGAACCTATCTCAGCGTCCGAGCAGGAGCGTCTTCAGGCCCTGCTCGACAACAGCCCCGATAGCCCCTCTTCCAGCTCTCGATCGACCTAGCCCGCACGCCATCTGATCATGACCATCTTCTGGATACTCGCTGCTGGACTAGCCGGCCTGGCGGTCCTCTTCGCCGTTGCCCCCCTGCTCACGCCCGCACAACCAGCTCAGGATGGAGCGGACGCGGACGACACCGAGGCCGAGCAGGCCCTCCTGAACCTCGAGCTGTTCAAGCAGCAGCTCGCCGAGCTGGACGCCGATCTCAGCAGCGGCAAGCTCGATCAAACCCTCTATGAGTCTGCACGGCGCGACCTCGAGCGCGAGCTTCTGCACGACCTCGGCGATCGCGATCCGCTCACGGCGGCCCGTGGCATCGACGCCAAGCAGCGCCGCTACCGGCTGCCCGGACCACGCCTGACCGCGCTGGCGTTGGTGCTGGTGGTCCCCCTCGCTGCTTGGGCGCTCTATGGCCTGATCGGCAGCCAGGCGATCATCCCGCAGTTGGAGCAGCTTGCGGCCAGCGGCGGCGCGGGCGGCAGCGGTGCCCACGGCGGCGGTCAGGCCGAGCTGCCACCGCTCGAAGAGCTGGTCGCGAGGCTCGAGCAGCGGCTCGAGCAAGCGCCGGGCGACGCCGAGGGCTGGATGATGCTCGGGCGCACCTACTTCGCCACCGGTGATCGCGAACGAGCACAATCGGCACTGGCTCAGGCCTACAAGCTCCTGCCCACCGATCCACTGATCGTACTGGCCTACGCCGAATCGATTGCGACCAACAACGACAACCAGCTCGAGGGACGGCCAGCCGAACTGATCTCAGAGGCGCTGGCGCTCGAGCCCAACAACGCCACCGCGCGCTGGCTGGCGGCGATGGTCGCCTTCCAACGCGGGCAATTCCAGTCTGCCGCCACCACCTGGCGCAAGCTGCTCGAGCAGGTCGACCCCGAGAGCGAAGATGCCACCGAGCTGCGCAGCCTGATCAGCGAGGCCGAGCAGCGCGCTGGCTTACCTGATGAGGCACAGCAGATCGCTCAAGCGGGGATGGCCTCAGCACCAGCGACGGCTTCAACAGCAACGGCTTCAGCCGAAGCAACCGGAGGCAGCGCCAGCGACGACGCCTCCCAGAGATCACCAAGGCAAGCAAGCTCCGGCGATGAAGCATCCCAAGGATCATCAGCACAAGTGCACAGCGATCCGGGCAAGGATCCGGGCTCATCCAGTGGCCCAGCAACGAGCAGCCGGCCCTCGGCAACGGCATCTGCCGGAGCGGATGCTCAAGATAGGCCGATGGATACGCCGGCTGAAGCAACCCAGTCGGGCGTACAAGTCAGCGTCGCCTTGGCCACCGAGCTCAACGGCCGGCTGCCGCCCAACACCCCGGTGTTCATCTATGCCAAGGCCGCCGCCGGCCCGCCGATGCCGCTCGCGGTGCAGCGCGCAACCCTCGGCGACCTGCCCGTGCAGGTCCGGCTCGATGACAGCATGGCGATGATGCCGGCCATGCAGCTCTCCAACTTCCCGCAGATCATCGTCGGTGCCCGCGTCTCGCCATCCGGTCAAGCCATGCCCCGCCCCGGCGACCTGCAGGGTGAGACCGGTCCCATCGAGAGCACGGTGATCAACCCGGTTCAGGTCCGCATCGACCAGGTACTGCGCTAGAGCAAGCTGGGGGCTGACGGATGTCCGGCCCAACTGATCGCTCCTCGTCAGCCCCAGTTGCCTAGCACCAGCTACCTCGATTCAACCCACCCAGCGCATAGGCTTGCCCTCGCAGACCGCATATACTACTGTCATTTTCAATGTGGCGGCCCTAACCATGCCCGAGCTTCCAGCGGTTAAACTCCTCATCGTCGATGATGATCCCGCCACCGTCGAGCTGATTGCTGAACTCTTTCGAGATCAGTACGAGACCCTGTTTGCGCTCTCCGGTGAGAAGGCCTTGGAGATCGCGGCAACGGCTGTTCCCGACCTCATCCTGCTTGATCTGATGCTGCCAGGCTTGGACGGCTTCGCGGTCTGCGCGCAACTCAAGGCCGACCCATTGACCAGCGCCATCCCGGTGCTCTTCATCACCGGGCGCGCCGATAGCATCACCGAGACGCGGGCGCTTGAGCTAGGTGCAATGGACTACATCACCAAGCCGATCAACCCGCTGGTACTGAAGATTCGGGTACGCAATCAGATCGAGCTGAAGCAAGCCCGCGATCGGCTTGCCAAGCTGGCCACAACCGATGGTCTGACCGGGATCGCCAATCGGCGCCGGTTCGATGAGATCCTCGCGCAGGAGCATGCCCGCCACGCCCGCACAGGCACTCAGCTCGGGCTGATCATGCTCGACATCGACCACTTCAAGGCCTACAACGACACCTATGGCCATGTGCTCGGAGATGACTGCCTCTGTGCGGTGGCGCAGGTGCTCGAGCACAGTTTGAGGCGCAATACGGATCTGGTCGCCCGCTATGGTGGCGAGGAATTCGCCTGCATCCTGGTCGACGGGCCACCCGCGCAGGGCGCACTCACACTTGCTGAGGAGTTGCGCAGGCAGGTCGCGGACCTGGCCGTGCCCCATAAATCCTCGCCAACCGCTGAGTATGTGACCATTAGCCTCGGCATCATCACCGCCTGCTGTAATCAGAGCACGAGCGCCTCGCTCCTGATCAAGCAGGCCGACGAGCAGCTCTATCGGGCCAAAAACAGCGGCCGCAATCGCAGCTGCTTAGTCCAAGATCTGAACTGTTGATCGCGGTGGAGCCAAGAACGCTAACCTCCGTCCGATGCCGCCATGTTCACTGACGTTCAGGTTTACAGCGCAGCAAACTGTCAAACAACATCCCCCCTCAGCCTTGATAGGGCTCTGATCGCCAATCAGTCTCGGGAAGCCGTCCTAGCCTGGTCTAAGACCCTGCCCAGCTTGCTCACGCCTGCCTTGCTCGCGCCTGCCTTGCTCACGCCTGCCTTGCTCACGCCTGCCTTGCTCGTGCTCAGCCTGTTACTGATTGCTACTCCACTGCATGCTCAGGCTGACCAGTCCAATACAGCGCCAACCGCAGCCCCAATGACTGGGTCCGTCACTGGGTCCATTACTGGGCCCACAAACAAGCCCCGCATAGATGCTCCAGGGATCACCAAAGACGCGCTTGACCCCAAGCGACAAGATTCAGGCCGGCAGACCGAACTGACCGCACAAACCGCACAAACCGCACAGAACAAACAAACCAAACGCGAGCGCGTCGTTTTACAACTACGCTGGTTCCATCAGTTCCAGTTCGCCGGTTACTACGCCGCCCAAGCCAAAGGCTTCTATCGCGATGCTGGCCTCGAGGTCATCATCCGCGAGCGTTCCGGAGAGGAAGACGTCGTGCAGTCGGTTGTCGAGGGCGACGCCCAGTATGGGGTCACCAACAGCGAGCTCCTGCTGCGCGCCGGTGATGGCGATCCCGTCGTCGTGCTCGCGGCCATCTTCCAACACTCACCCTTGGTCCTGCTAGCCCGCGAGCAGAGCAACATCGTGACGCCGCACGATCTGATCGGCGCAGCAGTGAAGATGACCAAGGACGCCCGCGATGCCGAGCTGAAGGCCATGCTGGCGATGGAGGGCGTCGACATCGATCAGCTCGCGCTGACGGATGGCGAGGTCGGCCAAGCCGACTATCTGAATCCAAACATCGACGTCCTGAGCGCCTACGTTACCAACGAGCCCTACTATCTTCAGCAGCGTGGCGAGCGCTACCACATCCTCTGGCCGAAGCACTACGGCGTCGACTTCTATGGCGACAGCCTCTTCACCAGCCGTCGTGAGCTGAAGCGCCGACCCGATCGGGTCGAGGCCTTTCTCCGGGCGAGCTTGCGTGGCTGGGACTATGCCATGGCGCATCCAGAAGAGATCATCGCGCTGATTCACGAGCACTGGAGCCCCGATAAGTCTCTCGACCATCTGCGCTATGAGGCCGATACCCTGCGTGACCTCATCAAGCCGGACCTGATCGACATCGGCTATATGAACCCAGGCCGCTGGCAGCACATCGTCGATGTCTATATCGAGCTTGGGCTCTTAACCACCGGCTTCTCACTCAAGGGTCTGCTCTACCAGCCGGGGCAACAGGTGGACCTGAGCTGGTTCTATCGCAGCCTGGCGATTAGCCTGACCCTCTTGGGCATCACCGGGTTGATCTCGGCCTACGTCATCCTCGTCAATCGCCGCTATCGCAAGGCACTGATCGACAGTCAGCGAGCAAACCAGTCGCTGACCGATCAAGGCCGATTCCAGGCGATGGTCACTGAACTCTCGACTGAGCTGATTAGTGCCGATCTGAACAGCATCGATGCCAAGATCAATCATTTCTTGGCCGTGACTGGCCGCTTTTTCGGCGTCGACCGCAGCTATCTGTTCGCCTTTTCCGATGATCTCACATCGATGCGCAACACCCATGAATGGTGCGCCCCAGGCATCGAGAGCTTTCTTAACAACAATATCACCGAGATCAACGCGCTACCCTGGTGGAGGCGCCAGCTCTTAAATCAGGACTACGTGCTGATCCCGCAGGTCAAGGCACTGCCAGCGGCGGCCGAGGCCGAACAACAGGAATTCTCCCGCCAGGACATCCAGTCCTTGATCACCGCCCCGCTCAAGATCGGCAGTCGACTGGTGGGCTTTTTCGGCTTTGACAGTGTGCGCGAGCCGCGCCACTGGACCGAGAAACAGGTCTCATCCCTCAAGATCCTCAGCAACCTGCTCGCCGAGGCCGAGCTGAAGATGCGCAAGGAGCGCGAGCTGCTGACCGCGAAACAAAAGGCCGAAAGCGCCACCGCTGCCAAGAGCCGTTTTCTGGCCAATATGAGCCACGAGATCCGCACGCCCATGAATGCGGTGATCGGCATGGCCCAATTGGCGCAGCGCGAGCCACCCAGCACCAAGACTCGCGATCGGCTAGCGCAGATCGAGCAGGCTGCTCGTTGGCTGCTGCGGCTCATCAACGACCTCTTAGATCTGTCGAAGATCGAATCCGGCAAGCTCGAACTCGAGGCGCGACCCTTCCAGCTCCGAGAGGTGCTTGCCCAGCTGCGCTCGGTCCTCGCCATCTCGGCCGCGGCCAAGGGTAACCGGGTCAGAATCGAGGCCGACCCCGCCATCCCCAACTACCTGGTTGGCGATTCGCTGCGTCTCAGCCAAGCCCTGCTCAACCTCGCCGGCAATGCGGTGAAATTCACCGAGCAGGGTCTGATCCAGGTGCGCGTGCGTCTGCTCGATTGCGCGACCGATTGGGTCCGTCTGGGCTTCTGGGTACATGACTCGGGCATCGGCATCGATACCGATCAGTTACCGCTGCTCTACGAGCCATTCTGGCAAGCCGACAGCTCCACCACCAGGCGCTATGGCGGCACTGGTCTTGGTCTCCCCATCACCAAGCAATTGGTCAACCTGATGGGCGGCGAGATCCAGGTCCGTAGCCGGGCTCGACGCGGCACCAGCTTCTCTGTCCAGATTTGTTTCGGCACCCTCAGTGCCGAAGCATCGACCCAATGCGCGCTCGCTGAAACTCAACACAACAGGGCGCTTGCCCAGCCTGACCAGCTTGCATTCCGCGGGCGTCGAGTCCTATTGGTCGAAGACAATCAGCTGAACGCTAACTTGGTCTGCACCCTCTTAGATGAGCTCGGCATCGACACTGAGGTCGCCCGCAATGGACGCGAGGGTCTGCGCAAGGCCAAGACGGGCACCTTCGATCTGGTACTCATGGATATCCAGATGCCAGACATGGACGGTCTGCAAACCGCCCGCGCCATCCGCGCACAAGAGGCCGCTTTGGTCTCTGCCAGCGGCAACAAGGCCTCTGCACGGCTACCGATCATTGCCCTCACCGCCCACGCCAGCGAGCAGGATCGCGCGAATAGCTTAGCGGCAGGGATGGACGATCATCTGACCAAGCCGATCGACACCCATCAGCTTTGGAACCTGTTACGGCGTTGGCTCGCACCGCAATGGCAGGCATCGCAATGGCAGGCATCGCAATCGGAAATGCCTTTAGAACGAGAACCATCATCCGCACAGTTGCCTTCGCAGCTGCCGCCATTCGACTTGCCAGCCGCGCTCCAGCGCTGTCATGGCAACCAGGCACTGCTGCAAAAACTCATACTCGGATTCGCCCGTGATTATGCCGACGCCAGTCAGCGTCTGCGGCATCAGATTCAGGCGCATCAGCTCAAACAGGCAGAGCGCCTCGCGCATACGCTCAAGAGTGCTGCCGCGACATTGCATCTCGAGCGCCTCAGCAAGGCCGCTCTGCAGCTCGAGCAAAGGCTGCGTGACCTCGAGAGCGATCCTGCTGAGCCTGATTCCGGGTTTGAGACCTTGCTGGAGGCCGTTGACAAGCACCTTGCACCCGCGCTGCAGGCAGCTCAGCAAGGCTGCTCAGACCATGAGCCGAGCCACATCGGTAGAGCCTCGCAACAACAGCTTGCTGCAAACGCAAGCCAAGATTCAACATCGACGCTGGACTTAAGTCAACTCTCCACCCTGTATGCGCAGATCAAGACCAACAGTCTCAGCGCCCGCGATACCCTTGCCGCGCTCCGGGATCATCGATGCGCTCGACAAGATGCCCAATGCGGCAACGACAGCATCGATCCAAGCCATGTAGCCCAGCTTGAGGCCATGGCGCAAGAACTCGACCGACTCGACTACGAAAGGGCTCGGCAACACTGCGAGCAGCTGCTGAAGGCTATTTCGGAAAGCGCTGGTAATTCAGCTGTATCGTCTTAGCCAATACTTGTCTGCAGCACATACTTATGAAACTTATACTCGTTAAACGGCGTCAGTCTCTCGACCAACAGGACCGTGTTACGTTTTTGGCGTTTAATACCATCAGCTTCATCAATATGATAATCAAGTGATGATTGCAAGCAGACCCCCTGAAAATGCAGCGTCTTCTTTCCCGAGAGGATCGAGACATCGAGCTGCTCATACTGCGAGCAAATTTCCTTTGGATCTGAGCGAACAATCACCACAAATTCATTGCATTCAACAACGCGATGCACTTTACCGTTGACGATAGCCCGGAGATTACTCTTTGCCCCAGGGCCACTCATCCTCAAGGTCTTTCTGAACAGCCGGAGAAAGAGAAACCCAAAGGCAGTAAAGAGTAGCTTGACATCCTTTACAATTGAATGGTGCTTGATCGCGAATTGATAGTCGACGAGCGATCGTAAGCGCTTGTAGGTTCGGTGTGGTGTGAAAACCTGTGAATAGCCAATCACCCCCGGACGAACCGCAAATCTGAGATCGTAGCCTGGGATATCTTGACAGGCAGCCTCATAAACCGCCTGTCTCTCTGGCCTGGGACCGACCAGATTCATCTCACCACGCAGCACATTAAACAACTGAGGCAGCTCATCAAGCCGAGTGTCTCTGAGAAATCCACCAATTCTTGTTTCGGCATTATGACCCTGGCCGACCAAATCGTTCCCAAGCGCTGCCGCAGCATCGGTTTTCAAGCTTCTAAATTTAAAGATGGTGAAAGGCCTCTTATGCAGCCCTAGGCGTTGCCCCCGGTAAAAAACCGGACCTGCTGGGTCATCAATCTTGATCAGGATTGGAATGATGATAAAAAGGGGCAAGGAAACAACAAGCAGCAGTAACGAGCCGACAAGATTGAGCGCGTGATCGAGAGGATTGACCGGCGCTTGTTTCTTCTTATTGATCATCATGTTATACCAGGTTTCAATATCAAAAAGCCGGACTTATCGATATTATCACAAACAGCTAATCGCCACCTCATAGACCCCACCGATCACCACCCACTCATCCTCGCCCTTCAGCATGCCAGGAAGCAGGCTGTTGTAGAAGAATACCTTCGGCAGTGGCACCTGCGCCTCGAGGATATAGTCACCAAACTCGCAGGCGCGCTCGCGGTTGCTGGTGAAGCTACTGAGATTATTCAGCAGCACGCGCCGCCAGCCGGCCGTCGCCGAACCGCTGCAGAACCGACCGCTGCCCTCCTGCCCTGCCTTAGGCCGAACCTCCCATGCAGGGGTTTGGGCGGCACTGGCTGCCCCTAAGGAGGTGCCGGCATCGGACTTGTCGTCTAACAGCTCATGCTCGCCAATGCGGTTGATGCCTCGGTAGAGCGTCAGATGGGTCTCCTCGGGATGCTGGCGGATCAGCTCGTATTGGCAATAGGTGTAGAGCAGATCGAGCTGGGCCTCGAGGGCATTGGTCGCGTAGAGGCCCTTTGCACCCTGCGCAAGGTAAAGATGATAGGCGTCCGGGTCAGCGCCGTCGAGCGGACCAGCGTGGTAGCGGGCGAGCAGCCCGAAGCGGGTCTCGACCCAGTGCTTGAGCACAGCTCCCTCGCGCCCGTCAGCATCGAACGACCAACCGCGCACCATGCGCAGGTAGTTAGCGTTGCGCCGATACTTCTTGACCCGCTCCTTGGCTAGGCCCGCGGCCTCGAGGTCATCGAGGCAGAAATGCGCGGCCATGTAGTCGACGAAACGCTCGGCACGCTCATGTGCATTGTCAATCGGCGACAAGAGCCGGAACAGGTCTTGATGGAAGGCACGAATGCCATCGATCTCGAGCGCAACCGGATGCGTTTGATACGTCAGTCCACCAAGGATGACAGCTGGCAGGTTGCAACGGTTGATGGGCAGACGAGCGTTCGCCGGCAAGGATGGCCGGGAGTTAGGGGGCGAAATGCCCTGGGGGCTGGGGTCAGAATCGAGGGCAATACTGGGCTGGGCATCGGCCTGACCGCTGGCTAGCTGTTGAGATTGGGGCATGTCGGAGTTCTAACGTCGACTGTTGGTAGACACACAATGGCTGGGGCCTTGTTGCCTATACGACCAAGATGACAAGCCGGCACCAGAGATTATTTTGCTTTTATTTCAGTATATTGAGAAGATTTCTCAAGTTTGGCACAAGCTGTGCTTATCCTCCGGTGAGCGAACCTTCTGTTCATCGCCCCACAGGGGCATCCAACCGGGAGAATCTCATGGCACTGCGTCAATGCGCCATCTACGGCAAAGGCGGAATCGGCAAGTCCACCACCACTCAGAACCTCGTCGCCGGCCTCGCCGAACTCGGCAAAAAGGTCATGATCGTTGGCTGTGATCCAAAGGCCGACTCCACCCGCCTGATCCTGCACGCCAAGGCGCAGGAAACCATTATGCACCTCGCGGCAGATGCGGGCTCGGTCGAAGACCTCGAGCTGGAAGATGTGCTGCGTGTCGGCTATGCCGACATCAAGTGTGTCGAGTCCGGTGGCCCGGAGCCTGGCGTCGGTTGCGCCGGCCGCGGCGTCATCACCGCCATCAACTTCCTCGAGGAGGAAGGCGCCTACGACGAGGAGCTCGACTTCGTCTTCTATGATGTCCTCGGCGACGTGGTCTGCGGTGGCTTCGCCATGCCGATCCGCGAGAACAAGGCACAGGAGATCTACATCGTCTGCTCCGGCGAGATGATGGCCATGTATGCGGCCAATAACATCTCTAAGGGCATCGTGAAGTACGCCAGCTCCGGTGGTGTGCGCTTGGCAGGCCTGATCTGCAACAGCCGCAACACCGCTCGCGAAGACGAGCTGATCATCGAGCTCGCGCGTCAGCTCGGCACCCAGATGATCCACTTCGTGCCACGCGACAACGTTGTCCAGCGTGCCGAGATCCGTCGCATGACGGTCATCGAGTATGACCCCACCGCGAAGCAGGCCGACGAGTATCGTCAGCTCGCGCAGAAGATCATCGACAACAAGAACTTCGTGATCCCAACGCCGATCTCGATGGATGCCCTCGAAGACCTGCTGATGGACTTCGGCCTGATGGACGAGGAAGACGAGAGCATCGTGGGCAAATCCGCATCTGAAGAGGCCGTCGCAGCCTAATTCACTGCCGATTGCCCTGCCTACCCCATCAGCCCCTCGTCTCGCCGCTGCTGAGCGCAACCGCGAGGGGTCAGTTCGATGCTTCAACGCGCGTCGGTCCGCGGATGAGCGGCGGCGCCGATGAGAGGAACGCCAACATGGCAACCATGACCCGTGACGAGACCCAAGCCCTGATCCAAGAGGTGCTCGAGGTCTACCCCGAGAAGGCGAAGAAAGACCGCGCCAAACATCTGGCCGTCAATGATCAGTCGGTCGAGCAGTCGAAGAAGTGCATCACCTCCAACCGTAAGTCGCAACCTGGCGTCATGACCGTTCGCGGTTGTGCCTATGCCGGCTCCAAGGGCGTGGTCTGGGGTCCGATCAAGGATATGATCCACATCTCCCATGGCCCGGTTGGCTGCGGTCAGTATTCGCGCGCCGGACGCCGCAATTACTACGTCGGCATGACCGGCGTGAACACCTTCGGCACCATGAACTTCACCTCTGACTTCCAGGAGAAGGATATCGTCTTCGGTGGCGATAAAAAGCTAGCGAAGATCGTCGACGAGATCGAACAGCTGTTCCCGCTCGCAAAGGGTGTCTCAGTGCAGTCGGAGTGCCCAATCGGCCTCATCGGTGATGATATCGAATCAGTCTCGAAGCAGAAGACCAAGGAATACAGCAAGCCGGTAATTCCGGTCCGCTGCGAAGGCTTCCGCGGCGTCTCGCAGTCGCTCGGCCATCATATCGCCAACGATGCAATCCGCGATCACGTTGTGCACAACCGCGACAACGACGACAGCTTCGAGACCACGCCCTATGACGTCGCCATCATCGGCGACTACAACATCGGCGGCGATGCCTGGTCCTCACGCATCCTGCTCGAGGAGATGGGTCTGCGCGTGGTCGCGCAATGGTCTGGCGACGGCACCCTCTCGGAGATGGAGCTGACACCGAAGGTCAAGCTGAACCTCATCCACTGCTACCGCTCGATGAACTACATCAGCCGCCACATGGAAGAGCGCTACGGTGTGCCTTGGATGGAATACAACCTCTTCGGCCCGACCAAGATCGCCGAATCGTTGCGCAAGATCGCTGAATTCTTCGACGAGACCATCCAGGCCAATGCCGAGAAGGTCATCGCCAAGTACCAGGCCGAGTACGACGCCATCATCGCCAAGTACCGCCCGCGTCTGGAAGGCAAGAAGGTCATGCTCTACGTTGGCGGTCTGCGTCCGCGCCACATCATCGGCGCCTACGAAGATCTCGGCATGGAAGTGGTCGGCACCGGTTACGAGTTCGCCCATAACGACGACTACGACCGCACCATCAAGGAGATGGGTGACTCGACCCTGCTCTACGACGACGTCACCGGCTATGAATTCGAGGAATTCACCAAGGCCATCAAGCCGGATCTGGTCGGCTCCGGCATCAAGGAGAAGTACATCTTCCAGAAGATGGGCATTCCCTTCCGGCAGATGCACTCCTGGGATTACTCGGGTCCGTATCACGGCTACGACGGCTTCGCCATCTTCGCGCGTGACATGGACATGACCATCAACAATCCCTGCTGGAACAGCATGCAGGCACCTTGGCTCAAGCCCGCTGCGGGCGAGAGCGAGGCACCAATGGCTGCTAGCGCTTGACCGAATCGTCCTGACCTAAGCGCATCGGTTGGTGGCCACGAGCGGGCCACCAACCTGTCGAACGCCAAGGCCAGTCATCGCGAGACAACACTTTCACTCGCCGTCTGTCCGCAGATAAGCGGCGCGGCAGGAGCACCCTCATGTCCCAGACCGCCGACAAGATCAAGCCCGGCTACCCGCTGTTCCTCGATGAGGACTACCAGACCACCATCGGCAACAAGATCAAGCTCTCCGAAGAGCGCGCCGACCAGGCCAAGCTCGACGAGACCTTCGAGTGGACCACCACCAAGGAATACCAAGAGCTTAACTTCGCCCGCGAGTCCTTGACCATCAACCCGGCCAAGGCCTGCCAGCCACTCGGTGCCGTGCTCTGCGCACTCGGCTTCGAGAAGACCCTGCCCTATGTGCATGGCTCCCAGGGCTGCGTCGCCTACTTCCGCACCTACTTCAACCGCCATTTCAAAGAGCCGATCGCCTGCGTGTCGGACTCGATGACTGAAGACGCCGCGGTCTTCGGCGGCCAGAAAAATATGTTCGATGGTCTCGAGAATGCCAAGGCGCTCTACAAGCCGGAGATGATCGCGGTCTCCACCACCTGTATGGCCGAGGTCATCGGTGACGACCTCAACGCCTTCATCGGCAACGCCAAGAAGGAAGGTCATATCCCGGCCGAATTCCCAACCCCGTTCGCGCACACCCCGAGCTTTGTCGGCAGCCACACCACCGGCTGGGACAATATGTTCGAGGGCACCATGCGCTACTTCACCCTCAACAGCATGGAAGGCAAAGCGGTCGGCAGCAACGGCAAGATCAATCTGGTGCCGGGCTTCGAGACCTATCTCGGCAACTTCCGCGTCATGCACCGGATGATGCAGGAGATGGGCGTCGACTACAGCCTCCTCAGCGATCCGACCGAGGTGCTGGATACCCCAGCCGACGGTGAATACCGGATGTACGACGGCGGCACCAAGATCGACGAGATCAAGGATGCCCCGAACGCGATCGATACCCTGCTGCTGCAGCCTTGGCAGTTGCCGAAGACCAAGAAGTACATCGACACCATCTGGCATCAGCCGGCCTCGAAGATCAACATCCCGATGGGACTCGAATGGACCGACGACTTCCTGATGAAGGTCGCGGAGCTCACCGGCAAGGAGATCCCGGCCTCCTTAGCCAAGGAGCGCGGTCGTCTGGTCGACATGATGACCGATAGCTATCAGTGGCTGCATGGCAAGAGCTTTACGCTCTACGGCGATGCCGACTTCGTCATGGGCCTGACCAAGTTCCTGCTCGAGCTCGGCGCTGAGCCGAAGCACATCCTTTGCAACCACGCGAACAAGCGTTGGAAGAAGGAGATGGACAAGATGCTGGCCGACTCGCCTTATGGTCAGAACTCGACCGTCTACATCAGCAAGGATCTCTGGCACCTGCGCTCGCTCTGCTTCACCGACAAGCCGGACTTCCTGATCGGTAACAGCTACGGCAAGTTCATCCAGCGCGACACCCTGCACAAGGGCAAGGAGCACGAAGTCCCGCTGATCCGCCTCGGCTTCCCGATCTTCGATCGCCATCACCTACATCGCATGACCACGCTCGGCTACGAAGGCGCGATGTACATGCTGACCACGCTGGTCAACGCCGTGCTCGAGCAGTTGGACAAGGAAACCAACGAGATGGGCGTCACCGACTTTGGTTACGACCTAGTCCGCTAACCGCAAGGGCGGCTTCCGGCCTGATGAGCGATGGCATCCTCATCGGGCCGGATAGCCGGCGACAGCCAGCGACACCTAACGCCTGCTCGGCGCCAAGGAGCCCGACGCCACTTTTGCCGATCGACGCGACTGACCGGGCCTGCAGAACACAGACCGACGACCGTTGCACTGGCCTGAGCGATTGGCGCCGGAACAGATCGAGACAGGAAAAGAGAGCCCAACAATGCCGAACGTGATGATCCGAAAGAAAGAAGATGGTGGCCTGCTGTTCTATGTCGCCAAGAAAGACATGGAAGAGACCATCGCCAGCGTCGAGACCGACACCAGCGACGCCTGGGGCGGTGAGGTCGAGCTGACCGATGGCTCGCGCTGGTACATCGACCCCGTCAGCCCGCCGCCCAACTTTCCAACCACCCTGCGTTTCAAACGCGCCGAGGGCTGAGCCACCGACCGTCCGCGACCAGCGGCCCATGGCGGCTCCTCAACAGCACAGCGATAAGACGCGCGAACGACCTCGCGCATGCACGCACCAGCAACTCCTAACCCGGAGGTACATCATGGCCTTGCAAATCATCCGCGACCTCTGCACCGCCTGTGGCGACTGCGAATCCGTCTGCCCGACCGACAGCATCACCCCATTCAAAGGCACCTATAAGATCGACGCCGCTACCTGCACCGAGTGCGACGACGCCGACCCGCAGTGCCTCGATGTCTGCATGGAAGATGACTGCATCGTTCCTGCCTAAGAAAGGTCGAGCGAAAAGCGCAAGCAACTAAAGGCTATCCGTGAGCCAGCAGCAAACGCCGCCGGACGCCCGCAAACCGCCAGAGCACGAGCAGAGTCTGTCGGGTGGCGCCCGCCGGGGGCGTGCGCAGCAAGGATGCTGCGCTCGAGCCTCCAAGGACGGATTCACGGCGTCCCCCGGCGGGCGCTACCCGGCAGACTCTGCCTGCACCCAACTCACAGTCTCGGCCACCACCAACACCAAGCGCTACAACAAGGTCCCAGTCTCAACACCAAGGCTCAAGCCCAACGCCAAGACGCCAAGACGCCAAGACGCCAAGACGCCAAGACCCAGCCAAAGCCAATCAGGTAAGACAAGAAAGGAGCCACCGATGACCCAACCGACCTTATCCGAGGAGATCGCGCTCCGCATCGGCCTCGCCGCCCGCGCCCTCCCAGACACCGACATCCCTCGGCTCCTAAGCGTGCTTGCCGACGCCGTCGGTCTGCCACCAACCGCCGCAAACCTCGACAAACTCAGCGTCAAAGACCTCAAACAGGCCGCCGATGGCGAGCTCGCCGACATCGACAGCGCCGCCCTCAAAGAGGCCCTCGCACGCCTCAAAGGCCAAGGCAGCACCGACATCGAGCCCGCACCCGAGCCCGAGTCCTACAGCGACGGCGAACTGCCCAACTCGATCCGCGTCGCCTGCGCCTCCAACGGCGGCGAGCTGCTCGACGGCCACTTCGGCTCCTGCCAGCGCTTTCTGGTCTATCAGGTCTCCGCCGACAGCTACAAGCTCATCGCCTGCCGCGACATCGACCCCACCGCCGGCGAGCTACAAGACGACAAGAACAGCTATCGCGCCTCACTGATCGCCGACTGCCAGGTCCTCTACGTCGCCTCCATCGGCGGCCCGGCCGCGGCCAAGGTCGTCAAGCGCGACATCCATCCGATCAAACGTCCGCAGATGGGCAACGCCCGCGAGCATATCGCCGAACTCTCGCGCACGCTCGCCGCAAAAACGCCACCCTGGCTCGCCAAGATCATGGGCACTGCAACCGAAGACCGCGTCCACTTCGAGCGATCCGCTGAAGAAGCATAAGGAAACCCAAGACCCGCTCGAGACTGGCACGGACGCTTGCTCGCGCAAAACCGGCAGCACGGCGGCAGCCTGGAGCCAACACACAGCATGATCACTCCAGTCTTTCTCGATCAGATCGAGACCATCCTCAGCCGAGCCGGGCTCAGCGCCGACTCGGTCGCGGCCCTGCGCGACGCCTTCCCAGACCATCATTTCACTCACTGTCTCGATGACGACATCAGCGCCGGCATCGAGCCAGTGCGGGAATCCGACGGCTTCAACCTCTACCTCATCGACGCCAGCGAGCACTGCCTGCGCTTCACCCGCGACCTCGACAGCGCCACCGGCCTGGTCCTCGCCGAGGTCAGCGACGAGGACTGCAACTGACCTCAAAGCTCAACGGGTGGCAAACGCTCAAGCAGCTGATCCCAGAAGATCACCACACCCTCGAGCACAGCCACCGGCGTCTCACCGCCAAGCTCGACGACACTCGGCTTACCGTATCGGTCTTGATCGAGCTGGTAGATGGTGAGCACCCGGTCGATCGGATGCACCAGCCAATACTCGCGCACGCCAGCGCGCTCATAGATGCGCAGCTTGCGTACCTGATCATGGCTCGCAGTTCCGGGCGACAGCACCTCGACGGCCAGATCCGGCGCCCCACGTACCCCGCGCCGATCGGTCTTCGAGGCATCGCAGACCACCAGCACATCGGGCTGAACCACCGTATCAATCTGCTCGTCGGCTTCGTCTCCCTTCGGCAGCCGCACATCGACTGGAGAGACGTAGGCGCGACAAGGATTGTCGAGCAATGCATTGGCAAGCTGCCGAAACACCTCACCAACAATATCCTGATGGTCCAACGTCGGCGCCGGCGCCATCAGATAGGCGACGCCATCGATCAGCTCATAGCGCACATCGTCCGGCCAGGTCAGATATTCACCATAGGTGTGATAGTCGGTATCTCGCTGAGGGAGCCCCATCAGTCTTTCCCCTTATTCAATGTAAAGATCAGCTCGTCGACTGTCCGCATCGTATCGCTTGAATCAATCCCAAAGCACAAAAAATGCGAGTGCGCGTTACGCTGCCGACAACCTGCTTGTCGCAAGCCCGACAACCCGTGCCAAGATGCGGATGGAATCTCTTGAATATCAGAGACCTAACATCTCCACCACTCTAGGCCCAAGAGTTGCTTACCAAGACAGCCATGCGGATTCTCAATCGCACCGCCCGGCGCCCTCTCTCAGCGCTAGCAGCCGTCTTTAACTCGAGCCTGGAGCCAGACCATGTGGGATTACTCAGACACCGTCAAAGAGCACTTCTTCAACCCGCGCAATGCCGGCGCCGTCGCTGACTCCAATGCGATCGGCGAGGTCGGCTCCCTCTCCTGTGGCGATGCGCTGCGCCTGACCCTGAAGGTCGACCCAGAGAACGAGACCATCCTCGACGCTGGCTTCCAGACCTTCGGCTGCGGCTCGGCAATCGCCTCTAGCTCGGCGCTGACCGAGATCATCAAGGGTATGACGCTTGATCAGGCCCTCAAGGTCAGCAATCAGGACATCGCCGACTACCTCGACGGCCTGCCGCCAGAGAAGATGCACTGCTCGGTGATGGGTCGCGAAGCCCTGCAATCGGCGGTCGCCAACTACCGCGGCGAGGTCTGGAGCGACGATCATGAAGAAGGCGCCATGATCTGCAAGTGCTTCGCCGTCGACGAGGTGCTGATCGAAGAGACCATCCGCGCCAATAATCTCAGCAGCGTCGAAGAGGTGTCGAATTACACCAAGGCCGGAGGTGGCTGCTCGGCCTGCCATGAAGGTATCGAGGAGGTGCTCGCGCGCGTGCTTGCATCGCAGGGGCGCAGCTTCCAGCCTTCTGAGCCACCGGCGAAAGCGCCTGAGCGCAAACGCGTTGCTGTTGGCATGCCGCTGATGCCGACCCGCGCGCAGACCTCGGTATTGGCTGCAGAGCAGGCGCCAGCGGCAGTTTCACCAACCGCGACATCGACCACGCCAAGACAACAAACATCCGCAGTCTCAGCGAGCGCTACGTCCTCCAGCAAACGCCCAGCTGCCGCGGCTGAATCCTCAGTTGTCGCAGCAGGACAACCAGATGGGATTGAGTCCAAGACGGCTCCTCGCCCCAAGCTGAGCAACCTCGCCCGCATCCGCCGCATCGAGCAAACTATCGAATCCATCCGCCCGAATCTGCAGCGCGATCATGGCGACGTCGAGCTCATCGACGTCGACGGCAAGAACGTCTTCGTCAAGATGGTCGGTGCCTGCTCTGGCTGCCAGCTCGCCTCGGTCACGCTCGAAGGCATCCAGGAGCGTATCTGCGAGGATCTCGGCGAGCTGGTTCGCGTGCTGCCGGAACAGGCGATGGCCGTCGCTCAGCGCGCCTGAGCCTGTGTTTCGACGAAAAACAGCCTGAGTCAACGGCAACAGCTCAGGCGAGTCCGTCAGGCGAAGGCCTTGCTAAAGAGCCTGGCGAAAAAAGAAGAGATCACGCGAAGCCGCGAAGCCGCGAAGGCGCTAAGAGAAGACGCCAAGAAGAGAAGACTCGGCCCAACGAACACCATGAGCCTAACCAGCATGTCCAGCGATCAAACCACTCCCGGTATCTATCTCGACAACAACGCCACCACCATGGTCGCACCCGAAGTGGTCGAGGCCATGCTGCCCTACTTCAGCGAGCAGTTCGGTAATGCCTCCTCGATGCATCAGTTCGGCGATCGGGTCGGGCGCGCCATCAAGACCGCGCGCCAGCAGGTGCAAGCCTTGCTTGGCGCCGAGCTCGACTCCGAGATCGTCTTCACCTCTTGCGGCACCGAGTCCGATTCGACCGCCATCTTGTCCGCGCTCAAGGCCCAGCCGGCGCGCCGCGAGATCATCACCACGGTGGTCGAACATCCGGCGGTGCTGAGCCTCTGCGAGCATCTGGAGAAGGACGGCTATAGCGTTCACAGGCTCGAGGTCGATGAGCAGGGGCGTCTCGATCTCGCGCACTACCAATCGCTGCTCAGCGATCAGGTCGCCATCGTCTCGGTGATGTGGGCCAACAACGAGACCGGTACCCTGTTCCCGGTCGAGCAGATGGCCGAGATGGCACGCGAGGCCGGCGTGATGTTCCATACCGACGCGGTGCAAGCCGTTGGCAAGCTGCCGATCGATCTCAAGACGACGGCCATCGACATGCTCTCGCTGTCCGGGCACAAGCTGCATGCGCCCAAAGGCATCGGTGTGCTCTATCTGCGTCGCGGCACCCGCTTCCGTCCGCTGCTGCGTGGTGGCCATCAAGAGCGCGGTCGACGTGCTGGCACCGAGAATAGCGCCTCGATCGTCGCGCTAGGCAAGGCCTGCGAGCTGGCCCAAGCCCATCTCGAGACCGAGCGCACCCAGGTCGCCGCGCTGCGCGATCGGCTTGAGCAAGGCATTCTTGAGGTGGTCCCAAACAGCTTCGTCACTGGTGATCCCAGCAATCGACTGCCGAACACCAGCAACATCGCCTTCGAGTTCATCGAGGGCGAGGCCATCCTGCTGCTGCTCAACAAGCTCGGCATCGCCGCATCCAGTGGATCGGCCTGCACCTCAGGCTCGCTCGAGCCAAGCCATGTGATGCGCGCCATGGGCATCCCCTTCACTGCCGCCCACGGCACCACCCGCTTCTCGCTCTCGCGCTACACCACGGCTGAGGAGATCGAGCGCGTCATCGAAGCCGTGCCACCGGTCGTCGCCCAACTGCGCAAGCTCTCGCCCTACTGGGATCAAGACCGCCCAGCAACCGAGGGCCAGGGGCATCAAGCCAGCTTTCAGCCCGCTTATGCCTGATGCCTACCAACCCGCGTCGGCGCCAAATCGAGTCTTATCTTGCGGCCTCACTGCTGCGATAACCGCTCATTGAACAATGGCTCGGCGCCGATCAAGGGTATCAGCCGCAAGAGAACCTCCTCTAGAACCCCGGATTCAGCCTCGGCAACCTTCTTCACCTTGCGCACCCGCCAGTCGAGGGTCTGAATCAGGTTGGCGGCGACAACCGATGTCGAGTCGAGGTTGTTGACGGGCACCTCTGTGGCCGCACCCCGGATACTGGTACTGATCGGGCAGCAGATGAGCAGGCCAGTCGCCTGGTTATAAGCCCTGCTCGACAACACCAGCGCCGGACGGTACTTGCCGATCTCTTTGCCTTTGGTCGGCTCGAAATCAACAAAGACGATGTCGCACCGCGCCGGAATGTAGCGGCCAGCCATGTCATTCCCCTAGCTCATGGCCCAGCAGCGTCGGCAATTCATCGGCATGGGCCTTTTCCGGCGTCATGCCCGCAATCAGGTCAGCCTCGGTATAGGGAAGCCGGGATGGCTTCTCGGCCTCCTTGCGGGTAATCAGCAACCCCTCTTCGGTCACCTCAATGGCCACCTTGTCGCCTTTGCCGAGACGAGCCAAGTGCCCGATCGGGCGGGTGATGCGGATGCCCAAGCTATTACCCCAAGGTTGGACCCTTCCCTCAAACCGGGCTTTAGCCGATGCAGCCATCAGGCCCCCAATGTTGTCACGTTGTAGTTACGTCGAAGTGTAGTCGGAGGCTGTAGCTTGTCAATCATCCTGCTGCGCCAGATCGAGCGTCATCGATCCAACAGCCCGGCGCTCCATACTGCTGGAAATGCCGGGTCCTTGATGCGTGTAGCCGTCTACCTTCTAGATCTCGGTGAATGTCCTACAGCGGTGCTTTCAGAATTCCTCGTCGCCAAAGTCATCAAAAAAGCCGCCGCCATCGTCCTCGGCCGGCAGATCTGGCTCGGCGAGACCGGGATCATCTAAAGCGCCAGCATCTGCCGGAGCAGCATCGGCCGGCGCGGCCTCAGCATGATCTGAGAACAGCCCGCCGATCGCATTGCCGAGCAGCACGCCACCAGCAACACCAACCGCGGTCTGCATCGCACCAGCGAGGAAGCCTCCGCCCTGCATCGCCGCAGCTTGCGGCTGCTGTGCGGTCTGAGAGCCCCAGCCGCCCGAGCGGACGGGTCTGCCAGGTGCGGCTGATGGAGCTGGCGGTGCCGCCGGTGGCTGCGGTGCAGCACCAGCACCAAACAGCCCGCCAAGGAAGCCACCGCCGCCGGCCTGCGGCCGCGAGGCAAGCTCCTTCTCCAGGGTCTCGACTCGGCTCTGCAGTTGTTGCAGGGCGTGCTCCTGCACAATCACCGCCTGTGCCATCAGATAAGGTGCCGCAGGCTGCTGCTGCACCAAGGAGCCGATCAGGCGCTCGGCCTCGGCATCACGCGGGCCACTCTGGCTCTCGGCCTGCCTCAGACGCTCGAACAGACCTTCAATTGCTGTTTGATCTTGGACGTTCATCGTAGAAGTCTCTCAGGGTGAGTGAGGTCGAATGATAACCGACGGCACGAAAATCAGAGCACAGACAAGCGCACACTGCCTGAACAGACCTTCACCGGAGAACCGCTGATGGAAACCTTCGTCAGTTTGACTCTGACGACGGCGGAAGCTCGAGCTTTGCCTCTAGCCGAGCGAGCCGTTCTTCTAGCCCCGGGGTGTTCAGCTGTGGGTCACGCGCCTTGGTGTCGGCGACGGTTGTGCTGTCGGTCGCATGGGTCAGATTGCGTTGATTGGTGGCCATGATGCTTCCTTAGAGCAGTCGGCCCAGCGGACCGAGGTCGAGATTCAAGAAAGCCACGCAGCTCATCACGATACCGCTACCGCAGCGCGGAAAAGACCTGCACCGCCCCCGACGCCCGTCAGCCCCGAGTTGGGCGTTGACGGCGCATCCCACCCCCGCTAGCCTCATTCCTCAGGCCAACCTGGACGCTCGGGGTGGCTTGAATTTCCCATCCGTCATTTGTCCGGGCTCCACGCTGCTCTCGAACTCGCCTTCGCAGGCGGCTGTCACCGCGACGCGGTCGCCTGCGAATTGCATGGCATGGAAGGCATGCTACTGTTGCTTAACGAGCTCACACCAATTATTCGCACCAGTGCAAACATGATGGCGTCTTTTCGACCCGCTGCGATCGGTCTTTGGGCGGCGCTCGCTGTTCACGTCGACGTACCGGTTGCTGCCTCGTCACAGGAGGATGAATCGCTCGGCGCTCAGGAATCAGTGTCGCGTCCGCTGTCGCCGGAGTATGACCTCGGCAGGGATGGATCGGTGACGCTGAGGATCTGCTTCAATTGGTCGTGCTCACAGCGCGAGATCCTGCGCTTCACCTCTGAAGACATGGCTCTCGTCAAGGAGCGAATGGCAACTTGTTCAGGTACGAGTCTCCATGACCGACTCCAGCGTGTGCGTATCGGCGTCTGGCAAATGGAACTGCTAGCCGAGAAGTATCAACCGCTGCTAGCCAACGACTTGTCCATCAATGATGACAGGAGGGCTAACGGTCGCACGGATTGCGTCGACAACTCGACCAACACGACGACTTACCTAAACATTCTGAGGGATGCTGGAGGCCTGACGGGGTGGACGGTCTCTCGGCCACAGGTGCGGAAGCGTTTCGACGTCAACGCGGTTCACTGGACAGCAGTGCTCGTCGACAACAAAAGTGGAATGCCCTGGAGTATTGACTCCTGGTTCCGTCCGAACGGGCACCTGCCGATGGTCATGCCGCTTCGGAACTGGAGGCGCGAAGAAAAGGGCTGGGAGCCGCCGTTAAACCGCCTGAACCCGACCCCGCGTTCGATCCACGACCTCTGCCTGTCGCCATCAGGTGCACCGGCGAATGCGGAGGCGACGGTCTTTTGACAGATAGAGGTTCAACGCTCGTCAAGGTTGCTGGCGGCCCCACCCACCCAAGCGGGCGTCCATACCCGGGACTTGGCGCAGATGTCCGAAACTGGGCGGGCTAGATCATAGGCGGGCTAAATCGATCGTCGGACTACCCCAGACGGTTGGACTCGGGCAGTATGTAGACCACTCCGCCAGCGCCTGAGAATTTGCCTTTGATCATCTCATTGAAGAAATTCGTCGGCACGTTGATGCAGCCAAAGGAGATCCGGTTGTCGGTTGGCGTTGGAGAGGCAAGGCGCTCTGCCCGTCGATCTCTTGCCGTGCCTCGCACGACCGCGTGCATGGAAAGCGCTTGATCATAGTCCACCCACAGGATGTCTTTACCTTTGTGGTTGCGACCCATGACCGAGACGAATCGGCCCGCCGGGGTTGTGCGATCTTTGACCGGAATCTGTGACATCGGCTTGCTGCCGGCACCGACGGGGGTGTGATCGCCTATCCCGATCCCCAGCAACACCGGCGCGGCCCCGAAGAACTTGCCATCTGCGTTGAAGACGTAGACCTTGGCGTTCACCTTGTCCACGATCGCAAAGGGCATGTTGACATTGTCGCCCGTGCTAACGATCCAGTGCGCCATGTCTCTGGTTCTGCGCGATGCACTCTCTGAAGCGAAACTGACCTTACCAGCCTTCTTCCCAACCGTCGCCGGAGTCATCACGAAGGCGTTGTCTGCATCTGCGGTGTACGAGGCATTGAGCAAGGGGTTTGGAAGATTTGCTGCGCTAGTGTCCCTCGTGGTCTGAGTGGTGACACAGCCGGAAACGATTAGGCCGAGGCAGAGGAGTAGAGCTGCGTTCGCTGCTTTGTCGCGCAACGACCGGTGGGGAGAGCGCCCGCCGTGGCTCGCGCTGGCAAGCGACTGGCCATGGTAGACGCTCAGCCAACCTCGGATGTGGCTGTGCGCCTCCTGGTCCGGCGTTTGTGCGATGCAGCTTTTGGTCATCACGTTGCGCTCCGGGATCTTCGTATGAGTGCGGTTATGGTCACGAAAACAGCGGCTAATGCTAGCAAAACCAACTGTCTACATAAAGTATCCGCGCGTCCTCTTCGGTTTGCCCGTTCCGTCGTTCTCTGCAGCACATATCTAAATTTGCGTGGTGCGCCAGTTCAATAGATTGACGATCGATCCGCGTGGTCGCCCATCGGCTGTGCTCCGTGTTTCGCGCTCTGTGCAGACTCTGATCTCCAAGCGTCTATTGCTGCACCTAAAGGCGCTCGAAAAGGAACCGAACGTCCGGTTTTTTTGCAGAGTCGGCGTCTTGCGCCAGGAAGGCTGCGTCGACTTTCGTCTTGACAGTTCGATTTGAAGGCTGGATATTCTCCTATTGTTGACCAGAGAATTCCGGTCGGATGATCCTGGCCTTCATTCAGGCGTTGACCCTTTAACCCGACTTTCATTCTGACCAACACACAGGATACGCTCGTGAGCAAGACTAGTAGATCCATTCTTGCGCTTTTTGCTATCGCAATGGTGCTCGGACTTTCGGCCTGCAGCACCACGAAGGAAGAGCCGCCACCGCCAGCCCCTGCCCCCGTGCTGGAGCCAAAGCCTGATCGCGGCTGATTGCTTCTACCCTCGATCCTCGGCCCTCTCACACCACTGTTCTCGCCTAATGAGTCCATTCGGACCCGGTCGCAGTCGTGAAGAGGGTCGCATTGGAGGACGGCTCCGTGCGGCTGGCACAAAGCTGACAAGCTGGCTCTAGGATCGTTTCGACCAGACTAGCCGGACGACGGCCCCAACGTTCTCGGGCGTCGGCCTCGCATGCCCGATCCCCGGCGCGCTATCTCTGGACCATGCTGTTGGCGCGGCTGTTCGAGTCTGCGCCTCGGAATCGGCAGTTCACTGCTTAGCGCTGGCTTCCCAGGCATGCGCAGGCCCGTTGCAGCGCCTCGGCGCCGAGGTTGCCGGCAACGCCTTTGAGCTTGTGGATCAGACGGCGTTCTTTTTCGTCAGCTTCACTCTGACGACGCTGGAGGCTCGAGCTTTGCCTCTAGCCGAGCGAGCCGTTCTTCTAGCCCCGGGGTGTTCAGCTGTGGGTCACGCGCCTTGGTGTCGGCGACGGTTGTGCTGTCGGTTGCATGGGTCAGATTGCGTTGATTGGTGGCCATGATGCCTCCTTAGAGCAGTCGGCCCAGCGGGCCGAGGTCGAGATTCAAATCCTCGTTGCTGCCTGATCCGACCGCATTCCCGGTGTCGCTGAGACCTTCAGGCGGCCACGGTGTCGGGATGGGATGCGGCGATCTCAGCGAACCGCTCGCGACAGGCCAGGAAGGCATCGACGACGTCCGGATCGAAGTGACGACCACGGTCCTCGAGGAGGATCTGCGTTGTCTCGTCCAGCGTCAGCGGAGGCTTATAGACGCGCTTGTTGAGCAGGGCGTCGAACACGTCGGCCAGCGCCATCAGGCGGCCCGAGACCGGGATCGCCTCACCGGCCAGCCCGTTGGGATAGCCGGAGCCGTCCCATTTCTCGTGATGACTGGCGGCGATCTCGGCCGCGACCTCGAGGAAGGCGAAGGCATCCGGCACCTTGTCTGCCGCCTCGGGATCCGCTCCTGCGGCACTAGACCGCATGGCGTGTTCGATGGCCTCGGCGCCGATCCGCGCGTGGGTCTTCATGATCTCGTATTCGTGCGCATCGAGGCGACCGCGCTTGAACAGGATTGCATCGGGGATGCCGACCTTGCCAATGTCGTGCAGCGGGGCCGCTTTGATGATGCGCTCGAGCCACTGCCCGGCGAGCGCCGGGGCGAACTTGGGATGCTCGGCCAGGTGCCGGGCCAGCACCTCGACATAGGCTTGGGTGCGCATGATGTGCAGCCCGGTCTCGTTATCGCGGGCCTCGGCCAGGTTAGCCAGGGCGCGGATGCTGAGTTCCTGAATCAGGAGGTTGTCGCGCATCCGGCGAGAGACCTCGGCCTCCAGCCATTCGTTTTCATTCGTGAGGCGGTCGCGAGCCTCTTTGAGCTCCAGATGGGCCTTGACGCGGGCCCGCAGGATGACCGGATTGATGGGTTTGGTAATGTAATCCACCGCGCCAAGCGTGAGGCCAAGCTCCTCATTCTCGCTGCTGTTCATTGCAGTGATGAAGATCACCGGAATCTTGCGCAGGTCTTCATCGGCATGCAGGCGCCGCATCACCTCGTAGCCGTCCATGCCCGGCATCATGACGTCGAGCAGGATGAGATCCGGCAAGGGTGGTCTTTCGACCATCCGCAAGGCGCGCTCTCCGGAAGTGCCGACCCGCACGTGGTAGAGCGGCTGCAGGAGCTCTCCAAGTACGGTGAGATTCTCGGGCGCATCATCGACGATCAGGATACTGTGCCGGATCGGCTCAAGGACATTAGGCCTTGTAGTCACAATCAAGCTCCTCCGTTTGGGCTCATGTCGAAGAGGTCGTCCTCGCCTACCAAGAGGCAGCGCTCGAAAGCCTAACCATGGTCGACTGATTGCCTCCATAGGTGAAAATACATCTCGTCTGCTGCGACATGGCTCTCATTGTAGTACCCGCGGCGTGCCGGTGGTGAATTCATGGCTGATCCGCCGCCTCAGCGGTCCTGATCTCGTCGAGCAGTGTCTGCGCCGTCTCGAAGTCGAAGTCCTCTAGGGCAGCTTGCAGCTGTTGAGCCTCGCGGCGCAAGCCGGCGCGCTCGAGCAGCAAGCGTTCGGCCTCCAGGCGCGAGCCGGCCGCGAAGCTTGAATCCTCGATCAAGACCGCCAGCTCGGCGAGCACCTGCGCGACCTGCTCGGGTTGCGGCGACTCCATCGCATTGGCCGGTGATGCCGGCGAGGCTGCGGGCGGTGTGGGCATTGCGGCGGGCAGGGTTGCGATCGCGGCGAGCACACGGGCGAGCTCGCGCTCTACGGCGGCCTGCGCCTCGGGGGCGGCGCTTCGCTGCTTGGCGCTGGCTTCCAGGCGTGCGCAGGCCCGTTGCAGCGCCTCGGCGCCAAGGTTGCCGGCGACGCCTTTGAGCCGGTGGATCAGGCGCTGGGCCTGCTCCCAGTTGCCACCGGCCACGGCAGCGTCGATCTCTGTGAGATCCTCGCTATGGGTCTGTGCGGCCTTGCGCAGCAGCTTTAGATACAGCGCGCGATTGCCCTGTACGCGCTCCAGCCCGGCGGCGGTGTCGAAGCCGTCCAGCGCCGGCAGTGCCGACGCTTCGGCCTCCGAGGGGCCGGGCACGGCTGGTGTGGGCGCAGCCCTGGCCAAGGACCCGGACCCGGCCTCTGGCACGGATTCATGCGCGCTACTCTGGGCGGAAGCCCCCGGGTCCGGCAGACCCGGGCGCACCCAGCGCGCCAGGGTCTGGAACAGGACGCTGACGTTGACCGGCTTGGCGACATAATCGTTCATGCCGGCGGCAAGCACCTTCTCGCGATCGCCGGCCAAGGCATTGGCGGTCATGGCGATCACGGGTAGCTCCGCAAAGCGCGGGTCCTGGCGCAGCCGGCGGGTGGCCTCGTAGCCGTCCATGACCGGCATCTGGCAGTCCATGAGCACCCCGTCGAAGGACGCCTGCTCGAGCCGCGCCAGGGCCTCTTGCCCATCGTTGACGACCTCCACCCGGAGCCCGTTGCTGGTCAATAGCTCGAGCGCCAGCTCTTGGTTGATCGCGTTGTCCTCCACCAGCAGCACCTTGGCCCCCTGCAGCCGGGCGATATCCGTGGCCGACGCGTCGTGGCGCTTGCGCGGACGCGGCGCCGGCGTCAGCTGGCGACCGAGCGCATGCGAGATCGCATCGAGCAGTTCCGAGGGGGTGGCGGGCTTGGTCAGGAACCCACAGATGTCGAGGTCCTCGGCAGCGGCCATAGCCTCCTCGCGACCGTAAGCGGTGACCATGAGCAAGGCCGGTGGCGGGCTGCTGTCGGTGCGCGCCAGGATCGCCCGCGCGGTGGCCAAGCCATCGAGCCCCGGCATCTTCCAATCCAGTAGCATCAGGTCATACAGGTCGGTGGTCTCGCGCAGCCTCTGTAATGCCCCATCACCGCTGGCGACGCTCTCCACCTGCAACCCTAGGCTGGTGAGCATGGCGCTGAGGATCTCACGGGCGCTGGCATTGTCGTCCACGACCAATACCCGCAGGGCGGCGAGCTCGTGCAGCGCGATGGGCGCCTGCCGGGGGATGCCCTGCTGTTTGCCAATCTGGGCGGTGAAATGGAAGCTGCTGCCAACCCCGAGCCTGCTCTCGACCCAAATCGCTCCGCCCATCAGCTCGCAAAGGTCCTTGGAGATGGTCAGCCCCAGGCCGGTGCCGCCGTAGCGGCGTGTGGTCGAGGTGTCGGCCTGGCTGAAAGGCTGATACAGCTTGGCCTGCTGCTCGGCACTGAGTCCGATGCCGGTGTCGCGCACGATAAAGTGCAAGTGGCAGGTCTCGGCGTCCTGCGCGAGCACCTCGGTACCGATGATGATCTCGCCCTGCTCGGTGAACTTGACCGCGTTGTTGGCGAGATTGGTCAGGATCTGGCCCAGGCGTAGCGGGTCGCCGACCAGGGCGCTCGGGAGCTCGGGCGGTAAGTCAAAGATCAGCTCCAGCCCCTTGTGCTCGGCCTTGAAACCAATCACCGTCGCCAGGTTGCCAAACACCTGGTCGAGACTGAACTCGACCTGCTCAAGGGTCAGCCTACCGGCCTCGATCTTGGAGAAATCCAGGATATCGTTGAGGATGCCGAGCAGCGCCTCGGCCGAGCGATACGCCTTCTCGATGTAGTTGCGCTGCTTGGCATCGAGCGCGTTCTGCAGCGCCAGGTGCGTCATGCCAAGGATAGCGTTCATCGGCGTGCGGATCTCGTGGCTCATGTTGGCCAGGAATTCCGACTTGGCGCGGTTGGCTGATTCGGCGCTCTCGCGCGCAATGCGCTCTTCCTCAGCACGCTGCTGCTCGCTAATGTCCTCGACCATGACCAGCGGCAGAAAGGGCTCGCCCTCGGCAGCAGGCATCAGGGTGACGCGCAGGCTTCCTCGCACTTCGGAGCCGTCCGGTCGCAGGTAGCGTTTGGACAGGGCGTAGAACGTTCGCTCACCACGCATCAGCTCTCCGAACAGTTGCACGTCCTTTTCCCGATCCTCGGGGTGGGTGAATTCCTCAAAGCGCAGGTCGGCCAGTTCCGCCGCACTGCGGCCCAGGAACGCTGTCAGGGCGCGGTTCACCAGGATAGCGCGGCGATCGGCGCCGACTAGGGCGATGCCGATGGGGGCATTGTCGATAAGGGCGCTGAGCCGAGCCTCGCTGCGGGTGAGACGTGCCTGAGCCTGATAACGCTCGGTTATGTCGGTGATGAAGCCCTCCAGGGCCTCGAGCGAGCCATCCGCGGCCCAGATCCCGATACCGCGCTCCATGACCCAATGGACTCGCTGTTCACGATCGCGGATTCGATACTCGATGTCATGGGCCTGCCTGGTCGCCAGCGCCTGCTGCACTTGCGACCAAACCCGCTCCCGATCATCGGGCTCGATCAACGCGGCAAAGGATGTCTGCCGATTGCCGATCAGCTCGGCCGGGGCATAGCCTGTGAGGGCCAACGTCTGCTCACTCATGAACTCCATGGTCCAGTCGTCATCATTACGGCAGCGAAAGGCGATGCCAGGGAGATTACCGATCAAGGTTTCCAACTGGCGCCGGTACTGGGCAACCGCGATCTCAGCTTGCCTGCGCTGCGTGATGTCCTGATGGATGCCGGACATGCTCAACGGCTGACCGTCTTGACTCCAGCGCGCCACCTTCCCAATGTCGAGGACCCAGACCCAGTGACCGTCCTTGTGGCGCATCCGGGCCTCACACTCGTACAGGTCGCTTTCACCACGAAAATGCCGTTTCAGCAGCGCTTGCGACTCCGTCAAGTCGTCCGGATGCGCCAGCGACAGCCAGGTTTCGATGCTGACCGGGGACAGTTCCTTGAGCGAGTAGCCAAGGATCTCGGCCCAGCGCTCGTTGAAGTGGGTTTCGCCGGTATCAATGCGCCACTCCCAGGTCCCCACCTTGGTGCCGCGGATGATGTCGGACAGGCGGCGTTCATTCTCGTCGAGCGCGCTGAAGCTGGCATTCAAGGTGACGGCCATCTCGGCTGTCGTGCTGAAGAGCTCCTCGATCTCCGATACACGGCTTCTTCGGATCTCGGGCAGCTTGAAGTCGCCCGTGGCGATCTTTCGATACTCCCCTGTCAGCTCAAAAAGACCTTTTAACGCGACCGTCAAGCGCTGTGTCAACACGACCGAGACAAAACTTGCAACAAGGCCAAAGAGCAAGAGCAAGAACATGAAGCGACTCGACACCGCCTGCAGGCGGTCGATGACCGGGCCGGCGCTATACTCGACAGCCAGCGATTGGCCTGCCGGGATTGGCAGATGCGGCATCTCGACGAGGTAACGCGTTGCGCGCCACTTGGCCATTCTGGACGCAAAGCGCTGCTCAGGGATCCATAGGTACAAATGATCAACAGTGGTAGGCACGACCCGCCCCGGCGACGTACTCAGGTTGATCGCATCGGGAACGATCGAGTCCTCACCTGTCCGGCGCGTAAGAACCAAGCGGGCGTCGCTGACGGTCAGTGTGGAAGACCGTTGCGCGACCGCCTGGAGGCTCTGGTTGACAGCTGCCACGAGCTGCTCGCGCTCGACCGGTAAAGCAACCGCAGTGTTCGCGCCTTTCCCAATCAGGACACCCTCGATGAGGGCGCGCACCTCCGACGCGGCCTCCCGCTCAAGCAAAGCCTTGATAGAGCGGACCTCCCAGGCCACGAGCGGCAAGGATGGCAGCAACATCCCAAGCAACAATAGGGAAAAGACGACATCTCGCAAGCGCACGCTGCGGCGCGGCCCAAAGAACGCATCGCCAACCAACAGCAGCGCCGCCGCGACGGCCGCGTTCAGGACGCCATTGAATGCCTGCTTAAACGCGATCAACCAAACCGCGGACCACTCCATGTGCAATGCGAACCGGTAGGCCAGCAGCACAAGGGGAATCCCAATCAGCATCCAGTACAGGGCATCGAGTGCCGCTAGGGGCAGGGTCTTCGCCCACGCCACCCTTCTCCGCGCCCAGGCGACGGCAGCGAGTTCGAGGGTAAAGATCAAGATCGCGTACGGGTGGTCCCAGATCAGCCAGGTATACGAGCTAGCCACAAAGGCGACGAATACGCCTGCAGCCGGACCAAGCCAGACTAGAGCAAGAAATGCGACGATGGAGCCAAAGAGCAGGTCGACGCCGAAGAACAGGGGTAAATGGGCGACGTTGCCGGCCAAGGCGGCCAACGACAACAACAGGAGACAAATGGCCCAGGGGAGCGGCTTATCGACCGAGGGTAGGTGCCTGAGTGGAGATTTCATCAGCGGCTCAAAGACTCTGCCCCCTGCTGTGCTCGACATTGTCGGATACCGCCGAACGCAGCGTCCTGATTGCTTCTATATAGCCATTAGCCGTGATTGCCAGACTCAGATATGTCGCTAGCTTACAACTGCCGTGGATCAGGTGTCTGGATATCAGGAGCGATGGTCATAGCTGAAAATACGTCTCGTCTGCTGTGACGTGATTCTCATTTAGTGCCCGCGGCGCGCCGGTGGTGAGCTCATGGCTGATCCGCCGCCTCAGCGGTCCTGATCTCGTCGAGCAGTGTCTGCGCCGTCTCGAAGTCGGAGTCCTCTAGGGCAGCTTGCAGCTGTTGAGCCTCGCGGCGCAAGCAGGCGCACTCGAGCAGCAAGCGTTCGGCCTCCAGCGCGAGCGGGCAGGGTTGCGATCACGGCGAGCACGCAGGCGAACTCGCGCTCTACGACGGCCTGCGCCTCGGGATCGGCAGTTCACTGCTTAGCGCTGGCTTCCCAGGCATGCGCAGGCCCGTTGCAGCGCCTCGGCGCCGAGGTTGCCGGCAACGCCTTTGAGCTTGTGGATCAGACGGCGTTCTTTTTCGTCAGCTTCACTCTGACGACGCTGGAGGCTCGAGCTTTGCCTCTAGCCGAGCGAGCCGTTCTTCTAGCCCCGGGGTGTTCAGCTGTGGGTCACGCGCCTTGGTGTCGAAGGTCGGGTTGCCACGCCACCAGTCGACACCCATCTCGACGGCGCGATCGACCGAGCAGATCAACAGCCGCACCTCGATCGTCAGCAGTTCCACCTCGACCAGTTTGACCCGGATATCGCCCGCGATCACAACCCCCTTATCCAGCAAGCGCTCAAGCAGGTCGGCGACGGTTGTGCTGTCGGTCGCATGGGTCAGATTGCGTTGATTGGTGGCCATGATGCCTCCTTAGAGCAGTCGGCCCAGCGGGCCGAGGTCGAGATTCAAATCCTCGTCGCGTAGGCCAAAGACCTCGCGCACGCGTGCCAGCTCATCGGCCTGACGCATCAGCGTGAGCCCCAGCCGCTCGATCTCCTCCTCAGTCAGCGAGCCAGAGTCCATCCGTGCAATCGCTTGTCGCTCCAGCAGCTCGTGCAGCAGCTTGATCAGCGTCAGCACCAATTGCGCCAAGCCATCACGCACGCGCTCGCCATCGATCTCCAGGCGCTTGCGGCCACCCACCGAGGAGGCGGCAGGCGTCTGCAGCGACCTGTCCAGCGCATCCGGCAGCACCCTCTGAGGTTGTTTAGGGCTTGCTGTCGTCGATGGATTGTCGTTCATGAGCCGCCTCTTGCTGCAATCGCCGCCCGGTCTCGACCGAGGTGATTAACGCCTGCAGATTGATGTAAATAAGGTCGATATCGGCAACCGAGATGGTCAGATCAGCCACCACCACAGCGCCCTTGTTCAGGATACGATCCAGCGCCTCGCACAGCGAGATGTGCTGCTGCTCGGCTCTGGGCGTCCTCGCCCCGCCAGTGCCATTAACGAGATCTTGATCTTGATCTTGATCTTGATCTTGATCTTGACCCAGCCCCTGACTGCCACCGCTCGTGGTGCCAGCAGCGATGCCGATGCTTGCACCGCTCACACCAGGCTCAGCGGATCGACCCTCGTCGCTCGGCGCGCTCATACCGGCCTCCGTGTCGGGCTATAGAGGGCATCACCCAGATGCTCAAGCGCCTCAAGCCCCGCTGGATCGGCCTGCCGATAGACCAGCGTTTGCTGCAAGTCAGGAAAGCGCCGCCGCGCCTGCGCCAGCTCGCGCTCCTCTCGTGCATGCAAGGCAGTGCAGAGAGAGCAGTCGCCGGCGGCCGGTGTGAGCTGGTTGATAAACAGCGCCGCGACCTGAATCTGCAGGCGCTCGAAGCCGGCAACCAGATCCTCGGTCTCGGCCAGTCCAAGCGCCGTCGGCACGCTGACCAGATAACAGGCCGCCTGTTGCGGGTCGGCCAGCAGTGCGCGCAGCCGCTTGACCGCCTTCGATAGCTCCACCAGATCCTGTGACAGCGCGGGCACGCGCAACACCTGGCGATACTTCAGCAGCAGCTGGAAAAACAGTTTCAGCCAGTCATAGATCAACTCCGGCAGCTCAAGCAGACGCAGCGTATGGCCGCTGGGCGCGGTGTCGAGGACCACAAGATCGTAGTGACCGCCATCAAGGTGGTCCATCACTCGGGTCAGGGCCATCAGCTCATCGAGTCCCGGTGGCGCCAGATCCAGCAGATGCTCCATCGCCTCGCGATCAAAGGTGATGTCCAGATTGTTCAATGTGTCGGCAAGAAAGCCGCGCAGCTCATCGCGATACCGCTGCCGCAGCGCGGAAAAGGCCTGCTCCGCCGAAATCTCCTGGGCATCGAGGCCGGCACAGACCGAGACCGGCTCAGGGCCTAGCGCCTGCCCAAAACAGTCCGCCAGTGAATGCGCCGGATCGGTCGAAAACAACAGGATGCGCTGCTCAGGCCGCTCCGCCAGCAGTCGCAGCGCCGTCGCACTGGCGAGGGTGGTCTTACCCACGCCACCCTTCCCCGCCAGCATCAGCAGGCGCAGGCATGCCGGCGGCAACGGCGCCGGCGCGATCACTTGCGTCGGCAGTTCGGGCTTAGGCTTGTGCTCGGTCTCGGTCTCGGTCTCGGTCTCGGTCGCTAGCGCCTCGTCTGCGCGCACAGCATCGGTTCGCTCGCCCTGCGCCAACAGTTGCACCTGCGACCAGAGCCCCGTCAGGGCTTGACCACGGGGCTCATCAGCAAGCAGCGGTAGCGCCCAGAGCCTGACCTCGCGGCCAAGCTGATCGAAGGCCGCTAGCGCGCGCAATTGACGACGTCGTTCTAGCCGACAGAGCGCACAATCAGTTTCCGGCAGCAGTCGATTGACTACCAGCTCTTGAGTCCCGATACCCTGCGCATCGAGCAGCCGCAGCAGATCCGCGGTCTCCTCCACACTCATCGACTCAGCGAGCATCACCGGGATGAAGCGACAGCGCCTGCCATCTTCGATCAGCGCCGCGATGGCACGGCGGCTGCCGTCGAGCGCGAGCAGGAAGCGATCGAGATGATCTTGGCTCTGATCCTGCTTGAAGCGCCGACGTAGATAACGATGTTTTGCCAACAGCGCATCCAATGCCCTGATCCAGCGGCTGATCAGCTCCGGCATCTGCAGCAGGCGCAGGGTATGTCCGGTCGGTGCCGTATCGACGATGATGCAGTCGTAACGCTGCTGCTCGATCCAATCGGCCATCTCCAGATAGGCCGCCAGCTCATCCATGCCCGGCAGCGCCATTTCCATCAACGCCTGGATGTCCTCCTCGTCGAACAGCGTGCCACGGCTGGAGATCTCTTCCAGCTTGGCGCGATGTTGCTGCTTGAAGCGCGCAAGCGAGGCAGCAGCATCCAGCTCAAGGGTCTCGAGATTGGCCGGAAGCGACATTCCAGCCAGCGCATCATTGAGCGAATGGGCAGGGTCGGTCGACAGCAGCAGCATTGACTCTGTGGGCCGCTGCTCGGCGATCTGCAAGGCCGCGGCACAGGCGCAGGTGGTCTTACCCACCCCACCTTTGCCGCCAAAATAGAGCAGCGCCAATGCGGGGTCATGCAAGAATTCAGGTTGTGTCGTCACAGTCATTCGCGGCCTTCCCAGTCGTCTTCGCCATCCTCGCTGTCGGCCTCGTTATCTTCCGAATCCTCATCATTCGCCTCCGAAACCTCATTAACCGCATCCGCATCCGCATCCGCATCCGTATCATCTAGATCTTCATCATCTAGATCTTCAGCATCTAGATTTTCAGCATCCTCATCGTCCTCATCTGGCGCTTCATCCGCCTCGAGCTCGTCGAGCCGGTCAAGCAGCGGTCCCTCGCGGCGGTCGAACTCCTCCTCATCGATCTGCTCGGTCTCGAGCATCATGTAGAGGTCAGTAAGCTCGTTGCGAATTCGGGCCGCCTCGCCCTCCACCTCTTCGAGCGCGGCGTTATGGATCTCCTTAAATACCCAGAACAGACCGCGATAGGGGCTGAGGAGGATGTCATCAATCAGTAGCACAGTACCGGCCTCATCCTGTGACTGGCCGGGCTGTCACGCAGCGACTGCCTAGCCGACCGCCGCTCGATTCGCCGGCCGAGAGGCTGTCTGCAGATCGAGATCGACGAAATTATGGGGTGCCCAAGGGCCGTTGTAATCAAACAGAAAGTCGTTATTGAATCGCTTTGAGGCCTCAAACACTCCTTTCTCGAACTCGGCCTGTCCTGCTTTGTCGACCAGACAAACCAGATTCATCACCTCTTTTTCATGCTTAGGGGGATTCGCGACCACTTCTTCACAATAGCCGCGTAACACCTCGATGACCGCTGCGGTATGCCGCTCGCGCTCTTCCTGCACCAAGCGGTCGAACATCCGCCCTAGCTCAATCTTCTCTTCGCGTCGGTTATGCTCTTCTTGCATCACGTAATCACGCATCTCGCGCAGGACGGGATGCATGCTGACGAAATACTCATAGATGTTACCGACGTCCCAGGAGACGCGGAGCCCCATCTCGACGCGCTGCCGCACCCGCTGTAACTGCTCCTCGATCGCGGCACGATTACTGCTCAATAAGGTCTGTACCGCCGTGGCACTGGTTGCAATGACGCCGAAACGCATTGGCAATACGGTGCCCAGTTCCAAGAGATGAGCAAGCACGGCCCGATGCGCCATCAGATGGCGCCGTTCCGGGCGCACACGGGCACTTTGAATATCACTGACGACCGCGCCGATATGGCCCGCATTCAGACCATAGACTCGCTCCTTATTCAGTCCGGTCACGCGATAAGCGGGCGCCTCATCACCAACATCGACCAGCGCATAGATAAACTTGCCGCCCTGCGATTTCGATTTCTGAGCCATGATGATCCTGCGGATTGTTTGATCGCGGTTTAGGCTTGCATTTCAATAGCGGATGCGTAGTCCACGGGGCTGGCCAGTTGGCTCGCCCGAGGTGGCCCGACTGCAGGTCTCCGAGCGACTGCCAGCGGGCGCGCGAGCACCCCGTTTGGTCGATCTTTGTACGCCTTCTACCCCTTCTACCCCGGCATCGACCAACAGGCCCTGCATTTCAGTCTCGATCTCACCAAGGCGCTCATTGATGCCTTCGATCCGCCCCTGCGCCGCATCCCGCTCGAGCCCCCGACGATAACGTTCGAACTCTAGTGCACCCAATTGAAAATAACTGGCATAGCGCCGTTGATTCTTGTTCGAGCTTCGTCCTGCAACCGTCTTGATGTCGCTTAAGGTGCGTGGTGGGCGTGTTGTCTTGATTGCCATCATTGACTCCTGATCAGATTTGGCTTGCCGCCCAAAGCGACGACAACGTCATCGCTCAACGCGCTACTACCGGCAGCCTCCGCGCGCGGCCCAGCCGCCACCGGCGGACAGACCTGCTTGATCACGCTGTCGACCAATTGATGAAAGATCGACTGCCCATCATGCAGAACCTTCGCGCTTTCAGTGCTGACCACGTCATAACAGACGCCATGGAAGAAGCGATCACCAAAGCGCGCACGGCCATTGACCATGCCGAGGATCTTGCCAATCGCAATCCCCGCGCGCAGGGTCGGTCGCGTCTTGTTCTCGCCACTGCCACGCAGCTCGCGAATGATGTCAACGATATGACCAGCCTCAAACTCATCGATGCCCGCCTTGGCCTTGACGATCTCGATCTCGGTATCGCGATCCGGCGGATTCAGACGGATCGTGATCATTCGATCCGCAAGCGCATCCTGGGTCTTGTGCGTGCCGGCGTATTCTTCAGGATTAGAGGTAAAGATGGCGCGAAAATCGCTGCCGACATCCAGATAGCCCTCTCCCGCCGTGCGCAATCCCGGCAGGTTCAAGATCCCCTCCGACATCACCGAGAGCAGCACATTGTTCGCCTCTGGCCGTGAGCGGTTGAACTCATCGTAGATCAGCGTATCGCCATTGCGGCAGGCCGTCGTCAGCCGATTATCGACCCACATCTGCCGCATCTCTTCCTCGGTGCGCACCACCGAGTGGATGTAATTATCAACCACCTTGCTGCGCCGATAGCCGGCATCATTGGTGCCGATGAGATCAGAGACGCTAAACTCATCATTACCATGGATCAGCGTCACCGGCCGCCCCCAGAGCGCGGCCAAATGGAAGGCCATGGTGGTCTTACCGGTCCCGGAAGGGCCGGCAAGATGCACTGGATAACCGGCCCGCAGATAGACCAGCGCTCGATTCGTCACCTCCTCCACATAGGGTGTGGAGACAAAGGTCTCGCTCGCTTCGGGGACAACGAGATCGTCATCATTCAGACCGACATCGGGTCGCAGACTTTCCAAGGTCATCTTTCAATTCCAGGCTCAGCGCACATCAAGAGATCAGCAAAACGGCCCAATCAAATCAGGCCAGGACGGGTCAGCGCTGATCTTGGCAACCCGAGGCATCAGGTCGCGATCAGCGCTCAGGCATCGATCCCTCAGTCGCCTGCTGTCGATTCTTTCGACTCCTTCGCCTTTGCGTCCTGTTGAGCACTTGGCTTCTTCGGTTTGCGTGCGGTTGCCGGAGCCTTGCTACCATTGGTCACCGACTCATTGGCCACCGGCTGGGCTTGCTCATGCGCCCCCGCCTGTTTGGTTGGTGCTGCCGATGGCGCGGTAGCCGGCTTTTTTGCCGCCGCCGAGCTCGATGCAGGCTTGGCTGAACGACTGGCGATCTCAGAGGCCCCACCGAACAAGTGCCGCACCCCAGCAAGATCCTCAGCCACCGAGTTCTGGAACGCAGCAACCTGGCTGCTGAGATCCCGAATGAAAGCAAGTCGCGCCTGAACATCAGCGGCAGCCTGTTCGCTGCGCTCCTGCCTGAAGCCACCAAGCAGATCAGCAACCTGAGTCGCGGTATCAGCGACAAAGCCAGCACGCGCAAAGGCATCCTCGTTGACGGACGCCAGGTAATCGGAGCGAAAAGCGATCATCGTCTGTTTGAAATCGCCAAGCGTCCCGCGAATGTCATCGGCAATCGCCTCGACCTGGGCGCGGCGCTCTTCGGCCGCAGCCGCCGCCTGCTCGGTCCTGGCTTGCTGCAGATCCTGCATCATGTCGCGCACGCCTTGGCTCAAGGCGTTGATATCTTGTCCCAAGCCAGCGAGAAACTGCTGACGCGAGGCGCGGTCAGCCGCACTCTGGTTGGCTCGCGCCGCGGCAAAGCCGGCGAGTAGGCCTTCAACCGCCGATGCCTGGTCCGCAAGCTGCTCGGAGCGCGCCTGCTGCGCCTGCACGCGACCCTCGCGCGCGCGATCGATGTCGCCGCGCAGATGCGTCATCTCATCTAAAATCTTGCCCATCATCTGTCTCCTCAGGCCAATCCAAGAACAACAAGTCCCGCTGTCGGCGGACCGACGCGCGGGACTTCCTCAGAGGCTCATCAACCGGGTCAACTCACCCCGAGGCTGCCATGATGTCAGGCAGGTGCTGCAGCGCTGGCGGTCAGGCCAATGGCCTCAGCGTATTTGAGGTAGGTCTCAACCGAGGCCACGACCACGCGGGCCTCGACCGAGAGCAACTCGATACCAACCAGCGAGACCTTGACCCACGCATCAACCACGATACCTTTGTCGAGGATGCGATCAACAACTTCGGCCAGACTTGAAGAGTCAGTGGATTTTGCGATGTTAGCCATGTATCTACTCCTATGCGGCAAAGCGCATTTGACTTCAGAGACAGTGCGGTTGCGCTGTCAGTGATAAGGGTGCAATGCATGGGCCAAGATCGGAGCAGGTGACAAACAAAATGCAAGCTGTTGATTTAAAAAGACTCGGTGGTCAGGCAAGCATGATTCATAGGGACCAGCGGCTCATCTACTGATCGAAATACCATGGAACAGATTCCATAGGTATGGCGACCAAGCCCTAGTGATTGAGAATTATTAACGGCCAGCAAGCGGCTCGCCAGCACCCTCTGCCGCTGACCGTTCAGGATCGAGCGCGTCCAGCAGTGCTTGATGCGAGAAAGGCTTGGCCACAAAGCGCTGAATGCTGCCCTCCCTCAAGGCCGCGATCACCGCCTGGTCGTCGCGGTAATAGAAGGCCGAGACCAGCACAATCCAGGCATTTGGATTGAGCAGGCGAATGCGCTCTGCCAAGTCCAGCCCATTCATATCCTGGAGCTTGGCATCCAAAATGATGCGCTCGAAGGACTCCTGCTGAAGTCGCGACAGGGCCTCTGAGCCGCTGTTCAGACTCAGTAGCCGATAACCTGGAGGACGCAGGAGTGCTTTGATGGCCCAGCAAATATCGGGCTCGTCATCGACCAGTAGGACGCTGACCTCGCGCATTGGTCAAGCCGCTGTGACCCTTATCACAGGATCGGCAGCTGAACACGGAAGGTACTTCCCTCACCCACTCGACTGGTCACGCTGATCGAGCCGAGATGGCGCTGGATGATGGAATAGCAGATCGACAGCCCGAGTCCGGTGCCGTTTGGCGTCTGTCGACTGGTATGGAAAGGGTCGAAGATCTTCTGTAGCTCGCTGCTCGGAATGCCGACACCGGTGTCAGTCACATCAACCAGGGCCAGGTTCTGCACCTGACGCAGATCAACCCGCAGCTCGCCGCCATCCGGCATGGCGTTAATGGCATTCAAGAGCAGATTCAAGAACACCTGCTGCAGGAGATTCGGGATCGCCCGCAGCTGCAGATGAGGAACCTCGAGGCTCAATGTCAAACTGATCTGCTGGACCTTGACCTGATTGGTCACTAATTCGGCCGTATCCTGCAGCACAGCACATAAATCGGTTTCCTGCATCTCGTCATCGGCCGAAGGCCGCGCAAAGCGCAGCAGATTCTCGATGATGCCCGAGGCCTTCTCGACACTGGCCTTGATCTTATCGATGCATTCACGGCGCAGATCCTCATCCAGATCCGGATCATCCAGAAACTGCACGGCGGAGTAGCAGGTTGACAAGGGATTGCGGATCTCGTGCGCGATGCCACCGGCCATCACCCCGAGTGCCGCCAGCTTTTGCGATTGGCGCAGATGCATCTCCAGCTCTCGCCGCTCGGTGAGATCACGCCCTACCGCCACCATGCCGATCATCTCGCCATAGTCATCGCGCATCGCCGAGAACACCCAGGACACCAACAGCGACTGTCCAGCGCCGGTCGGCAATCGCCATTCCGCCGTCTGCGACTGGCTGCCGGCCTTGATCTGCGCCAGCACCCTTGAGGCCTCCTCGCAGTCTTCATCGGCACAGAGCTGCGCAAACCAGCGACCGAAGACATCAGCAGCCGATAATCCTGACAGGGTCTCAGCGGCCGTATTCCAGGTGCGGATGCGGCCCTCGTTATCGGTCGAGAGCACGATATCACTGGCGCTTTCGACTACCGACGCCAGACGCCGCTCGACCCGGCGCACCTCTTCCGATAGACGAGCCCGCTCGCTGACATCCTCCACGAACAGCATCACCCGCTTCGATCCGTTGTCACAGGACAGGGGTACGATCGAGTAGAAATAGACCCGCCTGGAAATGCCTGGCGCACGATAACTCATCTGCTCCCCGCGCATCGGCTGGCCGCTGCGGAAGACCTGCTCGATGTTGGCCTGCAGATCGGTGCGCTCTAGGATGACGCGCGGAAAGACCTCCATAATCCGGCGCCCGATGGTATCGCGCTCAGAGCGGCGGCTCTTCTCCAAAAAATGCTGATTGACGGCACAAATGCGCAAGGATTCGCTGACCATCAAGACGGTCGAGGGAATCCCATCGAGCAGTTGTTGATAGCCAAGGGGTAGGCTGTCCTGATCATTGGGGTTAGACATGATGATCTGTCGAGCCGGCTGGCGGGGGCTCCGCGAGCGCAGCAAAATGATAGGGGGGCCAAGGCCCGCTCAACAGCCAGGGCGCGGAGTCGATCTCTGCAGCGCCGCGCAGCGCGGCCTCCTGCAGCACCCTCTCCACCTGCTGCAACTGTTCCCGCGGCACCAGATAATGTGCCGAGACCATCGCCTGCCCCGCAAACCAGCCCGATTCGATGTCGCGCCGTCGCACCAGACTAGTCAACCGCTGACCAAGCGCCTCAGCCGCGCGCACGGCCGCCTGCTCCGCGGCAAGCCTCCGTTTGCGCTCAAGCAGATAGGAGTATCCAGGCCGCAGCTCAGCACCCGCTGCCTCGTCGGAGTCCCGGTCCCTCGCCGGCCCCAAGTCCATCCGCAAGCCCGCATCCAGGCCCGCATCCAGACCTGCATCCAAGCCAGCCTCCGCAGTCGCCACCGGAATCCGCAGACTCAGCTCGACACAGCCCTTGAGCGCTTCGAGCAGTGCCCTATAGTGATGCTGCTGTGCGCCTAGGTGCGCTTCTACGGCAGCGGTATCGGCAAACAGACAGCCATAACGCAACGGGATCAGGGTCATCCTCTGATGCAAGGCCTCGATCGCGCGGCCGAAGGCGAGTGCCGCTTGCGCATCTTGCGCAACCTCTGCGATCGCGCCGACCCAGGCCGTCAAGCCATGCGCCGAGATTGTCTGCAAGGGGGTATCCCGTGCATCGATCGCCCCATGCGCCGCATCCGTCTCATCCGCAGCCAACCGCCGCGACGACATTGCGCCGGGATCGGCGCCAATGCAATAGAGCATGAGTGCCATGACTGCTTTAGCGCGGCTCGCCACAGAAGCTATAGGGTGCCAAAGGCCCCTTACAGAGCAGACGCAAGCCAGAGGCCGCATAGATCGCACGCGCCTCGTCGAGGATCTGATGCAAGCGCGCGGTCTCCTGCTGCCGCACCAGCACCGCCCAATTGAAGACCCATCCCTGATCGGCGAGGAGGCGCCGCTCACAAAAACCCGCACACTGCTGACGCAAGGTCTCGGCCAAGGGCGCAGTGCGCGTCCACAGCCAGTCATCAAGATCGCGCGCCAGCTCACGCCGCAGGCGCTGCTTCTCCAGATGCTGCCGACCCAATGAGGTCGCCGGCACATAACGCCCGCTCGCGATCGCCTCATCCAGCCGCGCATCCAGTGCCGCTTCCCGATCCAACAATCCTTGGACCACCCACTCGCGGCACCCCTGCAGTCGCTCCAAGGCCGCTTCGATCTGCTGGCGCTGGGCATCCAAGGCCTCCCATAACGCCTGCGTCGACGAAAATAGGGTACCGAGCGGCAGCGGAAAGACGGTGCATTGCGTCATCAACCGCTCGATCACGGCCTCATGCGCCAAGGCGCGCGGCCCCAGCCAGCCGAGATCGGCAAAATTCTGCTCGCCCTGCGGCCCACGAAACTCCGCTAGCGGCACCGCGCTCACAATCGCCGTCAAACCGGCATGGCGCAGCGCCACCAACGGCCGCGTCGCATCCATTGCCGGCATATCCAACCGCATTGGCTCGGCGTCGCGCACCACCCCATAGAGATAGAGTGCCTCGCCGGCTGCCGGTAGGTTAGCGGCATGCATCCTCATCTGCTCCCTCATCAACAGACATCCGCGCCCATCAGATCCTGCAGCGCGCTGTTGATGTCCTCTAGCTCCAGCTGCACCGCCGCCACCGCCAGCGGATCACCACCGCCCTGCGCCACGGCCCGGCGAATCGCCCGCAGCGCCGCGCGATTGCAGATCGCCGCCAGCCCAGCACCACTAGCACCATCGGTACTGATCGCGAGCTGTTCGACATCCACCGCCTCAGCCCCCGGCTTACCGCGCAGATGCACGCCAAGGATGGCGCGCCGATCCAGCTCGGTCGGCAGCGGAATCTCCACCACCTCATCGAAGCGACCGGGGCGTAACATGGCCGCATCGATCAGATCAGCGCGGTTGGTGGCGCCCAGCACGAACACGCCCTTCAGCTCCTCCAGCCCGTCCAGCTCGGCCAGGAACTGACTCAGCACCCGCTCCGCCACATGTGAATCGGTCGCGCCGGCACCGCGCGCCGGCACCACCGCATCCACCTCATCTAAGAAGATGATGCAGGGCGCCGCCTGACGCGCCTTATGAAACAGCTCCCGCACCCCGGCCTCAGACTCACCGACGTAGCGCGACATCAGCTCCGGACCCTTCACGGCGATGACATTGACCCCGCTCTCATTCGCTACCGCCTTGGCGATCATGGTCTTGCCCACCCCGGGCGGACCCGCCAATAACAGCCCTTTCGGCGGGCGCACACCGGCCTGCTCAAACAGCTGCGGATAGCTCAGCGGCCACTCGACCGCCTCCACCAAACGCTGTCGAATCGCATCCAGACCGCCGACATCGTCCCAGCGCACATCGGGCACCTCGACAAACAGCTCACGGATCGCCGAGGGCTCGACCTCGCGCAGCGCGGTGACAAAATCCTCCATATCAACGGTCACACCGGCGAGCCGATCGATCGGCATCTCCGCCAGCGAGATACCGATATCCGGCAGCAGACGGCGCAAGGTGCTCATCGCCGCCTCGCGACACAGCGCCTCGAGATCCGCCCCGACGAAGCCATGGGTGATCTCCGCCAGCTGCGCCAGCGCCACATCCTCATTCAGCGGCATGCCGCGACTATGGATCTCGAGGATCTCGCGGCGACCAATGCGATCCGGAATCGGGATCGCCAGCTCGCGATCGAAGCGCCCAGGCCGACGCAAGGCCGGATCGATCGCATTCGGCAGGTTGGTCGCCGCGATCACGATCAGATTCTGGCGCCGCGTCAAGCCATCCATCAGTGCCAACAGCTGCGCCACGATGCGCTTTTCGACATCGCCGACCACCTTATCGCGGCGCGGCGCTATGGCGTCGATCTCGTCCATGAAGATGATGCTCGGCCCCTTGCGCGCCGCCTCCTCGAAGATCTTGCGCAGATGGGCCTCACTCTCGCCATAGAACTTATGCACGATCTCCGGCCCGCTCACGCTAAAGAAGTTGGCGTGACTCTCCTGGGCAATGATGCGCGCAATCAGGGTCTTGCCGCAGCCGGGCGGACCATGCAGCAAGATCCCCTTAGGCGCATCGATGCCGAGCCGCTCGAACACCTGCGGATGGCGCAGCGGTAGCTCGATCATCTCCCGAATGCGCTGCACCTGGCTGCGCAGGCCACCGACATCCTCGTAGGTCATGGTGGTGCTGGGCGGGGCTTCTGTGGCGCCCCCGCTGCGCTTGCCAATCACCAGCGAGCTGGTTGGATTGATGACCACCGCCCCGCTCGGATCGCAGTCGGCGACGGTAAAGTCCGCCGATCGGCTACCGAACAGCGGGGCGCGCACCAGATCGCCCTTGACCACTGGCAGCCCGTCGAGCAGGCCGCCAATATAGTCCAGATCGCGCTTTCCGGGCTTGACCGTATTAGGAATCAGCACCACCTGTCGCGCCGGCTGCCAGGGCAGCGGCTGCACCAGCGCCTGCTCATCCACCGCCACATCGGCATTCTTGCGCGTGATGCCATCGAGCTGTACACAGCCCTGACCGCGCATCTGCGGATAGGCCGGCATCACCTTGGCGACACTCATGCCAGAGCCCTTGATCTGCACGATATCGCCGAGCTCCAAACCGAGTCGGTCGATATCGACCGGATCGAGACGCGCATAACCGCGCCCGGCGTCTTTGGGAAGGGCTTCGGCAACCTTGAGCTTCAGTGGCTCGGACATCGTTGTCTCCCTGTGGTAAATGAGCGGGTGAAATGAGCGGGTGAAATGAGCGTTAGCGCGCCCGCCCGATTTAGGTCAAGCGGATCTCGAGGATGCCGTTGCGGCAGCTATAGACCAGCTTGTTCGGATTGCAGACACGCGGCAGCAGGACCTCCTTGCGGTACTTCTTGGCCCCACGCTCGGCCTGCAGCAGCAAGATGTCCTCGTCCAGCTCCAGCTTGACATCCTCATCGGCAATCCCCGGCAGCTCTGCGACCACCTTGAGGTGATCCTGTTCATCGAAGACATCGATCATCGGCTCAGTCACCTCCTGCACCACCGAGACACCGGTGTGCTCATCGCGGCGCACATTGCCAAAGGGCTCTACCTTCGGCTCGCTTGCGGTTGCGCCATCGCCGCCAGCACCAAACCTGACCGAAAACCCATAGACGGCCTTCACGTCCTGACCGCTATCGGACTGCAGATCAAACTGACCACTGCGTTTTAGCTGCTCGCCGGTCTCGGCCAGTTGCCCTAGCTTCTCAACCAAGTCACCAAGACCATGCAGCACACCTTCGATACCGCCACCCGCCTGCGATCGATCACTCATCATTCACCTTGCTGATGCTGTAGTCCGAATTGTTTCAATTTGTTATAGATCGTCTTGTAATCGACCTGCAGCAGCCGTGCGACCTCGGCCTTATTGCCATGCGCCAATCCCAGGGCCTTATCCAAGAGTGCGCGCTCTAGTTGCTGCTTGCTGTCTAATAAGATCTCGCGCATCGAGCGCTCACCGACGGGCAGCGCCTGCGCGGCGGTCACCGGCGCACCGGCCGCTGCCAGCACCGAGCGGTCCCGGCTCCGCAGCCGGATATGCTCAACATCGATCTGCTCCTCGGCGAGCAGCGCGGCGCACCTGACCACCGCTCGCAGTTCGCGCACATTGCCGGACCAGTCGAAGGCCAGCAGGCGCTGCTGCGCGGCCGCAGTGAAGCCCGACACCGGCTTCGCCAGATCGATCTCGGCCTGCCGGCGAAACTGCTCCGCGAGGTGCAGGATGTCTTCACGCCGCTCACGTAACGGCGGCACAGAGAGCTGAAACTCATTCAGCCGATACCAGAGATCCTCGCGAAAACGACCGTCCTCGACGGCCTGCTGCAGATCCTCGTGGGTGGCCACCAGCACCCGAGCATCGATCTTGATCGGCTGCTGACCGCCCACCCGGTAGAGCACCCGCTCCTGCAGCACCCGCAACATCGAGGCCTGCGCCTGCAGTGGCATGTTGCCGATCTCATCCAAGAACAGCGTGCCCCCGGCGGCCGCCTCGAATTTGCCGATACTGCGGCTATCGGCGCTGGTGAAGGCGCCTTTCTCATGCCCAAACAGCTCGCTCTCGAGCAGCGACGCCGCGATGGCACCGCAGTCGACCGCGATAAACGGCCCCTCCGAGCGAGCGCTAAACGCATGCAGAGTGCGCGCGACAAGCTCCTTACCGGTGCCGGTCTCGCCCTGGATGATCACCGAGAAATTGGTCTCAGCAACTGCGGCCATATCCCGCACCAGCCGCTGCACGCGCGGGCTTGATCCCATCGTCGCCCTGAGATGACTCTGCAGCGAGGTCGCTTTGCTGGCGTTGGTCTTGATCTGGGCGCTGGCACTCGATGTCTGGCTAGCGGCACCGGCAAGCGCCCTGCCCTCAGCCTGCTTGACCACCTGCTTCAATAAGCTCACCGCATGCCGGTTATCGAAGGGCTTCGGCAGGTAGTCCGCGGCGCCAGCCTTGATGGCCTCGACTGCCTGCGACACCCCGGCAAACGAGGTCATCATCACCACCGGCAGCTGCGGATAGCTACTGTGCACTCGCCGCAGCACCTCCATCCCATCCGGCCCTGGCATCCTTACATCCATCAACATCACGTCGGGCATGCGCTGGTTGACACAGCTCAGCGCACTGTTGCCGTCGTGGGTCGTGCGCACCTCGAAGCCACCACGGCTGAGCACCAGGCGCAGCATGTCGCAAAGATCCTGATCGTCATCGACGATCAAGGCCTCTGGACCAGCCTCGATGGGGCCTGCAGCCGCGCTCATTGAACCTCCGCCGCACTGAGCGCCGGCTTACCAACCGGATACCGCAACTGAATATCAGCGTCGAGATGGGCTTCGACGTTATGCAGCAGCCCGATGAAGAGGATGCCCACCTCGCCCTGCTGCAGCGTCTGATTGATCCGATGACCGATCCAGGCATCACGCTGGCTCAATAAGGCCGCTGCCGTGGCATCCTTCTCGGCATCCGGCGCTTCGATCGCAAGCAGCTGTTTTTGCAGCTGGTATTCGTCGACCAACAGCTCGCCAGACTCGGTGCCCATGAGCTCAGCACCGCGCTCGATCAGCTGCTGCAGGAGCCGATGATTGCGACTGCCACCGGCAGCAAGCTCATCGACGATCGCCCTTTCCCGCTCACAGACCGGCAGGCCGTCTTGGTAGAGGCGCCAGCCTGAAGGACCAATGGGAAGCGTCCCTAGCACCTGCTCGATCTGGTCCCAGACCAGGCTGATCGCCGCTTCATGTTGTTGCTGCGTGGCCGCGCTAGCCCGCGCCTGAGCAACGGCCCCGGCCAGTCCGCCCAACTCTTCCGCGCTATGGATAATCGGTAGATAGATCAGTATTCGCATCTTGGTCATCCTGACGAGCAAGCCGCCTGCGAAGCGGTTGCGCTCTAGTGGACAATAAAGTTATCTATTATCATCGATGATGATCGCAGGGTACGCAACCGTTCTTAACAGTTCTTTATGATCGCGTCGGACCCTACAAGCAGTTGCCGGCTGCCAGATGAGCGAGCGGATACTGCAACCGCTGATGCTGCCTTGCCGCATCGCATTTGATCCAGATGACGACCGACGGCAAGATACTTGGGTCCGGCATCGATCCTTGAGTGACAACCGTGACAACCTCTTCTTGGAGTCCCAGCCCGATGGATGATCCCGTCAAGACGGAAGACCCAGCCAGCATCATCGTCGTTGAAGACGACAAACGCATGGCACGTGCTCTGGAACGCAATCTGAGTGCGGCTGGCTATCAGGTGACCCTGGCCACAAGCGGGCGGGAGTTCCGCCATGCCTATCGCCGCAGCCAAGCCGACCTGATCCTGCTCGATCTCAACCTAGGTGCCGAAGATGGCCTTGATCTAGCCCGTGAGCTGGGCTCGAGCAGCGCAGCCGCCATCATCATCGTCACCGGCCGTAACGACCTCCATGATCGAATTGAGGGACTCGATGCTGGTGCAGATGACTATATCGCCAAGCCCTTCGTGATCGAGGAGCTTCTCGCTCGCGTTCGCGCTGTCCTCCGCAGACGCTCGCTCGCAGCCCCCACCGATGGCAAGGTCGAGCTTGGTCCTTACCGCCTAGACACCGCTGCACTCAGCCTTTGCCGAGAAGGGTCATCGCCACCCTGTATCAGCCTCACCGAGACCGAGGCACGTATCCTCGCGGTGCTGCTGCACCAGCATGGTCGAGCGGTCAGCCGCGAGCGCTTGATGGCGCGCGAACTCAACACCGCGGTCGATCGCAGCATCGACGTCCACATCGGCAATATCCGGCGCAAGCTCAGAAACGCGCAGATGCTCGATCTGATCATTTGGCCGGTTAGGGGCTTTGGCTATCGCCTGCGCCTTGAGTCCTAGCCTTCATCATTCTTCATCTTAGCTGGCGCAGCTGCCGCGTAAACTCCTCGCTGCGCGACTTTAGGTCGCACATTCCGCAGGCACGATCGATACAGATAGGAATTTTTTCGCCACAGATAGCGTCATGTTGTCAAATGGAGTCCGCCGCTGAGACGCCCACCATGGGGGCGCTTCAAGAAAGTACGGA
>POWB01000012.1:0-89138 GCA_010912705.1 Halochromatium sp.
TGATCTATGTCGGCTTCTCAGCCGGTGCGCTGGCGGCGCTGGTGGCTGCGCGCAACGATCCTGAGGCCCTGGGGGCAGTGACCTTGGATCTGGTCGATGCCCAAGGGATCGGCAAGCGTGCCGCGCTTGGCTTGGATAAGCCGCTCATCGGTCTGGCCGGGGAGCCGGGCGCTTGCAATGCCAAGGATAATGCGCGCGCGGTCTTCGCGGCGTCGTCGCGGGCGCATTTGATGCGGATCGAGGATGCTGGCCACTGCGATTTCGAGGCCCCGACCGATGCCCTTTGCGAGCTGGTCTGCGCCGATCCCGATCAGGCCGACGCCAGCCGTACCGCTCAATTGCGTGAGCAGATTCAGAGCCAAACCCTCGCCGCGATTCTGGCCTTGATCCCGCACAGCGAGGTTCAGCCTGGAAACGAGGGCTAAGCGATAAACCCAGGTTAAGCCTAAGCCTGAAAACGGCGGTTGATGGCTCAGTTGTGCTACTGCTACTGCTGTTACTGTTACTGCTACGCTACTGCTAGCGCTTGCGTTTGGCGAAGGCGCGCAGTCGGCCACGTTTCTGGCGCTGACGCGGCGTTAGCTCGTTTTTGCGCCCGGCAAAGGGATTGGCGCCGCTCTTCAGCTCGAGGCGGAGCGGGGTGCCTTGCAGCCGCAGTGCATCACGCAGGCGTTTGATCAGATAGCGCTGATAGCTCTCGGGTAGGGCCTCGGTCTGATTGCCGTGGATGACGATGATCGGCGGATTGCGACCGCCTTGGTGGGCATAGCGTAGCTTGATCCGGCGCCCATGCACCAGGGGCGGCGAATGCTCGCGCACGGCGTCTTCTAGCAGCCGTGTTAACAGCGGTGTCGGGAGGGTGCGCATGGCGCTGTCATAGGCGCGATCGACCGCCTCTAACAGCAGGCCGACCCCGCTGCCATGCAGCGCGGAGATCAGATGCTGCTCGGCGAAGCCGAGGAAGGGCAGTCGGCGCTCAATCGTCGATTTTAGCGCTGCCCGGTTATCCGCTGTGAGTCCATCCCATTTGTTGACGGCGACGACGAGCGCGCGGCCGCTGTCGATGAGATGGGCGGCGAGGGTGGCGTCTTGCTCGCCGATCCCAGCATGGGCGTCGAGCACCAGGATCGCGACATGGCAGGCCTCGATGGCCTGCAGCGTCTTGACCACGCTGTAATGCTCGATGGGCTCGTTGATCCGCGCTCGGCGCCGCATGCCGGCGGTATCGATGAGTCTGTAATGGCGCTCGCCAATGGCGAATGGAATCTCGATGCTGTCGCGGGTGGTACCGGGGCTGTCGAAGACGACGACACGCTCCTCGCCGAGGAGCCGGTTGATGAGCGTTGATTTGCCGGCGTTGGGTCGCCCGACGATCGCGACTCGGGTGGCGGCTTGATCCTCGTCGCGGGGCGCTGAATCCTCAGTGCTGGGAAGGTTTTCCAGCACCAGCGCCATGAGGGCCGAGACCCCGCGACCTTGGATGGCGGCGATCGGCTGCGGGTCGCCGAGCCCGAGCTGGTGTAGCTCAGAGGCGGCTAGATTCCAGTCTAGGTGGTCGACCTTGTTGGCGACTAGGGTGACTGGCTTGCCGGTGCGGCGCAGTTGAGCGGCGATCTCCAGGTCGCCCGGGGTGGTGCCATCGCGGGTGTCGACCAAGAACAGCAGCTGGTCGGCCTCGCTGATGGCAATCCGCACCTGTTGCTCGCTCAGCGCCTCGATGCCGTCGCCACCGCTGATGCCGCCAGTATCGACCACCAGATAGGGGGCCGGCCCCACGCGGCCGACACCGTATTTGCGGTCGCGCGTCAACCCTGGGATGTCAGCGACGAGCGCATCGCGGGTGCGGGTGAGCCGATTAAAGAGGGTTGACTTGCCAACATTGGGTCGTCCGACCAGTGCAATGACCGGGAGCATAAGGGTCAATTCCGCTCCAGGGGGATGGGCGACTCGGCATTCGGACTTGCGGGGCTGGTGGCGCGACTCGCGGCTCCGGTTGCACGCAGGGCGGCGATGGTCCCATTCTCCAACTGCACGTAGAGCGTTTGACCGGCGACCACCGGCGTTGAGGCCACCGCTGCCTTGGCGACGCGCTCGCGGCCCAATAAGCGACCGTCGCGGCGAGAGACCCAGTGCACATAGCCCTCGAGGTCGCCCACTGCGAGCGCGTTGCCGATCACGACCGGCGCCGTTAGCTGCCGATAGCGGAGGGCGTCTTGGCGCCAGCGTCCGGCGCCATCGGTGGGGTCAGCCGCCCAGAGCTGATCGTTGGAGTCGGTGATGTAGAGCGCTTCTGGGGTTGCCGCCAAGCCGGCGTGGGCGGAGAGCTCGCGCCGCCAGAGTACCGCGCCGCTGCTAATCTCGACCGCGGCGAGATCGCCATTGAAGCTGGCGACGAAGACTTGGTCGCCGAGCACGACCGGGTCGGTGTCGATGTCGGCGATGCGCTCGAGTTCGGTGCGGCCGCTGGGCGGCGAGACCACGACCTCCCAGATCGGTAGCCCTTGCACTGGGTCCAGATAGACCAGGCGACCGCTAGAGACGCCGACGATGATCCCTTCGGGGCCGGCGGTTGGGCTGCTGCTGCCGCGCAGGGTCAGGATCGGCGCCTGATAGCCGAAACGCCAGCGCTCGCTGCCGTCGTTGAGGTCGATACCATAGACGCTGTCGTCGATGGTATGCACCACGACGAGGTCGCCGATGATGCGCGGCACGGAGAGGATCTCGCTGCCAAGTTGGACGCGCCAGCGCTGGCTGCCGTCTCGGGTCGAGAGAAGCAAGAGCTCGCCGTTGGAGGCGCCAACCGCGAGTCGCTCGCCATCAACATCCGGACCGCCGCTAAAGGGGATGCGCGTCTTGCGCTCCCAAAGCAGGCGACCATCGGCTGCGTTGAGTGCGGCGATGGTGCCACTGTGGTCGGCAGCGTAGACGCGATTGCCAATGACTGCGGGGTCTAGGCTAAGGGCGCGGCCGTCGTTGCCCTTGCCGATGTCTGTTGTCCATAGGGTGCGTATCTGCACCTCTTGCGGCGCGGTCTTGGTGAGCTCAGTAGGCGGATGGGGGTCTTTTTCGCGACCCAGGCCCATCCAGCCCAGCCCGAGGCTGCCGCAGCCTTGCAGTAGCAAGGCGCTACCTAGGCCGATGAGGAGTGTCCGGCGTTGAATGCGCAGTGGGCGATGGGCGTTCATGGTGCTTAAGCTGTTTAAGAGGCCGGGTTGGCTGCGGCAGGTAGATCTTGAAGCTTGAGCTCGATCAGCCGCGAAAGGCCCGCATGACCGGCGCGTGCAGCCTCATAGGCAGTCCGCGCTTCCGCGACTTGACCCTTGGCGAGTGCGATGTCGCCACGCAGTCCGGCGAAGTCGGCGCTGAAGGCACCGCCGTCATCATAGCGCTCGATGACCCTGAGTGCTTCGTCGAGCGCATCGCTGGCAATCAAGACGCGGGCCAACCGGAACGCGGCCAGGGTTGCCAGACTGGGGTCTGGGGCTCGATCAACGGCCGCGCGCAAGGCCGCGGCGGCACCTTCAAGATCGTTCTGCTCGACGCGGACCTTGGCCAGCGCGAGGTCGGCCAAGGCGACATAGGGGGTTCCAGCGTGGTCGTCGGCCAAGGCTTCGGCTTGCTTGATGGCCGATTCGTGCTGGCCACTGCTCGCGGCCATCAGGAGCTGCTCGAAGGCCAGTGAGGCGCGCTGTCCGACCTGGTCTTGGTGATTGATCCAGGCGCGCCAGCCGAATACAGCAGCTAGGCCAATGAGGATGCCGGTGACGACCGCCACGCCGTTTTCCTTCCACCATTTTTTGATCGCTTCGACTTTTTCGTCGTCTGTGGTCAGCTCAGCCATGGGAGTCCTTGGTTAGAGGTGAGTGGTGAGTGGTGAGTGGTGAGTGGTTAGAGATATGCGGGTAGGTTGGCTGCTAGGGCTTCGATGGCGACGCTGGTTTGCTCGGCCTTCGCTTGAGGGTCTTGCCCTTTAGGTGCGCGCAGGGGTTTGATGCCGATGCGCTGCTGGGCTAGCTCGTCGTCGCCAAGGACGAGTGCGACCGTCGCTCCGCTGCGGTCGGCGCGCTTGAATTGGCTCTTGAAGCTGCCGCCGCCGCAGTGGCAGATCAGCCGCAGTTGGGGTAGGGCGTCGCGGATCTGCTCGGCGATGGGCATGGCGGCGGCGCTGGCCTGCTCGCCGACGGCGATGAGGTAGGCATCGGTGCTTGCTGGCGGCTCTGTCTGACTGAGTTCGAGCAGGCGCTCGAGCCCGAGTGCGAAGCCTACCGCTGGTGTGGCTTTGCCGCCGAGCTGTTCGACGAGGCCATCGTAGCGGCCGCCGGCGCAGACGGTGCCTTGGGCGCCGAGCGCGTCGGTGATCCATTCAAAGACGGTGCGGTTGTAGTAGTCGAGCCCGCGGACGAGTCTGGGGTTGATCTGGTAGGGTACGCCGGCGCGCTCGAGCCCGGCGCAGAGGGCCTCGAAGTGGGCGTGTGAATCGCTGCCAAGGGCATCGGCAAGGCTCGGCGCCTCAGCGATCAGCTCGGCGAGGTCTGGATTCTTCGAGTCCAGTACGCGTAGCGGGTTGGTCTCTAGGCGCCGGCGGCTGTCGTCGTCGAGACGGTCTTCGTGCTGCTTGAGATAGGCGACAAGCTGCTCGCGATAGACCGCCCGCTCTTCGCTATCGCCGAGGCTGTTGAGTTCGAGCCGGAGGTCGGTCAAGCCGAGCGCGGCCCAAAGTCGGCGCGTGAGCAGGATGACCTCGAGGTCGATATCCGGGCCGGCGAGGCCGAAGACCTCGACGCCGATCTGGTGGAACTGGCGATAGCGCCCGCGCTGCGGACGTTCGCGGCGGAACATCGGTCCGCGGTACCAGATGCGGCGTGGCTGGTCGAGCAGGCTGTGCTCGATGGCTGCGCGCACACAGCTTGCGGTGCCTTCAGGCCGCAGGCTGAGCTGGTCGCCGCCACGGTCGGCAAAGCTGTACATCTCCTTCTCGACGATGTCGGTGACCTCGCCGATGGAGCGCTTGAACAGCTCACTCTGCTCGACGAGCGGCGTGCGCATCTCCTGGTAGCCATAGCGCTCGAGCAGGGTGCGCGCGCGGTCTTCGAGCTGCTGCCAGCGGGCGCTGTCATCAGGGAGCAGGTCGTGCATCCCGCGGATTGCCCGCAGCGGGGTCTGCCTTGTCATCAGTGCTGTCCTAATCGTTCGTTGTCTCGCCGGCACCGGCGTTGGGAGTCTCGCTGGCGCGGGCGTCTGTGTTTTGGGCGATGATCTCGGCTGGATCGAGCTTGAAGCGGGCCACGTTACCACGAGAGACCGCGCTTAAGTCATAGGGCTGTCCAGCCACGCTGAGTTCAGCGGCGGCGGTGTTGCCAAGCACGAGCGAATAAGGGGGCTGACCGCCAAGGATCTCGCGGTCGTCCCGGGCCATCTCGCCAAACAGCAAGACCTTGCCGGTGCTGTCGCGAATATCAACCCAGCAGGGGCCGCTGAAGTTGAGTACGACAGCAGCCGCGGCGGGTTCGTCAACGTCGGTGTCGGTGGTTGTCTCAGGGGCGTTGTCGGGCCTGGTCGCTGTTGTTGCAGCGGCAGACTCTGCCGTTGCGGCGGCGGATTCTGGTGTTGTCCGGGTTAGCCTGGGGCGTTCTTCGGCGAGACTCGGTGGTCTTGGCAGTGGCGAGGGGACCGCTGATGGTTGGCTAGCAGCGGCCGTTCTCCTATCGGTGGTGAGGTCATCTGACGAGGCTGTGGTTGGCTCAGTGGTCGCCACAGGGCCCGATGCGTCTAGCTGATCGGATGCGCTGGTCTGCGATGGCCTGTCTTGTTCAGTAGCCGGGCCATCAGTATCGATTTGCGCTGCTGTTTGGTCGGCTGAATCTGGCGTGGCTGGCAGCCTTGCCGCTGGGTTGATGCGGGTCTCGATCCTGGCTGTCGGTTGGCGCTCGCTGCTTGAGGTTGGCGGTTGCGTTGCCGCCTCATCCGCGGTTGGCGCCGCGGTTGTTGTCGGGCCTGGTTCTTGATCGGCCTGGCGATCGCGCTCCAGGTCCAGGTCCTCATTGGGCTCTGGCGCCATCGTTGCTTGCTCGGGGGCGTTGAGGCCTTGGCCTGGCTGCGAGACCCACCAGCCGTAACCGCCAGCGGCGACCGCGAGGATCACCAGGACTGCGATCAAATAGACCGCTAAGCCGCCGCCTTCATGCTCGCCTTCTTCGAGTTCGCTCTCTTTGCGCTCGCTCTCTTTACGCTCGCTTTCTTTGCGTTGATAGGGGGTGCCATGGCGCGCGGGTGATTCGGCCTTTGGATGCAGGTGGCGGAAGCGCTCGACCAAAGGCTCGGGGTCGAGTCCAACGAGTTTTGCGTAGCTGCGGATGTAGCCAGCGATGAAGACGGGGCTAGGGAGGTGCGCGTAGTCATCTTGCTCAATCGCCTCAACAGCTCGAGGCGCGATGCGCAGCGAGGTGGCGACTTGGGAGATATCCAGATTGCGCGCCTCACGGGCCTGCCGTAGCTGCTGCCCAGGAGAGTCTGGGCTAGATGCGGGAGCATCACTACCAGGAGTGAGCCCTTGAGGGTTGAGAGCGTCGGCCTCTTCGGCGGTGGTCACAGTTCGGTTACCTCGGGAGCATTGGGATAGCGGGCGCGGAGGGCGTTCTCGAGGGTGCGCGCCAGCTTGACATTGCCGAGCTGACGCTCGATCCGGGCTGCGAGCAGTAGCGCCTCAGGCGTGGTTGCGCCGGTGCGAGAATAACGCGTCATCAAGGATCTTGCGCTTTGGAAATCGCCACGTTGGTAGGCGAGCTTGGAGAGCTCGAGAAGCGCCGGCCCGAAGTTGGGATTGCGCTCTAGCGCTTGGTGCAGATAGCGTTCGACATCACCGCGGCGGCCCGCCTGGCGTGAGCAGTCTGCGGCGTTCATCAGGGCCACCTCTGGTCCTTGGTAGAGCGGGTCGGCTAGGGCCGACTTGATCTCACGCAGGCCGGCCTCGTATTGGCCGTCGGCACAGAGCATGGCGCCCCAGGCATTGCGGTAGTCCGGGTTCTGCGGTGCGCGCTTGACGGCTTCAGCGATCTCTCGCTGCGCCTTCTGCCGATCGCCTAAACGCTGGTAGATGATGGCGAGGATGTAGTGCGCACGTGGGCTCTTGCGGTCTGCTTCGACCGCCTGTTTGGCGCGCCCGAGGGCGGTATCGAGCTGACCGCGTTGAATGTATTCGGTGGCGAGGTCGACATAGAGATCGGCCGGGCTTTCTCCCTCGGGTACTTCGCTGCGCTTCTTGAAGCCGAAGCCCCCTGCACAGCCAGCGACGGTGAGGCTGAGAATGAGCACGAGCGCGAGCGGGCTTAAGCGGTGGATCAGCGTCGACCGACGGCGGCTCATCGGTGGTATCCGGGTGGAGGCAGCATCAGCGACCGAGGCTGACGGGAAGCTCGGCTCCGAGACGCCGGAGCCGACGATTTTGCACTTGCCCGACCAGCTGTCCGCAGGCGGCAGCGATCTCGTCGCCGCGGGTCTTGCGCGTTGTCGCCACCAGGCCGGAGCGCTTGAGCCGTTGCCGGAAGGCCTCGATCCGTTCTGGGTCGCTGGTCTCAAAGCCGCTGCCCGGAAAGGGATTGAACGGGATCAGGTTGACCTTGGAGGGGGTGCCTTCGAGCAGTCGGATCAGCGCCTTGGCATGCCGGTCGCTGTCGTTAACGTCCTTGAGCATGACATATTCCCAGGTGATGCGCCGGCGCGGCTCGCCACGCAAGTAGGCCTTGCAGGCGGGGATCAGCTGCTCCAGCGGATACTTGCGGTTGATCGGAACGAGCTCATCGCGCAGCGTATTGTCCGGCGCATGCAGCGAGACGGCTAATGAGACCTCGCTGACCTCGGCAAGTCGGTAGATGTTCGGCACGATGCCGGATGTCGATAGCGTCACCCGGGTCTTGGCGAGCATGTAGGCGAAGTCGTCCTGCATGATCGTCATCGCCTTGACCACGGCATCGAAGTTGGCCAGTGGCTCGCCCATGCCCATCATGACGACATTGGTCGGTGGCTTACCAAGCGCACGGGTGGCATGCCAGACCTGAGCGATGATCTCGCCGGTGCTGAGGTTGCGGCTGAAGCCCTGCCGGGCGGTGGCGCAGAAGCGGCAGTCGAGGGCGCAGCCGACCTGAGAGGAGACGCAGAGGGTGCTGCGGCTCTCCTCAGGGATGTAGACGGTCTCGACGCGCTGGCCGTCGTGTAGGTCGAACAGCCATTTGATGGTGCCGTCGGCGGAAGGCTTCTCTAGCGCAACCCGCGGCAGGTCGATTTGGGTCTCGGCGGCCAGGCGCTCGCGCAGCGCCTTGGAGAGATCCGACATGGCCCCGAGGTCAGACACGCCATGCTTATGCACCCAGCGGAACAGGTTGCGGCCATGGAAGGGCTTGAAGCCCCAGCCACTGGTGAGCCCCTCGAAACCGGGTCGATCGAGATCGAGCAGTGGGATACGCAGGTCCCTGCTGGCGCGAGGGGCGGGTTGCATCATTCGGGTCCTATCCTCGACAGGCGCTGGGCGGGTCTGCTCAGCGGGTACGTTTGCAGATGCCTTCTGGGAAGAAGAAGCCGATCTCGCGCTCAGCCGTCTCTGGTGCATCAGAACCGTGCACGGCATTCTCGGTGAAGGAATCGGCAAAGTCAGCGCGGATGGTGCCAGGCTCGGCGTTGGCTGGGTTGGTGGCGCCCATCAGCTCGCGGTTCTTGGCGATGGCGTCCTCGCCCTGCAGCGCCATGACCAGAACAGGACCCGAGGTCATGAAGCCGACCAGCTCATCGAAGAAGCCCTTGCCCTGATGCTCAGCATAAAATGCGCTGGCCTGCTCGAGGCTCATGTGCAGCATACGAGCGGCGACGATCTGCAGACCGGCTTGCTCGAAACGGCCGCAGATGGCGCCGATGGCATTCTTGGCAACGGCATTAGGCTTGATGATGGAGAGCGTGAGCTGCTCGGCCATGGGGGGCTCCTGAATAAGGGTTAACCGCTGCCTGATGACGGCATTGAGGCCGTGTTGGGCAGAGGGTGCGGATGAATTTGACAGCCGAGTATCTTAACTGGATATGCAGCTGTAAATCTATGGCGTAGGCCATTTGGTGCGGCAAATCCGTTCTCGCTCGCGGGCTAAGCCGATAAAGGCCATAAACTCGATGGCGGCGAGTGGATTTTCTTTCATGCTGAGGTCTTGCTCCGAAGCAGTTGCTGTATCGTTGCAGCGCTAATGCTTAACCCAGCGTTAGCACTGTTTCCTGACTCGGCACCGTGCAGCTACCGACAATGTTTGGCAGCTCGCCGAGGGCGTTCTGCCCGGTGACACTGGTGAGCCGCTGTTGAGGCATGCCGTCGGTGATGATGGTGGTGCAGCCGACGATGTAGAAGGCCTCACCGGAGATCATGTGGGAGACAACACCGAGCAGCACGCCAGCGTCATCGCCCTCGGAGACGAGGCCAATCGAGCTTTGGTTCAGCGCCGGTGTGCAGTCGAACAGCACGGTCTCGGCTGCCGGGGCCGTGGTCGAGGTCTCCTGCAGGTTCGGGTACGGAATCGGCACCGGGATCGGGCCGTCCGGCGTCAGGCAGACGTCGGCCTCGGCCATGTTCATGCCCGGCCCCATGGTCAGTCCAAACATTGGTTTCTCCCCCTGTCTGTTGCCTGTGTTACTCAGCCTAATTGAACGAGCTCGCCGTCGACCTTGACGTTCTCTTCGGAAACGATGTGGGTATTTCGGCTTTGCAAGGAGAGGTCCTCCTCGACCAGCTTGCGCGACGAGTTGGCCTGCGTTTCCTCGTGCTCTTTGGTGACGCGGAAATACTCCACCATCCGCTGACTGAGCGTGCGATAGACCTGGTCCGCGCTGCTAAAGACGCTGCGGATGCGCTCCGCCTGGAGCGCCACCAGGTTACCGATGAACTGCGTGCGCTCGATCGAGAGATCGGCCTGCTCGGCCCCGACCGACAGGGTCTGCGACGCGCAGCTCAGCGCCTGCGTCGCGGACAGATGCAGGTTGCTGCCGGCCCGGATGCTGGCCTCTCCCGGCAGGTTGATCTGAGATGCCTCTGGATCGGCCTGCTCCAGCACGGCGAGCACATAGACCGAGGCCGAATGGATCGAGAGCAGCACCTGATCGCCGGGCTTGGGCATGAGCAGACAACTGGCCGCCTTGCGCGCGGCGTAGCGGCCTTGCTCGGTCGTGACCCGAAGCTGATCGTTGGCCGTCGTTTCGACCCAGCCTTCACTCAGAACCGGCTGCGGATCGGGCTTGGTCGCGCGTTGGCTCATCGGCATCGTTTCTCTCCCGTGGGGTGGTGGTCTTGTTTGCACGGACTCTCTTGCTGGGGCAGGGCGTTGCAGGCGGAGGCCGCGATCAATCCGGCGGTGGCGTCCAGGCTTCGGCCTGGGCAAAGTCGTCATCGATCTGTTGCGGCACCACCAAGGCGCCGTCAAATCGCGCATCGTTTTCGAGGGTCTGGTGGAACCTCACCTGATACAGACGACTTCCGCTCAGGTTGGCCATGGTCAGGTCGGCGTGAGAAAAGTCCGTGTGGCTCAGGTCAGCCCCCTGGAAATTGGTCGCATGACACCGGCTCTCCTGGAACCGAGACCCGCTCAGCTTGGCATTGCTGAAATCAGCCAGTGCGGCATCACAGCCGTTGAAGACAGATCGGGCCAAGCGGGCCTTCGCGAAGCAGGCTTGCTTCAAGGTGGCGCCGCTGAACATGCAGCGCTCCGCCTCGGTCTCGGAGAGGTTCGCGCCGGTCAGGTCGGCCCCTGAGAAGTTCGACAGGCTCAAGCGCGAGCCGGCAAACCGCGCCCGCTGTAGCACGGCGCCATCGAATTGGACCACATCCAGGTGCACCCCTGAGAAATCTTGCTCGATCAGGCTTGCCCCGCGCAGCACGCATTTGAACAGATTGGCCCGCTTCATCGAGATGCCTTGCAGGTCGGCGTCGATGAAGGTTGCACGGGTCAGTTGGGCATCTTCCAGGTTGGCCTGCGCGAGGCAGGCGTGATTCATGACGGCCTTCTCCAAGACGGCCCCACGCAGATCGGCGCCGGTGAAGTTGCCGTGCTGACACATGGTCCAGCTGATGGTGAAGCCTTGCAGGTTGGCGCCGGAGAAATCCGAGTGCTGCAGCATGCAGCGATGCACCCGCGCCGCCGAGAAGTCGGCGCCGGCAAACCTCAGCCCGCGGCCCATCAGCTGTTCGAGCTGGCTGCCGGCGAAGCAGGCGGTCGAGAAGTCACAGTCCGTCAGTGTCGCCTTGGTCAGGCCCGCGCCGCGCAGGTCGCTGCCGACGAAGGAGCAGTTGCGAAACGAGGCGCCGTTGAGGTCGGCCTCTCGCAGATCCAGGCCGGAGAGATCCGCCTGCTCGATCCGCCGGCCGGCGTCCAGCGCCGCCTGCAATGCTGGTCGATCCATCCGATTCACTTGAGCAGATCCTCATTCCCCTCGAGCAGGGTCCGCCGCAGGTTGATGCCGTCCAGACGCGTCTTGCCCATCACCACCTTGTACAGGTCTGCGCCATAGAGGTGGGCGCCGCGCAGATCGGCCTGGACCAAGCGGGTCTTGCCCACCGAGCCGCTGAAGAGGTTGACGAAGCGCAGATCGGCCCCCTCCAGGTTGTTGTTGCGCAGCCGCGTGCGCCGGGCGCTGGCCTTGTAGAGCTTGGCGCCGGGCATGTAGCAGTTGTCGATGACGGCCGTGTCGAGCCGTGCCCGGCTGAAGTCGGCACCGCTGAGGTCTGACTGGCGCAGCCCGGCCCCGCGCAGGTCCGCGCCGGAGAAATCCGCGCCGGGTAGCTCGGAGTCGATCGCCAGGCGCAGCTTGCGCAGGTCCCCGTCGCGGAAGTTGACCTTCTCACCCTTGCTGCGTTGGAACATCGTCCGGAACAGGGTCGCGCCGGCGAAACTAGCGCCATCCAGGGTCATGCGGTCGGCCTGAAGCTGCTTGGTGCGGATACCGCTGAAATCGGCCTTGGTCGCATCGCCGCCCATCGTGGTCAGCTCGAAGCGGGCAGCGCGAAAATCCGCCCCCTTCATGCTCGCCTGCTTCAGCATGCTCATGTGGAAGCGGGCCGCGCGCAGGTCGGCGCCGTCCAAGACGGCCCCGTTGATCATGGCGCGGTCGAAGTTGGCCTGCTGCAGGTTGGCCTGCTTGAAGATCGCCTCCTTCAGCATGGCCTGACCGAACTCTGCGCCGACCAGCGAGGCATCGCTGAAGTCGGCGCCTTGCCCCATCGCCTTGGTGAAGCGCGCGCCATCCAGCTTGGCCTTGCGGAAGGCGGTCCGGCCCAGCTTGCAGCGGCTGAAGTCGGCGCCGCTCAGGTCCAGCTCCGACAGATCGACGCCGCTGAGATCGGCCTGATCGGGCGACTCGCCGCGCTCGCGCAGTGCGATGACCTGCTCGCGCGTCAGCGGCCGCATCTTGTCGAGGTCCATCCCGGCCTCCTTGAACTTGGCCTTCATGGCCTCCGGGACCTGATGATTCTTCAGTTGGGCAACGCCCTGCTCCAGCTCCTGTTGCTTCTCGGCCAGCTGGCGCATGCCGGCGTCCCAGCGCTCCTGACCCTCAGCCCCCGAGCGCTCGCACCAGTCCGCGGCCTCGGTCATCTTAGCCTCGTGCTCGGCGCTCAGGTGTCCGGTCTGCTTCAACGCCTGGATGCGCTCGCGGATCTTTTGCGCCGCCGCCTGAGCGCCGGCGCGGAAATCGGTCGGCCCCTCTGGCGGCGGCTGATCCACCAGCCCGGGGTCCAGCCCGCGCGCCTGCAGTCTGTCTCTGGCGTCCTGCAGCAGGGTGTCGCGCTGGCGCTCCATATCGGCAAACTTGGCCCGATGAAAGTCTCGCAGCTCGCCGATCACGCCAGGGATGATCGCGCCCAGGTCCGGAAAATTCAGCTTGAAGCCCTTCATGAACCCTGGGCTTAGATGCTTACCAGGCTCGGGCAATTGGATGCCGCTCTCATGCGCGGCTGCCATCTCCTTTGGCAGGTGGCGCAGGACCCAGTCGCGCACCGGCTCCTTGGTGCGCGTCTCGAACAGGGTGCTGCCGGCGAGCATCTCGAGCGGCGCGGCCTGCGGGGTGGCCAGCTGCCAGGCTCGTAGCTGCTTGCTCAGCGCGGCCGAGGCGGCGTAGCGCTCCGGCAGCGCCACCAGCACCACCGGCGCCGCCTTTAGCGCCTTGGTGGCCGCTTGGGGCAGCGCGGTGGTCGCGGACTCGGCCGCGAGCACCGAGCAGAAGTCGCCGACCTCTTGCTCGGCATAGAGCCCCTCCAGCTCGCTGGCGACGATCAAGACCGGCGCCGCGTCGGCCGCGGCCAGGCCCGGCAGGTCGATCAGGGTGGCGCTCTCCAGGAACAGGGCCGATTCGTCCGAGCCGCTCGCCAGGGTCTCGCCGAGCGGGAGCGAATAGCTGTCGTCGGGGCCCTTGGGTCGGACCAGGATGCGGTTCAGCTTCGGCCCATCGAAGCGCGGCAGCACCAGCCCCGCGGGCAGCGCCACCTGTTGGTCGGGATCTAAGCCGAACTCGGTGCCCGGCCAGTCGCGCGCCTGCGCTGAGAGGCCCAGCCAGTGCCGGCGCAGGGTCTCGGGTTCCAGGCCCAGCCGGTGCAGCTCGGCCTGGGCTTCCTCGTCGAGCTCCAGGTCCTTGCGGCAGCGCACCACGAACGGATACCCGGCCTCGTGCCAGGGGCCGTACGCGCTCTTGAACGGGTACAGGGGCTTAACCGGCTGCTCCGGGTCTAGCTTCGAGTGGGCCTGCAGTGCCGGCGGGCGCGCCTTGAGATGGGCGTTGACGGACTTGATCCCTTCATCATGGCCTTGGATGATCTTGGCCTTGGTCGCGGCCAGCTCCTTTGTCGTGCGCTCGAGATTGCTCCTCAGCTCGGCGATGTGCTGTCGGTGATGCGCGAAGATGGCGTTGTCAATGCCGCTCTTGACCCCGAGCTTGGCCTCGACCGCGGCCTTTGATGCCTCCATCCGGTCCACCAGGGCGAGGCTGCGGTCGAGCATCCGATGGTGCTTGATCGCCTCCTCCTCCGGGTCGGGAGGCGGCATCGAGGGGGTCTGGCCCATGCTGGAGCGGCGGATTGCATCGATCTGCTTGGGGATGTTGCCGATCCGCCGCTTGGCATCCGTGACCTGCTGCTGGGCACGCTGTAGTGGCGCCGGGTCGATGTTGACGCCGCGGTCGAGCTCGCGGATCTGCAGGTCGCGGTAGTGCTCGATCGGCTGCGGCTCAGTGTCCAGCGGTTCCGGGCGCACCAGGATACGCAGCACGTCGGCCATCTCGTCGTCGGCGATGTCGGTGACGCCGCGAAACAGGACCAGCCCGCGCATGATGCCGGGGAACAGCCAGACCGTCTCCAGGTGGGTTGGCACCTCGCGGAATTCGTCGGTCTCGCGGACCTGACTCGAGGGCAGGGGGCCGCTCGGAAAGACATGCGGCCGGTACTCGCCATTCAGGGTCACGAAGCAGCGCATGCGGATCGCTGGCAGTCGGCTCTCGATCAGCGCCCGATCCGGGTGCATCCCGGCAATGCGCAGGGGCTCCCCGCCCTGGAAGAAGCCTTTGAGCTGCTGATCCGAGGGGGCCAGATTGAAAACGCTCCAGTCCATGTCATCGGGGTACCCTGGCCAGCGCTCGCGCTTCCAGCGTGCGTCGTAGGTGCCGCGCTTCTCGGCCCGCGGCGACCATTGGCTATCCAGGGCCCCGAGCCCGGCGGGCTCAGGCCGATCTCCTGGCGAGCCGATGGTCTGTGCCGGAAGCTCAAGATTGGGCAGGGGATGAAACAGGTGGTTGCCTGGACCGAGGATCGGCTTGAGCCCCTTGCCGAGCGGATTTCTTGGGTCGCCGGCCCCGCCGAAGGCCCGTTCCCAGCGCAGCGGCATCTCCTGGAAGTCCAGGGGCCGGGTGATGCGGCCGGCCTCCCAGAAGCGGTCGCCGAAGACATCCAGCCGCTTCTCGATCGGTCCGACGCGGACCGCCACCGTCGAGGCCTGGCGTCTGGTCCCGCGCGGGGCGAAGTAGGAGCCGAATACCAGCGCCTCGCCGCGCGGTTTCGGCAAGCCTTGATCCAGCGTGGCCTGCGTGCCGAGCTGTTTCGGCACCGCCTTCCAGAGGTCCTGTTCGCTGAGCGGGTTCTGCGGGTCATCGAGGTCGAAGAAGACCAGGATACCGACCGCCAGGCGATCCCGCCCCTGCACCAGGAAGGGGCGGGGGATGATCGACTGCTGCTTCTGCTTGAAGATCTTCAATGGGCTGACTCTAGCTCAGCATAGTGACTGTGGACGCGCCAACAGATCTAACAGTGTCACGAAAAAGACAAGCCACGGCCTCTGCATTGTCAACCGACGGTAACCAGGTCGGCCACTACCGTGAATGCGCTCCCAGTGACGTTTGAATTGTCAGCGATATCATTCATGCTAGCTGCATTCCTCTGGATCTCTGAAAAATTGATGTTGACAGTGTCGCCTGTGCGAACGACATCATTCGTGGCTTCATCGATTTGCTGAGCAACAAAGTTTTTTGTAGCGAAAGTTTGATTCACTTGCTGTGCAGCTTGGTTGAATTTTTCCGTCATCTCGACTTTAGTTGCACAAGTTTTTTTCAAAGATTCACTGATCTCGGCGATGGTCGATGCTATGGTGCTGGCGTCTTGAACCATTTTGCGGTTTTGGTCTGCGATCTCTGTTTTGATTTCGTTCATTTCATGATGCTCGCCATGAATCCCGCTCCAAGTTGGATGCCAGGTTTTCCAGCCGAGGGAAGTCTCCCACTTGCTGTTTGAACAAATCTCGTAAGCGGCTGCTACCTGCAACTCAAGCTTCACGCCTAGCGTTTCCTCAGTTTTCCCGCCCAGCACAGCATGGTTGTATTCACCCATGATCGTCTCGGTAGACTCGCCAGTGACTAACGTATTGTCAGTGTGACAGCTCTTTTCCCAGAATCCCTCGGTCCAGAACTTGAAGCCGCCAGGCGGGTAGTCTGTATCGGAACTCGAACTACTTCCCCGTCGTTCAGCCTCGGACGTTAGTTGCCCGGTCTTGCTGGCCGCGCTCGTGTCGGCCGTGGTGGCTGTTCTCCCACTGGCGCTGCTATCGCCGCCGGCACTACTCGAGCTGCTCTGGCTGCCGCCGTTGCTGGGGCCAGCGGCGCTACTCGAGCCGCTCGCGGGCGCGCCGCTGGAGGCGCCGAGGCAGAGATAGGAATCTGAGGTGGGGCTATGCACAAGCATGCTCTGGTTGCCGGCCTCATCCTGGATGTGCAGCTTGTTGCCGCCCGAGGTGGTGAGCATGGACTTGGTGTTGTTGGCGCTGGTGACCTGGCTGGGGTGCTCCGGATCCGGCACCGCGCCGGTGATGACCGGGCGGTCCGGGTTGCCCTCGATGAACGACAGCAGTACCTCCGTGCCCTTGTGCAGGGGCAGGTGCATGCCGTAGCTCGAGCCGGCGTACGGGGTGGTCAGACGCAGCCAGGAGGAGGCCTTGCCATCCTTGCGCCCGGAGAGGTCAAACGGCAGGATCACCTTGTAGCGGCCCTGGTCGTCGAGCTCGGCGTACTCGCCCGAAGTGGAGGCGTCGATCTTGGCGCTGAGCACCCCGTCGATGCGTGCGCGGCGGGTTTGGCGTTCGGCGCGGAACTGGGTCGCGGCCGGGATGCACTCGAAGCGGTTGCGGTAGAACAGCGCATCTGGCTCGTCGTCGGCACGCAGCCCCAGCCCCTGCAGCAGGTAGCGCGCCTGGCTGCCCTGGTGATGGATGCTGGTGGTCAGATAGGTCTGATTGAAGTCGTCGCGGAAGTGGCTGGCCAGGTCGAAGGTGTAGCCGGGCCTCAGGGTTGGGACCTGCGAGCGGCCGTGAAAGACCTGTTGCGCGCAGCGCAGCTCCTCGGCGCGGATCTGCGCCAGCCGTGCGCCCTCGCTCTGTTCTCGGAAATGCTCGCCGTAGAGGCCGTAGAGGTAGTTCTGGCCGTAGCCCTCGGCGATCACCTCGGCCTTGCCCTCCAGGGTCAGGCTCGGCTTCTCATAGTTGTAGTCGCGCAGCAGGATCTGCCGCGGCAACGGGCGCTGGCGCGCGCCGAAGTGCTGCACCACCGAGCCGGCCTGCGGCTGGTCGAGCCCGGAGGTCTCGCTGTAGCGCAGCCGCTCATGTCCTGGCCAGGGGGTGTGGGAGATGTGGGTGTCGGAGATGATCAGCTTCTCGGTCGAGTCGCCCTGCTCAAACCAGTAGTAGAGCCCATCGCGCTCCATCCAGCGCGAGACAAAGTCGAAGTGGGTCTCGCCGTACTGGCAGACGTAGTCGCGAGTCGGGTAGCGCTGCTGGCAGCGCAGCTCGAAGTCGAGCCCCGGGCTGAGTCCGCCGTCCTTGAGCGCGGCGGCGATGATCTCGGTGTCGCTCTGCTCCAAGAAGACCTGATTGTGGTAGGTCAGCGTCAGCCACCACAGCCGCGGGCGCAGCTCGGCGCGGTAGACATAGTAGTTATCGATCCGTTGCAACTGCTCGAAGCTCGCAAGGATGCCGTGAAAGGGTAGGTCCTCGCCGCCGGCGAGCGCGCCTTTGATGGTGAAGGTGGCGGCGCTCTGGGTGACTGCGGTGAGATCGAGTGCGGCCTGCTTGGAGATCAGCGTGACCTCGAAGCGATACAGTTGCGAGAGGCCTTCCTCGCCCTCGACGCGCACCACCGAGAAGGTGTCTTCAGGCAGCGCTTGACTGGTAAAGGTGAAGGCGTTCTCGTTCAGCTGTGGCATGCTCGCACTCCGTCGGCCTGGGGTTGGCCCGGCTCAGTTAGGGGATAGCGACGACAGCGGCACGGAGGTACAGAGTGCCTCGTCACCGGGGACAATGGGATGCTTGTGTCAGGGTAACCTTAAGCGCTCCGATCCGACGAGTTTGATTTGTGCTCGCGCCTAGAGGTTGATCATCCTCGTTGCGATTTGACGCTGGTTGCCCCCGCGCTGTCTACCTTGTGGGCCTTGCAGATTCAATGGCGGCACTGGCATCGGCGCAGATGCGATGGGCGCGGCCGGGCGTTGAAGGCGAGCGGCTTGCCTGTTGGGCCCGGAGACTTGGCTTCGTCGGACGGGATTTGCAAATGGCTCGGCCTGCCGTGATACTCAACCGCGGCGCTTTGCCTGCCTTCTCGAGCGGTTTCCTGCATGTTGAAATCAGCCTCCCCATCGCCAGCGCCGCATGTTCGTATCCAACACATTGGGGGTAGACGTCATGGCCGCAAATGACTGGCCCTTCTTTCGCTTTTCTATCGAGGGCTTCGACCCGGAGACCTTCTTCGTGGTGGAGTTGGCTGGACAGGAGGGCCTGAGCTCGCCCTATCTGTTTGATGTACTGTTGGTGTCTAAGCGCAGTGACATCACGCCCTCTAAGGCCATCAATCAACAGGCGACGCTGAGCATTCAGGCTGGCAAGGATCAGGAAAACGCCTATAGCGGGCAGCTATTCGGATTCCAATATATGCACTCGGTAGACGGCAAGACGCTGTACCGGGCGAGACTCCGGCCTAGGCTCCACCGGTTGAGCTTCTCGAAGCATAACCAGGTCTTTCTCGACAAGAATCTGGTGAAGATCATCAGCAGGGTGTTCAAGGAGTGTGGGCTGAGCAGCTATCAGCTCGAGCTCAAGAAGCACTACCCGACACGCACCTTTACCTGTCAGTACAACGAATCGCACCTGAATTTCATCTCGCACTGGATGGAGTCGCGCGGCCTCTACTATTTTTTCGAGCAGGGCCAAAATGGCGAGCAGCCCGTCATCACCGATTCCCTCATCGCGCACCAGTCGATCGATGGAGGGCCCCTGTTCTACGCCTTGCCATCGGGACTTGACCGGCCCTTCGCTAACGCCGGCCTGTATTCCTTTATTTGCGATCAGAAGACGATCCCGAGCAAGGTGTTGTTGAAGGATTACAACTACGAGCATCCCAACATCTCCCTGCTAGTCCAGGCCGACGTCTCCAGTCAGGGTGTGGGTGAATACTATAGCTATGGCGAGAACTACCTGACCGAACAGGAAGGCGAGGCCCTTGCCAAGGTGCGTGCCGAGGAGTTCCTGGCCAAGGAACTGACCTATTCCGGCGAGAGCACGGTTCCTCATCTTCGCGCGGGGCGGTTGTTCGACTTGACGCGTCACCCTAACGACGACTTCAACGCCAGCTATCTGGTGACGGCGGTCAGTCATAAGGGCCGCCAGACAGGCGAGCTGACCGCCGGACTGGACCGCTTTCTGGCCCAAGGCGAGGCGGAGATTAGCTACCGCAACGCCTTCACGGCGATCCCGGCAACGCGCCAGTTCCGCCCCGACCGCAAGACCGAGAAGGCCCGCTTCCACGGTTGGATCAACGCCAAGGTGGACGGTGCCGGCGAGCAGGAGTACGCGGTGGTCGACGATCAGGGGCGCTACAAGATCCGGCTGCCGTTCGACCTCGCCGATGAGCCCGCCGGACATGCCTCCTCCTGGCTGCGTTTCGCGCATCCCTACGCGGGGCAGAACTATGGGCTGCACTTTCCGCTGTTGAATAGCGCCGAGGTGCTGGTGGCCTTCATCGATGGCGATCCAGACCGGCCGATCATTGCCCAGGCCGCTCACAATACCGAGCAGACCACAGTGATCAACGACCGTAATGCGCAGGTCAACGCCATCCGCACGGCCGGCGGCAATCAGCTGGTGATGGGTGACGAGCGTGACAAGCAGTATATGGCCATGTGGTCGCCCTACCACAACTCAGGGATCGCGGTCGGCTCGGTGGTACCCGGTGGCGGCGGTAGCCTGGCCTTTGCCACCGACGGCGAGTGGGAGGAGCTCGTGATGGGCAACAAGAACGAGTGCGTGGTCGGTACCGAGAACTCCTTGGTGGTCGGTACTGCGAATGAACTGCACGTGGGCCAGAGCATGGAGGTCAATGGCGGCTTCAACCTGGAGGCAAACCTCGGCCTCACCTTTGACCTGACCAAGGGGCCTTACGTCGAGCTTGGGCCCGAGCACTACACGATCAAGAACGAGATCGATAAGGTGGCGCTGAACAAATTCACTATCAGCGGTGGGGTGAATCATACAGAAGAGGCGGCACTCAGCAGCATCCGAAGTGCCTTGTGGGCCGCAGCTGCCGGCAATCTGGCCATGAGCGCTGGCGCGACCCTGACCACGGAGTTGTTCGATAAAGAGGAGGGTGCGCTCGCTCATCATGGATCGGACAGTATCTATGGTGGTAGTGCTGCGGCTGTATTTACTGGGGCAGGGCTGATAACAACGCTTATTGCTGCAAAGAAGGCCTATTCGGCCATTAGGGACTTTGAGCACGCCGCTGCCGCTAGGGCCTCGACCATTGAACTCAGCAGCGATGGCATCGAGGCCACGGTTAATAATACCATTGCGCCAACTAAAGGTCTTAAACTCCAGGTTGGCACAGTGCCTATCAATCCGCTCACCTCCTCGAGCATGACTCTGTCAGCAGCAGATGTCATTCTAAGCAATAAGGATAATGCTCAGATCAGAATGATAGATGGAGCAACAATCTATGTTTTAGTCGGTGACAACGATGCTGGAATGACTGTTAGAGAGGACGACATCGATATAAGCTGTGGCAACGATATGGGAGGTGCGAAATTCACAGCCGACAACGCCACTGTCTCGGCAGGACCGGAAGGTGCTGGAGAACTGAATCTGAATGAGGGGTCGGGGAAACTCTCCTGCGGCGCAGGTTCAGTGACAGTGACTGATGGCAGCATTAGCCTCCAATTCGGAGACCTCGAGGCCGGACCGCTGAACATCACAGAGGAAGGCATCATCTTGATGGGCTAGTCGGTCGAGATCTCGCTGTGAAGGTCATCAAACCCGCAACGGTATCGATGCTGCTTGCCCGTCAGGCGTGCGGCGAGGATCGCGTCATGGCCGTCACCGGGCTGCTCCTGTTTTCGCTCGACGGCGACGGGCCTGGGCGCGTGCTCAAGGAGCGCGAGCTCTGGCCACTGGCGATGAAGGCGCTCGGCAAAGGCCAGGTGCTCGATACCGGCAATCCGAAGCCGCGCGGCGAGTTTCTGGTCTACGGCGCCTGTTTCGCGCCACCGGGCACTCGCGCTGCCGAGGTCCGAGTGCAGGTCGGGCAGGTCGAGCGTACCCTGGTGGTCCAGGGCGATCGGCACCGGACGCTGACCGGTGAGACCGACCCGCTTCCCTTCGAGCGGATGCCAGTCAGTTGGGAGAGGGCCTACGGCGGTCCAGGCTATGCGGCAAATCCGCTTGGCAAGGGGCGTATCAAGGATGCTACATGCCATCTGCCGCTGCCAAATCTGATCCCTGGGGTAGGTTTGCCGCCCACCAAAGAGACCCTGCCGGTTTCCTTTGCTGCCTATCCGCCGGGTCACCCCGAGCGGACGCGTCATCTCGGCCACTTCGATGCGGCCTGGCTTCGGCGCGACTATCCGTTTCAACCCGAGGGCACGGACCCCGAGTACTTCATGACCGCCCAGCCCGAGCAGCGCTTGTCCGATTTTTTGACCGGTCTGGAGAGGGTCGAGGTCGATGGCATGCATCCGTCGAAGCCACGCTTGATCTCGGCGCTGCCTGGGGTGCGAATGCGCATCTTTGCCAACCGCAAGAGCGCCGAGGACGAGCTCTTCGTCGAGCTGCCATCCGTTGCCGACACGGTCTGGCTGTTTCCGGATCAAGAACGCGGCCTGGTCGCCTTTCGCGGGTCCTGCCGGGTAGGCAGCGATGACTGCGCCGACATTGGCCATCTGATGCTGGAGCCAGAGTCGTTGGCCGACGATCCCAGGCCGCTCGAGCACTACCATGCCCTGTTTTTGAAGCACCGGAGCCAGTCGAAGCCGGCAGTCGCGCCGCCTCCGCCCTCACCCTTGCCCCCGGAATTCCCTCAACCGGCTCCGGCAGGGGGGGCGGCCACTAGCCCTGGGGCCAGCCCTGATTCCGGGCCTGATGCTGCGCTCGATAGGGCGACCACTGCTGCGCTCAAGCCGTCCCCGCCATCCGCGCTCGCCCAGGCCGCTGAGGAGCTCAGCGCCTCGGTCCAGGATGATCTCCGCAAGGCCGGGCTCGAGCCAGATGCGTTGCTTGGGCGCTACGCCATTGATGAGCCCGTCGCGCCTGCGGGTGGCCTCGTGAAGGCCGCGGATGAGATCTCGGCGCAGGTGTCACGTCATCTTGCGCAACAGGGGTTGGATGAGAAGACCCTGCTCTCGCGCCTGGCCGAGCAGGGCGTCCCGCCCGACGAGCCGTTCTCGGCCATGGTCGACCGGTTGGCGGCCACCGGTGGCCTGAAGCCAGATGCGGTTGCTGAGCTGAAACGGGTCGGTGTCATGATCGAGGGCGCGCTGGCGGCCTTGGAGGCTGGGCGTGCCAAGGAGAAGCCCGCGTCGATGCCGCAGGAGACGGCCAATGCAACGGCGGTCTCGACTGAGGCTGCTGCAGCGACCCCAACTGCGGAGACTGCGACTGAGGCGACTGAAGCCGCGACCGGGACGGCCGAGCGCAACGACCCAGTTGCGGCGCTGCTGGCCCGGCTGGCCGCCAAGCAGTCGCTTGCTGGTGTGAATCTTGGCGGCCTCGACTTGTCCGGCCACGACCTGCAGGGCACCGACTTCTCAGGTGCCCTACTCGACGGCGCAATCTTCGCAAAGGCCCGGCTGCGCGGCGCCTTGTTCACCGACGCACAGGCCCAGGGAGCCGATTTCTCCGGCGCCGACCTGTCTAAGGCGGATCTCTCGCGCCTGGATGCAGAGGCCGCCCACTTCGCCGGCGCCCGCCTCAACGAGGCTGTGCTAGCGGGTGGTCATTTCAGCCGGGCCGACTTCTCGGTGGCTGACCTCTCCAATTGCGTTCTCGCCGGTGCCGTCCTCGAGTCTGCCAAGTTTCCACGGGCGACCCTGACCGGCGCTGGCGGTGACAAGGTCCGGTTGCGTGGCGCCGACCTCTCCGGCGCCAACCTGGTCGGAGTGACGTTGAGAGGTGCGGATTTCATGAAGACCAATCTCTGCGAGGCGCTCATGAGTCGGGCCCATCTCAATGAGGCCCGTTTCCAGGGTAGTCAGGCGCGCAGAGCTGATTTCAGTGAGGCGACCTTGGTCAAGGCAAGGGCCGACGCTGGCACTGATTGGTCGGGGGCGCGCTTCGTCGGCACCGACCTTAGCGGTTGCAAGCTCATCGGCGCAGAGCTGTCGGAGGCAAGTCTGGCCGGGGCCAAGCTCAACGGCGCCAACCTGCAGCGGACTAGGTTGTGTCAGTCCAACCTGTCCGGTGTCGATGCGGCCAAAGTCCGCTTCGACGGCGCGGACCTAACGCAGGCTGATCTCCGCCGCTCCAACCTGTTTAAGGCCAGCCTGCGCAACGCCGAGCTCCAGGGTGCGGTCCTGACCGACGCCAACCTCTACGGCTGCGATCTCTATGGGGCGCACTTCACCCTCGGTGCCTTGGACGGGTTGAATCTGCGGCGCACGCTGCTTACGGCTAAGCCATGACCTGCGACGAGCTGGTCAAGGTCATTCGTGAACGGGGCGAGCTGAGGAATCTGGACCTCGCGGGCTCAGACCTGCGGGGGGTTGATCTGGCCAAGGCTGAGCTGGTCAACGTCTCGTTGCGCGGGGCTACCCTGGCCGGAGCCAGACTCACGGCTGCTGTGCTGGCCAGCTGCGACCTTGCCGGGGCGGACCTCTCTAGTGCGTCCCTCGATCGGGCCGGGTTTGTCGGCTGCGGGCTCGCTGATGCCCTGCTGAGCGATGTCGATCTGGCCCAGGCGCGGCTTAGCGATACCAACCTCTCAGGCGCCGTTTTTGCTGGGGCGCTGTTCTTGAAAGCCTCGTTCAGTCGCTGTCGCTTCGACCGGACTCGCTTCGATCATGCCAATCTAGGCCGGGTGCTGATGCCCGGCGCTGACCTCTCGAGCGCCAGCTTTATCGGTGCGGATCTGCGCAAGGCCTTTCTCCGCGGGGCGAATCTGTCCGGTGTCGACCTCAGCACCGCCCAGATCGCCAAGGCCGTGCTCGCCAAGGCCACCTTGAGAAAGGCCAAGCTTGATGGGGTCGACCTGACTCAGACCGACTTCTCCGGCGCCGACCTCAGCAGCGCGCAGATGGATCATGCCCAGGGTGACTACGTGCGGTTAAAAGGGGCCAGGCTCGAGCAGGCCTCTCTGGTTAACAGCCGCTTGGTGCTGTCGAACCTAAGTCAGGCCGATCTGACGCGGGCCAACCTGTCTGGCGCCCAACTGGACAAGTCCGTGCTTGCCGATGCCGATCTGAGCAACGCGATCTTTGTAGGCGCCTCGCTCGACTACGCCGACCTGTCCCGTTGCCAAGTGCTGGAGACCCTGTTTCAGGGCGCGCGCCTGCATAGGGCCAATCTGCATCGGGTGGACATCCATGTCCTGGGCTTTCAGGAGGCGGACCTTTCCCATGTGCGGACCACCGACTTAGAGTTGGCTCGGGCTGAGGCTTTTCGGCCTGGGCGCTCGACCTGATCTGGAGGACTTCATGAACCCCAACGCATCTCCCATTGTCGCCAACTGCCGTGCCGACTACCGCAGCGACCAATCTGGCATGCCTGAGTCCGGTCTGGCTGCGGCCAGGGTGGTGGCGGTGGTCGATGATTGCTTCATCCTAGCGGTCGACGGCGGCGCCAAGCTCACCGCCAGACGGGCTGCGGGCTGCCTGCTTTGCCCGGAGGCCGGCGACCGGGTCCTGTTCTGGCCGGATACGGCTGGCTCGGCCTACATCCTGTCGGTGCTAGAGAAGGCCGGTCCTCAGTCGCGGCTGGCCTTTGCCGGCGACGTCTCCCTGGAATCCAAGGCCGGCGAGGTGGTGCTGAGCGGCGAGCGGGCGCAGATCCTGGGCCGGGAGCGAGTCGATCTGTGGGCACCGGAGGTGACACTCTCGGGCGAGACCGGCCAGGCCCGGTTCCGGGTGTTCGATGTCGTTAGCAAGCGTCTCTTCGCGCGGGCGGCGCAGGCGGCGCTGGCCGTGGGCACAGCCGAGGGGGTGTTCGGTCGCTTGGTGCGCCGGGCCGGCAGCCTGCTCAGCATCACCGATGAGACCGAGACCATCCGTGCCAAACGGCAGCGGACCCTAGTCGACGAGCGCTGGACCCTGGATACCGGGAGCGCGGCGGTGGTCGCGAGCGAGGAGGTGACGGTGGACGGCGACAGCATCCATCTAGGTTGAGGCGGTACGGAGATTCCAAATGTACGCATGCACCATCGAGGTCGGCGAGGCCATGAGCGAGCTGGATGTCTGCAAGACGCCGATGCCACCCGCGGGCGAGCCGGTGCCCATTCCCTACCCGAACATCGCCATGACCATGACCGGTGAGCCTGCAGCCGAGACGATCCTGATCGAGGGCGCTCCGGCTCTAAACCTGGGCTCGGAGATGCTCCCGACCCAGGGCGACGAGGCCGGTGTCGAACTGGGTGTCGTTTCCGAGCTGATCATGGGCGCGGGCATCTTCGTGCACGGCAGCGATACTGTCATGCTGGAAGGCCTGCCGTCGGTACGTTTGACCGATCCGACGTTGCATAACGAGGCCAACTGCGAGGGGACGGTGCTGGTGCCGAGCCAGGAGACGGTGCTGGTCAACTCTTAAATGGATGGGCCGGGCTGATGGGGTCGCTGTTGTGGTCGGCGGCTTTGGCGCTCCAGGCTGATTGAGGAGGGGGTATTGAGTCTGATCATCGGGGTCAGGTGTCTGAACGGCTGCCTCGCCATCGCGGATCGGCGCACGCACATCCGGTTCGGGAACCGGCGCCTGTATCGCGACGATTTCACCAAGATCATCAAGCGGATGGATCATCTAGTCTGGAATCATGGCTACAACCGGATCGGTAATCAGGATTGGAAACAGCGTGCATCCGAGCTGTCGCCAGACGCAGCCAACCCCATCTTTGCTGAGATCCGGCGGGAGATGATGAGCAAGGCCGACCGACGGGCCTATTATGTCTTCATGAATATGACAACCCTGCTCGAAGTAATGATTTGCGCCAGAACAGGGGTCACCATGAGGGATCATATGCCGCATGACAGGATTCTCTCTGGTAGCGGCTCCAAGTATGTCTCCCTGAGGTTATTGGCTGATCTTGCGTATCAGTCCAGTGCTCATGTACAGGGTCCGCTGGTGGAGACCTTCAAGACCGCGCATGCACAGATGATGAGGCGACATGGCATTGAGCTCTCGGAGATGTTCGATTTGGCCAGGCTGGACGCTGACATCGCGGCCTGAGCGCCAGGCTCATGGTTAAACAGCGAGCGACGGGCGACGGCCTGGCTTGGTCTTGATCGACAATGACACACAAATTCTGTGCGTTCATCTTGTCTCAAGAGGTCATATTCCATGAGATAAATTAACGCTTTGGGCGAGAAGACTTGCTTCCCGTCAATTAGGATGGCAATCTATTTGCAAATTCATGGGCGTCACCCAGTAGTGGTCGCTCAGTTCGACTGATCCTTACCAACAGTGCATACTGAGACAGCCTCTGTGTCCATCGCAGATCTTGGTCGGATCCCGATCTCTGGTCCTTCGCCTGCTGGGGGGGATGCCCGTTATGATGCGGTCTATCTGGACCTCAAAGCGGAGATCGAGAAGCTCGATTCGATTACCCAGGCCGAGCAGGTTGACTGGGAGCGGGTTACTGAGCTTGCGTCTAACATCCTGACCTCCCAATCGAAAGACCTCATGGTCGCAGCCTACCTGGCCGTTAGTCAGGCGCACCTCAACGGACTTCCAGGTATTGCTGACGGGCTGCAGGTGCTGCTGGATATGGTCACTCGCTATTGGGACGATGGCTTTCCACCGCTCAAACGTTTGCGCGGACGGCTCAATGCCCTGAATTGGTGGCGCGAGCAGACGAGGAGATGGCTTCAGGAGAGTCCTCCGCCGAGCCCGGTGCCACAAGCCCTCTATGACGATCTTGGCGGGAACGCTAAGCAGTTGGATCAGGCCCTTGCTGAGAAGCTGCCTGACTTCTCGCCCCTGCGTGAGCTGATTGCGCAGCTCGAGCAGATCCCGCTTGAAAGACCGGCGGAGCCGCAGCCTAGAGTGACCCAAACGGCCGCCGCCGGCGCTGCTGGTGGTCCTGATGAGGTCGCTCAGGAGGGGGCCGGCAAGAACGAGCAGCTTGGCGGTGAATCGGCCGGAGCCTCGTCGACCAGCGCTGCAAGCCCGCAATCCGAGGCCCCGGAGTCGATCGATGGGGCGCGTCAGGCATTGGTTTCAGCCGCCCTTGATTTCGCCCAGCTCTGTCGATCCGCCTCACTGGCTGATCCTTGGGCCTGGAAGGTGAATCGAATCGCAGCCTGGTTACCTATCGGACAACTGCCACCCAATCAGGGCGGGCGGACCCTGTTGCCAGCTCCAGAGGGTGAGATCAAGGCTGCCCTCCAAGCTCAATTTGGAAGCGAGCACTTTGCAGAGGCTGCGAAAACTGCGGAGGAGCATTTTACTGGCGCGATCTTCTGGCTCGATCTGCAGCGTTTCATTGATCAGGCCTTGGCAGGCTTAGGAGACGACTTTGCTGCGGCCCGAGACGCTGTTCAGGGGGAGTTGAGGGCCTTGCTGACCCGGTTACCGGGACTCGAGACCCTGTCGTTTGCAGAGGGTACAGCCTTTGCCGATCCTCAAACCCTCGATTGGATCGAGACGATACAGACTGCAGGTGCCACTGCAGGACGTTCGCACCGACAATCCAATCCGGTTGCGGCCGCCTTGGACAAGGCCGAGCAGTTGTTTGCGAATGATGATGCCGGGGGGGCCCTCGATTGCCTGACGACCGCGATGCGCCAAGCAACGGATGGCCCCTCCAGGCTCCAGTTACAGCAGACCCAGATGATGATGCTCTGTCGCGCCAATCACTTCGAGACTGCAATCGCCTTGGCCAACCAGCTACTTCAGGAGATTGAGTCGAGGCAGCTACAGGCTTGGCAGCCCGATCTCGCCGTCGAACTGCTGATGGCCTGCTATCAAAGCTTCATGGGTCGCGGCGAGGAGGCGGATTTGACTGTTGCTAAGGATCTGCTCGCCAGGGTCGCTTGCTTGAAGCCCTCTGCTGTTCTTGCGCTCTGATCCCTGTCTTTTAAAGAAATCCAAAGCGCTATACTTGAAACTCATCCATCAATAATGAGGCATTGACCATGGCATCTGAAGGCTCCGTTGCCCCAAAAGAGCGCGTTAATATCGTCTACCGCCCGGCCACTGGGGATGCTCAGGAGGAGGTTGAGCTACCACTCAAGCTGCTAGTCCTGGGAGACTTTACCCAAAAGGCTGATGAGCGGATGCTTGAGGATCGTGATCCTCTCACGATCGACAAAGATACCTTTGATGACGTGCTTGCATCCCAAGGGCTGAATCTTAGCCTTAACGTTCCAAATAAGCTTTCAGGCGAGCCCGACGATCAGATGGCTGTCAATCTGGATTTTCAAAGCCTGAAGGACTTCTCGCCCGATGCCTTGGTCAACAAGATCCCTGAGCTTGCAAAACTGATGGAATTACGTGATGCCCTTAAAGCGCTCAAGGGTCCTTTGGCTAATGTCCCGGAGTTTCGCAAGAAGGTCCAGGAACTTGTTAAGGACGAGGGTGTGCGCGCGCGACTGTTGAAGGAGCTAGGCATCGAGGAGTAGGACGCATCCCTCAGCTCTGATCCTTCGTTCAATTTTTCAGTACCGATCTACCGACAGGTGAATACAGCATGGCCGAGGAACAAACGCAAGCCGCTGAACAGGCTCCAGCCGAACAGTCGACCGAAGCTGCGGGCCTGCTCGATGAAATCGTCGAGGCCTCAAAGCTCAAGCCGACAGATGAAGGCTTCAATCTCACCAAGGCTGGACTGCAGGCCTTTTTGAAAGAGCTTGTTTCGGATCGTGCCGGCGCCAAGATCTCGGGCGCCTTAGTCGACGATATGATCTCAGATCTCGACCAGAAGCTGTCCGCACAAGTCAATGCGGTGATGCACAATGAGGAGTTTCAGAAGCTTGAGAGCTCTTGGCGGTCATTGAAGTTCTTGGTTGACCGAACCGACTTTCGGCAGAACATCAAGCTGCAATTCATCAATGTCTCTAAAGATGACTTGCTCTCCGATTTTGAAGACGCGCCGGAAGTTGTTAAGTCCGGCCTCTATCGTCAGGTGTATACTGCCGAATATGGCCAATTCGGAGGTCAGCCCGTCGGGGCAATGATTGCCAATTATGACTTTGGACCTAGCCCGCAAGACGTTCAGCTACTGAAATATGTCGCGTCTGTATCCGCGATGTCACATGCCCCCTTTATTGCCGCTGCTGGTAAGGAATTCTTCGGTATCGATAGCTGGGAGGAGCTTCCAAACCTCAAGGATCTGCATTCGATCTTCGAGATGCCACAATACACCAAGTGGCATTCATTCCGCGAGACGGAAGACGCCCGCTATGTCGGCCTAACGCTACCCAAGTTCCTGTTGCGGCTCCCCTATTCGCCAAAGACGGTGGCAACCAAGTCATTCAATTTTGTGGAGCAAGCGGAAGACAATCAAGACTTTTGCTGGGGCAATACTGCCTTTGCATTCGCATCCCGACTTACTGATAGTTTTGCAAAGTATCGGTGGTGTGCAAATATTATCGGTCCACAAGGTGGTGGGGAGGTTGGAGATCTTCCTCTCTATCAATTTGAGGCTATGGGTCAGACTCAGACCAAGATCCCAACCCAGGTTCTCATCTCAGAGCGGCGCGAATATGAGTTGGCCGAGGAGGGATTTATCTCCCTGACCATGCGCAAAGGATCTGATAACGCGGCATTCTTCTCGGCGAACTCTGCTCAACAGGCGAAGATCTTCCCGGATACCCCGGAGGGCAAGGCCGCAGAGATGAACTACAAGCTCTCGACGCAAATGCCCTATATGATGGTGATGAACCGTCTTGCGCATTATATCAAAGTGATTCAGCGGGAAAACATCGGCACCTGGAAGGAGCGTCAGGACCTAGAGCGCGAGCTCAACACCTGGATTAGCCAATATGTGACGGCAATGGATAATCCAGACCCCCAGACCCGAAGTAAGCGCCCACTTCGCATGGCAGAGATCGAGGTCAGCGACGTACCAGGTGATCCTGGCTGGTACAGTGTTTCTCTGAAGGCACGACCTCATTTCAAATATATGGGAGCTAGCTTTACCTTGTCACTGGTTGGCAAGCTGGATAAGGAGTGATCGGCCGCGAGGTCGGCCCTGTTACAACTCGGATGTGAGACGAGAGCGGGCGCTTGCGCCCAGCGATTGCGATCGCAAGATGAGAGCGTGCGTCCTTAACTTGCGGTGTAATCACTAACCGCGACTCCATAACGACACGAGGCTTTACCTAGATGGCACTTACCGCATACATGACCGTCGATGGCAAGAACCAAGGTAATATCAAGGGTGATTGCACACAAAGCGGCAAGAAAAAAGATACGATCCTAGTCTACGCCGTGGATCATAAGGTCGAGATTCCAAAAGATACCCATACTGGGCTGCCGACCGGCCAGCGGATTCACCATCCGTTGACGATCACTAAGCACAAGGGGCCAGCGTCGCCTAAACTCTTCAAGGCCTGCTGTACTGGTGAGCAGTGTACTGTCACACTCGATTACTACCGCATCAAATCTGATGGAACTGAAGAAAACTATTATACCATCAAGCTCGAGAATGCCATCATCGTCGAAATGCGCGAAGATACACCATTGACCTTCCTGCCAGAGAATAAGCCTTATCATGATATGGAGGATGTCTCGATGACGTATTCCAAGATTACCTGGACTTACAACGATGGCAACATCGAGTTCACGGATAGTTGGCAGGACTCATAGCACTGATTATTTCAGCTGCTCGAGATTATACTGGTATCTTCATCGTTTCATGCTACAGTGATTCTCTGAGCATCTCTTTGGCGTACCGCGAGACGATGCGGTACGCCGCACAGAATCCTTCTCATCAAAGGCGCCCAATTTGCAAGAGAAAAGGCTACTTGAGCGTTTGCGAGCGATCGAACTGAATCCTAGTTGGCGGGGAATGACCACGCCTGAGAGTGCAACCCCTTCGGTACTGAATCACTTAGCCAAGATACTCAATACACGACAAGGGAGTGTTCCGATCGCTCCTGACTTTGGCATCCCTGATTTTACTGGTCTCCTGAGTGGTGCAGATCAGAATGCATGGGCTGAGGTCGAGGAGGCCATTGCTGAGGTTATTACTAAGTATGAGCCTCGGTTGATAAAGGTACAGGTACGTCACAAGCTCATGGATGATACCGCCTTTGTCGTTGCCTTTAAGCTATCGGCAGCGATTCGCGTTGAAGAGCGAGAGAGTCCAGTGGTTTTTGAGGCTGTGCTCAATGCTGACGGCCGAATTGAAGTGATGGAGTAAAGGCCTTTGCTCGACAGGTATTATCAGCGTGAGCTCTCCTATCTGCGAGAGCTGGCTACCGAGTTCGCCGCTCAGCATCCCGGAGTGGCGCCGTTACTCGCCGGTCAATCGAATGATCCTGATGTCGAGCGGATACTTGAAGGGACCGCCTTCCTCTCTGGTCTAGTCCATGAGAAATTGGATGACGAGTTCCCGGAGATCATCCATGGACTGATGGAGCTCATCTTTCCTCACTATCTCCGCCCGTTGCCATCAGCAACGCTCATCGAATTTACGCCAAAGCCCAGTCTCAGGGAAAAGACACTGGTCCCAAGAGGGGTCACCCTTAACTCGCTTGAATCTGAAGGGACACGTTGTAGCTTTACCACTTGTCAGGAAGTAGAGCTGTCGCCGGTAGCGATTGATAAGGTTGAGTTGAAGGTGGCGGGCGATCGTTCTGGGCTGCTGCGGATTGATCTTTCTGTCGTCGGTGGGGAGCTGGGGCAGCTCAACCTTCAAAAGCTTCGTTTTTTCCTTGCCGGTGTCTACAGCGAGGCCTCAGCGCGTCACTGGATGATTCAGACGCGGACCCGACGTCTTAGGATCATTGCTCCAGACGGAACAGGCTCTCCAATTCCGCTTGAAGCCATGATGCAGGTTGGCTTCCTACCATCAGAAGCCCTGCTTCCTTATCCCCCGCGATCTTTTCCAGGGTATCGCATTTTGCAGGAGTTTTTTACCCTTCCGGAAAAATTTCTTTTCTTCGATGTTACTGGCCTAGAGGTGTTGGCAAGTCACGCTAAGGGAACGAGCTTCAGCATCGAGTTTAGTCTGGCTGATCTGCCCCTTGAGCTACCCGCTATGCGCAAGGAGCACATCAAGCTGTTTGTAACCCCGGCGGTCAATTTATTCCAGCATGAGGCTGATCCCATCCTGCTTGATCATAGGCAGCCCGATTACCAGATTCGTCCCAGTGGCTCTAACCCAGCACACTACCGCATTCATACCGTTAACAAGGTTACCGGATTCATTCAGGGTACTGTGAGTCAGCGCGAGTATATGCCCTTCGTGCTGTTTAACCCCCAAGCAGATGCCATCCCGGTCTATTCGCTACACCATCGGCGCTCTCCACTGAGTGGTGAGGTCGACCTCCACATCTCGGTTGCCTATCCAGCTTCGCACAAGCAAATGACCACTGAGACGTTATCTCTGGAGGTACTTTGCACTAATGCATCCTTAGCGGAAACGCTCCGTGCTGGTGATATCAATGTGCCCACTGAATCATCTCCAATCTTAGCGGATTTCACAAACCTTTCCGCCCCGACAGCTGAGATTCAGCCACCCTATGGCAATAATCTGCTTTGGCGACTCTTATCGCATATTTTCTTGAACTATCAGTCTATCGCAAGTGCCGATAATCTTCGCGCAATGCTCAAGCTCTATATCTTCCAGGAGACTCGTAACCGAAATGCAGTACTAACTAATACGAAGCGAGTCGAGGCTATTAGGACGTTGAAGCTTGAGCCAACGGATCGTTTTTTTCAGGGTTCTTTGCTGCGAGGCCAGGATATCATCCTCGATCTTGACCATCAGGAATTTGTTGGTCCTGGGGATGCGTTTCTATTTGGAGCTGTGCTGAATATTTTCTTTGCAAACTATGCCGCTATCAACTGCTTTACGCGGCTAACTGTTCAAGACTCTAATCATAAAGAGCGCTTTTCATGGCCAACCCGTCTGGGCGATCGGACACTACTCTAGGACCTGAGGGGTCCAACGATGAGATTGGATCAGTGGCGCTGCTAGGGCGTCTGCTGAAAAATCCGCGGGCCTTTTCATTTGCGCAGGCAGTTCGATTGCTGCGCCAAGCCTATGGTCCACCTGGCAAGCAGGGAGAAGGGGTCTTCTTGCGCGAGCAGCTTAGGGTCAGGCCTGAGCTTTCTCTCGGTTTCCCGCCGACTGACATGACAGCCATTAGGGAGATTACCAAGCAGGAGCTAGGTGATGAAGAAGTGCCGCGGCGGTTTGAGATCACGGCGACCTTTCTTGGCCTCTATGGCCCTTCTTCGCCGCTACCGACGTTCTACACTGAAGAACTGCTCGATGAGCAGCGTGAGGATCAAACGGTCTCCCGCGACTTCCTTGATGTCCTGAACCACCGCTTTTTCGTCTTCTATTTTCTCGCTGATCTTCACTACAAACTCGTGCGTCGGGTCTGTACTGAGCAGGATACTGAGGTTCTGACGCGTCTCTATGCGCTTGCTGGTCTTGGGCATCCAGAGATGCTATCTGGGCCGTTGCGTGATCCTGGCTCCCTGCTGCGTGCAATTGGTTTGCTCACGCAGTTTCCTAGATCTGCTGCAGGGCTTCAGCATCTTTTGATGGATCGTCTTGGGGTTCCCGTCGAGGTTGTTCAATGCGCTCCTCGCAAAGCGGATATTCCGCTTGATCAACGGGCTGCGCTTGGGGCGCAGGCGAGTACACTGGGTGCAAACTCGCATATCGGAACTGAGGCTGATGCTGCGAGCAGCAAGATCCAGCTGCGGATTGGTGCGATGGATGCCGAAACCTTTCGGCGTTATCAGTTTGGAACCCCAGATTACGCAGAATTGGTTAGGTTGATCTGCTATTTCTGTACACAGCCCCTAGAGTTTGACCTGCAATTCCTGCTCGCCCCAGATGAAGCACAGCCGGCTAGCCTCGGTAGCTCTGAATGGTCGAGCTTGGGCTGTAATGCCTGGATGGCACCTGTGCAAGGTCAGGGCGTCGAAGCTCAGTATCTCGATTGTCGTCGGATTGAGATGAACTCCGAGTTGCAAGGTATCTCATTATGATCACTGCGAACCTGAAGGCATTGCTTGATAAGTGCAATACCCAGTCCACAGCGGTATTGAATTCGGCTGCGGGATTGACAGTTAATCGGACGCATTACGAAGTTGCGATTGAGCATGTACTGCTGTCATGCCTACAAGCACAGGGCACTGATGTTCCGCTACTTCTCGCTCGGTTCGGCGTTGACGCGGGACGTTTGCAAGCGTCACTAAATGATTGTCTCGAAGGATTTCGTGCGGGCAACTCATCGCGTCCGGTCTTCTCGCCGCTATTGATGGAACTACTGGAAAATGCCTGGTTGGTTGCCTCTGTTGATCTTGGCTTATCACGCATTAGCACTGGAGCGCTCTTGCTCGCGTTCCTTCGTAAGCCTGCCGCCTACGCACAGGGCGGCTACATCGATTTACTCGAGCCAATTAGCCCTGATGTGCTGCGGAGGGATTATTGGGAGCTGACTAAGGCCTCTATAGAATCTGACAATACCTTCAACTCAGCCAAGGATGGCCAGCAGGGCTCTCCATCCGGGGGCAGCGAAGGATTTACCACTAAATTCTGTGAGGACTTTACAGCCAAGGCTAAGGAGGGTCAGATTGATCCGGTATTCGGCCGGGATCAGGAGATCCGGCAGATCCTTGACATCCTTGCCCGACGGCGTAAAAACAACCCGATCTTAGTCGGTGAGCCTGGGGTTGGTAAGACCGCAGTCATTGAGGGATTGGCATTGCGTATTGTGCAAGCCGATGTTCCTGAGATGTTGCGGGATGTCACGCTGCTCGGCCTTGATCTTGGGTTGTTGGAGGCCGGTGCTGGTATGAAAGGGGAATTTGAGCGCCGTCTTAAGGGCGTGCTTGATGAGATCAAATCCAGTGAAAAGCCCATCATCCTTTTTATCGATGAAGCTCATACCCTGATTGGGGCAGGAAATAGCACGGGAAGCTCCGATGCGGCTAACCTACTGAAGCCCGCCCTAGCCAGGGGAGAGATCAATACCTGTGCTGCCACAACCTGGGTCGAGTACAAACGATACTTTGAGAAGGACCCCGCGCTGGCACGCCGTTTTCAACTCGTCAGACTCCAGGAGCCCAGTGTCGAGACGACGACTCTGATCCTTCGCGGTTTGCGTGGTGCGTACGAAAAGGCCCACTCAGTGACCATCCGCGATGAGGCTCTGACCAGCGCCGCCGAGTTTTCTGATCGGTTCATACAGGGACGCTTCTTGCCGGACAAGGCCATTGATTTGATTGACACTGCCTGTGCGCGTGTGAAGATTAACCTGTCATCAGAGCCGGCAACGCTCGAGGATCTCGAGCGTTCGATTCAGGCTCTGGAGCGTGAGCGCAGTACCCTAGAGCGAGACCAAAACCAGGGGGCTAGCGTAGATGCTGAGCGCATCCAGACACTAAGCCAGCAGATAACCGATGCGACAGAGCGGGCCGAGGGTTTGCGTGAGGCCTGGCGCCTAGAGCTTGAAGCAGCACGGCAGGTCATTGCTACCCGCGAAGCCATGAGTGCCGAGCTGGAAGCAGATCCCGGTGGGGTAGCGGTTTCGGAAGCTGAGTCTTTAAGAGGAGCATTCGATCGAGCAACCGAGGCCTATTTGAGTGTCCGCACTGCTGAGGGGCTCGTTGCCACGGAGGTTACACCTGATATTGTCGCTCGCGTGGTCAGTGACTGGACCGGCATTCCTGTGGGTAAGATGGCGCGCCAGCAAGCTGCGTTGGTCGCTGATCTCAACCAACGTCTTGGTGAGCGTATCAAGGGTCAGGATTTGGCGATCGAGCTGATCGCATCGGCCATCAAGGCCTCCCGCGCTGGCTTGCGGGCACCTGAGCAGCCGCAAGCGGTGTTTCTTCTGGTCGGTCCATCGGGGGTTGGCAAGACCGAAACTGGCCTCGCGTTAGCGGACAGGCTATTTGGTGACGAAAGAAGCGCGATTACCATCAACATGAGCGAATTTCAGGAAAAGCACACGGTGTCGCGCCTGATTGGCTCTCCTCCTGGTTATGTTGGCTATGGTGAGGGCGGTATGCTGACCGAGGCCGTTCGGCAACGACCTTACTCAGTTGTGCTTCTCGATGAAGTAGAAAAGGCACACCTTGATGTGATGAACCTGTTTTATCAGGTATTTGATAAGGGCACCTTGACTGATGCTGAAGGGAAAGACATCAGTTTTCGCAACACAGTCATCATGTTGACATCAAACTTAGCATCTGACGTCATTCAGGAGATGACCAAGGAGGATAATGAGGTCGACCAGGACACGCTGATGAGCACCATCCGACCAATCCTGTCTGCCCACTTCAAGCCAGCATTATTAGCGAGGATGGAGATCGTGCCCTATCTTAGCCTGTCTGAAGAGGCCCTCAAACGTATCACTCAGCTCAAGCTCGACGCCCTCTCATCTCACTTAATGCGCAACAACAAGATGACGTTCTCTTATACTGACCAGGTCATTGAGCAGATCGTAGCCCGTTGCACTGATGTCGAAACCGGTGCGAGAAATATTCAATTTATCATTGCCGGTACCATCATGCCAATGCTATCTCAGGCTATTCTCGCGCAGATGACGGGTAGCAAGATGCCAAGCTCAGTCGCGCTGAGAGTCGGAGAAGAAAATTGTTTTCTGATGGACTTCGACGAAGCCGCAAGCGCAGGAGCTTCAGCATGAAACAGGGTGTTTGGGTGACTCTCCTTGATAAAAATGAGGATCTCGGGCGGCTGCTTTTTGAGGAGTTAAATAAGTACGGGTTGGAGCCGAATGGGCATTTTTGGGAGGACGATCTGGCGCAGTTCGCCTGGTCGGGCGCTATACCTGACTTGGCTCGAGAGGAATGTGCGCTATGGGTCATTGCCGGGCAATCCGACCGCTTCAACGAACCTGCGACCAGAAAGGGGCTGGCATTGCTCGCCATTGCGGCACAATCTGCTCATGGGCCAAGTTTTCCAATCCTGCTGTCACCATCCGTTAGCAATCTTGAGCCTGCGCAGCTTCCGACTCCGTTACGATCGGCTGAAGTCGTGCAAACCGGTCTCGGCACAAAGGCGACGATTCGCGCTCATGCCAAGCGCCCGCAAGTAGAGATCGACTACCGCATCGCTGTCCACCCACTGCCAGGCCTTGGGCTTTGGCTAGAGGTGGGTCCAGCGCACGATCCCTGGAATGGCGCTATGCTTGGATGCAACAGTGCGGACGGAGCCAAGCCGGATGCTCAGGGATTTGGCATCGCAGGGGTCATCCCTGAGCGATCAACGCTAAAATATCCGATGCGTGACATGCGGATTGAGCTGCGAGGGCAGGAATTCTTGGCTTGGGGCGCAAAAAACGAGATCTCGCCTGCTGAATCCTATTTTGTGCGGCTTAGCGCCACCCCAGATAGCATCATATTTGGCCCCTTTCCAGATGAAGATAGCGCAGATGTCTTCTCCGTGAGTCTTCTCTAGGTCAGTGGTGCACTATTGCTTGAGAGCCGCTATGATGAACGCTAAAGCGAACAGGCATCGAAGGAGAGGGGCCTGGTTATTTACTGGGCCGAACGCTGAATTCTTGCCTCGCGTGCTCACTCTTATGCTGGTCTGCGTTTTTATGACTGGCATTACCTCATGTGCCAGTAAACCCAAGCCAAAGCCGATGCCTTGGGAGATACCTCAGGATGCAAAGTCTCCCGATCAGATTAAATGGACCTATCAGCCAAAAGGACTCACACTAGAGATCACCGCTGACGACAATCTTAACCCGTTTGAAGGGTTCTCACATTCCACGTTGCTCTGCATCTACCAGCTATCGACCCCGGCAGCGTTTCAGGAGATGAGCGCTAACCTGGGAGGGCTCACCAAACTCCTACAATGTGAGCGAGTGGACCCCACTACTGTTATGGCCGAGCGCTTATTTGTGACACCAGGAGAAAAAACTAGCCACAGTTTTGATCGTGCTGAGGGTGCAGCCCATGTTGGGCTTGTCGCTGGGTTCTACCAGCTAGAGCCCGGCTCGGCAACGCTGCTCGCCGATTTTCCGATCACCAAGCGCCGCAAGCACTTTTGGTCGCTGAGTCATGTTTATAACCCTGGCACATTGACACTCCCCATACTCCTTGGGCCTGACTCGATCCAGAACATGGGGTTGAACTAATGCAGCGTGGGCCGATTTATTGGCATCAGGGGCTATTTCTACAACCCCAGCATTTTCAATTGCTGAATCAGCAGCTGCCAGAGATGCTGATTCCGCTACTCAGCAAGTTAAGCCCTCATTTTTATGGCTTGATCTCTGGTGGCCTGAACGTTTCCGCACTGGCAGCCCAACGGCTTGAGCTTGGTGAGACAAGTCTGCTGTTACCTCAATCTGCTAGCGTCCTAAGCTGCCCAGGCAATGCGGTCTGCGCTGCGCGTGTTATTAAACCTGACTCTATTCCCGCTGACGAATCAAGGCTCGTCTATATTGGTATACGCACGACCACAACGGGAGAGCCAAGCGTCACCATCGCCAAGACAGCGGCTGAGATGTCCTCAGCTCCAACCCGTCTTGCCGCACCAGTCGATCCGGAAAACGTTGCTGACCAGTATGGCGATGGACCTCCAGCGCCAGTTAGAACCCTCTCGTACGTACTTAACCTAGTCTTTGAAGACGAGTTAGAGCATGCCGGTCATCTTGAGCTCATGCCGCTTGCGCGTTTGCTGCGTCGTGATGATGCTGTAATTCTTGACGACAGCTATATTGGCCCCTGTCTGAATCTCAACAGCTCCAATTTGCTCATGGATATGATTCGAGAGCTTAGAGATCGTGTTCTGGCTAAAGCTGCCAATCTGGAGGGTTATAAAAATCTGTCGGGTCGGGACTCGATCTCGGCTGACTTCACGCTACTGCTGATGGCCTTACGCACCCTGTCTCGCTATGCGGCTCGCCTGGAGATGATGGTTGCATCACCCTGCCAATCGCCTTGGGAAGCCTACGGTATCTTGCGGGAGCTTGCTGCAGAACTCTCAGTCTTCTCGGTTGAGGCGGATGCGATGGCAACGACCTGGGAAGGTGACAAAGTGATACCTGATTACTCGCATCAAGACCTAGGGCCTTGTTTCTATGCGATCAATCATGTCATCTTCTCGCTTCTAGAAAACATCTCCGCGGCCCCTCGCTACGTCCTGCGCTTCCACTACGAGGCTCCGCTTTGGAGAGCCTCGCTACCTCAGGAGTTGGCATTCGAGCCGCAAAGCACCTTTGGTGGGTTTTGGCTCGTCGTGCATTCTGATGAGCTAGAGTCCCATCTGTTACGTCAGCAAGTATCCGATTCGCTCAAGATCGCTGCGAATACGGCCATGAATTCACTCTTGGTCAGGGCCTTGCCAGGCTTCCAATTGGTGCCTTCCGACGGTCCTCCCGCAGGCCTTCCCCGGCGGCGTGGTGCTTGCTATTTCGAGTTGATGATCAATGAGTCTCAGTGGCAGGAAGTGACGCAGTCGCAATCACTATCGATGCATTGGTCTGATGCGCCATCAGATTTCGATGCCCAATTAGCGATCTTGTCGAGGTAGCCCGTGTCACTTACAGATGAGTTCATGCCCGCATTGGTGTTTGCTTCACTGCTTGGCAAGGACCCTAGCCTGACCTCAACAACCTTTGAAAGTGCGCGCACCGATCTTGAGCAACTACTGAGCCAAGCTTTTCGCCAGGCTCAACAGCGAGGGATACAGGATTCCGATAGCTCCTTATTTGCTGCCTGCGCTTTTGCCGATGAAGCGGTCTTGGCCTCAAATTGGCATGGTAGGGGAGAATGGATGCGGCATCCTTTGCAGCAAATCCATTTTAATACTATCAACGCTGGCGAGGAGTTTTATCAACGTCTCGCAGTTTTTTATGAAAGACTTGCCGTTCCTGAACCGCAGATCAATCAGAATGCTGAAGATCTACAACGGGATAGTCAGCGTACTAAAGGAGCCGACAGCGATGACGATGAGATGATTGTTCCCAGTCCGCAAGTCAAGGATACCATTCAGGAGAGCAGCATTGGGTTCGAAACTAGCGATAGTAGGGAGGAGCAGGCTCACCAAGCTGAGCTCCGCGAAACCCTAGAACTTTATCTAACTTGTTTCTCGATGGGCTACAAGGGTCGGTACTTCCATACTAAAGATCAAGGCATCGTTGACCGTCTCTTTCGTGAAGGGCTTACCCGTCTTGGACTAGCTGAGGCCCCAGCGCAAGGCGCTATCTGCCCTGAGGTCTACGAACAGACTGGCCTGAGCGGTGCTCGGCGCACAGGTCTCTCCACCGGCCTCATCATAGGTTTCTTCGTTGGCACAGCGGGCATCGCCACCTTGCTCTATCTCGCCTATTTTGCCCATCTAAGCGTTTTTGTCAGCACATGGCTCTAGGTGAGCTTGTGACTCCCGTTTTCCTGTCTCGACTCGCTGGAAAGCTAGCATGACCAAACTATTGATATCGATCGCAAAGGTTCTGCTGGTGCTCTTTATTGTTGCAGCGATCGGTATTGGCGCGTTGTTGTTGTCACAACATGAGGGCTGGCCAAACTGGGTTGCAGTGGTAGCTGTTGCTGGGGCGCTGTTCTTTATTGCCTTGTTTTTCCTCGTGCGGCGATACTATTTTCGTCGTCGAGAAAGGGCCTTCGTTAAGCGCGTCGTCGCTCAAGATCAGCAGGGTATTGATGCTCTGCCACTCAAAGAACATCAGCGTTTTATTGAGTTGCAAGAGCGTTGGACCGCTGCCGTTGCCACCTTGCGCGCATCACCACACTTAGCTCGGCATGGTAATCCGCTTTATAGCCTGCCTTGGCTAATGGTTATGGGTGACAGCGCGTCTGGTAAGAGTAGTGCGATTGCTGGCAGCCGATTGCCAACCATCCTGACCGATGCTGGCCCAGCAAAGGGCATTGGCGGAACGAGAAATTGTGATTGGTGGTTCTTTGAAGATTCAGTTGTGATCGACACGGCTGGCCGTTATGCCGTTCCGGAAGAAGAAGAGGATCGGCTGGAATGGGAGGGCTTCTTAACGCTGCTCGCCAAGTATCGACGAAAAGAGCCCTTAAACGGGCTCATCGTGACACTGCCGGTCGATAAGCTGCTGGCTGATGATGACGATGCACTTGCTGAGTATGGCCGAGCCATTAGACGTCGTATTGATCAGTTGATGCGAGTATTGGGCTCACGTTTCCCCGTCTATCTGTTGATCACTAAGGCTGATCTCATTGTCGGCTTGGCAAAGCTAGTCGATTTTTTACCAGCCGATGGGCTAGGGCAAGCGCTTGGCGTTTTGAATGAGTCCCCGGATGAGCGAACAGAACGATTTATCACCCAGGCTATTGAGCAGCTTTCACGAAGGCTCAAGGATGCGCGATTACGCTTCTACGCTAACTCGCGGACGCCGATCGACCAGGCTGCTCTATTGCCAGACGAACTGGATCGGCTCACTCCACGGATCAAGAGTTTCGTAACCGGAGCCTTCCATGAGAACCCTTACCTTGAAACACCTTTTCTGCGTGGCATCTTTCTATCTAGCGCAAGGCAGACCGGGGCTATTCGCTCACAAGTTCTGACTGGGCTTGATAGTCTGGGCGATACATCTTGGCGTCTCAGCGACAGCAAGCTGGGCCTTTTTCTTCGCGATTTATTCTCGGTTATCTTGCCTAGGGATCGCATGGGGTTTCATCGCATTCGTGAATACAGCAGGTGGCGTACTACGACCATTGGACTGGCGATGCTGACCTGGGGACTCTTATTTATCGCGGTCGTTGGGGTTGTTACGTTGTCCTATCTGCATGTCCGCAACTCACTAGATGCTGTATATGAGCCATTTTCTCAAAAGCCGGAGTTGGGCAAGAACTTAACAGCTGATATGGTGACCCTAGGAAGTATGCGAGATGATATCGTCGTCGCAGCGCAACAGTTGGATAGCGGTTCTTGGCTTAATTTCCTATTTCCTCAAGGAGGCCAAGCTATAGATGGACTTAAGCAGCGTTTTGTTGCCTGGTTTAGGGAATATGTGCTGGACCCTACCGATAGAACGATGGTCGAGCGCTTCATCTCCCTCCCTGTAGGGCAATCGCGCGACTCTGTGGCATCTTATATAGAGTATCTAATTTGGCGCGTTCAAGTCCTTGAGCAGCGGTTTGGAGCGGACTCGGAGTCAGTGGTGGATCAAAGTGGCCCGATTAATGCCCTGGCTACAGCCTTTGGTGGACGTCTACCCTACATCGTCACCTTGTTTCCAGAGATGTATCGCTCCTATGTGCATTGGCAGCCTGATCAAGATCTTCTTAATGCTGAAGAGGAAGAGATGCGAGTGATCGCTGCAAGATTGATCAGCACTGAGTCGCCAGATTTACATTGGCTAGTTAGTTGGGCCAACGCGCGAACCACCCTTGATGGCGTCGGTTTAGACACATTTTGGCAGGGTCTTGGCGAAGCTGATCCTTCAATCCGAGTCAGCGGGGCCTTTACCCGGCAAGGAAAGGCTGCAATTGATCAGCTCTTGAATCAGATTCAACTTGTCGTCCCAGAGTATGATTCACTGCAACTACAGGTTGAAGAATTTTGGCCTTGGTATACCTCGCAGTATTATGCTGCCTGGGCAAGTTTTGCTAGCGCATTCCATAGCGGCTCGAAGGTGCTCCTCACCCGTCGTGACTGGCTTGATGCTGCATCAGCAATGGCTACAGTCAACAATCCTTACTTTAATCTGATCAAGCGCATGGCTCGGGAGTTTGAGGCGGTAAAGGGGTTAGGTCCACCTGCGCCAATTGCGTATCAAGTCAGTCATTTCAATGCTGCGCTCACAGCCTATGCGGGGGAGCAGAAAAAAGCTGGGCTTGAGCAACGGATTGAAAGTGAAGAGTCTAGGTTAATTTCTGAGGTACCAGGTCGTGTTGATACCTCTGCCGCTGCAAAATACATATCAACATATCTTTCTCAACTCTCTGCCATTTTGCCTGCTACAACCTCCCTTGATGCTGCATTTCGGCTAGCATCTAACAACTTTGGGCAGCTAGCAGGCAAGCAGGAATCCTCGCCAACTGAGGTTGCAATCGTTACTGCTAACCAAATGCTCGAGCAGATGACAGAGGACGGCACGAGCAACGAGGTCTTTATGACTTTAGTGTTCGGCCCCTTTGACTTTCTAGCTGCTGTCACAACTAAGGAGGCAGCTTGTGCTTTCAACGAGCTATGGGATACTGATGTTGTTGCTAATGCCTCAGGCTTACAAGAATACGAGCTATGGGAATACCTATTTGGCAATAAGGGGACGGTTAAATCCTTTGTGGGTGGCCCTGGTAAGCCATTCCTGAAGCAAACGAGCACAGGATGGCAGGCAAAGCGTTGGCAGGGGATGCGATTTCCATTTTATGATGATTTTCTAGCATTTCTCAGCCAGGGGCAACAAAAACGGCAACAGCCCCGCTCATCCTATAATGCTACCATTAGTGCATTGCCGACCAATATTAATAAGGGCGCTAAATCTCGGCCGTTTCAGACAAAACTCGTACTTAACTGCGGTGGTAAACCTCAAGTATTGAATAATTATAATTATCCAAATTCATTAAGTTTTGATTGGGAGCCGCAGCAGTGCAGCAAGGTGACGCTCACGATCTTTTTGCCAGAGGTGCAACTTATTCATTCTTGGGGCGGCGCGGATGGCTTTCTACGTTTCCTGAAAGAGTTCAGTGATGGAAATGTTCAATTCACCCCGGCTAACTTCCCCTCTCAGCAGAGCATTTTACAGGGGCTTGGGGTTGAAAAAATTCAGGTGAACTACGCGATCCAGAACGCTGGCCCAATTATGGATATTGTTCACTACCCAAAGCTTAACATTCCTACAGATGCCGCTGATTGTTGGTCCGGTTTTCGTCCAGGAGCGATAGAGGATACTGGGCAACTGCAGCGTCAGACCAAGCCAGCGATGGCGATGCCAGGCGGTTGAGCTGCGTGCGGTACGAGGGCTGGGTGACAGACTAAGTAGTGGTAAGAACGGCCCCGAAGTTCTCCGGCATCCTGAGGTGATGGTCGTCAACGCCCCAGCGGAGGCTGCTTGCTAAAGTGCTGCACTGACTTCTGCGGCGACCTTGCTGCAGTGCACAAATCGCAGTAAGCTGCCGCCCCACCATAGCCGATGGGGCTGTGGGTAGATTGGCGCTGACTGAGAAATTTGGGGTTCCGATGGCGACAATGACAGAGTATGCGTTGATCTTGGTCAGCACGGTGTTGGTCAACAACTTCGTCTTGGTCAAGTTCTTGGGGCTCTGTCCGTTTATGGGGGTCTCGAAGAAGCTCGAGACCGCGATCGGCATGGGCTTTGCGACGACCTTTGTCCTGACCCTTGCCGCCGTGACCACTTGGATCGTCAATACTTATCTGCTCGTGCCTCTTGGCATCGACTATCTGCGCACCATCGCGTTCATCTTGGTGATTGCGGTGGTGGTGCAGTTCACCGAGACGGTCATGCACAAGACCAGCCCGGTGCTGTATCAGGTGCTTGGCATCTTCTTGCCGTTGATCACCACGAACTGCGCTGTGTTAGGGGTTGCGCTGCTCAACTTGCAGGAGGAGCGCAGTTTTCTCGAGTCAGCGCTCTATGGTTTTGGCGCCGCCATTGGCTTCTCGCTGGTGTTGGTGCTGTTTGCCGCGATGCGTGAGCGGGTCGCGGTCGCCGACGTGCCGGAGCCGTTCCAGGGCAGCGCCATAGCCATGGTGACGGCCGGCTTGATGTCCTTGGCTTTTATGGGGTTTGCCGGCCTGGTTTCGGTTTAAGCTGGGGGGTTAGGTAACCACGCAAGGGGCTCAGTGATGCCAGTTGCCGCCTGACAGCGGCCGCTCGATCGCTGCTGCGAGCTCCGGGAGTAGATTGAGATGTTGATAGCAATCGTGGCGATAGCGGGCTTAGCCGTTGGCTTTGGGCTGCTGCTCGGGTACTCGGCGATCCGTTTCCGCGTCGAGGGTGACCCGATTGCCGATCAGGTCGATGCCTTGCTGCCGCAGAGTCAGTGCGGTCAGTGCGGTTATCCGGGCTGCCGGCCCTATGCCGAGGCTGTCGCTTCCGGTGAGGCGGAGATCAATCTCTGCGCGCCGGGTGGCGAGGGTACGATGCTCGCGATCGCCGATCTGCTCGGGCGCGAGCCGGTTGAGGTGGGCGAGATCGAAGAGACGCCGAAGCAGGTTGCAGTGATCGACGAGCAGGTCTGTATCGGTTGCACCAAGTGTCTGCAGTCTTGCCCAGTCGATGCCATCGTCGGCGCTGCCAAGCAGTTGCATGGCATCATTGCCAGCGAATGCACCGGCTGTGGGCTCTGCACCGCCCCGTGCCCGGTCGACTGTATCCATTTGGAGCCGCTGCCGGAGACGGTTTCGACTTGGAAATGGCCCTATCCGACGCCGCTGCGCCAGCCGGTTGTGCTGCCACCAGCGTCCGAGCTGCTGCCGGAGCATCGCGAAGCCGCTTGAGGCCACTTCCGGCGGCCACCTAAGGTCCGCAAGTCACGCCCAAGAGCGCGCGGCCAGAAGCCCCGATGCGCGCTCTCCGCCCGATGCTTGGCTCTTCAGCCGAGCCTCGATCGCACAAACAGCCCGAAATATACCGACTAGATTTATCCGATGTCAGGTTTCAGATCGCTCCTTACTGGTCGGCGCAAGTTGTGGCATTTCCACGGCGGCGTCCATCTGCCCGATGAAAAGACATTGTCGAACGGTTGCCCGGTCGCCGATGCGCCACTACCCGCTCAGCTTGTGCTGCCGCTGCAGCAACACATTGGCGCGCCGGCGCGTTGTCGCGTCTCGGTCGGCGATAAGGTGCTGAAAGGGCAGCTCATCGCTGAGCCACAGGGCTACATTAGCGCGCCCGTGCATGCGTCGAGCTCGGGTACTGTGGTCGCGATCGAAGTGCGGCCGATCCCGCATCCATCGGGGCTGAGTGCGCCTTGCGTGGTGATTGAGACCGATGGCGAGGAGCGCTGGGCGGAGCTGCCAGCGCCGCTGGCTGCGTCCGCGGCGGAGCTTGACGCCTGCGACCCGGCGGCGCTGCGCGAGCGTATCCGTGCGAGTGGCATCGTCGGCATGGGCGGTGCGTCCTTTCCGACCAACGTGAAACTGAATCCGGGCAAGGATCAGCCGATCGATACCGTTGTCATCAATGGTGCCGAGTGCGAGCCCTATATCACCTGCGATGATCTGCTGATGCGCGAGCGCGCCGCCGACATCGTCGACGGTGTGCGTGTGATGCTGCATCTGGTGCAGGCCAAGCGGGCGCTGATCGGCGTTGAGGATAATAAGCCTGAGGCGGCGACTGCACTCAATAGCGCAATCGCTGAGGCTGGGGTTGGCGATCGGGTCGAGGTGGTGGTGATTCCCACCCTTTATCCGAGCGGCGGCGAGAAGCAGTTGATCCGCATCTTGACCGGCAAGGAGGTGCCGAGCCATGGCATTCCGGCCCAGATCGGCATCGTCTGCCAGAACGTTGGTACGGCCGCTGCGGTGGCGGATGCGGTCTTGCGCGGGCGGCCGCTGATTGAGCGTCTGGTGACCGTGACTGGGCGGGGTGTGGTCGAGCCGCGCAATTATCGGGTGCCGATTGGGATCTCGGCCGAGGCCTTGATTGCCGCGAGCGGTGGTTATCGCGGCGAGCTTGCGAAGCTTGTCGCTGGCGGTCCGATGATGGGCTTCCGGCTTGATACCGATCTGGTTCCGATCACCAAGGCGACCAACTGTCTGCTGGCGCTCACGCCCGAGGAGAGCCCCGATCCGGGAGCCCCGCTGCCCTGCATCCGCTGTGGGCGCTGTGCCGAGGTCTGCCCCGCCAATCTCTTGCCGCAGCAGCTCTATTGGCATGCGCGGGCCAAAGAGCTGGAGAAGGTGCAGGACTACAATCTATTCGACTGCATCGAATGTGGCTGCTGCGCGCACGTCTGCCCCTCGCATATTCCGCTGGTGCAGTACTACCGTTTCGCCAAGACCGAGAGTTGGGCGCGCGAGCAGGAGAAGCGTGCCGCGGATCATGCGCGTGAGCGCCATGCGGCGCGTGAGGCTCGGCTTGAGCGCCAGGAGCGCGAACGTAAGGCGAAGCTGCGGAAGAAGAAAGAGGCCGTCGCTGCGGGTGGCACCAAGCCGGCTGCTGCTGGTGCTAAACCTGCTCCTGCTGGCACCAAGCCGGCTGCTGCTAAACCTACTCCTGGTGGCACTCAACCAACTGCTGACGCTAAGGCGAAGCCACAGGCGGATACGGCGGATAAACAGGCCTTGATCGAGGCGGCGCGTCGTCGTGCTGCGGAGAAGAAGGCGATGCTGGCAAAGGCTCAAGAGACGACAGCGACGCCTGTCGATCAGCAGGCGCCTGTTCAGGGCGATGCAGCCGCAACCACGAAACGAGCCCAGCCGCGTGAGGCGGTTGCGGTTGATCAGGAGTAATGCCGGTGGCCATGACCTTTGTCTCGTCGCCGCATAGCGCGCGCGTCAATCGTGTCGATCAGGTGATGCTGCAGGTCTGTCTGGCACTGGTGCCGGGCACCCTGGCCCTAGTCTGGTTCTTTGGCTGGGGCGTGCTCATCAACATGGCGCTGGCAACCCTGTTTGCGGTGCTGGCTGAAGCGCTAGTGATGACGTTGCGCGGGCGTCCGGCGCTGCCGGCCATCAGTGACTACAGCGCCGTGGTGACGGCACTGCTGTTTGCGCTGACGATTCCGCCGACCATGCCTTGGTGGATGACCATGCTGGGCATCGTCTTCGCAATCGTCATCGTCAAGCAGCTTTATGGGGGCATCGGTTATAACCCGTTCAATCCCGCGATGGCCGGCTATGTGTTCTTGCTGATCTCTTATCCAGTGGCAACGACGAGCTGGCTGCCCCCGGATGTACCGGCGCTGCTCGAGGCGCGTGAGCTATCAACGCTATCATTCCTGGACTCGGCGCGCCTTATCTTCATGGGCGCTCTGCCTGAGGGGCTGACCTGGGATGCGGTCAGTGCGGCGACGCCGCTCGACGAGATGCGGACGCTGTTGGACCAGGGCCGAACCATCGACGAGATCCGGGCTAGCAGTCCACTCTGGGGCAGTTTTGGTGGCCGTGGCTGGGAGTGGGTCGGGAACTGGTTCCTGCTCGGCGGGCTCTATCTGCTGTGGCGACGGGTGATCAGCTGGCATATCCCGGTCGCGGTGCTAGCTGGTCTGTTGGCGGCCTCTGCGGCCTTCTGGCTGGTTGATCCGCAGCATTTTCCGTTTCCGGGGTTTCACTTGTTCTCGGGCGCGGCCATCTTAGGGGCGTTCTTTATCGCGACGGACCCGGTGTCGGCCTGTACCACTCGACGTGGTCAGTTGATCTACGGCGCGGCGATTGGCGGCACCATCTTTGCGATTCGCACCTGGGGTGGCTATCCGGATGCGGTCGCCTTCGCGGTCTTGTTGATGAACATCGCCGCACCGATGATCGATCATTATTCTCAGCCTCGGGTCTTCGGCCATCGCCGCAGCCTGCGCAAGAAGGCCTGATGGCATAGCACTGGACAGAAGACAACGACCATGAAAAAGGCACCTATTCTCATTGCCGCGTTTATCTTGGGAAGCTTCGCCGTTGGCGGCGTTGGCTTGGTGGCTGTGACGCATGAGCTGACCGACACCAAGATCGCGGAGAATCAACGCGCGGCCATGATGGCGAAGCTGGAGGCCATCGTGCCAGAAGGGCGCATGTCCAATGATCCGCTGCAGGATCGTATCGAGGTGAGCGACCAGAAGCTCCTCGGGGCACCGGTCACTGAGGTGTACCGAGTGCGTGATGGCGAAGAGCCAGTGGCGCTGATCCTGAAGCCGGTTGTTCCAGACGGCTATGCGGGGCCGATCAATCTGCTGGTCTCGGTGCTTTATGATGGCACCTTGGGTGGTGTGCGCGTGATCTCGCACCATGAGACGCCTGGCTTGGGTGACAAGATTGAGGAGCGTAAGGACGACTGGATCGTCGAGCAGTTCAACGGCCGCTCGCTTGCTGAGCCACCACTGGAGCTGTGGCAGGTAAAGCGTGATGGTGGGGTCTTTGATCAGTTCACTGGGGCGACCATCACGCCGCGCTCGGTGGTGAATGCGGTTAAGGGCACACTGCTCTTTGTGAAAGAGCATGGCGATTCCCTCTATGCGACACCCGCAACTGGCCAGGCTGAGGGGGCGACGGATCAGGCACCCCAAGCAGCGTCCGATGCTGCGGCGGCCGAGGCGCGAGCGCAGTTGACGACTGGCATGGAGGTCTCCTGATGGCGGAGAAAGGCTATGGTGCGCTGATCGGCGAGGGGCTCTGGAGCAACAACCAGGCGCTGGTGGCGATGCTCGGGCTCTGCCCGCTGCTCGCGGTGACCACGACAGCGACCAACGGGCTCGGCATGGGGCTGGCGACAACCACGGTCTTGGTGCTCTCGAATGCAACCATCTCGCTGATCCGCAATCTGGTGCGCCCAGAGGTGCGTCTGCCGGTGTTCGTACTGGTTATTGCCTCCTTCGTGACCGCGGTTGAGCTGACCATGCAGGCCCAGTTTTACCAGCTCTATCTCGTGCTGGGGCTGTTCATCCCGTTGATTGTGACCAACTGCGCGATCATCGGTCGTGCTGAGGCCTATGCCTCGAAGGCGCGGTTGGATCGGGCCATCATCGATGGCCTGGCGATGGGACTGGGTTTCACGCTGGTGCTGATGGTGCTCGGCGGGATGCGCGAATTCCTTGGTCAGGGCACCCTGTTCTATCAGGCCGAACTGCTGCTGGGGCCCGCGGCGGAGGGGTTTGGTCTCAACCTCGGTGAGGACTACCAGGGCGCGCTGCTGGCGATGTTGCCCCCGGGTGCCTTTATTGGCCTGGGCTTCTTGATCGCGCTGAAGAACCTGATCGATAAGGCTGCAGAGCGGCGTCAGCGGGCACAGCGGGCTTCAGCTGAATTGGCGCCAAGGCATGAGATGGCGCCCTCTAGTGGCTGATGTTGGGATAACCTCTCCAGTCTTTGCCTCAGTGGTCTCTAAGGACATGCTAAGGAAGTGGTATATTTGGCTGTTCATCGATATGTCCATCTGATTTAGACGCTTTCGTTACGTCAGCCACCAGTGCACTCTCGCGCCACGGCCGCTGGCAGCATCTCAGTAAAGACGGGGAGTTTATCTATGTCTAAGAAACATCCAGTTGTTGCCGTTACCGGCTCGTCTGGCGCAGGAACCACGACGGTCAAGCATGCCTTCGAGCACATCTTCTATCGCGATGGCATCAACGCCGCGGTGATCGAGGGCGATAGCTTCCACCGTTACAACCGCAAAGAGATGAAGGCGGAGATGGCCAAGGCGGCCGAAGAGCATAGCAATCTGAGCCATTTTGGCCCTGAGGCGAATCACTTCGACCTGATTGCCGAGCTCTTTGCCAGCTACGGCGATACCGGTACCGGCCGGAAGCGCTACTACATCCATAGCGACGAAGAGGCGGCCCAGCATAACGAGCGTCTCGGCACCAACCTCTCGCCAGGTGAATTTACCCCTTGGGAAGAGGTGCCGACAGGCACCGATCTGTTGTTCTACGAAGGTCTGCATGGGCTTGCCAAGACCGATGAGGCCGATGTGGCTAAGCATGTCGACCTCGGCATTGGTGTGGTGCCGATCGTCAACCTGGAGTGGATTCAGAAGATCCATCGCGACAATGCCGAGCGCGGCTATTCAGCCGAAGCGATTGTCGATACCATCCTACGCCGCATGCCGGACTACATCCGGCACATCACGCCGCAGTTCACGCGCACCGATATCAACTTCCAGCGTGTATCGACGGTGGATACGTCCGATCCATTCATCGCGCGCGACATCCCGACCCCCGATGAAAGCTTCGTCGTCATTCGCTTCAGAGAGCCGGAAAAGATCGAGGTGGATTTCCAGTATCTGCTGTCGATGATCAAGGATTCATTCATGTCTCGGCGCAACACCATCGTCGTGCCCGGAGGCAAGATGGGCTTTGCGATGGAGATCATCCTGCAGCCCATCATCGAGCGCATGATGGCTGCGCGGAACGTCTAACCATCTGCTGCGGCGCGCTCGTTGATGAGCGCGCCTTCTTCCGTGCCTGGCGGGCGCACCGTCAACAGATGCACGCGGCGGCTGTCGGCGCGCAGGATGGTGAAGCGAAAGCCGTCGATCTCGACGCGCTCACCGCGTTTTGGCAGATGTGCAAAGGCATGCACCACGAGTCCGCCGACGGTGTCGAGATCGCCACCTTCGAGTGCTGAGCTGAAGTACTCATTGAACTCCTCAATCGATGTACGCGCCTTGACCGTGTACTCGCCCTTGCCGCGCTTATAGATGAAGGCGCCCTCGTCGAAGTCGTGCTCGTCTTCGATATCGCCGACGATCTGCTCCAGCACATCCTCGATGGTGACCAGGCCGGCGGCCGAACCATACTCGTCGACAACGATGGCCATGTGATTGCGGCTGGCTCGGAACTCCTTGAGCAAGACGTTGAGCCGCTTGCTTTCCGGAACGAAAACCGCTGGACGGACATGATCACGGATATTGAACGAGCGCCGATTGGTCTCGGAATAGTAGCTGAGGAGATCTTTCGCGAGCAGGATGCCGACGACTTCGCCCTTGTCGTCACCGGTCACCGGGAAGCGCGAATGCGCGCTCTCGACGGCGGTGGCGAGGATACGCTCGAGGGGGTCATCGCGGCGGATGTGGACCATCTCGGCGCGGGGAATCATGATGTCGCCAACCCGCAGGTCGGCAACCTGGAGCACGGCCTCCATCATCCCGAGTGCCTCGCGGTCGAGCAGACCTCGGCTCTCGGCTTGTTGTAGGAGCTCGCTGAGCTGCTCCTTGGTTTTCAGCTCAGGGCGTGCAAAGCGCCGCATGAGCCCAGGTAAGCGCAGGCGCGCCAGCCAGTGTCTGGTCTGGGCGCCGTTTCTAGATCCGTCGTCGCTCGCCATTAGCGTCGTGATTGACCTCGTAAGGTGATGGAAATCCTAGCGCGCCGAGGATGTCGATTTCGAGCGCCTCCATGGACGCAGCCTCGACGGCGGTGAGGTGGTCGTAACCGAGCAGATGAAGTGTCCCATGCACCACCAGATGAGCCCAGTGGGCGGTCTCGGTCTTACCTTGCTCGGCGGCTTCGCGCTCGACTAGGGGCGCGCAGATCAGGAGATCACCGAGCAGGGCGCTGATCCCAGCGCAGGTTGGATCGCTGAGGTCGATCCCTGGCGGTGGCGCGAAGGGGAACGACAGGATATTGGTCGGCCCGGAACGACCCCGGTAGCGCTGGTTGAGTTCGGCGCTCTCGGCCTCGTCGGTGATGCGGATGGTCAGTTCGGCTGGCCAATGCAGTGCTGCTTGTCTGGGCGAGTGCTGGGGATCGAGTGCGGCTAGCACCCAACGCTGGAGATCCTCAGCGCTCGGCAGCCGCGCGTGCAGATCCTGCGCGAGTGCCTCGCCGAGCTGAATATCGATCAGGACTGCTGGCTCAGACGCCTTGATCGCGGTCATAGGTGTCGTAGGCATTGACGATGCGTTGCACCAGGGCATGACGGACCACGTCACGAGCGCTGAAGAAGGAGAAGCTGATGCCTTCCACGGAGCGCAGCACCTCAACCGCTTGGCGCAGGCCCGAAGGCTGGCCACGCGGTAGGTCGACTTGGGTCACGTCACCGGTGACCACGGCGGTCGAGCCGAAGCCGATCCGAGTCAGGAACATCTTCATCTGTTCGGGCGTGGTGTTTTGGGCCTCGTCGAGGATGATGAAGGCGTCGTTCAGGGTGCGCCCGCGCATGTAGGCGAGCGGTGCGACCTCGATCACGTTGCGCTCGATCAGCTTGTTGACCTTTTCGAAGCCGAGCATCTCGAACAGGGCATCGTAGAGCGGGCGCAGGTAGGGGTCGATCTTTTGGGCCAGGTCACCGGGCAGGAAGCCGAGCCGCTCGCCGGCCTCGACCGCAGGGCGCACCAGCAGCAGGCGACGCACCCGCTCGGTCTCCAGGGCCTCGACCGCGCAGGCCACCGCGAGATAGGTCTTGCCGGTGCCGGCGGGGCCAACGCCGAAATTGATGTCGTGGCGCAGGATCGCGTGCATATAGCTGAGCTGCATCTCGCCGCGCGGTTTGATCAGTCCGCGCTTGGTCTTGATGATCAGCTCCGGCACCGCGTCAGCGCTGGTGGCGGCCAGGGCATCGGCGCCTGACTCGACTAGCTCGAGATGGATGCGCTCTGGCGCTAGCACCTCATCCGCGGTCGCTGCATAGAGCACTTCGAGCAGGCGGGCACCGGCCTCGGCGGCCTTGCGCTCACCAATGACCCGGAAGCTCATGCCGCGATTGGCGATCTCGACGCCAAGGCGGCGCTCGATCAGGCGTAGATGAGCGTCGAACTGGCCGCAGAGGTTTGCTAACCGCACATTGTCTTCGGGCGACAGGCTAAGGTCGAAATTGGTGGGTGGTTGGGTCAATGGCGATGCGCGCTGGGCGCTGTTGAGGGAGCGAATCGGTTGATCGGTCGCAGGCGCATGGATGAGCGCGCTTAGAGTCGGGCGTTACCGAGCCCGAGCGCCGGCGCGATGCTGGCCATGCCAGCTGGCCCTGGGTCAACCGCAGTGGCCTGCTGCAGCTCGCCACGCAGCGAATTCGGCAGGGCTTCGGTGATCAGTAGATCGGCGAATCCGCCGACCAGCGATTTGGGGCCGCTAAAGTTGACCACTCGGTTGTTCTCAGTGCGCCCGGCGAGCTGGCTCGGATCCTTGCGGGAGGGGCCAGTGACTAGCACGCGATGTCGCTCTCCGACCATCTTGCGGCTGATCTGCTGCGCCTGTTGATTGATCTGCTGTTGTAGCCGGGCCAGTCGTGCTTGCTTGACGTTGGCAGGGACGAGGTCCGGATAATCGGCAGCTGGGGTTCCAGGGCGGGCACTATAGAGGAAGCTGAAGGATTGGTCGAAGCCGATCTCGCGGATTAGCTGCAGCGTGGCCTCGAAATCGGTCTCGGTCTCGCCGGGAAAGCCGACGATGAAGTCTGACGAGAGGCTGATCTCCGGGCGGGCACGTCGCAGTCGGCGGATCTTGTCTTTGTATTCGAGTGCGGTGTGGCCGCGTTTCATCAACGCCAGGATGCGATCCGAGCCGCTCTGCACCGGCAGATGCAGGAAGCTGACCAGTTCTGGCACCTCGGCATAGGCCTCGATCAGGCTATCGGAGAATTCGACCGGATGTGAGGTGGTGAAGCGGATGCGGTCGATGCCGTCGATCGCCGCGCAGTAGCGGATCAGGAGCGCTAGGTCGGCGATCTCGCCATCGTGCATCGGGCCGCGATAGGCGTTGACGTTCTGCCCCAATAGATTGACCTCGCGCACGCCTTGCTCGGCGAGGCTGGCGACCTCGGCGATGACATCATCGAAGGGGCGGCTGACCTCCTCGCCACGGGTGTAGGGCACCACGCAATAGGTGCAGTATTTGGAGCAGCCCTCCATCACCGAGACGAAGGCGCTTGGCCCCTCGGCGCGCGGTTCCGGCAAGCGGTCGAACTTCTCGATCTCGGGGAAGCTGACATCGATCTGCGGCTGCTGTCGCAGTTTTAGTGCATCGAGCATCGCCGGCAAGCGGTGCAGCGTCTGCGGGCCGAAGACCAGGTCGACATAGGGCGCGCGCTCGCGGATCAGCTCACCTTCTTGGCTGGCGACGCAGCCGCCGACGCCGATCACCAGGTCAGGTCGAGACTGCTTCCAGGGCCGCCAGCGCCCGAGCTGGGAGAACACCTTCTCTTGCGCCTTCTCGCGGATCGAGCAGGTGTTGAGCAGCAGCACATCGGCCTCTTCGGGGCGCTCGGTGCGCTCGAGACCATGCGATTCACGCAGCAGGTCGGCCATCCGCGACGAGTCGTACTCGTTCATCTGGCAGCCGTAGGTTTGGATGAAGACTTTGCGCGGCATGGACTCTGTTCGGTTCGCTAGTACTGATAGCGCTGTGGGTCGAGAATGCTGATAGAGCAGCGGGTCGAGCGGCTCATCCTCAGGAAAGGGGATCATGGTGTCAAGCACTGCTGAATCAATTGATTTCCTGTGCTGTCGGTCGAGCCTCCGGGCGGCCAAGCCGATGTCGGTGCTGAGCCTTTGAATCGCACAGCGCTTTGCTGGTCTCTGCTGGTCCTTATGCTCGTCTTTGGCGACAGGCCGCAGGCTAGATCGCCAGGTTTCCTTAGCGTCTTCGCGCCTTCGCGTGAGATTCATGAACTATCCATGCTAGAGAGGGTGAGTGAACATCAGGCTGATCCTGAGCCTGTGTGTCTGGGAATTACCGAGGGGCAGTCCGCGTTTGAGCTGACTTGGGTCAATGCGCTGCAGGCTGTTGCAGAAGACCGCTATCAACAACATCTAGCGTTCGCTATACTCCGCAACACAATATCTTGTGTCTTCCGCCCGTGAGCGCTTCTATGTCGACCCTTGCTGCCCAAGTCGCTGTTTTGCCAACGAGCGTCACCAAACGCGATGGCGAACAGATCCCGTTCGATGCCTCAAAGATCCAGTCGGCGATCCTGCGCGCCGGGCAGGCGACCGGAGAATTTGGCGAGTTGGAGGCGCAGCTGCTGACCGCGCAGGTGGTCAAGGTGCTGGCGCATCGTTATGGGGAAGGGCGCAATCCGGACATCGAGGGGATTCAGGACGTCGTCGAGCAGACCCTGATCAGTGCCAACCATTTCGAGACCGCGCGCTCCTATATCGTTTATCGCGAGCAGCGCGCCAAGCTGCGTGCCGATCGCCGCACCCTGGTCGATGTCACGAGCTCGATCAACGAGTACCTGGACCGCTCCGACTGGCGCGTCGCGGCCAATGCCAACCAGGGTTATTCACTCGGTGGGCTGATCCTGAACACCTCGGGCAAGATGATCGCCAACTACTGGCTGTCACATGTGTATCCACCGCAGGTTGGCGAGGCGCATCGCGAGGGCGATCTGCACATCCACGATCTCGACATGCTGGCTGGCTACTGCGCCGGCTGGTCGCTGCGCACCCTGCTGGCCGAGGGCCTGAACGGTGTGCCAGGCCGGGTCGAAGCCGGGGCGCCAAAGCACATGTCGAGCGCGATTGGACAGATCGTCAATTTTCTCGGCACCTTGCAGAACGAGTGGGCCGGCGCCCAGGCGTTCTCGAGCTTCGATACCTACATGGCGCCTTACGTGCGCGTCGACCGGCTCGACTATTCGCGCGTGAAGCAGTACATCCAAGAGTTGATCTACAACCTCAACGTGCCGTCGCGCTGGGGCACACAGACGCCCTTTACCAATCTCACCTTCGATTGGGTTTGCCCGGAGGATCTGCGCGATCAGGTGCCGATGATCGGTGGCCTGGAGCAGCCGTTCACCTACGGCGAGCTGCAGACCGAGATGGACATGATCAATCGCGCCTACATCGAAGTGATGACTAAGGGCGATGCCAAGGGGCGCATCTTCACCTTCCCGATCCCGACCTACAACATCACCGAGGACTTCCCCTGGGAGAGCGATAATGCAAGCTATCTGTTTGAAATGACAGCAAAATATGGCTTGCCCTATTTTCAGAATTTCCTCAACTCCGAGCTGTCGCCGAATATGGTGCGCTCGATGTGCTGCCGGCTGCAGCTGGATCTGACCGAACTGCTCAAGCGCGGCAATGGCTTATTCGGCTCGGCCGAGCAGACCGGCTCGCTCGGCGTGGTGACTATCAACTGCGCTCGGCTCGGCTATACCCATCGCGGCGATGAGGCCGGGCTGCTGCGGCGCCTCGATGAATTGATGGAGCTAGGCAAGAAGAGCCTGGAGCTGAAGCGTAAGGTGATCCAGCGCCACATGGATGCCGGGCTCTTCCCTTATACCAAGCGCTATCTCGGCACCCTGCGCAATCATTTCAGCACGCTTGGGGTCAATGGTATCAACGAGATGATCCGCAACTTCACCGCGGATACCGACGACATCACCACCGAGTGGGGCCATGCCTTCGCTTGCCGGCTGCTCGATCATGTGCGTGCGCGGATGGTGGAGTTCCAAGAAGAGACTGGCCACATGTACAACCTGGAGGCGACACCGGCCGAGGGCACCACCTATCGCTTCGCCCGTGAGGACAAGAAGCGCTTCCCTGACATTCTGCAGGCCGGTACCGAGGACACGCCCTATTACACCAATTCCTCGCAACTGCCGGTCGGCTACACCGACGACGCCTTTGAGGCATTGGCGGCGCAGGATGAGCTGCAGACTAAGTATACCGGCGGTACGGTGCTGCACCTTTATATGGGCGAGCGCATCGGCTCGACGGATGCTTGCAAGCGCTTGGTGCAGCGTGCGCTGACCCATTTCCGACTGCCCTACATCACGGTGACGCCGATCTTCTCGGTCTGTCCAACCCATGGCTATCTGGCCGGCGAGCACGAGTTCTGCCCCAAGTGCGATGCCGAGTTGATCGAGAAGAAGCGCGCACAACTGCACGCCGTTGCCAGCTGAGCCCGCAATCGACCGACCCAACTGTCGCGGCTGAGCCATCGGCCGCCCCACTGAGACTCATAGGAGTTAGGAGATGCAACAGAAGATGCAACAGAGCCACAACGAACCGGCCATCGTGCTGCGCGACGAGGAGCGCACCCGCTGCGAGGTCTGGACGCGCGTGATGGGCTACCACCGTCCGGTGTCGGCGTTCAATCGCGGCAAGCAGGCCGAGCATCAGGAGCGGGTCTACTTCCAAGAGCAGGCGACGGGTCGCCCTGCCCAGCCGTCGATGAGGCAGGGCGAGCAGGTGCGGCGCGAGGCGGCTTGAGCGCCGCTTTGTGCGCCTCTGCGTGTCCATCGGCGGCCAGCGGGCTCCGGCTCGGCGGGCTGACGCCGCTGACCAGCGTCGATTATCCAGGCGAACTGGCCGCTGTGGTCTACTGCCAGGGCTGCCCTTGGCGCTGCCCTTACTGTCATAACGGTCATCTGCTCGATGCCGCGGCTAGCCATGAGGGCGCGCGGTCAGCCGCAGAGAACGCATCGCGTCAGCGCCAGGTCAACGGGGGTAGTGGCGAGCCAGCCCGGCAGAGGGATCGCGAGATTCAGGCGAATGCTGAGATGCAGGCGAATGCTGAGACTCAGGTTCAGGGCGAGGTGCAGGGGGCCGGGCAGGATGCAATCACGTGGGCCGAGGTGCTTGACCTGCTGCGAACCCGTCGCGGTCTGCTCGACGCGGTGGTGTTCAGCGGCGGCGAGCCGACCGCCCAGTCGGCACTGGCCGAGGCGATGGCCGAGGTGAAGGCGCTCGGTTTCAAGGTTGGACTGCACAGCGGCGGTCCTTACCCACAGCGCTTGGCCGGGCTGATCCCGCTGATCGATTGGGTTGGGCTGGATATCAAGGCGCTGCCAGGGGACTATCCCCGGGTGACTGGTGTTCCTGACTCCGGCGAGGCGGCTTGGCGGAGTCTGCGCCTGTTGCTCGAGTCGGGCGTCGAGCTTGAGGTGCGCACCACGCCGATGCCCGGCCTGGATGACGACGATTACCTGCAACGGCTGATGCGGCAACTGGCCGATGTCGGCGTCACCCGCTACGTCCTCCAGCAGGCGCAGCCTGACCATCTGCTCGACCCCAGCCTGCGCGACCAATTGCGCCCGCTGTCGTCCAGGCTGGCGCACCTCAACGACCGGCTGCCCAATCCGTTTCAACGCTTCGAGTTGCGCGCCGCCTGAACCCCGTCGCGATGGCGGCGATGCGTGCTTGAAAACGCTGGTTTACGTGGTGGGAAGGCGACGACGCGCTCGGGATGCGCGGCCACCCGTTGCGGTACCGTTTGCGAAGCGCCGGCACCGCAACGGGCGGTCGGGTCGAGCCGCTAGTTGGGCTCTCTCTATGCGTACTCGAAGACCGGAGTCTCGATGACTCTATCAGGACGCTTCCCGCCTTTGATGAGCATCTGGATATGCTCGACCGTATCTGGCGAGAAGAACTCCTCTCCAGTCTCCTGGCAAATACGCGCCGGTACCTGTTCAACCACGTAGAACTTTCCCTCGTACTCAAGCGTGTAGGTAACTGTCTTATCGACCAGGGTTTCTTTCATGGATACCGCCACGCTCAGCCGAGCCGGTTGAGCGATAGCGAAACCGGCTTTGGCTGAAGCATCGTGTTAGGCGATTTTATAGGGGTCAGAGAAAAAACCTACGCTGGCTCCATTTAGTGGAGCTTATGGATAAGGCAACAAATTTAACTCTGAAATAAACCGATAATCGCGCTGATTTTTTGAAGCCAGCGGACAGTCCCAAATTATTGCCGTTGCCGCAATTAAAGAATCAGCGATCAGCAAGCCATGACTAAGCCGATATTCTCTCAGTAACTCATCTGCTTTTTCAGAAGTGGCTTCGTTTACAGCAAAAATCTCAAATCGTTGAAGGAATTTTTCAGTTTCACGCAGTTCATTTTATTGCGACATCCGACAACAAGCTCCATCTTGGTGATAATGCTTACGGCTAATTGTGCTTGCTCCTCATGGTATTTGAGGCAATTTACCGCCTGGTCAACTTCCATCCCAGCATCAATCAGGATATCGGTATCGACTATTACGAAATCAGACAAGGCATTAACCCCATTCGGTTTGGCGCAAATGTCTTACCCAAGTTGAACTATCCGTCATGTCGTCACGATTTTTCCACATACCTATAAAAGGCTCTTTTTCTATTGGCGGCAGCTTATTTTTTGGTAGCGAATGACGGCTATAGCGTTGTTTTAAGAATGCAACAAAATCAATCGCTTCTTGCTGTGCAATCGGCGGCAAAGATGCAACATCCTGCAATAATTTCTGTTGATTCATTGCGCATACTCCAAATTGATATTTTTGAGTTGATGGCCTAACGCCACGCTCAGCCTAGCCGGTTGAGCGAGAGCGAAACCGGCTTCGGATGGAGCACCGTGTTAGGCGAATTTAATGTGGTCGTTCCCGGTTTCCCCAATTAATGAGCATCCCACCCAGCCTGAGTACAAATATAAAGTATCGAGTTTACCTCATCTACCGTCATCCGACCGTAATGTAGTTCCCCCGCGCAATCAGAGGCCGTTGGAAAACGGCCCGAAGTAGTATCAGCGTTGAAATAGCCACCTTCAACTTTAATTTCTGGCGTGTTGGTTCCTGTAGTTCCTATATAGATTTCATGTATTTCTGATTCTGAGGTAGTGTCCCTCATTTTCCTTGATGGACTTTTTCGTCCGGCAGGGCGAATAAGGGCTTGCATGTAGGTAGCGCGTCGAGGAAATCGACCGGCACCCGGTAAGACAGTAACTCAGGGATTGTCCACACATGGTCGGTGATACCAGCCGCCATGGCTGGAGTCACGGGTTTCCAACGCATCAAAGATCCCGTTCCTCGTGTGGCCTTGGGGCTTGCCAGCGGTTGGCGCAGGCTCAAATGCGGCAACACGAAGTGATAATAGGCTGTCGAGAGCCAGAGTTGCTTTTCCAACCAGGTGATGTCCTTTGAGAAGGCGTTGGTCTTGCGTGCCAGACGGCGGTTATGCTCGCGTTGCGAGAGGTTATCGCGCTCCACGAAGCTGGTGTTGATGGTTCGGCTCGCCGCAGAAGCGGCCAGGTGGACCGCTACGCTTTCAGGCGTGCCGAACACCACCTTGGTTTTGACCTCGGTCACATGCCCGTTGGTGCGGATCTTGACGACTTGAGCATAGAGTAGGTCCGCCGCCGCCACCCGCCGAGGATGGGGAAACCGTCCCCGCTGTCCGCGCCGTTCGGGTTGAACCCAGTGTCCGCAAGCACGCAGCAGCGCCTCCTCATAGCCCGGCCATTGGTCGCTGGTAAAGAACGGCACATGCCCGTCGGTGACGTCCTTCAAACGCTCCAGCAGTAAGTCGGCACTTTCCTGCGTGCGCTCACCGACCACAAAGGCCAGAATGACCCGCCAGAGAGGCGCAAACGCCAGCCAGACCCAAGCGTCACCGTAGCTCTCGCACAGCCCCTGAGCTGACGGCAGATGGGCTTCCTTGGTGTGAACGAAGCTCCAAAGCTCGTCGAGCTGGCATTCGAGTACATGCAGCCCGGTCCAGAGGTAAAGAGCAACCAAGCGGCACTGCAGTGCGGCCCGGTTCAGCCACTCGCACACGGTGTCCTTGTCGACCTGAAAAATGCGCCCGGTCGCCCGGATCGAATTTCCTTCAGCCAAGGCCCGGATCGCGGCCTCGAAAATCGCCGGCTCGCTTTCCAAACCGTAGTACGCTGTGGCATAACTCAAGGCCACACTGCCCCCGCAGCTTTTGCACAGCGCTTGCGCCTGGCCATGGCTGTGGCCGTTTTTGACCAGCTGACCCTGTCGGAACGGGATGCCGTAGCACGGGCAATGCTTGTTGGGGCAGTAGAGCGTTTCCCAATCCATCGTCGCGCCCCTCGTTTCAGCACAAAATGTGCTAGGCCAGGGTACGCCAGTGCCTCATCGTTCGCTAGACCATCAAGGAAAATGAGGGACACTACCAAATCGCAGGCGTAAAAACTGGACAATGTTTTCAGATTTTCCGGACCGGGCAGCGCTTCCAGTTCGCCGGAAACCGAAGAGATCAACTCCTTGAATATCATGGACTGCTTGATGCGGTAGCCGCCGGAGCGGATTTGGTCGAAGCGTTCGGGATCAAGGCTGGCGTCCAGGGTCAGGGAGAACTGGGAACGATGTAGGCAGCGATCGTACAATTTCAGGGTCGGTCCTCCGCCCATGGGCCGTGCGCCGGTTTCCATGAGCGCCGGCTGGTTGTCCTTCGGCAGCATGATTTCCGAATGCGCGGCCCTCGTCCTGATGCCCAGGACATCCAGCACGTGAAAGGCGTACTCCACGACCACATCCGTAAGGTCGCCGAAGTCGTCCAAAAGCTGGGTGCAGTCGTAAATAATCTTGTTTCCAACCCAGTGGTATTCATACTCCCACATGTCGCTGACGGCATGCCTTCCCTCGCGGGACACGGTATTGACCACAACCTCCCTGCCGACCACGAACTCTTCCACAAGGAGTTGGTCGTTCATGAGCCCGATGATGTTTTTCCTGTTCAGCAACTGCTCAAAGGGTCTTGCCTTTTGCCTCAGAAGCTGTTTCGAAATTCTTTAAAGCGCCGGCCCTGGGCTATTTGCGTCGTCGTCAGCAGCCCAACGTCGCCGTTTTTGGCAGCATTCGGCATATGGAACGCTGGCGAAGGTCTCGTAAGTCGTTGATATAGTAATTTCCAAACAGCTTCTCAGGGGTTCGAGCGCAGGGGCAAAAGACAACCCCGCTTCCTGCGCTGCGCAGAAGAATGACCCGAGGCAACAAAAATCGGTGCAAATAGTAAAGTGTCACCGTAATTGGGATGAGGATCGCTGCCGACTGCGCAGCGGCAACGGCCCGGAGAACATGACTCGCCTGCGACGCTTCGCCGTCGGCCTCATCAAGGCCAACAGCGATGACTCCGTCGCCGCCACCATCGACAAGCTCGCCCGGCGCGTGCGCCGGGTCTGCTAATCTAACCCCCAGGCTTGAAGATACGACCCATGATCTATCGCCACATCCTCACCGTTGTCATTGGTCTGTGTGTCTGCCTGTCGCTCGCTCGTGCCGAGCCATCGAGTATCTTGAGCGCACCGGACAATGCCCCAGTGGTCGCGACCGCGCCGAGCGAGATGCAAACCATTGGGGTCATCGGTGGCATCAGTTGGGTGTCGTCGCTCGAGTATTATCGTCGCTTGAACGAATTGGTGGCTGCACGGATCGGTGGTTTGAATTCCGCTGCCGTGCTGATGTACTCCATCCCGTTCGGCGCCTTCTCGGAGCAGGAACGTCTAGCCGAGGAGGGGGACTGGGCGCCTTTGCGCGCGACCATGCTCGACGCCGCCGCGCGGCTGCAGCGTGGTGGCGCCGATTTCATCATCATCGCATCGAACACCATGAATTCCACGGCCGATCTGATCGAAGAGCAGATCGGCATTCCGGTGCTGCATATTGCGGATGCGACCGGTGCTGCGATTAAGCAAAGGGGCATCAAAAAGGTGGCTTTGCTCGGCACCCGCTACACGATGGAGGCGGATTTTTATCGCCGTCATTTGCGCGATAACTACGGCCTTGAGGTGCTAGTGCCCAATGCCGACGAGAGGCGCTTGATCAACGACGTGATTTTCGATGAGCTCTGCGCTAACGTATTCCGGGACGAGTCTCGGCAAGCCTACATTGAGATCATCGAACGTCTCGTACGCGACGAAGGAACCGAGGCCGTCATCCTAGGCTGCACCGAAATCCCGCTGCTGATCCAGCAGAAGCATGTCAGCATTCCGGTGTTCGATACCACCGCCATTCACACCGAGGCCGCTGTCGAACGGGCGTTGCAGGGGCGTTGAAAACTGCGGGTAAGCACCCATCGCATTATGACCCGACGATCGTGGACGATGGTGCGTTCGCTCCTGATAGGCAAGGGATGCCCGGGATCAACTTCACCGGGCACCCGCAGAAACAGCATCCGTTGTTGTGTGTGACCTCTGATGTGGACTGTAAACCTTGGATGGAGGTCGTGAATGGGGACTCTTCGATGCCGTCAGCGCGGCCCGTGCTGCCTGGCCGTCGAGACGATCTTGCTCACCGACGAATTCCGGCGTCTCCGCCAGCGCCGAGTAGTCACCTTGCAGCGTCCGTGCGAGCGCGTTGTCCGGGTTGGTCAGTTCCGCAAATCGGCGACCCGCGTAGCCGAGCCCGCGCGCGAGGGAGCCGGCGGGGACGTATTCGCGCACCTGGTATCCCAGTGCCACCAGGGCCTTCTTGATCGGTTCACCCATGCCGTAGAGCATCTGGAATTCGATCTCCCCCGGACGGTATCCGCGTGCCGCCGCTAGCGCCATGACCCGCGCCTGCGTGGTCATGTTATGGGTGGCAAAGCGCGGGTTGAAGCGTTCGGGATGCTGTAGCAGATAGTCCGCGAGCAGGTCATAGCTGGCGTCGGTGGACGCCTTGAAGTTCCACACCGGCGATGGCCGACCCTCTGACTGGGCCAGGGCCTTTTCGTAGTCGTCATAGGCACCCTTTACCAGGCGCACTGGAACGCGGATAGCATGGGCTTCGCCCCAGGCTTTCAGGTCGGCCAGGTCGCGTGCCGACTCGCGTAGATAGGCCTGAATGACAACGCCAATGCGCGCTTGGCCAGTGTCGTCCAGGGCCAGCTCCGGCGAAGTCTCGATGAGCTCGCGAAATAAGGCTAGAGTGAGATCCTTGTAGGCGTATTCCTCCATGTCGATGCGGATGAAGACCGAAGCCGCGGCCCTGTTGGTCGACAGACTCAGCAGCTCCCGCAAGGAGTCGAGAATCTGGGCCCGCTTGGCCTGACCTTCTGGGCTCAGTGCAAAGGGCAGGTCATCGACCAGCGCCGAAAGCTTGAGCGAAACATACAGCGGCCTGCCGCTCTCGTCGGGCGTCGCTGTCTGGACCAGATGACGGTAGAACGCCAGATAGGCTGCGGCCTCGGCGGGAGAGTTCGACGCATCCCCGACGTTATCCAGCGTGATTGCGATGCCCATCCGCGCCCGAACGTCCATCAGACGCTGCAAGCTTGAGCTCGCGTCGACGTCGGTCGGGAGCGGAAACAGGAAGGGCTCGCTCATCCAGCCAACCAGCGGCATCGCCCAAAAGAGCGCAACGCGCAGTGATTCATGGCGACCCAGTGCGACGAGGCTGCGCTGGGTCAGGGGGGCGAGTGGCCCCGACATCGACAGACGGATGGCCGCGGTCCGCAAGTCCTCCGCGAACGCACCGCTCTGTTGCTGCCCAGCCCGACGCTGCGCATCAACCGCTGCCTCCAAGCGCGCCAGCTGCTGGCCGAAGTCGCCGGTCGGCATCCCGCGATCGGGCCCCGCGAGCTCCTCGACCAAGGAGCTCGCCGCTGATGCGACCTCGGGGCGGCTTGGCCAATGAACGGCGAGGGCGATCGCAAGCAAAACTGTCAGCGCCAGCGATAACAGCAACAAGATGCGGGCGATTCGGGAAATCTTCATGGTTGATTGGGGTTGTTGTCGCTCATCCTGTTTCTCGCCAATCTATCTGAATCGCGAGCCCTAATCGTTGCGGATTCTGCCACAGCTTTAGCGCATGACCGCGGTGGGGCCCACCTTGGGCGCCCGGCGCCTCATCGAGGTGGGCACCTTCACTGGCTCCAGCATGTTCTGCATGGCCGAGGCTATGCCGGAATGACGAGTTGATCTGCTGCGACCTGAGCGAGGACTGGACCGCCAGCGCGCGGCGCTTCTGGCTCTTCATGATGGCTGCCGGCGGTCGAAAAGGCAGCGGAGCAGTTGGCGGCCCTGCAAAAGCGCGGCGTACGCATGGAGGCCTGCTCGGTGGCGACAAAGCTGTTTGGTGTTGACCACGGCACGATGCTGCGCCAGCAGCCCGTCGAGATCGCTGCTTGCTGCTAGAATCGAAAGATGGACTGTGATTGGGATGATCTGAAGGCGGCGGCTAACCAGCGTAAGCATGGCGTGAGCTTCGAGGAAGCTTGCACCGTCTTCTTGGACCCTTTCGCCGCTACGGGTGCTGATCCGGACCACTCGACCGGCGAGGCCCGCTGGATCACGTTCGGTACCTCAGTCGTTGGTCGATTGTTGACGGTCGCGCACTGCGAGCGGGACGGGGCAATCCGTATCATCAGCGCCGGGCCTGCAACTCGATCTGAACGACGACTCTACGAACATGGCTGACGACAACGACTACGACGATGATCTCCGCCCCGAGTATCGTCGCGAGGATTTTCCTGCCGGCCTCGAGCGCGGAAAGTACGCCGCAAGAATGGCCGAAGGCTCCAACATCGTGCGCATCGACCCCGATTTGTCACGGGCATTCCCCGACAGCGCCGCCGTCAACAAGGCCCTGCGCGCCTTACTGCAGATCGCCGAGCGTAACGCGGAACTCTGATAGCGCGTAGCAAGGAAAAGAGGGTAGTGCTCTAGATATGTTGGCATCGAGTAGATGACACTGCCCCAGTCAAAAGATCATAGCGTCGTGACTTCGGAAAACATCCAGATCTAGAACACCACCGCGTGGAAGACATCAACCTGGATTGGCCAGTGCGATGGCTTGCGATTGCGATGGCTTGCCAGTGCGATTCTTGAGTCTCACTCGCCACCGCTTTCGCCACCGCTTTCGCCACCGCTCTCCTGTACCAACGCCAGCATCTCGGCATAGCTCAAGCGGCTGCTGTCATCGGTTCCTTCCAGCAGCGCGTCGGCCAGGCTGCGCTTATTGGCGTGCAGCTGCAGGATGCGTTCCTCGATGGTGCCCTTGGCGACCAGTCGATAGATGGTCACCGGGCGCTGCTGGCCGATGCGGTGGGTGCGGTCGGAGGCCTGATCCTCGACGGCCGGGTTCCACCAGGGGTCCATGTGGATGACGTAGTCGGCGGCGGTGAGGTTGAGTCCGGCACCGCCAGCGCGCAGGCTGATCAGGAACAGCTCGCCGTCACCGGACTGGAAGGCAGTCACCGCGGCGCGACGCTGCGGCTCCGGGGTGCTGCCGTCGAGGTATTGATAGCGGATGCCGCGGCGGTCGAGATGCTCGCGGATCAGCTTGAGATGATCGACGAACTGGCTGAACACCAGCGCCTTGTGGCGGTTCTCGATCAGCTCGTCGACGATGTCGGCGAAGGCGTCGAGCTTGCTGCTGGGGACTGTGCTGTCGGGCAGCGCGAGGCGCGGATGGCAGCAGGTGCGGCGCAGGCGCATGATCTCGGCGAGCAGCTGCATGCGCTGTTGGCCCGGGTTGGCGTTGGCCTCGGCGTCTTCGAGGCGGGCGATGGACTCGCGGCGCACGGCCTCGTACAGCGCTTGTTCGCTGTCGCTCAGCTCGAGGCTCAGCGTGATCTCGGTGCGCGGCGGCAGCTCGCTTAGGACCTCGCTCTTCAGCCGGCGCAGGATGAACGGGCGCAGCAACTGGCGCAGCCGTTGTCGGGCGCCCTGGTCTTGGTGCTGCTCGATGGGGTTGGCGAAGCGGGCGTTGAAGGATTCCAGCGAGCCGAGCAGTCCGGGATTGATGAAGCGGAACAGGTTCCACAGCTCGCCGAGATGGTTCTCAATCGGGGTGCCGGTGGTGATGATCCGAAACGCGCCCTGCAGCTGCATGATGGCCTTGGAGCGCTTGGTGAGGGCGTTCTTGAAGGCCTGGGCCTCGTCGGCGACGATGGTCTGCCACTGCACCTCGGCTAGGCGCTCGGCCTCGGTCTGCAGCAGGCCGTAGCTGGCGATGACCAGATCAAAGGGGCCGGCCTGCGCCAGCATCGTGGCGCGATCACCGGGGCCGAAGCGCAGCGGGCGCAGGGTCGGCGCGAAGCGCGTCGCCTCGTCCAGCCAATTGCCGCAGACCGAGGTCGGCGCCAGCACCAGGGTTGGCCCCTCGGGTGCGCGCGACAGGATCAGCGCCAGCGCCTGAACGGTCTTGCCGAGACCCATGTCGTCGGCGAGACAGGCGCCGGCGCCCCAGTGCGCGAGCCGGGCGAGCCAGCGGTAGCCCTCGGCCTGATAGTCGCGCAGCTCGGCTTGCAGGGTGGAGGGTATGACTGGGTCTAGCTCGCGGACTTCGCTAAGGCGCGCGAGCAGCTGCTCCCAGGCCGGCGATGAGGCGATCTCCATGCCGTCCAGCAGCTCGGCGATCGCCGGTGCTGCCAGCGGATGGAAACGGCCGCGGTCGGTCAGGCCGCGCAGCCCGTCGAGGCGTCGCCGCAGGGCGTCACTCAGGCTCAGGATCTCGCGCTCGCCGAGGCGTACGAAACGGCCCTTGGCCTCCGCGGCTTGGGCCAGCAGCTCGCGCAGCTCAAGCACCCGGCCGTCGTCCAGATACAGGTTGCCGCCGAGCTCGAGCCAGTCTTGTTTCTGATTGACGCTGGTGCGCAGTTGGCCGACCTGGACGGCGGCGCTCAAGCTAATGCGTTTGCCCTTGGGCCAGTCCAGCAGCACCGCATCGCCCAAGGCTTGTAATTGCTCCAGTGCGGTCAGTGCGGCTTCGGGATCATCGAGCTGCCAGTGCGTCGAGGCACCGTCTGCTAGTGCCGGGCAGCCGCTCAGTAGCAGCTGCACCGCCTGGCGCTCGGCGCGCAGATCGCGGGTGCAGCTGACGGCGCGGCCATTGAGATCGGTCAGCAGGGTGGCGCTGCCCTCGCCGGGGTGCAGCTGCGGGCCGGCATCGCCGAAGGGATGCACGAACAGCTCCAATTGCAGCCCAAGATCCAGGCCCTGGCCGGTTGGGATCAGGTGCAGATGTGGGCGCGCATCGGCCGGGACCTCTTCAGCGGCGCTGCTGTCACCGCCACCGATATCCGAGTGGATGGTCAGCAAGGGCGCCACCGAGGACAGCGTCTTCAGTAGCTCTTTTTTCGAGGCTTTGGGCACGACCAGTCCGTCCGCGCCAAGGATCTCGCCGATCTGTTGGTGGCTGCTGTCGAACTGGACCAGCCGGACGCGATGGGCGCTTTCTTGCACCGGCTGCACGCCGCGCCCGCCTTGCGGGAAGGGCTCGATGCGAACCAGCAGGTCTTTGCCCTGCTTGACCACCCGCAGGGTGGGGCGAGCGGGGATTAGCTCCAGCGGCGTCTCGTCGCTCGGGTCGGCTAGCACCAGTGGGTGGCCGATAGCGGCCAGCAAGGCGCAATCCGGGTTCAGGCTATAGCTCTGTTGCGTCGCGCTGCCGAAAGGCGTCTGCTGCCGCTCACGGACGATGCAGGCGCAGATGGCCCGGTCGCGAGCGCTGAGATGGGGCATCAGCTCGGGCTCATTGGCCAGGCGAGACAGGGCGACGGCACGACCCCGCGTCCAGCCGCCGCCCCTGGTGCGCTTCTGCTCGCGTGGCTCTAGGTTGGCATAGCTGCCTTGTACGACCAGCAGCCACACCAAGCGCAGATCCTGCTCGGACGGGTCGTCCTTGGATGAGGCAGCATCGGGCGCGAGCCGTTGCAGCGCTTCCAGCGCCAGCGTCCAGGGCGGTTTGGGTTTGAGGAGGTTGGTCAGATTAACCAGACCTGGCGGGGTCGATGGGGCTGCTGGCAATCTGTCCCGATAGCCGATCGCATCGAGCAGCGCGATGGTCTCGCTCAGGAACCAGCGGGAGCCCTGCTCGGCGAGCTGCTCGGCGTATCCTGCAAGCGCGCGCTGGATGTCGGCATGAATCGGCTCGCCAAGCCAGTACAGCGCCAGGGTGCGAATCAGCAAGGCGAGCGGTCGATGGGCGCCATAGCCGAAGCCATGCTGGAGTGCATAACACTCACTCGGCTTGCTCTGGCCGGCCAGCACCTGGGCTAGCTCGCCGATGACGCGAAAGGCCGCTTCGAGTTTGTCTGTGACGCTCGCGCGCAGGCAGGTCTGTACCTGCTGATGCGCCTTGGCGAGATCGTCCGGCTCGCCGCGCTGCAGCAGCGCCAGCAGATAGAGCGCACCGGGCAGGCCAGGCAGATAGAGGTTGCGCTTGCGGGTGCGTTTGCGCTCTGCCTGATGGGCCTGGTCGAACTGGCTGATCGCCTCGGCGTAATCACCGCGTAGGACGCACAGCCAGCCCTTCAGCGTCAGGGCCTCGGTGGGGGTGCGTTCGGCGAGCAGGGGCTCGAGCTGCGCGGCGGGCAGGCGCAGCAGCTCCAGCGCGGCATCGGCATCCGCATCGGCCTGTAAGGCGCGCTCGATGAGGTCGGACCGCTGGGCCTGGGCCTGGTTAGGGGCTTGATCCTGATCTTGATCCCGGTTCTGGCCCTGGTCCTGGTGCTCAGCGCTCGGGGTCAAGGTGCCAGCTCCGGCAGCACGAAGTCGAGCTTGGCCAGCCCCTTGCGGAAGGCGTTGAGCTTCTTCTGCGGCACGCAGAGCTGTCGCTCACCGGCGCGGCTGCAATGCGCGGCAGTGGCCGGATCGGTACTGAGCATCGCCGCCAGGGCGGCATCGCGGCATTGGATCAGCCTTGCTGGGCCGGCGTCGGTCAGCGCTGTGGCGCGCTCGTCAATGCGTGCGAGCAGGTTGCTTGCCTCCGGCGGCAGGTCGCCCTCCACCGAGGTTTCGAGGAAGGCTCGGATGCGCTCGCGCTCGTCGGCATCGGCGCTGCGGCTGAAGATAACATCCCTGTTCAGGCCCCATCGATCAGCCGATAGCGACTTCGCGATCTGCTCAAGCTGCAGCTGTTCGGCAGGCTCCGCTGGCCGGAGCAGATCGAGGTTTAGATCCGCATCTATCCGGAACAAGGGGGAGCGTTCCGCGAGCTGCGCGACATAGTGCTCGGTCAGGTCCAGGCAGTAGGCACCGAGCGCGTTGAGGCGCAGGTAGCGCAGACCGTCGTAGCGGCTCAGAAAATTGAGGTCGTCGGCGCCCCAATGATCGTAATAGTCGGGTCGAGCGCGGTAGGGTCGTGAGTAGGCGATATCGATCATGCCTAGCGTGGCGAGGTACTCGAACAGATAGGCCAGCGTGTAGCGCGCCTCGAGGATCTCGAAGTTGACAGCGCCGTCATAGCCGAGTGAGCCGTAATTGGCATCCGAAAGATAGAGCTTCCAGGGGTTTCCGCTGACATCGAAGCGATAACCCTCGGCCTTCATCTGCCGGAACAGGTCATCCACGGCGAGCCATTCGCCCACCGGGCAGTTGGCGCGCAGGGCGTCTTCGATGACCAAGCGCCGGTCCATCGGCGCTGTGAGTCTGACGCCTTTGCTGGTCTGCCCCTTGATCAGGTCGACGCGGCGCAGCTCATCCGGGCTGCCCTTGCGTTGCCAGCGCTCGTACAGCTGTTTGACGACCTCGTGAACGGGCTGCGACAGCGCCTTCTTGCCCTTGGCCGTCAAGCCGAGCTTACTGCCGTCGATCTTCGCCAGGCCGCCGGTCTGCAGCAGCAGTGGCCAGGCGAAGGGGCGAATAGGACGGATTGGCCCTCCGGCCCAGCGTGGCGCGTCCTCATCGTCGTCGGCGTCGTACCAGTCGCCGCCGAGCAGCACCGACTCGAGGCGTCTGATAGCGGCGGCGCTGGGCAGGCCGGTCTTGGCACCCACGCCGATGCTGCCCTCTGCGATCAGCCGTAGCACCGCGGGTAGCTCTTGATGGACCAATATCTCAGTGTCTGCCCGTCGCAGCGGCTCGGGCTCGTCACCACTGAAACGCTTGATGGTGACCGTCTCCGGTAGCTGCTCATCGTCCAGGGTTGCAATGCGCATGGGCGGAGGCTGAGGCACCAGCGGCGCCAGCCGTGCGGCGAGATCGGTCGGGATGGTTTGACTGAAGAAGAGCAGCTTGAGCGCGCTGGGTTGGCTGTCTTTGCTGCGATGACTGAGCCAATTGTAAGGGTCGTGGGTGAAGAAGCTTGGCAGGGCTTCGTATTTGGCTTTGAAGGCTACCGCGCTGAAACTGCCATTCCAGTTGTGAATCGTCTCGGCGACGGCGTTGCGCTCCAGCTCGCTCAGCCCAGCGACCAGCGTGGCGAGTGAATCGGAGAGCAGATAGCCAGCGAGGCCGTTGACCAGGCTGTCCTTGACGTTCCCGGTCCGCAGGTCCGGAATCTGGCTGCAGCGTTGCTTTAGCTCGATCACGGTGAGCGATCTGAGGGCTTCTTTCAGGGTCATGGAATCTTCGAGGACGATGATAGGGTTGTGCGGAGCCGATGTGCTGCCGAGGTACTGCCGAGTTGCTGCCGAGTTGCTGCAGGATCTGGCTCTGCTGGGTCTCGCGTTGAGAATCGATCCAGCAATCTGTCGGCTCGAAAGCTACCATAGCGAGTCTTGCGCTGGCGAGAAACCCGCCGGCGTCAGAGACAGGATGGCGCGCACCGACGATCAGTGCCTGCTTCATCTGCCTGACAGGTTTGTCCAACACCCCCAACCGAATCCAGTAGCACATCAGCATGAGCGAGATACCACTGCAGTACCACACCGCCTATCAATGGACCGGCGAGTCCGCGGCCGGCGACATCAGAATCGAGGGCCAACCCTTGCTCCCGGTGGGCACACCCCATGATGCCGAGCGCTACAGCCCAGAGCACCTGCTGGTGGTGGCCGCTGAGACCTGCCTGGCCAATTACGTGCTGCTGATCGCCGAGATGTCGAAACTGGCGGTCAAGGACTACCGGTCGACTTCGGAGGGTGAGCTGATCAAAGAGGACAAGGTCGGCTACCGCTTCAAGCGCATTCTGATCCGCCCGGAGTTGACGATCGCGGCAGGCAACGAATCACAGGCACAGCGCATCCTCAAGAAGGCGCATGATCTTTGCCTGATTGCCCGTTCCCTCAATTGCCCCGTCGACATGGAGCCTGTCGTGAAGGTCGGTTGACGGCAGCCCTAGAACAGCGATCCCGTTAAACGATGGTCGACATCGGAGAGTGACATGCCTGAGCATCCCATCGACGAAGAAGGCGCAGCGGATGATCCGGCACCTTCGGAGCCAACCGCCCCGGCCGAGTCGATAGCGGGGGCGTCGGCGAGAGATCGGCCGGGGTCCGAGATTCCCGTGGTGGGTATCGGTGCCTCGGCCGGCGGGCTCAAGGCGTTTCGACAGCTGCTCGCCAACCTGGGCTCGAATACCGGCATGGCGTTCGTGCTCATCCAGCACCTGGACCCGACGCACGAATCCTTGCTCCCGGAGTTGCTGCAGGCGGATTCGTCGATGCCGGTGCATGCGGTTCGCGACGGCATCCTGCTGGAGGCCAATAGCGTCTACGTGATCGCGCCGGGGCAGCAACTGCATCTGCTGCACAACCGCCTGCAGTCCATCGGCGATGCGGAGGGGCGTCCCTTCCACCCGCTCGACACCTTCTTCCGCAGCCTGGCCCAGGATCGCGGCAGCAAGGCCATCGGTGTGATCCTGTCCGGCACGGCGAGCGATGGCACCCTCGGCAGCCGCGCCATCAAGGAGGCCGGCGGCATCACCTTTGCGCAGGATCTCGACAGCGCCGAGTACCCGTCGATGCCAGCCAACGCCGTCGCCGCCGGCTATATCGATTTCGTGCTGCCGCCGGAGAAGATCGCGCGCGAGTTGATCTGGCTGGCCCAACATTCATATCTGTTGCGAGCCTCCTTCAGCGCGCACGAGCCGATGCTCCCGCTCAGCCTGGAGGAGCTGAACAAGATCCTCATCCTACTGCGCGCGCGCACCGGGCACGACTTCTCGTACTACAAGGACACCACCATCCGACGCCGCATCGCTCGGCGCGTCCTGCTGCACAAGCTCGATAGCAGCGAGCACTATATCCGCCTGCTGCAGCGCGATGCGAACGAGGTCGACGCCCTGCTGCAGGACATCCTGATCAACGTCACCGGGTTCTTCCGCGACCCCGATGGCTTCGCTGCGCTGCAGCGGATCGCGTTTCCGGCCTTGCTCCAGAACCGCCCTGCCGACGCACCGCTGCGCATCTGGGTGCCCGGCTGCTCGAGCGGTCAAGAGGTCTACTCCATCGCGATCGCGCTCAACGAGTCCATCGGCAACCGCGCCCAGCTGCCGCCGGTGCAGTTCTTCGGCAGCGATATCGATGACGACGCCATCGAGACTGCCCGCCGCGGCGTCTATCCGCCCAGCATCGAGGACGAGGTCGCCCCGGCGCGGCTGAAGCACTGGTTCCGCAAGGTCTCCGGCGGCTATCAGATCAGCACCATGCTGCGCGAGAGCTGCGTGTTTGCAGTGCAGAGCGTGATCCGCGACCCGTCGTTCTCGAAGCTCGATCTGATCAGCTGCCGCAACCTGATGATCTACTTCGAGCTGGTGCTGCAGAAGAAGGTCTTCGGCCTGTTCCACTACGCGCTGCAGCCCGAGGGCTTCCTGCTGCTCGGCGCATCCGAGAGCATCGGCGCGCAATCCGAGCTGTTCGCGCTCAAGGATAAAGCCGGCAAGCTCTACCAGAAGAAGTCGGCCTCGCCACGTACCCTGGTTGAGCCAGGGTTCCGGCTCGACCACAAGGCGCCCCTGCGGGAGCTCAGCCGCGCGGCCAGTCTCGGCCCGAGCGTCTACGATCTGGACCGCGTGGCCGAGCAGCGTCTGATCGAGCGTTATGCGCCGGTCGGCGTGATCGTCGGTCCCGATCAGCAGGTGCTGCGCTTCCTCGGCCGATCCTGGCCCTACATCGAGCATCCCGCGGGCACGGCCACCCTCAACCTCTACAAGGTGTTGCATCCGGACCTGCTGCTCGAGGTCCGTGCCGCGGTGCGCGAGGCCACCGCCTCTGGTCAGGATGTTTGCAAGCAGGGGATCAAGCTGCATGTGGAGGGTGCGCTGCGGCGGGTCAGCATTCAGGTGCTGGCGCTCGGCGGCGCGATCCGCAGTGAGACCAACCTGATGGTCCTGTTCGAGCCGTCTTCGGCGCCGCCGGTGGCTGCCCAGCCGCGGGTCGAGACTGCCGCGGCCGCGAACAGCGGGGCAGCCGCGGACGGCGACGCGAATGTGCCCGAAGACGAACCGGCCGAGGCACCGCAGCTGCAGGCGCGCATCACCGAGCAGGAGCGTGAGCTCGCCGAGACGCGTGAGTACATGCAGTCGATCATCGAGCAGCAGGAGGGCCTGAACGAGGAGCTGCGCTCGGCCAACGAGGAGGTCCAGTCCACCAACGAGGAGCTGCAGAGCACTAACGAGGAGCTGGAGACGGCGAAGGAGGAGCTGCAGAGCACCAACGAGGAGCTGGCCACGGTCAACGTCGAGCTCGAGAACCGCAACGAGGACCTGGCCGTCAGCAACAACGACCTGACCAACCTGCTCAACAGCATCAACCTGCCGATCCTGATCCTGGGCGCCGACCTGGCCATTCGCCAGTTCACCCGCCCCGCCGAGCGCCTGTTGAACCTGATCGACAGCGACATCGGCCGTCCGATCGGCAACATCAAGCCGAACATCGAGCTGCCGGAGCTGGAACGGGTGGTGCTCGAGGTCATCGAGACCATGACCGTCAACGAGTTCGAGCTCACCGATGACCAGGGACGTTGGTACTCGGTTCGGGTGCGCCCCTACCGGACCCTGGATAACCGCATCGACGGCGCCATCCTGCTCTTCGTCGACATCGACGACGTCAAGCGCGTGCAGCGGCTCGAGGCGGATCTGGAGGAGCAGCGCCGCCTCGCTGCGGTGGTGCGCGACGCCAACGACGCGGTCACGGTGCAGGACCTGCGCGGCATCATCCAGACCTGGAATCCGGCCGCCGAGCGCATCTACGGCTACAGCGAGCAAGAGGCGCTGGGCATGGACGTTCGCTCGCTGGTCGCGCCCGAGCACCGCGATGCCGTCGACGGCCTGCTGCGCGAGATCGCCCAGGGGCGCTCGCCGGCGCCGATCGAGCTCGAGCGCATCGGTAAGGACGGGCGCCGATTGCGCGTCCTGCTCACCACCTCGGTGCTGGTAGACGACGCGGCGAGGCCGGTGGCCGTTGCCACGACCGAGCGGCTGCTCGATGCACCCGCGACAGACGCCGACGGACCGGTACGGGAGTCAGCACCCAAGGGCGATTGACGCACCTGGCGACGGGCTCAGGTCAGACTTGTCTCGAATGCGAACCCGTCACGGTCAGATTGGCCGTGTCGTGCTTTATACTCAGTGAAGAGGCTCCGGCGACTGCCGGGGCTAGGCACGTCCGAATGGGCTCCATCACCTCTCCGAGTGGGGCGATACTAACGCTTGTTGCGGTTGGAGGGGTGATGCAACGCTATCAGACCATGAGCCGGAACGACCTGATCCGATTGCTCTCCAGCGCCGAAGCGCGGCTGCGGGCCGAGACCGACCAGGACGCACTGGGCCAGCTGCACGATCTGGAACTGCACCAGATCGAGCTCGAGCTCAGCAATCGCGAGCTCATCGCTGCCCAGACCGAGCTCGAGGCCTCGCGCGAGCGCTTTTCCATCCTCTTCGACTTTGCCCCGGTCGCCTATCTCGGGCTCGACCGCAACGGGCTGATCGCGCAATCTAATCTGGCCGCCGCGAAACTGCTCGGGCTGGAACGCGCCAAGCTTAGCGGACTGCCGCTAGGTGCGGTGCTCGGCAAGGGCAACCGATCTCGTGTGCTTAACTACGTGCGCGCCGCCTTCGCCAGCGACGGCGTCACCTCGAAGGAGTTCCGGGTGAGGGTGCGAGGGAGTGCTGCCGAGCGCGATCTGCGGTTGGATAGCTGCATCACGATCGGCATCGACGGGTCGAGTCAGTGCCTGACCACGCTCATCGACCTGACCGAGCTGCGCAGAGCGCAGCGTCAGCTCAGCGATAGCCACCATGAGTTGAGTGCGCTGATCGCGGCTGCGCCGATTGGGATCGGGATCGTACGCCAGCGCGTCTTTCAGTCGGTCAGTCCGCGGCTGCTCGAGCTGACGGGCTACTCCGAGCAGGCGCTGCTCGGCAAGAGCGCGCGGATGCTCTACCCGGACAAGGCCGAGTTTGAGCGCGTCGGCCGGATCAAGTATCCGGCAGTGGCCGCCGGCGGCGTGGGCGAGGTGGACGCGGTGTGGCGCCGTCAGGATGGCAGCCTGATCGAGGTTCTGCTGCATTCGGCCGCGATCGACGCCTCCGACCTCGATGCTGGCGTCGTCTTCACGGTGCTGGATATCAGCGCTCGCAAGCAGGTCGAGCGCGAGCTCGAGGCGGTGCGCCAGCAGCTCGAGCTCGCACTGGTGGGCGGCGATGTCGGTACCTACTCGGCCCAGCTCCCAGGCGGGCCGATCCAGGCCGACGCGCGTTATCTGGCGATGCTCGGATATCGGCCCGGGGAGTTAGTGCTCGACGGGGACACCTGGCTGGCGATGATTCACCCCGATGACCGAGACAACCTCGAGAAGCGGATCCCACCGCTGCTGGCCGGCGAGTTCGACAGCTTCGAGGCCGAGTACCGGATGCGCCATCGCCAGGGCCACTGGGTCTGGGTACTGGACCGGGCGCGGGTATATCGGCGTGATGCCGAGGCCGGGACACTCGAGACGGCGGGGACGCACATGGACATCACGCACCGCCGCGAGGCCGAGGGCCGGGTGGTCCACCTGGTCGAGCACGATGAGCTAACAGGGCTGCTGAACCGACGCGGGATCATGCGCTCGATCGAGACCATCTATGCCCAGGCGCAGCGCTCAGGGCGGCCGTTTGCGCTTGCGATCCTCGACCTCGATCACTTCAAGGCAGTCAACGATGCCTATGGGCATTTGGTCGGGGACATCGTGCTGCGCAGCGTCGCAGCCACCTTGCACGACGAGATGCGCTCAGCGGACTGGGTCGGCCGCTGGGGTGGCGAGGAATTCATCCTGGTGATCCCGGATTGCGACAAGGCCACCGCGATGGTCACGCTGGATCGTGTGCGTGGGCGGGTTGGCGAGCGCGGGATCGAGACCGAGGGGCAGACACTGCACATCACCCTGAGTGCTGGACTCGCTGTCTATCAGGCCGAATCCGAGACCCTCGACGGGCTCATCGAGCGTGCCGACGCGGCCATGTACCAGGCCAAGCAGCGCGGCCGTGATCGCAGCGTCGCCGCCGACGGCGAGGACGGGGAGCAAGCGATCTTCGTCGCCGGGGTGATCAGGGATGCGGTCCAGAACAACGCGCTCGAGATCCGCAGCAGGCCGCTGCTGGACCTGCGCTCGCAGGAATGGTGCGGCGAGGAGCTGATCGCGCGGGTTCCGCACCCCTCCTGCGGCGAGCTCGATAGCGGCAGCTGCCTGGACCTCGCCCAGCGGCTCGGCCTGATGCAGCAGATCGACCACATCGTCGTCGATGCCGCGTGCCGGCGGCTGCAGGCCGAGCGGCTAGATCAAGAGGCTGCGCCGGGTCAGGTGGTCATGGCGGGTCTATCCGACGACTCCATCAGGCACCCTGGGAAACTGGACGCATTGGCCGAGGCCCTTCCATCGGAAGCCGCCACGAGGCTGGTACTGATGGTCGACGAAGCGCGGATCACACTCCGCCCAGCGCGGATTCTTGACGCACTGGGTCCGTTGCTCGGCCGCGGCTGCAAGCTCGCCATCGATGGCGTCTGTGGTATCGGTTCCAGCCATCGATTCCTGATCGAGGTCCCGGCGGCCTATCTGGTGCTCGATCCCGATCTGGTTGTCCGCTGTGGCGAGTCGCAGCGCGCCCGTGCCCTGCTGTCCGGCATCCTCAGCACCGCTGGCGCCCTCGGTTGCATCACCATCGCGCGCGGCACCAACGACGAGCAGACGCGGGCGCAGCTCAAGGCGCTCGGCATCGACCGGCTATTGGTGGCATCGTCAAATTAAAATACACCGACTGGTCGTCAAACCCGGCGACAAATCGCTCCTGATCCGTTGCGCTGAGCAGCAGTTCGATGGCCGCCGCCCAGGCGCTCAGCGCGGCGACCACCTTTGGACGCTTAGTGGCTGATCCTGAGCCGCGCTGGGCCGACGGTGCTCGTTGATGCCTGCGTTATGCGAACCTCTCGATTTGAATTAGAGTTCGCAAGCGCGTCCTACGTTCGGGTCTGGTAGCAGCAGTTGACCATCGGCGTTCGTGAATTGCTGTGTGCTGTAGGCGTCGCAGGGCAGGGGGCTCGCCAACGGGGGGCTGTCCAGAATCGGGTCACCAGGCGCTGCACCACCGAGATTCTGCTGCAGATAATCGATAAATGCTTGCGCATAGTCGATGAAGGTATCGACCACCCGACCCTCATCGGAGACATCGCCGAAGGTAAACCAGCCGTCGCGGCCACCGGCGAGGAAGCTGTTGGTCACGACCGTTACTTTGGCATCATCGGCGAGTGCAACCCAGACGTCACTGTCCTTAAATCGGATCTCGATGTTCGAGAATCGACTGCCGGCCGGTTGGCTTAGGTCTAAGTGCCAGCGAATATTGGCGCCATAGGGGTAGGAACCGGTCGAGCCTTCGCCATCGACGAAGTTCGCCACGGCCTCTTCGAGCACCTGTTTGACCTCCGCGCCAGTCATCTCAAGATTCACCAGTGTGTTGGCGAAGGGAAGCAGGGTGAAGGCGGTGTCGATCGTTATCTCACCTGCGGGAATGTCAATGCGCACACCGCCTGCATTCTGGAGTGCGATATCGGCCTCGAAACTGCGTTGCAGGAAGGCCTCGGTGACAAGCTGCTGGATGTCGCCGCCGTTGGCTTGTGTCGCTTCGACCTCACAGAGGGCGCTGCGCCCTTGTCCCGGTACGCGCTCAAGACAGAGCGTCTCTTCACTACGACCGACGATCTGTGTTCTGAATGCATCAACCTGTTCAGCGTAGCCGGCGAGCACGCCTGCGGCGATCGGGTCCGGAATCACAACATCCAGCTCAGGCGCAGCGGCGATGATGTCCAGCACGCGCTGCCGCTCGTCTCCTTCAAGCTCGACGTCCTGAGAGTCGCCGTTGATCTCGACCGACTTGGTAAAGGTCTCGCCAAGCAACAGATGCGGGCTGCCACTGCAACGCCGCACGCGCCCGTTGCGGTCAAAGTCGACGAGGAGTTCGCCGACGACATCGGCGTATTGCCAGGCTTGGACAACACAGACCGGATTGCCGTCTAGGTCGGTCGTGACCGTTGGATAGGGACCCTGTGGGTTGAGACCAAAGCCGGTAAAGGCCTCGCCAAGCAGTGTATGCGAATCACCACCAACAATGATGTCAGCGCCACGAACGTTTTGCGCGAGGGCGATCTCGTTCTCGTATTGGTAATGGCTCAGCAAGATAATGCGATCGACGCCCATTGCTGTCAGCTCATCGATGTAACGCTGCGCCGTCTCGGTCTCATCGAGGAACTGGGTCGTTTCCAATGGACTTGAAGAATTCTGCGTCTTGCCAGCGATCACGAGTCCAATCACGCCGACCTGCTGGCCCATGGTCTCGAACACGACATAGGGCTCGATCAATGAGCTGTCGGCTTCGGGGAGCAGTGGCGTCCCTACTTCTGGCACGACGTTGGCGGCGAGCACAGGGGTCTGGCAAAGATCAGGATTGGCGTTCAAGAAGCCAAGAAATTGCGCCAGGCCCGCGTCGCTGTCATCGAACTCGTGATTGCCAAGTGCAAAGGCGTCGAAACAGATCTGATTCATCAGATTAGCATCGGCCTCACCCTTGAAGCTGGTATAGAAGATAGTACCGGTAATGGCATCACCAGCATGCAGTAGCAGAGCGCTTGGATAGGCCGCCCCGAGCTCGAGCATCTTCGTGACAACCCGAGGAAAGCCGCCCGTTTCGACGCCGATTATCTCACCATCGAAGCTGAGCTCGGCTCCGGTATTGGGCTCCAGGTGCGAGTGGTGATCGTTGATATGGATCACTGCCAGCGGCGTATAGGCGGAGACAAAGTCTTGCGTCGCCAGTTGTGCGCTCGCAACCGTCGCTGGATCGGCAGTGACGGCTGCCAGCAGAGCGATATTCTCAGACTTTGTTTCCTCGTCAAATGCTGCGCCACTGGTGGCCACAGCCGAGGTAAAGGCTCCAGCCGCTGTGAGTTTGTTCTCGAGGACGGTGACGTCCCCGCCCGCGGCACCGTTGAGGATGTCGAACATCAGCCGATCGCGCGTTATCCGCCCATCGGCCAGAGCTTCAAGATAGAACGCCTGACCCGCAGCATCGGCGGCACGGCCGAACAGCTGTTGATAAACCTGGTCGATCAGCGCGACATCGCTAAGGTCTGCGGGATAGCGTTGACTGAACTCAGCACTCGTGCTGAACGCGCCAATCATTGCATCCAGGTTGCCACCGCTCGCGGCCAGCTGATCGCGCCAATAGCTGAGGCCTGCCGGGTCGCCTGACCGAGCGTAGTAGGCAAGATAGGCCGCTTGAGTCTGCTCGGTCTCGGTGTCGAACGTAAGACTCTGGGCAGAGACGCCCGTCAGACCAAGTAGCAGTAAGGTAACAAGGCTGTAACCGCGCAGGGCCCAGCGCGGAGAGAAACGAATGGTCATGTTGAGTCGGCTCCAAGGTCGATCGCAGTCCCATGGCGAGAACGTCGACCTGCTGCGTCAGAACACTGCGCCGCCGAGCCGACCCGTCGCCCCAAGGCCAGAAAGCCTAAGCTGCGAGCATGACGGGTCGATTACGCTTCCATGTCGGTTCGATGATCGTTGCCAGAATATTCCGCGACGAGTAGCCATGAAATCAAATAAGACATCGCATTATCCGGGCAGTGGTTGGCAAGGTAGCAGAATCTGGTGTCATCAGGATCACCGTCCGGTGAAAAGGTGTTGAAAGGTTATCTCCGACTAGACCTGCATGAAGCATGCTGGGGTAAGATGTCGCCGACACAGCGAGATTGATCTCGCTGTTGACGGTCATCTGGATAAACGGTCATCTGAATAGCCGATCATCTGAATCCACCGACAACCTAAAACGAGCCGAGGCGCATCATGCAACCGGATCGAAGCGTTCGTGTTTGGCCACCGTTCATCTCATCGCTGGGCCTGATCAGCCTGATCCTGATCGGACTTGGCTCCAGTGCTCCCGCACTAGCAGCGAAGCGTCCCAACCTCTGTCAACCGGCGGCTGATCAAGTCGTCGTCCGCTTTACCTATGGCTCCGAGAAGGCGGCCTGGATCCACGAGGTGACTGAGGCCTTCAACGCCGAGGGCTTCAAGACCGCATCGGGCCAGCGCATCTGCGTTCACGCCATTCCGAAGGGCTCGGGCGATAGCGTCAACGAGATCATGAACGGCCAGGCTGGCCCCGACGAGGTCCATGCCACCAGTCCAGCGTCGGACCTCTACGTGAACCTGGTCAACTACGAGAACAGTGAGCAGCGCGGCGAGGATCTGCTCAAGGTCGATGGCTTCCTGGTCAGTTCGCCGGTCGTTGTGGCCGCCTGGGGGCCCGTTGTTGACCAGCTCGGCGGCGCCGACGGGGTTGGCTGGAAGGCGCTGTTCGAGAAGGCCGGCAGTGGCGGCCTGCGCTATGGGCAGACCAATCCGGAACGCTCCAACAGCGGGCTCTCGGCCCTGGTTGCACAGTTTTTCGCTGGTGCTGAGGTTGAGGAGGGGCGCCCGGTGCCACGGTTGTCGACGGCCAAGGTCGAGGACCCGCAGGTGCAAGCCTTCGTCGAGAAGGTGCACGAGAACGTCATCCATTACGGCGCCTCGACCGGCTTCTACGCCGACAAGATGACCAATGGCGGCCCGCAGTATGCCGATGCGGTGGTGCTGTACGAGAGCGATGTCATCCAGGCCAACCATGCGATCCGCAGCCGCGATCTCGGCTACCCACGTTTGGTTGCCGTCTATCCGACCGAAGGCACCTTCGTCAGCAATCATCCGTTCGCGGTGGTCAATCGGGATTGGGTCGACGCCGAGGAGGAGGAGGGCGCGAAGCGCTATTTCGAGTATCTGATGTCCCCCAGCGTGCAGGCGCAGGCTCTGCCATACGGTTTCCGGCCGGGCGTCGCGCTCGACATCGATCCCGAGATCTACGCCAAGGTCTGGAACCCAGCGAACGGCACCAAGCCATTCGACACCGTGCATCGCTTCTTAGCAGCACCGTCCGGCAAGGTGGTCAAGGCGATCCGCGACGCCTTCCGCGGCATCAAGAACGACGCAGTGGTCTATCTGGTGATCGATCGCAGCGGCAGCATGAACGCGCAGATCATGGATGCCGAGCTGGGTCAGCTGCGCACGCGCATGGAGATGGCGGTCGATAGTGCCGATCTGCTCGCGAGTCGGCTACAGGACGACGATCGCCTGGCCTTGGTGCTCTATGACTACGACGTCGCCTATTCCGATCTCACGCCCAAGGGGCAGCCGTTGGCGATGACCGCCGACGGTAAGGCAAGGCTGCGCCAGACCCTGGAGCAGGTCAGGCCAAAGGGGGGCACCGCCATGCGTCAGGCCGTCGCCGACGCCTGGAACGACATCTGCCGCGAGATGAAGGCGAGCCCGGAGCAACGACCGATTCGCATCATCGTCGTGCTCACTGACGGCATCGACAATGCCTCCAAGATCACTGATCAGCAGCTGATCAAGCAGCTCGGTTTCGCCCAATCTGACGGGCGCGGTGGCTATCTCGGCGATGCCCAGTGCAAGATCCCGGTGTTTGGCGTGGCCTTCGGCGACAAGGCCGACGATCGCTCACTCAAGGCGATTAGCGAGGCCGCGGGTGGCGAGACGCGGCGCGGGGATTCCGGCGAGATCCGTGCCATCTTCAAACGCTTCAGCGATCTGCTCTAAGGGGGTTGTGATGAACGATGATGCAGGCGTCCAGGCCCGTCCCGCGCGAGCGGTGATCAGGGAGACACGCAGCGGTTGTCGCGGCACCGTCCAGCGCAAGACGAGGCCCCGTGCGTTGGTTGCAGCACTCTTGCTCGCGGTAGCCTTTGCCGCCCCAGCGGCCGAGAAGCTATTCGACTTCGGCTCGCTGAACGTCGATCTGTCCAAGGTTCAGGCCAAACCAGACTCCGCGCCGGTTCAGATCAAGGCGTCACCTGAGCAGCAGCTCGAGAGCACCCCGGAGAGTCCGGCACCCCAGGTGCTGCCGAAAGACGCCGAGGCCGATATCGGCAAGACTGTCATGCAGGAGCAGCTCAAGGTTGCGCCGGTCTCCGTCAAGCCGAGCAGCGGCGGCAAGCAAGCGGTGCTCTACCCCGTGGCCGAGGACCGGGATCTGATCGAGGTCAAGATCGCCGCAGGTTCGGAAAAGCGCGGCTGGCTCGAAGCCGCCGCTGAGCGCTTTATGGCCGATCCAAGCCTGAATACCCTCGACGGCAAGCCGATCCGGCTGATCATCGATAAGATCGGCTCGATCAAGTCCGGTGCGCTGATTCGAGACGGCAAGTCGATGCAGAACGGGCGCAATGAGTACCAGGTCTGGGCGCCTGCCTCGAGCATCTTCCGCGGCGTGGTCGAAGAGGCCTTCAGCGGCGGAAAACTGTTCGAGACGGACGACTCGATTGCCCGCAGCCCGATGGTCTTCGTCACCTGGGGCCCAGTGCAGCAACAGATCGATGCGAAGCTGCAGAAGTCGATGAGCTTCGACACCATCACTGAGCTGTTTACGCGTGAACTCAATGGCGAGCTGATCGACCCGAATGGCCGCACCTACCAGTTTGGCTTCACCCGTCCGGACAGCTCCAACTCGGGCGCCGTGGCGTTGATCACCATGGCCTACGAGTTCTTTGCTCCTCAGCGCGGCCGCTACAAGATGCGCATGGAGGATCTCGAAGATCCCGCCTTCCAGGCCTACCTGGCCTTCATGAAATACATGTCCGACCAGAGCAAGACCAGCACCGGCAAGCTTGCCGAGCCGCTGATGCAGGCCGGCTATGGCGGCCAGCCACTCTCAACGGTCTATGTCTACGAAAACCTGGCCGTCAAGCTGGCCTTTATTCGCGATGCCAATGACCCCGACGGCCCCAAGCCGGTGATCCGCTACCCGCGCTACAACCTGGTCTCGGATCATCCTTATTACGTCCTGCGACACGGAAACTCGCGTGAGCAGGTCGAGGCCGCGAAGCGCTTCAAGGACTATCTGCTCACGCGCGACATGCAGTTGATGGCGCTTCAACGCGAGGGCTTTCGCCCGGTCAGCACCGAGATCAGCAACGAGGAGATGAATCAGGTCTTCGGCGAGTTTGTCGACAACAATGGGCTTGTCCCGGATCTGATCAAGGCGAGCCAGGTGCTCGTGCCGCAACAAGATGGCGCGGTCATTGATGCCCTGATCAACACCTATACCGAGTTAAGCGACCCGCAAGGTAACAATCTCTAGACGAGCGTCGGTCACCGCGGCGCTTCATTCAAGGTTCGAAACGGCGGAGGAGAATCACGTGATCACGAAAGGTGCATTGACGGGGGCATTGCTGTTGGCGGTCGTCGTCAGTAGTGTTCAGGCTGGCAGTTTTGGGGATCTGTTGAAGCAGTTCGGCGCCTTTGATTTCGGTGGCACCGAGTTCGATACCAGCGAGATGTCAGGCAACCAGAAGGATTGGGCTGACCGCGAACGCTGGGTCAATGAGTCACTCGAACAGGCCTATCAGGCGCTGGCGCGCGCCGACCAGGATGTGAGCCTGTTCGATTTTCAAAACTACATCAACGTGTTACGGATTCAGTGGACGCCCGAGTACTTGGCCGATCCCGCCAACATCGGCAACCTCAATGCCTATGCCACCTTCACCGAGTACCTGTCACGCTACCTCGCGGTCAAGCAGGAGCTGATTACCGCGATCGCCGACCTCAACACCCAGTACGCGATCCTAAACAAGGTCGATCCGCGCCAGCTGACCGGCCCCTTCCAGCTCGACGCGACCGGCCAGGCCCGAACGCTGACCGAGAAGGCCGCGGGCTCGGTCGACACCACCGCCGCACAGATGTCGCTGGCGACCTCGGCCGGCGCGGTCGAGAAGTACACCGCTGAGCTCAATCGTGCGGTCGACTACGGTCTCGAATTGGAGCGCTACTTCCGAGACGCGGCGAATATGGAGCCTGAGCAGGCGTCGCAGTAACGACGCCTGCCAAACTGCGAATCGCGACGCAAATCGATGCATGAGCCTTAGCCTGCTCCGGGATGAGCAGGATCAGCAACCGGAACCATGAGGTTGAACATCAATGGTTAGTTCACGCAACTGTCACTGATCACTGTCAAACTCGCCATACGATCTCATCGCAGACGAGCTAGACCTTGCCCAATATCAGACTGATCTGATGACGATGGCGGCGATTGCTGCCATTCGGCAACAGTTCGATTCCGAAGCTGGTCGCAAAGACTGCCGCGACTGTGGTGCACCAATTCCGCAAGCTCGGCTCCAGCACGTCCCTGGAGCGAATCGTTGCATGCTCTGCCAGGAGCGCCATGAACGCCGATTGAGTCCGCACTGATTCCGCGACAGTTTTTGGCACCGAGACTTGCCTTTCACGGTGTTTTTGGTACGCCATCATGAGCACCTATCGGCCTTTAGAAAGGTCGCTCCAGTACATGTTGCTGCGCGCTCAACCGGGCAGTCGTCTTGGTTACCGATCCTGGCCGATCTACAGGGTGCCTAGACTTGATAATTGTCCCCGGAACCAACTTGGAATGCCTTATTCGATTCTTAACAAGAAAACAGCGCAGTTTCTCCGGTTTCGCTATCTGGCCGGGCTGATTGCGATCGCGCTGTTGGTCACGGCCTCCTACGTGACGATGCAGCGCGTCGTCTCCGAGCAACGAAACTTCGCTCAGGTTGTTAATCTGGCTGGCCACCAGAGTGGGCTGGTGAATCGTGTTGCCTATTTCGCGACTCAGATGGCCACTGCCTACGATGATGAGGAATTTGACCGTGCTCGCGCCCAGGTAGGCCGGACCATCAATCGGATTGAGGAAAACCATGCGCTGTTACGCGAAGGCTCTCTTGAGGCCGGGATACCAAGGATTACAAGCCCGACGCTGAATATGATCTACGATGATCCTATGGTCGGACTCGATCACGCGATCAAGCGCTTCTTGGATCGAGCGCGCATCGTTTATGAGACCAACGCGAAAGAGTTCAGCACGAATTCCAATGCCTACATCTTCCTCAATGTCTATGGGCCACATGCCCTGGAGCCACTGCTCGATGCCGCCGTAGACGAGTATCAGCGTATCGGGCGTGATTCTATCGTTCGTATCGAACGGCTTGAGCTGGGCATCTGGATAGCGGCCCTGGTGATGCTGCTCATCGAGGTCTTCGTCATTTTCCGTCCACTGGAAAAGCGCGTAAAGGAGTCGATCGCCTCGCTAGAAGAGACCGTCACGCAGCTGGAAGAGACGCGCAGCCGTCTCCTTTCCGCCCAGACGCTCGCCAAGGTGGGTGATTGGCAATGGAATCCGCGCACCGAGCGGCTGACCTGCTCGGAGCAGGCCTATCAGATTCTTGGGGTTGACCCGCTAGCCTTTGAACCGACGCTTGAGAGCCTTGCGCGTCTGGTGCGGGCCGAGGATCGTGGGCTTTGGCGCCTGCAGCTCCAGCACAGCATTGAAGAAACGCATTCTTCTGAGCGCGCTCTGGAGTACCGGATCTTGCGGCCCGACAGTGAAGAGCGCGTGATCCATCAACAGGTGTTTGCCCGGCATGACAGTGACGGCCACTTACTGAGCCTGGCCGGTACCATGCAAGACATGACTGAACGGCTCGAGCTGTCCACCCGATTGCAGAAGCTTTCTCAGCATATACCGGGTTTTATCTATCAGTTTGAGCTGCGCCCGGATGGTACATCCAGGCTGCCTTTCGCCAGCCAAGGCATCATCGGTCTATACGGTATTTGGCCTGAGCAGGTGCGTGAGGACGCCTCGTTGATCTTTGCGAGCATCCATCCAGCGGACGTCGACCGGTTTTCTAACGCGATCTTCGCGTCGGCCAGTGACCTCCACGTGTGGACCGATCAATATCGGGTGCAGCATCCGTCGCGTGGCGAGATCTGGCTTGAATGCCATGCAACACCAGAGCGCCTCACAGACGGCGGCACCCTCTGGTACGGCTATGTGTGGGAGATCACTGACCGTAAACGCTCTGAGGACCAGATTCGTCAGCTAGCACTCTATGATCCGCTGACCGGACTCGCCAATCGACGATTGCTGCGCGACCGCATGGAGCATGCCCTGTTGTTCGCACAGCGCACTGACATCCTCGGCGCCGTCTTGATGCTCGATCTGGACAACTTTAAGGCACTCAATGACACTGAAGGTCATGATGTGGGCGATGCGCTCTTGGTCGAGGTTGGACGCCGCATGACTAAACAGGTGCGAGCCTCTGACACGATCGCGCGGCTTGGTGGCGATGAGTTCGTCATCGTCCTAGAGGGACTCGCTGGCAGTCGCGCCGAGGCGCAGCAACAGGCGCTTCGCATCGCCAATACGATCCAGCAGGCCATCAATCAGCCCTATGCGTTGATGGATGAGGCGCATTCCTACCAAACCAGTGTCAGCATCGGCGTCTGCTTTTTCGATGACACCTCGACCAGTGTTGATCATCTGCTGCGGCAAGCTGACATCGGCATGTTCGAGGCAAAAGAGGCTGGACGTAATCGTATCTGCCTGTTCAGCGAGAAGCGTCAGTCCGAGATCCACACGCGCACATCGCTGCTCCAAGAGTTGAGATCGGCATTGCAGCAGGATCAATTCTCGTTGCATTACCAACCTCAGTTTCAAGCGAATGGTGAATTAAAGGGCGCTGAGGCCTTGCTGCGCTGGCATAATCCATCTCGAGGGATGGTCTCACCAGCTGAGTTTATACCCCTTGCTGAAGAGACAGGTCTGATCCTCTCTATCGGCGAATGGGTGCTTGACACCGCTTGTCGCGATCTGCGCCAAATCCAGGAGTCGCAGCTGCATGATGATTTCTCCATTTCGGTCAATATCAGCCCGCGCCAATTCGCTGATGCTGACTTTCTCAGTAAGGTCAAGCGGACACTGAGCCAAGCCGCTGTCTCATCAAGACGACTGAGGTTGGAGCTGACCGAGGGTATTCTCTTCCAGGATGTCAACCATGCGATTGAGGTGCTCGAGGATCTGCGAGCAATCGGTATTGGCATCGAGCTAGATGATTTCGGCACCGGATATTCGTCTTTAAGCTATCTCAAGCGGCTGCCGCTAGATGCATTGAAGTTGGACGGCTCGTTAGTGCGGGACGTCACAGGCGATACACGCGATCTTGCCATCCTGCGCGCGGCGATCGCGATGGCCAAGACGCTTTCGCTAACCGTGATTGCCGAGGGGGTTGAGACGCAGGAGCAGCGTGCATTCCTTGCGCGTGAGGGCTGCGATCTCTTGCAGGGCTTCTTGCTGGCGCGCCCGATGCCCTTTATCGAGCTCTATGCATTGCTGGAGCGCTCCTATCCGAGCCGTTGTCAGGAACCTATCAATCAACAGCAGCAATCGAGCCGTAAGTCTCAGGCAGATTTAAGCGTCGTCTCGACTTCCAATGTTTGAGCCATTTTCCATCGCCGCCATTGTTCCAAGACCATTGCTCCAAGACCATTTTTCCAAGACTATTGTTCCAAGTATGAGTAAACGATTTGGTCGAGCGACTAACCTGCTTCTGCTCTTGTTGGGCTCGACACTCGCTTGGTCTGGCGATGCTGATGAGCTCTTTCGGCTTGGTATCATCAACGAACGTCTTGACCGCCCGAGCTTGAGCCTAGAGCAGTATGGTGCCTTTCAGTCCTATCTTGAGTCGCGCCT
>POWB01000012.1:89238-133824 GCA_010912705.1 Halochromatium sp.
TCGCTTGGTCTGGCGATGCTGATGAGCTCTTTCGGCTTGGTATCATCAACGAACGTCTTGACCGCCCGAGCTTGAGCCTAGAGCAGTATGGTGCCTTTCAGTCCTATCTTGAGTCGCGCCTAGCAGGCTCTGGGATTCGTGTTGGGGATCTCGTCATCACACGAAGCCTGGATGAGATGAATGAGCAGATCAAAGCAGGTGCAGTCGATGCCTTAATCGAAGGTGTGATGCCGACGCTCAAGCTCCAGCGCCAGACGGGTCAGCTCGATATCCGGCTGCTGGTCTGGCGCAAAGGCAAACGCAAATATCATACGGTCTTTTTCACCCGTCATGAGAGTCGGATTCAGCAGATCAAGGACCTCGGCGGAAAGACGATAGCATTCGAAAGTGCTCGCTCGACGTCAGCCTACGACATCCCACGCGCTGCCCTGATGGAGGCTGGTCTTAGGGTCGCAGCGAAGGAGGGCAGTCAGTCGTCAATGCCGGGCGATTCCAATCTGGTGAGGTTCGTCTTTGCCGGGTCAGAGCTCAATCAGGCCTATTGGGTGCACGCTAATCGAGTTGATGCAGGTGCGTTCAACAATGGCGATTGGGACCGCGTGCCTGATTCGATCAGGTCCGATCTTCGTGTCTTTCACCGGACGCCGCAGGTTCTCAGGTGGCTTTTCTCCTTTGCTCGGTCAATCGATCCTCAGGTACGCAGATCGATCGAAGATGTGTTGGTGACCATGCATCGAGACCCAGAGGGCCAGGCGGCGCTTCAGGCGGCTTCAGGCATCGCCAGGATGGAGCGCTTGACGAACGAAGATCGCACCAATCTTGACTACTGGGAAGCAGCACTGAGCAGGTTGGAGGCGGGTACAGCTCAATGAATCAGGCATTCGAGCCGGACGATCCTGTCCTCGGGCCGGTCGTCGGGGAGTCATCGATACGAAACAGCATGATGCCCATTGGTCTCCAACGCCTCAGCACGCGGTATGCCCTGATTATCGCTGTCGTTCTGCTGCTCGGCATGGCGTTTGTCTTGACGCTGGCCGGCTACTTCGTGTTCCGTGGGACCGACGAGCTGCGTGATCAGCTGTCGACCTCCTTGTCGCAGGCGCATGGCGAGCACGAGCGACAGAATTTGCGTGCCAGCAGTTCGTATCTGGCGCAACGCCTTTTCAATCCGCTCTATCACCTCGATATCACAACGCTCAACGCGGAGATCGACAGGATCCAGGATTGGCTTGAGCCACGCTCCGTGCGCATCCTTGACGCGCAGGGACGCCTAGTGACTGATGGCACCGAGGAGAACCTCGAATACGGGCAGCCGCAAGCGATTCCGGATGCATTGCGCACGCAAGCCTCGGTGATCGAGACGTGGGCTGATGGAAAACGCCTCATCTTTCGCATCGCACAGGATGATGCGGTGATCGGTTATGTGAGCATCCTCCTGTCGGATGCCCGCGAGCGGGCATTACTGGACGGGGTCAATGCGCGGATCGAAGGTGCATCGAAGCGCTTTGAGCAGAGTTTCATCTCGATTGCCGGCTACAGTTTGGTGATCGTCTTTTTCGCGAGTCTGCTGATCGCCTGGCGTCTATCCGACACGCTGTCGCGGCCGCTGCGCGAGATGAGCGACGCCGCTGAGCAGTTCGCAGCCGGTAATCTGAGTCACCAATTGCCCGAGCGAACGAGTGATGAGCTCGGTCGGTTGGCCGACTCACTCAACCGCATGGCAAGAGACTTGCAAAAAGCGAATCAACTCTTGCATCGGGCGCAGGAGATCGCCGCGTTCGGCAGCTGGGAATGGCGGCCGGCGCAGAAGGTTCTCCAGACGTCGCATGGTGTGCAGCGAATGCTCGGTTTGGCTCCGACCGCCAAGCTCGCCCAGATCGACGACTTCCTGGCCTTCGTGGAGCCCACAGATCGCGACCGTTTCGCCAGTGTCTTGTACGGTCGCTTCGAGACCCCCGTCTCGCTTGAGCTCAGCCTTAGACGCCGCGACGGTGAACTGCGCAGGATGCTGGTGAAGGGAGAGTCAGAGCGATCAGATGATGGCCTGGTGCAGGCAAGCTTCGGGACCATCCAAGACATGACTGAGCAACAGCGTGTGCAACGGCAGCTCACCCGGCTGGCGAACTTCGATACGCTGACCGGGCTACCGAACCGGAATCTCTTCTATGACCGTCTGAGCCATGCACTGCTCAAGGCGAGGCGTGAACAAGGCAGCGTCGCGCTGTTCTTTCTCGATCTCGACCGCTTTAAGGAGATCAACGACGCCTTGGGTCACGATGTCGGTGATTCGCTGCTTCGCTTGGCAGCCAAGCGACTCAAGGAGACGGTGCGAGACTGCGACACGCTTGCCCGGATGGGGGGCGACGAGTTCACACTGATCATCGAAGATTGTCGCGAGGGCATGGCACCGCAGGCGATCGCAGACAAGATGATTGACGCATTGCATGCACCCTTTCTCCTGGCTCAGCGAGAGCTTTTCATCTCCGTGAGCGTGGGGATCGCGCTCTTTCCGGACGACGCGAGTGACCTTGAAACACTCATCAGGCATGCCGATGTCGCGATGTATGCGGCGAAAAGCAGCGGGCGCGGCGCGTTCCATTTCTTTACCGCCGAACTGCAGGAGGCGGCTAGCCGGCGGCTCACGCTTGAGGGCCAGCTTCGCCAGGCCATCGAACGCGAAGAAATCCTGCTTCACTTTCAGCCACAAGTGCGAACAGATGACGGTCGTCTGGTTGGCATCGAGGCCTTGATGCGCTGGAGTCAAGGTGAGTTGGCCGTGCCACCGAGCCAATTCGTTCCCGTCTTGGAAGAGACCGGACTCATCACGCGGCTGACAGGCCCTGTACTCCGGGAGGCCTGCGCTGCGCTCAAGGCATTAGAGGCCCATGGGTTCATGGACGTGCGGGTGGCCGTGAACCTCTCCGCTCGTCAGCTGCAGGAGCAGGCGCTATTGACCCTGATCGAGTCGACGCTGGAACGATTCGAGCTGCGACCCGAGCAAATAGAGGTCGAGATCACCGAGAGCACTCTGTTGGATAACGCCTTGTGTCAAGACAATGCGGTGAAGCTCGGTGCATTGGGGGTCCGCCTCGCGCTCGATGACTTCGGTACCGGGTACTCATCACTCACCTATCTGAAGCGGTTTGATGTCGATGCGCTGAAGATTGATCGGTCTTTTGTGCAGGACATGCTCGAAGACCCGGACGATGCTCAGATCGTTAAGGCCGTGGTTGGTCTTGCTGCGGGCTTGGGCATCGACAGTATCGGCGAAGGGGTCGAGCAGGATGCGCAGAGCACTTGGCTCGAGTCAATCGGATGTGACCTGTTGCAGGGGTATCGGATCGCCCATCCGATGCCGCTGAACGACCTCATCGTTTGGCTTAAGACTCGGCATGGCGCCGGCCTGATGTCAGCGGCTAATGCTTAATGCCCTGACGTTCACAGAATCGTCATCTGCACTTGCCGTACTCGATAGGCACCAACACCTGCTGGTAACGCTATGCCGGTTGACAGACCATCGCGCAACCACAGACAAATCGAGGAGCGCAATGAGGCAGCATCAAAACGTTTACGGTTGGGCGCAGCTCAAACGCTGGCGGCCAAGCAGCCGAACCTTTGCCAGCCAGCTAGCGATCAAGTGGTGGTGCGCTTCACCTATGGCTCGGAGAAGGCGGCCTGGATCTATGAAGCGACGGAGGCCTTCAACCGCAAGGGCTTCAAGACCGCATCAGCCGTCCCTCCATCTGCTAGCGAGATGCCTACACAGGGCACCGCATTCGGCGGAGCCCTGTGGTCGGAAACCTCGGACCTCAGCCGAGCAGGCTATTGCCAAGCAGGGGCGCAATCACCAGGCTGACGATGGCCATGACGTTGATGAGGATGTTCATCGAGGGGCCTGAGGTGTCCTTGAAGGGGTCGCCGACGGTATCGCCGACCACGGTGGCCTTATGGGTATCCGAGCCCTTACCACCGTGATTGCCCTTTTCGACAAACTTCTTCGCGTTATCCCAGGCGCCGCCGGCGTTGGCCATGGTCAGTGCAAGCAGTACGCAGCCGAGGAGGGCGCCGCCCAACATGCCGCCCAGTGCAGCCGGGCCGAGGATGAAGCCGACCACCCAGGGTGCGGCAATGGCGACAACGCCGGGCATCACCATCTTCTTCAATGCCGCCGTGGTGGCAATGTCCACGCAGCGTGCGGTGTCTGGCTCAGCAGTACCCTCCAAGAGGCCGGTGATCTCGCGGAATTGGCGACGAATCTCGTTGATCATGGCAAAGGCCGCGTCGCCAACCGCCGTCATGGTCATGGCAGCGATCGAGAAGGGTAGGATGCCACCGATGAACAGCCCGATGATGACCATCGGATCGCTCAGCAAGAGTTCAAACTCGGGCACATGGAGCGAGACGCTTTCGATGTAGGCGGTAATGATGGCCAATGCAGCCAGGGCCGCAGCGCCGATCGCAAAGCCCTTGCCGATGGCGGCCGTGGTGTTGCCGAGCTCGTCGAGTGAATCGGTGATACGTCGAGTCTCGACGCCGAGGCCGGCCATCTCGGCGATGCCACCGGCGTTATCGGCGACTGGGCCATAGGCGTCGATGGCCATGGTGATGCCCACGGTGGCGAGCATGCCCACAGCGGCAATACCGACCCCATAGAGGCCCGCGAGCTGGTTCGAGACGAAGATGATGACGCTAATGGTGAGCAGCGGTACGATCACTGAGCGCATGCCAACGGCAAAGCCAGTGATGATGACCGTCGCCGGGCCAGTCTCGCCCGCGAGCGCGATGCTGGCGACGGGTTTTGATGAGGTGTAGTACTCGGTCACCAGCCCGATCACGATGCCACCTAAGGCGCCGATCAGGACAGCCCCCCAAACGCCGCCGCTGACGCCGGTGCCGATGATGACCAGGTAAGCGACCAGCATGAAGAGCAGACTTGCGCCGATGGTGCCGATGCGCAGCGCGCGCTCGGGGGCCTGGTCTGAGAAGCGTCGCACCAGCCAGATACCAGCGATCGAGCAGAGCAGACCCGCTGAGGACAGGGCCAACGGCAGGAACATCAAGGCTTCGCGCTCGCCGATCGGATCGATGATGTCCGCGGCTAGGGTTGACGCGATGGCGATGGTAGCGATCATAGCGCCGCAGTAAGACTCGAAGATGTCCGAGCCCATGCCAGCAACGTCGCCGACATTGTCACCCACGTTATCGGCGATCACGCCTGGATTGCGCGGATCATCCTCCGGGATGCCAGCTTCGACCTTGCCGACCAGATCAGCGCCGACATCGGCGCTCTTGGTGAAGATGCCGCCGCCAACACGGGAGAACAGTGCGACGCTCGAAGCGCCCATGCCAAAGCCATGGATGGCGTGAGCGGTCTCTGGGTCACCGCCGAACAAGAGATACAGCGAGCCAAGGCCGAGCAGACCCAGTGAGGCGACCGCGAGGCCCATGATCGAGCCACCGAAGAAGGCGACGGTGAGGGCCTCAGCCGGCCCTTTAGTATGCGCGGCGACGGTGGTGCGCACATTGGCCTTGGTGGCTGTGTTCATGCCGATGAAGCCGGCCAAGGCAGAGGTCAGGGCACCAACCACGAAGGCGAGGGCGGTCTTCCAACCTAGGAAGATGAACAGCACCACGACTAGCACGCTGGCAAAGATGCCGAGCATCGTATATTCCCGGCGCATGAAGACCATAGCACCAAGATGGATGGCATCACCGATGGCAGCGACTTTGTCTTCGCCTTTTGGATAAGCCTTGACGGTGCGGTAGATGATGTTGGCCGTGATCAGGCCAAACACTCCAAAAAGTATGGGAATTAGAGCATTAAGGCTCATGGTGTGATGGCTCTCCTACATCGCGCGCCAAAAACGGAAGTGCGTCGCCTCAATCTCGGCACCTGTCGGCATCGGGAAGAAGCGTGTTGAGTCCTGTGATGCAAACATGAAACCGTGGCGGATGAGTTTATAAGGGATGGTTTCAAAGGCGGCGTCGAGCCTAAGCCCCTTGCTTTGTTTAGCCTGGTCAGCTCGCAGCTCCATGATGGCTGCGCGCAGGTTCGATGGGTGCAGTCCAGGGATCGGTGCATGCATGGTCGGGCGTTCCTCGAATTCTTCGAGGAAATGCGCGATATCCAGCTCGATCTGGGTATAGAACTGCTTCGGCGCGCCCTTTGGGAAGCTGGGATCGGTGATGTACTTGCCGAATGCTGGGAAGTCGAGGCGCGACATCACGAGCATGCGCAGCGGTGCGATCTCGGCGTAGATGCGCAGGAAGCCTTCTTCGTGCGTCTTATCATAGGGCGCGGAATTGAGCGTGAGGGTGTAGCCTTCCGGGGTGCTCAGGATCACGCGCTGGATCGCATCGAGATCAATATGCTCGAGGACACGATAGGTGGAGATGAAGATGGTCGACTTTGGCCGGCCATCGGGGTGTGGCTTGAGTGCCGCGAGGGCGTCGTCGATCTTGAAATAGGGATGACGATAATTGAGGTCGATCTCAGCGAAGACCACCTTGCCCGCGTAGTAGCGCACGGAGCCCGCGGTGTAATGCTTGGCAAAGGCATCTGGGTCCAATTGCGAGGCGACCAGCGCTGGATTCGGTGCCAGAATCTGATACAGGTGACTGTCGTATTGCATGCTCGATTCCCCTGGTTGGGCGACGGCTATCCACCGGAAACTGAAAGCCCCTGAGCGGGGCCGATTGAGACCTGCGTTGATGGGCCCTGCAGTGCGATGAGGGATGCGCTCCTGGGGCACCTGACTCGGTTTCCCCTGGGCCGCTTCGGGAAAGCGCGGAATTATGCAGGATTTTCCAGCCGGGTGTTCTTCTGTCTTTTGATCCGCGTCATGGTGTCGCGGCTTCTTTGGGCTCCTAAAACACAAAGGCCGACAGCGCCTCAGCGCTGTCGGCCTGCTTGCCATCCTTAGCTGCGTTTAGAAGTCATCATGCTTAGAGGGTGACTGCAACAGCGGCGGTTGGCTGGTTAAGGCTGGACGCTGGCTGCTGGCTGCAACCTGATGTGTACCGGTGTTGGCACCATCGACGAGGAAGCGCAGGTCGTCGACGATCCGCTTGAGCTGCGCGGCCTGATTGGCAAGCTCCTCGCTGGCAGCCGCCGATTCTTCGGCATTCGATGCGCTAATCTGGGTGACCTTGTCCATCTGTGAGACGGCCAGGTTGATCTGCTCAACGCCGCGTGCCTGCTCATCACTGGCGGTGGCGACCTCGCTCATCAGCTTGGTGACCTGGGTGCTTGCGCTCACGGCCTCCTCAAACAGCGAAACCATCTCTTCGGCGACCGCGCGACCTAAGTATTTTTCGAGCTCAGTAGACACCTCCTTGATGCGCGCCGTATTCTCCTGTGCCGATTTCATCAGCTCATTGGTGTTTTTGACCTCTTCGGCACTGCGTTGAGCGAGCTTACGGACCTCATCGGCAACCACCGCGAAGCCCTTGCCTTGCTCGCCGGCGCGAGCAGCTTCGACTGCCGCGTTGAGCGCGAGTAGGTTGGTCTGGAAGGCGATGCCATCGATGGTGCTAACCACCTTTGCGGTGCTGTTGGTGCTCTCTTCGATCGCCTTGATGGCCGTGTCTAACTGCGCAAGCCGGGTTCTCACCTCATCGGCGGTTGCGCGGGCTGCCTTGGCACCTTGATCGGCCTTCTCATTGGCGGTCCGGCTGAGGGCATCCGCTTCGCGGGCATGCTCCGCGTTCTGGCGCGTGCCGGCCGCCATCTCTTCCACGCTAGAGCTGGTTTCTTCAAGGCTGCTTGCCTGCTCGCCAGCACCCTCGGCCATCTGTTGGCTACTGATATTGACGTGGCCGCTGACGGTGGCGACCTGGTCGCTACCCTCTTGCAGGCCCTTCACAACGCGGTTGATCGGGCCGACGATCGAGCGGGTGATCAGCCAGGCGAGGGCGATGCCAAGGATCAAAGCAATCACCAGGCCGATCATCACAATCAGGCTGCTCAGATTCAGGCTCTGCTGCGCGTCATCGGCAATGTTTTGGGTGGCTGTAAGCCCGGCGTCAGCGGTGGTCTTGCAGGCGGTGATCAGTTGCCTGCCTGCCGTCTCGCGCTCGCTGGCTAAGGCCTCGTTGGCCTGCCAGTTCTTGACCAGTGACTCCATGGCCTTGCCATAGCCGGCTGCGGCCTTACCGACAGCCTCGAGCTCAGCGAGGATCTGGCTGTCTGTGGTCCTTGCCTCAAGCTCCTTCAAGAGCTCCTGGATCTTTGGCAGATTATTTGCTAAAGCTTCTTCGATTGGGGCTAGGTCATCGAGCGCTTGGCCTTTGAACGCGCTGACCCTGGTCTCGTTTCCGAGATCGATGATCTCGTTGGCGACGGTGATGTTGTGATGGCGAAAGTTGAGTCGGTCGACGAATGCCGCCATCTGGCTGTCGAGGAAGGTCTCGGATGCATTGACGAAGATCTCTGCTTGTTCATCCATGTCGTTCCGGAGTCGTGCGAGCAGTTGCTCACTGGCTGAGAAGCCCTTGTCGGACTCTCGGCCGAAGCCTTCGATGGCAGCTTGGTAGTTGGCGGCGGCCTGGGCGATGCTGTTCAGACTGTCGATGTCTTCCTGAGCCCGGGTAATCGGTCGGATGGTCTCGATCTCGGGCGGAATCTGTTGCAGACTCTCGATCGCCTCCCGGCGAGCTGCTAATTGGCCGGTGGCCTGTGCCTTGAAATTCGCAACCCGTGCGCTAGACCCAAGATTAACAACATGGGAGATGGCGGCAACCTTGGCCGAACGTTCTTCAAGGGTCTTCTCGAACTGCTGATTTTGTTGTTCCAAGAAGGCGCTAGCGGCTTGCATAAAGGCGGCCGCGTTGGTATCTAGCTGTTGCCGGTTGCCAGCGAAGGCCTCCTGCAGCTCTTGCGTCTGCTCCATCAGCTGGAGGTAGGTGTCGCGTGCCTGTTGGGCCACCTGAAGCTGGCCGGCAAGGGCGGTCAGGTGCTCAGAATTTCGTTCTAGGGCTTTTGCGTCTTTAAGCGCCTCGTCGAGCAGTCCTGCCTCAGTCTGCGCCTCACGCCAGTGTGAGTCATTGCCGGTCAGGCTATACCCGCGCATGGCATACATCAGCCGGTTCGCGGCGCCGCGTAATCGGGTAGCGACCTCAACCTCAGGGACGTACTCCTCGGCCAACATGACTGACTTGCTCTTGACAGTCAGCATGTTGATGGTTGCGATGCCCCCTAGCAACGCAGTAATCGCGATCAGTGCCGCGAATCCCAAGATGATCTTGCTGCTAAGCTTCAAGTTTTGAAACATGTTCGTGTTTGCGTCTTCGGTCTATGGATGTCTGGCTTGTGGCGGCAGAGCAACGTCAACCTTATCCATCAGATAGGCGGGTACCTGGCGGCTAAGAGTAGCCCGGTCGGTGTTTGGAGTCCGTTGGCGAGGCAATCAATGCGATTGTCCACAGACCACTATAGCCTAGTACGCGAACGACCATAAGGATCTCCATACGGCTTGGCCTAGGGTTTTCCATGCGAAAAGTCATTTGTGTGAGGTCTTTCGCACTTTAGACGATTGCTTTGGCAGGTTCTAGGATGCCCGGGTATTACATCGTCCATGTTTGAGGAGGCGGGCTTGACACCGCTCTACATACTACTAGCGCTTGCGGCTGTGATCATACTCGCAATGATGGTCTCTGTACTGCGCGGATCAGGGGCGCGTCTGCGCGGGGAGCCGTTCAAGCGGCAGGCTCTGCTGTCGGCAGATGAGCAGCGTTGTTATCAGATGCTGGTGGCTGCGGTTGGCGACGCCTATCGGATCTGTCCAAAGGTAGCAGCCTTGGCGCTGCTGCGGCCTCTGCCAGGCATCGGCCGCAAGCAACGGCGTCTGGTGCTGGGGCTCCTGGCCGAAGGCTGGGCCGATCTGCTCATCTGTACAGCGGTTGATCTCTATCCGCTGGCCCTGGTTCGGCTTGCGCCGGCGAAGTCAGGGCGAGCACAACGTCGGCGTGCCGCCCGCTTGCAAGCCGCCTTTGTGGCAGCGGGCATGCCCGTCATCGAGATCATGACGAGCGATCTACCATCCGCAGAGCGATTGCGCGAGCTAGTCGATGAGGCCATTGCGATGGCTGATCTCCCTGTGGCTGCTCGCAGCCTACACGCCGGTGCCGAGTTGAGCTGCGGCGACGAAGAGGCGCTCCTCTCCGAGCTGGCTGCGGCGATGCGCGACCCTGAGGATGCCGATGGCCGCTGATGCCTAGCTGGTGACTGACAGCGGGCATCAACGGCCCTAGTGAGCCGCAGATCGGCATCAATCGATGAGTTTAGGTTTAAGTTGCCGAGCTGGGGTCGAGCCAGAGCCGATCTTCACACAGCTCGAGCCGATAGGTGCGGATCGGCTCATCGGCCGGCTCATCCTCGGGCGCGCCGGTCTCGAGGCTGAAGCGGCTGCCGTGTAGCGAGCACTTGATCCGGTTGCCATCCAGGCAACCATAGGAGAGCGGATAGTCCTCGTGGCTGCAGTTGTCTTCGACCGCGTAGTAGCGGTCTTCGACCCGCGCGATGATGTACGGCTTCTGTGCCACCTCGACGCGGATGAACTTGCCGGGCGGGATCTCATCGGCCTTGGCGACCTCGACGAAAGGTGATTCCATCAGTGTCAGTCTCCTGAGTGAGTAGCTGTCTACTTGTTGCTTCCCGATGATCGCACGACAGTGGCGATCAGATCGGGAAGCAGTTGCTGGACCCTTTCTTACTGCAGGCGTCGCGCGGCGGCGCCTGAGTCGAGTGCAGCGCGGATGCGATCGGCGCCGGCGGCGATGGTCTGCTCGCGTCCCAGATGCCAGAGGATGAGTGCGCCGGAGAAGACTAGGCTGTCGTAGGTCGGGCCGCGCTGACCTTCCAGTGCCGCCATGCCGGCTTGCGCAGCCGCCTTCGCGGTGGCGGGCACGTCAACCGCGACGGCGATATCGTCATTTGGGCGGCTGACCGTGGGCAGATCGTCTGGCAGCGGCACCGCACGCACATTTTGCTCGATGCCGACCTCTGCCGGATCGATGTCGAACGACTGCTCCTCGCCCAGATGCTGATAGTTGAAGCAGACACCGGTCTGGCGCAACGATGGCACGATGCCGCCCTCGACACCGCGCACCAACAACGCCGATTCATAGCCAGCGTGGCGGGCGAGCAGGGCATAGATGCGCGGATAGGGCTTGTGCACATAGCCGGTCACCAGATGGGTCTTCTTGCGCCCGTGGATCGGTCGCGCCATGACCTCCACCGTAGTGATGACCTGGCGCTTAACGATAGTGCTGCGCAGCGGCACCAGATCATGCAGCTTCGGCGCAAAGGCACGCTGATCGATGTAGGTCCAGCCAATACTGGGATCGGACACACGCGCCGCTGCCTCAGCCGGGCTGAGGTCGACCGGCAGACCGGCTGCCTCCAGCACATGGCGATGGGTCACGCCGAACTTGGGGCCGACCGCATCGACGCCATGGGAAACCGCCGGCACACCGCACTCGGCCAAGAGCGGCGCGAGGAAGGGCGAGGACGGTAGGCAACGGTTATAGCCGTCATAGGGATCAGCGAGATCGACCACCTCATCGACGTCGGCGACCAGATGATCGGTCGCATCGCGCACGGCATCGAGCACGCCACGCTGCTCATCATCGGTCTCGCGCTTCATGCGCAGGGCAATCAGGAAGATCCCGGCCTGGACCGGATCAACCGCGCTGTCCAGGATTGCGTTCATACCAAGGCGCGCCTCCTCCATCGAGATGTCCTTCGACAACTCCGGGCCAGTGGCAATGCGTTGCAGGATAGAGCGCATCGAGCGTTGGGTTTCGTTCATGAGCGGGGACATCTCGTGGCAGGCTGAAAGTAGAACCCCGCAAAGCTCGGGGTTAGTGGGGCTGGGTTCAAGGCATTGCACCTGGTCCGCCGCCGCTGACTCTGCGTCAGTGCGAACGGAGACGTCTCTGGAGGTGCTGCGTCTCTTGTACTAACATAGTATCCCATTTGCACCACAAAGAGGCTGTCTCATGTCCACCGCATCACCCACTCGCACCGCGAGACTTGGGCTACGTGCGACCCCGCAACAGGAAACTGTCTTGCGTCGCGCAGCCGAGGTCGCGCACAAGTCGCTGACGGATTTCATTCTCGACGCCGCTTACCAGGCCGCCGAGCAAACCTTACTCGATCAGCGCTTATTCATGGTGTCAGGCCATCATTACCAAGCGCTCCTTGAGATGCTCGATCGACCCGAATCCGATAACGCCGGTTTGGCCGACCTGTTCTCGCGGCCCTCGGTCTGGACTGATCGATGAAGCTATCGCCACCGCGGCCACTCGATGCACGCGACCAGTTGGAATCCTTCGACTGCGGTAAGCCAGCACTCAGGGACTGGCTGCTACGCCACGCGCGCCAGGCTCAAGGCAGCGGTTCGGCGAGAACCTTTGTTGTCTGCGATGGCGATCGCGTGGCCGGGTACTACAGCATAACCGTTGGCCAGATCGATACCTTGGATGCCCCAGAGCGGATTCGGCGCGGCATGGGCCAGTACCCAATCCCTTTAGTCATCTTGGCAAGGTTAGCGGTCGATATCCTGTACCAAGGGCGAGGCCTCGGCATCAGCCTGTTGCAGGATGCCATCCGCCGAACCATCGCCATGGCTCAACAGGCCGGTATTCGGGCCCTACTGACACATCCCATCGATGCCAATGCAGAGGCGTTCTATCGCCGCTTTGGCTTTGAGCCGACGCGCGTGAACGAGCGGCAGTTGATCCTGCTGCTTAAGGATGCAAAGCGCTATGCCGGTCCGCTCAAGCAACCGGATGATCGGTGACGGCGCCATCTGACATCAATCACGCCAGCGTTTCAACAGGTCAGCGTAAGCATCGATGCGCCGATCACGCAGGAAGGGCCAGATCCGGCGCACCTGCTCGGTACGGGCTAGATCGATCTCGGCGATCAGCAGCTTTTCTTGGTCCGCGGGAGCTTGCGCCAGGATCTCGCCTTGTGGGCCGCAGATGAAGGAGTTGCCCCAGAATTGGATGCCGGCGCAGGTGCCGGTCGCTGTCCTTTTTGGTTCAGGTGCTGTTTCTGGCCCGGATACTGGTCTCAATTCTGACCTTGGTCCTGATCCTGATCCTGATCCTGATGCCGGTCTCGTCTCCGTTTCCGCTGTGGGACTCAGCTCGAAGCCGACGCGATTACAGGCCAGCAAGGGCAGACCATTGGCGATCGCGTGCCCGCGCTGCACCGTCATCCAGGCATCGAGCTGGCGCGCTTGCTCCTCGGCATCATCTAGCGGGTCCCAGCCAATCGCAGTTGGATACAGCAGCAGCTCAGCACCCGCTAGTGCCATCAGCCGCGCCGCCTCCGGGAACCACTGATCCCAGCAGACCAGCACGCCGAGCCGGCCAACGGCGGTATCGACCGGCTCAAAACCAAGGTCGCCGGGCGTAAAGTAGAACTTCTCGTAGAAGCCGGGATCATCCGGGATATGCATCTTTCGATAGACGCCCGCCAGGCTGCCATCTGCATCCAAGACCACGGCGGTGTTGTGATAGACACCTGGACCGCGGCGCTCGAAGACCGAGCCGACGATGACCATACGGAACTTGGCAGCCAAGGCGCCGAGCCAGTCGGTGGTTGGGCCAGGGATCGGCTCGGCCCGGTCGAACTGTGCCGTGTCCTCGGTTTGACAGAAGTAGGGGCCGTTGTGCAGCTCCGGCAGCAGGACGAGCCGGCAGCCGCTCGCGTTGGCGCGCTCAAGGTGCGCTTGGCAGGTCTCGAGGTTGCAGGGAATGGTGAGCCGAGCACTCGCTTGGATGAGAGCGGTTCTGAGCATTGATGATGCCAACTGAGAGGTCGCTAGGGCCAAAGCTTTAGCACGCCGATGATGACACCACCAACGCCGATCGTGATGCCAAAGGACCAGCGCATAAAACTATCCATGCGCTGCTGCAGGTTGCGGATATCCTGCTGAACGCTCTCGAAGCGCTTATCGACCTGCTCGAAGCGCTGATCCATGTTGGCTTGCATGGCCTCGAAGCGTTTATCCATCAAGGCAAAACCCTCGCGCATCAGCTCGCGCTGATGCTTCAGCTCTTCCTCGACGCGGACCATACGCTCGCGCAGCTCGATCTCGTACACCGCCGGCGGCTTGCCAAGACTCTGCTCGGCCAGCCAGTCGCCGATGTGTGCTTTGATGAACTCGATGTCTTCTTGGGCGAGAGTCATGATTGCGGACGACGTTCTGGCATGATCGTGATGATGGGTCGCACTTCTTCTAGATCCGCTTGTGTCGCGGTGGCTACATCGGTTGTGGCGATCTTTCTAAGATAGTTCTCCGCCATCGCCAGCTTGCGCGCGCGTGCGGCATTTGCGGCCAACTTGGCCCAGCTAGCATCCTTCTGAGCGGTCGTGAGGTTACTTTGCTGCAGCGTATTCGCGGCGCGTCTAAAGAGTGCAACGCTAGCCTTGTCGTTCGTACGGCTTTGAAGACGAGCGATTGATGCTTGTAGCGCGAGTTTCGTTAGCAAAGGCTCATTGATCCGATCAGTGATCCTGATGGCGTGCTGAAAATGAGCATCGGCGATCTCCGGGGTGGCTGTGGTGCGCCCCAGAAGCGCGTAAGCAAATGCCTGATCAACAACTGAGTTGATCATTTCGGCTAAAGAGGGCAAGCCGAACGAATGACCGGCAAGGGCTTGTCGTTCGAGCAGCGCGAGTAAGAAACGATCGCGCTCGTCCGGACTCTCAATGGCCTGGCCAATCGCAACGGCGCGTTGAAGATGACCAATCTCCACCCAAGCTCGGGCAAGATCCTCTAATGCGGCTTGTCGTGTGGCGGTTTGCTCGATTGCTTCAGCTAGCGTCTGTCCTTGGCTGAGGATCTTATCCGCTTGATCCCGTTCGCTGAGCTGGGCGAAGGCCTTGCCCAGTTGGCTGATGGCCTCTATACGCGCCTGGTCGGTACGAAGCTGGTCTAGAGCGGAGACGGCATGATCAAGGCTTGTTATCGCGGAATCAGACATCCCCAGCCAGGCTTGTGCCCAGGCCAGGCGAGCCCAGGTTTCGGCGACTCTGTCTGCCACGCCTGAGGTTGTAAGCCAAGATTCAGTTTGCTTCAGCACGCGAGTGGCTAGTGCCGGTTGGTTGGCTTCAACGAAGAGCGGCACAAGACCCGTCGCGATCGCTACGCGATGATCGACCGATGAAATCGATGCAATATGATCAAGAATCGCGTCAAGGAGTGAAGAGGCATTCTCGGGTTGCCCGAGACGAAGATAGCCAAGTACAGTAAAGAGTAGCGCTTGGTAGCGCATTGAGGGTTGCTGAATTGCGATTGCCAGCTGCTGGGATTGCTTGAGTTCGTCTAGATCAGCACTGAACCTGGCCTGCTCCAGCAGGTAAGTATCCCATTCGAGATCCTCGCGTTTCTCGATTAATGTGAATTGTGGTGGCGGGGTCGCGGGATTAACGGGCTCGGTAGCCGTATCACTTAGGTCGCTGGAGATGATCTGTTGACTTGGCGCCTCACTCATCAACGCACTGCCATTGGTTATCGGTTTTATCGTTTTCTCGATAAGTGTCTGCGATAATGCGGCAATCTGCTCCTGTGGTGAAGCGCCGGGAAGCGCTTGCGTATCGGGGTCAGAAAGTTGTTGATTTTCCGTGCTAGTTGGTATCTCAAGCGCGGGCATGCCGTTCAGCATATCAATGCTGAGCTGCATTTCCGATGGCGGCAGTTTACCCGTTTCGCCAAGGAATAGCTTGCTAACGCCAATACCGGCTCCAACGCCTAAGAAGAGCATCAGAGCCGCGGAGCTGATCAATCGTCCCCGAGTATTGATGGCCGCAGGTAACCCAAGTTGTTTTCGGATGCGGTCTTCCAAGGCTTTTCGGCGCGCTTCATCCTCGCTTTGCTGACGCTGACGGGCTTGCTCTTCTTGCTGAACATGCTTAATGCGTTCTAGGCGCTCGCGGACGACTTTCTCTTCATCTTTGCGTTGCTGGTTAACGACGTATTTGGCGATAACAACCTTGCAATGAGGGCAAACCGCTTGCGCCTCTTTGCCCTCTTCATCCTCCAGCGGTTGCCCACAAGCAGGACAGGTGGATTTTGCCTGTTGAATTGGAGTAAGCTCAAGTTTCTTGGCGCTGTCTGTACTGGGACTATATTTTGCCTTGGCTCCAGCTTGTACGAGCGCTGTTTGATAGCGCTTAGCAATTTCCGCGGTGACGTTTTTCTTGATCAGCGTGCCCGAGGTTTTGCTGAGAAGTGCCCTGGCCTTATCGGGTGTAATGGAAAAGGCAACGGAGATGGCCTGTACAACCTCATCGGCCTCTTTGTTTTCTTGGATGCCAAATAAGATAACATTATAGCGTTTTTCCATCTCGCAATCCTGCAATTTTTAGTAGTGCCGAAGGTGATCTCTCTTTAATCTTCTTAGAGTCTGCACTGATTAGACATGATGATTTATTAATTATCGACGCCAACAGGTTGCGATGCTTCCAGCAGATCCTTTTTGGCCCAATTGATTGATGGATAGGTCTCCGCAGGCATCAGATGCTTGTGGCCCTCCAGCAACAGGTTGGGCTAGGATGACGAAGGTATTCGCATTTGGCTCACTGGCGGCAAATGAAAAAGTATAGCGAGTTGGCATACTGCCTTCGTTGATACAGCCAACAGCTGGTAGGGCACCCAGGTAGCTAGAGGATGATGTAAAGCGCCGTTCCATCTGCTGCGCGAGTTCCATGAGACAGGATGCTGCATTACTTCGCCAGGAGCGCTGTAACGAGTTTTGATAGGACGGGTAGGCTATCGCGGCCAGGATACCGACAATAGCGACGGTAATCATGAGTTCGATGAGCGTGAAACCGACGCCGGATCGAATGTGCATGGGAGAAATAACCTCAATAGACCTGATACCAGGCTTTTCTGCCGCGATCACTACCTTGAGAGAAGGATTCCAGCATAGATTCAATGTTACTACTCGAACCACTAATTACCTTCACCTCGCATTGTCCGCCTACGCATTCTGGTCCACCGCCATTACCTCCTCCATTGTTCGGTGGGCCAAGGGCAATGATCGCAGGTGGTGTTGGAATGCCAACGGTGGATTCGCGTCCGGTTGGCGCAATTGGTAGGTCGTCTACGCCATCGCCATCGAGGTCACCTAGGGCAATCAAATCCGAGTCATCGATGGTATTATCACCATTGATATCCCAGGGCGGCAATGCAGAATCGATCGGTGTTCCGCAAGTGGCTGAGAGTTCCATCAGCCAGCCCGAACCACCGTTCGTGGCAGCAGCTGTACAGGGGTCACCGGCATCCGCTGGTGACGCTGTCTGATCGGGAGGAATCAGCGTGGTAAAAATCAAGCGTCCATTATGGAGAAGCGGGTTAGTCGTCACGCGCTCGCCGGCATCGGGGAGATCGGTATACCACCCATCGTCGGCGCAGCCGTTGTCAGTTGTGGTTCTTAGGCTCAGTGTACTGCCTTCGACGGTCACGGACGCCGTGGTTTGCTCCACCAAGTTTCCACGCGTGCTCGTTCCCGCGGTTGGCACAGTTAACGAATTGTCAACAATACCATAGAAGGTTTGTGTTTGGACGGTGAGATTGTCGACTGACTCAAAATATTTGCCGGTCCCGAAGTAGACCATATAGTCATCATTGGGTCGCTCCGGGCCGGCTAGCCCTACCACGGGGCGGGAGGTAATCGATTGTCGGTGGTCCTCCGAGCAGGGTAGCGACTCCTCCTGATCACAGGCCACGTAGAGCGGGGCACCGTTGTTGGCCACACTCCAGTCGTTCGGGTTACTGCTAGTGACATCGAATTTCCACAGATTGCCGCGCAGATCGCCCGCGTAGAGATAATCGGCGATGCGATCTCGATCAACATCGGCGGCAAAGGGCGTCGAGAGGCCGTTAGCGCTCGTGAATGCGCTCTCATTTGCATTCTCAGGATGAAATGCGCGCAGAATGTGGCCGTTTTCGAGATTGATGAGATAGAGTACCGCTTGATTATTTTGGCTACTATAGCCATTGGCGACGAGCGCCACCCAAGAACCATCGTGCATCCGCACAATGCTGGCCTGGGGTAAGGTGAAACCGAGATTGTGCATGAACCCGAGACCCTCCGTACCGGAGGAGTTGTCATCCGCCGTGCCGAGGTCCGCGTTGTTAGGCGCTGCTTGATCGCTCAATTCCCAGAGTACGCTGTCCCCATCAAAGCCTGAGAATAGACTCGCGGTCGTTCCCGGCTCAGTAATGTCCAGCGCAAACACTCCATGGCCGCCCGCACCAGTGGTGCCAACCAGGACGGTGCGCCACTGACCATCGAGATAAGCGTCTCCAACCGTTGGCGAACCATCAACGAAATAGCGATGCATGTAGCTGGGTTGGGTCAGTTCCTTCAGATGTTCATAGACGCTATTGGGGACATAGGCGACGATCTCCAGTCCCGCTGTCGCCGTTTCCTTACTGGCATCGAATCCATGCAGCATGCCATCGTTGGCTCCGACATAGAGCATGGGGCGGCGGTTAGCGATACTGGCGCGAAAGGCCTGGTAGCCGCTGTTACCCTGGCCTTCTGGCAGTGCGTTATAGAGATAGTCTGCTTGATAGACAAAGATTGGATTCGAGTGGACGATATCGCCTAATACCCAAGGATCGGGCAAGAAGGCATGGTTGTTGATATCGAGTCGGGTGCGGTTGCGAAAGAGTGCCACTAAAGGATCGTCCGAGCGGTTCTCAGTCTCATCGCCCCACAGGACACGTTTGGCATTGATGGCCTCATGGGTGGCGTCGCCACGCAGATAGTTGAGCCGCCGGACCCCGATATCGGTTGCATCGCTGCAGTCGGCGATGCCTAAGGCTGTTTTTTGGTCAACACTTAGGTTTCCGCAGAAAAACGACTTCCCTTTAGTGCCTACCGCCTCTGGGTTATAGGTGAGAACGGTGCGATCGCTAGCGTCTGGAATTTCGGCGCCGGCATTCCAGGTTGCCTCTTCCAAGGTTCCAGTGGCAGTGACCGGAAAGGCGAACAGGTCGCCAAACCAACCGCTCGTATCGAAGCGCCCCTGATAGACCAGCGATTGGGTGTCGATCTGGGTCGAGTTGGTGGCCACCGAGGACGAGGCCGCAACCTGTGATGAGATATCGCTGATCACCGTATTCAGCGCGTTCGCTAATGCATCGGCATCGGCCGCGTAGAAAAACTTGCCGCCGCCTAACAGCGCCGCGTCGCTGAGGACGGAGCTTTGATTGAGGACTGGATCGGCAAAGCCGATGGCATAGGTGATCAGATTGTTTTTGCTCTGTGTTGCGGCCTTTTCCGTAGCACCGAGACTGGGGCGCAGATCCATGTCATAAAGCGCTTTAGCGACATCATCCAGATAGTCGCTACCACTGGTCTCATAGGCTCGCCCAGCTTTTGTGCCATTCTGGCAAGCCAGATTACAGGCTCCGCCGGTTTTGTTACAGTAGCGGGAATTACCTTCCTCGCCGCTACCGCAATCGGCCAATGGGGTTGAAGTTCCTGGTAGTTGTAAGCTATTTGATGCGCTCTCGCAGAGCTGATTGGTCGCGCAATCACCCGTATAGTCGCGCAAAATCTCGCTGACCGTCCGATCTTTATTGGGGAGGCCGTCGCTGATCAGGATTGCGAAGCTCTGTTGGCACCAGTTCTCAATAGGTTCGTTGGTTGTCGAGCAATCACTCGTCTCGGTATCGGTGGTTGGCAGATCGAGGCTGCCCTCGGTAAAGGTTAAGTGTTCGGAGAAATACCAGTTGAGCTGTGCGCCAGTATAGGGCCCCATGATGTCCGAGCTACCCTGATATTGCACGGTATAGTAACGGGTTGGATTGAAGCACAGGCTATCAGGGTCCAGGTTACCCCCGGTATTATTGTCATCGGGAGGAGTTTCACAGTAGCCGCCTCCAGTTGCATCGCCCCCGGTTCCTACCGTCACGTCCGCATAATCCACCACGCACTGGGTTCCAGCTTCCAAAGTGCAATTACAGGTTTCTGGGGCCACTGCAGTGCAAGTGCCGCTGGAAAATAAGCAATCCTCCCCCCAGTCTCGACAAGACCATGAGCGCCAACTCCAGTCATTACACCAACTGTCACCATTCTGATCACATCGGTGTCCGCGATCATCTCTCCCGCTATGGTTCCAACCGCTCCAAGTTTCGCCTGGTACTTCATCTCTGCACCGATAACTATTCATGCAAAACATATCAGTACAAGCGCGACGGGTTCCGTTATCCCACCAAGTATCATCGATGGAATCGCAACCTTGATGTTGGTAACTATTGTCCGGGCACTGTTGATCACCTGCTCGGTCGCATCGATCCTGTGATGCCGACCATTGACAACTCTCGGGATTGGTTCCAAAAAAGGTGGCACATACGCGGCAGATGCCATTCTCCCGCCCTCTGACATAACACTCGTTGTCGTCGCAGGTTGGGGCGCGAGAACTTCTCCAGTCTTGTAGATCGCAGATACTGTCCGTGGTGGTTGTCAAGGTGACACGTCTACCCGAGACATTCGGATCTTCATGCGCTTCAATTTCCTCATAATCATCGCTGTCCCAACTGACGCTGACTGCGGTTGGCTTATGATCCCAGGCAATGCTTTCAGGCGTCCCAGTGTCATCTGAACAGGGTGGGCAAGGTGGGGCATTGGTGTTGTCGCAATCGCATGTGTAGAGGTAGCTTTGATCGGTGCAGGGATAGTCGCCAGCCCCGGTGCAAATGGTAGGTTTGGTGCCGACCACCAGCATCTGAATGGGGGGAACCGTTTCGGTGTCCTCGGCGGCGGCTTCGGTGGTTGCTCCACCCGAGATAAAGTGCTCGGATGTGCATGCGCAAGCAGGGGTAAAGTCCGCCGGCATGTCGCCGGGCGTTGTGATTTCAGTGACGACGCGGCATGTGATGTCCGGCGCAAAACCGAGCAGCCCGAGTGCGCCGTCGGTATGGGTGAAGATGCTCGAGAGCGTGGCCGTGGTCTGGTTGATTTTGCCAGGATACAAGGTCAACTCATTGGTTTCACTCTCTGTGTCTCTGGTTGAAAAATAGTGCCCAATATCGAGCAACGTGGTGGCCAGTGGGGTGTAGCCGCTCGCTTCAAAGCCGCTGATTCTGGATTTGAGGGCGCTTGCGTGCGTGGCGTCAAGATCCGCGACGGGAAGCCAGAGCTTGCCACCGACAGTCCCGTTGTAGGTGGCTAGTCCTACGCGGACGGTTGCCGGCGCGCCTGGTGGTGGCGTCAGAGAGTCCACCATATTCTTGGCCGCCTGCTTGGCGATGTTGATACGACTCTCGTTGTTGGCCTGCACCTCCCGGCGCATCGAGCCGGATGTGTCGATCATCAGCATGATGTTGGGTTTGCCAGGGATAATGCTGGCGCCTGAGATGAAGAGAGGTTCCTGAGCGGGTTCGCCCTGACTGATCGTCGCTGCCAGCGTCAGGCAGAGGCTGGCGAGAAGGATCGGGATGCTGCGAATGTGCATGCGTTTCATCGAACCATCCCCCGTGCCAAGTTGACTAGTTCACAAAGATGGATTGAAGCAGGACGACGGCATCTCCAACGCTGCCATTGCCACTGCCGCGCGCGGTGACGCGATACCAAGATTCGGTTGTGGAAGGAGGACCGGCTGCGTCTAGACTGCCGCCGCTGCTGGACTTGACTGCCATCCGCTCGATGACATAGCGAGGCTGTGTGGCTAATCGATTATCCAGCGTACCAGTATAAACTTGCGAATGATTATCATCCCAGCTAAAAGCCTCCAAGGCAGCTAGGCTCAGATAAGTGGTTGAATTATCCCAGTGATCCATGATGCCAGCAGGTGGGGTGGTCTCAGTATCCCAATCGAGGTTCTGAATGTGGCTCTCACCCGCGCGCAGCCCTGCTTCGGCGGTCTGAAACGCGATATTACGCTGGTGTGCGTTGCCGGCCATGCGCTCGTCGAGGGTGACAGTCTGCATGGCGGTCACGCCGATTAGGGTCATCAGCAGCAGCATGATGAGGGAGACGACTAGCACCACGCCGCGCTGTTGCCTTAGGGCAAGTGGCGATCTTTTTTCGGTCTTTGGGCGAGCGATGATAGCGTTGCTCATGGGCATGGCTCGGGTTAGCCGCTGGCGCTAGCGCTAGGGCAATCGGTTACGTAGGGCAATGGTAGTGCTGAACATCTGATAGATTCCCCTATCGCCTGTAGACGCGATGAAGGTCGTGGTACCATCATTCAGAAGGAAAGGCAGGGCCATAGGTGCTTCCGCTTGGTTGTTTTCACTGCTACGGAGCAAGAGGTTGACGCGGACGGTCACGACTTGGTTCCAGTCCGCGACGGCACTGGCGAGGGCATAACTGTCGAGTTGATCATCACCGTCGGTGTCGAGACCGTAACTGATCTGCATGTCGTAGACACCTTCCATCAACTCCTGGGCGTTGCTGGTATCAATTTTGCGCCGCAATCCAGGTACCGAAGAGGGGGCGATGTAATACAGCACCTGGCGGTCGGTAAAGGCGTTTGTGTCAGAGTCGAACCATCGGTATCTGATCCTGAAGACATCGGTCTGCGCGGTATAGCTTGCCAAGCTTTCGGTTGACGGATCAACGTTCGCCCCTTCCCAGCCGATGATGATTGGCTCAGTTAGCGTGGTCTGGACATTAGTAGCTTGGTCGAATTCTCTAAAGCCTGCTTGGCGCAGATCCCGGGCTAGAAATTCGATCGCGAAGCGCCCCCTTTCCTGCACTTCGGACATCGCTTCACTAACGTGGTAGCTTTGTTTGCTGGTTATGAAGAGCGCTAGGATGCCACCGGACAAGAATAAGCCAATCGTCAAGGCAATCATCACCTCGACGAGAGTAAAGCCGCGCTGTCTTAGGGGGTTAAGGACTCGGTATGGCATTTGGCGAGCTATAACTCCGTCACAAACGAAAAGTGCATGGTTCCTTCTAGGTTGACTGCCTGACAAACGGGGTCGTTTCCCGCTGCTTCGACATGTGTTTCATCCCAACAGACCGTGATTGTGATGAGGTTTCCCGCTTGCGCGATGCTCGCCTCGCCTTGCGGTAAAAAACAGACGATGTGGTTGACCCATTCATCGACATCGTCGGCGACGATGTCACCAGTATCGGCTCGAACGTAACTGGCGTTGCATGCGGGAAAAGACCCGATATAATCGAGGGCATCTACTACATAGTTCGCGGCATTGTCTTGATTCGCCCGCATGATGTCCGCAATCTCATAGGCAAGATTCACGGCCTGGGAACGCAAGTAGGCTCCCTGGCTCATTCTCAGCGTCAAGCCTTGCAGGCCCGCCAAGCCTAGCAGACCGACGGCAAGCACGACGGCGGCGATGAGAACTTCAATCAGAGTAAAACCGAATTGACGCCAAAGGCTTGGGTTGTGCAAGTAGTAGGTCATGGGCAATGCCCCTGATCCTTATCAAGCTTCAGGCGTCCGATGATATTGAGTATCAGATCTCTTTCGTCGGGTGCGATGCAGATAGCGATGGTGCCGTTGGGGCCGGAACTGCCCCTGCTTTGCCCATCCGAACTGAATTTGATGTAGTCGGCGAAATTGGAACCACTACTTAAAATGGTAGCTGCTTCGATTGATGGCTGGCCCACTCGCAACAGTTCCTCTCCGGCATCTAGTACGCCATCATTATCATTATCGACGAAGACTAGCCATCCGAGATTCCAGTTGTCGCCAGATGCTGGATTGCAGGAAGGGGTGGCGTCTAGGATGTCGTCTGACTCACAGAGGGTCACAGTCTGACCCCGCGTGATGGCCTCTGAACGCGCCAATTGTAAGGCACTAGACAGTTCGTTGGTTAAGGCGGCGATGCGGTTGGCGCGAGTCAGACCCTGGAAGCTGGGTACAGCGATCGTCATCAAAATCGCGGCTATACTAAGGGTAATCACCAGTTCGATCAGGGTGATGCCGAACATGGCGTTGGGGCAGGAGGCATTTCCTGAGCGCTTGCTCATGGCTGCCCTTGAGTGACGATCGACATGTCTAGGATGCCCTAGCCGGTGTCCCAGGTCTTAGTCATCTAGGGGGGATAGGTTGGTCGCCTGAGTGATGTGTGTTATAAAAAAGGATAGATCAAAGCGCCTTCGTGTCAAGCTTGTTGTTTGCCAGTCGATGCAACACGTGCGGAGTTGCCCGTGACAAGAACTGCTTAGACAAGAAGATGGCGATTGATGAGATCATAGAAGAAGTCAGAGTTAACAGAGAAGTCCATGCTGCAAATTTTAACGATGACTTGCGCGCAATCTATGAGGATTTAAAAGAATCCTAAAAAACATATAGGCATGGGCCGTCCTTTTGTAGTACTACTGGTTAAGCAAGCATCCGCTGACCAGTCGCTGCACCGGACTACTGCTCTGCTATCGTTCTGCGGTGGCCGCCAAGCTTGGTCGATATCGACCTTCTGGTGTTTGGCCTGAAAGGCTATCGGTCAATGCGGCTGGCGTTGCAAAATCCTGACGGCCTAGCGCGATTCTTTGGATTCGGCCGCTTTTTTCAGCCATAAAAAAACCGCACCCAAAGGTGCGGCTAAGATTGCTTGTGGCGGCGTCTGACCGCCGCCGTCCGGTTCTGGATCTAGTTCAGGGCAATGTTCTGCTCGTATTCAGCGATCAGTACCGGGTCGGTGAGATCGGTCGGCAGATGGTCGAACTTTTTCACGAGACCCGGCCAGAGCAGGTTGTAGAACAGCTCGCCGCGGACTAAGACAACACCCTCGGCTGGGATGTCGTAGACCAGTTCGCGCTCCTCATGGGGCTTGAGGCGCGTATCGTCCCCAGGTTTGGTCGCTGTGGGGGGTGGGGCCGGCATGCCAGCATCGTCGGTGATGGCGTAGGAGAAGTAGGCCTGCGGATCGGACTTGGATGGGTGCCCTTCGGCGTTCTGCCAGACGACATTGCCTTGATCGTCATAAGCTGTCAGCTTGAGGAACAGGTTGCGGAACGGGGCGCCGGTTGGCATCGCGTGCGGCAACTGGTTCTTGAGGTAGACGGTGGTCTTGAGGATGTCGCCGTCTTCTACCGAGTTGACATCAAAGACCACGGCACGCTTGAGCATGGCGGGATCATGTCCGCCGCCCATGCTGTGGTCGGCCATGCCATTGGCGATCGGCATGTGGCAAGACAGGCAGTTGACCTTGGATTGGCTAGCCATGTACTCGTTGCCAGTCTGGCAGAGCGGTACCCCATGCGGGTTGTTGCGTTGGTCGTGGCAGCCCATGCAGGCGTCTGAGGTCTTCATCAGCCGTGGGTTGGCTTCCATTGCGAGTGCCGGGATCTCTTCCCCTTCGTATTCAACCGGCTCACCGAGGTGCGGATTCGGCTTTTGCGAGCTGTCGGCCAGCCCTGCACCGCCAAATAGGTCGTCACCGGCTGAAGCGAGCTTGCTGACGCCGTCGTTGATGCCTGCAGGTGCTTGCAAGGTATCGGAGACCTCATAGGCCTTGAGCCCGAGCTGCAGCTTGCCGTCTTTGCCCTGAATGCCCTTGTAGCTCTTGAGCGTGTGACAGGCAACGCAGTTGACGCCCTCGCTGTACGCGGCCATGGCGTCGAGCTTGGTGGTCTTGTCGATCGCGGCGTTGGGCGCATGACACTGCAGGCAGATCGGATACTTGCCAGAGGCCTTGTGCAGCACGCCTTCTTCGGTCGGCGAGCCAACCACCATCTTGTAGAAGGTGCCATGGATTGGGTCTTTGAGCGCGGTGCTATTGGCATGCATCGAGCCCTTCCACTGCTTGTAGATGTCTTGGTGGCAGTTCGCGCAGACCTCAGCAGAGACGTGATGAATCGACTCGCCTTCAGCGGCGATGACGAAGCTCGGTATGGCCAGCAGTGCGAAGACGAGGGTCGCAACGATCGAACGGATGCACGTGGGACGTGACATCATCAGCATCCTCCTTTGTTTCTTAGGCTTAGACTTTGGTTTTGGCTTTCTCAATCCAGAGTGACTGCAATAGTCCCGGTCATTCTTTCGTGCCTGACCGCTCGCGAACATGCTTAGGATCAATACTCTGCATTGCCGAGCCTTCAGTATGCTGCTGTAATCCCCTGCGATCAATGCCAAACTGAGACGCATTGATTAGTGAATTAGCAGATAAGTATTCGCTTATTCCGTGATACTTATTGCTGCGAGGCGTTTTTATCTGACGCGTGTTGCATTGCGATCACGAGGCCTGATCAAAATGAGATTGCTGTCGCTCCCTTCGCCTGGCTTGTTGGCCAAAACCCTTTTGTTTGTCCTGTTATTCGGCTGCCTTGGGCAGGTGATGGCGGTCAAGGTTGCCTTAGACCCGGATAACTGGGGACATCCAGAGGGCGAGAATTGTGTGAGCTGTCATGAAAAGGCCTCACCTGGATTGGCGCAGCAGTGGCATGACAGCGCGCATAAGGTGGCGGGCGTGAATTGCATGGACTGCCATCAGGCCGAGCAATCAGATGCGGACGCGATCGAGCACGAGGGACAGATCATCGCGACCATCGTCTCGCCAAAGGACTGTGGACGCTGTCACGAGCAGGAATTCAAAGAGCAGGCGGGGTCTGTGCATGCGGAGGCCTACGCGATCATCGAAGATCGGATTCCAGCGCTGGCCCAAAATATGACTGGATCGGCGATGCAGGCCGCTGGCTGTGATCAGTGCCATGGCTCGCTGGTCAAGGTGCGCGGCGATGGCACCCTGGACCCGGCGACCTGGCCCAATTCAGGCATCGGCCGCATCAATCCTGATGGCTCCAAAGGCTCCTGCTCTTCTTGCCATGGTCGCCATGCCTTCTCGAAAGCGCAGGCGCGTGAGCCGAGCGCCTGTGTGCGTTGTCATTCAGGGCCGGATTCACCGGATAAAGAGGTCTTTGAGGCGTCAAAGCACGGCATGCTCTATGCCGCGCAGCGCGAGCAGATGAATCTCCACGCCGATACTTGGGTTGCGGGTCAGGACTACACCGCAGCACCCACCTGTACCACCTGCCACATGGGGGCCGCGGGCAAGATCCCGACCACCCATGATGTCGGGCTCAGGAACGCCTGGAATCTAAACCAGCCGGTGTCCTATCAACAGTATCTAGTGCTGTTCGAGGACGGCAGTAAGCTCGAGCTGCCGGCCACTGAGAAGGCGCCCAAGCGCGGTACTGAGCTTGAGAAGGCAGATGGAACCATGGCCAAGGTCAAGGCCGTGATCACGCCAGATCGGCGTCGCAAGGTGATAAGTCTGGTTTGCCTAGAGTGTCATGGCAAGGGGTTTACTGAGGCCTTCATGACCCAGTTCGATAACGTGGTCGAGCTGTACAACAGCAAGTTTGGCGAGCCGGCTGAAGCGATTATGGCGGTCCTCTACGAGCGCGGGCTGCTGACCCCGTTGCCGTTCGATGAGCCGCTCGAGTTCACCTATTGGGAGCTCTGGCACGACGAAGGCGCCCGTGCCCGCCATGGTGCCTCGATGATGAGCGCCAATCATGCCTGGTGGGAAGGGATGTACCTGGTCGGGCGCAATTTCTATAGCCGCTTCATCCCGCAAGCGCGGGCAGTGGCGGGTGACCAGGCGGCGGAGATCATCGATCCGGTGTTAGCGAGCACCGGTCAGCATGAGTGGCTTGGGGAGCCGCAGCAGGCCAATCCGATCCTCGGTTGGATGCCGCCTCCGGCGCCTGATGTGGACGCCGATGCGGCTGCCGCTGGGAACGAGGAGGTGAGCCAATGATCAAGCTCGAGGCGCCTCACTTCATCACCCGGCATGTGCTCTTCGCGCTGGTGGCTGGCGGCATTGGTGGTGTGGTGTTCATGTTCTTTCTGCTTGAGTTCGATCACTACACAAGCTCGAACGAGTTCTGCACCACCTGCCACTCGATGACCTATGCCGATGATAGCTATCAGGCCTCGCCGCACTACAATTCGCCGTCAGGGGTGCGCGCGAGCTGTGGCGACTGCCATGTCTCCGAGGGCATCATCATGGCCACCTACGACCATGCCATCGGCACCAAGGATTTGATCAAACAGCTCTTTGGACCCGATTACGATGATCCGGTGGTCAATCTACTGCATCTGCCGGAGGCCGCGTTTGCCGCGCGCGATTGGTTCCGTGCGCGTGATTCGGCGACCTGTAAGCGTTGCCACACCCTGGAGGCGATTCAGGGTGTGCGTGCCAATACGGCGGCGATCCATCAAGAGGAGACTGGCGGCAAGACCTGCGTCGACTGCCATTACAACCTGGTACATCGGCATGTGCCGAGTGAGCAGACCTTCAAGCGCGAGTCCTGGAATGCGATGGTCGAAGGGGAGTTCGGGCTTGAGCCGGGCGCTGCGGTCCGGCTGCTGAGCAGCGAGTAAGTCATGCTGCTTCTGTTCGGTCTCTATCCGAGGCGGAATGAGCTGGCAGCTCATCCCATTCATTCGGGAGAGCCTGCATCCGGTGCAGCTGCTCTCCCGACTGATCACGTCCTCTTATCGGCACTCGACGGGGTCGCCCGCCGCGTTGGTGCAGCTTGACGAATGAGTCACACCCTCGCTCTTGGTATAGCTCGTGTCGCCGCTGTAGCTAGCCGCGCTGTTATGCGAAGAGACGTCTGTCGAGCGCGAGGCATCCAGTCCCGTTTCTGGGTTATAGCTTGAGCTGCCGCGCGAATCGAACTGGCCACGCGCCCCGCTTGCGGCGGCACCGCTTTGGTGGGTCGTGGTACCGTCGGACGAATGGGTCGTGATGCCGGCGCGAGCACCGGCCCCATAGGGCGTCCGGTAAGCCGCACTGCTTCCGCCCGCTGCGTTGCCCTGACCGTCAGTCGCGTAACCGCGCGAGCGGTAGCCACCACCCGCCGGACCTCGAATCGCGCGGCCGGAGCCTCCACTCACCCCGCCGGCGGCGTTCTCGCGGACGAAGCGCCCGCTCGCAAAGCCCTCGGCCTGCACCAGTACCGGCTGCAGTAATAGCCCGGCGCTCAAGAAACCAGCCGCAATCATCGTCGTCTTCATCATTGTTCTCCTCGTTCGTGGGTCGTCAATCAATCAGATGTGATTAAGATCAGCCATCCGTGAGCGCACAAGTCGGCCCTAAGCCGTCGCTAGCAAGCATAGCCAGCAAGGTGACTATCCGCTCTGCCCGCGCTAGACCGCGTTGCAACGCCTTCTCGGCTTGCGCCTGCTGCGCAGGGTCAAGCTGCGCATACCAGGCGAGACGGCGATCCCGATTCTGGCGAGCAGCCTGGATCAATTGGTCGATGGCCTGCTCGGTCTGCATCGCCACCGCCTCAAGGTTAGGCATCTCCTGAGCCAGCTCATCGCTCAGCGCGGCCTGTGTCTGTCGGAGGATGACCCCGAGCTGCTCGATGTTGGCCTCGCGAGCCGCTTGAATCTCTTGCCAGAGTGCCGTTTGACTCTGGCTCATTTCCCCGCCGAGACAGGCGCTGCGATTGCTCCAGCTGATCGCGCGAATCGTCCCCGACGTCGGCTCAGCTTGCGCGACCCCGTGCGGCATCACCGCCGCAGCTCCCAGAGTTGCAATCAGCATCGCCGCTGGTGGCGCCAATAGGAGCAACCTCACCGTTTTCTTGTTCATGCTGTCATGACCTCGAGATCAACTTAGGATCGGCGACGACGGATGCCGCCGCGTCGAGGGAAAGACTAGCGCCAACGACCTTTCAGGGTGTTGCAGCCGCAGGGCGAACTGTGGATGCTTGTTGCTCCCCGAGGTCGCAGAAATAATTCGACACAATTCTCTGTTTCCTGGGTTCACACCGGGCCAATTCCCACCTGAGAACGCGCAGCAATGACCGATGCCAACCAGCCCCGCGTGCTCGTCGTCGATGATGATCTCAAGCTGCGCACCCTGCTATCGCGCTACCTCAGCGAGAACGAGCTAGCGGTCAAGGTCGTGCCTGATGGCGCGCAGCTCGATCGGCTGCTCGCGCGCGAAATGTTCGACCTGCTGATCCTCGACATCATGTTGCCAGGCGAAGACGGCCTCTCGATCTGCCGCCGTCTGCGAGGAACCGGCAATGACATCCCGATCATGATGCTCACCGCCCGCGGTGACGACATCGACCGCATCATCGGCCTCGAGATCGGCGCTGACGACTATCTGCCGAAGCCGTTCAATCCGCGCGAGCTGCTCGCGCGGGCGCGGGCGCTGCTGCGCCGGCGCAGCGGATCGGTCGGCGGCATGCCAGCCGCGGTCGAGCAGTCCGTCAGCTTCGGGCCGAACCAGCTCGATCTGGCGACCCGCGAGCTGCACCACGACGGCCAGCCCCGAGCACTCACCAGCGGCGAATTTGCGCTGCTGCGCATTCTGGTCTCACAGCCGCGCGTCACCCTCTCGCGGGCGCAGCTTGCCGAGCAGACGCACGGGCGCGAGCATGCCGCAACTGAGCGCAGCATCGACGTTCTGATCTCCCGCCTGCGCAAGCTCGTCGAGCCCGATCCGACGAGTCCGCGCTATATCCAGACGGTCTGGGGTCGCGGCTATGTCTTCGTGCCTGACCCAAGCACGCCGTGAGCCTGCTGCCAGACAGCGCCTTTACCCGAGCCGCATTGCTGATCGCGGTGGCCTTAATCGTGACTCAGCTGCTCGTCTTCGTGCCGTTGCGTCAACTGATCATCGCGCCCGCCATGGAGCAGATGGCCATCTCGCTTGCCGACACCAGTCAGCTCATCGCGCACCTGCTGCAAACGGAGGATGCACCGCAGCGCAGCCAGTCGCTCAGTCATCTCAGCCAGGCACTTGGGGTGCGTTTGGATCAAACCGCGGCAGGCCCGCCGGGCGGCGAGCCAGGTCTCTACTACCAGCGCGTCTTCACCCGCGTGCTTAAGCAGCGCCTCGGGACAACCCACCCCTATCGTGTTGAAACCGGTGCACCGACTGTGATCTGGGTTCGAGCGAGTCAGGCGCCGCCGGCCTGGGTGGGCCTGGCCATGCGGGGGATCGAGGCTGGCGCGGTTCCCGTGATACTGATCTGGATTGGCCTAGGCTTGTCTCTCGCGCTCCTGATCGGCTTCCTGCTGGCACGCTCCCTGACCAGTGGCCTGCGCCGCCTGGTCGGGTTTGCCCGCCGCATCGGCCGCGGCGAGGAGCCTGCCGAGCCCCCCAGCACTGGCCCGCGAGAGGTGCGCGAGCTCAGTCAGGCGATGTATCAGATGGCCCGCGCGATCCGTCGCAACGCCGAGGAGCGGTCGCTGCTGCTGGCGGGCATCTCACACGATCTGCGAACACCGCTCGCGCGGATGCGCCTGTCCCTCGAGCTTGCCCCCGAGATCAACGACGAGACCCGCGATAGCATGGTCGAAGACATCGATGCGATCGACACAACGGTCGCCGATTTCATCGCCTCGGTGCGAGATGAGCACGACGAGCCCGTCAACGATTGTGACCTCGATGCGCTCATTCGTCAGACTGCCAAGCGTCTCGCCGGCCCCAGGATGGATACAACGGCAGCGATCGATCCCGAGATCAGTCTCGATCTCGAGCCACTCGGCTTGCAGCGACTGCGCCCACGCGCGATGGCGCGGGTGCTTGAGAACCTCCTCCTGAACGCGCGACGCCATGGAGCACCGCCGATCCAGGTCGAGGCCAGGCGCCGGCTCGGCCAGATCCGCGTCAGCATCTTCGACCATGGCCCAGGGGTGACCGCTGACGAGCTTGATCGCCTTCTGGACCCGTTTCAGCGGGGACGCGCCGTCGCCAGCACCGGCAGCGGTCTCGGCCTTGCCACTGCCCGACGGATCATCCAGGAGCACGGAGGCGAGCTCAGTCTCCATCAACGTCCTGCGGGCGGCCTAGAAGCACGCATTGAACTGCCTGATCGCCAACCTTGAGAGCATCAATGTTGTCATTGAAGCCAATACCACCTCCGGCTGCCGTGCGCCGCCTCACCAGCAGCGACCCAGTCAGCAGGCTTTGCAATCGTTCGGCGCTTCAGGTCCCTCCTTGAGCACAGTCCACAGGTCGATATGAGTTCTTCGCTCGAATAATGGCCTGATTTCGATAGCCTAGACGGGTTGTGCTGCTGAGTTGTCCTCGAGAATGCCTTCTTCGCCTTCGGACTTGGCGATGATCACCGCGCCAGCGGAGTCGCCGGCGACATTGACCGCTGTGCGCATCATATCGAGCACGCGGTCGACGGCCAGGATCAGGCCGATACCCTCGAGCGGCAGGCCGACGGCGGAGAGGATGATGGCGATTGCGACCAGGCTCGCGGCCGGAATGCCGGCGACGCCGATCGAGGTCATCAGTGCCAGCAGCACCACGGTGAATTGCGTTGCCAGGCCGAGCTCAATGCCGTAGGCCTGGGCGATGAACAGTACCGCGACACATTCATAGAGCGCGGTGCCGTCCATATTGACCGTAGCGCCGAGCGGCAGCACAAAGCTGCTGGTCTTGTTCGAGACGCCGGCATTCTTCTCGATACACTCCATGGTCAGCGGCAGGGTGGCCGAGGAGGAGGCGGTTGAGAACGCGGTCAGCAGGGCAGGGCTGACCGCCCGATAGTGGCGCAGCGGACTGACGCCGCCGAGGAAGCGCAACAGGAGCGGTAGCGTGACGGCGAAATGGATGGCGAGGGCGAGGGTGACGGTGAAGAAGAATTGCGCAAGTGGCACGAAGGCCTCGAGGCCGGTGCTGGCGACGGTCTTGGCGACCAGCGCGAAGACGCCGAGCGGCGCAAAGAGCATGACCAGATCGGTGATCTTCATCATGATCTGGAACATGCCGTTGAAGAAGTTGTATTGTGCCTCGGCGTACTGGTTGGCGATGCGGGTCATGAAGAACCCGTAGAGGATGCTGAAGAAGATCAGCCCGAGCATCTGCCCTTGGCTGGCGGCGGCGACGATATTGGTCGGCACCATGCGCAGGAAGATCGCGACGATGTCGTCAGCACCCTTGTCGGCGAACTGTGCCTCAAGCTCGCTGGCGTTGGCGCTTAGCCCAAAGACCTCCTCCGCGCTGCCATCGACCACACCAGGTTGGATCAGATTGACCACTGCGAGGCCGACGATGATGGCCAGAAAGCTGGTTAGCGCATAGTAGCCGATGGTCTTGCCGCCGAGGCGCCCGAGGTTGTCCGAGTCGCCGATGCTGGCCACGCCGATGATGATCGAGGAGACGATCAACGGCACGATCAGCATCTTTAAGGCGTTGAGGAAGAGTTGGCCGATGAAGTCGAAGATGGCGTAGAAGGTCAGGCCAAAGAGGTGGCCGTCTTCGCCAACGATCAAGCCGACGATAACGGCAAGGGCGAGGGCGATCAGTATCTGCCAGTGGAGTTTAAGCTTCAGGATGGACATAGTGTTGCGCGAGAGCCCTCGATATTCAGCAAGACCAATCTGGTGATAGTATGTCAGGCTTGGTTTTTGATCCATGGTCAGTGCTTGGGCTGATCCTTGTGCGCTTGGAGAAGCGCATCGGCGAACTAATGATCAAGGCCCATCGGTGGTTGGGTGCGGTCAATGGCCGCGCTCAAGTAGCGGGTTTTTGCAACACCTTAAGGTGTGCGTCGAATAGCCCGTACTGCTCGTGCTGATTCAGCGAGCAGCGAGGTCGGGCGATCGGCGTCGAGAGACGATACCAACATGCACTATCGCGTCTATTATCTGATCAATCGCTCTGGCGAGCGTGTCTCCTCGAAGAGCGCGGTGGAGATGACCACCAGGGCCATCTGTGAGCAGCTGCTCGACCGGTTGCAATCGGAGGATGATTACCTCGGTATCCTCGATGCCGATGACAATGTGCTGCAAATCCTTCCCGAGCCGGAGCAGCAACGCTACTACGTAGAGGTGCCTCTGGATGCGGCTAAGGCGTCCTACGGTCGTTATGTTAATCGCGAAGAGCTGGAGGTCCTGATCAACGAGCTTCCAGTACGGATCGACGAGCAGAATATTCCGGGCTTGACCTATCGCCCTTGGTGAGCGGATTGGTTGAGCAGGTCTCGCCGTCGCCGTGGGCGGAAGCAAGTCGCTTAGGGTATCCTCCTGGTCAGCCTGCCGATGCTGATTTCCCTGTTGCCATTTGGTCTGTTTCGGCTGCGCGCTCACTTTGGCCCATAGGTATGCTTCCGCCATGTCAATGCCCCTCTCTGGCTTGCTGTTAACTGCGCTCGCGATCACGATGCTGAGCGCCTGCGATCTTGGGAAGACGCCGGAGTCGCCAGCAGAGCCGCCGGCGGTCGGTGTGATCGAGGTCGGTGAGTCGGCGGTCAATCCCTTCTACGAGTTCGTCGGCAAGACGCGCGCGGTCGAAACCGTGGCGCTGCGGGCGCGTGTGCTCGGCTTCTTGGAGGCCAAGGCCTTTCAAGAAGGCGGGCTGGTCGATGCCGGCGAGGTTCTGTTTGAGATCGAGCCGGAGCAATATGAGGCGACGCTGGACCAAGCCAAGGCGGCGCTAGCCGCGGCTGAGGCCTCGCTGAATCGTGCACAGGTCGACCTGGCGCGTTATCGAGAGCTGGCGAAGGCGAAGAATGTCAGCCAACAGAAGGTTGATGAGGCCGAGGCCGAGGAGTTGGTGCAGCAGGCCGCGGTGGAGACCGCCAAGGCCGATGTCGAGAAGACCGCGCTGAACCTGAATTACACCAAGATTCTGGCACCGATCAGTGGTCGCATCGACCGCGCGGCCTTCGATGTTGGCAATTTGGTCGGCCCTGAGTCGGGCGTGCTGGCGACCATCAACAAGATGGACCCGATCAATGTCACCTTTACCATCGCCGAGACCTGGTATTTGGAGCTGCTGCAGGCGAACAACGCCGCCACGCGAGCGAATGGTGCAACATCTGCTGAGTCCGAAGATTTTGCGCATGTGCCACTGATCCGGTTGTCCGATGGCAGCCTCTATGCGTATGAAGGCCTCTTCGATTTCATCGACAACAAGGTCGACGAGGCGACGGGCACGGTGCTGGTGCGTGCCCAATTCCCGAATCCTGATGGTCTTTTGCTACCCGGGCAGTTCGTGACGGTGGTGATCGAGCGCAAGGATGCGATCGAGGCGGTGACGGTGCCGCAGGCCGCGGTGCTGACTGATCAGGGCGGTCGCTACGTGCTGTTGGTGGATGCTCAGAATCGAGTCGAGACGCGTCGGATCGAGACCGGCCAGGAATTTGGGCCGAATCTGTTGGTCGCGAGTGGGCTCGATGCGGGCGAGCGTGTCGTCCTGTATGGCATCCAGAAGGTGCGCCCTGGCATCGAGGTCAAGCCAGAGCTGACGGCGGCGCCACAGGTGGAGCCTGAGGCTAGCTCAGCCGAGGATTGATCGCTACGGCGCTGCCGTATCACACACCGCATCGAGGCTCGCGCCATGCCGCTGTCGAAATTTTTCATCACCCGGCCGAAGTTCGCCTTCGTCATCTCGATCGTGATCTCGCTGGCGGGCCTGCTGGCGCTGTTCTCGCTGCCAGTAGCCCAGTTTCCCGAGATCACCCCGCCGACCGTCAGCGTCACCACCCAGTATGCCGGCGCCAGCGCAGACGTGGTCGAGCAGACCGTCGCGGCGCCGATCGAGCAGCAGGTCAACGGTGTCGAGGGCATGATCTACATGTCCTCGAAGTCCGATAACGACGGCCGCTACAACCTCACCGTGACCTTCGATATCGGCACCGATGCCGATATGGCCCAGGTCAAGGTGCAGAACCGGGTCTCGACGGCGATGCCGTCGCTGCCGCAGGAGGTGCAGCGCCAAGGCGTGAAGACCGAAAAGCAGTCGACCAACATGCTGCTGATCGTCAATCTCTTTTCGCCGGATGAATCGCTCGACGGGCTCTATCTCAACAACTACGCGACCATCAACGTCAAAGACACCCTCGGGCGCGTCAATGGTGTGGGTAAGGCCGAGATCCTCGGCGTGATGGATTACGGCATGCGCTTCTGGCTCAAGCCGGATCGGATGACCTCGCTCGGGGTCAGTGTCGCCGACATTCAGAATGCGGTTGCCGAGCAGAATGTGCAGGTGCCGGCGGGGCAGATTGGCGCGCCACCAGTGCCGACTGATCAGCAGTTCCAATACACGGTCACCACCAAGGGCCGGCTGACTGAGGTCGAAGAGTTCGAGAATATCATCGTGCGGATGCAGCCGGACGGCTCGGCGATTCGCATCAAGGATGTCGCCCGCGTCGAGCTCGGTGCTCAGGCGTATTCCGCAAATGGACAGCTGGATGGTCAGCCTTCGGTGGTGCTTGCGGTCTATCAGACCCCGGACGCGAACGCGCTGGCGACCGCGGATGCGGTGAAGGTGGCGCTGGCGGAGCTGTCGACCCGGTTCCCGGACGACATGGATTACGCCATCCTCTACGACACCACCAACTTCATCAAGGCGTCGATCTCCGAGGTGCAGGAGACGCTCTATATCGCGGTGTTGTTGGTGGTGCTGGTGGTGTTCATCTTCCTCGGCGACTGGCGCTCGACGCTGATCCCTGGCATCGCCATCCCGGTCTCGCTGATCGGCACCTTCGCGGTGTTGGCGGCGTTTGGCTTCACCCTGAACACCATCGTGCTGTTCGCGCTGATCCTGGCCATCGGTATCGTCGTCGATGATGCGATCATCGTGGTCGAGAACGTCCAGCGGCTGATGGACGAAGAGGGTCTTGATCCGAAGGCGGCGACGGCGAAGGCGATGGATCAGGTCGGTGGCGCGGTGATTGCGACCACTCTGGTGCTGCTCGCGGTGTTCGTGCCGGTGGGCTTCATGCCTGGGATCACCGGTCAGCTCTATCAGCAGTTCGCGGTGACCATCTCGGTGGCGGTGGCGATCAGCTCGATCAACGCGCTGACGCTGAGTCCGGCGCTCTGCTCGGTGCTGCTGAAGCCCGGCCAGCAGCCGCTGAAATGGCTGAACTGGTTTAACGTCGGCTTCGCCAAGCTCACCAACGGCTACACCGCCGGGGTCAAGACCACGGTGCGCCGCGCGGGGCTGATCTCAGTGCTCTATCTGGGCTTGATCGGCGCCACGCTGTGGCTGTTCATGACGCTCCCAACCGGGTTCCTGCCTGAGGAGGACCAGGGCTATTTCTTCATCGAGGTCCAACTGCCGGATGCCGCATCGCTGACGCGCACCGAGACCCTGCTCGGGCGGGTCGAGCAGCAGCTGCTGGAGATCCCGGGCATCACCAATGTCATCTCGGTCTCGGGCTATTCGATGTTGAACGGCGCCTTCGGCTCCAATAGCGCGCTGGTGATCCCGATACTCGCGCCCTGGGATGAGCGCAGCGAGCCGGCCTTGCGCTTGCGATCGATCGTCGCTCAGACCCAGCAGATCGCGGCCGATACGGTTGAGGCGAATGTGATCCCGTTCGTGCCGCCGGCGATCCCGGGGCTGGGCAATTCCGGTGGCTTTTCGTTCGTGCTGCAGGATCTGGCCGGTGGCGACATCAAGGAGTTTGCCTCGGTGATGCGCGGCTTCATCGTCGCTGCCAATCAGCAGCCGGCGATTGGCAGTGCCTACAGCACCTTCCGCGCCGATGTGCCGATGCTGTTCGTCGATGTGAATCGGGAGAAGGTGCAGACCCTGCAAGTGCCGATGAGCGAGCTGTTCGCGACCCTGCAGGCGCAGCTCGGCTCGGTCTACATCAACGACTTCAACAAGTTTGGCCGCACCTGGCGGGTGTTGGCGCAGGCCGAGGGCGACTATCGCAATCAGCCGGCCGACATCGTGCGGCTGTTCGTGCGCAACAAGGATGGCGAGATGGTGCCGATCGCGACCCTGGCCGAGGTCGAGAGCCGGACCGGGCCGCAGATCGTCTCGCGCTATAACCTCTTCCGTTCCGCTGATATCTCCGGTGGTCCAGCGCCGGGGTTCAGCTCTGGGCAGGCGATTGCGGCGATGGAGCAGACCGCTGAGGAGACGCTGCCGTCGGGGTTTGGCTATGACTGGACCAGTATGAGCTATCAAGAGATCCAGGCCGCGGGTCAGGCGCCATTCATCTTCGGCCTGGCGCTGCTGTTCGTGTATCTGTTCTTGGTCGCGCAGTATGAGAGCTGGTCGATCCCGCTGGCGGTGCTATTGGCAGTGCCGGTCGCAGTGTTTGGCGCGCTGGCGGCGACTGGCCTGGCCGGGCTCGACGTGAATCTGTATACGCAGATCGGCTTGGTGATGTTGATCGGGCTCGCAGCGAAGAACGCGATCCTGATCGTCGAGTTCGCCAAGGAGCAGCGTGAGACCGAGGGGCTGAGTATCTACGATGCGGCGGTCAAGGCGGCGCGGCTGCGTTTTCGTGCGGTGATGATGACGGCGCTCTCGTTCCTGCTCGGCATCATTCCGCTGGTGGTAGCGACGGGGGCTGGCGCCGGCTCGCGCGTGGCGTTGGGCACGGCCGTCTTTGGTGGCATGCTGGCGGCGACCCTGGTCGGGATCTTGCTGATCCCCGTGACCTATTACGTGGTGCAGTGGCTGCGCGAGAAGATCAACGGATCGAGGAATGACGCCCCCGCCGCCGCGCCAGTGCCGCCGACCTAGACCCCCGAGCTTGCCAGCAGACAGGCTGAATGCTCAGGACCGGTAGTAACGCTTGCCGATTTGGCTGCTACTGCACGGCAAGCCTTGGGAATCAGCGGCGTGCGCGGTGGCGGCTCGAACGGCTCAGCAGCGCCGCTGCCGTCGAAGCGCAGCGCCAAGGCGCGGCGTTGACCATCGGTGAAGGTCATGTCGTAGAGCACCGCCGAGCCGTCGCGTAGCTTGGTGCGTGATCAGTCCCATTCGCGGAAGCCCTGCTCGAGGGGCTCATCGCCGCCATTGCTATCCAGATAGCTATCGCCAGACCAGCGTAGCCCTGGCTCGCTCAGCTCGACCTCGATCCGGGATTCTGGAGCGATGGGCCACCAGCGGTGACGCCCGGCCGGGTCAAGCAGAGTGTGCTGACGGGTCAGCGCACCTGGATGACGTTCACATCGAGTCCGTGCGCGGCAAGCTCGATGGCAGCAGTCAACCCGCCGATCCCGGCCCCAACGATCACGACTTGCTCCGTTCCCACCTTCTACCTCGCTCCAATCTGACCTTCCAATTTGACCTTAGGGATGCGTCTTTTTCCGTGAGAGTTGATCTCGGTCGTTTGACGCTCCTAAGGTAGCTGTCTATCTTGGATGGCTCAACCGGGTAACAGGTTGCCCTGACAAGTGCTTTTGGTGCAGTGGGATTGGCGACCTGAAAGCCATTCGATTCTATGGGGATACACTCTGATGGATGTTTTACAGCGGATCGAGCAGGCCCTTGAGGCCGCCATCACCAAGGGGATGGGTGATGACTCGCCGCCCTTGTTGCAACAAGCCGTGCGCCATGCCGTGTTGCTGCCGGCCTCGCGTGTACGTCCGCGACTCTGTCTCGCCGTCGCCATGGCCTGCGGTGATGACGTGCCTGCGGTCACGGATGCGGCCGCGGTGTCCTTGGAGCTGCTGCACTGTGCCTCGCTGGTGCACGATGATCTCCCCTGTTTCGATGATGCAGATACCCGCCGTGGCCAACCCTCGGTACATCGTGCCTACGGAGAGCGGCTTGCGGTACTCGCTGGCGATGGGCTGATCGTGCTTGCATTCGAGAATCTCGCTTGGCAGACGCTGCGCCACCCGGAGCGCCTCGCACCACTTCTCATGATTGTGGGCCGAGCGGTCGGTCTTAAGGATGGCATTGTCGCTGGTCAAGCCTGGGAGTGCGAAGATCGGGTCGATCTGGGCGAGTACCACCGGCAGAAAACAGCGGCCTTGTTCGCGGCCGCAACTGAGGCTGGTGCCGCGGCGGCAGGGCGTAATCCCGCTGAGTGGCGCACTCTGGGGGCAAATCTCGGTGAAGCCTATCAGGTGGCGGATGACCTGCGTGATGTCGCTGGCGATGCCGATGAGATTGGCAAGCCGGTGGGGCAGGATGCCACCCATGATCGCCCGAGCGCGGTTGCCGAGCTTGGGGCCGATGGCGCGCTTGATCGTCTTGTCGGCCTGATTGTTGAGGCCGTGGATTCGATTCCGTCCTGCCCAGGAGCCGAAAAGCTGCAGGCCCTAGTGGTTGGCGAGATGCAGCGCCTGCTGCCGCCGCCCATGGGCGAGGACTTTATGCGCCGGCTCGCAGCTGCGCGCGCGCTCTAGTTAATCGCTTGGCTCGCGGCTAAACACCGCGGGCTGGGCATGTCCAGTCATGCTGACTTGACGCCGCAACCGAATAAAACTGTAAATCGACCTTGACACACAGAGATGTCAGGTTAAACTAACACTCGTGGTTTGAGGCGGTTTCAGCATCTGTACCGGGGCTGAAAAGCACTCTTTCACATATCAAAGTGCGGCGCAGAGATGTGCCGGACGGTATCTGAACAACGACCTTCACGAGAGGTTATTTCGATGGCTGAAAGCAAAAATCTGTCCGGCCTGACCGACGAGCAAGCAAAAGAGTTTCATGAGCACTGGAAGCATGGTACTTGGAGCTGGGTCATGATCGCCTCTGTCGTTCATGTGGTGACCTGGGTCTATCAGCCCTGGTTCTAAACCTAGTTCTATAAACCGCTAGTTCAAATTTGACGAGGAGATACTCCATGCAAGTTCCTTATATGATGGCTGACCCGACCGTTGCTAAGCCTGATCATCCAGAAGAAGACTGGAAGATCTGGACCGTCATTAACCCAGCGGTTTGGATGGTTCCATTTTTCTTCATCCTGTTCGTTCAGATGTGGATGGTGCATAGCTATGCACTGAGCCTCCCGGGCTACGGCTTCAAAGATTCCGCCCAAGCGGCTGTCGACGCTCGCGCTGCTGCAGTCGTTGAGCAGGCCCAAGGCCAGCAGATCGCTCAGGTCCAATAAGACCATCCTTAGAAGCGGAGCGGTTCACCTCAGACTGAACCGCTCGCTGGACGAGATTATAGATCGTCCGCTTTGGCGCCAAGCCAAAGATCATACACAGGGAAGTGGTAAACAGCGCCCTTAATGGGCGTTGTTTTGTTTTGGGGGAGTCGTGGTGGCGCTCTACTGCTGCGTGCTGCCTGCCGTCGTTATGCACCGTTGAGCACGAGCACGCGAGACGGCCATCAGGGTGTGCATGGTGCTCGATTACGAGGAAGGGGGCCTACTGGAGTGCTGCGCTCTGTGAGGCTGGCCGCTTGCCTCTCTCGGCTGGATGGCTGGAGAGGACTGTAACTGGACCGGGCTTGAGTGTGGCTGAATGCTGTTGCTGGCGATGGTGCCGACTAAGTAAGGTGGGCGATTTCGGCTTCCATTGATAGTCAACAATTGTTGACGTACGGCACCGCCATGTAAAATTGACGATTCGATGGTGTGTGTATCCTGAGTTTCGTCACAGAGGTGTCCCGTAGCAGTTGCCGTTGTCAGTCATGGCTCAGCGTACTTGCGAACGCTTCTTTTCTATCGCTAGGTTCAACTCGCAAAGGTATCCAGTTGCAGCTTCCATTCCTTGAGCGTTGGCGCGTTTGGCGCGATCGCAAGCTCGCCAGTCCGAGCTTTCAGCGCTGGGCAGCGGATTTTCCGTTGACCAAGTACGAGGCCTCGAAGCGTGCCCGCGCACTCTTTGATATCACTGCTGGCTTCGTCTATTCCCAGATCCTCTATGGCTGTGTCGAGCTCGGGCTCTTTGATGAGTTGGCCGATGGTCCACAGAGCGCCGATGAGTTGGCAGGCAAGATGGGCATGACGCCTGCCGCAGCAGATCGCTTCTTGCGCGCGGCTGTGGCGATCGACCTGCTAGAGCGGCGCGGCAATGGCCGTTACGGGCTTGGCAAGCTGGGGATTGCGATGCCGGGCAATCCAGGGATTGCCGCCATGGTGCGCCATCATCGCATGCTGTATCACGATCTGGATGACCCGCTCGCGCTATTTCGCGGCGAGCTGAGCGAGACCGAGCTTGGGCGCTATTGGTCTTACGCTGGCTCTGCGGACCCAGCGGCCGATGGTGACGAGCGGGTCGCTGAATACAGTCTGTTGATGTCAGCCTCGAGTGGCTTCGTCGCGGAGGATACGCTCGACGCCTTCCCGCTGAGCGGTTATCGCTGCTTGATGGATGTTGGTGGCGGTGAGGGTCGGTTCTTGTTGCAGGCGGCCCAGCGCTGGCCGCATCTGCAGTTGCGCCTGTTTGATCTGCCCGCGGTCGTCGACCGCGCCCGTGAGCGCTTCCGCGATGCCGGAATCGGGGACCGTGCCGAGGTCTTCGGCGGTAACGTCAAGGCCGATCCGCTCCCGCGGGGGGCCGATATCATTTCCTTGGTGCGCGTGATCCTGGACCATAACGACGACGGCGCGATGACCATCTTGCGTGCTGTAAGGGCTGCGCTCGAGCCTGGTGGCACCCTGATCATTACCGAGCCGATGTCCGAGACGCCGGGAGTAGAGCCTGTCGGCGACGCCTATTTTGGCCTCTATTTGCTGGCGATGGGCAGCGGGCGCACGCGTCCGCCACACGAGCATCGTGCCATGCTAGAAGCGGCTGGATTCGACCAAATTCGCTTCGTCCGCACGCGCCGGCCGCTACAAACTCGGCTCGTCGTCGCCAAGGCGGCTTGAGTGGAGCTTGAAAGCGCTTGATTGACCAGCCTCAGCCCGCCTGACCAAGGCGGTCGTAGGCTCCGTCACCAGGCCCTTTACGGGGCGGAGCCTCAGGGCCCAGCCGGTGGAAAGTTGGCACAGATTCTAAAGATTCCGCTCCGAAGGGCGGGGTTTCAACCGGAAGAAATTTGATGAATCGCCTGACCAAGTATCTCGCCACCCTTCCCTTTGCCGATGCTGGGACGACCGAGCTGCCGCTGCAGCGTATCCTGCGTCTGTCACTATTCCAGATCTCGGTTGGTATGGCGATGGTGCTGCTGTATGGCACCTTAAACCGCGTCATGGTCGTCGAGCTTGGGGTATCTGCCTGGTTTGTTTCCCTGATGGTGGCCTTGCCGCTGGTCTTCGCGCCCTTACGTGCATTGATCGGGCATCGCTCGGACTATCATCATTCGGCGTTCGGCTGGCGCCGCGTGCCCTATATCGCGCTTGGCAGCATGTTGCAGTACGGCGGCTTCGCGATCATGCCGTACTCGATCCTCATCCTCTCTGATGAGACCAATAACCTGATCTTCGTCGGACAGTTCTTTGCCGGTGTCTCGTTCCTCATGGTTGGAGCTGGGCTGCATACGGTGCAGACTGCCGGCTTGGCCTTGGCAACTGACTTGGCGACACCTGAGAAACGGCCACGAGTCGTTGCGCTTCTCTATTCGATGCTGTTGCTCGGGATGGTCGGCAGTGCGCTGCTGTTTGGCCATTTGCTCGAAGACTTTTCGCACAAGAAGTTGGTTGAGGTGGTGCATGCGGCGGCCTTGGCAACCATCATCATGAATCTGATCGCGGCCTGGAAACAGGAATCGATCGATCTTAAACGTGCCGTGGCCAAGATTCCGCGACCACCCTTCCGTGAGACCTGGAACGAATTTCTGCGCGGTGGTTATGCGAGTCGACTGCTGATTGTTGTTGGCTTGGGTACGGCCGGTTTCAGCATGCAGGAGATTCTGCTCGAGCCTTATGGCGCGCAGGTGCTGGGGCTAACGGTTGCACAAACCACCTCGCTGACCGCAATCCTTGCCGGCGGCACCTTTATTGCTTTTGCCTTGTCTGGCTATGTCCTGAGCCGGGGTGGAAATGCGTATCAGCTGGCTAGCGTTGGTGCCTTGGTGGGGGTCTGCGCCTTCCTGCTTGTGATTGTTGCGGCCACCATGGAGTCAGCCTTGGTATTCCGGATTGGGACCGCGCTGATCGGCTTTGGGACTGGTCTGCTCGCGGTTGGAACGCTAACTGCGGCGATGGAGCTTGCCGAGCGCGGGCACGTCGGGCTAGCGCTCGGCGCTTGGGGAGCGGTTCAGGCAACGGCACAGGGCGTGGCGATTGCTCTAGGTGGGGCGCTGCGTGATCTTGTCTCGGGAATGGCTGCCGATGGGGCCTTTGGGCCGGAGTGGGCCAGCCCATCACTCGGCTATCGTGTCGTCTACAGTCTTGAGATCCTCTTGCTGCTCGCCGCCTTGGTCGCCTTGATTCCACTCTTGTTGCGTCGACGTCGGGAGGCAGCAAGCAGCACCCCTTCACAATTCGGCTTGGATCAGATGCCCTAACTCCAAGGGCTTAGGCCTGTGCCCCTCAACGCGATGGATCGCTCGTTAAAGATAAGAGCTACAGCCGGTCAAGGTTTGTCAAGTTGAGTGCAGCCTCCACATAATGTCAATCAGCTGGTGCCATGTCGCGTAGACGACACAAGAAAAAGAGATCTCTCGCAGAGGCGCAGAGAAGAAGAGAAGAAGAGAAGAAGAGAAGAAGGGAAGAAGGGAAGAAGGGAAGAAGGGAAGAAGGGAAGAAGGGAAGAAGAGAGGAAGGGAAGAAGGGAAGAAGGGAAGAAGGAGAGAAGCGCACTGGGAACATCGAGCAAGCGCTTTCTTCCTTTGCGCCTCTGCGTCTCTGCGCGAGCCTCTTCTTGCCACGTCACAACATCACGCGACATCATGTCGAGGCCGCACCCGTCAAGTTGCCGAGTAAATATAATATTTTCGGCTCATGAGGCGAACTGTGTGACACCACACAGTATTCGGAGAAATTCTATTGTGCATACCTTAATATTGTGAGCCCATTCATGCATGGCGACGTATTGCTGTAGATAAACCTTATTCA
>POWB01000013.1:0-76591 GCA_010912705.1 Halochromatium sp.
CGGGTGATCTCCAGTTGCGCGCGCACCTGGGTATCATCCAGATGCACCAATAACTGCCCAGCCTCCACTTGGTCGCCTTCGGTGACCAAGATTTGCTCGACGATGCCACCATCGAAATGTTGCACCGTCTTGCGCGACGACTCGACCGTGACCACCCCAGGCGCGACTGCGGCACTGTCAATCGGCGCCAACGCCGACCAAACGCCAAAGCCACCGAAAGCGATCAACAGCACCACCAGCCCAAACAGCCGCTCGGGTCGGTCACTAGTGCGCAGGTCTGGCACAGCAGGGGCCTGCATGGCCTGTGGCAGACGCTCGGGCTCGGGCGCAGTGGTCCCCGCAGCTGCTGTGGGCGTTGTGAGTGTGCTCGACTCGGCCTCGCCTGATCCTGATCCTGATCCTTTCATGATCATGCTCACTGCGCCGGCGCTGGTGCTTGAGCCGGTGCTGGGCCTGGGCCTGGGCTCGGACTCATGCTCCGCGCGACCGGGGCCGGGCGCGCAAACTCCGCCAGCACCTGATCGCGCGGACCAAACATCACCGCCGCGCCATCGCGCAACACCAGGATGCGGTCAACCTGATGCAGCAGATTAGGCCGGTGCGTAATTACCAAGACGGTCGCCTGGCTTCGCTTCAGATGAGTCAATGCTGCTGCCAAAGCGGCCTCACCCTGCTCATCGAGATTGCTATTCGGCTCATCCAAGACCACCAAGCAGGGGCTGCCATACAGCGCCCTCGCCAAGCCCAACCGCTGCCGCTGCCCACCGGAGAGCACCGCGCCAGCGGGGCCAAGTGGGGTATCATATCCCTGCGGTAAACGCAGGATCATCTCATGCACCCCGGCCTTTTGCGCCGCACTCACCACCGCCTCGGGATCGATCTCGCCAAAGCGGGCGATGTTCTCACTCACGCTGCCGTCCATCAGCTCCACATCCTGCGGCAGGTAGCCGATATTTGGCCCCAGCTCGCGCCGGTTCCAGTCTTTGATCGCCGCGCCATCCAAGCGCACCTGACCCGCCGCTGCCGGCCAAACGCCCAGCACCGCCCGCGCCAAGGTACTCTTACCAGCCGCGCTCGGGCCGATGATACCGACCGTCTCACCGGCGGCAATCTCCACAGTCACCCCGCGCAGCACCGCCACCGTGCCCCCTGGTGGCACCACCGCCAACTGCTCGAGACTGAGCTGGCCCTTCGGCGGCGGCAGGCGCATGCGCTCAAGACGCTGCGGAATACTCTGCAGCAAATGGCGCAGCCGGTCATAGGCGCTGCGGGCGGCGAGGAACTGTTTCCACGAACCAATCAGCAGATCCACCGGCGCCAGCGCGCGGCCGAGCAGGATAGAGGCGGCGATCATCGCCCCTGGGGTGATCTCCTGCAGCACCGCCAGATAGGCGCCAAGCCCCAGGATGAGAGACTGCAGCATGATGCGAAACGACTTACTGCTGTTGGCAATCAAGCCCGCGCGGTCACTGGCCAGAGCCTGCAGCTTGAGCATCTGCACATGCTGCCCCATCCAGCGCCGATGCACATTCTCCAGCATCCCCATCGCCTCCAATGCCTCGGCATTGCGCAGATGGCCGTTGACCGCGTTATTGGTCTGCACCGCGAGCCCGTTGGCCGCTTGCAGCGGTTGACGGGTCGAGAGTTCGTTGGCAATCGCCAACAGCACGATGATCACCAGGCCGCCAACCGCGAACCAACCCAAAGCCGGATGCAAGATGAAGATCACCGCAAGATAGATGGGAATCCAGGGTGTATCAAAGAACGCGAATAGCCCCTGACCGGTAAGGAACTGGCGCAAGCTGGTCAGATCAGCGATGGGCTGCGTGCCCGCGCTGCGTCCAGTCATCAGCCCGGTATCGAACAAGGCCATGAACAGGCGCTCATTGAGTCGCATGTCGAGCCCGGCACTGACGCGCACCAAGAGCCAGGAACGCGCCACCTCCAGCAGCCCCATCACCGCGTAGAGGATCACCACCAAGAGCGTCAGTGCCAACAGGGTCGAGATACTCGAACTGGTGAGTACCCGATCGTAGACCTGTAGCATGTAGATCGCCGGCAGCAGCATCAACATGTTGATGAACAGGCTAAACAGCGCGGCATAGAGGAATGAGCCGCGACTCGCCTTCAGGGCATCGCGGAGCTCGTCTGCGACCGGCGCGCCGGCCTGCGCACGGGGATGGGCTTTGAGCACGATAAGGAGTCCAGGGCCTGCGTGAGGGCAGCGCCGACAGCGTTCGATCAGCCTCGAAACGGCCTACTAGTATGCGGAGGCGACAGCCGTTGCGTCAAGTTGAGGGCGACTTGGCGTCCCAGTCGAAGTGCAGGCTCTCGCTATCGTCTGAGAGGCCACTGCCACCCGCTGGAACCGAGGTCTGGGTCACCGCCTGCTGCTCTGCCATTCGGATCAGTGGTTGCATGTGCTGCATCGAGAGCAGTTGACAGAGGATCAAGGTCAAAGCTCCGGACTGGCGGAGCTGATCGAGCCGATCCAGTGGTAAGGCATTGAAGGCAGGCTCATGAATGCAAAACAGCCCTTTCACCAGACGTTCACCCTCGGCTGTGGTGACCTTGAGCGGCCATGGCTGCAGCAGCTCCGCGTCTGCGATCTGCTGACAGAGCCGGTTGGTCACCGCTCGGTTAGCGTCCACCTGGCTGAGAAATTCCAGTACTTGGCGGATTGGCTCCGAAGGCTCTCCGTCGGCATCGAAGAAAGGCTCGCCATCACCCGGCGTTGGATGTTGCAGCAACAGACCGCTGTCCTCATCGAAGCACAACACCTGTTGACCTTGTTCGGTCTTCATTAAGGTGAAGGGAAATCCCCGAAAGGCTGCTGGCACGTAGCTGCCAAGCCAGCGCCCATCCGGGGCGACAAACAGATTGCGGTTCGGCTCTAGGCTTTGCACAGCAACCAGCTGCATGGCGCCTTGGTCTTCGATGAACGCCAAGGGCAAGCTCATGACCGCTTTACTGACTTCCTGCGCCAGAATCGGCGCGACCGCCTGCTGAGCCGCAAACGCATAGCTCTGGTAGCGTTTCCAGCGACAATCTCGGTAGCGACTCGGTGTAATCGGTTGAATCTTTGGCATCAAACTTCCGCTCTTCAATCCTCATTAGACGCTCAGCCAAGGAATCAAAAACGGCAGCTTCACAGCTCCCGTGCTCAACCCCTCGCGAGCGCATCAACCCAAGCCAGTTGATGCGGTAAACAGACGGAGTGCAGGTCGTAATGGAGACGGACAAACTCACGTGCATGCTGCCCGAGGCGCATCCGCGCGACATCATCCTGTAGCAGTTCACAGACCGCATCGACAAGACCGTCGGTATCAAAAAAGTCCACCAGCCGTCCGTTTTCATCAGCGCTGATCACCTCACGGACGGGTGGGGTATCCGAGGCAACGATCGTACACCCGAGGCTCATGGCTTCCAGCAGGCTCCACGAGAGCACAAAAGGATAGGTTAGATAGACGTGCAGGGTCGAACGCCTAAAAACCTCAATGAGATGCGCATAACTCAGGCGACCGAGAAAATGCACCCGCGACCAGTCGCGATCCTTGATCACTGGTCGCACCTCATCGGTAAACACTTGTCGCCAGGTCCGCTGACCGTAAAGCGCCGGATTAGGAGGCGCGCCGTAACTCACCCCATCATGACCAATGATCAGCACGGTCGCGCTTGGCCGCTCCCGCAGTAGTCGCGGCAGCGCGCGCATAAAGCGGTGAAAACCACGGTAGGGCTCCAAGTCGCGGCTGACAAAGGTGATGATCTCATCCTTCGCGCTGAGCTTGAGATCAAGCCCCAGTTCAAGTTGCTGGCCAAGTTGCAGGTCAGGCTGATCGGTCGGACCTGGCATCAGCGCATGGGTATCGATCCCGTCATGCACCACATTGATGCGATGACGAAAGGATTCTGGGTAGGTACTCGCCTGCCACTGTGTCGGACTCAGGCCGCCATCAGCGATCTGGAAGTGCATCAAATGATTGAGATTTTTTAACCTTAACCGGCAAACATCGCCAGGGTCTGCAGGTGGAAACTCGGGGTCGAAGCCAACATCCGCTCCACGCGGGTGATAGAAAAATTCACAATAGATCCCAAGCCGAGCCTCCGGCCAAACCTCTTTTAGGAACAGACTCTCTCCCCAGCCAGGATGGGCAATGATCAGATCTGGACAATAGCCCTGGGCAGCGAGCTGTAAGGCAGCCCGAAAACAGGCATCAGCGCGGATAGTCTTCGTTTCAAAGTCACACACCCAGGGATGGATATTGGTTGTCGTGCCACGTATCACGCGATACCGCCAGAGGCGAACGCCTTGCCATTCCGACAGCTTGAGGTCTTGTAAGTGTAATGCCGCAACCGCATGCCCCTGCGCGACCAGGGCTGGCGCCAGATGGCGAAATTGAGCCGGAAAGTTCTGATGAACAAAGAGGATCTTCATCGCTTATGGGAAATGCCCCTGCGCCAAACGACGCATGGCCTCTTCATCACGCTCGGTCTTACTAGCGAGTGCCCAAAGGTCGAAATGCGGCGTGCCACGGCCTAGGCTTGCGACGGTCTTAAAACCTGCCTGCTGCAGCGTCGCGACCAGAACCCGTTCAGTAAAACCGCATTTGTGGGCCATGTACAGATTGCCTGCGGCCAGCTGCGGCCTATGACCATAGAGGATATCGAGCGGCATGATTGGTCCGGCGGGCGACTGATAAGCAGGCTCCGTCAGCTTATCCGCAGCGATCAGCGCACTCACCGATTGCAAGTCTGGGCAGGTGATCACAGCAAAGCCATCCGCCTTGAGGACGCGTAGGAACTCGGCCAGCGCAATGGGCACCTCATGCGCATACAGGTGCTCAATGTTGTGGCTTGAGAACAGCGCGTCCATGCTCGCCGCCGGCACCGCCTGCATGTCGGTCATGCTGCCAACGATGTCAGGCTTCACTGCAGGATCGATGTCGAGTCTGATCTCTTCCCAATCAGGCCTGTTGAATCCGGCGGTGGTCTGCTGCTTGGTCTTCGTACCACAGCCAATATGTAAGACGCGAAACAACCTGCGCGCTCGTTTGTCGGGGGAAGGCGCATCACTGCCACAGTCTGATGAATCGGTGATCGTCAACCTAGGCACCACCCAGTTCGACGAGCAACTGATGCTTCAGTGCATAGGCATCAATCAACTCCTGTATGCGTTGATGCACCGCCTTGGGCTCGGTCAATGGCTTACCATCGCGGGCGAGCTGTTTATTCAGCGCAGCGAGTCGGGTCTTCAGCTGATCCGGCCACTGCGCTTTAGGCACATCGCGGGTCTCTAGGTCATAGAGCAGCCAGTCTGTATCCGTCATCGCGATCGCGCTTGCCGCACCCGGTACGGCCAGATAGCGATAGGGCGCACCCTGACAGACGGCCCCTGCCAACGCGCGGTTGCCATCAGCGGCCTTCGCTCGAGCGTCAACGACCGGCAGCAACCAGCCCCCGTGCAAGAGCAAGGATAGGATCTGAACAATCGCGGAGAGGTCAGACGACGCTCCGTCAGGCATCATCCTCGCCACCTCAATACCATTCGCTCCCGCTGAATGGATGCACTGATACACAGGCAGATAGCGCTCTGCCGCCCCTTTCAGCTCGATCGCACCACCCGTCACCACAAAAGGCTCACCTTCCGCAGGCAATGGCATCAGCGGATTGGCACGGAAGCGTTGAGTGCCGATTGTATCGAGTAGCGCCAGTGGCCAACTTGGCGTGCGCCCCTTGACATAAAGGTCGCGTCGAAACGACTGGACCAGGGCATAGTCACGCAGTTGCTCACGCAATGATGGGGCCGACTGCGCCGCTAACAGCTCGCGCAAGGGCGACGAGAGCGCAGCCTCGAAGGCATCCGGCAGTGTCGCGGTTCCCAGATAGCTCAGCTTCACGGCCGCCATGCTGTCGATCATCTGGCTCACATAGACCGGCTGCCAATGCTGATTATTGTACTCTTGTACGAGGTAGGCGGGATCAGCCTGATCCATCACCTTTAACCGGTTAGTCATTTGCGGCAACTGCTGAGCAAGGCCCGGAGCATGCGTCTGCAGATGACCCATGATCTGGCGAGCGCGCTGCAAGGCCGCCGCACCTGTCTGATAACGCTGCTCGAGCAGCACCAAATGCTGGAAGGGTCCGAGACCAAGCCAACCGGGATAGGTATTGTAGCTGTTATAACAGAGGCCGCCCGGCAGCAGCACTTGGCTGATTAAATGCGTTAAGGCCTCTTTAACCTGTGGCGCCACCCAGGTGCTGATCCCGTGCGCGACGACATAATCGAACTCACCAAGACGGTGAGGCTCAGCTGCCAGGGTGACGAAATCTTGTTCGATAAAGCGGACATTGGAGAGGCCACAACTGCGCGCGAGCGCACGCGCGTGTGCGATATGATCGGGCAGGAAGTCGATACCGACAAATTCGCTGTCAGGATGGCTGAGTGCGGCCATGATCAGATTCAGCCCCTGACCACAACCCGCGTCAAGGTAACGAAAACCCTCTGCCGGCGTCACCTGACCCTGCAGCATGGCGGCCCAGCGTAGACGCCAAGGCATGGTCTCCGGATAGACACCGAAGGTGTAGCCGCTATCGGCGAAGTACCCGTGTTTCCACTGCATAGACTCTAAGATCCCAATGATTCTGGTGCCTATAGCGCACCATTCATCGATTGCTTTGAAACGCAAAAAGCCTCTGCGACCGAAGGGGTTGCAGAGGCTGAATCAGCTCGAACGCCGGCTCTCTATCCTTAAGAGAGCCTAGCGCATACTTCAATCTTAGATCAGATCGCCTGCGTCGATCGCGTTTATTCCACGCTGAACGGTAGCCAGCAGCGTAAGCTCAGTAGCCTCAATCGTGCCATCGCCATCGTCCACGAAGTCATAGACAAACGAGGATGTCGATCCACCAGCTGTCCAGTTGATGGCAAAGACGGCGTCGTCGTTAAGCGTACCTGTTGGCGCGAAACCCTCGTTAAGGTAGGCCGCTAAACTGGTCAGCGTGACGGCGGTCATATCTGCGGTGGTCAATGTCGCGGTTCCGCCTGCGATCAGGTTTGCTGCCGCACCGTTAAACGACACGATATAGGCATCGTTATCAGCCATCGCCAGCGCGCCGGCGAGCGGCGTGTTCACCGTCACGGGATTGAATGCGCCGGCAAACAACCCGCTGATATTAAGATCATCGGTGCCAGAGGTGAAGTCGGTGATCACATCACGCCCATTAGAAGGCGTGAAGACGAAGTCATCCGCACCAGCGCCGCCGGTCAGGTTATCGTTGCCTGAGCCACCCGTGATCGTATCGTTGCCGATGCCACCGGTGATCACGTCATTCGCTGCATCGCCATTCAGTGTGTCATCCCCAGCGCCACCGTCGATGGTATCTGCGCCATTGTTACCGGACAATACATCGTTCAAAACACCACCGGTAATCGCATCAGCCCCGGTACCCGTTGTTAGGGTATTAGCTGCATTGGTAGCACCCGTCACAGTCATGTTTGCCGTGCTAGTCGAAGCATTGATCGTGACTGCACCCAGCGCTGCGCTAGCATCGATCGCAGCCAGCGAAGAACCGCCGGTGATGGTACCAATGGTGGTCGTGTTTGAGCCAACTACTGTCAGTGAGTCCAAGGTCTTCGCGGCCAGATTGGTGATTGTCAGATCGTCTCCAGCGGTTGTACCAGTGTCAACGGTCACCTGATCCTCATGGTCGAGCGTGAGCGTCGCCACGGTTTGCGCAGCACCCGTGTTAGGCCGAATGGTGAGACTATCATTGCTCGAGTCGACCAGGCGCTCGAAGGCGAATGTTCCGCCAGCCGAATTCACCACGCCGATGGTGTCGACCGTTGCTGATGCGTTCGTGATCGCAATATTTCCAGCAGCAGCAAAGTTAACCCGAGTGAAGCCAGGGTTATTGGTGAAGTTCACCAGATTCTGGTTCACTGTGGTGTTGAGGATCTCGAAGTTGGTCGTATTCAACGACTCACCGGCGGTCGGCGTGCGTGTCAGTACCAATGTATCAACACCCTCACCACCGTTCACGGTGCTACCCGCTGCAGAGGCTTTATCACCCAGGATGACGGTATCGTTTCCTGTACCGCCGTCCACATTCACCTTTGCCTGCGCATTGGTGACAGTAATCGTATCGTTGCCGGCACCACCGGTCACCACATCATTGCCACCATTGGTGGTGATGCGGTCATCACCATCACCGCCGATGAGGTTATCGACCCCGCTACCACCAAACAAGACATCATCACCTGCGCCACCGTCGACGGTGCTTGAGGCGGTTGCATGGCCGCGCAAGGTATCATCGTTACTGCTGCCGACCAGGCTCACGGTCCCGGTCACACCACCGGTGAAGGTGGGCGCTGCGGCCATAGTCAGAAATGCATTGTTGGTCATGCCTGACGCATCAACAGTTAACAAGCCGGATGCATTAGAGGCCAGGTTACCGATGTTGAGTGCATTCACGCCGCTCAGGTTGAGCGTGTTATTGCCTGTAGTGCTATCACCATTGATGTCGACCTTGCCGAGGGTTTGAGCTGCAGTAACCGTAGAGCCAGTACTCAGATTGGTGGTCTCGAATCCGTTCAGGTTCAGGTTTTGGCCGATAAACGTGTCGACAGCAGCGGTATTGGTGTTGGTCAGAGTTAGTACGTCATCGGTCGCAGCGCCGGTATCGTTGACAGTCAGCGTCCCTCCTAGTGTGCCGCCAACATTGACTGCTCTAGCCCCTGCGCCCAGCGTTACGCCATAGGCACCGGCGGTACCTGCCGTAAGATTGACTTGGCCAATCTCGCCAAAACGGGTGGCATTGATTGAACTCCCTCCGGTACCCACCGTGTTTAATGACAAGATCTCGATATTGGAGATGTTGGCAAGAGGAGCATTAACCGCTTCCGCATCAGCAGCCACTACACTCAGGTTATCGGTTCCCTCACCGCCATTGACCGTATCCTTGGTGTTGAACCCACCGGCAGCACTGAATTCCAGCATATCGTCGCCAGCACCCAGGCTGGCTGTCACATTGCCAACATTGGAGTTTAAGCCGATCGAATCGTCACCGGTGCCACCGGCGACACTCATGTCGGCGGTGGTATTGTTGAATGTCGCGTTTAACCCACCGGTCAGCGTGCCTGCAGCGACCGTATTGACTGAGCCATCGATTGCAATCGCAATGTTTAGACCTTGAGTACCGACGACGTTCAAGGTTGAGAAGGTTGAGTTGTTGGCGCCGTTTTTTCCAGTCAGCGACTGTAAGAAGTTTTGATCAACACCGACAGAGTTCAGCGTAATCGTCTCGACACCGGAGTTATTGGTGCCAGCCAGTTGGGTCAGGTTAACGTTTGCTTTGCCTGTGGTGTTCGTCACATTGCTGAGCGTCACCGTGACATCATCAGCCGTTCCCGCCAACGCGGCGTTGACGAAGTTGAGATTAACGCCAAAGTTTTGGTTCTCAATCGTGACGGCCGGGGTCGTCGCGGCCGGCAGGTTATTGATCGTTAGCTGGGTAGTCGAATTGCGAACCTTGATGGTCTCGATACCGCTTGTATTGACGAGATCGAAGGTCGAAGTTCCTGTGTCTATCAGTTCGACATTCTCAATATTAGTCATGAACGCGGCAACGTTTTGACCGGTGAGTCCACCGATCAGGAGATCGGTACCCTCAAGGCCGTTCAGTGTATCAACCGAGGTGAAGGTTGCTATACCCTGATCGTTAACCGAACCATCGAAGGTATCATTACCGTTAGTGCCGTTGATGACATCGACGCCGGTGGTCAGCATAAAGGTCTGACCTGGGTTATCGGAGCCTTCGATAAAGTCACGAGCGGCGTTCTGTGCCTCGACGACGCTGGTAGGGGTCTCGTCGACACCCGCGATGATGGTGCGTGCCTCGGGGATGTCATCGGCCGTGTAGGGGTTACCTGTCTCGATCAGTACGTTAGTTGCGTAACTGGCTGCTGCAACCTTGTTATTGATGATGATAAGGTCGGTGTTCTGAGCACCATTGAAGATATCCAGCACGATATCCGGGAAGCTGGCGCCGCCGCTCTCGAGTAGATCAACGTAGAATGCAAGGCCCGCCGCATCAGGATCGCGGTCGAACATGGTGTTGTAAACAGCGGTGATGATGCCCTCGGGATCAGTGATCTGGCCCTGATCATTAATGTATGGGGCGTAGGTATCAAGATACTCCTGCGAGGCACCAAACGCGTTGATCATCTCTGCTTGGTTGCCGCCCGCAGCGTCGAGCACACGAGTCCAGAAGCTGAGGCCGTCAACGTCAGCCCAACGGCCGTAGTAGGCGACGTAGAAGCTCTGAACGGTGGTGATATAGTCTTGTGCAGCCATGGTATGCCTTTACTCCTAACGATGTAGAGGGGGTCGGAAAGATCCGAGCGTGGCATGCAGACAGACGACTTGCAACAGCACGTTCGCCGCCGCCGAGCTCAGACCTATGATAACTCAGATTTCCAGCGCATAACAATAATACATGGTCGCGTTATTGTCTACATAGTCCTCCGGAGCGGTTGCATCAGCTTGCCGCAGCGGTCGTTTTATGCATTGTACCAAAGGCATGGAGCAGAGACTTGCACCAGTGTAGACAGCGCTGCCTGGATGAGTTTTTCAACTGTTTGCTCTCTGAGTATACACTCGCTTGCCGCAGTTGCAACATGTTGCAGATAAGCAACCGCCACGTTCTCACCCACTTGTGACGCCCGACAAAGGCATCAAAAGGCTGTGCGGCGATAGCGCAGAGTGGAGCCGCGCGGCGATGATGGGCCAGTCGTAGCCACGCTCAACACAGCGCCGCGCGGCGCGCACGCGCTCCTGCTGCTCGGTTTCGGCATCAAGGATGACTGGAATCTGACGTGCAAAAACAGGCAGTTCGGCACACCATAGGTGTTCGCCGTCGCGCAGTCTGAGGCTGCGGTTACCGAACGGGGTGCTCAGAATGGGGATCCCCGCGGCTGCGTAATGCAACATCTTCAGATTGGTGCCAGAGCCGCTGGTGACCGGATTGAGAGCCAGCCTAACGGCCTCGAGTAACAGTGCCAGCTCGTCATCGCTGAGGATGCCGAGTGGATAGAGATTGGCAGGGCGCTGCTGCATGACTGGATGCTTGCAGACGCTGCCGACGATCAGAAAATCGACCCCCGGCAGCTGTTCGGCAACTGGTTTGAGCGCCGCCACGGCCTCGATGTTCGGTTGGTGCCAGCTGCCGATGAACAGCGCGCTGGGGCGTTGGTCGAGCCCCAAGCGACGCGCTGACTGTTGGCGCTGCGAGTAATCTGTGAATGGAACGCCGTCGAGTGCGACGCCATTAGGCACCTCGATACAGTTGCGAGCCTCAATGCCGTAGAGTTCGGCGAGCCGGGTCGCATCCTGGCCGGCACAGACCAGCACCCGCTCGGCGCGCTGGCAGAGACGGCGCTCGGTCTCCGCAACCCGCTGCAGGTAGGGCATTGCAGTGGCTGTTTCTCCTAATACAGCGCGTTTCATGTCCCACTCCACGTTATGCGCCTCGTACCAAAGGCGGGGAAGCGAGAGTGATTCAATACTGGGATAGAGATAAGGATGCGAGGCGATCAGCAGGTCACAGTCTGCACTGGCCACGGCAAGCGCCTCGGCATAGGCTGGTGTCTGCTGTTGATAGATTAAGGTGGCAATATCGCCGGCGGATACGCCGAGTTTGGCATCTAGCTGCTGGGCTGAGCGCAGATGGGACTCGCTCTTGGCGATACGCTGCTCGATAAGGCCGGGCGCCAATGAGTAGCGACCGGCGCGGGCCGGGTCATCGCACAGGCTGACCAAGACTACATCGAGCTGACGCGCCAGCGCACGATAGAGATGATAGATGCGCGCCTGGCCTCCGCCGCGCGGTGGATAGACGGGAAAGTCGACCGCAACCACCAGCTTGAAGCGCCGTCGTGGCGGCGCCGAGGGCGAGGGCCGCAGCAGGGCGGCCAACGTTTGTGGCCAGTCAATGCCCGCCACCCTGTCGCGCGCAGTCTCACCCATGGCTTGGGTGGCCGCGGGATCATCGATCAACTGACGCATCGCCCCCGCTAAGTCGCCGGCTTGCGGGGCGACGCTCAATCCGCTTCGGCCATGCTCGACCAGCTCATTGACGCCGCCGGCATCAGTGGTAGTCAAGACCGGCTTCGCGGCACGCATGGCCTCTAAGGTGATCAGACCATAGTCTTCGTCATAGGGCACGAAGGGCACGAACAGAGCGCGGCCATACTCAGCGATGATCTGCTCATCACTGATGTGGCCCAGAAATTGGATGCGCGGATCACCCTGAGCACGCGCGCGCAGCTCGGCTTCGGCTGGGCCGGTGCCGGCGATGCGGAAGTGCCGGTCGGTCTCGACCTGACGAAAAGCGTCGATGAGCAGATGCAGCCGCTTGGGATGATCAAGCCGGCTGGCGGTGAACACATCCTGGTAGCCGGTGCACTCGGCCCGCGGCAGATCGGAGGGGTGATGCAGCACCTCGACCTCGGCCCCGGGGGGGAAGTAGTCTTCCCGCTCAGCGACGGTGCGTGAGATGGCTAAGTAGCGCTGGATGGCATCGGGTGCAAGGCCGATATGATCAAGGCAGTGGACGATGCGCCGCACTAGTGGGCTAGGGAGCTGGAAGTGGCTCACCAGCGCAGAATCAGCCTGGGTAAGATCAGCAAGTGCGTAACGAGTCCTTAAACGCTCAAGCTCAGCGAACAGCGGCTTCAGCTCGGCGCGCTCGCCACGCGAGTCTTCAAGCAACTGGCGTAATGGCTGCAGCGCGCGCGGCAATCGCGGCAGTGCGGTCGGCAGCCCGCTGAAATGGTAGGTGTCGTAGAGGCCGCGCAGCTTATGCTGCAGATAGCAGACATGGTTAGGGTGCGCCACCATCCAGGCCGGATATTTGGTGCTGATAACCAGATCGAAATGGTCGAGCCTGAGCTGGCTGAAGGCACGGTAGCTGTCGATCAGGCTCCAGACGTCCTGCTCTGGACTCGGCAGCTTGATCAGCTCGGCATGGTGCTCGGTATGCTGATTGATGGCGCTGAGCAGCCCCCACCAGAGCTTTTCGGCGCCGCCGACGAGAAAGGGGACAGCGCTTGGGGCGACGATGGCAATCTTCACGAGTGTCGAATCCTTTACGGCAGAGCAAATTCCGCGGTGATCGGGTCTGGTCGGTGAATTGATCGCCGCTTAGGCGAGCAGCCGGGTTACGACCTGATCCCAACGAATGGCGAGATCATGGTAGTGCTGACGGCCCGCAGACCCCAACGCCCGCGCCTGAGCTGGCTCGCGATAGAGGCGGTCGGCAGCGGCGGCGATAGCCTCCGGCGTCGGCTCAACGATGAGGCCGGTCTGCTCATGCTGAACCAGCTCGAGCGGACCACCAGAGTCGGTGCAGGTGATTACGGGCTTGGCCGAGAGCATGGCCTCGAGGGTGACATAGCCATAGTCTTCATCCTGGGGACCATAAAACACGGCCAGGCTGTGGGCATAGTAGGCACGTTTCTCGGCCTCAGTGACGCGCCCGAGCAGACGCACACGATCCGCGACGCCCAGCTCGGCGATGAGCTGCTCGCAGTGCGGGCGCTGACCGCCGTCACCGGCGAGCAGAAAGACCACTGGCGAGCGCACCAGGGCAGCGGCGCGGATGAGCAGGCTCTGACGCTTGAGGGTCTCGATGCGTGACGGAAAGAACAGATAGCCTGCGGCCTCGGCGCTATAGAAGCGCTCGGCGGCATGTGGCGGATGGTAGAGCGGTTGGGCATCAAGCCCATTGTAGTGGCGTAGGCGCTCGGCGACACGCCCGGAATTGGCAAAGCGGCGTGAGATACGGCTAAGGGCTTGCTGATCGAAGGCGTGGATGCGCGTACGCTGGGCCTCGTCCTCGGCGCTGGCGGTGGCTGCATCGTATAGCTCGTAAGCGCTACGGTGCTGGTGCATGATCCAGACGCGATGATTGTCATGCAGCACACCGTAAGTCGGGAATTGCAGGCTGATCAGGGTATCGATGTGCTGGCCGTTGGGCTGGTTGAGATCAAGGCCATCGCAGAACTGCATCAAGGCGTTGATGTCTTGCGGACGATGGTAGTTGAATGGAAAGCGCAAGCACAGCGCCTCGTGCCCTTGGGCCTGGAGCGCCCTGGTGAGCCCCTCAATATGGTAGTCAGCGCCGCCATGCAGAAAGGGCGTGATGTTAGCGGTGACCAGGACTCTCATGCTGGCTTAGGCTTGCGGGCAATGATGGCATAATCCTGTGGTCCGCAGAGATGACCATTGACGCGTTCGGTGAGGGGATCATTGCCGGGCACCTTAGCGCTGTCTGGATAGGGATGCAGGCGACGGATCTCAGGATCGGTAAAGCCGAGATAGCGCACTAGGAACCGCGTAGCGGTCGGCGTCATCGGATTGCGATGGGTGGGATCGTGATAGAAGGTGTGACTGCCGACCAGTAGGTTCTCAGGATTCGGGGTCTCCAGCACCAGCACTCCGCCCGGCCTGAGCACGCGATGCGCTTGCTCGAGCAGGGCATGTAAGAGGGAGAATGGCAGGTGCTCGATGAGATGGAAGGCGCTCACCGCGCCAAGCGAGGCATCAGGCAGCGCCTGCAGTGCAGTTAGGGCGTCGACCTCGCGCGCATCGAGCCCTTGCTCGCGACAGCGCGCCACCATGACCGCGTTGGTGTCGACCCCTTTGGCGCTGAGTCCGTGCTCGACGAGCAGGGCCAGCCATTCCCCGCGCCCACATCCGAGGTCAAGCACCGGCGTAGCAGCGCTGACGGTACCAGCATCGCGCAGATCGGCAATATAGCCTTCTTGGGTCTCGCGAATCTGCTCGGGAGCGCCACGGAACTCTTCTTCAAAGGCGACATAGTAGGCGTCGAGCCGGTCGTCGTCCGCGGACCCTGCCGGTATCGGGATCGCCTGGGACCTGCTCTGCGACTGCAGAGCTGCGGCCGTCATAGCCGTGCTAGCCGTCGGTGCCGCGTTGGCCCTTAACGCTGCAATGAGATCGCGCGCCTGGCCGCGGTGGTAGATCAGGTCGCTGCGGATGAAGTCGAGGTCTTTGCTGAGGCGCTCGCGGCGGGCCACCTCGGTACCGATGGCGGCTTGTGCCTCGGCTGCCGTGGTATCAATCCGTTCAAGTGCATCTTTAGCTTCATCAAGCTGACGCTGCAGCCATTCTGCACCACCCCGGAGCTGGGCGACCGCGCTCTCGATGGCATTAGCGCGATCGGCCAGATTGCGGGTATCGCCACGCAGGTGCTCCTGTTGGCTCCGCAGGGGGGCCTGTTGCTGCTCGAGCTGCGCAAGTTGTCCTCCCTGGCGAGCGCTGTCAGTGCGCAACTGCTCAATCGCGCCGCCCCAGCGCTCGCCATCGCGGCGTAGCTCTTCAATCGCGCCGCCCCAGCGCTCGCCATCGCGGCGTAGCTCTTCAATCGCGCCGCCCCAGCGCTCGCCATCGCGGCGTAGCTCTTCAATCGCGCCGCCCCAGCGCTCGCCATGAATGTTCAGTGCGTCGATGGCGCGCCCCAAGTGCTCACCCTGTTGCTGAAAAGACATTAACGCTTGGTGCTGACGTACCAGTTGATCTGAGTGGTGCCGCAGCCATCCGACAAGCTCACGATGACTGGCGTCGATGCGATGAGCGAGCTGATTGGTAGCGGAGCGTGCCAAAAATTCAGGGTGACGCCGAAGATAGGCACGCTCGACACGCCTTAGCCAGGGTCCTAACAGGCGCTTCATCGGCATCGCGCGGTAGAGCCACCCTATGGGCGCAGCATCGAGCACACAGGCATGTGCCTTACCCTCTGGGGAATAGCGCAGGGCGTAAAGCACAAGCAGTCGGCTACCACCTTGACGAAGATAGTCACCATAGACTTGCGCCCCGATGGTATCCGGCTCGCGACCAAGCAGCACGCGGTAGGCGCCAGCAATGAAATCGGCGTCATCAAACGGGCTTAACAGATCGCCCAGGCATGCCGTGCCGGTAGCGGCGGGCACTGATGCCAGCGGCGGCAGACTGAGCAGGCTTGGTGGCTCAATCGACGCCAAGAGCTGCCTGGTTCTATCAGGATTATTTTCCGTACTTGCGCTCACTGGGGCCGCAGCATTACCTAATTGGCGAGATTCACCCTGTTCATCCGCAGCCGCGGCCGCCTTGATCCGTGCGATGAGCGCCTCGGCATCCAGTAGCGTCCGAGAAGGCTGATCTGGCTGATGCATAGACGAGAATCCTAGTGCGTGCAAATCCGAGAAGGTAGACTGAGCGGGCGTGATTATCGCACCAGCGGCGGCAATCCTGTAGGGAATTACTTGCGGGCTAGAAAGATCAGCTGCTCCGGACCAAGATGGCCTAATGGTCGTGACCAGAGCCCAACCGCAAAGGCCTCCGAGAACCCAGCAGTGCGGCAGGTCTCAAGGAGATCCCAACCAAAATGGTAGAAACAGAGGCATCCCGCCTCGGTGAGCGGATCACCATGATACTCGGCGGGTAACAGGTGCTCGATGGAGCCGTCCTGGCCGAGTCGGGCGCGCACGATGGTCTCGGCATGATGGACCACAAAGGGTACCGATAACACCAGGTAGCCGCCAGGCTTGAGCACCCGACATAGCTCACTCAACCCCTTTTGATAGTTTGGTACATGCTCAAGCACGTCAAAGGAGAGGACGTAGTCGAAAGTGGCATCTGAAAAGCTGAGGGCCATCACCGATTCGTTCCTGATCCCTCTTGACGTCTTCGTGCCCAAGGCCACCTGATCGCCAAGATACTCACTGCCAACCGTATTCTGGAAGCGTTGGGCGACCCAGCGATAGAGCGGTGTGACCTGTTCCGTGAGGTAAAACACCGCGTTCGCCGGTGGTTGACAATAGCGATTGAGGATGTGCAACGCGGCGCGCACCCGGTTGTTCAGACCACAGGGGCAGAGTAGCCGCTCACGCCAGTTGGGTTCGAGCTGATCGCCATCCGCACCCGAGGCGCCGAGATAGTCGACCAAAAAATCCACATCCCGCCCACAGGGATCACAAAATCCGCGCACCTTGAAGTGCTTTTGGCCCACGACGAGGCAGTTGCGGGTAAGCCGAGCGCGCTCGCTGATCAGCTCAGCAGACGCCGCAGAGCGATCACGGTAGTCCTCGAGACTGCGATACTCGATGAGTTCCGGCTGTTCTGGTGGTTGTTCCCGTGGCACTCTAAGGCGCAAGCGGTCAACTAAGCGACCAATCTCTCCACCGAGATCGTGGGCGGCAAGGAAGCCGAGTTCGTTGCGGATCTTTGTCGCGTCGTACCAGCCGTCAGCAATCAGCTTCTCGAAGGTCTCCAAATTGAGGCCGATACCCCGCCCCGTGGCTTTCTCGATCCCGCTACCTAGGACTGCGGTCGCCCCTAACAGCCAGGCTGGCAATCCCCAGGATGGCGGCTGGCGGCCACAGGCCCGGGTCGCTGCCTCGTAGATCCAACGCGTCGAATAGACGTTGCCATCGGTGGCTAGATAGATTTGGCCATCGGCTTTGGTGCTGGCCGAACATAACAACGCAGCGGTGATGACATCATCGACATGGATGGCTGATCGACAGTTGTGTCGTTTTGGCCAGGGCGGAAAGCGCCGGCGCGCAATGGCCGTGACCATCTTCGGGATATTGCCGGTGTCGTCTATGCCATACACCATGGGGATCCGTAGGACGCTGACGTGCAGACCCGATGCACGACCCGCGGCAAGAATAATCCGTTCTGCCGCTCGCTTGGCTTGTCCATAGCAGGTTTTCGGCTCGCAGCCGTGGGTTTCATCGGCAGGCACACCGCTGGCACCGCTGGTATCGCCCATGGCCTTGACACTGCTGAGGTAGACAAGCCGCTTAGCGCCGGTCACCGCCACTGCATCCAGCAGCGCCTGAGTTCCGGTCACGGTCACCTCCCAATGACCCGGTGCATTGTACCGATCAACACAAGATAGCGGCGGCACGTAGCTGGCAAGGTGGAAGAGGGTATCAACCCCCTCAAGCGCGGCGGTGAGGCTGTCTGGCTTACACAGATCGCCGGCGCAGAGTTGGATCGGCAAGTCTCTAAACAGTTGTTCGGCCCTGCTCGGATAACGCGTGAGACCGCGTACCCGGGCGCCTAGGCGCAGCAGCCTGCGCGCTAGCGCATGCCCGATCCCGCCGGTAACACCAGTAATGAGGACCAGGCGGCCCTTGAGTCCAAAATCCTGCCATTTATCCATCATGCTTTACCCAGGCGCCGGCGCGGCCAAGACGGCATTCGCCGCAAGAGTATGCCCACGCTAGTCGCAAAAAAATGGAGCCAAATACCTAGTAACACGAGCATCCGCATGAAGACAGAGAAGGATGAGGCCTGAAAGCGCAAGAAAAAGCGAGCCATACCTCGGTGCTTATGCCACTCGACGAAGAAGGGTCGGCGCTGACTACAGGCGCCTTTGTAATGTGTCACCCAGACATCAGGCACGAAATACAACGACCAGCCTGCTTGAGCGAAGCGCACGAACCAATCAAGATCCTCGCAATGCAGAAAGTAGCGAGTGTCGAGGAGGCCAACATCATTGAGCGCCTGTCGGCGCACCAGCATAAAGGAGCCCGAGATCGCCTCGACCCTGACCGCCGTCGTTGGTAGGGGCTTATCGATCTCGCTGTGTCCTTCAATCCCCGGGATGCCAGCTAATAGTTTATCTAATCTCAGCACTCCAAACAGCGCACTCCAAGGATTGGGTATCCGCCGCCGACTAGCAATTTGCTCTGAGCCGTCTGGGTTGCGGATAACGCATCCAGCCATGCCACCATCGGGATGTTCCACAAGTACCTTCAACACCCCTTGCAGGGTTGTCGGCTCAAGGATGCAATCAGGATTCAAGAACAGCACGAACTCAGAGTCTGCGCTCATGTGCTCTAAGGCTCGATTGTTACCTGCTGAAAATCCGATATTCTTGCCCTGCCGCAGAACCCGTAACCTCGGATCTTGACCAACACAGGACATCAACAGCTCAATACTGTCGTCGACGGAGCCGTTGTCGCTGACGAGAACCTCAAGCGGTAGCCTCAACGCAAGAACAGCCTCGATACACCGGACTAGGAGTTCACCAGCGTTATAGTTAACAATAACAACGGTTATTAGCACTTTGTTGTTGACCGGTTCATTCGCGCAGACGCTTGATAGACACAAACGCACAGGGCGCCGACCTTCCGAAGATTCGCCCAAGCTGAACAATGAAAGCTGCAAGCAGGTCTCGGATTGTATAATTCTTGACTAGCAACCAATCGATCTCACATTGATCTCAGCTGGATTCCATTTGCTGTCGAAGTAATTCTGTATACTGATATAAGACTTCATCAACTGTGCCGCTTCCGATGATTGCCCCATGATTCATGAGGACAGCTTTGTTGCAGAGCTTCTTGAGCAGCGGCGGATTGTGCGCGGCGAGCACTAAGATCGATGAGCGATTTGAAAAATGTGCGATGCGCTCATCCGCTTTCTCGATAAAGGCCGCATCACCTGCGCCAAGCCCCTCGTCGACTAACAGGATTTCAGCCGAAATGGCGGTACAGACCGAAAATGCCAGGCGCATGCGCATGCCAGAGGAGTAAGTTCTTAACGGCAGGCTCAAGAACTCACCGAGTTCGGAAAAATCCGCAATATCCTCTAGCCTTGCATCGATGGCAGCCTTTGTTAAGCCGAGATACAAGCCTCGGAGGACGATGTTCTCGTAGCCGGTACTGTCCATGTCCATCCCGAGACTGATATCGAACATCGGCACGGCCTGCCCCCGGATCTGAACCCGCCCTTCACTGGGGAGATAGATACCGGCGAGCACGCGTAGCAGTGTACTTTTACCGGCCCCATTGTGACCAATGAGTGCTAGGCGATCACCATCCTCGAGCCTTAGGTTAATCCCGGTCAATGCGCGCACCAGGGTTGGATGGCGATTACGCGCTGCTGTCATGATCGTCCCGCCCGTGGATCTACCAAACAAGGCATTCTTCAAAGAGCGTCCAGCATTATAGACAGGAAATAGCACGGAGACGTTACACAACTCGACTCTAGCCATGATTGCTCAAACCCAATACGCGATTCGCCAGCGATAGACGCTATAAAAGAGCAGACTCATCGCACAACCAATCACGGCGATAGCGACAACAATCATCAGGCTCGCAATGCTTGGCATGACACCAAGTAAAGGCGCGCGTACGATCTCGACCATGTGATAAAACGGGTTTGCGGTCAACAGTAAGGGGCGCCCTGGCAACATATCAGGACTCCAGATTACCGGCGTGATGAAAAAGATCAGCTGGATGCCGCTTTTTAGCATCAATGGAATATCACGAAAACGCGCGCTCAATAATCCCAACAATAAGCCGATCCAGACGGCATTGATGGCCAGCAGCATCAACCCAGGAATTACGAACAGAGTTGGCAAACCAACCTCAACCTGGAACCAAAGTGCAAGCGTGATAAAGATCAGCAGGTTATGCAGGAAAATAATCAAATTTCCCCACACCAGCCGGTATACGTAGGTTGACAATGGCGCATTCAGTTGCTTGATCACGCCACCGGCGTTCAAAAACACCTCGGCACCCTCAACCACGGCACTTGAAATAAAGGTCCAGACCAAAAAGCCTGCAGCCAGATAGGGCATGTACTCGCTGAGGGGTTGACCGAGAATGGCGCCATAGAGCAGTCCCAGCGCACCAATAAAGATCCCCATGGACAACGTGATCCAGAGTGGGCCAATACGTGATCGACGGTAGCGCTGCTTGATTTCATACAGACCCAATACCGCCCACAGCTGATACCGCTGTAATCCGGATTGCAGATCTTGAAATGCCGCGGCTGCCTGCTCGCGTGTCAGGCCTGATCTAAATTGCTCGACCAGCCAATGGGAGTGTCGATTCATGAGACGTTTTCAGGATGGCATTGCGAGCGGTCAAGAAGAAGCACAGCCTACAGAGAGCTGCATCTTGCAGGGCTTCTCATATCTGCGCGCCCACACGCATCTTACGCTGTACCAAGTCGAGCAGTTCCTGCAGCTTAGCGCGCGCCACTGCTGTACCAAATTGTTCGGCCATTCGTGCCTGTCCAGCCTTGGAGAGTTGGCGCCACAGTGCGTCATCCTCGTCGAGTCGCCGCATCGCTTGTACAAAATCAGCGGGACGATCGGCCACCAGCAGTTCCTGCTCGTGGGTGACTCGCATGCCTTCGATCGCAACCGAAGTCGCTACCACCGGTAAGCCATGGCTAAGACTCTGATTCACTTTACCCTTAACGCCTGCGCCATAGCGAAGCGGCGCGATTGAAAAGCGACAGCCCCGCAAGTAGGACTCTAAATCTTTGACATAGCCTAACATGCACAGCCCCCTCTGCTCACCTAGAGCGCGTAGACTGGCAGGCAGACGACTCCCAATCACATAAGCCTTCGCCTCAGGCCGTTGGGCGTGGAACAGTGGCCAGATCTCGCGCGCGAAGTATTCAACCGCATCGACGTTTGGCGGATGTTGAAAGCCGCCCACGAACAACAGGTCGTGGCGGCCCTCAATGTCTGGTACCTCCGCGACCGGATCATGTACGTTGCTGAGGATCTCGATGCGCGCCGAGGGCACTGCTTGCTGCAACGCCTGCGCTTCAACATCGCTCACGACTAGGGTGAGATCGCACTGGCGCGCTAGCGCGCATTCGTCGCGATAGGCGATCTCGGCGAGGCGGGGCAGCATGGGGTCTTGATCCCAGGCCTGCTGCCGGCGCAGCCGTAGCCAGTGCAGATCCACGCTGTCGAAGACCAGCAGCGCATGCGGGGCGACGCGGCGGACCAGCGCCGCGTAACGCCTCGCGACATAGTGGCGAGAGAGGATGATGAGATCGTAGTCCTCGGCCTGTTGCTCGATCAGGGACGCGACCGAGCGCTGGTAGGGGCGATATAACACCTCGATGCCGCGCTGCTGGAGCTGATGGGTGTAAGGCTCCTGGCGTTCGAGCCGATCGGCGGCAAAGCTGATCTTGCAGCCAAGGGCTTGGAGGATGGTCATCAGGCGCAGGGTGCGCAGCGAGCCGGAATCCTGATCCGGGGTGAGCATGCAGGCCTCAACCCAGAGCAGACGCGGGCCTGGCAGCCGATCGCGCTCTGTACGGGCTGCCACGCCAGGGGGCAGATAACCCAGCAGCTCTGGGGCCCATTTCTCGCGGAAGCGCTGCTGATCGCGCTGTAGGGCCGGTGAGTCGGAGAGCGATCCCTGTGGGGGTAGGCCTTGCACTCTGTCGGACGTGGGAGACTCGGTGTTGGCCTGGATCAGCTCGGCATCGGGCTGGTAGAGGACGCGCCAGCCTTGCGCGCGGAGGGCCAGACAGAGATCGATGCCGGCGTACTCGAGCGTCTCGTAGCTGGCATCTAGGCCGCCGACTTGGCGATAGGCCTGAGTGGAGAGCATTAGGCAGGAGAGCGAGCCCGCGTCGACCTCGCGCAGATAGGCATAGGCTGGGGTCTCGGGGTGCTCGCCAGCGCCGACCGGGGTGACTGAACCGTCGCTGGAGAGGATCTGGGCCGCATCGCTGAGTCGGTGGCTTGGGGTGAGCCGCATTGGGGTGACCGCGCCCACCACGCCAATTTCGGAATTGAACGAGAGGGTACCGAACAGGGCCGCAATGGCGTTTGGCGGCATCAGCGCTTGCTCGGACAGAAAGAGGAGGGCGCACCCTCGCGCCTGTCGCGCTGCCTGCTGACAGCGGTTAAGTAGGCTTGATCCGGCATTTAGGTCGGGGATGCGCAGGACTGGCATCGCGGCCAGCGCGGCTATCATGGCCGCCGTAGTAGTCGAGTCGCTAGTCACCAGCAGCACCTCGTCAGGCGCCACTTCAGCTTGGTCGGCGATGAGTCGCAGTCGGTCGTAGGTTATCTTTTCCTTAATCTCGATGATGAGAATGATTGAGAGTCGGAACCTGTCGCCGTTGAGCGTATTGAATGGCGCCACGCGCGCACGCTTCGTTGCGCTCACGGCACCGGATCGAGCAATGCTCGGACTTTGACCCCGCCGGCGTTTGAGTTCAGCGAAGAGTTCGGGTAATCCTCCCTGTGTGAGCCGCCGTCGAATCAGTGAGTAAAGGCGCGGCCAAGAGATCCAGAGCCAACGAGTGATATGAATCGACTTTCGTACCCTGCGTTCTCCAGCGCCGAGCAGAGCGCTGAGGCGCCAAGCACGGGTTTGCTGGGCTTCATGCAGGTGCCGCTCCAAGGTTACGACCCGGCGTTGAAGATAACGCAGGTGGCGGGCCTGGGCCCCAATGGCTGGATTGGTGCTCCAATCAGTTGCCGCAACCTTCAGTCGCGCATCCTTGCGCTGATTATCGGCCATGGTCGATAGCGACGATCAGGGCTGCTGATCGGATACTGCAGGCTGCTGCGAGGCCATATAGGCATCAAGAGCGTCCTTGTTCACCCTGGCTTGATTGGGATCTGTCAGCGTCGAACGCCAACTTTCAACCTCTGCTTGCAGCCAATCCACCTGCAACTTTGTGCTTAGCGCGTCTTTGATCTCCTCAAAACTACGCTGTCCACCTTCTTCTCGCTCAAGGAGTTTGATCAGATGGATGCCGTACTCAGTCACAACCGGTTCGGAGACATCGCCAGGTTGCTTGAGGGCAAAAGCGGCTTCTTCAAACTCGGGAACCATGGCGCCTTCGCCAAACCAGGGAAGCTCTCCTCCCTGTTTTGCCGATTGATCATCGATTGAATACTGCCGCGCCAAATCTGCGAACGCCGCTCCAGCAATGATGCGCTCTCGAATCTCCACGGCTTCCTTAAATCGCTCCTCGCCGCAGGCTTCTGAATCGACCTGCATGAGAATGTGTGCGACTCGCACCCTCGGCTTGCGTACATAGGCGTCAGGATTCGCCTGGTACAGTTCGCGAGCACGCTCTTCCATCTCCGGCAGACGTTCGAGGACCTTTGCACGCTGATATTCAACGGCGGCGTCCGCAAGCACCTTTTCCCTCGCCTTAAGGAGGCGGGCGCGAACCCAATCTTGTTCATCAAGGTCCTGTTCAGTCGCGTAGTCAGCAAGCGTTTTACGCACATAGAGGGTATTGATGATCGATGTCACGGAAGGTTCAGGCCGACTGACAGCTTCCGTTTGGTCACGCTGCAAGCCTCTTATCGCATGACGCTCGGTCTCTACATCGGCGACAGTGATTGCAATGCGATCGTTCTCCACCAGAATAGATTCTGACATTTCAACTGGTACAACAAGATCTGGCACGAACCCTAGTGCCAGGACCAGTATCAAAAGTCTTATTTTGGCTAAGCGCCTTAGCCCTACCTTAATAGACACGCGATCACCAGGCGTTGACGTATGCAAGGCAGCGATACAAACTGCCGTCGACAATCGTTCCACATTGACTGGCCAGTTGACCGACAGGCTTAATCAACAGGTAGAGATTGCGAACCCCGCTTGCTCCAGGGGAATCAACCATCAAAGGGCAGCCACCCTCCTGAAAACTGACCGAAGCCGCCTGATGGAAGCGCTCGCAAGCTTCCACATTGTCTGGCCTCGGCTGATCGAGATCATAAGGCTCAGTCGCCAAGGCATAATTCCAGGCCGCATGATGACTTCCCTGGTTAATGTGCTGCACCAGAACCGCGTTTCTTGGGACTATCCCATCGACCACCCGAAGACGAATGGCAAGCGTTCGGTTTAAAAGTGACTGATTATAGCAGAGGCTCGGTGCTAGGCCATTCCACACAACTCCAATGTCCCATGGATCTTGGCTGCAGCCCCAAATTGACTCAAACGTCGGGCTTGAGTAGACATAAAAATCGCCCTCTAGCAGCCGGATCGCCTCACTGATGGCACCGCTTAGCTCCTCTTCACGATCAATATATCGGCCATTTTCGGTCACTCCAAAGCAACCAGTTCCATCTGGACGGCATTCGTCGTTAACAATGGCGACTGGCAGCTTGCCCCCACGTACCAGTCGCACGTAAGCAGACTCAGTGAGTGATCTTTCTGTTAGCTCACCAGTACCAAGATCAAATACCCAAGCCTTTGGTTCGGACCCACTGACAGGCGTTGATGTCCAATAGATCGGCGCTTGCTGCAGTGTTTGGCTGGTAAAGACGGCTGGATCAATGACCGCGTTTGTCGATGTATAATCGACTAAAGACAGTAATTCCTTAAGGGTGGGCAGCCTCCAATCCAAATGGCCTTGCAGGTCAACATCACGCGCTAGATCCAATGCCTGCACCCAGGTCATTGGATTAGGCTGGGTGGAGACCGAGCAATCATTCTGCTCCTGGTCCAGTGTGCATTGCGTCCAGGTTAGCTCGGTATGAGTATCGGTAATTGTGCTATTCGCATTGTCATAAAGACTGGGGTTCAGCTGGCCATTACTGACCAGACGAATAGCACTCGCAGTACCCGCGGCGACCGAGGCAATCCGCCCTGTCACGAAATCAACGCTCCAGGCCTGATTGCTAACCGCCCCAAGCACCGCGTCAGCCTCGGAGGTCCAAAAGGACGTCGATGGCGTCGCATTGAAATAGGTCGTATCAATTAACGGGTCGACAGACTTCCCATAATGGATAATCCCAGCCAGCTCTTGTGGAGCTGGCAGGCGCCAATTAGAGCGTCCACAGAGTCCTCCGGCCAAGGCATTCACATCGGCGACATATTTTTCGGTGTCGCAACCAGTACCAAAGTCGCGGGCGCATGATCCACCATCCTCTGCACCAACACCTGAGGTCGTTGCACTCTCAAACCATGTGTATGTCGAATCCCGATCGCGAAGACCACCATCGTCTGTCTTGACTTCCCAAACCGCACCCGTCGCGTTATCCCGAACGCAGACCCAATCATTCGCATCAGCGGGCAGCTCATTACCAGCGTTGTCCAGCTTGGTGAAACTAAAGCCCGTTCCAGCGCTCGAAGGGAATAGTACATCTCGCCCATGATCACCGTCCTGAACAGGATAATCAGCAATAGGGCAGGGGAGATCAGTGGCTGTTGAATTGGCGCAGGTCAAGACGCCGGTGTCGTTGAGCATGCGCGCGATCGCCAGAATGCCTATTTCAGCTTCGGCGACGCTGGCAGCGTCGGCCCCAACGCCGGATAACAGTGCAACGGCCGCTGGAATCTGACCTGCTTGATAGGGGCGCATTGAGGCACGAATGGCATCCGTGAACTCAATAGACACGCTTATTTTATTGTCTAGGGTTAACCGGTCCACACCGCCTGTTGCTGCTCCATTAGCGACATCTAGGGCGATCTCAGCGAGTGTCGATAAGCGCATCTCGGGGTTCAATCCCGAGAGATTACTACCATTGAGTAGATCCACATAATAGCCCATTCCATCGGGGTCTACTGAGCGATTAAAAAGCGAAAGAAAAAGATTTTCGATAAGTTCTGGATCGCTTAGGGCGCTGTAGCGGTCGATGTACTCTTGCGAACTTCCGAATTGATCGATAATCGCGGGAATCCAGGCTCCGCCAGCGGCGTCGACTTGCTCGGCCCAGAAGTCGACTCCAGCGGGATCACCAGGCCGGCCGTAGTAGGCAACATACATCTGCTGTACCTGTCTAACAGCCTGCTCAGAAGGGGAAATTTGAGCAACTAAGGCACCCGACCAGATAAGGCAGCCTAAAAGCCCTGCGACCAATAAATGGCGGAACCATGGCGTTGGCTCTGATCGGGCGATTGTGTTTTTAGCCATCAAAAATAACCCGCACTCGTTTGGTATGTCATGCAATTGGTCAGACTTAAGCCTTCTGACCTTGGATCTTCTCGAGTTCTATCGCTGACTTCAAGGCTTGAAAACGATCAGACCAGAGTCTGCGTGGAAAGTTCAATGTTAACAAAAAAGCCTGCGGCCAAATAGCCGCAGGCTTTTCATTGCAGGCTAGACCGCCGGTTTATGGGCAGCTATTGCACGATTGGACGTTACTGACATTCCGCTCAAATGAGTGCGGAGTCGCGTTTCCGAAGACACCTAGGGTGGTCTTGAGCGAGAATCCGATCGTCGGAAGGCCGGTATACACGGTTCCGTTATCGCCAACGATACTACCCGCCTGCGGGAAGCCTAGGCGAATCCAACCAGAGGTATAACCAGGCTCCAATTGAATCTCGTAATTTCGTTGAGAATCGAAGAGATTTCCGCCACCCGGGTTCAGTGTCTGAGTTTCCGCACAAATGACACTCACATTGACAGGCTGGATCGGCGCGGGCGAAGGAATGACAGCGCCACTGGTTGCCGGTGCAAGTTCTTCACGATTGTAGTAACCGTAATCAACCGTCACGCAGGAACCACCGACACCGAATGTATTCTCAAACGGCGCACGAAGTAAGCCGTCTACATAATGGTGTTTGGTCGGGAAGGTCACAACCCAGGCTGTTCTGAAATCTGCTCCAGACGCACCGCCGCCGAATTCATATTCATTGATGACGGTTTCGCTGCTGAGCAAGCTGCTTACCGCATCAACGGCAATGTTATTTGCGATCCCGTTGAAGTCATCTTGGACGAAAAGCCCATCATTGATTTGCAGAGACCGCGCAGGCCTGACCGACTCTAAATTCGGCGTCTGGAACTGGGGGAAGTCAGAAATATCGTCCCCATCAGGTAGATTGGGGTTTTCTGAACCGTCAGGCTTATTAAGGAAGTTTGCCAGTGTTGTTACGGGCAGTTCAGCGGCGACTCCACTGGTAACCTGAATAAGGTTAGCAGAGAATTTCAGGATATTCAGCGGCTCACAAAATTCAGCCCGGAATGCTTCGTTGCCGGTCACGACCTGACCTGGCAGGTAAGGAGTATTGCTCTCACAGTTCATCCCTGACCCTGTGACAAAAATATGCTGAGCCTGAGCTGCGGTAGTGTTATAGGTATTCGCGAGAACCGAACAATTTTGTCCGGGTCCATGCACAGCCCAACTTGCCAGCATGCTCGCATTGGGATCGGCGACACCCATTTCGATGATTTCGATGTAGCCTTCTTGGGCTCGCTCGATACCATCTGGACCTGCGTCGTTACCCTCGAGAGTGCCTCCGTTCCATGCGATGTTGGTCATGTTCATGCGCTTGATGGGCAAGCCTTCTGCGGTCTGCCCGATCTCAACAAACGAGGCGTTGGGGTTCGTGCCGATCCACGGTGCGGTACAAGTGGTATCCGCAGTTTGAATGAAGGGAATACCCGTTGCTGGATCCACGGAAATGGTCGCGGTCCAGACGTCATTCGGGGAGAGGTAGACGTTGAAGTCACGCGCATCGCGACTATTCAAGGCCTCACGGAATCGAATCTTGAATGCCGCGACGTACCGATTCGAGGTATTGACAACACTAACGTTGGTGTCGAAACCGTTGCGAACCGTGTAGTACGGCACAAGGCCGACTTCGCCAAGACCGTTATCTGAGATGTTAACGGCCTGGACCGACATGGATGCCGATGCTGCCATGACCGCGGCGACCGCTGCCGCGATCTTTGTGCGTGCGAAGGACTTTTTCATTTCGAATCTCCCCTGATTGGGTTTGCGGAAAGTAAGAGAAGCAAAGCCGGTACTGCAACGCTTGATTGCGACACAATCCGACACTGGTCAGCTAGCGCATGGGACAATGTACCTCAAGTGTACGACCTCGTACAGTCACCACTTCTAGGGCTGTCAGCAGATTCACTGTCGCATACCCGAGACATCAGTCACGAACATACCACCATTCATCTTTCGAGATGATCCAGCGCTCTGTAATCGCGCGTTCGCTGGTGTACAGGCCCCCTAAGGGAGAACGACCCTGATAGCGAAGGTTCACTTGCACCTCGGCCCGGTCCCCGCTGTCGGCGATCTCCACGGACCTGACAGTTGCGCCTAACCAATTGACCGCGCTTCCGAACTGCGCTTGAAACTGGCTCAGGCTCGCTGTCTTTCGATATCCCGGCGTCTCGAATGCATAGGCCGCCTCGAAGTTTCGCTCTGTTAGCGCCTCCCACCTCTGCTCGACACGCTTTTGCAGCCGTTGTTCTGGTGACGCAACCCTTGCGGACTCGGACTCAACGGCATTCGCCGAGCTTATCTCAAACTCAGGCAGCCAAACACTTGTCAGGCAGAAGGTCACGAGCAAAAATATTGGCGGTAAGTAAGGGCGCATCAACAACATCGGAGATTGTTCGGTCTAAAGCAGCGTTCGTCAGGCCCAATCTTTGGTACATGGCGCAGGTTACAAATTAGCAGTCTTGTACCCGATATGCAACTATCTTTTTTTTACGACACAGAGTCTAGTGTGAAAGATCCTATGCGTCTAGTGTTGGATTGCGTGTGTTCGACACGCGGGTTTTGTTGCGGCCGCACCACTCAGCAGTGACTCGAGCGCCCCCGTCGTTGCCGTGGTCGACAGGTGACATTCGATCCATCTTTGCGATGCGATCGCCAGCTGCTGCCATAATGCAGCATCCTTGTAGAGGCTTGACATCGCCTTGGCAAAGGCCGCTGGGCCATCAGCGATCAGTACCTCCTCGCCCGAGTGGACCTCCATACCCTCGACAGCCGTTGTCGTGGCTATCACCGGCAGCCCATAACTCATCGCCTGGTTGACCTTGCCTTTCACCCCCGCGCCGTAGCGCAGCGGCGCAATCGAAATCCGGCATCCGCGCAGGTAGGGGGTGAGATCCTCGATATAGCCCAGCATCTCGAGGCCGGCGGCTTCACCCAGGCGGCGCAAGGACTCAGGCATACGGCTGCCGATAATCTGGGCGCGGGCGTCCGGATGCTGCTGACGGAACAATGGCCAGATCTCGCGCGCCAAGTACTCGACCGCGTCGACGTTGGGTGGATGCTGAAAGCCGCCAACGAACAGCACTCCGGTACGCTGGTCGAACCCTGGACCGCTGGGCATGGCATCGTGAACATTGCCCAGCACCTCGACACGGCATTGCGGCAGTTCGAGCCGCAGCGCCTCTTGTTCGACCTGACTGACGACCAGCGTCATATCCACGCGCGCGGCGATACTCAGCTCTTCGCAGTAGGCGCGTTCGGCGAGCTGGCGGGTGGCCTCGCTCGGCTCCAAGGCAAGCTGCCGCCTGAGGCGCAAGTAGTGCAAGTCGATGGTGTCGAACCAGAGCTGGGCCTGGGGCGCGACCTGACGCACCAGATCAACGTACTGAATCGCAATGTAATGCCGACAAAGCACGATGAGGTCGTAGTCCGCGCCCTCTTGGCGCAGCAGTTCTGCCACCGATCGCGTATAGGGGGCGTGCCGCACTTCGATGCCAAGGGCCTGGAGGTCTTGAGTGTAGGGTTGGCTGGACTCTAGGTTATCGGCGATGAAGCTGACCTGATGGCCGAGCCGGGTGAGGATCTCGAGCAGTCGCCAGGTGCGCAGTGAGCCGGAGTCCTGGTCCGGGGTCAGCATGCAGGCCTCGACCCAGAGGATGCGCTGACCCGAGACCCGATTGGCTTCTCGCGCTGGACAGACACCGTTGTTGCGGTGCCGTGATAGCCGTACCGCCCATTTGTCACGGAACTGCTGTTGGTTGCGGACCTGATAGGCCTTCAGGCCCTGTTGCTCGTCGGTGCCATGCGAGGCGCCCTCGAAATGAACCACCTCGGCCTTGGGCTGATAGAGCACGCGCAGGCCGCGGTCGCGAAGGCTCAAACAGAGGTCGGTATCCTCGTAGTAGGCGGGCGCGTAGCGCGGATCGAAGCCGCCGAGTTCGTGAAAGAGCCCGGTCGGCAGCAGCAGACAGGCGGCGGAGCAGTAATCGACCTCGCGCAGGTACTGAAAGCGGGGGTCGTTCGGGTCTTCGTAGCGCCCCCAGTTCCAGGCCGAGCCGTCGCGCCAGACGATGCCGCCCGCCTCTTGCAGGCGACCATCGGCGAACAGCAACTTTGCGCCCACCGCGCCGACCTTCGGCTGAGTCTCAAAGGTCTTGAGCAGGGCGTCGATGGCGCCCGGCAGGACGATGGTGTCGTTGTTGAGGAGCAGTAGATAGCGGCCCCGTGCCTGTTCGGCCGCCGCGTTGCAACTGTTGAGGAAACCGAGATTTTGCGGGTTGCGCAGGATGCGCAGGCCTTCGACCTCGGCGAGGGCGACTTCAGCCGGTTCGGGCGCGCAATCATCGATCAACAGCACCTCGAAAGGGGCCGCGGGTGGATCCGTCACCAGGCTCTTGAGGCAGGTGAAGCTGAGTAGCGGCTGACCGAAGGTGGGGATCAGGATGCTGACCAGCGGTGAGTCACTGGTCGGCAGTGCAAGCGGGCCGATTACCGCCTCAAGCTGATGGGGGGCAGGTCGAGCGACTGGAATCGGTGCGGAACGCCTAAGCAGACGCGCCCGGTGGCGCCAGAGGGCGCGTCTTAATCCAGCGATGCCGTCCGTGGCATGAACTTCGCGCGCACGGCGCAGCAGGCGTGGCAACTCGCGTCGCAGTGTGTTGGCCCTCGCGATGAGCAGTCTAGACCGCTGCACACTCCAACGCATCGGAGCGGTCAGGCGCCAAAAGGTGCTGCCTTCTAATTCCGCGATACGATGCTCAAAAGTGCTGACCTTGCGCTCTAGATGCGCGACATGTTCTCGGTTGACCTTTTGCACGGCGGCCAAGGTGCCATTCAAATCGGTGTCTTGACGCTCGCGATTGGAAAGGGCTGAATCCTGACACCCAAGCTCACATTCGCACTGCAACGCGGACAAGACTGATACCTCTCGCGCGAGCTGTTCCCGAGCCTCGGTCAAGCCACAGAGGACGCCATACTCGTAGAGGCTGAGGAGCGATGACGGCTGAGCCGTTTTAGACGCTGGATAGAAACAGCGTTGGTCGATGGGCGCTAGCTTGAGCGGTCGCGATGGAACCACAGGCTCTAGATAGCGTTCCAGATAACGTTCGCTGTCTTGCTGACCAGCCAGTGGCAACAGCGCTGGCGATGCAGCGAGTGTATAAGCCGCGGGCTGCGCGCATAGGGTCTCTAGCAGGGTCTCGACCGAGACATCGGCGGGCAGCAACACGGCCGATGGATACTCGCGCAAGCGCTCGACGAAGGCACCCGTTGCCAACGCGACGATCGGCAGCCCGGTGCGCATGGCCAGCGACAGGGTGTAGGAATAGGTCTCCGGTACGGGTGACAGAAACAGGAAGGCGTCGGGGCGCTCCTGCTCGAGCAGGGTTGGCAGATCCGCCTCCCGATATTCCCCGGTCAGGCTGAGATTGGCCTCGGGCCATTGCGGCACTGGGGCGCGAATGCCGCCGACGACTCGAAAATCGAGTGCCAGGCGCTGCCGCGCCGCTTGCTGCGCGACCTCGCTCAACAGCCGCAGCCCCTTGACCGAGGAGATTGTGCCGATCAGCAAGACCCGCCGCCGTGCCAGACTGCGGCCAGGCAACGGAAAGGGATCGCGGACCGGCTCTAGGTGCGGCCAAACCTTGAACGGCAACCCAGGGAAATAGCGCCCGATACGCACTGCGACATCTTGCGAGGGTGCGATCACGCGCGCGGCTTGACTCAGCCAGGCGCCAAAGCGGTTGTGCCAGGCCTCGATCCCTAGTGGCCACTGCGGAGGGCGCTCAGCGATGCAGGCGGTGCAGACATCTACTGGAGGCTCACCACAATAAGCACCGCTAGCGGTGATGAGATGATGCTGCGGGCAAATGCTGGTGTAGTCGTGCAGGGTGACGTCGTAATCGAGCCGCAGCGCGCTGGCCAGGTCCAATATCCACTCCGGAAATCCATGCACCTGATGGTAATGCACGCGGCTCAGGCCGAGCTTGCGCAGCAGTGAGAGCCAGTGCTCTGGCGTTGCCTCTAATGGCTGATAGAGCACCAGGTCGGCGTCGTCGCGCAACCAGCGCAGGCTGGCTGAGTTGGCCCCCTCTGGCTGAAACAAGAGCACATCGGCGCTGTCGGCCAAGGCGGCGGCCAGATCCATCACATGGCGCTCGACCCCGCCACCCCAGGCGTGTTTGATGAACAGCAGCCGTGGTCGGGCCGTGTCGAGCAGGCGCGCCAAATCAATGGCGCGCCGATAAGGCCGTGGTGGATCAACGTTGATAAAGTCCGCCACTAGACCGGGAAACTCAGGATAGCGCTGGTCGATGATCGCCTGCGCTGCCAACTTGGTCGGCTCGCTCTCGGACTGGAAGGAAACGCCGCCTTGATGGAAAACGAAGCAGTCGCAGCAGAGCAGATTGCGCCAGCCGGCACGGCGGGCACGCATGCAGTAGTCGACCTCTTCGCCATAGCCGCTGCCAAAGGCCTGTTCATCGAAGCCGCCCAGTGCCTCGAGCGCGTGGCGCGTCATATAGAGACAAAAGCCCACGCCAGTGAGCAGTTCCAGCGATTTGCCCCGGTTGTGCAGACGGAACAGCGCATCCAACTCAGCGACGCTGAGGCCGGCGGGCAGCGGGTTGTCGACCACGATGCGCGGATAGCTGCAGATGGTGGCGTTGTTGGAAAAGGGGGTCAGGGTAGCGACCTGGTCACCGCCCGCCCGCGCGCAGGCACGCAGCCGATCGAGCCAGTCGTTGGCGACCTCGGTATCACTGTTGAGCAGCACTAGGTCGCGCTGCGGATGCAGCCGCATGCCGAGGTTGGCGCTGCGCACGAAGCCGAGGTTGACCGGGTTGCGATGTAAGGCGATGCGCCCATCGGCGGCGAGTTCGTCAAGATATTCGGTGATCAGCGGATCAGGCGAAGCATCGTCGACGATGATGAGGGCATAAGGCGTGCGCTGCGGATGGCTGAGCACCGACTCGATGCAACGGCGGGTTTCTTCGGCGCCCCGATATACGGGGATGATGATATCAACTTGGGGTTCCATCAAAAACCAATCAGCTTAGCCGAGCAGAAAAGAGCGCATTGGGCTGGGCAGTGATGCTCGGCTCAAGCCGCGCGATCCCATAGAAAAAGGGACCCTGGATGCCAGCGACCTCGAAACGAATCAGGTTATCGCACCAGTGATAGCAATCTTGCAGGTGATTATGGGCACTATGCGCGGCCGCGGTCAGCGTATATTTTCCTGGTGCTAGATTCATCGGGAAACGCAACTCTACCACTTGGGTCTCGTCGGCGCGGGCGGTGAGCGGATACTGGAGGAAATGGCTATTGGTGCCGAAGACGTCTTGGCCGAAGCGATCGCGGATCAGAATGCCGAGGGTGAAGTCATCGATGTTACGGTGTGCGGCGATGTGCAGACGGACAGTCACCGACTCCCCAGCGCTGACGACATCACTCTTGGAGTCTTCACCCTGCAGCACTGCACCAATGATCTCAAGTGCCAGATTGCCATATCCCACCGACTGTTCAAGCGCGGGGCGCATCGGTTCGTCGTCGTTGAGATCAGCGATGATCCGGTTGTAGTGATTGACCGCCGCTTCCGGCGTGCCAGAGGCAACGACGCGGCCCTGCTCGAGCACAATGGCTCGATCGCATAGCACCTTAATGGCGTTGAGGTCGTGGGAGACGAAGATCAGGCTGCCACCAGCCTTGCGGAAGGCATCGATGCGACGGATACATTTTTGCTGGAAGTGGGCATCGCCTACTGACAGCGCCTCATCGACCAAGAAGCAGGCGGGGTCGGCATGGATCGCGATCGAGAACGCGAGCCGCATGGCCATGCCCGACGAATAGGTCCGCAGCGGTTCATGGATGTATTCACCAAGCTCGGAAAAGACGATGATAACCTCGCGTCGCTCGGCGATCTCGGCGCCGGTCATGCCTAGTAGGCGACCATTGCGCTCAATGTTCTGTAGGCCGCTGAGTCCGGTATCGAAACCGGTGCCAAGCTCGAGCAGACCGGTGAGCTTGCCCTGCAAGCGCAATTCGCCGCTATCAGGTAGAAGCACGCCCATCAGCAGCTTGAGCAAGGTGGACTTGCCGGCACCGTTGCGGCCGAGGATGCCGAGGGTCTCCCCCGGCTCGATGGCGAAGGAGATGTCTTGTAGCGCCGTATGCCGCCGATGACGCGGTCGCCGCAGTAGGCTCTCGAGCAGGCGGTCTGAAGGTGTTCGGTAGAGCTTGAAGGTTTTGGTCAGATCGATCGCTTCGATCATAGCGTTTGAGAGCCTGTTGATAATGCGCGGGCGCTGAACGCGAACGAGATTAGATCAGGTCGCGGATATCACGCTCGAGCCGACTGAACAGCCAGCGTCCGAGCGCGAACAGCAGCAGCGCAACGAGCGCCAGCAGCAGCAATCCCAGCGGTTGTGGGTTGCTGTTGAGCAGGATGACGGCATGGTAGGCATCGATGACTGGAAACATCGGGTTGAGCTGTAACCAAGGCTGCATGGCCTCTGGAATGATGTCGATGACATAGACAATCGGGGTCAGCCAGAACCAGAGCTGCAGCACCACGGTGACCAGCTCGCGGATGTCACGTAGAAATACGCCTAAGATCGCGAGCACCATGCCTAGGGCGTAGGCGAAGCCTTGCTGGAGGGTAAAGATCAGCGGTATCCAAAGAAACTGGAGACTGATCGGATGTTCAATAAGGGCGAGGAAGGCGAGGAAAAAGCCCATCGAGATCAGGAACACAATGCTATCACTCAAGACGATCGATAGTGGCAGCCCCCAGAGCGCTAGCCGGACCTTGGTGATCAGATGGGCCTTGTCGATGAAGGCGGTGGTGGTGCGGGTCAGTGTCGAGGCAAAGGCAATCCAGCCGAGCAGCCCCGCGATCAGATAGACGCTATAGCTAAAGCTGCCGCTGATCTCAGGCAGACGCGCACCCATGATCTGCGAGAAGACCAGGATGAACACCAGCATGTTGACCAGCGGCTGGATGAAGGTCCAGAGCCCGCCAAGGACCGAGCCAGCGTAGCGATCGACGAGGTCTTGGCGGGTAAACTGAAGGATCAGCGCAAGGTTCATGGTCCGCAGAGCGGGCCGTTGCCGCCAAGATCTTGCAGGCTAGCGTGATTGGTGCAGCTTCCTGAAATACTGGAGCGGCTAACGCTGATGGTGCCAAAGTTGACGAAGGCTTCCCCATCAGCGGCCGTGTTACCAGTGATGTTGGTACCAATCACCTCGATCAAGCCACTCGTATTATTGTTCGCAAAACCGCCACCAGCAAAAACGCTGCTGTTCCCGCTCAAGGTACTGTCGATGAGCTGCACTGTACCGCGGTCGTTGAGCAGCCCGCCACCGAAGCTTGAGCCCGCGGTCGCTTGATTATTCTGCACGAGTGTCCGCTCGAGGCGGGTCAGACAGCCATTGCTGTTGCTGAGGCCGCCACCGTTGCCCGATTGGTTGCCGCTGATTTGGGCATCCTGGATGGTCAGATCACCACCATTACAGATGATGCCACCGGCTTGCTGTGGGCTACTGTTGTTGGACACGACCCCGCCGCTGATGGTCGCGCTCCCTTCATTGGTCAAACCACCACCGTTGACACCTGTGACGTGATTGCCATCCAGCGTCACGGTCACCAGCTCCAGCGTGGCGCCTGCCGTGTTATAGAGGCCGCCGCCACTGGTGCGCGCGGTGTTATCGGCAATCCGACCGTTCTGCACGACCAAACGACCATCGCGGTCATTGACGATGCCGCCCCCGATTCCATCCGTGGCCTGGTTGGATTCGATCTGGTTGTCGACCAAGGTCATCTGGCCACCAAGGTAATTGCCGATGGCGCCGGCGTTGGCAGAGCTGTTCGCCGTCACTCTGACCGATTCGAGTCGCACCACACCGAGGTTGGAGGCCAGGGCCCCGCCATGCACAGGTGCGGTATTCTGCGTCAGCGAGCCCCCGATCATGGTCAGGTTGCCTTCATTGGAGATGCCGCCGCCATAGTTCTGACCCGCCCTGTTGGACTGAATGTCGACGTTGGTCAGGGTCAGCCTGGTTGCTCGATCATTGTAGATCGCGCCGCCACTGAGATCGGCGACGTTGCTGGAGAATCGAGTCTCGCTGAGATCGACTTGGCTGCCAGCAATGATCAGCAGCGCACCGCCGAAGCCCGGCGCAGTGTCGCCGGGGAGCTGAGTGGCATCGTGGCCGTTGGCGCGGTTGTTTTCCAGAATACTGTTGCGCAGGGTTAGTGGACCGTTCGTCTCGATCGCGCCACCACCCTCGCCAAAGGCGATATTGTTGCGCAGGGTACAGCCATCCAAGGTCATCGTGCCTGCATAATTGAATAGGCCGCCGCCACCGCCGAGATCAAGTCCGGTGGCGCTGTTATTGGCGATGGTACAGTCTCTAAAGCTTGCCTGGCCGCCTTCCTGAGAGGCGACAGCGCCACCATCGTTGGCGGCATTGCGCAGCAGCTCAGTGGTGCGCAGCTCGAGGCTGCCGACGTTGTAGAGGCCGCCACCCGCGGCACCTGCCATGTTGTCACTGATCTCGGAGGCGATGATGGTCAGGGTGCCGGCGGAGTAGAGCCCCCCACCGCTGTTGTGTGCGCCATTGCCGCTGATGAGGCTGCCATCGACGGTCAAGGTGCCGGTACCCTCGTTCCAGGCACCACCGCCATAACCGGTTGGTCCGGCATCGGGTATCGCGTCATTGTTGCGCAGCTCGCTGTTCTTGAGGATGAGCGTGCCGCGATTGAGGATGGCGCCACCATTGAAGCCAGTATTCTCGGTGAGGGTGACGCGCTTGAGTTCCAGCAGACCGCTGTTGAAGACAGCTCCGCCGTAGGCGCTGAAGCCGCCACTGAGCTTAAGGTCCGTGACCAGCGCGCCGTGGCCGCTGACACCAGCGCGTACCTCGAGCAGACGGGTCCAGCCGCCACCATCGAGCAGGGTCGCCGTGGCGCCAGCGCCCTGGAGATGCACGGGCTCGGTGATCTCGAGATCCTGGTAGTCGTCAGCCTGATCCGCCGGACCGTTGAGGGTCAGCGCGTAGAGCCCGGCAGGAATCTGCACGAGGTCGTAGCCGGGGCTCCGATTGGCCGCCATCAGTGCTTCGCGCAGCGAACAGTCGCTATCACAGGAGCCATCGGCGGTATCCACTGCCTTTGTTACCTGAAAGCTGTGCTGGTAGCTCGGCATCGCAGCGATTAATTGATCGACCGCCTGTAGCGCAGGGATGACCGTTGCCGCAGCCGAAGTCACTGGCGTTACCAGGCCTTTCAAGGTCTCGGCCGGGACATCGGCCTCCGGGCCAAACCGTTGCTCGAGACGACTGATGTAGTGGCGCGAGACCTCGAGTCGATTCTCGACGGTGAGGGCATCCTCATTGGCGGCACCGAAGATCACATCGAGAGCAATGGTCTGCAGGGTTGCCTCGCCTGAGCCGAGGCGATCGACATAGAACGCTAGGCCGGCAGGCTCGGCAGGGCGACCAAGTAGCTGTTGGTAGAGTCCGTCGACTAGGGCCTCGTTAGATAACGCCCCGTAGCGCTCGCGAAACTCGCGTGAATCGCCAAAGGCCTGGATGATCGCGTCCAGACTCCCGCCCGCGGCATCAAGCTGCTGGCTCCAGTAAGCCAGTCCGGCAGGATCACCTGGTCGGCCGTAATAGGCAAGATAAGCCTGCTGCACCAGATCTTCTGTGGGTGAGAATGCTCGCGCTGAAGCGGTAGAGCCCCAGACCAAGAGTGCCATGCAAATGCTCAATGGCAGCATGGACCACCACCATCGGCCGCGACACAAACGGGAACGGGGCATGGTTCTTCTCCTGCGATGACACTTTAGACAACTCAACGGCTGTGCCAATCTGCACTGCCAGCTTGCTCTGCTTGCTTGCTCAGGCTAGTTTAACGGCGCTCGCACAAGGTTTCCATCTGCCGCCAAGCACTGGAGGATCGATTCTGGAAACAACAGGAATGGCTCTGTGGTAGCAGCGGCACGGATGGATACTAGACACTACATCCCCAGCATCGACGGCCTCCGCGCGGTAGCCGTGTTGGCGGTGATGCTCTATCACCTAGACCCCCAGCTGCTACCCGGCGGCTTTACCGGCGTCGACGTCTTTTTTGTGATCTCTGGCTATGTCGTCAGTGCTTCGCTCGCGCGCGATCAGGCACGCGGCTTCCTCGGCTTCACGCTAGGCTTCTACGCGCGGCGCATCCTGCGCATCTTCCCAGCACTGATCGTCTGCCTGCTGCTGGTGACCCTGCTCAGCACCGTGCTGATCCCGCAAGCCTGGCTCAGCGACAGCAGCGACAAGACCGGGTTATTTGCCTTCTTTGGCATCAGCAACATCGCGCTGGTCTTGTTCAACGACGGTTACTTCTCGCCGCGTGTCGAGTTCAACCCTTTTACGCATACCTGGTCGTTGGGGGTCGAGGAGCAGTTTTATCTCCTCTTTCCGCTGATCGTCTTCGTCTGGCTGCATTTCCGCACGCGGCCGGGGTGGGTCGGCTTCAGCGCCGAGGCCTTGCTCGCGGGGCTCATGGTCACCTCCTTGGCCATTGCCTGGTGGCTGACACCACGCCATCCTGATTGGGCCTTCTATCTGCTGCCGACCCGGTTTTGGGAACTCGCCGCTGGTGGGCTGTTGTTCAAGCTGCATCATCGAGGCGCCTGCTTAGCGCAGACTGCCTTCTCGCGGGCAGGGCTGCTGATCGCCGGGCTTGGGCTAATCGGGTTTGCCCTAGGCTGGTCGGAGAAGACTGCATTCCCCTTCCCTTGGGCGATTCCAGCAGTCCTGGGAACGGTACTGACGATCGCCGCCGTTGCCGTATCGCAAGCGCGTGCGACAGAGCCGCGTCCTTGGCTGCAGCGACTGTTGGAGCAACCACTTGCCCTGCACATCGGCAAGACCTCCTACTCGCTCTATCTGTGGCATTGGCCGGTCTATGTGCTGATGCGCTGGACCCTGGGACTGGAGCCCGGCTGGCGGTGGCTGTTGGCCGTCGGCTTGACCTTTCTGCTGGCCGAGGCCTCGTATCGGTTTGTCGAAATTCCGGTTCGGCGTAATGCCTGGAGCCGCCGGCAACCGCCTTGGCTAACGGTCGGCATCGGGCTGGCAACGATAGGGCTCGCCTTCTGGATCGCAGACCAGACCATAGAGGCCAGACCCCAGCTCAGTCTCAGTGTGACCCGAGATCAGCAGACCTGGTACCCCGAGCCTTGGCCGAGTCACACCGAGCGCCAAGCGCCAGACTTTAGCCAGCGTCAGTTATTTGCCATAGGCGACTCACATGTTGGCGCCTATAGTACGATGCTGCAGCAGCTCGCCGATGCCCATGGGGTCAAACTTTGGATGCACTCCATCGCAGCCTGCCCAGTGGCGAGCCTGATCAGCGATATGGAGGCGGCCGGGCCTGCCTGTGTGAACGAAGTTGAGCGTAACCTGCAGCAGATCGAAGCGCAGGCACAGCCTGGAGATATTGTCTTCCTCGCCTCACTGCGGATGCATCGCTTTTCAGATCAGTTTAAACGCTTCCGGCACGACCTGGTGCTCAAGATCAGAGACAGCGCTGAGGCCGACGCAAAACGCCAACGCGCGCTCGAAGAGACCAGTGCGCTCATCGAGCGTCTCCAGGCTCAAGGACTCCATGTCATCATCGATGCACCGAAGCCCGTCTTCCGATCCCCGCCCTTCCGTTGCGCGGATTGGTTCAATCGCCACAACCCGATCTGCAGGCAGGGTCTGACGATGCCGCGTGCCGAGCTGCTTGAGCACCGGGCGGCCGTGATGCGCTCGCTGCAGAGATTACAGACGCATTTCTCGGATCTCCTAGTCTGGGACCCCTTCCCGATCCTCTGTCCTGGTGAGACCTGCTCGGCCTTCGATGGCGAGCAACCGCTGTTCTTCGATGCGGACCATCTAAGCGGTTACGGTAATACATTACTGTATCCGTCCTTTTTCTCACTGTTGAGTAAGATCTGGTCGATCGAGGAGGCTGGTGAGGAGGCTAGCGACGGGTGAGCATCATTCGGTTTGGAGGAGGAACCTGAACGCGTATACCCTCACTAGCCTGCCTTGTCGAGGCCTTCCGGCTTTGTCGCATTGCAAACCTAACGATGTTTTCTATACTTAACATGCCAGTCAATGTAGCCCCTATTAGGGGGGTATCTGATTCTACAGGCGTCTCAGTCGTCGAAGTTTCCGGGTAAAACCAGACGCCATCATGATTGGAGTACATTATGGCTAGACTAGCCGATCCCCGTGGCTCTTCAGCGCAAGACCTCTTTACCGACACGGACCAGTCCAATTTTCGATACCGACCTCGGAGCCGCGAGTGTTACAATAATGTAGCGTTGTCAAAGGAGCGGCTCCTGCATTTTGGTTTCTCCTTACTCTTCATCGTCTGCTATGGCGCCACAGCAAGCTTGGCAGTCGCTGAACAAACCTGCAAGTACGACAGCATCCGTGCGACCGCACCTGCTAGTCGTTTTGCCGACAACGGCAACGGCACCGTAACCGACAAGGTCACAGGCTTGCAGTGGAAGCGATGCGCCGAAGGACGCAGTTGGGATGCGCGGAGCAACGCTTGCACGGGTAACCTGCTCCCAATGCCATGGCCAGTAGCGCTTGAGCACAGCACTGCAGTTGAGTACGCCGGACATGATGACTGGCGCATCCCGAACTACTCCGAGCTCAGCTCAATCGTCGAGCGCGCTTGTCATTGGCCAGCGTTCAATATCGATGTCTTCCCGACAGCCGCTCTAGAACTCAGGGACCGTCACCGCTACTGGACTTCATCCCCTGCGCCGCTTGGCGGCCAGCAGGGCTATATCTGGACGATGCTAGTGGATAACGGTGTCCTTCAGTCATGGGGAATGGGCGCGGCCGAGGCCAGTTTGCTGGTGAGAGGTAGCCCTTAACCAAAAAGAAGTCAACACTCAATAAATCACCGAATGTAACTCGGTCTATTTAAGGAACTGAATCCCCGAGTTTCGAATCGGGATGGTGGGAGACATGAAAGCAACCGAGCCCTTGCCGATCGCACAGAGCACCAAGACCGTCGTCGGTAACGCCGAAGGCTGGTGGATAATCGGAATCATACTGATCGCTGCAATCGCATTCTCAGCAAACTCTAATGCCCTACCAAGCCGTCTGCTCAACGACACTGGCATCAACTGGTGCGCAGATGATCAAAACAATGACCTTGCCTGTTCCGTATCCGGCTATCCGCGTCAAGATGGCGATGTCGGCCGCGATGCGTTAGCACGCGTTGATAATCTGCCCAAGACGGGCAGTGGCGATGCCGGTTTCGATTTCACCAAGCTCGACGCCAAGGGTGGCCCATTACCCGCCGATGCCACCTCTTGGAGCTGTGTGCGCGATAACCGCACAGGCTTGGTTTGGGAGGTCAAGACCTTTCATGAAGATTGGCGAGAGAAAGGTCTGCGTGATAAGGACTGGACCTATACCTGGTACAACCCAGACTCAAGTAGCAACGGCGGCTCGCCTGGCGTCGAAGACGGCCTCGACAATTGCTACGATCCAGAACGCTGCGATACGCTGAAGTTCGTCAGCGATGTCAACGCCGAGGGCCTCTGTGGCGCTAGCGACTGGCGGCTGCCAAGTCTGGACGAGCTGTTTTCGATCATGAACCTGGGACTGGTCTCTTACGAGCCTTATCATCCCGCTATCGAGCCCGGCTTCTTCCCCAACCTCGGCCGCGACGGCTGGTATTGGTCTAATCAACCCTTGGCCTGGGATACCAATGGCGTCTGGTCCGCCTACTTCCACGTCGGCGGCAACCAAACAAGCGGCAAAGGATTTCATAATCATATCCGCCTGGTACGTGACGGCTCGAACGATCCTTGCCCGGATGGATGTAGCGGACTCCTCAACGACACTGGCATCAACTGGTGCGCAGATGATCAAAACAATGACCTTGCCTGTTCCGTATCCGGCTATCCGCGTCAAGATGGCGATGTCGGCCGCGATGCGTTAGCACGCGTTGATAATCTGCCCAAGACGGGCAGTGGCGATGCCGGTTTCGATTTCACCAAGCTCGACGCCAAGGGTGGCCCATTACCCGCCGATGCCACCTCTTGGAGCTGTGTGCGCGATAACCGCACAGGCTTGGTTTGGGAGGTCAAGACCTTTCATGAAGATTGGCGAGAGAAAGGTCTGCGTGATAAGGACTGGACCTATACCTGGTACAACCCAGACTCAAGTAGCAACGGCGGCTCGCCTGGCGTCGAAGACGGCCTCGACAATTGCTACGATCCAGAACGCTGCGATACGCTGAAGTTCGTCAGCGATGTCAACGCCGAGGGCCTCTGTGGCGCTAGCGACTGGCGGCTGCCAAGTCTGGACGAGCTGTTTTCGATCATGAACCTGGGACTGGTCTCTTACGAGCCTTATCATCCCGCTATCGAGCCCGGCTTCTTCCCCAACCTCGGCCGCGACGGCTGGTATTGGTCTAATCAACCCTTGGCCTGGGATACCGATGGCGTCTGGTCCGCCTACTTCCACGCCGGTGGCAACCAAACAAGCAGTAAAGGCTTTCATAATCATATCCGCCTGGTACGCTGCAATATTACGCCAGATAAACCTTGGCACCAGTTGTCAATCAAAAAGCTGGGGAGAGGACAAGGACTAATCAGTTCTGAGCCACCTGGCATCGATTGTGGCCAAGATTGCGTAGAACGCTACCTCGACGGTACCGACCTAGTGCTTCTAGCGACGCCCATTGATGGGGCCGTTTTTCGCGGTTGGAGCGGTGACTGCAACGTTCTTGAGCCGACATGTAGAATTACCATGGATAAGTCGCGTAACGTCAACGCATTCTTCGACTTCTGCTGGGAGTGTCTGCCAAACCGCGGCGGCTGGCGGGCAAACCTGCGTTGAACTCACTTCGGAAAGACAACAATAGCTTTTGTAACGCATGACAACCATGAGGACAGTCTGCCGGGATGTGCGCCCCAACGCGTTCCTCTGTATCATCTAGAGGTTTTATCCAATTGCGTTTGGCGCCGATACTAATGGGCGTAAATCATGTCAACCTTGATCGAAACACTGGTGCAAGACGGCATCTTGCTATGCCCAAACTGTCGGCAGGCACAGTGGCGAGTCGCCACGGAATCGCTCCACTGCGAGGCCTGCGACACTCATTGGCCGATCCGCAACCGGGTTCCTGATCTGTTCAATCAATATCAACTGCAGACATCAGCGGACCCGGGCTTGCCGGCGGCTGAGCAGCAGGCATTGGTGGAAGCCATCCTGCGCGCGCTCGAGCTTGAGACCGCGGGGACGATGTCGGCACGGGTCGCCGAGATCGTCGAACGAGCCTCGGCTTGGGCTTGCAGCGATGAGGCCTATACCGCCGAGATCAACGACCTGCTCGATCGCTTTGCGCCGAGCCCTGAGCCTGTGGAGGCCGGCCCCCTCCCTGCACCGAATCTGGCCCCGAGCTTTCGTCTCGAACGACATTATCTGCCCGAATCGCTGACCGTTGGCAGCCGGATTTGCGCCAATATGCGCATCACCAATAGCGGTGATGGGCCTTGGTCATCGCGACTGGCCGAGGGCCTGCTGTTATCAGCGTCTTGGCTCAGTACCGCTGCGACGAGCAAGATGACTGCTGCCGAGGTGCGATTTCCAATCGATATCGCCCCTGGACGTACCATCAGCTTACCGATGCCGATCATCGCTCCCCAGATGCCAGGAGCGCATCAGTTACGCTTGTAGCTCAAGCGCATCGATACCGGCGAGCCCCTCGGCTCAGCCGTCGACATCGATGTCAGGGTCAAGCCTCTCGCAACAAAGCCCAGCCTGTGGCATCGACTGACATCGGCAGCAGCGCTACAAGATCCTGCGGTGCCCGTTGAGATGAATCCGCAGATTGCCGACTACGGCGAGGACCATGCTGCGGGTACTGCACTGATTAAACGCAGCCTGCGGGTGGCCGGAGTCACCCAGGCGCGGATCTTGGAGGTCGGCTCTGGAACTCATCCCCATACGGCTTGGCTCACCGATCATGAGGTGGTGGCGCTGGATATCAGCTCGCCGCTGCTCGAACTAGGCGCACTGTATTTTGGCGACCGTTTCAGCGAGCGGCTCGGGCTCCTCTGCGCCGACGCCTTCGCCGCGCCCTTCGCATCCGGGAGCTTTGATATGGTGTGTATGTTTAGCGCACTGCATCATTTCCAGGAGCCCGAGGCCATCTTGCGTCAGCTCAGTGATCTACTGAAGCCGGACGGACAACTGGCAGTGATGTGCGAGCCGGTTGGCGAATCGCTGGAGCAGCCTGAGACGATTCGTGACTTGCTCAAGGGCATCAATGAGCAGGTCTTTTCGATCCCAGAATACTTGCAGATCTTTGCTGCAGCAGGCCTCGATGTGAAGCATGCTCAGGTCGACGGTGCCTCGCTGAAAGCCTTGCTGCAAACGTCACTGATAGCATAAAAGCTGGGCTGCCCCTGAGATATCCCCACTAAAAAACAAATAAAAATAGAGGGTTAGTTGGCATATCGGACTGAAAATGAACATGCAGAGGAGGTGATACTGCGCTACCGGATCAAACGGGCGGATCGGCTGTTGGGCAACCGTTAGATTCAACGTCAGTTCTTGCGGCGAGTCGCCGCGCTGATCCGGCTACAGCGGCACCGATTATCGTGGCGGACGCTGACTTCAAGATACCGTTCTATCCTGAGGTCGAGCGCTTGGGCTGGCGCTGGGTCGGACGGGTGCGCGGGCGCTGATCGCCTCCTTGGCGGCCATCCTGCTGTGGTTGATCGGCACCGTGGCCGAGCGTGGCGGATGGCATGAGCGCCTGCGCCCAGGTAGTCGCAAGCGACGCGCCTATTCCTTGCTCGGCTGCTGCTGACCTTAGAGGAGGGCGCTCGGGCCACTCGATCAATGGGTCGCGAGTGACCATGATATGCGCTACTCGCCGAGTGATCGCGACAGGGCAAAGTTGTGGGAATACCTCAGGGTCTGTCCCTGCATTCTTTCAGTGAACGTTCTCGACTTTGCTTTTGGTGTTCTTCCCGCTCCACGCGAGCCCCTGTCTTTAGTCATCCTGCGCGCTTCTCGGAGCGCAGTCATGGGATGCTCGGGATTCCTCTTTTCCGCCTGGATGCGCTCAACCTCCAACAGAAAGCGGATAGCTTCTTTAGACTCCTTGAGCTGGCTCTTGAGTCATTCCTGATCAAGCCAACGCTTCCCCCGATCAGACTAGCGACCGCGGCGGCGACCAACGTTCCAGAAAAACCGATCCAAGCTGCCAAAACTTCCGGCTCCATAAAACCTCCAAGCAATCCCCTGCACGCTGGCAGGGTGTTGTTAATGATGTCGGTATCAAAAGACCCAACCCGACTGGCAGTACTTAGCATCCATGGGGCCTCCAGGGCAATCGCATCAAGCTTTGCTCAGCCACTTACCGCAACATCTGCTGATAAAGTTCAAGCGTTTGCGCTTCGATCAACTCGGTTGCGAACATGGCCTGAGCCCGCCGACGCCCCGCTTGTCCAAAGGCCTGACAGCGCTCGGGATCTCTGATCAGGGACTCCAGCGCATCAGCCAAGGCAACAGCATCGCGCGGCGGCACCAAGAGTCCGTTCTCATCCGGTACCACGATATCGCGACAGCCCTCGACATCGGTCGTCACGATAGCACGGCCAGCCGCCAACGCCTCCAGTAGGCTCTTAGGCAGCCCCTCTCTATAAGAGGGGAGACAGGCGATTCTAGCCTCCTCCAACAACGCGGGAATATCAGCTCGCTTGCCGAGCCAATCGACGACACCCTCGGCCTGCCACTGACGCAACAAGACTTCAGGCACAGCCGCTGGATTCCCCGGATCAGGTGCCCCAACCAACACAAACTGCGCCTTAATGCCACGCCGCAGCAGCATCCGCGCGGCCTCGACGAACTCCCCAACGCCCTTATCCCAGAGCATGCGCGCGACCAGTAGCACCCTCACCTCTGCTGACAGTGGCAACCCCGGGCGAAATCGTTGTAGGTCAACACCGGCACCGCGAATCAGGACCGCGCTCGCAGGCGTCACTAACCGATCGCGAACCGCCGAAGCAAAATCGTCGGTATTCTCGAACACCACCCGACTCCCCGGCGGATTCAATACCCAGCGTAATAACAGTTGCATCAGAGGGCGGAGCACGCGAGCCTGTAGCGATCGCGAGGAAAAGATGAACCCCATGCCAACCGGGGCATTGATGAGTCGCTCAACGCCCGCCAGCTTTGCTGCGAGGCTGCCATATACGATCGGCTTAAGTGCGAAATGATGAACCAACGTGGGCCTGAGTTGACGATAGACACGCGCCACTCGGAATAAAGTCTTCAGCTCCGCAAATGGATTAATGCCATGACGATTAAGCTCGATCGGGACCAGGTGCAGCCCCTGTTGCCTGATTGTCTCGGCATCCGCACGCGCGCGGGTGAGGACATAGACCTCGTAGCCGACCTGCTTAGCAGCGACTGCCCTTGCGCAAAAATGTGAGCAGAAAAACCAGTCCTCAGTGACAAAATAGAGCAGCCTTGGCACCGCTGTAGTGGTCACCGGGCCGTTTGTAAACAGGCTCGCTTGCGCTGGCTCAGTCACCGACGCCTTGCCTGTATGACTGCCTGGCTGCCCTGCCCCCATAATGCTGTTGATCAATGAACTGCTGGATCATCGAATGTTTGAGCAATTTCATAAATAGCCACAATACACCATATCCTCATGGATACTTTGCAAAAAAGGCTCCGAGAAACAAACGTCGCTACTTGCTTTCGATACATCTAGCAGATCTTTTCGATATTCTGGCAGCATTTTTTCGTTTTTAATACCACCTAACATTTCCTCTTGATAAGGGACATCAAGAAAAATACAAATATTTTTCAACGCCTTTTCGGGATTAACCAATAGATCCTCGAAACGAATACAAATGTTGTTAGCATGTCGATTTTTAAAGAATTTGTAGCACTTTATTGAATATCGCCACCGCTTGCAAGCCTCCGCTATAGAATGCCCTGATCTCAAAACTTTAGACTTCACACACGCCCTCCCATCCCGCAAAATAAAAACGACTTTCTTTTCTTGCAAAGCAGAATTAAAAAACTCATCGAGAACATCTATTTTTGAGGCCGGGTTGACATCGTTATGATCTTCTAAACCATGTATCTGTTCAGTTGTTATTTTATTACCCCAGTAAACGCCTGGATTGCCCTTTGACAAACGATTGCAAGCTTCAATATATGCTGCCACCCGACTCTTGAACACTTCCGAACCTTTGCTTTCTAATCCTTTCCCCATCAAATAACTAATTGAATATTCCTCAAAACCAACGACTAACTGAGAATGGTAGTCAAGCAACCCAGCAAGCAAGCTTGTCCCTCCGCGACCAGCACCCACAACATGGAACTTAAATTTATCTTCAAGCATTGCCGGTATTCTCCTAACGATTTATCGGTGACGAATGAGATATCGACATGATAATCGATTAACGCTCCTTATGCGTTACAGTCAGCTAACTCAGTCGGTGTAGACCGAGTGCCTGCGCTGACGCAGCTGCGGATGATCGGCTCCTGGGTCTGTTATTGAACGTTCTCGAGCATCCTTAGCACCAGGTCGCCGCTGCGCTGGATGAGCCCGAGAATCAAGGTTTCGTGTCCGGGTGACCCTGTATGGCCCGCGGTGACGTATACCCCGCCGGCCTCGAACTCCAACCCCCGCGCCGCCCATACAGTCCCCGTCCAAGGGATTCGCTGGGAATTTTCCGCCCTCCGATATTGACCGCCCGCATGGGGTCTGCTATGTTCACTCTATCGTTTCTTTACTGCCACTTCACTGTGACAGTTTCACCACAAACCAACCTCAGAGCACTAGAGGAATGCCACACAGTCCTTGCGGAGCCAGACCAAGTCATCACGCCACAACTTCGACGCGAGTTGCGGCAGGCTTGCTAACCCTCCTTGTAGGTCAGAGCATGATAGGTGTTGCTGATACGCTGGATTCCTCAGGCGTCGATAATGCCCCTCAATCAGCGCTGTCTCAGACAACCGAGGGACCGCAATCATTCAGACCCGCCCAACCGGGCCCTCAGGGTGAGGATGGCAACAACTTCGAGTCACCATCAGAGGCGGACAAGGCTCTTCAACAGAGGGTTGAAGGCCGATGGAGTGCCCTGATCCAACGGGACTTCAACGCCTCCTATGCTTATATGACACCCGACTATCGGAGCCACTACACGGTTGCTGATCACGCAAAGATGTTCGGGGGCGGGGTCGATTGGCATGCGGCCAGGCTCAACAAGCTTCGCTACGAGGACGACAGTCATGCTGACGTCATCGTATCCCTCGATGTCAGCCTGATGGTGGGCTCTGACATGGCGAGAACCGAGGTACCCATGCCGGAGAAGTGGACCTTGATCGATGGACAATGGTATTTTATCTCGGACCTGAAAGACAAAACCGCAGCCAACTAGTGCATACTTACGGCGCGATGTCAAGGCAATCAATCGCCGAAGTGACGAACTTCGTACACTTGTCCTCTGACTTCTCAAGCGTCAGTGTCCTCCCCTTTAACCAAACCAGCCCTTAACCCAGGAGAAAACCAAAGATGCGATCCAAATACATGATCACCGCCGCTGCGCTCAGCAGCGCAATCCTTTCTACCCTGAGTGGTCCGGCCTCTGCTGCCCCGGGCATACCAGTGGCCTCCACGACAGGTACTGGCTCCGCTCTTTTTTTCCCCTACTACACAGTCAATGCCGGATGGGCCACCACGTTCAACGTGATGAACACCTCCGGGGATACGTTGGCCGTGAAAGTACGCTTCCACGAAAAGATGAACAGCCGCGATGTATTGGACTTCACGATCATCATGTCGCCCTATGACGCCTGGACCGGCTGGGTTCAAGATACCGATCAGGGTCCGACGCTCTTCACCAATGACAACACCTGCACATCTCCCCTGAATGTCAGCGGCACTCGATTGAGCAACTATGCGTACACGGGGTCATTCTCTGACACAGGCCCAACCAGCCTTGACCGAATGCGTGAGGGCTATGTCGAACTGCTGGTGATGGGTAAGATTCCGGGGACGTCAACTCCCCTCGCGCGCGACGCCGAGCATGTGAATGGCACGCCTCGTAATTGTGCGGCAGTAGATGCTAAATTCGTGTCGACAGAGCCAGAATGGCGTCAAGGCGACGATCCACTTGATCCAAAATATAATGCTAGTGCATCGGTCGTAAATACGCTTGCTGGCAGCGGTAACCCGGAGGCACGAGATGAGTTCGTCGCCTTAACCCCCACGACCGCCGCCGGCGGCGGTGACAGCCCACTCAAGGGCAACTCCAGTTGGCTCAGTATCGGCACTGGTGCTGGTGCTGGTACCACGGCGCTCGCAATCAACGACTGGGCTGATGACACAGACTCCTATGTGTCCTCTCAGGCCTTTCCCTGGTTCTTGGAACCAACCATTGCCTCGGTCAATGGGCTGTGGACTGTTACCGGCGTGACTGCAGTAGACTCAGCCTTTTCTAATAGTGCCACCACCATGAACGAGTGGGCTAACAACGGCTCGACGGGCGCTCAGGTGGACTGGGTCATCACGTTCCCGACCAAGGCCTACCACGCGGATCGGTTTAACAACCAGATTCAAGCTGCTGTGAGTCGGTATCGGAATGGCAACGTCGCGATCACTGGTGCTACCCCCACCCTAATCGCTCCGTTCCAAGAGGCTTTTTCGCTCGGCAGATCGCTGGTGGACTTCACGTATAAGATTTACGATCGTGAGGAGCTAGAGTCGCAAGCGAGTGGTTCAACGTCCATCTCTCCCGTACCTCCGGGAGAAATCGAAAGCCTTAGGTACGAGACCAATGTCCTTCAGTTTGGTGACTCGTCCGTATTTCAAGCGCTGACGCCAACGCCTGTCGATGCTATTGAACTGCTTGGTGGTGGTACTCCGAACGGTTGGGCATCCGTGACCTTTAACAACTCAGTGCCAATGGCGGCCTTTGCGATGAAGGCTCGGACTCAGGGCGACACGCTAACGAACTATGGACAGGCCATGGACAACGCCTTCAAGTAGACCCATTAATGGCTGGACTCGGCGGTGAGGGATTGATCGCCGTCCGAGCCAACCCTTGAAAAACCTATGGGGCTAGCTATGCTAGTCCCTTTTTTTGTCAGCCTTCGGATACGGCCACGATCGCTTACTGATCCATGCTCTCTTTTTTGGGAATCGGCGCCCAAAAGGCCGGAACCACTTGGCTGTATGAGCAGATGAGGCTCCACCCCGAGGTCGCCTTCCCGCTTGGCAAGGAGGCTCACTTCTGGACAAACCCGCACTCGGTCACCGATCAGGCGCGGTACCTCGAAGCCTTTGACCTCTGCAGTGTCAAGGCCGGCGAAATCACCCCCGCCTACGCATTACTCGACACCGATCCGATCCGACGCATTCACGAGATCGCGCCCGAGCTCAGGATTGTCTACATCCTGCGCGATCCGATAGCGCGGGCCTGGTCATCGGCGCTGATGGCGCTGAGTCGGGCTGAGATGAGCATCGACGAGGCCTCCGACCAGTGGTTTATTGACCACTTCCACTCTAAGGGTTCGCGGGCCCGCGGGGATTACCAGACGACCCTCGCGCGTTGGCGCGCCGAGTTTCCCCCGGATGCCCTGCTCGTGTTGGCTTACAGTCAGATCGCAGCTGATCCGCAAGCGCTGCTCAGTTCCGTCGCCTTGCATCTCGGCCTAGCGCCTGATCCTTTTCTTGCACTCCCCGAGGAGAACCTCCGGCAGCGTGTCTTCGCGGGACAGGCTGTGCCGATCAGGGAGTCGCTTGTACCCACCCTTGAACGGCTCTACCGCGCCCAGATGGATGCTTTGTGCGCCTATCTTGGCAACCCCAACCCTTGGTGAACTACTGATTCGTCGAGCCGACCACCTGACCCGTCTCGGTTAGCGATGACGCGCGACGGTTACGCGGATGTCTCTGCGCTTGCCCTGCCATTCGACGAGACCTTCGGCCTGCCGCTGGCTGCGCGGCGCCTCTGGTACTGGCGTTGGCGCATTCATGGCCCTCTCACACCGTTGAATGCGGACCTGAGCACGGACGCGACCACTGGAGCACTCATCTGGATGGAATAGTGTTGCTCAGCCCGGATGCGCGCGGCGCGTCCAAAGGCCATTCGCAGCGCGCAGTCTTCAGCAAGGCGCGTCAGCGCCGCGAGCCATTCCGATGGATCAGTCACGAGGAAACCCGTCTCTGCTGAGACTACGGATCGATTCGCGCCGACCGCGGAGGCCACCACCGGGAGCCCGCTGGCCATGTATTGGATCAGCTTGTAGCCGCATTTACCTTGCTCCCATGGCCTGTTGCTCAGCGGCATGATGCCGAGATCGAGCGTCTGCAGCAGCCCAGTCTCCGTGTCTTCTGACCACGGATGCCGCTCTGTTGGGACCTTTATCTTTGGGTCAACCGCGGCCCCGATGACCACCAGCCGGAGCGGTATGCGACGGCCGAGCGCTTCGAGTGGCTCGCGGACGAGGTCGAGAGAACGCGCGGTGCTCGGGGAGCCGATCCAACCAATCCGCAATTCGTCGCCCGCACGATGCTGTGCAAGCTGGTAGCGAGTTGGGTCAACCACCGTGGGAATCTCCGTCACCGCGCTCGCCCCTAGTGCTGCTAATCGTTCCGCTAGATAGGCATTGCAACAGGTGACCGCCGCTGCGGAACGCAGCAACGGCGCTAGCTTGTTGCTAAGAGCCGTGCGGATGAACCAGGAGGTGTGCTGATCATAACGGTGAAAGGTCGCATCGTCGTAATCGACAACGTAGGCGAGCCGATGCCAGTACGCTAGCCGCTCGAAGAGGCCCGGCAGGAATGGAAACAACTCCTTCTCGATCCAGAGCAGATCAAAACCCCGCGCGTTGAACAGCTGCGTTACCCGTCGCAGCAGCGCTCCTGGCACCGCCGAGAGTAACCCACGGCGTCCGGCGTTGAGGCGCTGCAGATAGGGGTCATCGTAAAAATAGCCGACAGCAATCGACCAGCCTTGAGCTTCGAGATAGGGTCGGTAGTCGAGCAACCGCAGCCGGCTACTCGAGCCTAAGCGCTGGTGGCGCGTCAGCATTAGGAGTTTGGGCCGTCCGCCCGTGCGAAAAGGCCGATCACCCGGCACAGTGCAAGACCTACTCAGTGGATGCCAGCCACCTCGGTTTGCAGAGGAAGACCGGCAACCGTGGCACAGGCAAACGGATACACTGCCCGCTCGATCCATTCGGTTGGTGGCTCAGCAGCCACATAGGCGTTGGTGGTGGCGGCATGCCAGCCATCGGTGCTGGCGACCAGCCCGATCAGTCGCTCCAGCGCATGCGCGAGCGTGCCATCGGTTTGGCCGGCCTCTTCCGGAAACGCGTCGCTGGAAAGCGGCAAACGAGCAATGGCGGTGAGCGCAGTCGGCCTAAACCAGTACATCGAGCCGGCCGGAAACCGGAATCCCCGGTCTCGGGCTGGCAATCCGACGGCCTGGGCGTGCTCATGAAACAAGGCCCGGTTGCGCGGCGCCGATTCCTGATTGCCCCAGTAGTGTTCAATGGGGAGCGCATGACCGGTTGGGATGATCAAGGAGAGATCAGGATCATTCCGGAACGCCTCCCGGATCGCTGCGACACCGGTCTCAGTGCCGATGAGCTTGCGAAACAGGTCCGACGCCCAGTCACGGCCGTCGACGCGCGTGCTGTTACCCTTGCTGTGCAGCTTGCAGGCACACTCATAACCCATCGGGCTGATCAAGCGCAGACAACCGAGAAAGGGGGCGATATCGCGGCCGCGGTTGGCGACGAGGCCGATACAACACTGCTTCGCGTTTGTCGGGCAGGTTGCGCGCACCACGCTGGCGTCCCGCTCGCTGACCACGGTGACGTACAGATCAAAGCCATCACCCATCACTGCGGACAGCGCTGCCGAGATCTCGGACCAAGCGTCAAGATAATAGGTGTGAACAATGACGGCAACACCGGCGCGTCGTCGCTCAGGGACTGCATCCAGCCAATGAATGTCATGCCTCTGCGAGGCCAGCACCGACGCCGAAAAACAGCGCAGTGTCTCGCGCGTGTTGCGCAGATAGGCGTAACCGTAACGCCGGTCCGGTTCCAAATAGGCACCTTCGGCCCATTCATTCCAGGCATTGACGAAGACGAGACGCTCGTCCGGGTCTGCCCGTTGGCACGCCTCGACGCCAACGCGATGCAGCCAATCAGCGTAAAGCCGAGGGGTCGAGCCTGCATAGCTGTTACCGCTTCCGGGCTTTCGCGCCTCGTTGTCCCAAGACGGCATCACACACCGATAGCGACGATAATCAACCTCACCGGCTGCAGAGAAATTCTCCAACAGCGAGCGATAGCTGAAGACCTGTCCGGCAAAGTCAGGATTGAGCAAGGTCACCTCTGAGGTGACCTCAGCCGCGGGCAAATTGTGAGGTGGAAATTCCACCGCAGCATCGAAGCCAAACGGTCGAGGGTCAGTTGTCCCAAAGGTCTGCGCGGCAACGAGGTATGGCTCCAGCAATCCGGCATCAGCACAGCACTCTCGCCAGCGGCGGGCAGTGCCCGCAGCATCAGGGAGCAGGCCAACCCGATAGACAATCAGGACCGGCCGGCCGCGGACGGTGATGTAGCGCGGGTCCTGAAACAGCGTCATCACATCCGCGATGAAGGCCTGATCAGATTCTTCCGAGTGGGTTTGCGCGAGCAATACCTCATGCTCCGCGCCATCCCAACGCCTTGTCCAGTTTTCATTCGCCCAGCAGATGCAGAACGGAAAGTCGATGGATGGATCATCCAGCAGCTGTGCCAAAGGGCGCTCCAGCAGGCGTCGACCATTGAACCAGTAGTAGTGATAACAGAACCCGTGAATGCCATGGCGACGCGCAAGCTCGGCCTGCTGGCGTTGTATCTCCGCGAGTCGCAGGTCGTAAAAGCCCAGTTCACCGGGGAGTTTCGGCTGCTCATGGCCGACAAACTGTGGCACGGCCTTGCTGACGTTGGTCCATTCGGTAAAGCCCTTCCCCCACCATTCATCATTTTCCGGGATAGGATGAAACTGCGGCAGGTAGAAGGCGATCGCCTTCACCGTTAGTGCGTCATGCTGAAGGTCAGCGCCATCATCGGCCAGGTACCTGTCCCCGGTCGGCTCACGCTGCGAGCATTGTAATAAGGCTTGATAGGTGATCAGCAATGGCGCCTGAGCGTCTTCCTTGCTCCCTCGAGGCTCAGGCTCAGCGCAATCCAAGTGAGCCTTGGCGGAATCAACAGCGGACTCTCCAGGGCAAGGAACCTTCTTGACTGAGTTCAAGACCAGCGGCTCAACCGCGGCGTGTTCGTGTTGAATCTGGTCAGCAGGGGCGCCGAGCCGACCCTCGCCTGCACCATAGCAGACAAAGTGAAGAAATGGGTTTAGGCCGGAATCAGCAACGTCTGGATACTGTTCCAGATACCAGCCCAAGTTGAACGTTGGACTGGGATCACGTTGGTCTTTCCATCCATACTCCAAAAAGTGCTGCAGCGGGTTCATCCCGGCTTCTGCAACGTCCGCATAGGCGCTGAGATACCAAGAGGTTGAAAATGCAGGATGCGGATCAAGGCAAAGTTTCCAACCGCGTTGCAAGTAGTGCTGTAGCGGTGTGACTGACAGCCGTTCGCCGAGCCTGGCAAGCTGTTGCAAGTACCAAGGGGTATCAAACAGTGGGTGCGGATCGACAACTGCCTCCGCGCTACGGTTGAGATAATCCGTTAGCGGATCGATGTCTATCAAGCGATCGCCAGCTCGCTTTAGGCCAATCTGATAATAGAGCTGATCGAAGGCGGGATGCGGTTGATAACCCTGGCGCCAACCCTCGGTGAGCCAATGCAGATTTGGCCTTGTGCCGCTGAGCGCTGCTCGCGGATAAGTCGTGAGATACCAGCTAGCATGAAACAGACCTGATGCGTCAATCTCGCGTGCCGCGCGACGTAAACGCAAGCGGCGAGCTAGCCGAAAGCTCAGGGAAAAGGCGAGTGTTTTCGATGCTGACGCCAGGCCTTTCGTCAATCGCGGTGTGGTCCGTTCGAGGACGCGCAGTGGTGCGGCCAGCACCCAGCTCGGAGAGCCGTACAGATCGCTGAGCCGTAAGCTGACGGCCGTTAGCTGCTGATGCTGCTCCGCCAAGGCCTTAGAAAGGCGACCCCTTTCCAGGGAGACGCGGTCACGTGAGATCTGACGCTCAGTATCGAGGCGCGTCTCGAAATCAAGGCGCATCGCTAGCGCGGCGGCGTTCTGCTGTCCGAGATCGGCCGTGAGCGCAGCAATTTGGTCATCCTGCGCCTGCCTTTGTTGAGCCAGCAGTTGCAGCTGAGACGCCAGATTGGCCGCGTGCTGCTGCAGCTCGCTGACCTGATTTCGCTCAAGGGCAAGTTGGGCATCGCGCTCGGCAACGTGCTGCTGCAACTGTCCAGCCATCTCCCGTTCCGCCTCCAGCTGGGCATCGCGCTCGGCAACGCTTTGGTGCAGTTGACTGATGCGATCCCGCTCCTGTTGTAATAGTTCTTCTGCGGCAGCGATCGCCTGCTGCAGCTGCTCTACCTCCGAGTTTCGGGTGGTCAGCTGCTGTTCTAGGTTAACGGAAGTCTCGGCATACCAAGCGACGGTGCCGAGCGCATCGCTAGCGCGGTTAAACTCGTCGCGTATACGGTCGAGAACCTGCAGAGCCGCATCTTCATGATCTGATTCGGCCAGTTGCAACATGGTTGCGTAGGCCTCCTTGACCCAGTCCAGCACCCCTGCGCTCGAGAACACCTCCTCCGCGGCTCGGCAATTGTGTCGTAACGCAGGCTCCAAAAATCGTTCGATACGGGCTGTGGCGGCGGCGCCAGCTTGGGGCCAAGCAATCTCGAGCACATCTCCTACTCGGTTCATCGATGTCCGCCAGTCCTCCAGCAGCCGTTCGAACGAGACCACTACCCGCGGATATTGTCGGCTTTCATATTCGGCATCTAAGAGATGACGCAGCCAGAGGAGCTGAGATTTAGACGGCGACATGCGATCACGGCGCCTCAGTGAATCAGCTACCTCCATAGGGTTCCGCACCGCCAACACAGACCGCGGCTGGACGCTAACACCCTCAAGCAGCCGGAACCAGAAGGGAGCGAACCGGCAAACGCGTGGATCTTTGAGTACCAACAGCGGTACAGAACCGTATTCTGACGCTAACAGCTCACGGCCCTTATGCGCGAATTCCCCAGCGATCGCACTTCGGTACCACTGCGGTTGAATGCCACGCCAGTCATCCCAGCTGGAACCAGCGGAGGCCAGCAGATCATCGTGAAAACGTTGCAGTTTCGACGACTCCCAGAAACCGCTCGGGTTGTTATCGTCTGCCGCCGGCATGAGGTTGGCCGGAAGCACAGCCCCCAGTAAACTCATTACCCGTGTGAGCGCCGAGGTGCCACTGCGGTGCATCCCTAAAACGAGCAAGGCGGTTTTGTCATTCACCCCATTAGAGCGATCACCCGCTTTCTGGCGATCACTGTATGACATCTGCTCTGAGCTAATCTGCATGAAGTACTAGGCGGAATCCGAACTTAAGGGTAAGCTCCCAAATACAAGTGCGACTAAAGTACTCGGTTTAACTGCACTTTCTCGGTGCTTAGACTGGGTTGGGGCTGAAGCCAATCTCTATCCGGTCACGTTTGCCTCGCCTGCAAACCGTGCGGTATAGGTGTCAAGTACGCGCGTGGTCTCCCCAATTTCCACAATTCGCCCGTGTTCCATCAGGGCAGCCTTTGTGCACATCTCTTGAATTAGTGAGTTAGAGTGCGAGGCCAATACAATTATGCCGGCGCGCGTTGTAAACTCCCCAAGGCGTGCTTTTGCTTTTTGGACAAAGGCTGCATCGCCCGCGCCGATACCCTCGTCTAACAACAGTATCTCTGGCTCGATCGAGGTCGAGACTGCGAACGCTAACCGCAACCTCATGCCGCTCGAGTAGGTACGGATAGGTAGGTCAAGAAACTGCCCGAGTTCGGTGAAATCAGCAATGCCTTGGATACGTGCTTCAACCTCATTTCTGGTCAGCCCCAGAAATAGGCCACGCAGCAAGATGTTATCGTAGCCGGTTGCATCGGGGTCCATGCCAAGGTTGATATCAAACAGTGGAGCGACCTTACCGCCAATTTTGACAATGCCAGCGGCTGGCTCGTAGATACCAGCTAGGACGCGTAACAGGGTTGTCTTTCCAGCACCATTATGACCGATGAGACCAAGTCGATCCCCATGCTGCAGACTTAGTGAAATATCACTAAGCGCACGCACTGCAGTGCGGCCAACGGCCTCGGCATCTGGACCGATAGCTCCTCCCGCCTTTCCAGGAAGCAGACTCATTTTCAACGACCGATGAGTCGCCGAGAAAATCGGAAAGGTAACCGAAACCGATCTTAATTCAACCGAAGCCATAGTGCTAGACCCAGTAAGCGATTCGCCAGCGGTACTTGGCGTAGATGAAGATCGTTAGGAGCCAACCAGTTGCGGTCATCAGCAACACCGCAACCCAATTGGAAAATGATGGAAATTGGCCTAGAAGTGGTGCACGGACAAGCTCAAGAAAGTGATAAAACGGGTTCCAGTTGAGTACGATCGCTCGTTCAGGGAGCATGTCTGCTTGCCAGATGATGGGCGTCAAGAAAAATGTAACTTGTATGACGCTAGCAATGATCTGCGGGATATCTCTGAAGCGCGCGCTTATCAAGCCGAGCAATAAGCCGAGCCACAGTGCGTTTAAGGCGAGTATTGAGACACCCAGCAAAGCAAGCAAGAACGCGAATGGTCCAGGAAAAACTCCAAACAACAGGCTGATGATCACAAAGATCCAGAAGTTATGAGCGAAGATCAGCAGATTGCGCCAGATATCGCGATAGATGTGGACTGATAAGGGCACCGAGAGTTGCCGGATCAACCCTTCTGCCGCAATGAACGAGTTGGTTGAGTCCATGACGAAGCCCGACATCAGACCCCAAACGACAAATCCTGCGGCAACGTAAGGCAGAAAGTCACCGAGTTCGATCTTGAACAAGGTCCCGTAGAGCAGGCCAAGGGCACCGATCATGACACCCATCGAGATAGTCAACCAGAATGGGCCAATTTTCGATCGCCGGTAACGCTGGCGGATATCTTGCAACGCCAGGGTTCCCCAGAGGCGCCGTAAGCACCATCCGGCGGCGATATCGCGCCAAGCGCGCACCAGCTGTACCTTGCTGACAAGTCCGGATGCAGTTGTCGTCATCACCTTGAGTGTTTGTATTAGGTTAGCCGTCGATAACAGATAGTCGCCCTGTACAGAACCAGCCCCCTCCCGAGAGTCTTGGTCCATGTTCGCGTACGCGCTAACTGTGTTGAATGGAATGCCGCCCGTGATGGCTGACCCTAGGGACCAAGACCGCAGAGGTTAGCCGATAACCGAGTCATGTGAGGCAACTTGCCGCCACCCTCACCCCCACTTTTGACCAGAATTTCATAGTATCCATGAATACCGCGACGACTGCATCCCAACATCCGGGTTCAGGGAAGACAGCCAAGCGCAACCACTGTAACATTCACCCATCAACTGATAATCACCGGCGATGCCGCCAGGCGAACCTCGCAGATGTCTGCGCACATGTCAACTCCCGTCCTAGTCACTGGCTACATCGGTAGCCGTATTTGTAAGGAGCTAGCCATGGTCAGGTACACCTCATGGCATAAGACAAACTGGTATGCGGCCCCAGAATTGCGTGAAGACTGTTGTTCAGTATAACCCGCTCTATCATGACAAACCCTTACCGGCGCCCTCCGCCTCGTCACAGTGTCATCTGAGATGTCCAACCTGCCACTTCCGATCCTCGTCACCGGCGGTGCCGGCTACATCGGCAGCCATGCCTGCAAGGCATTGGCGGCGGCCGGCTATTCACCCATCGCCTACGATAACCTGGTAAACGGACATCCCTGGGCCGTGCGCTGGGGGCCGCTCGAACATGGTGACATCCTTGATCGGGCTCGCCTAGACGCGGTGCTGCGCAAGTATCGACCTGCGGCAGTGATGCATTTTGCGGCCTTCGCTTATGTTGGCGAGTCCATGGCAGACCCTGGCAAGTATTATCGTAACAATGTCGCTGGCACACTGACGCTGCTGGAGGCCATGCGTGATCAAGGCATCGACAAGTTGGTGTTTTCCAGCACCTGCGCCACCTATGGCGTACCTGAGCAGGTTCCTATCGGGGAACAGCATCCACAGCGGCCGATCAATCCTTACGGTGCTTCCAAATGGATGGTGGAGCGGATGCTGGCAGATTTCGGCAGCGCACATGGGCTGCGGGCGATTGCGTTGCGCTATTTTAATGCCGCTGGCGCTGATCCGGATGGCGAGCTTGGCGAGGTGCATGATCCGGAAACGCACCTGATCCCGCTGGTGCTCGATGCCGCCTCCGGGCGACTGCCCACGGTGACTGTGTATGGCGATGATTATCCGACACCTGACGGCACCTGTGTGCGCGACTACATCCATGTTACCGATTTAGCCCATGCACATTTGTTGGCACTTCGGGCGCTTCAGGCAGGGGCTGAAACTACCGCGTACAATCTAGGCAATGGTAAGGGCTTTTCGGTGCGTGAGGTGATCGACTGCGCTCAGCGTGTGACCGCACGGTCGGTGCCGGTAGAAACGGGACCACGCCGCATAGGCGACCCCCCACAGCTGGTGGGGGATGCGGTACGCATTCGCGAAGCGCTTGGCTGGCTGCCGGCATACGCGGATTTGGAAATGATCATCGAGACCGCTTGGCGTTGGAGCCAGCGCGCGGCTGGCTAGCAATAGGGCACATTCGCTGATCCAGCCGCCGGCCTTGGTTAGAGTCTACTGTGTGCCGATCGCCCCGAGGCCATTGACTCCGAACTCATTGTCAACGGTCCAATTGTTGGGCGAGTTTGAGAAAAAGATGCCGAAACCATTCTGATTTGGTAGTACCGCGCCCGTGTAACTTAGGCCGATCCAGTTGAAACTGATCGAGTTGCCTTGAGAATTATAACACTGGGCGCCGTGGGTGTTGTTGCCGCCGAGCACGTTATCCTCAATCACCACATTCGTTGAATTTCCCTCTACCGATACGCCGACATCTTGCAGGCCAAGCATGTTGGATGCCGTTTTGTCTGCGCCGATAATGTTGTTCTGTACGTAGATCAGGTTGGCGGAGCCAGTCGTACCAGGAGAGGGAGCAGTGAGGCCAATGACGACGCCGCCTAAACGATTACCAGAGATGATATTACCACCCCAAGAGCCGCCTATAGCGTTGTAGTAAGCACCGTTGGATGCAAGCACGCCAACTTCCCCATTGCCAATCACGGCGGTCCCTTCGCGGTCAACCCCGATGTGGTTGGCGAAGATCACGTTACCAATGTTGGATGGGTGCAGCAGTTCTATACCTGCGGAGTCGTTACCAGAGATGACGTTGCCAGGACCAATCCAAGTCTCACCAGCACCAGCGCCAAGAAACACGCCGTCGGACGTGTTGCCAAGCCCAGCTAGACCACTCGCATCGGTGCCGATGTAGTTGGATTGCAGCGAATTGGTGCGGTAGCGGATACCGGCAGACTGCGTAGTGTTAATGTCGTCGCCAATGGTCACTGCATTGTCGTTGCCGCTGATGAGATTGCGCAAAAGTACATTTTGGCTTGAGGCGATGCCAACTCCGCGCGTACCCGCATGACCGTACGGGGATTGGTAGTTAAGATCGTACGAAAATCCTTGGTTTCGGCTGACAACACCCAGGAAATTATCTCGCACCCAGTTCGCCTCCGACTCTGGGCCGATGGTGACAGCGTTCGAGCGATAGTTGATGATGCCGACGCCAGCCAGGGTACTGACATTGCCGAACTGGAAGTAGACGGCAGATTCCATCCCTCTGGCGTCCAGAATGACGGCGGGAAAGCTCAGGCCACCACCCGCAGGCATGCTGTTGTAGCCCGGTTGCGTAGTCGCATCGATGACAAGTTGCTCGTTGATGTATAGGGTATCGTCGAGGCTGATGGTGACGGGAGACGCACTCGATGCGCCCAGAATGTTGAAGGCGATAAAGTCAAGGCCAGGGCTGAAGTAGTTTGCTTGCTGGACAGCCCAGGGCAGCGAGTTAGGTATGCTGCGGCTACCGCTAGTGTTGTTAACCACAAAGGTTGCGGCAGACACGTAGCCCGACAACAAGGCGGTACTGAGCAGCACAAGATATCCACATCTCCTTGTCCTAGACAGCATTTTCAGTTTTAATTTAAGCGTATTACGAAGGTTCATCATGGTGTTTTTCTCCCCAGTTCTCGTAGTCGCGGTGTCCTGGTTGGCCACCTCGGTTCTCGTTCCTACGGTCTGTTGGCGATAGTATGCTGCATCGTTTTGGATATCCACGAAATCCCGCTGTGCTTGACTTTACTCATCGTATCGGCCAGTTACCAAGCTTCGATATCCTGCATCGCCGGAACGATCGCTGATGGCTTACGGGAAGTATAGCAACGCCGCGCACGGCATCGAAGCCCTATTTGATGCACGCTGGTATCAGGCGAGTTACCCTGACCTCGCCATTGCCCGCTGTGATGCGCTTGAGCATTATTTGCGATACGGCTCATCACAACTCCGAAACCCACACCCATTATTCGACACCGCATGGTACTTACGCAGTTACGGTCAGTTTTTCGCTCCGTCGGACAATCCCTTAAGGCACTATCTAGCAAAAGGGTGGCACAGAGGCTACGACCCTCATCCGCTCTTTGATTCTCACTGGTATCTTTCTCAGTATTCTGATGTCAACGCCAGAGGGATCAATCCACTTATTCACTATTTAGACTTTGGGGCAGCAGAGGGCAGAGACCCAAATCCTTTTTTTTCCTCAACATGGTACTTGAGAAATAATCCAGACGTCAAAGCAGCGGGAATGAATCCGCTTGCCCACTTTGCTCAGTTTGGTTTTTTAGAAAAAAGGCAACCTAACCCGCTTTTTGACCTCGACGCTTATTTGAGCCGACATCCTGCGCTGTGCAAGACTAGAGTCAACCCACTCACCCATTTTCTCCGCGTTGGCACGAGTGAAGGCTTCGCGCTTGAGGTTGAGCCAGAAGTAAATGGGCAATCGCTTGAGGCCAGGGCTTATTCAGACTGGTTGAATCACCATCGCTGGGATTCGACGGCGGCTGCCTCTGCCTATACTGCGATCAAACGGCTGCGTCAACGCCCGCTGATTAGCCTAGTCGTGGTCGATGGCAATCTGGACGCCATATCAATTGCTCAGTTATTGGCACGACTAGAGGATCAGATCTACCCGGATTGGGAGGTTTGCTTGGCGGGTGCAACGGCCGATAGCGCTGAGTTAAAAGCGGTTTTAAAAGGCCCTGCGCAAAAGATGCGGCCTGGCATCGACATACGCCAGGTCACCGCCACAGGCTCGCTAGGTCGTCGACTGCATTCCGCAAGCGCGTTGGTGCGTGGAGACTATGTGCTTGTTATGGGTGCGGGCTGCCAGCTGCATCCAGCAGCACTGACAGAGTTGGCGCTGAACCTGACCTGTGATGGTGAAGAACAGCCAAGCCTCGTTTACTTTGACCACGACCATTGCCGAACAGATCGGACTCGCTACGCGCCGGCCTTTAAGCCAGATTGGTCGCCTGAACTGTTGCTCTCTTATCCTTACTTTGGCCCTGTGTTCTGTTTGCAAAAAGCCGTGTTCCGCAGCGCGACACGGACACTCGTCGATACCAACATCGAGGTTGCGGTACTACAGGAGCTAGCATTATCTTCGACCGAAAACCATCATCGGGTTGCACACATCGCGCAGGTGCTGTTCCACGTTGACGCCCCCCCAGCGCACTCTCAAAGTGCAACCGCGCTTGACGCAACGTTGCAGGTGACAAGGACAACGCTCAAACGCCGAAGGCTTCGGGCTAAGGCTAACCGCCCAAGCTGGGCGTACCGAGAGCGGATACCTGCAACTGCATTACGTTTCGATGATCAGGGTCCGCGGGTCGCTATTATCATTCCTACCCGAAATCAATTAGGGGTTTTGCAATATCTCATCGATTCACTGCGATGGACGCAGTATCGCAATTATACTGTTCACGTGATCGACAATGAGAGCGATGATTCGGCGACGCTCGATTACCTCTTACAGCTGAAGCATGAGGTGATTCGGATTGCCTCGCCTGGGGGCCGGTTCAATTTCGCTTATCTAATTAATCAGGCCGTACAGCGGGTCGAGGCCGATTATGTGCTGTTTCTCAACAACGACACAGCCGTGATCTCGCCGAACTGGTTGAGTACAATGGTCGGCTACCTGGGCATCCCAGGCGTTGGAGTAGTCGGCGCCAGGCTCTTGTTTGAAGATGGCTCAGTGCAACATGCCGGCGTTCTCTTGAAGAGCTATCACGGTAAACCCGGGCATGCCTTTGCACATCTGACAAGTGGAGAGCTTGGCTACCTTTATTATGCACAGCTGACCCGAAATTATGCTGCGGTAACTGCAGCTTGTATGCTGACACCTCGGCGGTTGTTTCTGGAAACCGGCGGATTTGATGAAAATCGTTTTGCGGTGGCCTATAACGACGTGGATTATTGCCTTCGTCTTGGCGAGGCAGGTTATCGCTGCGTTTATTGCCCGCAGGCCAAGCTGGTTCATCATGGTAGCATGAGCCGCAGCCACAGTGATGACCCAGCAGAAGAAGCAGCGATTTTGGCACGGCTGCCTGCTCAAGATCGATTTTACAATCAGAATCTTGGCGACGACGGGCTATTTAGACCAAAGCCGGATGCGGCTACCTGGTCATTCGCTTAGCTAATACATATTGATCTCTGCAGCTGTGCGCATTTTCGGTGTACCTGCTGCGATTCAACGATAGGTGAAGAAACGGATGGGTGCCACTATTCAGGACCATACCGCGCAGTCTCAAGCCCTGCATCAACGGCCTAAATGTTCCGAAACCGGCGTTTACGGGAGCAGTCAAGAGGATCAAGAGATTACTATCTTGCGACAGCAGCTATCGGCTTGTCAGACGCAGCTCGACCTGGTCCTTGGATCGACATCCTGGCGCATTTTGGCACCTCTGCGGATGACCATCGATGTTATTCGTGCCGACCCCGCTTATCGGGGGGCTCTTGCCATGCTCTGGCAACGGATATCTCCTGCGCGCATGTTGAGAGTGACTCGCGCGTTGTTGGCGGGGGACCCGCGTTACCGGCAGCAGCTCCGGATTGTCGTTGGCCGCACGTACGCGCGCCTGAAAAAGCCGGCTGGCTTTAACGCTGTCCCGCTGCAGCAACGACGGCGCCCAGCAGCGACTAACCTGCGGCTACGGGTTGTTTATATCTCTGGAGAGCCGGGCACGCCTGGGCATCGTTACCGGGTGGTCCGTTACGCGGATGCTGCGACCATGGTCGGCGCTGAAACCCTGCTTGTAACGGTTGGCGAAGCTGAGGCTCAGCTCGACACGATCAGTACTGCCAAATTGCTGGTGATATGGCGGGCGACCTGGTCGGATACCTTGGCGCGGGTGATTGCGGCTGCACGTGCCGCAGGCGTTCGTATCGTCTTTGACGTGGACGATCTGATGTTCGATCCGGAGGTCGCATCGGTCGAGGTGATTGACGGCATCCGAACACAGGGGCTGTCTTTGAACGCTGTGCGAGAGCACTATGCACGCGTGCGCAAAGTTGCGCTTGCGGCCGACCTTTGTACTTGTCCGACGCAGAACATAGCGGCTGCCCTCAGGGAACTGGAAAAGCCGGCCCTGGTGCTGCGCAATGGCTATGATGCCGCAGTTTATGAGGCTTCCTATAGGGCAACAATCGATCGCCATGAGCATCCTGAGCCCAGCAACCTGGTGCGACTGGGCTACGCTGCCGGTACGCGGACCCATCAGCGAGACTTTTCGGCCGCTGCTAGCGCCATTGCCCGGATCTTACGGACATATCCCCAAACTCGACTTGTCTTATTCCACGGCGGAGGCGGGCCTCAGTCGACCAGCGCGACATTGGATCTGCGTGAGTTCGAGGACTTCACCGATCTGCAGGCGCAAATCGAGTGGCGAAAGACCGTGGTGCTAGAGGATTTGCCGCAAGAACTGGCCCGATTTGACATCAATCTGGCACCGCTTGAGGTCGGCAACCCGTTCTGCGAAGCCAAGAGCGAGTTGAAGTTTTTCGAAGCAGCCTTGGTTGGAGTGCCAACGGTTGCCTCACCGACCGGTCCATACCGCTCGGCTATTCAAGATGGCGTCACGGGCTTTCTTGCGGAATCCAGCGATGAGTGGTTCGATGCGCTTAGCCTGCTGATCACTGACACTAAACGCCGGCAAGTGGTTGCCCGCAATGCCCTTCACGCGGTTCTCTGGCGCTATGGGCCCGATTCGCGCGCCCAAGAGATGCAGGTGCTACTGGACTGGGCGTGCCGCACTGGTGCTGACCCATTAGCCAAGCGCAGTAATGTGCTTGGGCGTCCATTAGAGCACTCCATTGCACTGCCATTGATTCCCGAGCACGATGTTATTTTCTTGCATGAGCGTCTCCCATTGGCCAGCGCTGCTGTCGTCATGCCGGTCTATAACTACGCGCACTATTTGGCGGAGGCGTTGGACTCAGTCAAGGCACAGACTCTTCTGGATATTGAGTTAGTGGTAATTGATGATTGCTCAACCGATCACTCCTTAGCGGTGGCACAGAAGTGGCTACAAGATAACGCGGGGCGTTTTCTCCGGGTGGCACTCCTAAAAAATCATAAAAATGCGTTTTTAGGCTCAGCGCGCAATGCTGCAATTGCCTTTGCCAAGTCACCCTTTATCATGCCTCTAGACCCCGACAACAAGCTGTTGCCGCGATGTCTTGAGGCCTGTTTGGCTGCGCTGCACAACAGCACGGCAGCAATGGCCTATCCGCTGATTCAGCAGATGGGCGATACCTCACATCTGATGGGAACCGAACCCTGGTCCGCTGAGCGGATCGCGCATGGCAACTATATTGACGCGATGGTGATGCTGCGAAAGTCTGCTTGGGCTGCCGCTGGTGGATACGAAAACCTGCACGGCTGGGAGGATTATGATCTTTGGTGCAAGTTTGTCGAGCGCGGCTTGTGGGGGCTCCAGGTACCTGAGATCCTCGCGCTCTATCGTGTGCACGAGCAGTCTATGCTGAGAACATTAACCCATCGGCAGGAGATCGAGCGCAAACTGTATCAGGAGATCTTCCGGAGGCACCCCTGGCTCGATCGTAAATCCATTGGCCTGGCGTTGCTATCATTATCCAAGGCGGATCTCGCCGCCCTTGATGCCACTGATACTAACTCTAATCTCCAACAGTCGAAGCCTAATGACATGGATTCGCTGCACAGTGTGTTTGCCGGTGCAGAACAGCGTTCAGAACGGCTCGCACTACTGATTAATCTACTTCGTTGTCCCATCACCAAAGAGAGGTTACGGCTGAGCGAGCGTGGAGACGAGTTGATTTCTGAAAGCGGGCAGACTTACTGGCCTGTGCAAGATGGGCGGCCGATCCTGTTCCAAGGGATGCACGAAGCAGCTATCTATCCTGACTCGCATCTGAGTAATCCGCTCTGCGAGCGGGCCCGTAAGCTGATCTCTGAGACCTCTGGCTTGGTGCTTAATCTCAGTGCTGGTGGGTCTGTGACTCGAGCAGCAAATGTTATTGAGGCCGAGGCGGCACTATTTTCTAATACTGATTTAGTTGCCGATGCCCACCATCTGCCTTTTCAAGATGGCTGCTTTGATCTTGTGGTGGCAATGAATGCCTTCGAGCACTATGCTGATCCTGTACTGGCGGCTAGTGAGATCTATCGCGTCCTGCGGCCTGAAGGCAAGGTATTTATTCACACAGCATTTTTGCAACCATTACATGAACCGCCATACCATTTTTATAACTGTACGCGGTACGGCTTGGCACGTTGGTTCGCCGAGTTTGAGCAGCAGGACCTGTGCGTTTCCGACAATTTTCACCCAGGCTATGCATTGGGGTGGCTGCTGTCAGAGGTGGAATTGATGTTAAGTGCTGAGGGTTCTTCAGAATCAGCGCAGCAGTTCAAAAATGCCGAAGTTGGCCACCTACTCAACTGGTGGCGGAACCCTAATAGTAGAGAAGATCCACTATGGCATGAGCTATCACAATTGCCTCAGCCGTCGCAAGAGCGCGTCGCAGCAGGGTTTGAGTACCTTGGGCAAAAACCCAAGACTCGAACATCTGCAACTGAAGTGGCGTGATGACACACTTTTGGGTATCAGTGCCGAGTCCCTGACTCTGGCAAAGCTCCCTCAAACTCATTTCTGAGCATTAAAGCTTAAAATTTCATGGGCTATTCACTTCGCACTCGCGTAATGGTAACCGGCGGCGCTGGCTTTTTAGGTAGCCACCTTTGCGAGCGTCTTTTAGCAAATGGCCATGATGTTCTCTGCGTCGATAATTTCTTTACCGGCACGAAAGATAACATCACACATCTGCTTGATCATCAACACTTCGAGATGTTGCGCCACGACGTAACATTTCCGCTCTATGTTGAGATTAATGAGATCTATAACTTAGCCTGTCCGGCGTCACCCATTCACTATCAAGCCGATCCGGTGCAAACAACAAAAACCAGTGTTCATGGAGCAATCAATGTTCTAGGCCTAGCGAAGCGCACGGGAGCTAAGATCTTCCAAGCCTCAACGAGTGAGGTGTATGGCGATCCGATCGTACATCCACAGCCTGAACATTATTGGGGCCATGTAAACCCGATCGGTCCTCGCTCATGCTACGACGAAGGCAAGCGATGCGCTGAAACCTTGTTCTTTGACTATCACCGCCAACACGCGCTACCGATTAAGGTTGCACGGATCTTTAATACCTATGGCCCGCGGATGCACCCTAATGATGGCCGAGTGGTTTCCAATTTTATCGTGCAATCCTTGAGAGGAGAATCGATCACCATTTACGGCGATGGCACTCAGACTAGATCATTCTGCTATGTTGCTGATCTGATCGAAGGCTTTCTAAGATTGATGAATAGCGCCGATACAGTGACAGGCCCCATAAATCTTGGCAACCCTGTTGAATTTACAATGTTAGAACTCGCAGAAACGATTAGGGATTTGACTGGCTCTCGGTCAGCTGTTGAGTATCAGCCACTCCCTCAAGATGATCCCCGTCAACGTCAACCCGACATTCGACTCGCCCGTGAGCAGCTAGATTGGGAACCGACAGTCACTCTCCGGGAGGGCTTAAAACCGACGATCGAATATTTTGATCGCATGTTAAGAACGCAGGCCTGACTGCCGGAAAACGGGTTCACAACTAGGACGTTCTAATTCTCGACTTTGGCCATTTTTCACTGCCCGCAAACCGTTTACTTTCAAAGACTTATGATTCAGAAAAAATTAGTAAGGGGTCTACTTTTGGAGTCCAGCCTTGCTGACCCTTTCTAAATTTTTCTCCTCACGATTTTTCAGTCAGTTACCGCCCTGGGAGACTGCCAAAATGGCCAAAGACGAGCTAATTACAACTGGTTTTATTTCTGCACAACACCAACTACTTTCTGGTTATCCACCACGACCAATAGCGTAATCTGATGCATGTCCATCAATTCTAGAGCAGCACTCATACTGCTATCACCTCCGATAGTGATTGGATTTGGCGTCATAATTTTATCAGCACGAGCGGAGAAGAAGCTGGCGCCCTGAGTGAGTAGCGCTCTACGCAAGTCACCGTCAGTTATAATTCCGCAGACTTGACCAAACTGATCCGTCACTAGAGCGATCCCAAGTCTGCCTTCAGTCATTACAGAAAGCAACTGATCAGCGTTAGCATCGATTGATACGATCGGAAGATTAATCGATCTCATCTCGTCACGTACCCGCTGCAGCAGGCGCCGCCCGAGACTGCCGCCAGGATGGAAGCGGGCAAAGTGATGCGTCTGGAAATCACGCGCCTTCATCAGCGCCACGGCTAATGCATCACCCATAGCCAGGGTCGCGGTGGTAGAGGCGGTAGGTGCGAGTTGCAACGGGCAGGCCTCCCGCTCGACCCTCACCGAGAGATGGATCTGGCAATGTTTGGCCAGGGTGGAGCGCTCGTTACCGGTGAGCGCAATGATCAAGTTGCCGTTGTCTTGTAGAAAGGGCAGCAACTTGACCAATTCCTCGGTCTCCCCCGAGTTGGAAAGCGACAGGAACACGTCCTCGGCGGTGACCATCCCAAGATCGCCATGAAAGGCCTCACCCGGGTGCATAAAGAACGAAGGGGTACCTGTGCTCGCCAGGGTGGCGGCAATCTTCTTGCCGATGATACCGGACTTGCCCATGCCACAGACAATCACCCGGCCACGAGTCGCAAGCATGGCATCGACAGCCGCATTAAATCGATCATCAAGATTCGCCTCGAGCATGGCAATGGCTTCAGCCTCGATACGAAAGACTTCACGAGCGATCGCTGCATGATCAGGAGAGGTCGACGCCATACCAGTTTGTGACGCGGGCAGCAGGTCAGAGACGCGGGTCAAGATTGCGCACCTTACGGCGAAAGTCTTCGGTCACCGCGTCAATGTCGGCATCGGAGGTGATGACGCGGGGGGTCAAGATCACGACCAGCTCAGTGCGTCGTGAATTGCGGCTGGTTTGGCCAAACAGCCCGCCAATCAGCGGTGCCCGGTACAAACCTGGAACGCCTGACTTGCCGTTTGAACTCTCATCTTGGATCAAGCCGCCGAGGACCACAGCCTGCCCGGAGCGCACGGCAACATTGCTGGTGATAGTGCGGGTGCGAAACGAGGGCGCATTATTGGTGGAGGCCGATGCATCATCGCGAATCACCGAGCTGACCTCTTGATTGATATCAAGCTGCACCAGGCCGCCGGGCGTCACCCTGGGTGTGACCGAGAGTTGTACGCCGGTCTTTTTATACTCGATTTGGTTGATGATGCGGTCGGTGACCGAGGTTCCCTGTTGTTGGGTAGTCGGGATCGGCACCTCATCGCCGACCTGCATCTTGGCCTCCTGGTTATCCATCACCATCACGGAGGGTGATGAGAGCACGTTGACCAGATTGTCTTCTGCCAACGCCGATAGCGTTGCCTTGATGGTGCTTGGCTGTAGCACTACCGACCAGTTAAACCCTGGAAAGGTCTGACTTGCCACGCTTGGGATGTCAGGATCATCACCAGCGCCCTTGGTGTAAGACGCTCGGCTCTGATACCCCTCAACCGCCGGCCCCTTGAAGCGCCATTGCACCCCGTACTCAAGGCCGCCGGTGAGCTGAATCTCGACGATGGTCGCCTCGACCAACACTTGCAGCGGGACGATATCGAGCTGCTTTAAGGCATCGAGGATCTTCTTGTAATCGCGCGGGCTCGAGCGCACGAGCAGCGAGTTGTTGACCACATCGGCGACGATATTGACCTCAGATGACAGGGTAACTGTGCTCGCGCTGGCACGCGGCGAGGCCGATCCGCCTCCGCCTGCAGCGCCGGTATCGCTATTGCCGCCGATCGACGCCTGCGCTCGCCCGGGCGCAATGCCGCCAACACTGCGTTGGCTGCGGGAGCCGCCGGAGCCGTCAGAGAAGAGCGTGGTGAGGATGTCGGCCAGGTTTTCCGCGTTGCCGTGGCGCACCCGATAGACATAGAGACGCTGTGCCGAGGTGCCTGAGGCCTCTGCAAGATCCAGGCGCTCGATCCAGTCTTCAATCCGTGCGATGTAGCGCTGCTGGGGTGAGACGACCAACAGGGCATTGGCGGTCTCCACTGGCACAAACCGAAACAGGCCTTTCGCGGAATTGACCGATTCATCCGACAGCAGGGTCTCGAGCTGGGTCACGACGTCATTGACCTTGGCGTATTCGAGGGTAAAGAAGCCCACTGAGAGGCCTGCCATCCAGTCGACATCAAACATCTGCACCGTATCCAGCATGCTGGTCATCTCCGGACCACTGCCGGCTAAGACGACCAGATTGCGCATGGTGTCGACGCGCACGATGCTCCCTTCCGGCGCTAAGGGCTCGAGGATCTTGGTCATTTCCTCAGCGCCAACGAACTCGAGCGGGACCACTTGGACGCTATAGCCCTCGGGCAGGGCGCGCGCTGAGGTGCCAAGCTGGGGCACCACGCGGCCGCGTACCGCATTGCTGATAGGCACCACCTCGAAGCGGCTGCCGCGATCGACCAGCGCCGCGTTGTTCATCCGTAGCAGGGTCTCGAGCGTTGGGATGAGGAGCTCGCGACTGATTGGTCGTGCCGTGGTCAGGGACGCTGTTCCCTGTACCGCAGGATCGAGGGTATAGCTGGCCTCCAGCACATCACCCAGAATGATCTTGACGACCTCGCGGATATCAGTGTTATCGAAGTTGAGCGATACGTCTGGACCAAGGATCTCCTGGCCGCGATCACGCGGCGCCGCAACAGGCCTGACGAAGGTACCTGTGCCGCTTTGAATGGCATCAGGGGGACGCACCGGGGCATCATCACCTAAGGCAATGCCGCCGGTTGCCCGCACCGGGCCACGATCGGTCCCGATGCGCTCGCCGACGCTGGTATGGCCTTCGGTACTGGAGATACCCTCCGTTGGATCCCAAACCAGGGACTCACAACCTAGGAGCAAGGGCAGGATTGCCACCAGCAGGAGCAAGACAGACTGAGAGGGACTGACGCAAGGGTCTTGTCGACCACCGCTGGCTTTCAACATAAAAAACTCATTTAAGGTGCTTGGGCGAGCCGAGGTCAGGACTAGGGACGCTTTGAGCTGCGTTGAGAAGGATCTGGCGCTTCACGCCCGCGTGATGGCGGCATTGCTCGAACAGGTCGGCGTGACGGCGGCAAAGCAGGCTTTGAGAAATCTAATAATTCTAGCGTTTCGGTAACGCCCTGTCGCTCCATGAGGATGTGATCCCGGTTGATCTGGGCAACAGTCCATCCTTGATATTGATCACCCGGGCGTAGTCGTACCAGCTCTTTCTGACCAAGATCCCGGAGCCAGACCGAGGCCTCGGTGGGCGAGAGGATTAAGGTGGCCGTCACATCTAGCCGCTCCAGCTCAGCGATCTCTTCATCCAGATTCGGCGTCTCTTCCGCATTTGACTCCTCAGGTGCCGGGCGCCGATCGGGCAAGAAGAGTGGTCGCTCCATCACTGCAATATACTCATCCTCGGGCTGCAGGATACTCAGTTCCGTACTCGGCGGCGGATCCGAGGGGCCTTCTAGCAGCTCGGCTGGAGTGGCCGCCTCTGGCGACGCAGGCAGCTGCTGACGCCAGTCCTGCCACTGCAGTAACAGGATCAACCCCAAGAGCATCGAAATGCCAAGTAGAATCAGCTTCATCCGGCGTGACGCAAAAAGTAGCCAAAGATATCCAGCCTGACCGTCAGTTGATCTTGATTGTCTGGCGTTGTGGGGCGCCTGGCAGCGCGCCGTGCTGGCGGCGGAGTGGAGCGCGCTTGCGAGCGGATGGACATCTGTTCGATCAATAGAAAGGGGCGAGCCGACTCGACTTGGTAGAGTAGCTGGAAGAGTTGGTCGATTGTACCCTGAAGCTGGATGCGCACACTGACCCGAGGCGGATCATCCTGAGCGTCCGTCGGCAGGATCTGGGTACTGATCGGCCTGGCACCGGCAGTCCGCACCATCTCTTGGACCTGTGTTTGCAGCTGCGCACCAGCTAGGGCTGGTGTGTCCGCATCAAAGTAGAACGCCTTAAAGGCATCATTCGAGCGCTCCTGCTCTAGCGCCTGTTGCAACGCCGGTAAGGTCGCCGCAATCCCTCGGTAGCGCTGCAGTCGCTCAAGGTCGGTTTGAATCTGATCTTCAAGGGTCTGGTTCTCGGTCAGCCAGCTAACCGCAATCAGGCTGATCAGGCCGAGCGGCAGCAGGATCAGCAAGCTCAGCAGTAGCTGGCAGCTGGTGCGTTGACTTAGGGTGATGGTCATGGCTGCGATTGTGCGGACGTCTGGTAGTCGAATGCGACATGGAAACGATCGCTGCCGCTGGTGGCCACCTGCATCACGGGTGATCTGAAGGTGACATTGCTGATGCCAGCACCGCGCTCTAAGAGGCCAATCAGCGCTGTCGCCTGCGTCGACTCACCGCGGATATCCACCTCGCCATCACGATAGTTGAGGGTTTGTACCCAGGTGCCATCGGGCAAGAGCTGGGTCAGTTCCAGTAAGAGGTCCGCCATGCGTGGATGCTGATGCTTGCGCTCGACGACCGCGACACTGCCTCGCCGAGCAGTCTCGAGTGCTTCCCGAACCGTCGCGACCTCCTGCGCCTCAGCAGTGACCGTTCGTAACGCACGCGTGATGCGTTCTTGATAAGCGCTGCCCTGCCAGAGCGGAGTCATCAAGGTCGCGGCAAGCAGCGCCATAATCAGCAGCAACAGGAGCCAGGGGATGAGAGAGGCGAGCCGCCAACGTCTCGAACGCGATTCTGGGGGCAGCAGGTTGGCCTCGCTCCAGGCACCAGACCAGGTGAGCCTCGAGATCGGGAAGCCCTCGGCGCGCAGATGATCGATCCAGACCGCAACCTGATCACGTGGGCAGAGTGCCAGCTCGACATCGATCTTGCTTCCCTGTCCCATTGCGGCCACAACTCGCGCATCGAAGAAGACCTCGCCGGCGGTGAATGGCGTTAATCGGTCAAGCTCATAGGTGAGAATCTGGCGCAGATTGTCACGCACGCGCGAGGGCAGCGAGAAGCGGCGGGTGAGCACGAGTCCGGCCGGTAATTCGAGTATGCGATCATGCCAGGCCTCTTTGTTGAGACCCTGCAGCACGGCGGACAGCGCCGACACCGGCTGCAGCGCGAGCGAACCGATCAGTTGCCGTTCACCGATGACATCACGAAAGAGTGTCGCTTCATCCGCATCGATCACAATGACCAGGTTGGGATGGCGCGATGCAAGCCAAAGGCGTGGACGACGCGGCAGGCACCCGAGCACCTGCAAACGCCAGCGCCTCAGCAGATCATCAACAGCAGCTGAGCGCAGTGCTGGTATCCTTAGGTTGGAGAGTCGGTTGTTGGCTGCCATAGCTGAAATCAAGCCTATAGGAGGCGCGGTTAGATCCCAGCGGTCGTATCCGCTGTGTTGGCATCTTGGCCAACTGGAGCGCTACCAAACCGCCGCCATAAGACCTCGAGCGCTGAGTCAACCCGAATCATGGCCTCCATGCTCCGACCAGGTCCACTGAGCGTTTGTTGCCTGATCCGCAGATGATAGAGGGGGCCGCCGCGATCGAGCGGCACCTGCTCAGGCTGATCATCATCGGCGAAGAGCCCTTGTGAGCGCTCCTCGACAAGACGTTCGGCATCCTCCAATGAATAGCCATGTAGCGCGGCTAGTACCGGTGCGGCGGCAAAGGTCTCGTTGACACCAGACGCGCCGCCCCCAGGCGTTTGCCCGGCCGCGAATACATTTAAGGGGCTCACGCCAGTCTGCTCAACCTTGAGATGAGGCGCCAGCCCAGCATAGAGGGTCGTGGACATCCCCAGTACTTGCCGCAGCTCCTCGAGACTGCGGAAGGGCTGATCTGCCGCCCCAAAGGGTAGGCCAGCAGCGGCGTAGTCTGCATCCTCCGCACCATTGAGCAGGTTCAAGTCGTTCTCATCTCGCCAGTCGAGGATGGCATCCGCGATCTGATCCCTGAGCAGCTCATCTTGGCTCTCAGGTCCCTGCGCAAACTCGATCAGGGTCGTTAGCTGTTCGCGGTTGATGGCATTCAGGTCCAGTTTCGAGCCCTCATTGGACAGGGTGAGGATCAAGCGAGCATCATCGAAGACCATCTCGCGCGGCTGGCCATCTGGCACCAAGACCAGGGCCTCTTCCTCGAAGGTCACGGCTGGCGTCGTCATTAGATTCAATGCGACCAGGTTTAAGACTGCATTGGCTTGCGCGCGAAACCGCGCGCTATCGAGCTGATTGGCGGTTAAGGCATGCTCAGTCCGCTGGAGCTGGGTGAGGGCGAGCGCCATCACCGTTAGCAAGGCGATGACCCACATCACCAACACCAGCGCCATGCCCCGTGGCGATTGGCGCTGAAGCAGCGACCTGCGCCTGAATGCAAGCCGCGGTTCAGAAACCTTGCTCATCGATCACTTCCGACCCTGGCAGTCTGACCAGGCTTGCTGGCCAAGACTGATCAGGGGTCATCAGGCTGAGGCTCACCGCTACCGGTAGTTTGCGCTGTTCGACCCACTCCTCTGTCCATTCAGGCTCAAAGCCACCGGCCTGCTGACCGAAATAGGCAAGCTGAAAGACTGCAACCTGGGGCAGCAGCACCGTTCGACCATAGGCCCCGGCGGCCAGGTCAAGGTCGAAGGGACCAAGGTTAGCAGTCGCGCCTAGCGCCTCCATCAGCGGCTCCCAGGCGGGGGTATCCTGCTCGCCGGCGAGCACCTCCGGATGCAGCAGCCATCGGGTTAGGACCAGGCGCGGATACTCGCCTGCCGCTTCCAGCCCCAGACGCAGGATGTAGAGGCCCGGAATCCCAACATGGGCGGATAGCGGCGCAACCCATTCCAAGGTCTCAGCATCGCCGGCGAACACCGGCTGCTCAGTGCCATCATAGATCACCGAGATGGCTTGGGTCTGGCGCAGGCTGCGCTCAATCCACTGACGGGCGATGCGCAGATCGGCGACGCGCTCAGAGACATGATTCACCGCCTCCCAGCTCCTTGATCCCAAACGCAGCCCGGAGAAGAGCAGCAGGGTGATGATGCCGATCAGTGATAGCGCGATCAGCAGCTCCACCAGGGTAAAACCACGCCCTCTCACAACAGG
>POWB01000013.1:76690-83575 GCA_010912705.1 Halochromatium sp.
ACCGCCTCCCAGCTCCTTGATCCCAAACGCAGCCCGGAGAAGAGCAGCAGGGTGATGATGCCGATCAGTGATAGCGCGATCAGCAGCTCCACCAGGGTAAAACCACGCCCTCTCACAACAGTGGCTCCCCGAGCCGAACCGTACGCAGCATCACGCGCCTAGTGCCACGCGCGCTCGGCCAGGAGGCGACCGCGGTGACCTGATAGGGCTGCAAGGGCGCAGACTCAGCAAGCCAGTCCGGTAGCTGATAGGGCTCGATATGGATGATCCAGTCCATCCCGGCTTCCGGATCACCGCTGTGCACTCCCTCTTCTAAGGGCACATCAGTGCCAACCGCGTCGAGCTTGGCCTCGGCGAGGGCGACCGCTCGGCTGTAGGTCTCACCGATGGCGGCCGTGCTCATTGCCTTGGAGAAGATTTGCAGGAGCAGACCTAAGCTGAGCGCCAGAACGGCAAAGGCGACCAAGACCTCGAGCAGGGAGAAGCCGCCTTGCCGCGCCTTTTGCGGCCCTCCTTGCGGCCCTCCTTGCGGCCCTTGATGCTGCCTTCGTTGACGTCCGGATTGCCGCCCACTGCCATTCATGATGCGCGAGCCAGACATACTTAGTCTGCCTCCCAGTCGGCGACCAGAATTCGACCCGTCAGCCAGTTGACCCCGACCTGATAGCCGCCGTCACCGCGTTTGAGGATCACCCGCCCACCGGAGGAGCTGCCATCAGGAAAGAAGCGGATACCGCCGAGACGCTCGTTGCGTAGCTCATCGCGCGCCGCAACCAGTTCGATGTCGATACCACTGGGGAAGGCACCAAATCGCGCCTGATCTTCGATCTGATACCGGCCAGACTCGGTGTCGAGCAGCCAAACGGCCTCGCTACCCGTTGCAATTGCGATCTCCCGGGTCTGGCGCAAGGCACCAGCGGCACGACGGGCGCCCGCCTTGAGTTCCACCCCAGGCAAAGCGGCGGTGATCAGCGGTGGTGTCAGCGCAAGCAGCAAACCACCCAGGGCGAGCACGACGAGTAGCTCGACCAGGGTGAAGCCGCGTGGAGCAAGCGGTTTTGGCAATGGCCTTAGCTCGTCTCCCAGCTTTTGACATCTTGATTTTCACCCTCGCCACCCTCTTGGCCATCAGCACCTAGCGACCAGATGTCATAGGGACCATGCTGACCCGGCGAGCGGTATTGGTAGGCGTTGCCCCAAGGGTCTTTCGGCACCTGAGATTTCTTCAGGTAAGGACCATTCCAATTCGGGGTATTGCCAGGATCAGCGACCAGCGCCTCGAGCCCTTCTGAGGTGCCGGGATAACGCCCAACCTCAAGCCGATAGAGATCGAGCGTGGCGCCTAGGTCTTCGATCTGTAGTGCGGCGGTCTTAGTCTTGGAGCTGCCGAGAAACTTCATCACCTGCGGGCCGACCAGACCAGCGAGCAAGCCGAGGATGGCGAGCACGACCAACAGTTCGACCAGGGTGAAGCCGCGGATTTTTCGTTGGGATTTTGAGCCTTGTTTTATGAGCATGAGATTAATCTTCATGAGAGTTAAGAGAAGCCGTTCTTTGACATCGCTGAATTCGCCAGGAATGGCCCGCAAGTGCTCGAGCACGAGATTGTCGACATCATCGGTCATGGTCTGCTCCTGAGATCCTTAAAAGACCTAGGCGAGCAATTCGGATACGCTAAGGGTAAAATCCGGCACCTGTCGCGACTGCAGCTGATCCCCGGCGCGCGCCAGCCAGCTATCCCGGTAATCCTGACCATCCGGATCACGATGAACCTCCACCACGCGATCCTGAAGATTCACAATCCAGACTTCCGCGATGCCATGCTGGGCATAGAGTGGCCGCTTGACCGAGCGGTCATAGCTCAGCGAAGAATCCGCGACCTCGATCAACAACAGAACATCCGCCGCGCGCGGCTTGGCGCGCTTATAATAATCCGCGCGGAAACGCAGTAGCATCAGATCCGGCTCGGGCTCGTTGTGGTCATCCAAGACCAGAGGGCTTTGCACCGACACCAGTGCATCCTTGACTCCACTGCGATAGATGAGATGATTGAGCTGGGTCGTCAACCCCGCATGCTCGTCGCCAATGGGTGGCATATCGATCAATTCCCCAGCGATCAGCTCAATATGATCGTCTTCAGAAAAAATGCCCGCTTCAGCCATACGTTGATAATCGGCGCGACACAGACGGTGGCGCTGACGGTCGAGAATCTGCCGATTTAGTGGCTTTTCCAAGCGAGACCTGGCGATGACTTCCATGGATATAGAGCGCCTCTCATTGCGTGGTCTTATCAAGAGACAGAGATAGACAGAGATCCTCGCTGCGTCTAACCCGCTGCATCAGAAATCGCCTAAAACACCAGTTCATTGGCACCAAGGATCGCCATCAAGATCGAGATAATGATACCAGCGACGATGACGCCAAGGCCGATGATCAAGGCCGGCTCAAGCAGCGTCAGCATGCGCTGGACGCTGGTGCGGGTCTCGCGATCGAAGATGTCGGCGACCTTGGCCAACATGGCGTCAAGGGTACCGGATTCCTCGCCGACGCGGATCATCTGCAGGGCTAGCTGCGGCAATACGGCGCGGCTGGCCAGCGGCTCAGCGAGTCCGCGGCCGTGCTTGAGATCATCAGCGGCCTCGTCAAGTCCATCGCCGATCTTCCGATTGTTGACCACCTCTTTGGCCAGGTTGAGCCCGCTCAGCAGTGGCAGGCCATTCTTGAGCAGGGTGCTCAGCGTGTGGCAGAGGCGCGCGGTCTCCATCTTCCAGATCAGGTCGCCAAATAAGGGGAGGCGCATCACCCGATAGTCGAAGGCGCGACGGTTTTCCGGGTTCTGCAGCCAACGCTCCAGCACCAGGGCAATCAACGCCACCAGCACCAGCAGCGCCCACCAGTAGTCGCGGAACAGGTCGCCGGCACCAACCACGATGCGCGTCGGTGTTGGCAGTGCCGCGCCCATGTCTTCAAACAAAACGGTGAACTGTGGCACCACGAAGACCAGCAGCATGATCACCGACAGCCCGGCGACGAGGAGCAGGATCATCGGATAGACCAGCGCGGAGGTCACGGTGCCGCGCAGCTCGGCACTGCGCTCCAGATAGTCGGCAAGCCGAACGAGCACCTGATCCAAGGCGCCGCTGGCCTCGCCGGCGCGCACCATATTGATGTAGAGCTTGGGAAATTGGCCGCCTTGCGCTTCGAGTGCCGCAGAGAAGGTGGCACCACCGCGCACGCGTTCTTGCAGATCGCTAAGCACACGAGTCACGTGCTCCTCTGGGGTCAGCTCAGTGAGCACCCCGAGCGAACGATCGAGGGTGAGACCGGATTCGAGCAAGGTCGCGAGCTGACGGGTAAGGCTCTCGATGTCTTTGGCCTGCAGGCTGCGCTGGCGACGGCGCGCGAGCTGCGCGGTCAAGCCCCCCGCCGAGCGGGTCTTGAGCGGCAGTAGGCCTTCGGCCTGGAGACGCCTGATCAGCGAGGCCTCGTCAGCCGCTTCCTGCTCACCCTCGACCTCTTCGCCGTCGAGCCTAATCGCCTTATAGTAATAGCGTGGCATGGTTAGTTGTCTTCAGCGACACGAATCACTTCCTCGATGGTGGTGCGGCCATCCACGGCCTTGCGCAGTCCGTCACGATACATGGTCGCCATGCCTTCTTCGACCGCGATGCGGTGGATGTCGCCAGCCGTGGCGTGGCTGAGCACGGCTTGACGGATAGGGTCGCTCATCAATAACACCTCGGCGATCACCAAGCGTCCGCGATAGCCGCTGTGGTTGCACTGCTTGCAGCCAACAGCGCGATAGAGCTGCAGGGGCTGCTCAGCGCCGCTGTTGGCACCAGCGCTGGCTGGCATGAGCCCGGCCTCACGAATCTTCTCGGCCAGCTCGGGCAGGGGCTCATAAGGCTGCCGACACTGCGGGCAGAGTCGGCGCACCAGGCGCTGGGCCAGGATACCGTTGATGGTGCTGGTGAGCAGATAGTCTTCGACCCCCATGTCGAGCAGGCGGGTGACGCCGCTCGCGGCGTCATTGGTGTGCAAGGTCGAGAGCACGACGTGACCGGTCAGCGCGGACTGTACCGCGATACGCGCGGTCTCGAGGTCGCGCATCTCGCCGACCATGATGATGTCCGGATCTTGACGGACGATGGCGCGTAGTGCACCAGCAAAGGTCATTCCGATCGAGGATTTGACCGGGATCTGATTGATGCCGGCAACCTGATACTCGACCGGGTCTTCGACCGTGAGGATCTTGTTCTGTTCCGTGTTGAGTCGGCTCAGCGCGGTGTAGAGGGTGGTGCTCTTGCCGCTACCGGTGGGGCCGGTGACGAGGAAGATGCCGTAGGGCTGCTCTAACACCTTGATCAGCCGATCGCGCGGCGGGCCATCGAAACCCAGTGCGTCGAAGTCGAAGCTGACACTCTCTTTATCGAGTAGACGCATGACCACGCTCTCGCCAAACATGGTCGGCACAGTGGAAACGCGCAGATCCAGCTCCTTGCCTTGGATGCGCTGCGGGATGCGCCCGTCCTGCGGCAGCCGGCGCTCGGCGATGTTGAGCTTGGCCATGATCTTGATACGCGAGATAACCGCCGCGGTGGAGCTGACCGGCGGTGACTCGCCTTCCTTGAGGATACCGTCGACGCGATAGCGCACCTTGAGCTGGTCGGCGAAGGGCTCGATGTGGACATCCGAAGCACGGGATTCAACCGCGCGCTGCAGGATCTGGTTGACCAGCCGGATCACTGGCGCCTCGCTGGCCAGATCGCGCAGATGCTCGATATCCTCTTCGCTGAAGTTGCCGAGCTCTGCTTGTACCTCGGCCTCGGCATCGTCGTCGACTGGCTGCTCGTAGACGCGTTCGAGTGCAGCCTGGATCTCGGTCGGTAGTCCGACTTGCAAACTGACATGTTTGCATGTTGCCATCTGCACAGCCTTGGGGATGAAATCATCTAGCGGGTCCGCGACGGCGAGGGTGAGCTCCTGATCGGTCTCGGACAGCGGCATGATCCGGGCATCCTTCAAGAAGCGCAGGCTGAGCTGCTCCTCGGCAATCGGCTGGTCCGGATACTGCTCGGCGGTGATCAGCTCCAGGCCCAATACCTCGGCGGCAGCAGCCGCCATGTCACGCTCCGAGACCAGTCCGAGACGCACTAACATGAGCCGCAGCGGATCACCACTGTCTTCGGTGAGCTTTCGCGCGCGCGCCAGATCGCCCGGCGTGCATTTTCCGCGCTGTTGCAGTGCGCTGATCAGCGCCTGCTCCGGGGTTGGGCCAGTCTCTGTTGCGATATCCACGGCCAGTTCCGTCCCGGAGTCAACCTCGAGCGCAATCGTTGCGGGCTCGGCGTCTAACGGCAGGTCATCGACCAGATTCAGTTGCGGCTCGCGTGCTAAGGTTTGTTGCATCATTCGAATAAGATCAGTTTCAAGAGGTTCCTACTCATCTCAACGGGTGCAGTCTCCGCATAATGTCAATCAGATGGTGCCATGTCGCGTAGATAACATCATAAAAAGATCTCTCGCGCAGAGGCGCAGAGAAGAAGAGAAGAAGAGAAGGATAAGAGAAGCGCACTGGGAACATCGAGCAAGTGCTTTCTTCCTTTGCGTCTCTGCGTCTCTGCGCCTCTGCGTCTCTGCGCGAGCCTCTTCTTGCCACGTCACAACATCACGCGACATCATGTCGAGGCCGCACCCATCTCAACTTTAGCCGATAGGGAATCTAACCATACTTGCTAACGTATTGAGCAATCGCTAACCCCTGTTTCAGTCAGATGATCATGATCATGCTCATGCTCATGGCTTGGTGTACGGTCTCCGTCTAATTGAGCTTGCCATTCCGGTACCAGTCTACGCAGGGCCTGCACGAGGCGTTGCGTATCAACCTGCTCGACCGCTGCCCGCGCTTGGTCTAGGGCAGCGGCAACCTCCTCGGGAACAACCAGCGCACGCCGTGCGGCACGGATCTTCGCATGCTCGGTCAACAGGAGGTCTTCGCGCTCGTAGAACAGCTCCTCATAGAGCTTTTCCCCTGGACGTAGCCCAACATAGTGGATCTCAATATCTCGGTCCGGCTCGCGCCCCGCGAGCCGAATCATCTGCTCGGCCAGATAGCGGATCTTCACCGGCTCGCCCATATCAAGGACAAAGATCTCACCACCGGTGCCGATGAGCGCGGCCTGCATGATCAGTTGGCAGGCCTCCGGGATGGTCATAAAAAAGCGCTCGATCTCGGGGTCGGTCACGGTAACCGGCCCGCCCTGTTCGATTTGGGCACGAAACAGCGGCACCACGCTACCGGCTGAGCCAAGCACATTGCCAAAGCGCACAGTAATGAAGCGGGTGCGCGAGCGCTGCGCCCGGGCCTGGCAGATCAGCTCAGCGGCGCGCTTGGTCGCCCCCATGACGTTGGCCGGATTGACCGCCTTGTCGGTCGAGATCAGCACGAAACGCTCGCAGCCATGACGATCAGCGCAGTCTGCCACCGTCTCCGTACCGAGCAGATTGTTGCGTACCGCGGCGCGCACCTGCGCCTCAAGCATCGGCACCTGTTTGTAGGCGGCGGCATGGAAGACCGTCTGTGGCCGCTCACGCTCGAACAGCTGTTCCATCGCGACTCGGTCGGTCACATCCAGCAGGTAGAGGCCGAAGTCGGGCGCATCGATGCGCGCCGCCAGCTCCAGATCGAGGCGATACAGGTTCAACTCGCTGTTATCGGCCAACAGCAAGCGCTTAGGACGTGCGGCGATGACCTGGCGACAGAGTTCGGAGCCGATCGAGCCGCCAGCGCCAGTGACCAGTACGACGCGGTCGGTGAGGCCGGCACGGATCGCATCCCAGTCCAGCTGGACCGGGTTACGCCCGAGCAGATCGTCGATCGAGACC
>POWB01000013.1:83672-132047 GCA_010912705.1 Halochromatium sp.
CCGGGCGCAGTTGGTTGATGGTGACGGCACCGGTCAACACCGATTTGAGCTGAGGGACGGTGCGAAAGGGTTTGCCGGTGCGCTCACAGAACTCGACGAGACGCTGCATCTGCGCATCCGAGGCGGTGGGCACGGCGAGCATGATCAGGTCGATGGCCAGTGACTCGACCAAGGCCGGGATCTGAGCAGAGCGGCCTTTGACCGGCACGCCATGGATGTCGCCACCTTGACGGCGCAGTTTGTCATCGACAAAGGCCACCGGATTGTATTGGCGGCTGTGGTCGCGCAGCATATCGCGCACCAGCATCTCGCCGGCCCGATCAGCACCGACCACCAGCACGCGCTCGCCGGGATGCAGGCCAAGGCTGTGGTCCTTGAGCCGGCGATAGAGCAGCCGTGGCCCGGCCAGGCCGATCAACTGAAACACTAGGAACAAGGGCGGCACCGAGCGCGGCAGAAACTGGTTCCGGCTGAGCAGGAACAGGGTCAGCACGACTAGGAAGGTGGTGACCGTGGCAGCCTGGGCGATCCGCCACAGGTCTGGCAGCGAGGCGAAGCGCCAGACGCCGCGATAGAGGCCGAAGGACGAGTAGACCAGCGCGCAGATCAGCATGACTAATGGCAGCAGCTCCCAGGCCGCGCCCCAAAACTCGTGCGGGACATCGCCGAGATTGAAGCGCATCCAGTAGGCGCCCATCCAAGCGATCGGCACCCAGAGCAGGTCGTGCAGAAAGGCCAAGAAGCGCGAGCGCAGCCGCTCGTACCAGCGCGTCACCATCCGCGGTCAGCCAGGCCGGGCGCGCTCGGCGAGGCCGACGCGATAATGAATCAAGACAAAGATCACCGCCCAGCCAATAATTAGCTGCCACTGCTCCAGGGTGGTTAGCCTGGTGGCGGCCAGGGCGCTAGCGGTCACCGCGGCAATCAATAACAACGCCCAGATCAGGGTGCGTCGATGTCCCCAGCCAGCCAGCACCAAGCGCTGATAATGATGGGAGCGGTGCGCATCCCAGATGCGCTCGCCCTGCCTGGCACGGCGCAGCAGGGTCCAGGTGGCGTCGAGGATGAAGGGCGAGAAGATCAGCCAGCCGATCCACAGCGGAAAGAGTCCGGTGCTCGCGCCCCAGAGCGTGCAGCCGGCGGCGAGCAGGCCCAGGCTGGAGGCGCCAACATCGCCTAGAAAGATGCGTGCCGGAGGCAGATTGCCGGTGAGAAAGCCAGCCGCGGCCGCGGCCACTGCAGCGCAGCAGAGGGCATAGGTGAGATCACCGGCCTGGTAGCCGAGCAGGGCTAGGCCAGCAAAACCGATGCTGGCCATCCCCCCTGCGAGTCCGTCCATGCCATCCATAAAGTTATACAGATTGAGCATCCAGATACTGTAGAGCAGTGTCAGTGGCAGGGCGAGCAAGAGCGGCAATGGCATCATGGCACCGGGCAGACCGAGCTGGTCCCAGCGCAAGCCGCCTAGCCACAACAAGAGCGCGGCAGCCAGGTGTACCAACAGCCGCAGTCGGCGCGAAAGCTCGATGCGGTCATCCCAATAGGAGACCGTCGCGACGAGCAGCAGGGCAGCGCCAAGCCATGCTAAGGGGGCGGCTGCTTGCAGCGCATCGCTGGTCGTGCCGCGGATCAACAGCCCCAGCAGACAGCCGGCCACCAAGCCACTGAGCAGCGCGAGGCCGCCTGTGCGCGGTACCGGTTGCGCATGCAGTGAGCGCGCATTGGGATGATCAAGCACATGAAGCCACTGCAGCTGCCCGCGCGCCAAGAACGAGGTCAAGCGCGCACTGACCAGAAAGGCACTGCCGATGACCGCCACTAGTGCAAGCAGGCCGAGACCGAGCGCGGACTCAGCCATCAACCAGGTCGCATCAGTTTCGCCTCGACCAGGGCACGGCAGTCGGCATCCACTAGGAGCTCGATCAGCTGGAGCGCGAAATCCATGGCTGTACCCGGACCACGCGAGGTCACGACCTTGCCATCGACCACCACTGGCTGCTCCAGCAGCCGGGTCTCGGGGTAGCGGGCCGCGTCGATGGCGCCGGGAAAGCAGGTCGCCGCGCGACCATCAAGCAGGCCGGTACTGGCCAAGACCGCTGGCGCCGCACAGATCGCCGCACTCCAACGATCTGAGGCCGCCTGGCGTGCCAGCAGATCGTGGATACGGATATCGCGGTCGAGGTGGGTTGCGCCAGGCTGTCCGCCCGGCAGGATGATCATCTCGAAGTCATCTTCAGCGACCTCGTCAAGATCAACATCGGGCACCAGCACCGTACCCCGACTACAGGTCACCGGCCCAGGCTCCAGCCCAGCGGTCACCACCTCGATCTGCGCCCGGCGCAATAGATCGATGATGGTCACGGCCTCGAGCTCTTCACAGCCAGGAGCGAGCGGGACGAGAACAGGTCGCATGAATGATCTCCAGGTATGCAGCAGTTAAGCGGTGGCCGGATACTCAGTGCAGAGGCTCGCCGGTCGGCGCGGTCTCAGCCTGATCCCCAGGCTGGGCAGCGCTCCTGCTCGACTCGATGACAGCCGGCGCCTGGCCTAGGATGACGAGTCCCTTGAGCACGTTCAGGGCCTCGGAGAGCTGATAGTCCTCCGCTGCGAGCGGCTTGTCGTTCTCGCCTGCGTCCTCATCACTACCCCTGATGCTCTGATCTTTGGATTGATTCTCGGGGCTCTCGCCGGCCTCGCCGTTCTCGTCTTCGAGGTGGCGCACGAGGTTGGCCTCTTTGATCGGAGCTACGTCGGAATCGGACGCCAGGGTCAAGCTGCCACGCTCGAGGATGATATCAGGGACGATGCCGAGGGCCTGGATCGAGCGCCCTGCTGGCGTGTAGTAACGTGCCGTGGTGAGCTTTAAGGCAGTGCGCTCATCAACAGGGATAATGGTCTGCACGGAGCCCTTGCCGAAGGTCTCGTTGCCCATGATCAGGGCGCGGCGCTGGTCTTGCAGGGCGCCGGCGACGATCTCAGAGGCCGAGGCACTGCCACCATTGACGAGGACCACCAGGGGCGCACCTTCGAGCACATCATCAGGGCCGGCGCGGAACTCGAGCTTGGCGTCGTCGAGCCGGCCTTCGGTGTAGACGATGAGCCCCTGCTCCAGGAAGGCATCACTGACCCCGACCGCGGTGTTCAGCACCCCGCCGGGGTTGTTGCGCAGATCGAGCACGACCCCTTTGAGAGGACCGCCGTTCTCGCCCTTCAGCGTCTTCACCGCGTCGAGCAGGTCGTCGGTGGTCCGAGCCTGGAAATTGGCGATGCGCAGGTAGCCGAAGCCAGGCTCGAGCAGGCGCTGCTTCACTGAGGCAACCTTGATCACAGCGCGCTCGAGCTTGATGCTCAGGGGCTTAGACTCACCGTCGCGCATCAGGGTGAGCTCGATGTGGCTGCCGGGCTTACCTCGCATCAGCTCGACCGCATCACTGAGGCTCATCCCCTTCACCGGTTTGTCATCGATGCGGACGATCAGATCACCGGCTTGGATGCCAGCACGCTGGGCGGGCGTGTCGTCGATCGGCGCGATCACCTTGACGAAGCCATCTTCCATGCCGACCTCGATGCCAAGGCCGCCGAACTCGCCGGTCGTGCCGACCTGCAGGTCTTCGTACTGCTCGGGATCGAGATAGGCCGAATGCGGATCAAGGCCACCGAGCATGCCGCGAATCGCGCTCGCGAGCAGCTCGCGGTCATCGACCTGCTCGACATAGTCACTCTTGATACGGCCAAACACCTCAGCAAAGACGCGTAGCTCTTCGAGCGGTAGTCCTTGCGGCTCCTCCGCCTCTGGCTGCATGGCGGCTTGAATCGCTTCACGCACCTCGTCGACACTGGGCTCCGGGCGCGTCCCGGTTGGCTTGAAGCCGGGCGGAGGTGGCTGTACCGCAGGCGGCGTCACGGCAGGTGTCGCGCTAGGGGGGGCGGCCTGGTCGGGGGCCTCTGATGCGGATTCAATAGACGGGGCAGCACTGGGCTCGGGCTCGGGCTCAGGCGCAGCTGCGGGCTGCGCCAAGGCAATTGGCGCGAGGCCGAAGCAAAGGAGGGCAAGAGCGACTGACTGGCATCTGGTCATTAGAAGGGTCCTACGGGCCTGCTGTGCAGCCCGGCTGTTGTGTTCTGTTTGACTCACCAACTCTATTGAGGCTGATTGAGCGCTCGCGTTCCCAGACCGCGATCAGGTCTGATCATCGGCCTGCGGCCTGGCACCAGCGGGCGGGGTCAATGGCGCGTCCATCACGGCGGATGGCAAAATACAGACCCTTTGACCCGGTCCCGCCACTGTCACCAGCCAAGGCGATCAGATCGCCCGCTGCAACCCATTCTCCCACGTCCTTCATCAGCGCCTGATTATGTCCATAAAGTGATAGATAGCCATCGCCGTGATCGATCACAATCAACATACCAAAGCCACGCAACCAACCGGCATAGGCGACTCGGCCATGGTGCACGGCAACGACCTCAGCGCCTGGATGCGTGGCCAGCAAGACGCCATCCGCGTGTAATGCGCCTTGCTCGCGGCCTTCGCCGAAGGTCCGCAGGATACGACTCCCTGCCAGCGGCCAGGCCAGCTCGCCTTGCAGCTCGCTGATCGCAGTCAGGCTGAGATTGACCTCATCGGCGATCTCCGCCTCGCGCTTGAGCTGTTCGATCAAGCCCTGCATGGCCTTGGCATCCGCTGCAAGCGCCGAGGCCCGCGCCTGCTCGGCGGCAATCGCCTGCTCCAGATCGCTCAAGATCGCCTGCCGCGCGCGCTGTGCGCTCATCAAGCGCTCGCGGGTCTGCGCTTGCTGCGCTGCCAGCCGCGCTAAGCGCTGCGCTTCCTCCCGCTCCCCTTGCTCTAGCTCCTGCAATCTGCGCTCGAGGCTGAGCATCGCCTCGATCTGAGCCCTGCGGCGGGCACTGAGGATCAGATAATAACCCAATAGCCGCTCTGCTCGGCGTGGATCATCCTGACCGAGCAACAGGCGGACCTGATCACCACGTCCCATCGCATAGGCAGTCCGCACCAGCTCGGCCAACCTAGCACGCGCCACACTGAGCTCGCCTCGGGTGGCCGCAAGCCGCGTCTCAACGGCCATCACTGCCGCACGCTGCGCCGTCACCATCAGGTCTAGCTGGCGGTTGGCCTTGGTCAGCGCATCGATGTCTTGCTCGAACTGTCTCAGCTCGTCTAAGAGGGCATCCCGATAGCCTAGGTGATCGCTCATGTCGGCGCGTAGCTGATCGAGATGCGCCCGCAGCTGCTCGAGCTCCCGTTCACGTTGTTGTAGAACATCCAGCTTCGACTCAGGCTCCGGCTCCCTATCCTGGTCCGAGGTCGCAGCGACAGCGGCCTCAGCGAGCTGATAGGTCGCCGCCTCGATAGGCTTGTCGGTTGCCGCTGGACGCTCTCGCTGAGCTGGGCTCGCAGCGGCCAAGACCGGCAGCAAAGCCACCAGCATTAGGTAGTGCTCTGCAGCGCCGCGCAGCAAGGACCACTTGGTCTTGTAAGACCCGAATCGATGAAGACTTGTCAGACACCTAGAAAGGTTTATCATCGTTTTATGAAGCGTTGATATACAGGCCGACGTCATGGTGGGAGAAGATCAGGTGCTAGCTCCAGTGCAGGGTGCAGATCCAGCGTTCAAGCACGAGCAAACGAGGAATCATGAGCTGGGCTTTGCTGAGCTCGAGCTATTCGCCGATGACGCCGATATCGAGCGCGCATCGCGATCACTGAAAGCGATGTCGCATCCGTTGCGGCTGAAGATCCTTTGCACCTTGGGTGATGAGGAGGTAAGTGTGCAAGACATTGTCGAGCACGTTGGCACCTCGCAGAGCAATATATCGCAGCATCTCGCGATCCTGCGTGATAAGGGTATTCTCGCTGCGCGCAAGGATGCCAACCGCGTCTATTATCGGGTTGGCGACGCTCGCACCCTGCGCCTCATCGGCATGATGCGCGAGGTCTTCTGCAGTCGTGCCCCCTGAGCAGGCGTGACGTCGAGCGCACAGACCCTTATACTTGTTGGCTGATTTCACCGCACCGCGACGCCTTGTGCGACGCTTGGCCCTGCCACAGTCGACATCTTTCCCATGCTGCTCGAATTCGTCGGAAACCACTGGGTGCTGTTTGCAGCACTTGGCGTCATCCTCGGCCTACTCACCTTCTCGGTGATCATTGGCGAGAAGGGGTCGGTGGACCCCAGCGCCGCAACCATTATGATCAACCAGCGTGATGCCGCTGTGATCGATGTTCGACCCGCCGCGGATTTCGCCAAGGGCCACATCATCAATGCCGTTAACGTGCCCATGAACGGCTTCAAGAAGCAAACCGCCACGTTGTCCCGCTACAAAGACGGGCCGGTCATCATCAATTGCCGCTCCGGCTCGCAGTCGCAGGCGGCCTGCCATGTCCTACGCAAGGCGGGCTTTGGCGAGGTCTATAACCTTAAAGGTGGCATCATGGCTTGGGAAAGTGCCAACCTGCCGCTCACGCGGAAGAAGCGCTAACGCTGCCCGCCAATCCGTCTTGCGGCTCAGTCAGCGCATCCTCTGCAGCTCATTTTCTGCAACTCATCGTCTATCCATCATTCAGCTCATCGCTCAGATCGACCGGAGTCCTCCATGGCCGAGAATCAACCGCCGCAGGGCGAGCGTCAGTTCGCGCTGCGCAGCGTCTACATCAAAGACCTCTCCTATGAGGCGCCGAATGCGCCCGAGATCTTCCGTCAGGAGTGGAAGCCTGAGACGTCCCTGCATCTGGACATCAAGCTGACTGCACTCTCTGAGGACACCCACGAGATCGTGCTCACGGTCACTGTGACGACCAAGGTCGGCGAGCAGACCGCCTACCTGATCGAGGTGCAGCAAGCAGGCATCATCAGCGTGGCTGGCTTCGCGCAAGAAGAGCTTGGACCGCTGTTTTATGTCTACTGTCCTAGTATCCTGTTTCCCTACGCACGTCAGGCCGTCTCTGATCTGGTGGTGAAGGGTGGCTTCCCGCATCTGGTGCTGCAGCATGTGAGCTTCGACGCCATCTACGCGCAGAAGCAGGCCGAGCAGGCCGCACCGGGACAGGCAGAGACCGCTCCAGCGGGCGAGACGACCCACTAAGCCACTGTCCATCAACTGCTTCCCGATTCGAGCACCACTCCAGGGCGATTATCGGGAACCAGACAGTTACTAAGCCACTGTGGCCAGAACAGGCCATGGATCAGGCCAGAATCAAGCAGCTTGGTAGCAATCTTTATGCAGCGTATCGCCGTCATCGGAGCCGGTTCTTGGGGGACGGCGCTAGCCGTATTATTGGCTAGAAACGGTCACCAGACCCCGCTTTGGAGTCATGATCCTGAGCAGATCGCCGCACTGCTGCGCGACCGCGAGAACAAGACCTTCCTGCCTGGGATTGCGCTACCGGATCTGATCGAGCCGACCAGGTCGCTTGAGCAGGCGCTAGATGGCGCAACCGGCATCCTGGTCGTAGTGCCGAGCCAATTCTTTGCCGATGTGTTAGGCGCAGCGGCCCCCTTTCTGCCACCCAATCTCGGTGTGCTTTGGGCCACCAAGGGCTTTGACCTCGCGACGGGTCGGCTGCTGCACGAGGTAGTGCTGGAGCGCACTGGGCCGCGTGAGCTGGCGGTGCTGTCCGGCCCGAGCTTTGCCGCGGAGGTTGCGAAAGGTCTGCCGACCGCTGTGACCCTGGCCGCATCGAGCATGGCATTCGCCGAAGAATGCGCGGCTTGGGTCCATTCGGAGCGTTTTCGCGCCTACACCCATGATGATCTGATCGGGGTGCAAGTTGGCGGTGCTGCCAAGAATGTGCTGGCGATCGCCACTGGTATCGCTGACGGGCTCGGCTTCGGTGCCAATACGCGAGCGGCATTGATCACCCGTGGTCTGGCTGAGCTGATCCGTCTCGGAACCGCGCTCGGTGCGCGTCGGGAAACCTTTATGGGCCTAGCCGGCCTTGGTGATTTAGTGCTCACCTGTACCGACAATCAATCACGCAACCGGCGCTTGGGGCTGGCCCTGGCCCGGGGTGAAACCGCAACGGCGGCCATGGCGTCGATTGGGCAGGAGGTCGAGGGCGTAATCACCGCAGAGGCCGTACAGCGGATTGCCGGCGAGCATCAGATCGAGATGCCGATCTCTGAGCAGGTCTATGCCGTGCTTTACGAGGGGCAAACCCCAGAAGCGGCGACGCGGCAACTGCTCGAGCGCTCAAGCCGCTCAGAACTCGACTGACTCAACGAAACCCCATTTGCCGCCAGGCCTCATAGACCACCACGGCGACCGCATTAGAGAGGTTGAGACTGCGATTGTTCGGCTGCATCGGAAGCCGAAGACGCTGCGCTGCCGGCACCGACTCGCGCAGCGCGACCGGCAGGCCGCGCGTCTCTGGTCCAAACAGAAAGGCGTCACCGGCGCGAAAGCTCGCCTCTGCATAGACTTGATGGCTGTGGGTGCTCAGGGTGAAGAGCCGCGGCACGCCCAGTGCATGCATGCAAACATCCATGCTTGCATGCACCTCAACCCCAACCCATTCCCGATAATCGAGACCGGCCCGACGTAGCCTGCGGTCGTCAAGCTCGAATCCTAAGGGCTTAATCAGATGCAGACTAGAACCGGTGTTGGCACAGAGTCTGATTACATTACCTGTGTTTGGCGGAATCTCGGGCTGGTACAGAATGACGTGGAACATCTTAGCGCTGCTTGACCCTGCATCGATCGACCATGGTATATTAATCGTTCGGCATATACGTTTTGAGCCGCCTTCACGTTCGGATCTGTTGCGCAAGGCGTCAAGCCCAGCCGACAGTGGTTCCATCCGACGTCCGCACTAAGATATCAATACACCCTGCGGGGGAGAACACCATGACCGACATCGCTGCCTTGAAGCAAGAGAAGCAGGATCTGATCGACAAGATGCTTGAGATGCAGAAGCAATTCATCGATTACGAGCATGAACATGGCGTAAGCGGCAAGGACTACTGGGCCTCGCAGGACGGCCTCTTGGCCAACTATCGCCAGGAATACTCGGACATGGCAAATCGTGTTGTCGACATCGCGCACGAGATCGTCGGCTCGAGTCGCATTTAGCGCTCGTCTTGCGGGCTAGTCCCGCACTGGAAGCTCGCAAAAAAGCCTCAGCCCGATCGCCGAGCTGGGGCTTTTTTGCGGTTGCTGTTTTCGCGCGCAGTTGGTTTGCGTTTTTTCCAGCAATCACCTGAGCCCTGTCAGCTGTTGCCCTGCTCAGGACGAATGTGCTCGATGTACTTCGGCGTTGCTTGCATAACAAGGCAGAGGCTCTCGCCTTGAGCCTTGATGCGTGCATCCGTGCCACGGACCTTGAGATCGCAGCGGCAATGGCCACGGCTTTCGAGCGGTATCGGGATCATGTCGCGATAGGTGTAAACGTTTTCGTCGATATCTCCACCCTCGCAGACAAAGGTCTCTCCGGGCTTGGGCTCGGGTAAGGGCTCAAGCAGCTCGGCCTGCGCGAGCACCAGCTCACCGGCTTGCCACCAAAGGGTCTTTTCCGCGGAGCCGGTCATGGTCTTGATGATGTAGGCGCGCGCGAAGGAGACCTTGAGGGTTCCATCGGCGAAACTGATCTCGGCGAGCTCAGAGCCAGGGAGGCGAATACTGCTACTGTCCACAAGTCAAATCCTAGGCTGGGGCTGTCAGGTTGTGACGCTGTCATGGATGCGATTATCACTGCCAGATGGGGTGTCTTGGCGGCGATTACGAGGGCCATGGGTCGTTAGCTGCCAGGATTAGCTATCGGGATCATCCTCTTCGCTCATCTCCTCGGAGCCCTCAGCCTCCATGCCCAGATCCTTGATCTTGCGCGTCAGCGTATTGCGCCCCCAGCCTAGGAGCTTCGCGGCTTCTTGACGCCGTCCGCCGGTATGCTCAAGGGCACATTCGATCAGGATGCGCTCAAAGGTTGGCAGGGCTGAATCGAGGATGCCGCGGTCGCCTTGCTGCAACCGGCGTCGGGTCCAGGTTCGGAGCGTGCTCTCCCACTGCTCGTCGGCCTCCGCTGCCGTCGCGATGCCGTCGAGGTCGGGGGGTAGATCGCCCACGTGAATCTGCTTGGTCGAGGCCATGACCGTGAGCCATCGAGCGGTATTCTCGAGCTGGCGCACATTGCCGGGCCATTCGAGGCGCTCGAGGCGCTCGAGCGCATCATCGGCGAGTATCTTTGCCTCGCAGCCAAGCTCTTTCGCGGCCTGCGCGAGGAAATGGCGCATCAATAGCCCGATGTCTTCGCGCCGATCGCGCAACGCGGGTAGATGGATACGGATAACGTTGAGACGGTGAAAAAGGTCCTCGCGAAAACTCCCTTTGGCGACCAGCTCACGCAGGTTTTGATGGGTCGCAGCAATAATGCGGACATCGACCTTGATCGGGGTGAGGCCACCGACACGATAGAACTCGCCATCCGCGAGCACGCGCAGGAGCCGGGTTTGCAGCTCGGCGGGCATATCGCCGATCTCGTCGAGGAAGAGGGTGCCGCGGTCGGCCTGCTCAAAGCGGCCCTCGCGGCGGGTCTGCGCGCCGGTAAAGGCACCACGCTCATGACCAAAGAGTTCGGACTCCATCAGATCGCGTGGGATCGCGGCCATGTTCAGGGCGATGAACGGGGCCTGAGAGCGTGGACTATGGCGATGCAGCGCGTGCGCAACCAGCTCCTTACCGGTTCCGGACTCACCATTGATGAGCACCGTGATATTGGAGCGCGCCAGACGACCAATGGCACGGAAGACCTCCTGCATCGAGGGTGCTTCGCCGATGATGTCTGGGCTGTGCGGCAGCGGTGGCGGCTCGGCAGCGGCGTCATGCTGCTTACGGCAGGCTCGCTGCACCTGATCGACAGCCTCATCGATATCGAAGGGCTTGGGTAGGTACTCGAAGGCGCCGCCATGGAAGGCTGAGACCGCGCTGTTGAGGTCGGAATGCGCAGTCATGATGATGACCGGAATCTGCGGATAACGCGCCGTCACTTGCTCAAGCAGCTCGAGTCCGTCGATCCCCGGCATACGAATGTCCGATAGGATCACATCTGGTGTGTCGCGCTCGAGGGCGTCCATCACTCCAACCCCATTCGAGAAGCTGGTCACGTCCATCTCGGCCCCACGCAGGGCGCGCTCAAGCACCCAACGAATCGAGCGGTCGTCATCAATGACCCAGATCCTGGGCACTCTACTCATAGGTCAGCTCCAGCGGAAGATAGACCAGGAAGGTGGTGCAGCCGGGGCGGCTCTCGCATTCGATCAAACCTTGGTGTTGATTGACCAGCTCTTGCGCGATAGCGAGACCAAGACCGGTGCCGCCAGCGCGGCCAGACACCATGGGAAAGAAGATGCGATCCATGAGCTCATCGGGGATGCCGGGTCCGTCATCCTCGATCTCGATCACCAGGACCAAACGGTGGCGAACGTTGCCGATAGTGAATTGCCTCATCACGCGTGTACGTAGCCGCACCTGGCCCTGTTGACCTGCCGCATGGGCGGCGTTACGAGCAATATTGAGGATGGCCTGGATCAGCCGATCCGTATCACCCTCGAAATTCGGGATGCTCGGATCGTAATCACGATGGATCTCGGGTCCAGAAGGGAATTCAGCGTTGAGCAGGTTGCGCACGTGCTCGATCACATGATGAATGTTGATCGAGCTTAGATGCGGCAGGTTGTTTGGACCCAGCATGCGGTTGAGCAGCGTTTGTAGCCGGTCGGCCTCATCGATGATGATCCGGGTGTATTCGCGCAGACCAGGGTTCGGCAGCTCGCGCTCGAGCAGTTGTGCCGCGCCGCGCAGCCCGCCGAGCGGGTTCTTGATCTCGTGCGCTAACCCACGCAGCAGCGCTTGTGTCGCGTGATGCTGAGAGATCAGATACTCCTCGCGCGCGATTCTGAGCTGACGATCGACCTGTTGCATCTCCATCAGCAGCTCATAGGGCTCATCAACCGAGTGCAGCGGCAGCACCGTACAGTTGACGCGAATGATCTGACGATCAGGACGTTTGACCTCAACCTCGCGCTCGGTGAAGGGCTGCCGCGTATCCAGGGATTCACGCAAGCGCTCTTCTACCGAATCGGTCGGGCAGGGAACCAGATTCCCTGCCGCCTCACCGAGTACAGTCTTGGCGCTGACTGCAAGCAGATTTTCACCAGCGATATTGATGTAGCGAAGGCGCAGCTCGCGATCAAAGAGCAGCACAGCCGTACTGAGATTATCGAGAATCATGGTGCCAAGCTGGCTGAGTCCGCCTAATGTCTCGTTCATGGATGATGCTGTTGTCGCTTGGCTTCTCGAATCCTTTAGCAATCGGCAAGCCAGCTCAGCGCGTTGGCAGCAGGATCAGGCCTGCCGCAATCGCTCAGCAGATGCCACCATCAGCTACGCAAAAAGCCTTGACCGAGCAAGGAGTTATCAGTGCTCATACGGAGTTGACCAAGGCAACTAAAGGCCTAGCGACCTTTGCTTTTTGGGGCATCGGCAAGCGATTTGCACTAGTCTAGTGCCTGTCGAACCTGAGGTGTGCATTAAACTGCACCAGTGCTGAACAGGAAGGATGAGGGATGAGGGAGGCGAGATGAAGAAGGTGGGCGGGATAGGGTGGGCATCCTTGCCCTAGGGCGGCTTGGTTGGAGCCGCTGATAGCCAGAAGGATTAGAGGCTGTAGTAGAGGTCGAATTCGACTGGGTGGGTGCTCATGCGGAGTTGGGTGACTTCTGCCATCTTTAGCTTGATATAGCCATCGATGACGTCGTCGGTGAAGACACCGCCGGCAGTCAGGAATTCGCGATCAGCGTCAAGCGCATCAAGGGCTTGATCGAGCGAATAGCAGACCTGCGGGATCGCCTTCTCTTCTTCCGGTGGCAGGTCGTAGAGATCCTTGTCCATCGCGTCACCGGGATGAATCTTGTTCTGGATGCCATCCAGACCAGCCATCATCATCGCCGAGAATGAGAGATAGGGGTTACCGGTGCTATCCGGGAAACGCACCTCGATCCGCGTGGCCTTGGGGTTGGCATCATGCGGAATACGCACTGAAGCGGACCGGTTCTTAGCCGAGTAGGCCAGCATCACAGGGGCCTCGAAGCCTGGCACCAGGCGCTTGTAGGAGTTGGTCGAGGCATTGGTGAAGGCGTTCAATGCCCGGGCATGCTTGATGATGCCGCCGATGTAGTAGAGAGCAGTCTCGGAGAGGCCGCCGTACTTGTCTCCCGCAAAGATGTTTTGACCATCTTTACCCAGTGACTGATGGACGTGCATACCGTTGCCGTTGTCGCCGACCAGTGGCTTAGGCATGAAGGTCGCGGTCTTGCCATAGGCGTGGGCGACATTCTGCACGCAGTATTTGAGGATCTGGTTCATGTCCGCGCGTTTCACCAAGGTATCGAAACGCGTTCCGATCTCACACTGGCCAGCAGTGGCTACCTCGTGATGGTGGACTTCGACAGGGACACCCATCTCCTCCATCGCCAAGCACATGGCGGCACGCAGGTCGTTGAGCGAGTCAACCGGCGGGACGGGGAAATAGCCGCCCTTGACGCCAGGTCGGTGCCCCATATTCCCGTCTTCAAAGACGCGCTCTGAGTTCCATTCGGCCTCTTCGGAATCAACCTTATAGAAGGCCCCCGACATGCTGACGCCCCAACGCACATCATCGAGCACGAAGAACTCAGGCTCAGGTCCAAAGAATGCGGTATCGGCAACACCAGTGGATGCCAGGTAGGCCTCGGCGCGCTTGGCAACCGAGCGTGGATCACGCTCATAGCCTTGCATGGTGGCAGGCTCGAGGATGTCGCAGCGCAGTATCAGTGTCTTCTCATCCGAGAATGGGTCCATCACTGCAGTCGAGGCCTCAGGCATCAGGACCATGTCTGATGCTTCAATGCCTTTCCAGCCCGCGATCGATGATCCGTCGAACATCTTACCGTCCTGGAAGAGGGCCTCATCAATGATCCGCGCCGGCAGCGAGACGTGCTGCTCCTTCCCGCGAGTATCCGTAAACCGGAGGTCCACGAACTTTACGTCCTCATCTTTGATGGTCTTCAACACGTCAGTGGCGGACATCTGCGAAATCTCCCGCTATGGTCTTGGGCTATGGATATGGAAAAAATATACGGGCTGTTGCGCGATCGCTGGGCTTGACCGATCAAGCTCAGGCCTACGAAGCGCAGACTCGGATTGCACAATTGCTCGCAGATTTGATCAAGCAGATTACGTGCCATCGATGATGCAACCTCTCCGGCAGCCGATCCGCCAACTGCTGGGCACTAGAGGCCACACCGATGAGCTAGGGATCGCACCAAAATGGATCAACACACAACCCTAAACGCACTCTATTCGTGCACTGCATGCCTGTACTCGATCAACCAAAGTAGAGCCGCACATCGGCGAAGCGCGGATCATCTTGCAGGGCTGAGCGAAGTTGATCGCGAAGCCGGTGCGCAGTTGGCTCGTCGGTGTAGGTGCGCAGTGGGAAGAAGAGGTCGACCGTGATGGCCCCATCGAGATAATGCAGTAGCAGACGTTTGCGGGTCAGGGCTTCAGGGATCTGCTGCCAGTGCTGATCGAGACAATCGATGACCTCGGTGCGCATGGGCAGATCCTTGGTAGGAACTGCGGACTCGTCATCCTCCGGATCGATATGTACCGTGACGTCAGACATCCGATCGATGCTCTCCATCAACCGTTGTTGCACTAGGACACTGATGGCATGACCTTCTGAGACGCTAATGTCAGGATCAACGAGAACATGAACATCGGCTGAAGCGTTGCCGCCGAGGGTGCGAGTGCGAAGCATGTGGACATCGCGGACACCGGTACTACGCCGAATGATCTGGCTGATCTCGCGCAAACGCTCAGGGCTGAGGCCGGTATCAACCAACTCACGGGTGGCATCGGAGCCTAGATCCCAGGCGATCTTTGCAATCATGACCGCAACGATGACCGAGGCCACCGAATCTAGGTAGGGCAGGCCAGCGAGCGTTCCGGCGACGCCAATCAAGACCACGATCGATGAGATCGCGTCAGAGCGATGGTGCCAAGCATTTGCCATCAGCAGGTCTGAGCGCACGCTTAGACCATAGCCCCTCGTATACCAGTAGAGGGCCTCTTTGATCAGGATCGAGAGCCCGGCAACGTAGAGCGCGATCGGCTCTGGCCGCAACAGTTCAAGCGGCTTAAAGAGCCGATCAGTGGCGTCCCAAGCAATCCCAATGGCGACAGCGAGGAGCAAGAAGCCGAGTACAAGAGTGGCGACCGTCTCATAACGGCCATGGCCATAAGGATGTTCGGCATCGGGTCCTTTAGCGGCTTTGTGACCAGCGATCCAGACGAGCGCATCAGAGATCAGATCGGAGAATGAATGGATGCCATCGGCAATCAGCGCATGGGACTGCCCCATCCATCCGGCGGTAATTTTTAGCGCTGACAGGAGCAGGTTGATCACTGCGCCGACCAAAGTCGTGCGCTTGATCGCCATTGCTCGCGCCTCGCGTGGGTGTGTGTCCATAGAGCCCTGATATCGAGTTCAGCGAATACAGCCTTGAATACTGCCGATTATAACGATGGGTCGGCGTTGGGGACCGCGCTGATTACCCTGGTCTGAATCGCAGCAAAATCGCTATACTGTAAGGTTTGAGCACATGCTGGAGTCCCTGTTGAGCAATCTGTCGGGCGATCCTGTCAGTTTTCAGGAACTGATCTTTACACTCGAACGCTATTGGAGCCGCCAAGGCTGCGTCATCCTGCAGCCTTATGATATGGAGGTCGGGGCAGGCACTTTTCATCCTGGCACCTTCCTGAGAGCGATCGGACCAGAGCCATGGAACGCGGCCTATGTACAGCCGTCGCGTCGTCCGACCGATGGCCGCTACGGCGAGAACCCCAATCGACTGCAACACTACTACCAGTTTCAGGTGGTCATGAAGCCCTCGCCTGAGGCGATCCAAGCCCTGTATTTGGACTCGCTGCGTGAACTCGGCATCGATCCCCTTATTCATGATATCCGCTTTGTCGAGGATAACTGGGAGTCGCCAACGCTTGGGGCCTGGGGCCTAGGCTGGGAGGTCTGGCTGAATGGGATGGAAGTCACCCAGTTCACCTATTTTCAGCAAGTCGGTGGACTCGAATGCCGTCCGGTGACTGGTGAGATCACCTATGGACTCGAGCGCATCGCCATGTATCTGCAGGGCGTAGAGAGTGTCTACGAGCTGCTCTGGACCCATTCGGCAACAGGACCCGTCTCTTACGGTGACGTCTTCCTGCAAAACGAGCGTGAGCAATCGGCCTATAACTTCGAGCTGGCCGATATCGCCTCGCTGTTCGCATTCTTCGACGGCTGTGAGCAACAGAGCCAGGCCTTGGTTGAAGCCGGTCTCCCGCTGCCCGCCTATGAGCAAGTGCTCAAGGCCTCGCATACCTTCAACCTGCTAGATGCTCGCGGGGCGATCTCGGTGACTGAGCGACAACGTTTCATCCTCCGGGTGCGTGCGCTCGCTCGCGCCGTGGCCGAGGCCTATTACAAGAGTCGCGAGGCACTGGGCTTCCCCATGGCCGCATCCTCTACTCGCACTCGCATCGAGGAGGCCGCATGAGCATACCCTCTGCAGCCGATCTGCTGATCGAGATCGGAACCGAAGAATTGCCACCTGCAGCCCTTGCTGGACTCTCGACGGCCTTTTGCGATGGCGTCGTCAAGCGGCTTGATGAGGCCAAGCTCAGTCACGGCAGCGCGCAGGCCTTTGCGAGTCCGCGTCGGCTCGCGGTCATCGTCAAGGAGGTTGCCAGCGCCCAGCCTGATGAGCTTGTGAGCAGGCGCGGGCCTTCGCTCAAGGCAGCCTTCGCACCGGATGGTGCACCAACCAAGGCGGCGCTCGGATTCGCCCAATCCTGCGGGATCAATGTTGAGGCACTTGAGGTTGAGGAGACCAACAAAGGCGCTTGGCTATGCCATCGGCAGCAGATGCGTGGCAAGGCCACATCGGCATTGCTGCCACAACTGACCAACGAGGCCTTAGCCGCGCTCCCAATCCCCAAACGCATGCGCTGGGGTGACAGCAATGTCGAGTTTGTTCGCCCCCTGCACTGGGTCTGCATGCTGCTCGGCGAGTCTGTCGTTCCTGGTGAGGTGCTCGGGCTGCCGATCGATCGCCTCACCTATGGACATCGCTTTCATCATCCAGAGGCGATCAACCTTGCATCGCCGACAGCCTATCTGTCATCGCTGCGCGGCGCCCGGGTCGAGGCAGATTTAGCGGCGAGACGCACAACGATTCGCCAACAGGTCGAGACCCTCGCAGCCAAAGCGGGCGGCTCGGCAATGATCGATGCCTCCGTCCTTGATGAAGTCACAGCACTCTGCGAGTGGCCAGTTGCCTTACTAGGCCATTTCGATGCCAGCTTTCTCGAGGTTCCGCCAGAGGTCTTGATCGAGACCATGCAGGCCAATCAGAAATATTTCCCGGTGGTCAATGGTGACGGGCAGTTGTTGCCCTGTTTCATCACGGTCAGCAATATCGAGAGCCTAGAGCCAGATCAGGTTCGAGCGGGGAATGAGCGCGTGATTCGGCCTCGCTTTGCGGATGCGAAGTTCTTTTGGGAGCAGGATCTCAAGACGCCTCTATCCGAGCGCGTCGATGCACTGCAAGGCATTGTGTTCCAGCATCAGCTTGGAAACCTCCTGCAGAAGACCGAGCGGGTCGTCAGGCTCAGTGCTTGGATTGCTGAACAGATTGGCGCTGATAGCATGCAAACATGCCAAGCTGCACGCTTGGCCAAGACGGACTTGGTCACGCTGATGGTTGGTGAGTTTGGTAGCCTGCAAGGTGTCATGGGACGGTATTACGCCGAACAGGCGCAGGAGCCGACTAGCATTTCCGCTGCCATCGAGCAGCACTACTGGCCCAAGCATGCCGGTGATCGCCTTCCCGAGACGGACATCGCTCGCGCGGTCGCGATCGCCGATCGTATCGATACCCTAGTAGGGATTTTTGCGATCGGACAACGCCCAACTGGTGTCAAAGACCCTTATGGCCTGCGTCGAGCGGCGATCGCCGTGCTGCGCATCTTGATCGAGACGCCCTTGTCTCTCGATCTCCTTGTGCTCTTCGAGCAGGCAGCCCGTGGTTATCCCGCGGCGCTGAATGCCCAAGGTGGTGTCGAAGAGGTCTTGGCCTACTGTCTTGAACGGCTGCGACACTACTACGCGGATGCGAGTGCCGAGCAGGCTGCCGATCCGGATGTGATTGCCTCAGTATTGGCCCTTGAGCTCAGCCAGCCATCCGATATCGATCGCCGTATTCATGCGGTTCAGGGATTCCGTAGTCAGCCTGAAGCCAGCGCGCTTGCAGCGGCGAATAAACGCACCCGTAACATCCTGCGCAAGGTATCAGCGACTGAGATCAGTGAGTGCGTCAATCCTGAGCTGCTTGAAGAGGGCGCCGAGCGTTCATTATCGGCAGCCGTTGACGCGATGACTGATCAGGTTCAAGCCTTGCTGGATCAGCAGGACTATGTGTCTGCCCTCAGCGAGTTGTCGAGTCTGCGCCAACCACTTGATGATTTCTTCGAGCAAGTGATGGTGATGGTCGATGAGCCAGCCATCAGGGCAAACCGGCTGGCCCTCTTAAAACGACTCGAGGGCTTGTTCCTTGGAGTGGCAGATATCTCCCTGCTGCAGGCCTAGCCTAGAAGCATCGCGTAGTCACCAAAGTTGCGCGACCTAATGATCCGTTTTCGAGCCTAGAGAGGCGTCGACATGAAGCTCGTGATCCTAGATCGCGATGGTGTGATCAATTACGACTCGGAAGACTACATCAAGTCCGTCGAAGAATGGCAACCGATCCCAGGAAGCCTAGAAGCCATTGCACGGCTGAACAACGCTGGCGTCAGCGTGGCCATCGCGACCAATCAATCCGCCGTTGCTCGTGGTCTCTGTGATTTAGACGACATCAACGCCATCCACCAAGCCTTGCGCTCGCGCCTGAGCACGGTCGGCGGTCGTGTTGAGGTCATCGCCTTTTGCCATCATGGCCCCAGCAATCGCTGTGACTGTCGCAAGCCATTGCCAGGCTTGCTCCGCGAGATTCGTCGGCGGACGGGCTTTCCGCTCGATGGGACGCCAATGATTGGCGACTCCCGTCGCGATCTCGAAGCGGCTTTACATGTCGGCGCTTGCCCGATCCTGGTGCGCACCGGCAATGGTGAAGCCACTGAAACGCGGTTGCCGCCAACACTGAGGGATGTCCCCGTCTATGACGACCTATCAGCGGCTGTGGATGCGTTGCTCGAGCAGGCTTAATGGGTGATGTCTGCCAACCAGACCCTGCGCTCAGTCGCCTTTGAGGTCTTTCTCTGGCTGAGCATCCTTGTCTACAGCACCCTGTTGCTGACGCTCGCCAGGGTCCTCTCACCTTTGCGTTTGCAGGCAATCGTCCGTCACTGGGATATCACAGTGCTCTGGGCGCTGCGCTGGATCTGTGGACTGCGTTATCGAGTCTCCGGTGACGAGCATCTGCAGCAAGGCCGGGCTCAGATTATCCTTAGCAATCACCAGTCGACCTGGGAAACCATTGCCCTCGGTGCCCTGCTCCCGGCGCCACAGACCTGGGTCATGAAGCGTGAGTTGTTACGGATTCCTTTTTTTGGCTGGGCATTACGCCTGTTTGATCCGATCGCCATCGAACGATCGGCTAATCGCAAGGCATTGAGACAGTTGTTATCGGTGGGAGCCAAGCGGCTGGCGCTTGGGCATAGGGTTGTGATATTCCCTGAAGGAACCCGGGTAGCCCCCGGCACGCAGAGACCCTTCAGCCTTGGTGGAGCAATGCTCGCCGCACGGACTGGCGTACCCGTTGTGCCCATTGCCCATAATGCCGGTTATTTCTGGGGACGGAATCAATTACGCAAGCGTCCTGGGACCATTGACATCCTGATCGGCCCGCCGATCGAGACTAAGGGATTGAACGCTGCTGCCATCAACGCCTTGGCCGAAGACTGGATTCAATCAACGGCCAAAGCGCTCGCGAAGAATGCCCGCAGTTAGACATCGATGTTGGCGGCATCAAGCGCGTGACGCTCGATGAATTCACGCCGCGGCTCGACCTGCTCACCCATTAATGTGGTAAAGATTTGATCCGCGCTCACGGCATCCTCGATCGTGACACGGAGTAACCGACGGCTCTCGGGGTCCATCGTCGTCTCCCACAACTGATCTGGATTCATCTCGCCAAGCCCCTTGTAGCGCTGGATATGATAGCCGCGACGGCCTTCCGCCAGCAGCCAATCGTAGGCATCCCCAAACGAGGCTAGCTCGTGGCTGCGCTCGCCACGCACAACCCGCGCGCCTGGCTTCAGTAGGCCATCGAGCTTTTCTGCGAGTGTCGCAATCCGTCGATAGTCGGCAGAGTCAAAGAAGTCTAGGCTAACCTCACGAGACTCAGGAATCCCATGCACTAATCGGATCACCGACAATCCGGTTGGCCGATCAGCGTCTTCGGCAATGGGCTTCACACGATAATCGATCGCGGGACCAGCTTGAGCGCGGAGCAGTTGCTCAAGCTGCTCGGTCCATCCCGACAGTTGCTCTAGGTTGGTGCGTACCTCAGCGGTCAATCGCGGCATACTCAGAAGCTCAGTCAAGAAGCTCAGATCGTAACGACTCGCCATCCGGGTAAGCATGGCGCGAAACACCTGATAGTCCGTCATCAAGGTCTCAAAACCAGCAGCACTAATGGGGGGCGCCTCTGGCTCCACAAAAAGTGCCGCATGATCCAGTGCAGAACGCAGCAGGGATGCACCCATCTCGACATCATCGAGGAGATAGTCCTCCTGCTTACCGCGCTTGATCTTGTATAGCGGAGGCTGCGCAATATAGACATGTCCGCGATCGACAAGCTCAGGCATCTGCCGATAAAAGAAGGTCAGAAGCAGGGTTCGGATATGCGCACCATCGACGTCCGCGTCAGTCATGATGATGATACGGTGGTACCTGAGCTTGTCCGGATCATATTCCTCACGACCGATACCGCAGCCGAGTGCCGTGATCAAGGTTCCCACTTCAGCCGAGGATAGCATCTTATCGAAACGGGCCTTTTCGACATTGAGGATCTTGCCCTTGAGAGGCAGGATCGCCTGGAAGGCACGATCTCGTCCTTGCTTCGCTGAGCCGCCTGCAGAGTCACCCTCGACGATAAACAGTTCTGAGCGGGATGGGTCCTTCTCTTGGCAGTCGGCAAGCTTGCCCGGTAGCCCGGCGATGTCGAGGACTCCCTTTCGACGCGTCATATCTCGAGCCTTGCGTGCCGCTTCGCGTGCGCGAGCAGCCTCGAGCATCTTATTTGCGATGATCTTGGCCTCAGCGGGATTCTCCTCGAGGAACATATCCAGATACTGGATCAACAGCGCCTCGACCACAGGCTTGACGTCGGATGAGACCAGCTTGTCTTTGGTCTGGGAGGAGAATTTAGGATCAGGAACCTTGACAGAAACGACCGCAGTCAACCCCTCGCGCGCATCGTCACCGACCGGGCGCGTCTTCTGATTACGATCCAGTTGCTGACGCTCGATGTATTGATTCAGTGTCCTTGTCAATCCGGCGCGGAAACCGGCCAGATGTGTTCCCCCGTCGCGTTGCGGGATGTTATTGGTGTAGCAGAAGATATTTTCCTGGTAGGCATCGTTCCACTGCAGCGCCACCTCGGTGACGATATCGCTGCGCTCAGCGGTAAAGTAGAACACGCTCGGATGAATCGGAGATTTATTCTGGTTCAAATGTTCCACAAACGCCCGAATACCGCCTTGATACTCGAAGATATTCTCGCGGTTGCTCCGCTCATCCTTCAATCGAATGCGCACGCCAGAATTCAAGAATGAGAGCTCGCGCAAGCGCTTGGCAAGAACCTCATAGTGGAATTCGAGATCGGTAAAGATGGTTGCCGAAGGCTTAAAATAGACCTCGGTTCCGGTGTTATCAGCAGGTCCAGATTCCCTCAAAGGGTAAGAAGGCACGCCGAGCTCGAACTCTTGCTCGTAAGCCATCCCATCGCGATGGATACGCAGACGCAGATACTCGGAGAGCGCGTTGACCACCGAAACCCCTACGCCATGGAGGCCGCCTGAGACCTTATAGGAGTTATCATCAAATTTTCCGCCTGCGTGGAGCACGGTCATGATGACCTCTGCGGCGGAGCGATTCTCCTCCGGATGGATATCCACAGGAATGCCACGCCCGTTATCCATCACAGAGACTGCACCATCGGTATGAACAGTGACTAGGATCTCTGTGCAATGCCCGGCGAGGGCTTCATCAATCGCATTGTCGACGACCTCGAAGACCATGTGATGGAGACCCGTGCCATCGTCGGTATCGCCGATATACATTCCGGGCCGCTTGCGGACGGCATCAAGGCCGCGAAGGACCTTGATATTTGAGGAATCGTAGCTCATACGCAGGGAGATCTTATAGTGAGAAACAAGACGGACCGACCCAGCCAACAGGACATCTCTGCCAACGCCGGCGGGCTAGAAGTCTCAGGAAAGGGCAGGCAGTGGCGGCGCTTGTGCGCCTACAGCGATTGCGGCTGGACTTATCGATCGGCAGCGTCTGTTCTAGCTGAATACCAATCGCCCTGTTGGCAAATGTCGTGCAGTGCTAGAACTGCTTGATTATACATGGCCACAGCCTTCCATGTTCCACGTGGAACATTCGTCTAAGTCCATTTGTGGCTCTTCTTAAGATTGGCTGATATTGCCTGATGATCCCTCAAGTCCTGCGGCCTGCGTCATCGCTCTGCTGTACAGGACTCTATGTTGCCTCCCTCGCCAACAGCCTTCCATGTTCCACGTGGAACATCCTGTCAGCCGACCCAAGCCCCTGCTCCGGTACCAATTTGCCAGGCAACAGGGTGTAAACCGTTTGATAGGATTGCCTTCCAAGAAGATCGATCAACCGCTGCGTCCAAGCCGGGGCCAACTCTGCATCCAAGTCATCAACCAGCCAGAGCGCTCGAGATCCATCGACTGCTGATACAAGCTGTTCCGCGGCAACCTGCAGCAGGCAGCCAAGCACTTTGGCTTGACCTCGCGAGCCAAACCATTTCAGCCCATCGCACCGAAACGAAAAATCCGCTCGGGAAATCCCCAGGTAGGTAAAGCCACGCTCCTTGTCCACTGCGCGCATCTCTTCTAGCCGCGCCATCAATTCTTCAGAATCTGCAGACAGACCATCCCAACGCAGATCGATGTCTGTAAACCAATCTTCCTCTAGGCTCAGCGTCCGAAAAAACACCGCTAACTCAGCAAAAAAAGATGCCCGCCGCCGCAAAATGTCGGCTAACGCCTCGGCATAGGCTAAATCCCAAACCGCCCGCCCTACCCCACCAGACCGCAGCCAAGCATTCCGCTGTGCCGCTACTCGGCGAAAACGGGAAAAGGAAGAAGCTGCAGAGGGCTCCCAGAGCACCAAATTCCAATCCACGAATCGACGCCGCAGCGATGGCTCACCATCAACCAGTGCATGCGTCCATTCACAGATCAGCCGCACCGGCAGCATACGCTCAACAGTATCGGGCTCACGCAATACCTCCCCCTGTGCACTCGACCAGCGCAGTCGCCTAAGGCTCCCTTCCTTCTCGAGCCAACCCTCGACCAAAGCCCCGGAAGCCCCGCGCTCGATCAGATTCCCAAATCGCCGACCGCGGAAGCTTCTGCCACGGCTCAAGCAATATAGGGCCTCAAGCAACGCTGTCTTCCCGGCAGCGTTAGCGCCAATGATCCAATTTCTGCCAGCACCAACCTCAAGCTCCAGATTGTGCAGATTGCGAAAATGCTGCACTCGCAACCTGTTTAGCAATGCATGAGACACAGTTAACCCGAATGGTTCACGCGAAGCCGCAAGAACACGCAGCGACTTACAGACGCATCGGCATGATCACAAAGATCTCATCTTCCGCCCCAACCCCTTGCCAGACTGCGCTTCGCTCCGCATCACTGAAGCGAACCTCGACACTCGATGCATCAACCGCGGCAAGGACATCGAGGACATAGGCCACATTAAACCCGACCGCAACCGACTCGCCGCTGTACTCGATTTCGATCTCATCTTCGGCCTGCTCCTTTTCTGGATTCTGGGTCTGTAACAAGAGCCGCCCATCATCAAAGGTCACACGTACGCCTTTGTACTTTTCATTGGAGAGGATGGCCGTCCGCTGCAGTGCAGCCTTCAACCGCTCTCGATCGATGATAGCCAGCCGTTGTAGATCAGCTGGGATGACACGGTTATAGTCCGGATACTGACCTTCGACCAATTTCGACACCACTTGCGTCTTGCCAAGATCAACCCTTAGGGTCCGTTCCGATAATTCGATACGCACCCACTCAGGCGCTCCAGCAAGAAGACGCTTTAGCTCGAGCACAGTCTTCGCTGGCACGATCACCTGCCGCGGCTCGACCTTAAGCCCGATACCCTGCCCCTCTTGATCTCCGACGGCAGCCACGACCTTTGCTAACCGGTGGCCATCCGTAGCCACAGCAACCGCTCGATCTGTTGATAACTCAAGCAAAACACCATTGAGGTAATAACGCACATCCTGCTGCGCCATCGCAAATGCGGTCTTGTCCAGCATTCGCTGCAACATCTCCCGCTCGACATTCAACGAGACCTCAGCCTGTGGCACCTCCATGGCCGGAAAATCAGCGGCTGGCAAGGTGCTCAGCGTGAAACGACTGCGACCTGAGACCAGGGTTGCCCGCTCGCTCTGGACCCTAATTTGAACCGGAGTATCTTCTGGTAGCGAGCGACAGATATCGATCAACTTGCGCGCTGGCAGCGTTGCGACACCAGCCTCTTCGACCTCGCACACCGCGCTGCTGCTAATCTCGATCTCCAGGTCCGTCCCCTTCAGCCGCAGTAGCCCGTCTTCGGCCTTGAGCAAGAGGTTCCCGAGAATGGGCAAGGTCTGTCGACGCTCGACAACGCCGCCGACGATCGACAAGGCTGGAAGCAAAGCTGACCGATCAACCGAAATCTTCATGCGTTATTACTCTTAAGTTTAGATATCTAATTCGTCGTGATAGTAAGCTTGGTGGATAACCAAGCAGCCCAGCAGAAAATATCGCTGAAACAAGCGCATACTTAATCAACAACCCTGTTTAATAGCAGCCTGAAAACTTGTGGAGCAACTGTGGATAGCATTGAGCGAATCAATCATCCGCAGGTTGTCCACAGCTAGTTCTGCAGGGTTCTTAACAGGATCTTGTAGTCTTCCTCGATCATGGTATCGCCTGAGCGCAGCTCCGCGACCTTGCGCGCTGCATGAATCACAGTGCTGTGGTCGCGTCCGCCAAAGGCCTTGCCGATCTCGGGGAGGCTGTGTTTCGTCAGCTCTTTTGCCAGTGCCATCGCGACCTGGCGTGGCCGCGCAACCGAGCGCGAACGGCTCGATGACAATAGATCACTGACCCGGATCTTATAGTGCGCCGCGACCGCCTTCTGGATATTCTCAATCGAGACTTGCTTGTCCTGCGCAACCAGCATGTCCCGGAGGGCCTCCTTCGCGAAGTCCACCGTGACCGGTATCCCTAGGAATCTCGAGTTGGCTGCTAAGCGTCGCAGCGCACCCTCAAGCTCACGGATATTGGAGCGCACCCGCTTGGCGACGAAGAAGGCCACGTCATCTGGAAGCTCAGCACCGATTAAGGTTGCCTTGCTGTTCAGGATGGCGACCCTGGTCTCCAAGTCTGGCGGCTCAATCGCCACCGTTAGGCCCCAGCCGAACCTTGATCGCAGACGCTCTTCGAGGCCACTGACCTCCTTCGGAAACCGATCACTGGAGAGTACGATCTGTTGTTGCGCCTCAAATAGCGCATTGAAGGTGTGAAAGAATTCCTCTTGTGACCGATCTTTGCCGGCAAAGAACTGCACGTCATCGATCAACAGTACATTAACGCGCCGGTAGAAGCGCTTGAACTTGTCGATCTCGTTATGCTGCAACGCTCGGATCATGTCTGAGACAAAGCGCTCCGAGTGTACATAGATCACCCGCGCATCCTGATTGGCCTCGAGGATGGCATTACCGATGGCATGCATCAGGTGCGTCTTGCCAAGACCGACCCCGCCATAGACAAAGAGCGGGTTATAGGCCGTGCCGGGGTTCTGTCCGATCTGGATCGACGCTGCACGCGCGATCTGATTTGATTTGCCCTCAACAAAGGTGTCGAAGTTGAACGAGCGGTTTAGGCTGGCTTCAGCCCGACGCTGCTCCAACAGGGCATTATCGGAGCTGTCGCTGCGACTTCGTTCTGCGTCCGTTGCGCGCCCTCGCTCAGGTAGGGCACCAATTTCAAAGCTCACCTGCTCGATGCGATCCTCGCTTACACTCCGGCAGAGTGACGTGATCTGCTGTTCGTAATGCTGCTTGACCCAGTCTTTCACAAACCGGTTGGGCGCGAAGAGTCGTAGTCGACTGCCCTCGTCGCTCGCCTGCAGTGGCATAATCCAAGTGTTGAATTCAGAGTCAGTGAGATCCTGTTTGAGCAGGCTTGTACACTGGTCCCAGAGCTTCGGCATCGCCGATTTCCTCGTTGTGCGTGACAATGGAGCGGCGCAAGACAACGCGCCTGCGATTGCTCAGTCTAGACGTCTCATCGATAGTTATCCACAGCCTGAGCAAGCACTGATCCTGCCTTCTAACACCAGCAGAGGCATTGACCCGAGCATGCCCTCGTTCTAAGATGGGCGGTCTTGCTCCGCAGGCTAACTGGCAGCAACCAGCGCTTGCGATACGAATTAGCCTTGTTAAGGTATCCGCCGCTGCCGAAGGCAGACCGATCGCAACAGCGCAATTGCGCAGTCGCAATCGGTAAGCTTCGACTGACGGCTAGCCATCATCGTTCGACCCCAAGCGTACCGGGTCACATCTGTGGAGATCTCTTCGTGAAACAGACCTTCAAACCCAGCCGTCTGAAGCGTGCACGCACGCACGGCTTTCGAGCGCGAAATGCGACTCGTAATGGCCGCAAGGTGTTGCAAGCTCGGCGCGCGAAAGGCCGGGCTCGCTTGACGCCCTAGTCTTGTCGACTAGCCACTCGCGATCAAAGACCCGAGATGCTGGCGTGCAAGCGCAAACCGCTGGAGCAAAAGGATCTAGGCTTCCGCGCTCGGCAAAACTCTTGGATACGCCAAGTTTTGACCGAGTCTTTGCCGCCCCGCGCCGGTCGAGCGACGGCTTTTTCACCGTGCTTGGCCGCGAGCCACCAGCAGACGGCGCCACAGCCTGCTCAGCGCGCCTCGGATTGGCCATCGCAAAACGCTGTGCGCCGCGCGCCGTCGATCGCAACCGGATCAAACGCGTGATTCGCGAAAGCTTTCGTCATGCCCGTAGCAGCCTTAAGCCCATGGATCTGGTGGTGCTTTGCAGACGCACGGCTGTCGCGGCGGATAATGCTATCCTTAGCGCCTCACTGACCAAGCACTGGAAGCGGTTTCAGAAATGATTGCCAACCGTCTTGTGCGCGGGATAATTCGAGCCTATCAGCTGTTCGTGAGCCCGATACTCGGCAATCATTGCCGCTTCTACCCGACCTGCTCCCAATACGCCATTGAGGCCGTGGAGCATCATGGGGTGCTGCGCGGTGGCTGGCTCGGGATTCGACGACTGCTCCGCTGCCATCCCTGGCATCCGGGGGGTGTCGATCCAGTGCCGCCAGCGACCAATGCCTCCGCGAACGCCGCGAAGACCCTTCATCCAACCTCCACTAACCGCTAGCGCAAGTCCTCTCCCACACATGGAAAACATGCGCCTGATCCTGATCCTGGCTCTCGCTTTCGTCCTCTTTCTGATTTATCAGGCTTGGGTCGAGGACTACAGCACACCGCCTATGGCATCGACCGAGACGGAGTCCTGGGTGAATCCTGCGGCCAGCGATGATGGCCCCAACACCGGCTCGCCGGCTGATGCGCCGGATGCTCCCGCCGTCGAGACACCAACGATAAACGCGATGCCGGGTGGCGTCAGCGCGGCCGGCGATGCCAAGGCAGCGCTTGCGGCAGAGCCAATCCTGGTCGAGACCGATGTGCTGCGCGCCGAGATCTCAGCGCTTGGCGGTACCATTCAGACCCTCTATCTGCTCGATTACCAACAGGATGCGGATGATCCGAGCAGGCCGTTTCAACTGCTCAAGGTGAGCACGCCCAACCTCTTTATCGTCCAATCCGGATTGCTCGGCGGTCCTGATCATGGCCTGCCAACCCATGATGCCCTGTTCACAGCAGCCAACCAGCATTACCGGTTGACCGATGATGAGCAAACGCTTCTGGTGGAGCTGTTCTGGCAAAACGATGCCGGCCTGCAGGTGGTGAAGCGTTACCGCTTCGAGCGTGGTCGTTACCTCGTCCATGTCAGTCAGGAGGTCATCAACGCCTCCGAGGCACCCATCTCAGTGCGCGATTACGAGCAGCTACAACGCACCGAGCTCTACGATCCTAGCAAGTCCAGCTTCATCCATACTTATACAGGCGGCGTCTACTACGGCCCGGATGTCAAGTATAAGAAAGAGTCCTTCGGTGAGATGTCGAAGCGGCCACTGGATACAACCATCACCGATGGTTGGGTGGCGATGATCCAGCACTATTTCATGGCGGCCTGGATACCGCCGACAGGTATCGCACAGACCTTCTACACCAAGGTCGTCAATGGTGGTAGTCATTACATCATCGGTGCCTACTCGCCTGCGATCACCATCCCCGCCGGGGCCAGCCATACCTTCGAGAGTCAGCTCTTCGCCGGTCCGAAGCTGCAGGATCGCCTCGCCGAGATCGCCCCCGGACTTGAGCTTGCCGTTGACTACGGCTGGCTAACCATCCTCGCTGAGCCAATCTTCTGGCTGCTGAATGCCATCCACTCGGTGGTCGGTAACTGGGGTTGGGCGATCATCATCCTGACCATTCTGATCAAGGCGGCCTTCTACAAGCTGTCTGAGACCAGCTATAAGTCAATGGCCAACATGCGCAAGATAACCCCGCGCATTCAGGCATTGAAGGATCGTTATGGCGACGACAAGGAGAAGCTGAACCAGGCCTTCATGGAACTGTACAAGAAGGAGAAGATCAATCCACTCGGTGGCTGTCTGCCCATCCTGGTCCAGATCCCGGTCTTCATCGCGCTCTACTGGGTGTTGCTCGAGAGCGTCGAGCTACGCCATGCGCCCTTTATCTTCTGGCTCGACAATCTGACCGAGCCTGATCCCTATTACATCCTGCCGCTGATCATGGGCGTCTCCATGTTTGTGCAGCAGAAGCTGAATCCTCCCCCGCCTGATCCGATTCAGGCCAAGATCTTCATGGCCCTGCCGTTCGTGTTCACGGTGTTCTTCGCTTTCTTCCCGTCCGGCTTGGTGCTGTACTGGGTCACCAACAACCTGCTGTCGATTAGCCAACAGTGGTATATCACCCGCAAGGTTGAGCAGGCGGCGAGCCATGGCGGGAGTAGCAGCGCGAAGAAGTCTAAGTGATGACAGGTCACTAAAGTCAGGGGGCTAGACCAGCCTGATGCTGGGATCGCAACCGACAGCTTCAGCACTCGCCAACGTCGGATCTGCACCTGCCGCTCGCGATACCATTGCGGCTATCGCTACCGCGCCAGGGACCGGAGCGATCGGCATCCTGCGTATCTCCGGTCCAGCCGCGCGTCGCATCGGCGAGCAGTTGATAGGGCCCCTGCCCCAGGCCCGCCAAGCAGTACTCCGGCAGTTTGTCGATGCGAGTGGCGATGCCATCGATCAGGGTATAGTGCTTTGGTTTCCCTCGCCTAATTCTTTCACTGGCGAGGATCTGCTTGAGCTTCAGGGCCATGGAGGCTCAGCTGTGCTGGATGTCTTGCTGCAGCGCGTACTCGAATTGGGTGCGCGTCAGGCAGGTCCAGGCGAACTCAGCGAGCGCGCATTCCTAAACGGCAAACTGGATCTGACGCAGGCCGAGGCCATCGCTGATCTGATCCAGGCCACCACCGCGGCCCAGGTACGACTTGCCAACCGTAGTCTTCAAGGTCTGTTCTCAGGTCAGGTCCATGCGCTCGTTGAGCAGCTGACGCGGATGCGCCTGCTGCTTGAAGCCAGCCTTGATTTCCCAGATGACGAGCTTGATGAGCTGCCGATCGGCGACAGCAATTTCGAGGCGCTGATTGCGTCCACCGAGGCCCTGCTCGCCAGCACCCAGCAGGGCGAGCTCATCCGCGATGGCCTCTTGGTCGTGATCGCGGGCGCACCCAATGCGGGGAAATCGAGCTTGCTCAATGCGCTTGCCGGGACTGACAGGGCCATTGTCACTGCAATACCCGGCACCACTCGGGATCTGCTGCAGGCTGATATTCAGATCGAGGGTCTACCGCTGCGTCTCGTCGATACGGCGGGGCTGCGTCCATCGAATGATCCGATCGAACAAGAAGGGATTCGGCGTGCTCGGACGCAGATTCAGCAGGCTGATCATCTCCTACTCATGGTGGACGACACTGAGGATCAGGCTCACAGCTCGGTACAGGCGCAGCTGACTGAGCTCGCGCTCGATCCCCAGGTCGCGGTTACCATCTTGCGGAACAAGATCGATCGGAGTGGACGCCGAGCAGGAATCAGGACCAACGCCGAGGGCCGCACCGAGCTTGCCTGCTCGGTACTGACCGCAGCCGGCCTCGATGAACTGCGACATCACCTCAAGACCGTCGCTGGCTACCAAGGGGCTGGTGCTGGCAGCTACTCGGCCCGTCGCCGCCATGTCGAGGCGCTGCGACTGAGCTTGGAGCAGATGCGGCAAGCACAGCAGCGCTGGACTGAGCAGAGTGCTCTCGCGACGCCCGCTGTGGAGCTGGTCGCCGAGGATCTGCGCATGGCCCAGCGTCTACTCGGTGAGATCACAGGGGAGGTCACTTCTGACGACCTCCTCGGGCGTATCTTTAGCGAGTTCTGTATTGGAAAATAGCTGGGCTAGTACCGCTAAGCCGGGGATAGTCAGAGGGAAGTTGCACAGGTCTCGAGTTCTGTTAGGGCTGCGCTGCGGGTCTGTCCATCAGTCCAAGCAAGCGCCTCGCCTCGTCGGCGATCTCGGTTCCGGGCTCCAGTGACTGGGCTCGGTCGAGTGCCTCGCGCGCAAGTGCTGACTCATTGTTCTGGAGGGCCACGAAACCAAGGCTGAGCCAGATCCGCTGAAACCCTGGCGCTGCGGTGGTGCCTTGCTGCAGCACCTCGATCGCCTCCTGGCCCTGGCCTCCATAGTGTAGGGCAAGACCGAGGTCGTTACTGGTCTCGGCATCGTCTGGACGTAGCTCGAGCACGCGCTGATAGACTGGGATCGCCTCGTTGAACCGGCGAGCAACGAACAGTTGATCGGCAGCCTCGCCGAGCGCGATCGGATCGGTTGACGTGAGATCGATCTCGGGGCCCCGGTCCTCTTGCCCCAGCGCCTGCCGCATGCGTTGGCCAAGCGCCTGATCCTGCGCCGCAGGGAGGCTGTGTGGACCCTGCTGCACCGCGCGTTGCGGCTGCGGCGGATGCCGAAGGTAATAGTCGCGCGTGAGCGCAAACACTGTGAAGCCATAGAAAAAGAGTAGGATCAGCAGGATGAGCCACTGCAGGGGGGTTAGCTTCGGCAGCATGAATCTGGTGTCGGTGCAGGTGTACGCATCCTTAGGATGCTGCGAAGCTTCTAGCAGGATGTCAAGCCGCATCTTCCACCTGAATGTTTTATCCTAGCAGGCTACTCGAACTTGATCATGGCATCATGCAATTATGCAACCATGCAATTATGCAACCATGCAATTATGACAACTTCTCCGAATACACTGCATAACGCCAGCGCGCCTCTGATCAAGGCTCAGGTCGAGCTAGCCAAGACAGGCATGCAACAACAGTTCACCGACTGAATGACGGGGGAGACAAACCCATGGATATCAAACAGTCTATCGCCCAGGTCGTCGCTGGCCAGGATCTAGATCGCGAGACCATGACCGCGGCGATGGATGCCATCATGTCGGGCCAGGCAACCCCGGCCCAGGTCGCCGGCTTTTTGGTGGCCTTGCGGATGAAGGGTGAGACCGTCACTGAGATTACCGCCGCTGCCGAGGTCATGCGCAAGCTTGCCAGTGGCGTCGATCTCGGTGCGCTTGAGCATACGGTCGATATCGTTGGCACTGGCGGCGATGGTGCGAGCACCTTCAACGTCTCGACAACAAGCATCTTCGTTGCGGCAGCGGCAGGTTGTCATGTGGCCAAGCATGGCAACCGCTCGGTGTCATCGAAATCGGGTGCGGCGGATGTGTTGGAGGCCGCCGGACTGCGGCTTGACATCACCCCTGAACAGGTCGCCCACTCTGTGCGCGAGCTTGGCGTTGGCTTCATGTTTGCACCAGCACATCATGGTGCGATGAAATACGCTATTGGCCCGCGCCGCGAGCTAGGCATCCGCTCAGTCTTCAACCTCTTAGGTCCGCTGACCAATCCGGCCGCTGTGCCCCGGCAACTGCTCGGCGTGTTTGCCGAGCATTGGCTTGTGCCGCTCGCCGAGGTCTTGCAGCGCTTGGGCGCAACCCATGTCTTGGTCGTGCATGCCCGAGACGGACTCGATGAGATCAGTATCGCCGAGCGCACCGAGATCGCCGAGCTTAAGGATGGGGTCATCACCCGCTACAGCATCGCGCCTGAGGATGTGGGTCTGCAACGATCCTCGCTGAACGCTATCCGCGTTGAAGATCCAGCACAGAGTCTGCGCTTGCTCACTGCAGTTCTGGATAATGAACCAGGTCCGGCGCGCGATATCGTGGTGCTCAACGCGGGCGCCGCGATCTATGCGGCTGATGTCGTCAGCAGCCTCACCGAGGGCATCCAGCTGGCCGACCAGACCATCGCCAGTGGCGCTGCCCGTGACCGCTTTGATCGGCTCATTGCGTTAACCAACAGCTTATGACTGAGATCCCCGACATCCTCAAACGCATCGTCGCCCGTAAGCAAGAAGAGGTGACCGAGCGCAAGCTTCGCATCTCCCAGCGCGCGCTCCAGGTCCGCGTCGCCGATGCACGACCACCACGCGGCTTTGCGGAGGCCTTGCAAGCGCGCGTCGCCGCTGGGAATGCCGCGGTAATCGCCGAGATCAAACGGGCTAGCCCGAGCAAGGGGGTGATCCGAGCGGATTTCCATCCCGCCGATCTCGCTCGCTCATACAGCCGCGGTGGTGCGAGCGGCCTCTCGGTACTGACCGATCGCGACTTCTTTCAAGGCGATGATCAACATCTCATCGAGGCGCGCGCTGCTTGCGGGCTGCCGGTGATCCGCAAGGACTTTATCATCGATCCCTATCAGGTGCTTGAGGCTCGCGCCCTGGGTGCGGATTGCATCTTGCTGATCGCCGCCTGTCTTGATGATGCTGCGCTCAGTGATCTAGCGGCCCTGGCCGCGGATCTTGGCCTCGATGTCTTGATCGAGGTCCATGATGCGGAAGAGCTTAAGCGAGCGCTCGTCGTGCCGAGTCGTCTGCTCGGCATCAACAATCGCGATCTCCGTAGCTTCGAGGTTGACCTGCAAACCACGTTGAGCCTCAAAGCGCAGGTGCCTAAGGATCGCTTGCTCATCACCGAAAGTGGCATCCATACTCGAGACGAGGTTGCCTTGATGCGGACCAATGGCATCCACGCCTTCTTGGTCGGCGAGTCCTTGATGCGCACCCCAGATCCAGGGAAAACGCTGGCAACGCTCTTTGCACCTAGCTAAGGCGATTTCTGTCAAAGCTCATACCTGTCCCGCAGCAATGCGGCTTTGCTTTGTAAGCCCGCCTAGTGTGGGTTTTTTATGCGCGGAGGACAGCGGTTTGCCGGGCGGGCAGGTGCGACGCGGCCTATAATTCGAAGTCTTTTAGCTTCCCAGCGCAGGCGAGGTGACGTCATGTCTGTACAGCCGATCCCGCAGATCAGCTTTGAGGATTGGTTACAGGGAGAGCGCGCGGCGATCGAGGGGCGCAGCGAATATGTCGCCGGCGAGATCTTCGCCATGGCCGGAGGCTCGGAGGAGCACAATCTGATTGTCACCAATGTCGTTGGTGAGCTGCGGGCACAGCTCAAGCAGCAGCCGTGCCGTGTTTATCCCAGCGACATGAAGGTGCGAATCAGCTCCGCCGAGGTCGGTGCCTATCCGGATGTGATGGTGATTTGTGGGGATCGCGCCTTCTATGATGGCCGACGTGATCTGATCACCAATCCCCTGTTGATCGTCGAGGTCTTATCTGAGTCCACTGAGGCCTACGACCGCGGCCAGAAGTTTGCGTATTACCGCTTGCTCGAGAGCCTTGAAGCCTATCTGCTGATTGCTCAGGATCGCGTCAGTGTTGACATCTATCGTCGTCAAGACGACGGCAGTTGGAACCTGCGCAGCTACGCTGATCTCAACGATGTCGTCGAGCTGCCAACCATCAACGCACGTCTGGCGCTCAGCGAGCTGTATGACAAGCTGGACTTCGCCACGAAAGCCGGAGACGCTGCATCCTGATTGAAGCGGATAGAACAGATCACTGGGCTCCTTGAAGGCAAACGACAATCCGACGCAATGCGATACGAGCTTTTCCGCCAATGGCCTAAGCCCCTGTCACCTTTCTGCTTCCGGATGGCCGTCCTGCCCTGGTGCTCAAATCGCCTCTTTACCGCGTCCCGAAGACGACGATGGTCTTGCCGGCGGCGCTGATGTGGCCCTTCTCTTCGAGGGTCTTCAGCACCCTGCCCGCCATCTCACGGGAGCAGCCGACCATGCGACCGAGGTCCTGACGGGTAATCTTGATCTGCATGCCATCCGGATGGGTCATGGCGTCTGGCTGCTTACAGAGCTCGAGCAGGGCGCCGGCGATGCGGCCGGTCACATCGAGAAAGGCAAGGTCTCCGACCTGGCGACTCGTTTGGCGAAGACGCTGAGAGAGCTGACTGCCGATCGCGAACATCAGCCCGAGCGCATACTCGCTCAGCTCTCGCTGCAGTAATTGATGCATGCGAAGATAGCTGATCTCAGCAATGGTACAGGGCTCGCGTGTGCGCACGATCACACTGCGTTTGGTCAGGTTATGGAACAGGCCCATCTCGCCAATAAATTCACCCTTGTTGATATAAGCTAGGGTCAGCTCATGCCGGTCGTCGTCCTCGATCAGCGCCGTGACTGAGCCATCGATCAGATAATAGAGGCTCTCGGCAGGCTCGCCGCGACGGATAAAGTCGACGTGCTTCTCGTAGTGCTTGGTATGGCAGTGGTTTAAGAATGGCTTGAGCCAGTCTGGCTCATGCGGTGGCGTTCTCAGCATCGATTCAACCCTATCGCGGCGATGGATAGCTAGAGTCTAGCAAGACTTGGCCCCAGAACGATTCATGCTAGGCTTCGCGCCTAATGATGACAGGCTAGGCGAGATCCCGATAGGAGGGCGAATGAAGGCACGAGTCAAGTGGGTGGAGGGCACGGCGATGATCGGCGAATCATCCAGTGGCCATGCGCTGGTGATGGATGGCCCCCCGGAGGCGGGCGGACGCAACCTCGGACCCCGGCCGATGGAGATGCTCTTGCTCGGTATGGGTGGCTGCACTCAGTTTGATGTCTTGTTGATCCTGCGCAAGGCCCGGCAAGCGGTGACCGACTGCGTGGTTGAGCTCAGCGCCGAGCGCAGCGCCACTGATCCCAAGATCTTTACTCACATCCACGCGCATTTCATCGTCACTGGCCGGGGGTTGACTGAGGCCCGGGTCGCACGGGCGATCAAGCTGAGTGCCACCAAGTACTGCTCGGCGTCGATCATGCTAGGTGCGACAGCAACCATCACCCATGACTACGAGCTGCGTGAAGCAGAGGATTGAGCGGTCGAAGCAAAGCGGCCCAAGCAGAGCCTGATCACTGTGCTTGCAACTGATCACTGCCGAGCGTACGCTTACGCGCCCGCGGTTTTGGAACAGCCATGCCGAAGATTAAAAAACGCTTGAAGCTAGAAGGTTTCAACAACCTCACCAAATCTCTAAGCTTCAATATCTATGATGTGTGCTATGCAAGCACAGCCGATCAACGCCAGGCCTACCTCGAGTATATCGATGAGGCCTACAATGCGGAGCGGCTGACGAGCATCTTGACCGATGTCGCCAATATCATTGGCGCCAACGTGCTCAATATTGCGCGCGAAGACTACGAGCCCCAGGGCGCCTCGGTGACCATGTTGATCGCCGAGGAGGCGGTTCGCGAAGAGCCCCTCTCCAACAGCGCGAGTCCAGGGCCTTTCCCGGATGCCGTGGTAGCCCATCTCGATAAGAGCCACATCACCGTTCATACTTACCCCGAAAGCAATCCGCACAGCGGTATCAGCACCTTTCGCGCCGATATCGACGTCTCTACCTGCGGCCTGATCTCACCGCTCAAGGCGTTGAACTATCTCATCCATGCCCTTGAGTCGGATATTGTCATCATGGACTATCGGGTGCGTGGCTTTACGCGCGATGTGGGCGGCCGCAAGCACTTCATCGATCACAACATCAGCTCGATCCAAAACTATCTCTCACGCGACACCAAGGATCGGTTCCAGATGATCGACGTCAACGTCTATCAGGAAAACCTCTTCCACACCAAAATGGTGGTGAGTCACTTCGATCTGAATGACTATCTCTTCTGTGTCACCGCCTGCGATCTATCAGAGAAGGAGCAGGATCGGATCGAGCGCTTAGTGCGACGGGAGATGATGGAGATCTTCTACGGCCGTAACCTCTCGCGCGAGATCGAGACCTGGAAGACCCCCAACTGCTGAGCACCTAGACCCAATAGGCGCCGCGGGTCATCACCTTTGAGATGACGCGCATGGCGGTCTTCACCGCTCCAGGTAGCTCAGCACCGCCTGCAGTCTTGGCGACCTGGGCATGATGGGCCTCATCGAGCTTCATCTGTTCGAGTACGGCACGCGTCCGCTGATCATCGGCCGGCACCTGCGCGATGTGCTCATCGAGATGATCTTCGACTTGCCGCTCGGTCTCGACCACAAAGCCTAGGCTCCATTTGTCGCCGGCGATCCCGGCCGCTGTCCCCATCGCGAATGAGCCTGCATACCAAAGCGGATTGAGCAGGCTCTTGCGTCCGCCAAGCTCGACAATGCGCTCCTCGCACCAGGCGAGATGATCATTCTCTTCCTGAGCTGAGCGCTCCAGGCGTTCACGCACACTGGCATCGCGGGCCGTCAGCGCCTGCCCTTGATAGAGCGCCTGAGCACAGACCTCACCGGTATGGTTCACACGCATCAGGCGCCCAATGTGCAGCCGTTCCTCGTCAGTGAGCTCGACCTCTGGTAGGCGCTTGCCAGGATTAACTCGCTCAGTCACCGCAGGGCGGCCGAACAGGGTGCGCAGGGTTTGATCCATACCGATCAGCGCGCGATCGATCGGACTGTAGTCACGTTGATTCATGAGAGGTCCAGTGTTGGTTGTTGGGGTGAGAGACGAAGCTGCCGCTCAATCAGCTGGATCGGATGCAGGACCTGGGTCTCAAGACCGGCCTGACGAAGACGCGCCGCGAGGTGCAGCGCGCATCCGGTATTGGTTGTCACCAAGTAATCAGGCTGGATCTGGGCCAGTGCATTGATCTTCGGCTCGGCGAGGGTCAGGGCCATCTCAGGATGTTCAGTGAGATAGGTGCCCGCAGCCCCACAGCAAGTATCGTTTCCAGGGAGCGGTGTCACGACAAGACCGGGGATGCGCTGCAATAGCTGATAGACCGCCGCCTGATCCCGTAATTGATTGCGGTGTGAGCAGGGCTCATGCACGGCAACCTTGGCCGACAATGGCTGCAGGCTGATCTTGGCGGGCCAGGGCTGATCGAGAAGGAAGCGACAGACCTCGACGGCATTGATCAGCCCTTGCTCGCGCAGCTCAGCGACACAGGCGCTGGCCAGCCCAATGACGCAGCGCCCCGCAAAGGCCTGTTGGTTTGCTGCGATCTGCTGATCGGCGAAGGCAGGATAGCCATTATGACGGTGGATGGCACCGCAGCAGCCTTGGTCGCTCGGGACCTCGGGCGGATAGCCGAGCCGCGTCAGGAGCCGCCGGGCTGCCGCTTCCAACGGCTGCTCTGTCAGCCGTGCGACACAGCCGCGGAAGAGTACAGGTGCTCGCTCAGTCGTCGTCTGAGGTGATGATGTGCTCGGGGCCTTAGCCAGACCGGACTCCCCGGACTCCGGCCGCTCAGGCTGGATGCGCTGATTCGGCCAGCGCAGCGCACGCGCGATAGGATCAAAGATCGCAAGCGCCGGCCAGACTCTGGAGACCCTGATGATGAGCCGCTGCGGCAGCCGCAGCGCGCGATAGCCCATACCGAGCGCGGCGAGCAGGCGCAGACCGGCCGGTTGTGTGAGCAGTGCAAGCCGTGCCTGCCGCCACCAGCGCTGCCAGACAGGACGGCGCTGCTCGCGCAAGGCGCGAGCGCCATCGATCAGTCTGCCATAGCGGACCAGTGACGGGCAGCTTGGCTCACAGGCGCGGCATCCTAGGCACTGATCGAGATGAAACTGTACCCTAGGCCCGTCGCTGATCGCACCGCTGAGCCAGCCTTGGATCAGCGCAATGCGCCCGCGTGGTGACTCCGCCTCCTCGTGCGCGAGCTTGAAGGTCGGGCAATGCGGTAAACAGTAGCCACATTTGACGCACTGATCGGCGAGGCTCAACAGGTCTAGGATCTCAAGCTCGGCATCGGCAGTAGCGGGCGTTGAGCCGGGCCTAGACTGAGACGGAGAGGTCTCGCTCATGGGCGCGAGCGCCCAGCCTGTCGGTGGCTCTTCTGTTGCGATGTTGGAGCTGCAACCGCAGGTGCTAGCTTCGGCACGCGCGTTGCCTGTGCCTCCTTCTGATCCGATTGGAGCTTTTGATCGTGTCCTATTACAAACATCATCTGTTTATGTGCATCAATGAGCGAGCTGATGGCAGCCAGTGCTGCGCAGAGTGTAACGCCCAAGCCTCGCGTGACTTCTTGAAGAAACGCACCAAAGAGCTAGGAATCGCAGGTCAGGGTGGGGTCAGGGTCAACACCGCCGGCTGCCTCGACCGCTGCAGCGAAGGGCCGGTCGCAGTCGTCTATCCAGAAGGCGTTTGGTACACCTACGTGGACCATGAAGACCTCGAAGAAATCCTGCAGTCACACCTGATCAAAGGTGAGCCCGTCGCCAGGCTGCGCCTGCCAGATGCAGTCTAAGGCGATTAAGTACTCGGCACTCAACGCCATCATCCCTGCTCGGCTCGAAAGTTGTACCCATCGCCTCGCAGCAACGGTAGCACGGCTGAGGATGGAACCGCTGGACTAAAGAGATAGCCTTGGATCGTCTCGCACTCCACGCCCCGGAGGAACTCAAGTTGCTCCGGGGTTTCGACACCTTCTGCAACCACTGTCATCTGTAGCCTGTGTGCCAGCAGAACGATCGCATGGGCGATGGCCATGTCGTTGGTATCCATTGGAATATCACCGACAAAAGAACGGTCGATCTTGACAATGCTGAATGGCAGACGTTTGAGATAGCTCAGTGAGGAATAGCCAGTACCGAAATCGTCGATGGCAAGGGTGACGCCAAGTTTGCGGAGATCAAAGAAGATTTCACGAATCTCGTCGAGCCGCTGCATCACAGAGCTTTCGGTCAGCTCCATCTCGACGGCGCTCCCCGGTAGCTCAGCCGCAGCGAGGGCCTCGCGCACAACCGACAGCATATCGCCCTGCTCCAATTGCACGCTAGCCACATTGACCGCAACCCGAATCTCGTCGAAGCCGGCATTGCGCCAGGCACGGCAATCACGGCAGGCCTGCTCTAACACCCAGGTACCGATCGGAATCATCAGCCCTGCATCTTTGGCGGCGGGCAAGAAACGATCTGGCGGGACGAGGTTACCGGTATCGCCTTGACGCCACCGCAGCAGGGCCTCGAATGCAATGATGCGCCCACTGCTGGCGTCACATTGCGGCTGATAAAATAGCTCTAGCTCGCCGTGCTCCAATGCTCCGCGCAGATCATTCTCGAGCGCGAGGCGAGCGATGGCAGCCTCTGTCATCGAGGCGGTATAAAACCGGAAGGTATTCTTGCCAGACGCCTTGGCTTCGTACATCGCGGCATCGGCATTTCTGATCAGCGCCTCGCCGTTATCGCCATGCTGCGGACACAAACTGATACCGATGCTGGCACTGATGAAGAGTTGTCGCCCAGCAATCCTATGCGGCTGCTGTAAGGCTACGAGAAGCTGCTGAGCGATGGACACAACCTCGTTCACGCATGCAACCTCCTCGATCAGCAGAATAAACTCATCACCCCCCAAGCGCGCGACCGTATCGGTTTCACGCAGCCGTCTGACGAGACGCTGGGCAACCTGCTTGAGGAGTAGATCCCCGATCTCATGTCCGAGTGAATCGTTGATATTCTTAAATCGATCGAGATCCAAAAAGAGGACCGCGAGCTGCTGCCCGCTACGCTGCCTGCGTGCAATCGCCTGATGTAATCGATCGTTCAGCAACAGCCGATTGGGAAGGCTGGTCAAGGAATCGTGCTGGGCGAGAAAGGCCAATTGCTGCTCGGACTGCTTGATGGCAGTGATGTCGGATAGGATCGCTACATATTGAATGGTCTTCCCAGGACCATTTTCGATACGGCTGATCGACAACCAGCCCGGGAGTCTCGATCCATCCTTACGGCGAGCGACCACCTCGCCCTGCCATTGCCCCTTGCCTTGTAGCTGCCTCCAGACCCTGCGAAAGAAGGTTGAGAGTTGCTCTTCTGAGATCAAAGGCTCGGGCGTACGCCCCACAATTTCTGCTGCCCTATAGCCAGTGATGGCCGAAAAGGCGCGATTGACGGCCAGGATGCGAAGCTTGGCATCGGCGATGATCACCGCCTCCTTGGTGTCCTCGAAAACCGCGGCTGCCTGTCGCAGTTGACGCTCAGCGCCTTCTTGGGCGATCGCTGAGCCTAGGGTATCAGCGGCACCGATGAGTGCCTCCTCGAAACGCTTTGGCCACTCATCTCGCGGTTCCCGATCGAAGAAGCAGATCACCCCCCACCAGGCACGATTGACAAAAATCGGTACCATCAAGAGGGAGCGTATCCCCTCGGCCGCGAGACGCGCACGGCCCGGCTGCGGAACCTCCTCGATCGCGCCAAGGGCCGGATGCGCGCTCATGAGCTGAGGTAGCCAAGGGCTCAGGTCGAGGCACTGGTCCTGCCCCTGCGTGATCGGTTCCTGATGCTGATGCTGATCGGTGTCGGCCCCTGGAGTGCACGAGCGTTGCCAGCAAAAGCACCTCTCTAGCGGATCATCAAGCGCTTGCTGGGATTGCTGTAACACCTCAACGCCGATGCTCCCAGTCGCCTCTCCAAGACGCGCCAAGACCGCACCGAGCGCCTCCTCCCAGTGCGCAGCACCAAGCAGATGACGAGCCGCATAGGCAACGGCTTCGATAATCCGATTGGCTTGCTCGGCCTCATCGCGGGCTCTGATCAAGGCCAGTTCGTCGCGTCTCAGGGCACGTCGGGCGACCAAGGCGATCAGGAAGGACAGCCCCAGGCCGACCAAGCAGACGACGAACAGGAACCCGAAGGTGAGATTGCGCTCCTGCAGGACCCTGGCGCGGGTGTCCTCGGTGTTGCGCTCAATCTGGCCGATGATCGTGCCGATCCGCTCGGTCAGGCGGTTCGCTAGGTCGCGTGCCGCCGTCAATTCGTGATCGATCCGCTCGGCCAGGCCAAGCTGGCGGCGGCGTAGTCCAAAAATCCCCTGGCTTGGCTCCAAGGTTGATGATAAGCGCCCATCCAGCTCGACGATGGTATTCGCCAATACCGGATTGCGCTGGGCTAGATCCGTCTCAGCAAACCCCTTCGCCGCCTGACGAAAACTGGCCAGTGTACGATTAGCACGGTCATTCAGGTTGGCCAGCAGCGATAGCTGATCAGCCTTGGTCGCGGTGATCAGCAGCGCCAGCAGCAAGTTACCCTCGGCCTTGAGATCGAAGGCCTGCGCCATGTCCGCTAGGCTGTCATCGAGCAATTCCGGAATGGCAGAGCGAAGTCCCTCCAGTTTACTGTTCAGAAATCTGCGCCATGCTGACAGATTATCCGCGATAGCGTCCTGGCTTGCAGTCAGGAGGGCCTGACGTTGAACGGCTGTGAGTGGTTGCGCGTCGGCTGCCGCCTGCAGGATTAGCTGCGGCAGGGCAAGCTCGCGTGTCTCAGTCTCTGTGACGATCTCCGCAAGCTGTGCTAGCGCCGCGCGCACCGCGGCTTCATCAGCGTCGGCAATGAGACGGTCGCGCACTGTCTCTAAGGCCTGTCGAATCGTCCGGGCCAGCGCGAACCGATCCTGGATCTCTCCAGAGAGCCGTCGCGCCTCGCGCCGTGCTAATAGCCGGGACAGTGAGCTGACCCCGTACATGACAGGCCCAATGGCATCGCTGAGATTTGCATGAATCGCGCGGACTTGGCTGAGCTGCTCAGATAATTCTGCATCGAGGTCTAGACGCTCGGCCGTCGCTTGGCGCAGTTCCCCTAGGATTTGGGTGTAGTCATGGACGTCGGTGGCGATGATCGAGCGCGCGGAGCCCGCGATCTCGTTCTGCTCCAAGCGCTCAAGATAGTTGCCAATGTCCCGCACGGAGGCTTGAATGTTGGCCCATTGCTGCTCCAGGGTACTGTGATCCTGGCTAGCGACCAGGACTGGCAGCGAGGCGGCAAGCAGCCCGCCCTGCTCTGAGATGCGCAATGTGTAGTGCATCTCTGGGAGCGTTTTGGCAGTCGTGGTATGGAGCAGATCGCTGAGTCGGGCGGTTGCCACCAGCGCGAGGCCAACGGTCGCCACCAGGCTGAGCGTAATCCCCACGAACGGGAGTCGCAAGCGACGATTGAGCGTTGATCCGGCGGTCCTTTCCATCATATTGGTCTTTGCCGAAGGCTCGCGGCTCGCCAGATCCAGACCACCCCCAATACCGCTTATTAATCGATGCTGCTCGGTACTTGGTGACGAGTCGGCTCAGAGGCTCTGGCTAGGGTGCGGGTTGGCAGGATCAGCCGTTTCTCGACGGCTTCCCCGCGCAAAAAGCGAAGCGCCTGACGGATCGCTTCAGCACCCGGGGTTTGGTACAGGAAGGTGGCGCTTAAGATGCCTTCATCGACCCATTGCTTGCCTTCCTCAGGTAGTCCGTCGATGCCGATGAAGTCCATATCCTGCTCACGCCCGGCATCGCGCGCGGCCAAGTAGGCGCCGTATGCCATCGGATCATTATGTGCATAAACAAGGTCGATCTGTGGGTACTTTGCTAGGGCATCGACCATGATCTCGTAGCCGAGATCTTGTTTCCAGTCGCCATCACGAGGCGGCTCGACGACCTGGATACCGGGCTCGACTGCGATCATATCCTGAAATCCACGGTGGCGTTGACGTGCCGGCGTGGCACCCATGCCGCCGCGAATCTCCACCAGGATGCCCCGCGCTTGCCCAGGTCCACCAAGGAGATCGACCGCATAGCGACCCGCGGCACGCCCGATCTCCAAGTTGTCGCCGCCAATGAACTGGGTATACCGATCGTTCTCGAGATCGCGATCGAGGACAAAGACTGGAATCCCTTGATTGAAGGCTTGGCTGACAATCGGCGTCAGCGGACCCGAGACCTTAGGCGAGATCAGCAGCGCATCGACCTGCGCGGCGATCAGCTCGGCAACATCGGTGATCTGTTTGTCGACCCGATCCTCGCCATCGCGCACCAGCAGATCGATCTCGGGATGAAGCGCGGCCTCATCTCGCAGCTCCTTATTAAACATGATGCGCCATGGCTCATGGGTCGTTGCCTGGGAGAAGCCGATGCGCAATTCCTCGCCATCTCGCTTGGCCCCTGGCTGGGGTCCAGCGGGCGATCCGTTGAGCCCCATCGCGGTCCGATAAATCTGTAGCTGGCTGTCGCGTCCAAGGTCGTCGGTGATGCGCTCCCACGCCAGGGCAACCTCGTGCATCCCCGCAGCAACCTCGACCTCACCGGCCAAGATGCGGGTTAGCATCTCTTCCAGTGCCTCGGTGTAGCAATGAAAGCCTGGCAAGCGCAGATCCAGCGCCACATGCGGGGAATCCAGACTCTCCTGCACCACGCCGAGATACTCGCCCGCCGCGCGCCGACTCATGGCATCTGTCCAAGCGTCGATATCGGCAAAGTGGGTGAGTCGATACGGATTAATGCCGCTACCTGGCGTCACCACGTCGCTCAGGCTGTTAGCAGGACTGGCCAGCCAACGGATAAAACTCCAAGCCGCCTCTTGGTGACGGCTGTTAGCGGGTACGCTGGCCATCCAGCCGCCGAAGGCCAACAAGGGGGCTTTATGTGGGTCTGGAAACTGATCCCAGCGCCATTCGCGTGCATTGAAGACCTCGTGACTGCCGGGGAGCACGAAATAGCCAACCTGATCGGCGATTTTGGATTCCGCGGCAGTACTAGCCAGCAGCGCGGTATCGCCCCAATCGAGAATCATCGCGGTCTGCCCGGCGAGAAAGGCCGCTCGCGCCTCGACGATCCCAAAGGTGCGCGCATCAGGTGGTGAGAAGGGTAGGATATCGACATAGTCCTGCACCGCCCGTAGCCAACCGGGATTATCGATCTCGGCGCGCATGGTGTCAGGATCGAAGAACTGCGCGCCTGGAAACTCAGGATGATTGGTGTAGGCGGAGGCGCGGCTGAACAGGTCCCAGAACTGCTGCCCACCGCGCGCGAAGGATTCGGCGCTACCATACAGCTTGGTGCCATCAACTGCAGTACGGCCGGTGAAAAATTCGGCAATATCCTGGTATTGCTGCCAGGTCTCAGGTGGGTTTAGCGCATAGCCATAACGAGCCGCGAAGGCCTCCTGATTTGAGGCATCCTCAAACAGATCCCGGCGATAGTAACCGCTGTAAAGATCGCCATCGATGGTGTAGGCGATCCAGTTGCCGTCCCAGGTCATCAGGCGCTCGCGATAGGTCGGATGGATGTCGTCGAAGCTCTCATCGGCACGCAAGGTCGCTGGCAGCTCGACGAGGTAAGGGAAAAAATCCGCCGTCCATCCCGAGGCATGGAGGAGCACATCAAAGTCCGCCTCCGGTGCACGCAAGGACGTCATGGAGGCATTGAAGAGATCGATGAAGGGGATACGATGCACCTTCACCTTACCGCCGGTGCGCTGCTCCCAGGTACGGGCATGGGTCTCGGCAGGGCTGGCAATGGCCGACACATCCTGCACTGCAACCGAGATCTCGACGCCATCGAAGCCTTTGATCTTCTCCGTGGGGTCAGTCGTTGCTTCATCCGCAGTTCCCGCAAGTGCGGCCAGGCACAGCCAAGCACCCGCGAGCAATCGCGATCGAGTGCGAGCAAATAACATAGGGGCCCCTTGTGTCTCTCAAGCGGATCGCCTGTTTTCGGCGATTGGCACAAGTATAAGCCCATGACATCAGCACTGCAGCGGCTGAGCCGACAGATGGCGCAGGGATCGCAGACCAGGTCGTAAACAAGGTTCGTCAGCTTCACTCTGTCGCGCGCGAGAACACACACCCCAAAACAGCGCTTGAACTCCGGGGGTGAGCCTAGAAAACGTCAACTCCTACGCGCCCGCTCGCGCAGCGCCTTTGCAACATCCGGCCCCGTGCGCGCGTGCTTCTTCCTAACATCGAGGCTTCGCGGCTGCAGCGCGATCTAGTGCTGCAAGCCGATCGAGCTTCTCTTTGATGCGGATCTCGAGGCCACGGTCGACCGGCTGATAGTAGCGCCGCGACGCCATGCCGTCTGGAAAATACTGCTCGCCGGCGGCGTAGGCATCGGGCTCATCATGGGCATAGCGGTAGGCATGCCCATAGCCAAGCTCCTTCATCAGCCGAGTCGGCGCGTTGCGCAGATGCACCGGCACCTCCAGCGAGCCTTGTTTGCGCACATCCTCGAGCGCGGTGTTCCATGCCTTGTAAACAGCATTGCTCTTGGCTGCGCTGGCCAGATAGACCGCCGCCTGCGCCAGCGCCAGCTCGCCCTCCGGACTGCCGAGACGCTGCTGCGCGTCCCAAGCATCCATGGCGATGGCCAGCGCGCGCGGATCAGCATTGCCAATATCCTCGCTCGCCATCCGCACCAACCGCCGCGCAATGTAGAGCGGATCGCAACCGCCATCGATCATCCGCGCCAGCCAGTAGAGCGCGGCATCCGGCGCCGAGCCCCGCACCGATTTATGCAGCGCCGAGATCTGATCGTAGAAGGCATCGCCGCCCTTGTCGAAACGACGGACGCTGCCCTCGATGACCTGGCACAGGGTCTCAAGGCTGATGTGGCGGCTATGGCGGGGCGCTGCTGCTGAATCCTGCGCCGACTGTTTTGTTGTGGCTACCTCAACTGCTGTCGGTGGCATTCGGCCTGGCATGGACTCTGATGCGGAAGCTGGGCCTAGCATGGGCTCTGATCCGGAGGCTGGACATGGACCCAGCTGCGCCTCTCGTTTCGGCTCTGATTGCGAGTTCGACACAGATTGTTGCTCAGCCACGACCGGCGCGGCCAAGTCGGCGGCCAGCTCGAGTAGGTTCAGCAGACGGCGCGCATCGCCATCGGCAGCCTCGGCAAGCAGGTGCCGTGCCTCGGCATCGATAAGAATACGTCCCTGATCGCTGCCGTTAAACAGGGTAACTTTAGTCGCTGTAGTCCGGTCAGCCGCTGTAGCTCGGTCAGCCCCATCAGCATCTTCAGTCCGCTTTAGCGCGTCAGCCCCGTCAGCATCTTCAGCCCCCTCCGGCCCGTCGCTCCTTAGTTGGCCTGTGTCTCCAACGACGCTAGCAGCGGGAGGGGACATGGACGCGAAGCTGGCAGCTGGATCGCCTGCGGGAGCGCGTTTGGGATCGGCCAAACCACGCTCAGGGTCGCTGAGCGCTCGATCCACTAGCTGTTCTAGATCGACCAGCTCCAACGGCTTGAGCAAATAGACACGCGCCCGCGACAGCAGCGCATTATTGAGCGCGAACGAGGGGTTCTCAGTCGTGGCACCGATGAAGACCAGCGTGCCATCCTCAACGTGGGGCAAGAAGGCATCCTGCTGCGCCTTGTTGAACCGGTGCACCTCATCAATAAACAGGATGGTGCCGCGCTGCTCCAGCGTCCGCACCTGACGCGCCTCATCGACTGCAGCGCGGATGTCTTTGACGCCGGCCAGCACCGCTGACAAGCTCAAGAATCGGCTGTTCGACGCCGCCGCGATCAGTCGTGCCAAGGTGGTCTTACCGGTACCGGGCGGCCCCCAGAAGATCGCCGAATGCGGTCGATCCGCAGCGATGGCCCCGCGCAGCGGCCGACCCGGCGCGAGCAGATGCGACTGGCCGACAACCTCGTCGAGGCTGCGCGGGCGCATGCGCTCGGCCAACGGGATATGCGATAGCGGCGTCCTACTAGCAGCTCGGCTCATCGTGGCTTCATCAGCTCGATCGCAGGCCAGAAGTCGTCGCTCAAGATCGCGACCTAGAACCCAACGCAAGCAACAACGCGGGCGCGCAGCGGCCATCGACCATGAAGCAGGGCGCCTCTTGAATCTTTGGCGGCATTCTGCTGATCAATGCAAACGACCAGCAGCAAAATGCGCCGCGAAACTGTCCCGGGCCTCTTGGATCAGGGGCTGCAGCGCGTCTTCCGGAACCTCGATCACATCGATACCAAGCTTGCTGCTCTCGGCAACGAGCCTGCTTGCATGGTGGCCGACAGAAATGATCAGCTTTTGTGGCCATGCCTGTTTATGCGACCAGGCCTCCTCCAGCACATGCCGCGCCTCGGCATCCATCATCTCGCCCTGCCCAGTCGCGATGAAGGCAGAGCTGAGGAGAAAGCAGCTGGCCGCGTCCATTAATGCAAATGCATTAAAAGCGCCATCGAGATCGGTCTGAATAGGCACTGGATTCAGTTGAAAAGCGACCCAGGCCTCCATGACCTGGAACTGGTTAGGGTGAAGCATGGTAACTGTCTCTCGTAACGTCTCTTCGATTGTCCGTTGGCAAACCTAGGCCAAGACCTATCCATTCCGCGGCTTCCCTTCATGATCGGGGGCTACCCAACTGCTTGAAACAGCGCCTATTCAAGCGGTGACAACGCCCGCCGACGGCCGTTTTCAGGCTCGACATTCGCCCCTCGGTGGCCGACGCCTGCCCCGGCAAGCCGGTTTATGAAACATTCGGGCTAGATTGATCTGCTCCGACACTCCGCGAAAAGACAAACGGGCGCATTCCCGATTTTCCGACTCGATGGAAACTGTTGGGCTGTTGAGCCCGGTCGTTTTGAGGGGACAGCGAGGCAGGCATTGCCTGGGAAAGGAGCTGGAGGGAGTCCACAATTCTC
>POWB01000014.1 GCA_010912705.1 Halochromatium sp.
GTTCAGAAATCGTGCTACTCGCATGGCTGATCAGGTGATTTTGGTCGTTGCAGGCTTGGCCAACCTCAAAAATAACTATGTTTTTCAATGAGAAAACGATGCTTATTTGGTCACAAGTCTACTGACAATAACGCTGCATCGCGAGGACCCTGAATCATGATCGCACCCATCCACAATGCTTCGGTTGAGCGGGCGAACGACGCCTCCAGCCATCAGCTCCGGCTGTCGGTCGAGGATATGATCGTGCTGGTTGGCCTTGAGGCCATGCAGTTCCAGCAAGGCAAGATTCGCAGCCAGTACCAGCACATTGCCAATCAGCAGGCCTTTATGAAGAACCTGCAAAAGGCGATCAATGCCGTGGCCCATACCAAGACCGGGCGACTGGACAAAATCGTTTTTGATTACACTGATCCAGTGACCGGCAAGACTCAGAAGATGGATCTCAAAACCTTCATGGAGCGCTTTGGCATCGACACCCCCAAGACTGAGTATCACGGTATCGTCAAGTTCATCAAGGATGTGATCGACGGCATTGGCAAGCTGATGGGAAAGGCGGTCGAATTCGTCAAGAAGAATTATCCCGATTTGGTCGATACGCTCAATGGAATCGGAAAATCGATCAATAAAGTGGTTGACTATATTGCCAACATTCTCAAAGCGATTGATAAGCATATCGGCGAGTTTATGAAAACAGATGTTGGTAAGGCTTTGGCGATGACAGCTGCCTTTGTGGGTGCTGGTGCTGCAGCCTTATTAGCACTTGGCGCTTTTTTGCCTGCGGAGCTCTCAATTTTGGCTGTCATGGGCATTGGGATTGGGTTATTGGCTATCGCGAAATCGGCTGACATCAATCTTGAGGACTTCGATCTCTACAAGCTTTTCAAAGGCGTGGTTGGGGAAGCGGTTGATTTTGGCGAAAAGCTCTGGGCATTTTTGAAAGAAAACCTGCAGGAGATCCTCGAGAACTGGACAGAATCTCTCGATGAAAGCCAATGGCAGGATGTCGAAATGAACCTGAAATTGAGTTCGGAGAGCGCCAACTCAATGGCGCAACAGGATCATCTCCGACTCTCAAATGCGCTCAACGAATACAATGAATTGACGCAAATGGTCAGCAACAATCTCAACAAGATGACACAAATGAACATGAATGTGATCGGCAACATGCGTTGACGCCCTGACACCGAAGAGCCAGCAGGAGATCGCTTATGCATACAGACGACAGGGCAAAGCCCGGATTGAATCCTGAAGAGGTTAAAAAAAGCGCCGAACACTATTTTGGCCCGGATGGCATCACGCTCGATGCGATCAAACGCTTCCTCGCGGATTCGGGGTCACCACCACTGCCCGATGTTGGCAAGCTGTTACAGCTCGCGATCGATCTCCCTCATAGTGAAGAACTTGGAAAAGGCTGGGAGCGTTTACTGAACAGCGACGACCTTGGAGCCCTGATTGACGACCCCAAAGCATGCACCGACAAACACGGGATCGGTTCGGATGTGATCAAGACCCGTCTGGAGGCGTTTCAGCGCCGTCTTGACGACATGGGGCCGATCCAATTTCCCGACCCACCGATGATCGCTCAGTTACTGCTGACAATGGCCGAGCATCTTACTGACAACATGAAAGAGACACCGAAGATGACTGATCTTGCCGAGACGATTCAACGCAATGAAGACCTCATTGGTCAAAACGAAGCGCTGTTGAGTCAGACGGACCGCCTGTTGTCGGAGCACAGTCAATTGCTCGAACAGCACGGCCTCACGCCCGAGGCGGTGCGCCGCTTCATCGAGAGTGACGCTGTGTCGCCGGAGGATCGCGAGCACATTCGTCAGGAACTCGCCAAGGTCCAGGAGGAGATGACCGCGCGGGAGGCCCAGATCGAAACCGAGCAGGCGCTCGATGCCAAAACCAGTTATACCAAGAAACCCAAGATGCGGTCTATGGTGTGAGGTGATGCAATTTCAATGTGCTGCTAGACCAGGAGCAATACCATGACCGACATACAGGGTACGAGTAGCCTTGGGGCAATGGCCGGCGCGGAATTACCGAAACCTCAGATGAGTCTCTCCGAGATCCTGCTGATGATCGGTATCGAGGCCATGAATGCCAACGACGACCGCATTCGCTTGGCCTACGCCAAGGTGCAGCAGAACAACAAAGATCTTCAGGAGCTCAACAAGGTCATGGCCTACCTGGCCGCACACAAGGATCAGGATATGTGGGAAAACGCCGACATTGGCGATGGACGTAAGCTCGGCGATGTGCTCAAAAAGTTCGGAATCTCCTATCAGACTCGTATGAGTAACGGAAAGCCATTCATCAGCAAGGATGATTTCAAAAAGATCGAGACCGCCGTCAAGGGTGCGTCGGATGCCCTCGGCGGCACCAATCAGATCGACATGATGAAGCTGCAATCGACACTCAATAAACAGAACGAAATGTCACAGATGGTCAGCAACAACATGAGCAAGCTTACTCAGATGGCGATGTCAGTCATTGGCAACATGCGATAAGCTTGGCACGAACCTTTTGTTGTTGGTAGGCGCTCGGCGTCAAAACTGGTCATGCCAAGAAACCCAAGATGCGGTCCATGGTGTGAGCGGGTTCAACTTCTTTTTACCTCGAAACGAGGGTCAATGGCATGTCCGATGTACAAGGTATGAGTGGTGTTGGGGCACTTGCCGGGGCGGAATTACCGCAGCCTCGGATGAGCATCTCCGAGATCCTGCTGATGATCGGCATCGCGGCGATGGATGCCAACGATGACCGCATTCGCTTGGCCTACGCCAAGGTGCAGCAGAACAACAAGGATCTTCAGGAACTCAACAAGGCGATGGCCTATCTGGCCGCGCACAAGGATCAGGCGCTGGATAAAGACGCCGATATTGGCGATGGACGCAAGCTCGGCGATGTGCTCGATAAATTTGGCATCTCCTATAAGGCGGATGGTAAAGGCATGATCAGCAAGGATCAGTTTGCCAAGATCGAGACCGCCGTCAAGGGCGCGTCCGATGCCCTCGGTGGCACCAACCAGATCGACATGATGAAGCTGCAATCGACGCTCAATAAACAGAACGAAATGTCGCAGATGGTCAGCAACAACATGAGTAAGCTCAATCAGATGGCGATGTCGATCATTGGCAACATGCGGTGAGCCCCGCTCGCCCGCCGGTGCGCGGCGGGAGCCTGTCCCGAGCCTTCAATCTCAATTCCATGGAGACGCCTGATGTCCGCATCGCCGGAAGAACTGACCGATTCGCTGGTATCCGAGGTCAGTGAAGACGATCTGGCCCAGATCACGGCCGATTTCATCAAGAATGGCAAGACCCTGCGTGAACTCAAAGGCGTCACCCGCGACGAACTGGAGGCGGTCTATCAGGTCGCCTATCAGGTGTATTCCGGCGGCGACTATGAAAAGGCGCGCAAGCTCTTCGAGTTTCTGTGCTTCTTCGATCACCTTGAGCGCAAATACTGGCTTGGCCTGGGCGGTTGCCGCCAGATGCTCAAAGCGTATGAGCCGGCCATCGAGGCCTATAGCCTGGCCATGCTGCTCGATTCCAGTGATCCGCTGCCGCCCTTCCACGCCGCTGAGTGCCACATCGCACTCGGCAACCGCGACGCGGCGATCAGCGGTCTGACCGCCGCGCTGGAATGGTCGACGGAGGGTTCCGAGCATCAGGCGTTGCGCGAGCAGGCCACGGCGTTACGCGCGATCCTGGAAGAGTCCGCGCCCGCCGCGGCCGAGGAGGGCTGAGTCATGTCGATTCCACCAGATGTCGCCCAGCGCTTGCTCCATGCCGGTTATGTGCCCGAGCCGACGGCATTGCCGCCGACCGCCGCGCCAGCGGAGGGGGCGCGAGTCAGCGTGCCGCCGCCGGTCAGGGACAGCGCCGCCGCGGGAGCCGCGCCACCGCTGCCGCCGCCGCCCAAGATGAGCATCGAGGATCTGACGCTTGCCCTGACCGCGCTCGGCGCCAAGATCGCCGAGACCCGCCAGCAGACCTCGATCACCGAGATCAAGGGCAACATGGCCAAGCAGACCGCCGAGAACAAGGAGCGCCTGGCCATGATCGAGGAATCGGCCAAGAAGGCCGATGAGGCCAAGAAGAGCGGGGTGTGGGGCAAGGTGTTCGGCTGGGTCGCGACGATCGCCGCGACCATCGCGGCGGTCGCGCTCTCGATCACCGGCGTCGGCGCCCTGGTGGGCGCGGCGCTGATCGCGGCCGCCGTGATCGGATTGGCGATGCAGGTCGTCAACGAGATTCCGGCGGCCAAGGAGTGGATGGCCAATCATTCGGCGGTCGGCTGGGTCATGATGGGCGTGCAGGTCGCGCTGTCCGTGTGCACCCTCGGCGCGGGGCTGGCGGGTGCGCTCAAGACTGCGACGGATGTCGCCTGGAAGAGCGCCGTGGCCATGATCGGTAAGGTCGCCAATCTCCTGGGCAGCACGGCCACGGTTGGCGGCGGCGCCTCGGGTGTCGCCACTGCCATACTGAACTCTGAGGCATCCGGCGCTCAGGTCGATGCCAAGGCCATCGAGGCGGAACTCCTGAAATTGCAAGGGCTGCTGGACGAGGAGATGGCGCGTCTGAAAAAGATGATGGAGGAAGCCGAGGAATCGGTGTCCATGTGCATGAGCATCATGAGTGGCGCCAGTCAGGCCAAGCAGAACGTCATCGCCAAGATGGCGGTGTAACGGACGGGGCGATTCGGAGGGTTGTAGCATGTCGAATACGATCGACGGTCAGGCCGGCTTCATTCCGGCATCCATGCCGGAGACGAGCGCCTTCGCGGTGGAGACAGACGCGGCGGACGCGGCCCGCGCCGCCTCTGGATTGAACGCCACGCCGACGCGCATCGAGCGCATGGCGACGGATGCCGTGTCGTCTTGTCAGGCGGTGGCGCCCGAACTGCCGCCCCCCGGCGAGCCAGATCGGCAGGCGATGCAGGGCGCGGCCGACCGCGTCAGGCATCTGTCGGAGGACGGCATGCTGGATGTCTTCGAGGTGATGGCGGAGTTCTACAAGCTGACCCAGACGATGCGCGAATCGTCCAAGCAGGCCGCCCACGCCGAAATGGAACGTCAGGTCGCGCAGATTCATCTCCAGGCCGATGAAATGCACAACGCGGCGGTGAACAACCTGGTGGCGGGGATTATTTCCGGCGCCATGCAAATGGCCGCAGGCGCCATTCAGTTCGCTGGTGGCGTGAAATCGTTCAAGCTGTCGGAGACGAAAGCCAACGCCATGATGATGGCGTTTCGTGGCGCTTCGGAGGGTTTATCGGGAATGGGCAAGGGAATCGAAACCAGATTTCAATATGCCGCTGCCGCAAACCAGGTGGCCGTGAAGGATCACGAGGCCGAGGCGACCAAGGCCGCCGGCGAACGCGACGAGATGATGCAGTTCAAGAACAAGATGGAAGAAAACATGCGCGCCACGCTGGACGCGCTGCGACAGGTCATGCAGAGCCGTGAACAGATCGTATCGAAGATTTTTGCCTGAGGAGGATCGACCATGTTACGCCCCATCGGTGAAATGCGGGTCACGCTGCCGCCGGAAGTCACGCAAGTATACGCGGGTGATCTCGCGGCCGCGCGCCAGCTCGAGGGGCGCGCGGTTCGAGTGGGCGTGCCTGGCGAGGCGCGCGCGGCACGCGCCGAGAACCAGCAGCGCCTGGCCGAGCCGCCGGGACGCTGGAAGCGTTTCCTGAACTTCCTCGGCTTGCGCAAATTCACACCTGAGGAGAGTTATCGGGCGCAAACCCATGCGCTCAGCGGAAAGTTGCGCGATGTCGTTACCCGGCTCGGCACAGGGCATGCCACTAAGGATGCCCTTGCTGGACCCATGCAGGAAATCGCTCGGGATATCAAGAAACTGGCGCTGGCGGTTCTCGTCAACGATGCGGGCATGGAGTCCTTGATCGGTCAGCGAAGGAATCTCTTGGAGCGCCTGCAAACGGGGGGCGACGCCGAGCGGCGACCCGCTGTCGATAAGGAATTGGCGTCGGTCGAGCTCGAGATCGGGGCACTGGCCCACAAGGCCGAGGAGGCGATCGTCGGCGCCCGACTCGGGGCGCTCGTCAAATCCATGCCCGATCAAGTGCTGAATTACTTGCACGAGGTCGCCGAGCAGACCTACACCAGGTTGCAATCCCAGCTTCCAAACACGGACCGGGAATCCGATGAGCTCAAGGCGTTGCCGGAAGGCCCCATGAAGGATCTGGAGATCGCGCTGCGCCGGCAGGAGTATGCCAGCTTCAAACAACCGATAGGATTGGGAATGAGTCTCTTCTTCGCCACGGGCAGCGAGCTGGCGAGCCGGAATGCGGCGCCGGCCGGTTCGCCTGAGGCATCCGCCCCAGCATCAGCGCAGGCGCGCATCCCAGCCGAGGCGCACCAGGCCCAGGCTGCTCAGGGGGCGGCCGATCGGGGGGCGCCGGAGGCACGGCCGGTCGAAATGAATTTCTCCCTTGCGGAAAGTGTGCTCGACCTGTTTCGGAATGCCGCGAAATCATTCAAGCCGAGTGGAGCCGAGGTCTTCGACGCAACGACCAAGAGAGAGATTGCCGGGACGAATCGGTTCTTGATCGATGATCGGCCGCTCGTCGAGGCTAATGCGGGCGACGAGCGGAAGATCGAGGCGCTTAAGGATACCTTGACCGGCTTGTTCGGCAGCCAGGAGCGCGCCGCGAAGTTTTCGCGGCTCGTCGCCGGGCAGGGATTGAACATGATCAGCGGAACGACCTATAAGAAGACGGTGGTCAGTCTTCGAGAGGGGCGTCTGGAGAACGAATACGTCCTCACTAGCATAAATGGCAGCGCAAATCGCGGGGACGTCGAGACCAAATTAGCAAAGCAGGAGAACGGCGATGTCGTCGCGACCATGAATCGCCGCTTCCTGATCGAGGGATTCACCGATGATGCTGGCCATTCGCATCGGCTGCATCCCAACAGCTTTATCGATGTGTCACTGCAAATTAAGATCGACCATGCGGACAACATCACAATCGACAAGCCGAATTCGAGGCTGACCTATTCCTTCGAGCCGCCACATGCGCGTTGACGGGAGTCCCCAATCATGATCTTTACCGAACTGACCCGGACACTGGCCAGCCGCTTCGGGCTGTCCGAACTTGCCGCCAATCAGGACGGCATGATCCGCTTGGCCTTCGAGGGAGGGATCGACGTGGACATCGAGCCCGAGACCGAGCACGACGCCTTGCACATCTACACCACGCTTGGCCCGCAATCCGAGGATCCGGCAGTGCTCAGCCGCCTGCTGGCTGCCAATCTGTTTGGCAAGGAGACCGGAGGGGCCGTGATCGCGTTGGACGATTTCCTGAAAGAATGCTTACTGGCGCGCACCTTCGCGTTGAGCACCCTGGATCCGGACGCCTTTCTCGCCGCGCTGGAGGACTTCGTCAATTACGCCGAGCTGTGGCGCAACCGTCTGATCTCCGGCGATCTGACGAGCTATCCCGTGCGGGATGATCCCCTCGCGGCGCGTCCGGACCTGATGATCCGTGCCTAGATGAACACCGCCGTGGACGCCAATCTGAGGCAACTGCTGGATGCGTTCGCGGCACGCTGGAATCTTGGTCAGCTCAGCGTGGACGAGCAGGGTCGGTACCGGCTGGAAGTGGACGGCTGGCTGGAGATCAGGCTCTTCCAGAACGGTGGGGCGCTGTTCTTGGAGGGATCCCCCGGACGGTTACGACCGGACGACCCGGGGCGGGATGACTGGATCGCACGGATTCTGCGCGCCCAGCTGCGGGATCTGCGGGACCGTGAGGAAGTCTTGACTCTGGACCCAGAGGAAGATCAGCTCATTCTGTTCCGCCGTCTCCAGGCGGCGCAACTCACGCCCGATCGCTTGGAGGAGGTTATCGAAGCCTTCATCACCCAGCTCGAGCGCTGGACGCGCGAACTCTCCCAACCTGCGTCGTCCTCGGTTCCGACCGCGCCGCCCCTCCCAGCCCTGCAACTGTTTTTCCCTTAATTCTGGATGGGCGCATCGGCTGATCGCTCGATGGCCTTCGAGGAACGCTCGGCCGGTTGGGTGGTTCGTCTGCTCACGGGTTTGCAGCAGGGCGCCGAGGCCCCCTTGTCGGACGGGGTCGACTATGTGCTTGGCCGCGACGAGGCGTGCGACCTGGTGCTCTGGGACGAGTCGGTCGCGCCGCGCCATCTGCTGTTGCGCGCCGAATCCGGAGGGATGCTGCGGGTGCGGGCCTTGGAACAGCCGCTCGTGCTGCGCGATCAGCACCTGGAGCCAGATGGCGTGCTCGAACTCGCGACCGCCGCGACACTGCGCGCGGGCGCCTTGGTGCTGGCGGTGGGACCGTCCGACACCGACTGGTCCGGACTCATGCCTCCCGATACGCCATCGCCTGCCGGATCGAACCAGGCGCCCGATCAGCCACTGGAAACGCTGACGGAGTCAGACGCCGCGAAACCTCCGCCAACGCGCGAGGCACCTGAGACGATCGCTGATTCACCGGATAGCGAGCCCCCGAGCGCGTTGGCCGTGATCCGCTCCTGGCCGCCGATGGTCAGCATGACGGCTCTGCTCATGGTCGGCATCTTGCTCATTGTGCTGCTGATCCTGCTTGGCGTCTTCTTCGTGGCAGGGTCGACGCCGGAGGCAGTTCCTGCGACCGAGTCGACACCGGCTCAGCGCGTCGAGCACGCTCGTGCGTTGGCCGAACGCGCCGGTATCGATAACCTTGAGATCGACGTCGGCCACTCTGGCGTACTGACGCTGCGCGGCTATAGCGCGACACGCGCCCAGCGCGACGCCTTGACCGAGGCCTTGCTCGCCGAGGGGTTGCGCGTGGATAACCGGCTCTGGCCCGAAGATCGCCTGCGGGAGACGCTGCGTGTCACGCTGGAACGGCTCGGCGCTCAGCATCTGAGCTATACTTATCGAGGACAGGGCGAGGTCGACGTTGAGGGTATTCTCCGCCCCGGGCTCACGGCCGAACGACTCGCGCGCACGCTGCAGGCCGATATCCCTGGCATCCGCCGCGTCGACACCGAGTTGCAGCCGATTGAGCCGCTGTTAGAGGATTTGCGGGCGGAATTGCGCGCGGCTAGGCTTGATCAGAAGGTGACGTTCACCTCTGAGGAACCGCCCGTGACCCTGAGTGGGCTATTGAACGCGCGTGAGATGGAACACTGGAATGCGATTCAGGAGCGGCTCGCCGCGCGTTATCCCGAGCTGCCGCCGCTGGTATCAGGCGTCATGCTTGATGAATATCGGGCGCCTCCGGCGTTGTCCGACGCGTCCAGTTCGGAGGCCCCCATGACAGAGCCGCCGATTCGGGTGGTCGGCGTCCTGATTGGGAGCGGCACGGCGGCCTACGCGGTACTCGAGAGTGGCGAACAGGTCAGGCGCGGCGAGCGCATCGGCGGACGCTATGTCGTAGAGGAGATCCGTTTCGATCGCGTGATCGCGAGCGCGGATGGGCAGCAGCATATCTTTCCCGTGGGAGTGAGTCACCGATGACCGAGCATCACCAAGATCAAGACGAGCCCTGGTTCGAGATTGAGCGCCGCCTGCGCGACGATGACGAGGGGCGTGAGCGCGACGCGCTCCAGCAGCGATTGGAAGAGGCGGCACGTGCCGTCAAGCGACAGATGGACGTCGGTGTATCGCCAGCGGAGTTCGGCGGACTGCAAGCGATCCATCAGGGATTGGAGGCCGGAATCGACGTGATCCAGCGCGTCTGGCGCGTGCATCACCCGCGTGCCTGAACGAACCGGCCTGAACAGCGGTCGCCGATCATGGCGACAGGATCTTTCATCCATCGATCAATCAATGGGAGATATCGTATGACCATCAGCGTTGGCTCACTGATTGGCGCGCTTGGCAAGGAAGAGCAGGCGATCCAGGACAAACTCAACGATCCGGATTTCAAGGCGACCGACTCGAAGCAAATGCTCGAAATTCAGATGCGCTTCAGCAACTACCAACAGATCAGCGGCATCACCTCCGCGATCATCAGCGACCTGAAGCAGGCCGCGCAAGGCGTGATTCAAAAGGTTTAGATCACTGATCCCAGTGACGGCATGACGCAGAGGCGCGGGCATGGATATCGATGAAGATCTGATTCGACTGTTGGCCGAGTTGGCCTCGATCGCTGGCGGGCGTTGTCTAGCCGAGCAGACCGAGGCGCTGGTTGGGGCGCTGGCGGTCTTGCGACCCGACAGCGAGCGGCCTTACCTGATTCAGGCGCTGGCCTGTTTGAATCTGGGTGATGCCGAGGGCGCGGAGCGCGTCCTGCGCGATCGCGCGCTCAAGACCAACCCAGCCGGCAGCATGGCGATGGCCTATCTGGGGCTGGTGTTGCATCAACAAGGGCGGATTGCCGAGCGCGATCAGGTTTTGCGTGCGGCGCTGGATGGGGAAGATGGCGATGAGGATGCAGCGAGGCTTGCGCGCCGTCTGCTGAACACGGCGCCCGGCTGAGCGTCATGATCGACGCGATTGCCCCCTACGCGACGGGGCCGTTAGCCAGCTTGGAGCCCGCGCCGCTGATGATGGTGCCGGCGGCATTGCCGGCCGTCGGCGCCGCCGATCAGGGGCGCTTCCAGAGCGCCCTACAGCCTATCGAAGCACCCAATAACCCGCCTTTAGTGCCGAGTCCGCTATCGGTTCCGACCGACCTTCCCGCCTCGCCCGGCGATGTGATCCTGCAAGGACTGGAGCGTCTGCGCGGCAACTATCGCGAGGTCTCTGCCGAGATGATGGCCGTCGCCAATCAACAAACCTCGGTCTCGCCGCAGGAACTCATCGGGTTACAGATGCAGATGGCACAGGTGACGCTCGGCACGCAACTGATTGGTCAGGTGGCGAGCAAGCTGGAGCAGAATCTGAACACCTTGCTGAAAGGCTCATGAGTGGCGTGTCCCGCTCGATGCATCAGATCGGTCGCGGACTGAGGCGTTGGCTGATCGGTTGCCTGTGCTTGCTGCCGTTGCTGACGGGTTGTCAGAAGGTCGAGCTTTATTCCAACCTCTCCGAGCGCGAGGGCAATGAGATCCTAGCCGTGTTGCTGGATCATCACATTGCCGCCGCCAAGACCGTCACCAAGGAGTTGGTGACCATCAGCGTACCCGAGGCCGATGTGGCCTATGCCATCGAAGTCCTGCTCCGCCAGGGTCTTCCGCGCGAGCGCTTCACCGATCTCGGGCAGATCTTTCAGAAACAGGGCCTGATCTCGTCGCCGATGGAGGAGCGGGTGCGCTACACCTACGGGCTGTCGCAGATGCTCGCCGAGACCCTGACTCAGATCGATGGCGTGCTCTCGGCGCGCGTGCTCATCGTGCTGCCCGAAGACGCGCCCTTCGGCCAGACAGCGCCACCCTCGTCGGCCTCGGTGTTCATCAAGTACCTCCCCGGCATGGCGGTCGAGGAGTCCGTCCCACGCATCAAGACGTTGGTGCAGAACAGTGTCGATGGTCTGAGCTACGACAACATCTCGGTCGCACTCTTCCCAAGTGCCGATGCGTTTCTGGACGGTGAGGGCATCCAGCCGCCGGAGCATCCGCCGCGATCGCCTTGGCCAGGCATTGCCATCGTGCTGGCGATGCTGTTGGCCGTGTCGTTGGGCGCGGCGGCGTATCTCGGGTGGAGGATGCGTCACCCGCGCCGCGTGTCGAAGACGGCCACCGATGGTTGACGCCTGTCTCGGGCTTCCCGGATCACCCTGGTGTGAGCGCGCGCTGATCTTCAACACACAGCCGACGCGCTATCTGCACGGTTCCTGGTGCGAGCGGCTACCGCATCGCGAACTGGCGCGGCGGCTGATGGCCTGTGCGCGCGCCGAAGCCGCGCTATCAGGCTATCTGCTTCAGTCCTTCGAACTCGAAGGGCGCTACGTGGAGGATTTCAGCAACCCCTGGGCGCGGCTGGCCTTGCTCGAAGGCCCCTGGATTGAACGTCTTCTGCGCCGGCTCGGTCTGGCGCTGCAGGCGTCGCGTCTTAGGCTCGAACTCTCGGGCGAGCGTTTGCGGCATCTAAAGTCGGCCTTGAGCGCCGAGGATTGGAACTTCGTGATGCGCGAGACGCCGCTGCTGGGTCCGATTCCGGTCTTCGATGCCGAGCCGCGCGTGCCGAACGCCGATCCCGCGACCCGGTTTGCGTTGATCGGAGCGCACTTCTGCGTGCTGCAGGGACTCGGAGCCATGGACGCAGCGCTGATCCGCCGTCTGGCGCTGAAGCTGCCCGCCGATTGGGCGCCGACATTGAGCGCGGCCTGGGTGCAGGGCTCGAGCGCATTGCCGCCCATCCTGCGTCGATTACTTCGGGAGTTGCCGCCGGCATGGACCCCTTTGTTCGCCTGACCGATCGCGTCCTGAATCTGGCCCCGGAGACGCGCCTGCTGAAACGGGCCGATTATCAGAGCTTCGTCATGGCCGGCGAGATCCTCGCAGCGGCCGAGCACGAGGCCGAGCAACAGCGTGCCGAGACCGAGCGCGAACAGGCGCGGCGTCTTCAGGCGGGTTATGAGCAGGGGTTGGCGCAAGCGCGCCTGGAGATGGCCGCGCGGATGCTCGAAACGGTCGAGCGCACGGTGGACTATCTCGGCGCCGTCGAGCACCGGGTGGTGGCACTGGTCATGATGTCGGTGCGCAAGGTGCTCGGTGAATTCGAGGATGCGGAGCTGAGCGCGCGCCTGGTGCGCCAGGCGCTGCAGGTGGTGCGCAACCAGCCGCAGGCGACGATCAGGGTCTGTCCAGCGCAGGCCGAACAGCTCCAGCAGCGGCTCAATGAGCTGCTGGTGGGTTACAACAGCTTGCGAATGGTCGAGGTGGTTCCTGATCCGCGTCTGGGACGCGGTGATTGTATCCTGGAGACCGAGATTGGCGTGGTCGATGCCAGCATGGAGACACAGCTCAAGGCGCTGGAGCAGGCCCTGCGATCGCGTTTGCAGAAACAGGGGGAGGCGGCGTCCCACGATCAGGGGCGCTGATCCCATTCATTTGAAGGCTAAGGGGATACAGGATGGAAATCGATGTCAGTCTCCAGGACGGTATTCATGTCCTGACAATTTCCGGTCAACTCGATGCCCTCAGTGGGCCGGACTATGAGCAACAGACCAATCGTCTCGTGGCCGAGGGGGCAAGACGGTTGGTCGTGGATTTCGGGCCGCTGGTCTATATCAGCAGCGCCGGTCTGCGCGCCCTGCTGAACACCAGCAAGCCGCTGATGGCCCAGGGGGGTGTGCTGGTCTACGCCAATCTCCAACCCGGCGTGCGCGAGATCTTCGACATGACCGGCTTGCTGTCGCTGTTCCAGGTCTGCGATTCGGTGGCCGAGGCCATTGCGCTGGTGCAAGCGCCATGAGCGTCGTGTCGCGGCGCTTGCCGGCCACCATCGAGCAGTTGATCGAAGCACGGGCCTTTCTGAAGTCCTTGGCCGAGCAGGCGGGACTCGATGCGCGTCTCATCGGGCGTCTCGGATTGGCGCTCGAGGAGGTCTTCGTCAATGTCTGCCACTATGCCTATCCCCCCGATCGGCCGGGCGAGATTGAGCTGCGGATTAGCGCCGACCGCGATTGTTTCATACTCGATGTGCTCGACGATGGGCAACCCTTCGAGCCCGAGACCCTGCTGGAACCCGACCTGTCGGCACCGCTGGCACAGCGCCCGATCGGTGGGCTGGGCTGGTTCCTGACCCGTCAGATGGTGAGTGAACTGCGCTGTCGGCGGGAGCAGGGGCGCAATCTGGTCTCGCTGATCATGCGGCTGGCGGATGAGGAACGGTCTGGGTCCGCTTCTGGGCATGGTTGAGCCGCTGCCAGGATGGCGCGCGCTGTCTCAAGGATGGCGCGGCACGTCCCGTGGAGCATTGGGTTGCGCATGGCGGTGGGTGCTGCTGGCCATGCTGCTGGTCATCGCTCCCCAGACCTGGGCCGGGAGTGACGCGGCGGCGCTAACGCCGCTGCGGCTGATGCTGGCCTGGCAGCCGCAGGCCCAGTTCGCTGGCTACTATGTTGCGCTTGAGCAGGGTTTCTACCGCGAGGCTGGAATCGAGCTGACCATCCTGAGCGCGGACCGGGGACGTTCAGCGTTGGCTGCCTTGCGCGCGGGCGAGGTCGATCTCGCGGTGGTCTGGTTAGCGGCCGCCATCCGGGCGCGCGCGGAGGGTACGCCACTGGTCAACGTCGCACAGCTGTTGCCGCGTTCCTCCGTGGTGCTGATCGCCCGCGTCAGTTCCGGCGTGCAGCGTCTGTCCGATCTTGGCGGCCGGCGCGTCGGGGTGTGGAGGGGTGATGCAGCACTTCCGGTCGAGGCGCTGCTGCGCAAGCAGAATCTGGAGGTCGAGCGCGTTCCGCAGTCGACCACGATCAATCTCTTTCTGCGTGGCGGGGTCGAGGCCATGTCGGGGATGCTGTACAACGAATACCATTTGCTGATCGATGCCGGCCCGGAGCCGGAAGCGGTGATGATGTTTCCGCTGGCTGCGCATGGCATCGATATTCCTGAGGATGGGCTGTATGTGTTGGAACAGACAGCGCACGAACAATCCGCCGCGATTGCCGCCTTCGTTGCCGCGACCCGTCGCGGCTGGGAGCAAGCCTTTGCCGATCCGGAGCAGGCGCTGGATGTCGTGCTCCGGCGCCAGCGCGCGGAGTATGTGCCCGCCAATCGCTTGCATCAGCGCTGGATGCTGGAGCAGATCCGCGCCGTCATGGGCGAGCCGGGCGAGAACGGCTGGGATTGGCGGCTACGCCGCGAGGATGTTGAGCGGGTCGCTGAGCTGATGCAACGCCTGGAGATGATCGATGCCGTTCCGTCCGACATCGAGCGCCTGATGCTTGAATGATGGCGCGTTTCTCCTTCTCCGGCATTGGCGCGCGCCTGGCGCTGTACGTGACGCTGTGCGTGGCGGTCATCCTTGGCGCCAGTCTGGGGCTGTATCACTATCAGGCGCGTGAGCTGTTGTTGCAGCGCTTGCAGGAGAATGCCAAGAATCGCTCACTGGCGCTGGTGCAGCGTGTGGAACTCGTCCTGTCCTCGGTGCGGCTCGCGATCGAGACCCTGGCCGGCACGCTCGAATCGGCGTCTCTCGGTCGCGATGAAGTGCCTGGACTCATGCGCCATACACTGGAGATGAACCCCCCTATCTTCGGGATCGTCATGGGCTTCGAGCCCTCGGTTCTCGGCCATCCTGATCGACGTTACGTGCCCTATGTCTTTCGTCGTGATGGGGGGATCGAGTTGAGTGTCGAACCCGGCGCTCATGATTATCTGTTCGAGGATTGGTATCAAATTCCGCGTGAACTGGGGCTGCCGGAATGGAGCGAGCCCTATTACGAGCTCGATGACGGCAATGTGCAGTTGATCGCCACGTTTTCGCTACCGGTGATGCAACCCAAGCCGGACGACCAACGTCCGCGCGGGATTCTGGCCGCCGATATTGCCCTCGACTGGCTCACGCGCGAACTGGCCGAATTCAAGGTGCTCCAGCATGGCTTCGCGGTCCTGGTCTCGCGTAACGGCACCGTCCTGAGCCATCCCGATACCGACAGCATCATGAATGAAAACCTGTTCAGTCTGGCGGCGGCCTGGCGCGATCCCGCGTTGCGCGAACAGGCACGGACCATCATCGGAGGTGGCGAGGGTTTCATTCAGAGCACCCCCTTGTTAGGGGTGATGGCGCACATCTATTACGCCCCCATCGCCGCCTCCGACTGGACGCTCGCGATCGTGTTTCCCGAGGATGAACTGTTTCGTGACATCAATCGTCTGACGCTCAACGCCGCCATCGTTGGCGGCCTGGGTTTGGGGCTCTCGCTGCTCGTCGTGCTGTCGATCGCTGGCTCCATCAGTCGCCCATTGCGCGTGCTCGCCGGCTCGACCGAGCGCATCGCGAAGGGCGATTTCGAGGCCCCTTTGCCAAAGGTGCAACGAGACGACGAAGTTGGGCAGTTGACCGATTCATTCGCCACCATGCGCACGGCACTGCGCCAGCACATCGACTGGCTCAAGACGACGACAGCGGCCAAGGAGCGTATCGAGAGCGAGCTGGCCATCGCGCGCGACATCCAGATGTCGATTCTGCCCAAGCTGACTCCGCCGATCTCGAATCGGGACGAATTCGATCTGCGTGCGCTCATCGTGCCGGCGCGCGAGGTCGGCGGTGACTTCTACGATGTCTTCCCGCTCGATGAGCATCGTCTCTGCTTTCTGATCGCCGACGTCTCGGGCAAGGGCGTGCCGGCGGCGCTGTTCATGGCCGTGACCAAGACGCTGATCAAGGCGACCGCGCGCGATAGAGACGGCCCGGCTGAGATTCTGACTCAGGTCAATGCCGAGTTGGCCGCCGACAATGCCAGCAATATGTTCGTCACTGTCTTTTGCGCTGTGCTCGACGCGCGCACCGGCGATCTGGAATACACCAATGCCGGCCACAATCCGCCGGTGCGGATCGGGACGAATGGCCACCCGCAGTGGCTCAAAGGCAGGCCGCAATTGCTGCTCGGCATCATGGAGGGCGTGGTCTATCGGTCGGCTTCGCTGCGTCTGTCCCCCGGCGAGCGGCTGCTGCTGTATACCGACGGCGTCACCGAGGCCATGAACGGGCAGGATGAGTTCTATTCCGATGCACGTCTGCTCGACACCCTTGCATCCGCGCCGCAGCCGGACCTGGTGAGCCTGCTCGCGATGCTGCTGAGCCATGTCCAGTCCTTTGCCGGCGAGACGCCCCAGTCCGACGACATCACCCTGCTGGCGATCGAGTATCACGGCTCAGAACCGATCGCTCCCTGATTGTAAACAAAGGCCAGCGCCAATACCTGACGGTTTATGCTGAAATCGTCGATACCGGAGTCGTGAATGCCGATCTCTGAGACCCTGATCATCTCCCTGGTCGAGCGCGGCATCATGCCCGATCCGATCATCCGCGCCGGCATCCGCCAGCGCCTGCGCAAGACCCTGGGCGGGCTGCCGATGCGTGACTGCGAGGCTGCCGCTGAACATAAGAAGGCGTTTGTCGCGATGATGGATGACTCGCCGGTGGCGGCGGTGCCGGAGCGCGCCAACGAGCAGCACTACGAGGTGCCGGCCGCGTTCTTCGCGACGGTGTTGGGTCCGCGGCGCAAGTACAGCAGTTGTTGGTGGCCGGATGGGGTCAACAGCCTGGCCGAGGCCGAGGAGGCGTCACTGGCCGAGACCGCGCGCCGTGCCGGCATTGGTGCCGACATGGCGGTGCTGGAACTCGGCTGCGGCTGGGGCTCGTTCAGTCTCTGGGCCGCCGAGCAGTTTCCGACGAGCCAGTTCACCGGGGTGTCAAATTCCAGCTCGCAGCGCGCCTACATCGAGGCCGAAGCGAAGCGGCGCGGCTTGAGCAATCTGACGATCATCACCGCCGACATGAACGCCTTCGCGACCGAGCAGCGGTTCGATCGCATCGTCTCGCTGGAGATGTTTGAGCACATGCGCAACTGGCGCACCTTATTCGGTCGCGTCCATGATTGGCTCAAGCCCGGTGGGCGCTTCTTCATGCATGTGTTCTGTCATCGCGACCATCCCTATCCCTACGAGGACACCGGGCCGGACGACTGGATGAGTCATTACTTCTTCGCCGGCGGCATCATGCCGAGCGATGATCTGCCCCTGCATTTCCAGCAGCAGCTGAACCTGGTTGAGCGCTGGCGCTGGGATGGGCGTCATTATGAGAAGACGCTTAATGCTTGGCTGGCGCAGATGGATGCCGCGCGCGCCGAGGTTTGGCCCATCCTGGAGACGACCTATGGCAAGGATCAGGTCGGCATCTGGTGGATGCGTTGGCGGCTGTTTTTCATGGCTTGTGCTGAGCTTTTCGGCCTACATCAGGGCCAGGAGTGGTATGTTGGACACTACCTGTTCGAGCGTCCGGGTGCGGATTAAGCGCTCGTTATGGATCATCGGTGCGGCGCTGCTTGCCAGTTGCTCGGCAAGCCGCGCTCCGGTTGATCTCAATCTGGTCTTCGTCGAGGTGACGCCAATGGACTATGCGCGCATCCTCTGTCGCCTAGAGCCAATGGCCGAGCGGCATACCTGCATGACCTCGGTGATCGACCACTATCGCGAGCATCGAAACCAGGATAGCCCACCCATGGAGGCCGTAGATGGACCTTTCGTCGCCTTCATCGATGACCAGCTCTACCGTGGCAGCTATGTCTCGAATCCCTTCGCTGCAGTCTTCTCGGTGGGCAACGGTAGGTCGGTCTGTCGTGGCCGTTATAACGCCTTTGCTGGCGACCCTGAGCCTGTCTTTCGTCTCCGCTGCGATGATGGCAGGGAAGGACGAGCGCAGATCGTGCTCGATCAGACCGGGCGCAACGGCATCGGCAGGCTTTGGATGGCGAGTGGCTCCAGCGGCGACATCGTCTTCGGCCACGCCGCCGTTGGTGGTGCCTTTTAAAACACCAGATTCAGCATCAGTAGTGAAACCACCAAGAACAAGACTGTCATGATGCCGCCGGCACGCATATAGTCGGGCACGCGATAACCGCCGGGACCCATGATCAGGGCGTTGACCTGATGGGTTGGGATCAGGAACGAGTTCGAGGTGGCGATGCCGACTGTGAGCGCGAACACGGCCGGATTGGCGCCCGCGCCCAGCGCCATATTCACCGCTAGCGGCACCAGCAGCACGGTCGCGCCCACATTTGACATCACCAGTGTAAAGAATGTCGCCAGCACCGCCAGAGCGGCCTGGATCACCCAGATCGGTACCTCGCCCAGCGCCGCGAGCGTCTCCTGCGCGATCCAGGCCGCCGTGCCAGAGGTCTCAACCGCAAGGCCGAGAGGGATCAGTGAGGCGAGCAGGAAGACTGTCTTCCAGCTGACTGCTTCGTAGGCCTCGTCGATCGAGAGCACGCGGCTCAAGACCATGCCAACGGCACCGGTCAGCAGCGCCACCGAGAGCATCAGGTCAGTGAACAGCACGAGCCCCAGAGTGATCGCGAAGAACAGCAGGGCCACTGGAAGCTTGTGTGGGCGCAACTCTTCGTGCGGATACTCGGTGGTGACGATGACGAAATCGCGATCGCTCTCGAGCCGAGCCAGATCCGTCCAAGCAGTATGCACCACCAAGGTATCACCGGGCTTGAATGGCAGATTGCGTACGCCGCCGGTGGCGTAGGATAGGGTCTCATCGCCACGTCGGATGGCGAGTAGCGAAAGACCATAGACCTTGCGCATAAAGATGTCGCGTGCCGACTTGCCGAGCAGCCCAGAGCCCGGCGGGATCACGATCTCAGCGATACCGGCCTTGGTCGAGGACAGGGCCTCCGCAAAGGTCTCGAGCTCGGGGCGGGTCTCGATCTCGGTCTCGGTGACGAAGGTCTCAAAGCGTTCTTCAGTGGCCAGGATGCCGAGCAGCGTTCCCTGCTCGATGCCCAGGCTGCGATCGACTCCAGACGAGCCCAAGCGCACCCCGTCGCCCTTCTCGACGGCGATGATGCGCAGATTCCAACGTCGCTCGATCTCGTCGACGCTGAGCCCGGCGAGCGGGCTATCGGTGGGAATCCGAACCTCATGCACGTTGAAGTCGCTGACGCCATAGGTCTCCGCGTAGTAGGCCATGGGGTCGCCGGCCTGCAGCAGTTGATCGTTGGTGCGTGCTGGCAGCACGAAGCGGCCAGCGAGCACAAAATAGAGGATGCCGGTTGCGACCAGCGCTAGGCCGATCGGCGTCACTGAGAACAGACCGAAGGTCTCCATCTGCTGCTCGACTGGCAGCCCCTGATTAGTGGTCTTGATCAGATCGTTGAGCAGGATCAGCGGGCTTGAGCCAACCATGGTGATGGTGCCGCCGAGGATGGCGCAGAAGCCCATCGGCATCAGCAGTCGCGACATCGGCAGACCGGTGCGCGCCGAGATGCGGCTGACCACCGGTAGGAACAGCGCGGCAGCACCGACATTCTGCATGAACGAGGAGATCACACCGACGGTGCTCGAGACCAAAGGGATAATGCGCGCCTCAGTGCTGCCACCGATGCGCATGATGAAGCCCGCGACGCGCGTCATCAGGCCGGTTTTATCTAGCGCCGCCCCGATGATCATCACCGCGATGATCGAGATCACCGCATTCGAGGCGAAGCCATCAAAGAGGTTCTGTAAAGGTACCAGCCCGGTCTCCAAACCCATCCAGGGCGCAACCAGTGACGTCAGGCCGAGCAGCACCATCACGCTGACTGCAGCGACGTCGACGGGAACGACCTCGAACGCAAATAGAAACACGGTGAGCACCAGTACTGCCATCACCCAGGCGATCTCGATCGAGGGCACCTGACCAGCGAGCCAGATTGCGAAGATCGCTAGCAGGGCACCAGCGATGTCAGTGACGGTGATCCCGTTCAGCAGTTTACCCATGCGGACAATCTCCCAGGCTCCAGCTCTGTGATTAGGCCAAAAGGTTAGAGCCCTGATCAAGGTGCGCCGACCTGCGGCAGTGATAATCAGCAAATGCTACTGGAACCGAGCAAGGTTCGCTTGAGTGATTGCTGTCTTTGCCGGTACAGGGATACAGGCACAGATACAGACATAGATCATCGCGCATCCATTAAAGGCTGCTTGTTGTCGGTATCGGCTTAGCAACGCGTTGAAGCCTTGCGCAGGCTGGCCTAGTATCTAAGCAGTGCGCAATTGATGCGCGCCAACGAGTGTCGGTGGACTATCCATGCATCCTGATACGGCGTCGCGTGTTCGGCAGTCCTGGGCCTTGATCCTGCCGCAGCGAAAAACGGTTTGTCGCGACTTTTACCAGCGTTTATTCGATCGTTATCCTGAGCTTAGGCCGCTGTTCAAGGGTGAGATCGGCCAGCAGGCCGATCTCTTCGTCACCATGATCAATACCGTGATCAGTGCGCTCGAACATCCAGAGCGGGTGCGGCCCTTAATCGAGACGCTGGGGTCGCGTCATGCCGACTATGGTGTTCAGAGCGAGGATTATGCGAAGTTCGAGGCGGTGCTGCTGGAGACCTTGCGCGAGGCGTTAGGTGATGAGTTCAATGCCGAGGCGCAGGAGGCCTGGCACGAAGTCTTCGAAACCCTCTCGCAAACCATGCAGGCCGGTGCTGCGCATTGAGCTAGAGCATCCGCTTCGACCGCCGCTTGAGCCTGTTGTCGTCAGCTAGGGCTGGGGAGCTGCTCGGCCGGAATCTCGCGCAGCAAGGGTGCATCCCGATCCTTATCCGACAAGATGGGCTGAATGCCTGCCGGCCAGTCGATGCCAATGTCAGGATCATCCCAGCGCACGGCAAACTGCGTCTCTGGATGGTAGGTGTCGGTGCACTTGTAGCTGAAGATCGCCGTGTCGCTGGTCACCAGATAGCCATGCAGGAAACCCGGCGGTACCCAGAATTGGTGCTTGTTCTCGGCGCTAAGCTCGGCGCCGACCCAGTGCCCGAAGGTCGGCGAGCCCTTGCGCACATCGACGGCGACATCGAATACTGCGCCGGTGATCACCTGTACCAGTTTGCCCTGTCCATAGGGATTTTGGATATGCAGCCCGCGCAGCGTGCCATACCCCGAGAAGGCCTGATTGTCCTGCACGAAGACCGGGCCGATGCCCTGCTCGGCATAACGCTCCTGCTGCCAGGTCTCGCAGAACCAACCACGGTGATCGCCAAAGACCTTGGGCTCGATCAACAGGACATCCGGGATGGCGGTGGCAGTGATCTTCATGGCGCAGGTCCTCGCGTGATGAGCCCGAGCAGATAGTCGCCGTAGCCACTCTTGCGCAACGGCTCAGCCACCGCGCGCAGGGCCTCGTCATCGATCCAGCCGTTGGTGTAGGCGATCTCCTCCGGGGCGCAGATCTTCAGCCCTTGGCGCTTCTCGATGGTCTCGATGAAGTTGGCCGCTTCGATCAGCGATTCATGGGTGCCGGTGTCGAGCCAAGCGATGCCGCGGCTTAGCCGCTCGACATGCAGCTGACTCTGCTGCAGATAGCGACGGTTGAGATCGGTGATCTCGAGCTCACCGCGTGGAGAGGGCTCGAGTTCAGCGGCATAGTCGCAGGCGTGCTCGTCATAGAAGTACAGGCCGGTGATGGCGTAATTGGAGCGCGGCTTGGACGGTTTCTCTTCGAGCCCGATGACCCGACCCTCGGCGTCGAGCTCAGCGACGCCATAGCGCTCCGGATCACGCACCCAGTAGCCGAACACGCTAGCGCCCTCGGTGTGGGCTGCCGCGGCACGCAGATGCGTGCGCAGGCCACCGCCATAGAAGATGTTGTCACCGAGGATCAGGCAGGACGGTGCCCCCGCGAGGAAATCACGCCCGATGAGATAGGCCTGCGCCAAACCACCTGGCTCCGGTTGCACCGCGTAGGTAACCTGCAGGCCCCACTGGCTGCCGTCGCCAAGCAGCTTGTGGAAGGCCGGCGCATCGTGCGGGGTGGTGATCACCAACACCTCGCGGATGCCAGCCATCATCAGCACCGCGAGCGGATAGTAGATCATCGGCTTGTCGTAGACCGGCAGCAGTTGCTTGCTGACGCACAGCGTGAGCGGATGCAGCCGGGTGCCGGAGCCCCCGGCGAGGATGATGCCCTTTCGCTTCATGTGGTTACTGCTCCTTATGCCTGGCCGCCAAGGCGCTCGCCGCGATAGCTGCCATCGGTCACGCGCTGGGTCCATGCTTGGTTGTCGAGATACCAGGCGAGGGTGCGTGCGAGCCCGGTCTCGAAGGTCTCCGTGGGCTGCCAGCCGAGCTCGGTCTGGATCTTGGTCGCATCGATCGCGTAGCGACGATCATGGCCAGGGCGGTCGGTGACGAACTGTTTGAGCTGGTCATGCGGGCGATGCGGTGAGTCGGGTACGGCCTCGTCGAGCAGACGACAGAGGGTGTCGACCACCTCGAGATTGGTGCGCTCGCTGTCGCCGCCAATATTGTAGACCTCGCCCGGGCGTCCTGCCTCGAGTACCCGATCGATCGCGCGGCAGTGATCCTCGACATAGAGCCAGTCGCGAATGTTGCCGCCGTCGCCGTAGATCGGCAGTGGCTCGCCGGCAAGCGCTTTGGCGATCATCAGCGGAATGAGCTTTTCCGGGAACTGGAACGGACCATAGTTGTTCGAGCAGTTGGTGGTCAGCACCGGCAGCCCGTAGGTGTGATGCCAGGAGCGCACCAGATGATCCGAGGCGGCCTTGGAGGCCGAGTAGGGCGAGTTCGGCGCATAGGCGGTGGTCTCGGTGAACTTGCCGTTCGGCCCCAGCGAGCCGTAGACCTCATCGGTCGAGACGTGCAGAAACCGGAACGCCTCGCGCCGGCCTGCATCGAGGGCGTTCCAATAGAACTTGGCGCTATCGAGCAGGCTAAAGGTGCCGAGCACGTTAGTCTCGATGAAGGCGGCGGGGCCGTCGATCGAACGATCGACATGGCTCTCGGCGGCGAAGTTGACCACCGCATCGACCTGATACTCGCGCAGCAGATGACCGACCAGGGCCTGATTGCCGATATCGCCTTCGATGAAGACGTGCCGCGGATCATCGCGAAACTCTGCCAGTGTGTCTGGATTGCCGGCGTAGGTGAGCTTGTCGAGATTGATCACCCGCTCATCGCCTTGGCGCATCTTGAGGTGAACAAAGTTGCCGCCGATGAAGCCGGCACCGCCGGTGACGAGGAGTGTTCTCATAGTCAAATGATGGGGCCTTCCTGAACAAGGTCAGTATGATACCACTTCAGGGTTGCTATTCCTGCCTGGTCGTTGCGTCATCCTGCATCTGCGCTGACCTTAGATGCTGAACGACGGTCTGATCTACTCAACCACCGGTGCGCCGAACCTCGATCACATCGCTGAGCTGGCGCAGCTTGGCGCAGACCTGCTCGAGCTGATCGATGTCGCTGACCTCGACCCGAAAGCGCATGCTGGCGCGGTCATTGGTGGCATCGGTTTGGGTCTCGGTGGCGATGACGTTGGCATCCTCGTCGGCCAGCACCGAGGAGACATCGCGTAGGAGCCCCTTGCGGTCAGCCGCCGTGATGACGATGTCAACGGGGTAGGCGGCATGACTGGGCTGCTCGGCCCATTCCACCTCGATCAGTCGCTCCTGCTCCTCGTCGGCCAGGTTGGTGATGTTGCTGCAATTGGCGCGATGTACGGCGACCCCGCGGCCACGGGTGATGAAGCCGATGATCGGGTCATCAGGGACCGGATGGCAGCAGCTCGCGATCTGCGTCATCAGGTCCGGCACCCCGGCGACCACGACCTCTGGCTGCCCCTGGTGCTGACGCTTGCGTCGACTCTGAGCAAGCTGCGCGCTCTGCTCAGACTCAGTCAGCGCGTCGCGGCGCTCGTGACGCGGCTCGCCCACCTGACGCGCGGCGGTGCCGACCGACAGGTCGCCACGGCCGATAGCGGCCAGCACGTCGTCGCCGCGCTGCAGGTTAAAGCGATCGGCCAGCTGCTCGAGCGGCGGCTTGGCGTCGATGCCGAGGCGCGTAAGCTCCTTGTCGAGCAAGCTGCGGCCTTCGGTTAGATGGCGCTCGAAGTCTTGCTGCTTGAACCACTGGCGCACCCGGTTGCGCGCCCGCGAGGTGGTCAGATAGCCCTGATGGATGCTCAGCCAGTCGCGGCTTGGGGCCGCGTTTTTCTGGGTGATGATCTCGACCGTCTCGCCATTCGCGAGCTTATGCGTCAGCGGCACGATGCGCCCATCGACGCGGGCGCCACGGCAGTGATGACCGACCTCGGAATGGATCGCATAGGCGAAGTCGAGCGGTGTCGAGCCTGGCGGTAGCTCAATCACCTTGGCTTGTGGGGTCAGCACATAGATGCTCGAAGCGACATCCTGGTGCCTGGTCGCGGCGCTCTCGTGCCCCGGCGATGGTTTGCCGCTGGCATTCGAGTCGGCGCGATCAGTGGTCCTAACAATTCTGTCAGGGCCCAGGCTCATTGCAGCGCTCGGACCTGCACCCGCGGCGGACCCAGTACGCGCGGCGGCGCCTGTACTTGTCCCTGGGCTAGCACCAGCGACTGCACCAGCACCTGAAATGGCGCCCACACCGACGTCAGCGACTGCCGCCACACCAGCGCCAGCGACTGCACCCACACCAGCATCGGAATCGGCAACATCACCCGCCGTAGCACCAGCGATCGCACCTACAGGGCCACTAGCGCCCGCACCCGCACCCGCACCCGCACCCGCACCCGCACCAGCACCAGCACCAGGCTCGGCCTCCAAGGTGCGCTCCAACCAGTTTCGCATCAGCACAATCCGGCGCTGAAAGGCCGCATCATGCCCAGCGGCCTCTTTGTAGGCCCAATGCGCAGCGACACCGTATTCGGCATGCTGATGCATCTCTGGGGTGCGAATCTGCACCTCGAGCACCTTGCCGTCGGGCCCGGTGACTGCGGTATGCAGCGACCGATAAAGGTTGCCCTTAGGCTTGGAGATATAGTCGTCGAACTCGTCCGGGATGTACGGCCAGAGGCTGTGCACGACGCTCAGCGCCGTATAGCAGTCATCCTCGCTATTGACCATGATGCGGACCGCGCGCAGGTCGAAGATGCCGTCGATGTCGACGCGTTTGCGCTGCATCTTGCGCCAGATGCTGTAGATGTGTTTCGGGCGGCCGGTGATGCTCGCGCGCAGCCCGATACGGTCGAACTCAGTCTGCAGGCGCTCGACGACCTCGGTGATGAACTGCTGACGCTCTTCGCGGCGCTCGCGCAGTAGGCGCGCGATGCGCTGATATTCGCTCGGCTGCGAATAGCGCAATGCGAGGTCTTCGAGCTCCCACTTGAGCTGCCAGACCCCCAGCCGGTTGGCGAGCGGGGCATAGAGCCGCGTGGTGTCCTCGGCCAGCTCGCGCAGCCGTTCGGCGGGAAGATGCTTGGCCGCACGCATCAGATAGAGGCGCTCGGCGAGGACGACCAGAATGGCGCGCACGTCCTCGGCGATTGCGAGCAGCATGCGTCTGAGGTTCTCTTCGCGGCGCGCGTGCTCACGTGGCTTGTCGCGGGTCTTATCGCGGGGAGCGCTGCTCGCCTTCGGCTCCAGCTCGGCGAGCTGGGCGATGCGCCCGAGATCCTGAACCATGCGGGAAACGCCGGCGCCACAGTGTGCATCGAGCGTGGTCGCGTCGATCTCGGCACGGCCGATACAGCCGCCGAGCAGGGCCGCGCAGAGGGTCTCTGTGTCTAGCCGCAGTCCCATCAGGATATCGGCGGTGCCAAGACGATGGCGCGCGGCGCTCTCGCCGGTCTCGAGCAGCTCGTCCCCCACGCAGCGTTGCATTAGCGCGATGGCGTCGGCGATGCGGGCGCGGCCCTGCTCACCGTAGTGCGTTGGGATCTGCTTGAGCCAGAGCGCGGCGGCGGTATTGTCGTCGATCTCGGCGGTCGGTAGGGCTGTTCGTGACGTGACCATGGAGCTGATGGGCGTCTTACTCGAGCAGATGTGGATCGATGCCGAGTTGCCGTAAGCGCTCGGCTAGCCGCTCTGCTCGCGCGGCCTCTTGATTGGCTCGCTGGGCCTCTTTCTCTGCCCGCCGGGCCTCTTGATCGGCCCGCTGCGCCTCTTGATCTGCGCGCTGAAGCGCGGCGGCCTTGTCCGCCTGTGCCCGGCTGAATTCCGGCAGGACATAGCCTTGGTAGACGGGGTCGGCCAGCAGCGCTTCCAGGGTCGGTTGTCGGACCAGGTCGCGCTGGCGCCACCGCAATCCTGGCAGTGCTACGGATGCCATTACCCCGTCTTGATCGGGCAACATCGGTTGGTAGCGGCCTTGCGGATCACGACGAAAAAAGGCGCAGTCGTCGAGGTTTCCCGCCAGAATGTAGTATTCCTCGACCCCCATTTGGGCGTATTCCCGGTACTTGATCACCTGATCGCGCGCCTTTTGTTCGGGATCGCTGTCGGAGAGGGCCTCCAGACACAGGTCGAAGACTCCATGATAGCGCCGGTCGGTCAGCTGCAACTGGTGCGGATTCTCTGGCAGGATGACGGCGGTATCCGGGCGGCGAATACTGCGCCGGCTCGCCCCATGCGCCGTGAGGGAGAGCGTAAATCCCAGCGCTTGGTTGACCAGTTGCCCACCCCTATGACTGTCGAGAAAGTAGCGGATGAGCCCAGTGAACCATTGAAACACGAGAATCGTTGCCCAGTCGGACACGCCTTTGGCCTCCAGTCGTCCGTTATGCCATTCATAGGTCACATCTGGCCAATCGGCATAAAACCGCCAATACGCAGTCTCGCTTACCAGCATCCCATCGTAGGGTTCCAGCACAGCGTTTTCGTCCATCCGCTCGGTGGGTGCAGGGCGTCTGGCTATTGGCGTGGTCAGGTCGGGTAAGACGTTGGGCATCGTCAAACACCTCATGCAAATTGACTGATGTTCAGGCTGCGCTCAAGCGGGTGAATGCCTGATGCAGATCGGTTACCCGCTGAGTAGATGCGACACAAGCCCATCGGCGAGCTTGGGCTCGAACCAGGTGGACTTGGGAGGCATCAGGGCGTCGGCATCGGCCACCGCCAGCAGATCCTCCATCCGCGTTGCAGGCAGTGAGAAGGCCACCGCCATCTCTCCACTGTCGACGCGCGCGCTGAGCCCCTCGAGTCCGCGGATGCCGCCGACGAAGTCGATCCGTTCATCGCGGCGTGGATCGGTGATACCGAGCACCGGCTCGATCAGCTGATCGTGCAGCAGACTCACATCGAGTCGACCGATCGGGTCTGTGACCGGGATACGCTCAGGCGATAGGCTCAGCCGATACCAGCGTCCTGCCAAATAGAGTCCGACCTCCCCACGCTCGGTGGGTGCCAACGGCTGCGTGCTCTGCTCGACGCGATAGGACGCCGCGATAAGGTCTAGGAATCGATCAGGCTCGAGGCCATTCAGATCTCGCACCACGCGGTTGTAGGGCAGGATGCGGAGCTGGTTATGCGGGAACAGCACGGCCAGGAAGTGATCGCTCGGCTGCGGCTTCGCCTCGCCGTCTGTCGTTGCGGTTGCCGTTGTCTTGCCGGTTGTGGTCGCGTCTGCTGTTGCTGTTGCCTGTGTCGTTGCGGTTGTGTGTTTGGCTGCGGTTGCGTTCGCGTTTGGCGTTGCCTTTGCTGTCGCACTCTGCTGCCTTGCTTCAGCGACGCGCGCGGCGGCTGCGGCGCGGTGATGACCATCAGCGATGTAGAGTCGATCGACTGCGGCGAAGGCCTGGTTGAAGGCGCCGATCTCATCGTCGGCATCGATCGACCAGAGCTGATGGCGCACGCCGTCGGCGGCGCGGATGTCGATGGTCGATGGACCTTGGCAGATCGCTTGCAGCCGGTCGTCGATCGCCGACGCCGCACGATAGGCGAGGAACACCGGGCCAGTTTGGGCATTGAGCGCGCTGATCTGGCGCACGCGGTCCTGCTCCTTCGCCGGGCGGGTCAGCTCATGTCGGCGGATCTGGCCCTCGAGATAGGCCGCGACCGAGGCGGCGGCGACCAGGCCGGTCTGCTGATGCTCGCTAAGGCTGAGGCGATAGGCGTAGTAGCGCGGTGTCGGATCTTGCTGCAGGGTGCCGTTCGCGCGCAGCCGCTCTAGGTTCTCGTGCGCCTTCGCGTAAACCGCCTCCGAATAAGGGTCGGTGCCCTCCGGCAGGTCGACCTCGGCGCGGGAGATGTGCAAGAAGCTCAGCGGCCGACCCTGCACCATCGCGCGTGCCTCGGCGGTGCTCATCACATCGTAGGGCGGCGCGGCCACCTCGGCGGCAAGCTCGGCACGCGGCCGGAGACCGGCAAAGGGTGCAATCAGGCTCATTGGCAATCCAGTCTGGCTTATTGGGGCTATTGCTTCAGGGTGGTGGTGGCTTCAGCCTGGTGGCGGTGCGTAGAGGAGACCGCCTTGGGTCCAGAGCGCGTTTAAGCCGCGCTTGATGTCGAGCCCGGAGGCCTTGCCCAGGTTGCGCTCGAATAGCTCCGCATAGTTGCCAACGGCAAGGATCACCCGATAGCCCCATTCTGGCTCGATGCCAAGCGCCTCGGCGCCCTCACCATCGAGATCGAGCAGGGTGCGCACCGCATCCGTCTGCGCGCGTGCCTTGGCGGTGACGACATTATCCGAGCTGATGCCCATCTCCTCGGCGTTGATCAGCGTGTAGAGCGTCCAGCGCACCAGATCCAGCATTCGCGTCTCGCCCTTGACGACCGCGGGCGAGAGCGGATCACGCGAGATTACCTCGGGTAAGATGCGTTGGCTCTCGGGCTGCTCGAGCCGAGCTCGCAGCGCGTAGAGCTGCGAGCGGTCGGTGGTCAAGGTACTGCACTTGCCGCTCAGATAGGCCTTGGTCGCCGCCTTCAGGTCCGGGTACTGCTTCAGCTCCATCGGCATCTGATGGCGTTGGAAGTAGCGTTTGGCGCTGTCGATACTGGTGGTGTCGGCAATGGCGCAGATCCGCGCGCCGCCGAGCTCGAGCGTGCTCAGGGTGTTGGTCGAGCGCGGCACCATGAAGCCTTGGCCGTCGTAGTAGAGGATGGCGGCGAAGCTGACGCCTTGGGTGAGGTCGCGCGCCTGGGTCCAGGTGGTATTGCGCGCGAGCAGATCGATCTTGCCGTCACGCAGCGCATCGAAACGCTCGGCCGTGGTCAGCGGGATCAGCTCGACCTTGTCGGCTGAGCCCAGCGCGGCGGCAGCGACGGCGCGGCAGAGGTCGACGTCAATGCCGCTCCAGTCGCCGTTGTCATCCCGATAGGAGAGGCCGGGGATCTCGCCATTGACACCACAGCGCAGCAGCCCGCGCTCGCGGACGTCATCCAATTGGTCGGCGGCCGCTGCGAGCGGAGTGAGGAGCAGCACGAGCAAGAGCCCGAGGAGCCTGTAGGTCGCGAGTTGCATCGATCGAATCCTATTCCTAAAAACCTAAACAAAATGGCTGACGGAGGTTTCTCGGCACTGCGCTCTCCGTTGATCGCGCCCGAGCGGGCGAGCAACTGGAGTCTCAGTCAGTGCTCACCAGGACAGCAAGGCCCACTGCGGCACTTGCAGGTCGAAGCCGGGTCGTCCGCGATTCCATTCCATATTGCCGGAGCCGTCGGTATCGACCAGATAGTAAGGGGCGCCGGCCGCGGGGGTGATGCGCACCATGTAGACGTTATTATTGACGCTGAACTCCTCGACGGTGCGGTTCTGATAATCGCGAACGCGCACCTGAGGCGCGATATCGGCCTCGGTGACACGCAGATCGAGCTCACTCAGCGATGGCTGCGGCCAGGCGGTCGTTGCCAAGGTCGCGACGCAGCCGCCAAGCAGACCGATGGCATAGGGGCGGCAGAACCTGAGAAGGCGCATGGGGGTTCCCGGCAGTCAAACGAAGCCGTGATGATAGCAGGAACGCTAAGCCGCTCGCCGCTCGGTGGTGGCTCGTCTGGTTGGCGGTTCACTGCGTTCAGCCAGACTGGCGCAACGCGGCCAAGGGCGGGCGGACCAACAGCCCATAGGTTCCCAGGGTGCCGGCGGCGCCGACGAGCAGACCGCTGCCGAGCACACCACCGATCCACAGCCAGGGGTTGAAGGCGAACGGCAGCCCGAACAGCTCGCGCGCTAGCACCCAGCCGGTCAGCTCGGCGAACAGCGAAGCGATCAGCCCGGCCAGCAGCCCTGCTGTGGTCAGCTCGACCGCAAGCGCGAACAGCAGCTGTCGGCGCTGAGTGCCGAGCGCGCGCAGCACACCATGCTCGGCGCGCCGCACGGCCAGGCTGGCCTGAATGCCGGCGTACATCACCAGCAGGCCTGCGACTAGGGTGAACAGGAAGACGAATTCAACCGCCTGAATCCCTTGCCGGATGATGCCTTGCACCTGCTCGAGCAGGGTGCCGACATCGATCAAGGTCACGCTGGGGAAGACCTGCATCAGCTCAGTGACCAATGCCTCTTCCCCGTCCGCCAGATAAAAGCTAGTGACATAGGTTGCTGGCTCCGCGGCGAGCAGCGAGGGCGTGGCAATGACGAAGAAGTTGACGTTGAAGCTATCCCATTGCACCTGGCGCAGGCTGGTCACCGGCGCCTCGAGCTCGCGTCCGGCGACCCAGAAGCGCAGTGTCTCGCCAAGCTCGATCCCGAGCGTCTCGGCGATGCCTTCCTCGACCGAGAACTGACCTGGCGCCTCGGCATCGGCCCACCAGCGCCCGGCGACGATCTCGTTGTCGGCCTGCGGCTGCACCGCAAAGCTGAGATTGAATTCGCGCTCGGCAAGCCGTTGCGCGCGCGGCTCCTTGTAGTCTTCCTCCGGCACCAGGGTCTCACCATCGATGGCCTGCAGACGGCCACGCACCATCGGGTAGATACCGGAGGATTCCAGACCATGCTGGCTCAGGAAGTCGGAGAGGGTATCGACCTCGTTGGGCTGGATATTGATCAAGAAGCGGTTCGGCGCGCCCTCGGGCAGGGTCTCTTGCCAGCTGCGCAGCAGGTCAAGGCGCACCACGGCCAGAAGCAGTAGCGCCAAGATGCCGAGTCCCAGACCGACGATGCTTAACACGGCTGCCGTCGGCCGTCGCGACAGTCCGGCGAGTCCGAGCCGCCAGACTCCGCGGGCGTGGCTAGTGGCAAGCCCTGCTAGCCAGACCAGCAAGCTTGCGATCAGCCCGAGCACCAGCACGGCCGCTGCAACGCCGCCCAGCAGCTTCCCGGCGAGCGCGGCATCTCCTGCTTGCCAGAGGATCAGCAGAGCCAGTGCACCCAGCGCGGCGGCGGCACTGACCGCGACCGAGGCCCGCGGCGGACCCAGATCGCGCCGCAGCACCCGCAGCGGCGGCACATCGGCAAGCTGGAGCAGTGGCGGCAGGCCAAAGCCAGCCAACGCCACCAGGCCGGTGCCGAGCCCAACCCAGGCCGGTGCGCTGCCGGCAGCCGGCAAGGCGCCAGGGAACCAGTCTGCGAGCAGTGCCGCCAGCCCAAACTGCGCCAGCCAGCCGAGCGCGACACCGACGACACCTGCCACCAGGCCGAAGAACAGCAAGCGCAACGTGAAGACACGGGTCAGCAGATGCCGTGGCGCACCAAGACAGCGCATCACCGCAACGGCATCGGTCTGGCGCTCGACCAGTCGCCGGCTGGCCAACGCCATCGCCGCACCAGCGACTAGCAGGGTCGTCAGCGCGGCTAGATGCAGGAAGCGGCTGGCCCGATCAACGGCCGATTCAAACTCCGGTCGAGCGTTGCGCGCATCGATCAGCTCCGCATCCGGGGGCAGTCGTGTCGCCACCCAATCGCGATAGGCGGCCACGGCGTCTGATTCACCGGCGATCAGCAGCCGATGGCGGACCCGGCTCGCCTCATTGACCAGCCCGGTCGCCTCGACATCGGTCAACGCCATCATCACGCGCGGGGCGATCTGAAAGAAGTTGCCGCCGCGATCGGGCTCGTAGGCGATCACGGCGCTGATCGGCAGCTCACGCTCGCCCAGGGTCAGCAGGCTTCCGGTCTGCTTGCCCAGCACATGTAGTAGGCGTGGCTCGACCCAGACTTCGCCGGACGCGGGGCCAGTCGCGACTGGAATCTCGACAGGGCTTGAGGTCGCCGCTGCTTGTGCAGTCGCCGCCGTGGTTGAGGATGCCATTGACTGTGTCGGGGCAGGTGGGGCTGAGGCATCAAAGGCGCTAAAGCGCTGATTGAGCCGGAGCTTGCCGCGCAGTGGATAACCCTCATCGACGGCCTTGACCTGCACCAGCTGGCTGGTCTCACCGGCAAAGACCACGCTGCGGAAGGTCAGGGTACGCGCCAGCTTCAGCCCGCGTTCCTCGGCCGCATCGGCAAGTGAGGCCGGGATAGGTCCAGTCGCGTCGATGGCCAGATCAGCTGCGAGCAGCTCACCGCCTTGACGCTGCATCGCTGCCTCGATGCGATCGGTGAAGAAGCCGACAGCGGTGATTGCAGCGACGGTCAAGATCAGCGCGGCGGCGAGCAGATACAGCTCACCACTGCGCCAGTCGCGACGCAGCAGGCGCAGCGCAAGCCGCCAGGCGGCGATCGGGCTCGGCGCCGTCCCCACCATGTGGGCTTCCCGATGGAAGATCGCGCGATTGCTCATGAGGTGACCGTCCCGGCTTGTTGTGTTACTCGGCCCTGTTGTGCTCGGTCACTGACAGCGTCATTCCGAGAAAGGCCACTGACTCCGGTACCGCGAAGACCACCGCTGATCCCCTTGCCTTCAAGGCGGTCGTTCATGCAGCGGTTCATGCAGTCGTTCATGCAGTCGTCTCGTGACTCGCTGATCATGCCGTCACCTCGAGGCGTCCTCCGCTCATACTGAGCCGGCGGTCACAGCGGCGGGCCAACGCCGGGTCGTGGGTGACCAGCACCAGCGCCGCGCCGGCATCCTCACGCAGCCCGAACAGTAGATCGATGATGCGCGCGCCGGTGGCCTCGTCCAGATTGCCGGTCGGCTCATCAGCGAATAGCACCGCGGGGCCGGGCGCAAAGGCACGGGCGATCGCCACCCGCTGCTGCTCGCCTCCGGAGAGCTGGCGAGGATAATGGCCGCGTCGCTCGCTCAGTCCCACGCGCTCGAGTGCGGCTTCGGCGGTCCGCTTGGCTGAGCCGGCGTTGAGGCCGCTGGCGAGCTCCAATGGCAACAACACGTTCTCGAGTGCGGTCAGGGTTGGGATGAGCTGGAAACTCTGGAACACGAAGCCAACCCGCCCGGCACGCAAGGCCGCGCGGGCGTCCTCGTCGAGTGGCTCGAGCGGGCTGCCGCAGAGTTCGACCAAGCCACTGCTAGCGCGATCCAGCCCGGCGAGCAGCCCGAGTAGGGTCGACTTGCCGCTACCGGAAGCGCCGATGATCGCAACCGCCTCACCGGGTGCGACTTCGAGGTCGACTGACTCGAGAATATCTAGCTGGCCGGTTGGGCCGGTGACCTGCTTAGATAAGCCTGTCGCGCGACAGATCGGGCTGGCCGCGGTAGCAACGCCTGGATTGGCTGGCGCTGGGTCGGTACCCTTGCCCGCATTGGCCTTGACATCGTCGTTATTCGGAGCCTGATCCAACATGCTGCGTCTTCTCTTTTCATTACTGTTGCTGATACCCCTCGCGGCCATAACTGAGGCATTGCCGAGCGAATCGGCGGCTGCTCGCATCTTCGATCAGGGCCAGGTTGATCGCATTGCCGAGGTGCCAATCGCTGACGCCACGGAGGTCTCCGACGCCAAAGCGCCAGTTAAGGTCGCAGAGCCAACCGAGGCTGATGAGCCGGCCCAGGCCGCGGGGCTCACCGAGGAGCCGGTGCTGTTGGTGCTCGGCGACAGCTTAAGCGCTGCCTACGGCTTGCCCTTGGACCAGGGCTGGGTGAATCTGTTGCAGATGCGCATCGACGAGCGCGGTCTTCCCCATCGGGTGGTCAATGCTGCGATTTCGGGAGATACGGTCACCGGTGGCCTGAGTCGGCTGCCCGCCTTGATCGCCGAGCATTGGCCGGAGATCGTGCTGATCGAGCTTGGTGCCAACGACGGGCTGCGCGGTTTTCCGCCCTCAAAGATCGAAGATGATCTAGTGACATTGGTCGAACAAGCGCAAGCGGCCAACGCTCAGGTAGTATTGATTGGCCTGCGTCTCCCACCCAACTATGGTTCGGCCTATACTGAGCGCTTTCAACGGTTGTTCGCAACCGTTGCCGAACGGACGGGGGTTGATCTGGTGCCGCGTCTGCTTGCTGGCGTTGCCGAGGATCTCGCGCTGATGCAGGCCGATGGCTTGCATCCAACCGCTGAAGCTCAACCGATAATCCTTGAGACGGTTTGGCCAGTTCTGGCTCCGCTGCTCAATGGTGCTGATTAAGCATCAGCAACCGCGCCGCTGGCCTGCAGGAATTTCCTTTGTGCGATGTTCGGCACTACCGTCTAAATCATGTGACAGACTTGGTTTGCCGAAATAGTCTGCTGAGCGAAACGGCAAGCGCTGAAAACAAATTGACGATGGCTAACGTGGCTCATGAACCGGTCAAGCAGGCAATGAATCGCATCCGGCAGCTCAGTGCCGATGATGAGGCCCGCTTCCTGGCACTTGCACGCGAGTGTGCGCTGCACGACGAAGTGTCTTTCTTGAATGAAGCGAGGCGTGAAGGTCGCGAACAAGGTTGGCAAGAGGGTCGCAAGAGGGCATCGTGGGAATCCTGCGTAAGCAAATAATTTTGAAGTTTGGTGAAATTCCCGAGTGGGCTGACCAGCGCCTAGACTCAGCGACGGATGCGCAATTGAGTGCATGGGCGCTACAGATCCTCACCGCAAGCTCGCTCCAACAGCTCTTTAATCCTGCTGATTGATTACTGACGTCGCCAGGTTGGTCTGGCCAAAGATGATGCATCGCTTTATCTCTATTCTTCTCATACTAGGCTTTATTGCTATTCTTGCCGCCTGCGCTAGTGGCCCGCGGCTGGGCGGGCAGGAGCCCTATCAGGGACAGGTCGCTGCTGGGGTGGTGCAGCCACCTGGCCCCGAGGGTGGCTTGATCCAGCGGCGTCTGGTGGCAGGCCTCAAGCCGAGCGATGCCTTTGCTGGTGTCTACCCACTGATGTCTTCGAGCCAAAGCACCGAGGCTGAGGTCTTGATCGAGCCGGTCGTGCTTGAATCGCGACGCGGTAGCCGCGGTTTCGAGCGTCTTCAGCTGCAGGTCAGAGCCTACGAAAAGAACAACCGCAGCAACCGCTTAGACAAAGGCTATCGTGGCAAAGCCACCGGCAATCGCGATGCCCTCGATGACATTCTGAAGCCACTCGAGCGTGATCTGAAGCGCCGCTTTGGCGCTAAGCCTGTGTATTGACATCCCCTAACACGTCTTTGGGCATCAACTCAGGCCATTGATTCTTAATCTTTAGCCTGGATATTTCACGAATCTCACGCGAAGAATGAGGAGTGAGGTTTGCAGGAAATCGCCTCAGTGTATTCAGCCTGACTCGAAAAATCATATTGCCGCCAAGCTCAAGCCTAAGCCTAAGTTAGAGTGCCGGACGATCGGGGCTGTACTTTGAAGGACCTTTAGTATGGCGCGTCAAGCACGGCGCCGTGCTTGACGCGGGGCCGATCCGGATTAACGGAAGCGACGTAGATACCACCATTCGAACAGCCGCTTGAGCCAGTGGAAAAGGATTGACCTGGGTAGTACCAGATTATGCTTCGGGGTGCGGGCGACCAGCATGCCGCGGTCGTTGGCATCGACGATACAGAGCAGCTCGACCTTGAAGGTCTCCTTCGGCGCTTGGCCGGCGAACTCGCTGATTAGGTTCTTCGCCGCTGCGACTGCTTGCAGATCGGCCATGTGTGCCTGCTTTGGCATCCAGTCCGGACCTGGGAAGCTGCCCGAGTCGCCGGCGACATAGGTGCGCTCGAAGCCGGGCACGCGACACTGCGCATCAGCTTGCAGTAGGCCGCCTGGAGAGCGCGGTAGGTCGGTGTTATCAAACCAGCTGTTGCCGGTCATGCCGGGCATAAAGATGATCAGATCGGCGGGGAATTCGCCGCCTTCGGTGATGACCTTGTCGGCAGTGAATTGCTTGGGCTTGTGCCCGAGATGGGTCTCGATGCCGACGCGATGCATCTCGCCGAGCAGTCTGTCGACGGCCTTTGGGCCAAGCCGGTTGCCAGGACGCTCGGCTGGGGTGAAAAAGATGATGCGGAAACGCTCGCGTCGACCCTCCTTGCGCAGCTGTCGATCGAGCCCGAACAAGAACTCGAAGATAGGGCCGCCACGCATCGATGAGGGCTCCTGCGGATTGCTGGAGAAGCCCATGGCGACGGTGCCGCCATCCATCGAGCGCAGTCGATCGCGGATGGCCTCGGCTGCGGCAATGCCCTCACAGGGGGTGATCGCGTGCTCGATACCAGGCAGTTTCTTGATGAAGCGACCGCCGCTGGCGATGATCAGTCCGTCGTTCTCGACTGGTCCCGCATCGGTTTGCAGCAGCCGGCCCCCCTCGCTCAGGCCCGTTGCCGATGCGGCCAAATGCTCAGCCTTCATCTTGCCGAAGAAGTGCCCGAGATCCAGTCTTAAAGCCTCGCCGCTCCGCAGTCCGCTAGGAACCCAGATCAGGCCCGGGTAGTAGACGAATTCGCGACGGGGACTGACGACCCTGATCTGGCCCTTGAAGCCCTGGTCTCGAAGAGTCTTGAGGGACGTCAGCGCACCGAATCCGGCGCCGACGATGGTCACGCGTTGCATAAGGGTCTCCAGTTGGGGTAGATCAGTCTGATTTGAGCCTTGTTTGCGCCGGTTTCTAGGGGTAGCCATGTAGCCACAAGGGGTTGACCAAAGGATTGACGGCGCCGCATACTGATCGGCTACGTCCGCGAAGGGCGTACTCCTTGCTCCACGGCGCGCCAAAGATCGCCGGGGGCTTCAATATCCGTGAGGAGCATTATGCGTCATTACGAGATCGTCTTTCTGGTTCATCCGAGCCAGAGCGAGCAGGTTCCAGCGATGCTGGATCGCTACCGCACCAACCTAGAGGCACGTGGCGGCCAGATCCATCGTCTCGAGGACTGGGGGCGGCGTCAGCTAGCCTATCCGATCAACAAGATTCACAAGGCACATTATGTGCTGATGAACGTTGAGTGCGATGCTGAGGCCTTGGCCGAGCTTGAGAGCGCATTCCGCTTCAACGATGCGGTGCTGCGTAACATGATCATCAAGCGCGATGCGGCGGTCACCGAGCCGTCGCCACTGTTGAAGAGCGGTGATGAGCGCGAGGGCTCCGATGATGACGGTGGGGAGCGCGGTGAGCGTCGCTCGCGTCGCTCCGATGAGGGCGGCCGTTCCGATGATGACGGCGAGGAGCGCGAGCGGTTTCGCGATTCTGATCGCGATTAGACCTGCTTTCATTGGCCTCCATTGGCTATCCATTAGGTCTCCATTGAGATGGCCGCGCTGCACTGAATTCCTCTCTGCTCTAGATTCATCCTGCTCTTGTCGAGGCACCCTATGTCACGCTATTTCCGCCGCAAACGCTACTGTCGATTCACCGCTGAGGGCATCACCGAGATCGACTACAAGGATCTCAATCTGCTCAAGGCCTTCGTCAGTGAGTCGGGCAAGATCGTCCCAAGCCGCATCACCGGCACATCAGCCCGCTACCAGCGCCAGCTTGCCACCGCGATCAAGCGCGCCCGCTATGTCGCGCTTCTGCCGTACACTGACGGTCACTGAGCCAAGGCTGAAGTCCTTGAACGTATTCAACTAAGGAGATCCCCAGTGGACCTAATCCTGATGAAGAAAGTACGTGGCTTAGGCGAGCTCGGAGACAAGGTCTCGGTGCGCGCTGGCTACGGACGTAATTTTCTGATCCCGTCTGGCTACGCCAAGCCAGCAACAGCCGAGAATCTGAAGGCCTTTGAAGAACGTCGCGCTGAACTCGAGCGCGATGCGATTGAGGCACTGGCAGCCGCTGAATTGCGGAAGTCAAGGCTTGAAGGCGTTATTGTCACCATTCCGCGTAAGGCCGGTGACGAAGGCCGCCTGTTTGGCTCGGTTGGCACCTCTGACATTGCGACGGCCATTACCGAAGGCGGTCTTGGCGTCGAACTGCTCAAGAGTGAAGTGCGTCTTCCTGATGGTCCATTCCGCGCCGTTGGGGATTACGACGTCGAGCTGCATCTGCATTCTGACGTGAGCGTCAGCGTGCGCATTGAGGTGATCCCAGCGAGCTGAGTCAGGCTCACTGCCTAGGGGATGCTTAGCCGAGCCTCGGCTAAGCAGATTGTCCAGCATCGGTGTCGACGATGCCTGGCTGCCAACCTGAGCCGGAAGCGCCGTTGCTTCCGGCACCTCCATCTCGGTCTCGCCCTAAATCCGCAGCAGCAGTCGTGCTGGATCTTCCAGCGTATCCTTGATGGTCTGCAGGAACTGTACGGCCTCGCGGCCATCGACGATGCGATGGTCGTAGGACAATGCTAGATACATCATCGGTCGGATCACGACCGCGCCGTCGACCGCGATCGGTCGCTCCTGAATCTTATGCATACCGAGGATCGCGCTTTGCGGCAGGTTGAGGATCGGTGTCGAGAGCAATGAGCCAAAGACCCCACCGTTGGTGATCGAGAAGGTGCCGCCGGTGAGCTCCTCAAAGCTCAGCGACCCATCCTTGGCCTTGCTGGCGAAATCGACGATGCCGCGCTCCACATCGGCCATGCTGAGCTGGTCGCAGTTACGCAGGATCGGCACTACCAAACCGCGTGCTGAGCTGACCGCGATACCGATGTCGTAATAGCCGTGGTAGATGATGTCATTGCCGTCGACCGAGGCATTGATGATCGGGAATCGCTGCAACGCCTCGACCGCAGCCTTGACGAAGAACGACATCAGCCCGAGGCGTACGCCATGCGTCTTCTCGAAGCGCTCCTTGTATTGCTGGCGGAGCGCCAGCACCGATCCCATATCGACCTCGTTGAAGGTGGTCAGCATGGCGGCGGTCTGTTGCGCTTCGACTAGGCGCTCTGCGATCCGTGCGCGCAGTCTGGTCATCGGCACCCGTTGCTCGGGGCGGCCTGCCTCGCCGGTGAGCCGCGGCAACTGCGGTTTGTCGGACGGTCTCGACTCATCGTCTGAGGCGAAGGCCCCTTTCTTCGCGAGCGCAGCGGCATCGGGGTCGATTGGTGGACCGGTCGCCTCTTGCTCATCCAGCCAAGTAATCACGTCGGCTTTGGTGATGCGTCCGCCTTTTCCGCTGCCAGGGATACGGCTGGCATCAAGGCCCATCTCTTTGACTAAACATCTCGCGGCAGGCGCAAGGATCGGCTCGCCCTTGCCCGCCAAGCGTTGCTCGGCCAGCTTGCTCTCAGAGCCAGAGCCAGAGCCAGAGCCAGAGCCAGAGCCAGAGCCAGAGCCAGAGCCAGAGCCAGAGCCAGGTACGCCTCTGGCATTGGGTGTTGGACTGGTGCCTTGAGGTGCCAGCGATCCACTCGGCACGGCCTGCGCGCTAGACTCTGCTGCGGCCTGCACTGAGCCCTTAGCTTGCACTGGACGCTCGGTTGGCACCTCTGTTTGCGGCTCGATGCGGCCGAGAATGCAATCAGCGGTAACCTCTTCGCCCTCTGCAGCCGACACCTCAGCGAGGATACCGTCGATGGGTGCTGGTACCTCGAGCACAACCTTGTCGGTCTCAAGATCGACCAGGTTTTCGTCTCGGCGGACGCGATCGCCGGGCTTGAAATGCCAGGTCAGTACCCTGGCGTCGGCAACGGATTCGGGAAGGGCGGGTACTCGAACTTCAGTGGGCATGGGACTCGTCGGTCGGGTGATGGGGTCCGAAGGTGGTATTAAGGCTGATCCTCATCCGGACTAGGCTTGTTGTCGACAGGGATCGGGATGCGACGATTCATGTTCGGGTTGATGCGCCCAGTCAGGGCCTCATCGATCAAACGCTCCTGCTGCTCAACGTGCACCGAGCGGTGGCCGACAGCTGGGGTGGCCGCTGCCGGGCGGCCGACATAGAAGGCCTGCTTGCCACTCAGGATAAGCCCGTGGAAGCGATGCTTGATCTGATCCCAAGCGCCTTGGTTCTGTGGCTCTTCTTGGCACCAGATGATCTCGTTGGTGTCTGGATACTCGGCAAGCACCGCGGCAAAGGCCTCCTTCGGGAACGGATAGAGCTGCTCGATGCGGCTGATGACGGCATTGGTCAGGCCGCGTGCGTGGCGTGCCTCCAAGAGATCATAGTAGACCTTGCCAGAACAGAAGATCAGGCGCTCGACGCCAGCCGGGTCCAACGGATCGGTCTCCGGGATGATCGGCTGAAAGACACCCTCAGCAAGCTCGTCTAAGGATGAGACCGCGAGCCGGTGGCGGAGCAGACTCTTTGGCGTCATCACCACCAGCGGCCGGCGATAGTCGCGCAAGAGCTGTCGGCGCAGCAAATGAAACATCTGGGCTGGCGTGGTCGGCACGCAGACCTGGATGTTGTGCTCGGCGCAGAGCTGCAGGAAACGCTCGAGTCGGGCCGAGGAATGCTCGGCGCCTTGCCCTTCCAGGCCATGCGGTAGCAGCATCACTAGTGCGCAGTCGAGGCCCCATTTGCTGCCAGCTGAGCTGATGAACTGATCGATGACGACCTGGGCGCCGTTGGCGAAGTCGCCGAATTGGGCCTCCCAAAGCGTCAAGGCATTCGGCTCGGCCGTCGCAAAGCCGTATTCGAACCCTAAAACGGCCTCTTCAGAGAGGATCGAGTCGATGGCGATGAAGGGGGCTTGCTGCTCGGGCTTGTCGAGCGCCATTCCCGGCGGTGCGGCAAGATGCTGCAAGGGCGTGTAGTCGTTGCCGGTGCGTTGACAATGGACCTTGGCATGGCGGTGCACGAAGGTGCCGCGGCTTGCGTCCTGACCGGAGAGACGGACCGGATACCCCGTGTCGAGCAGGGTTGCATAGGCCAGGTTCTCAGCGAAGCCCCAATTACAGAGCTGATCGCCTTGCGCCATCTTGCGCCGCTCGGCCCAGATCTTGATGACCCGGGCATGCAGCTCAAAGCCGTCCGGGAGCTGCAGCTGGCGTTCGGCGAGCTCGCGCAGCCGTTCGCGTGGGAAACCCGTGTCAGCGGGTAGCCGCCAGTCATCGCCGAAGCGGGATTTCCAGTCGACGCGATAGCTGTGCTCGAGGCCGCAGAGGACCGGCCGCGCAACAACGATCCCGTGCTCGATGTTCGAGCGATAGTCCTCGATCAGCGCCACCGCCTCCTCAGGGTTGATCTGGCCACGGTCGATCAGCCGATCGGCATAGATGGCCCGAGCGGTGGGGTGCTGGCGGATGCGCTTGTACATCATCGGCTGGGTCACCGCCGGCTCATCGGCCTCGTTGTGACCTAGGCGGCGATAACAGATCAGATCGATGACAACGTCCTTCTTGAACTGATTGCGGTAATCAAGCGCCAGCCGGGTGACGAAGATCACCGCCTCTGGATCATCGCCGTTCACATGGAACACCGGCGCCTGCACCATCTTCGCGACATCGGTGCAGTAGAAGGTCGAGCGGGTATCGAGCGGGTTGCTGGTGGTGAAGCCGATCTGGTTGTTGATCACGATATGCACGGTGCCGCCGGTACCGTAGCTGCGCGTCTGCGACAGCTGCAGGGTCTCGGTGACCACGCCCTGGCCAGCGAAGGCGGCGTCGCCATGGATCAGCACCGGCATCACCTGATCGCCGCTGCGATCGCCACGGCGGCGTTGGCGTGCGCGCACCGAGCCCTCGATCACCGGGTCGATGATCTCCAGATGCGAGGGATTGAAGCCCAGCGCGACATGGGTGATGCCGCCCGGTGTGTCGACGTCCGTGGAGAAGCCCAGATGATATTTGACGTCACCGGCAAGCTGGCGCGGGCTGAGGCGGACCTTGCCCTCGAATTCGGCAAAGATCTCCTGCGGTGGCTTGCCAAGGATATTCACTAGCACATTGAGCCGACCACGATGCGCCATGCCGATGACGATCTCGCGCACGCCCTTGCGCCCGGCGCGTTGGATCAGCTCATCGAGCAACGGAATCAGCGCCTCGCCGCCCTCGAGCGAGAAGCGCTTCTGGCCGACGTAGCGGGTGTGCAGATACTTCTCCAGACCTTCGGCCGCGGTGAGCAGGGTCAGCAGCCAAAGCCGGTCGGCGGCCTTCAGCTCTGGGCGTGCCTGGTAGCCCTCGATGCGTTTCTGCACCCAGCGCTTTTCGCTGGTCGAGGTCATGTGCATGTATTCGGAGCCGACCGGACCGCAATAGATGCGCTGCAGCAGATCGATGATGCCGCGCAGTGGCATCCGGTCCGGCGCGTAGAGCGAGCCACTGTGGAAGATCTGATCGAGATCGCTGTCTTCGAGACCGTGATAGCTCGGCTGCAGGTCGGCGACCTTGGGCGCTGGGCGCAGCTTCAGCGGATCGAGATCGGCAACCTGATGGCCGCGATAGCGGAAGCTATTGATCAGCCGTACCACCGCGGTTTGCTTCTCCGCAGCGGCGGGCTCCAAGCGGCCTAGGGAGCGGGTCTGGGCGCGGTTCCGACTCTCGTTGGCTAGGCGCTGGAAGTTCTCGCGGACTGGCCCATGCGGGATCTCATTGGCGGCCTCTTGATGCATCGCCTCGAAGCGCTGTCGCCAGGCCAGGTCGATGCTCTCCGGGTCCTGGAGGTAACGCTCGTAGAGATCCTCGATGAAGGCTGCGTTGCCGCCGTAGTAGGCGGACGAGCTCCGGAATAGCTGAAGAAGAGGGCTCATGACGATATCGAAGGCAGCCTGGGTGGGACTTGGTCGCTGGTCAGACATCCGGCCAGATCCCTGAGTTTAGCGCAGAGTATCCTGCAGCCGGTGCTCGAATCCCCAATATCCTGTATCAATGGCTTTGCTTCCTGTTGGCGCTTTATGCTGCAGAGGCTGAGGTCCGGTCGCGAAGCCGTTTATACTCGACAGTCTGTTGCATGCATGATGCCTTTTGTCTTGTTGATGTCGAAAACCGCTGATCGCGGTCTGCTGCTGCGCGTAGACCCGCACTGCTGATGGAACCATACCTCACGCCGATCCTGCTGCGGGCCTTTGGGCGTTCTGGAACCACCTACGTGATGCATGCACTAGCCTGCTCGGAGGCGACCAGCTTTGAGAAACGCTATCCGTTCGAGGAGCGCGAGCTGACCTATCTGGTGCGGGTTGCGGAGACCATTGCAGGTGCCGGTGCGCAAGCGATGCCACGTGAGGCGGTGCTGGCCGGCAGTGATGCCCGACTGGGGGCTTGCCCCTATCTTGGCTCAAATCGATACCTCCATGCAGGACAGGAGTCGGTGAAGCGGCTGTTTAAGGATCTTTGGCTTGGCTATAGCCGCGAGGCGCTGAAGCTACGGCCAGCGACCTACTATGCCGAGAAGGTGGCGAACGACGTGCCACCCTTGGTCAACGAGGTCTTGCCGGCAAAGAATATCCTGCTGGTGCGCGACCCGCGCGGTGAGATGCTCTCGATCATGAAGTTCAACCGGCAACGTGGCTACAACGGCTTCGGTTGGCTACCCGATGACGACCCGGAGCGCTTTGCGCTGCGTCTTTGTACGATGCGCCGGCATTTTCTCAGTGAGGCTGCGCGAGTTGAGGAAAACCCGCGGCGGATGCTGCTGCGCTATGAGGATATCGTGGTCGATGCGGAGCGCTTCTTGCTCCGGCTGCAAGCGTTTCTAGACGCTGAGATCGATACCCGGCTCTTTCATGAGCGGCTTGGCAACTTTCGCTACCACATGACCTCAGAATCGGCGCTTCGGTCTGTTGATCTCTGGCGTGATGAGCTGCCTCCGGAGGCAGCCGAGATCATTCAGCGTGGTCTGGCATCGGAGCTACAGGACTTGGGCTACGCCTGACCCTTATGCTCCCGGAGAGGCTTCCGTATAGAGGCCGAGCACCTGCTCGGCGGTGATCTGGATCGAGTCGGGTGCCTTGATACCCTTGCGCAGCTGTTCCCAGAGCTCCGGGTCGGCCGCGCGCTGCATCGCACGTGCCAGGCTGGCAGCTGAGCCGCGTGAGAAGCGTAGTCCGTCAACACCATCGGTGACCTTTTCTTGCATGCCGCCGATGTCGCTGCAGATCATTGGGCGTCCGTATCCCTTCGCCTCTTGCAGCACCAAAGGCGAGTTCTCCCACCAGATCGAAGGGAGTACCAGGGTATCGATCTCATTGAAGAGCCTGCCGAGCTCGTCGCGGTCGTAGCGGCCGTGGATGTGGAGCTGACTCGGATAGCGCTGCCGGAGCGCCTCGATCTGCTGCTGCAGGGCCTCGTCTTGATCGACCAGGCCGCAGCCATGGATGTCGATCTGGACCTGCTCGCGCAGCTTGGGCTCGAGGAAACCGATCGCCTCAAGCAGGATCTGCACACCTTTGTAGCGATTGATCTGGCCAAGATAGGCAAAGCGGGCGCGCGGCTGACCGGGCTGAAGTGGTCTTGGCGCCAGCGGCTGCATTGGTGGTAGGCCGTTGTCGATGACGCTGATCGGCTGGCTCAGTCCCCAGCGCTGGTAGGTTTGGCGAAGAAAGGCGCTAGGCGCGATGAAGTGGTCGATGAGGCTGAAGGCGGCGCGGATCAGACGTTCGCGCAGAAACAGCTCCTCGGGCGTGCGTGGGCGCGGTGGCCGCAGCTTCAGGCAATAGGCGCAGCGCGTCGGACTGGCCTCAGTGCAGAGTTCGTTGCTGTCGAACATCACCATCTGGCCATCGTTGGCGCAGATCGGCAGGTACTCGTGCAAGGTGAAGATGAGCCGGACCGGTTTGCCCGCGTTGGCGCGGTAGCGCGCGGCCTCGCGGATGAACTGGGTGCCAAGGTGCAAGATGTGGTGGAAGTGGATGGCGTCAGGCTGCAACTGTGCGAGGAGCTGGCGAAAGTCGTGCCAGACTACCCGCAGTGAGTCCGGTGAGAGATTGAAATAATCTCGCATCTGGCCGTGGAAGAGGATCTCGTGCGGGCGCAGCATCGAGAACGGCGTACCGCCGTGCTGCAGCGCGTCCTCGCGGGTGGCCGCAAGCAAATAGGCGTCGATGCCACGCTCGCGTAGCTCTTTGAACAGTTGATAGGCAGCGATCTCGCCGCCGCCTTTGATGAGCGACGGGTGGCCGTGAGCGATCATCAGCACGCGCATCAGAGCGCCTCCGCAGCGCAGAGCTGGCTAATCAGGGCATCCCACTTACGGCTATGACGCCAGCAGTTGTAGACGGTGATCTTGTCGCGCCAGTTGCGGTCCGCAAACAGTGCTTGCGACTGACGCTCCAGATGATAGAGCTGGACGTCACGCGCGACATAGCTGCGCTTGCCTTGCTGGCGTAGTGCCAGACAAAGATCGGAGTCCTCGAAATCGCCGATGATGTAGCCCTCATCTAGGCCGCCGATGCTGAGCAGATCCGCCTTACGCAGCATCAGACAGGCGGCGGTCGCGGCAGCGACCGGTACCAGGGCTTGCTCAGGGTCCACTGGCATGGCCGGTAGCCCTTTGCCGGGGTGATCGTTGATCCAGAGGTTACCGAGCGACGGTAAGCGCTTAAACAGCATGCCATCGTGCTGTAAGGCATCATCCGGATAGAGCAGACGCACGCCGAGTGCGCCGCAGTCCGGGTGCGCCTGGAAGCGCTCGAGCATGGCGGTGACCCAGCCGCTCTGGCTTGGGATGACATCTGAGTTCAGGAGGATCAGCAGATCTGCGCGAGCCTGTGCGACGCCTAGGTTATTGGCACCGGCATAGCCTAAGTGATCGCGGGAGAGCAGCGCGCTGAACGGAACCTCATAGATCGGTGCAACGGCGGCGCAGCAGTCTCTGAAGCCTTCGCTGAGCCTAGGATCATCCAGTACGTAGATGAGGTCGACCGCTGTGTGAAAATCCGGGTCGTTGGCAAATTGGCTGAGCTGAAACTCAACAAAATCATAGCGGCCATAAAGCGGCACGATCAGGCTGACCTTTGGCTCGGCCGGCGCTTCGCCGAAGCGAATCAGCTCGCTCTGGGTATCGCCAGAGTGGCGAAACGGCAGGTTGGCGATTGCTGGACCGAGCTGGTGGTCGAGCAATGTCAGCATCTCCTGGCCGCCGGGGTGAAAATGTTTGAGCAGTTCATGGGTGGCATCGATGGGGTGATCGAAGCGCTTCACCGTCGGTAAGGGTGGCATCTCGATGCTGCTGCCCTCGAGCTCGAAACGGACGCTGAGGTTGAGGGGGGCTTGCTCGGAGGGGCTCCGAACATAGCTCAGGAACCCTGCCTGGGCGGCCTGCGTGCGGATCATTGGGCCTAGCGCGTCGACCAAGTCAGGGCGTGCGACCCGGTAGGCGTCGTCGAGGAGATCGACCTCTGCTTGGGGGTGGAAGGTTAACAGCAGCTTAGCGGTTGCTGGCTCGGTGGTGATACACCAGCCAACCACGAGGAATCCGCTCTGGCCAATCTGGATGATCTCATCGATGGCGGCCGCCGCAGATGGCGGCGTCTGCGACTCAGCCTTGAGCGGCATTGCTGGCTGATGCTCAGCTGCAGCTGTCTTCTCGTTCACCACAAGGGGCTCACCTCCAGCCGCGGCTGGCATGGTCAACCTGAAGACCTGACTGAGCGCGGTCGCGGTCTCAGGCAAGATCTGTTGGGCGGCCGCCCAAAGCTCCGGGAGTAAGGCCTGCTGCTCGATGCCAAGGGCCTCGATGATGGCTGGATCATCGCTGATCTCGATACGACTGCGATAGCGTTGACGGCCGACCCGAAGCTGCAGATCCAGATGCCGAGCTGGTCCAGGTAAATGGCAGGCCTTGAGGAAGCCGCTGCCAGCGGGGCCGATCTCGCGCTCGACGTCCTCGCGCGGGTAGCGCTGCGAGAAGAAGGTCCCGCGAATCGCGATGTCCGGCGCGGCGGTGGTCCAGCCGGAGATAAGAGCGAGATTGCCGACACGCACGCAGCGATCGACCTTCGCCGCTTCACCATTGCCAAAACTGGCAATCGCAGTATCGAGAGGATTTAGTGTTTTTCCAGGAAATAGGGCCATGCCGCGAGCGCTTCTCCGGTCCTGAGGATCGAGCCGCATCATGCTGCGACCAAGGCGAGTCTACACGAAGTCTTGGGTCGACAGACAAGGCTGTGTGGGCACTCAGGGCGATCGCTGTTAGCCCTCGACCTGACATCAACTGACTAATAAGTGCTGACCTGAGCTGTGTTTCGCAAGCGATTGATGTAAGATCAAAGATCGTCCTGCGACTGATGCTCAATTATGCCGCTACCCGCTCCAGTATCGATCTCCATCGGCAGGAGTTTGCTCCTACTCGCTAGGCTGCTGCGGGTGCTGAGCCGGCTGCCCTTGTTGGGCGCCCTCTATCGTGCTTGGCTCTGCCGATTGGTTTGGCAGAGCGGCCTTTTTGATGAGCGGTTTTATCGCGAGAATAATCGTGATCTCAGCGCTCAGGATTCGCTGCTGCTGCACTATGCGCTGACGGGGGATTGCGAAGGGCGTTGTCCATCGGCCTGTTTTGACCCGACCTTCTATCGATTGCAAGCAAGATCTGGTGCAGCGCGCAGGCTAGCGTTAGCGCATTATCTCTTGGTCGGCCGTCATCAGCAGCTCTCACCGAGTGCCTGGTTTGATGCCGACCATTATCTGCGTGAGAACAAAGACGTTGCCCGTGCCCGGCTCGAGCCATTGCGGCATTTCTTGACGGAAGGGGCGTTTCAGGGACGCACGCCAAGTAGCGCGTTTGATACCAGAGGCTATCTGCAGGCCTATCCGGATGTGCAAGCCCGCCGTCTCAATCCGCTCTTACATTACATTAGTGAGGGACGCTTTCAGGGCCGACAGACGCGCTTGAGTCCGCACCTGCAGATGTCTGTGCAAGCCCGAGACTGGCCCGCAGCAGCAGAACAGTCGGCAGACAGCGTTCTAGAAGGTGGAGGCCCGCAAGAGCGTGCAGACGTAGCGCAAGACGTAGCGCGCAGAGGGGCGGGGATGACGGAAGCAGAGATGGCAGCAGAGGCGATAGCAGCAGGAATCGCAGAAGCACAGCCTCTAGCGCATTGGGTCAGCGTCGAGAGCCTACTTGAGCGGCTCGATGCTGAGTCTCTCAGCTCGGTTTCGATCGCTACCGAGACACCGCTGATCGATGTCGTGATGCCAATCTATCGGGGTCGGCTTGAGACATTGCGCTGCTTACTGAGCCTCTTGACTGCTCAAGTCGAGGTGGCGCATGAGCTGGTGGTGATCAACGATGCAAGCCCTGACGAGCTGCTCTGTGCTGCGGTGCGTAAGCTCGCTGCCGCCGGCTTGCTGACGCTGATCGAGCAGCCGGAGAACCAAGGCTTCGTCAAGAGCGCAAACCTTGGCTTGAGGTTGCATCCGGATCGCGATGTGCTGTTGTTGAACGCTGATACTGAGGTCTACGATGGCTGGCTGGATCGACTGCATCGGAGCGCGCTGCAGCACCCAAAGGTTGGCACCCTGTCTCCGCTCTCGAACAACGCAACGATCTGCAGCTATCCACAACGCGGCTGCGATAACCCTTATCCGCTAGAGCTCGAGTATCGGCAGCTAGATGCACTGGCCGCTGAGGTGAATCGCGGGCTCAGTCTGCAGGCGCCAACCACGGTTGGCTTCTGCATGTATCTGCGCCGGGCCTGTCTCGATGCGGTTGGCCTCTTCGATGAGGCGGCATTCAGTCCCGGCTATGGTGAGGAGAACGATTTCTCGCAGCGCGCCTCAAGCCACGGCTGGGAGCATCGGATCGCGGCGGATGTCTTCGTGCGGCATTGGGGCGCGCGCTCGTTCCGCGGCGAGAAGGGGCGCCACATGGCGGCGGCAAAGGCCGTGATCGCTCAGCGCTATCCGCGCTATCGGCGCCAGATCGCAGCCTTTGAGGCGGCAGATCCGCTCGCGATCGCACGCCAGCGGCTCGACTGGGGCCGGCTGGCGCTTCAACGCCGAGAGGAGAATGTGCTAATCCTGCATCATCGGCGCGGTGGCGGCTCAGCGAAGCGCGTCGAGGCCGAGATCAGCGCCTTACGCCGACGCGGACTTGGCGTATTCCTGCTGCGTCCGGTGCCAGGCGATGTGACTCGGGTTGAGCTGAGCCAGCCGGGGGGGATGCGGCTGCCGAATCTTCCGCGGTTCTCGATCACTGACAGCCAGGGGTTGACCCAGCTCGTCGAAAGGCTGCGCATCAGCGAGGTCCAGACGCATGGGCTGTTCGATCTGACTGCAGACAGCATCACCCATCTCGAGCGGCTAGTGCGCTCGCTTGGGCTGCGTTGGGTGGCTTACCTGCACGACTACAAGGTCATCTGCCCCAGGGTCAATCTCGTCGATCGTCGCGGGCGTTATTGCGGGGAGCGGGGTGAGGCGCAGTGCCGACGCTGCCTGGCGCTGAATGGATCGGAATTCGGTCGGCCAGCGATCGCAGCCTGGCGTGCGATGCACGCGCAAGCATTAACGGCGGCGGCCTTGATCCGAGTGCCGGATCAAGAGGTTGCCGAGCGTCTCCAACGCTATTTTCCCAAGCTCCGGCTCCAGGTATCAGCGCATGACCCTGTTACGACAGATGAGCGCGTTACAGCAGATGAGCGAGTGACAGCGCATGATCGATTAGCGCGGCATCATGCTCTATCGATGTCTGATGGGGTGAGTCCTATGCCTGCTCCCCAGCAGGCGCCGGCGATCTCTTTAGAGCGCCGGTTGGAGCGCCGGCATATCGTTGTGGTTGGTGCCATCGGTCAGCGCAAGGGATTCGAGGTGCTCCTGCGTTGTGCGCGAGATGCGCGTGCGCGTGGTCTTGGGCTCAGATTCACGCTGCTGGGCTTCGGGCTTGATGATGCTCGGCTCAAGGCTGCCGGGGTGGCAGTCAGTGGCCGTTATCAGGATGCCGATGCACTTGGGCTGCTGAAACAGCTCTCAGCCGATCTGATCTGGCTCCCCGCGACCTGCCCCGAGACCTTTTCCTACACCCTGTCGCTTGCGTTGCGCACTGGCTTGCCGATCTGCGCCTTCGATGTTGGTGCCATTGCTGCACGTCTGCGCCGGCTCGGGATCAGCGATGGGCTCCTGGCCTTGCCCCTCGCGGATCGACCCGCGAGCTTGAATCAGGTACTCATCGCTCTGGCGTCGGGGATACCGACGCGGAAACCGGTGCCGATGCCGTCGCGCTTTGCGGCCACCGTCGCCGGCTAGCGCGATGTGCGCCGGTGATACGGCGTTGACGCTGTCGCTTGGCCTTAAGCGTTGGCCAGGGGCTCGACGTATCCTCGGCCTATCGGGCTTGTGCTGGCGTCCAGCGGCACTCTCGGCCTGGGCTCAAGACCGAGGTTATCGCTGCGTGGTTGGCTGGGGTGCTCGGCCTAGCGGGCGGATTGGGCGTCAGGTCGCGCAGCGGCTTGGTCTGCCATATCTCGCCCTAGAGGATGGCTTTTTACGCTCGGTTGGGCTTGGCACTGAGGGGGCTGTCCCCTATTCGATCAGCGTCGATGAGCTTGGGCTCTATTTCGATGCCCGAGCACCCTCACGCCTAGAGCGACTGTTAAACGGGCAGGCGCTTGCGCCCATGCCTGTGCCCATGCCGATGCCTGCGCCCAGACCGGGCTTCAGCGATGCGGCCGCGTTTGATCTGGATGATCCAACACTGCTCGTGCGTGCCCGAGACGGTATTGCGGCGATCGTCGCAGCGCGGCTATCGAAGTACAACGCGGCACCAGAGCGGCGACTACCGCCGACGCGGCGGCCACGGGTGCTAGTCATCGATCAGTGTCCTGGTGATGCCGCGATTCCTGGGGCGCTCGCCGATGCCGAACGATTCCGGCAGATGTTGGCGGTCGCTCGCGCTGAACATCCAACCGCCGAGATCTTGATCAAGCTGCATCCGCTGGTGCTTGCAGGGCGGCATCATGGCCATTTCAGCGCTGCCGATGAGGATCAGCGCACCCGCCTGCTCAGCCTGCCCTGGAATCCGATCAGTCTGCTGCAGCAGGTCGATCAGGTCTACGTGGTGAGCTCGCTCATGGGTCTAGAGGCGCTGCTGATTGGCGTGCCCGTGACCTGTTTCGGTCTACCCTTCTATGCGGGCTGGGGCTTGACCGATGATCGGATTGAGGCGCCGCGGCCGCGTCGTCGGCTGCGGCTCGAACAGCTGTTCGCTGGCGCCTACCTCGGTTATTGCCGGTATCTCGATCCGGATACCGGTGAGCCCTGTGCAGCGGAGCGGGTGATCGAGCATCTGGCGCTGCAGCGGCGCCTATTTGCGCGCAACGCCAGGCCTTTTGTCGCCTACCGTTTTCCACTCTGGAAGCGCCGCCATCTGCGCCGATTTCTCGGCTCGCCGGGCAGCCAGATTGCGTTTGTGTCTGGTGCAAAGGCATTAGAGGCCAGGGCGAGGGCAGTGAGCCTCATCAAGCCGCGTTTGAAGCCAGCTCAGATGCCGGTGCTGGTCTGGGGTGCGCGGCAGCCGAAGCGAGTCTTGGCGCGCGCTCGGCAGCTTGGCTGTCCAGTCTGGCGGGTCGAGGATGGCTTCTTGCGCTCGGCGAGTCTGGGCTCGGATCTGAGCGCACCGGCATCCTGGGTCTTCGATCAGCAAGGGATCTATTTTGATCCGCGGCGCCCGAGTGATCTGGAACGGATCTTGTCGCTAAGCGTCTTTTCGCCCGCGGAGCTGAAGCGGGCGCGGACGCTGCGGCAGATGCTGATTGCCGCGCGATTGAGCAAGTACAACGTCGGCAATCGCAGGCAACCTCTGGATGTCTCCGCCGCCGAGGGACGGCGGTTGCTCCTGGTGCCGGGACAGGTACCGGGCGATGCCTCGCTGCGACTTGGCTGCCGCGGTCTATCGACCAACGCCGAGCTGTTGGCGCGCCTGCGTCTTGAGCATCCCGACGCCTACATCCTCTACAAGCCGCATCCAGACCTGATGCGCGGCAATCGGCTTGGTGATCGTCCGCCGATTGATCCGCGCGACTATGATCAGCTGCTGACCAAGGTTGGCATTCTGCCCTGTCTGGAGGTTGCCGATGAGGTGCATACCATGACCTCCCTGGTCGGTTTCGAGGCGCTCCTGCGTGGCCTGCCGGTGCATACCTATGGCTGGCCCTTCTATGCCGGCTGGGGCCTGACCTGTGACCATCAGCCGCGGGCCGCGCGCGCAAGAGCCCTGGATCTAGATGCGCTGATCGCGGGCGTGCTACTGCGCTACCCACGCTATGTGAATCCGGTGACTGGTGAATTTACGACGCCTGAGCAGCTGATTCGTCTCCTGAGCCAGGAGCTGCAGACGAAGGCACCAGCTGCCGCTGGCTCGCTGCTGTTGCGACCCTTACGCCTGTTGCCGGCATTTGCCGCGGCCGGTTGGTACGAAGGCCTGCTGGCGCTGCGTGCTGGGCTAGGTATGCGCTCGGCAGCTGCAGCTACGGCTGAACCTGGCTGGCCCAGGGGTCTACCAGCACTGCCTGCTGGTCTTGATAGGCCGTCGGCTGGCGCTGACGGACGGCTAAGCTCAGGCGAGTGATGCGCCATTTCCTTTTTCTGCAGGGCGGGGTTGGTCCGCTGTTCTCGCGTCTCGGCGCCCACCTTGATCGCTCGGGTCATGTCGTCTCGCGTCTCAATTTCTGCATGGGCGATTGCCTCGTCTGGCGCCGACCTGGCGCCATTGCGTTCCGCGAGTCTTTAGGCGTTCTGCCGGAGCGACTCGAGGCGATCTGTTGTCAGCGCCAGGTCACCGATCTGCTGCTCTTTGGGGGCTGCCGTCCTGTCCATCGCCCAGCGTTAGCGCTCGCGCGCGCGATGGGGTTGCGGGCCTATGTCGTCGAAGAGGGCTATCTGCGACCGAATTGGATCACGATTGAGCCTGGTGGCGTCAACGCTGATTCAGCATTGCCACGCGATCCCGACTGGTATCGGCGCGTCGCGCCAGGGTTGCCGCAGCTACCAGAGGTGGCGCAGGTGCTGCGGGTGCCAATGGCTGTGATGGCGCAGATGAAGCCGTCAGCGCTTGTGGATGCGCTGGTATCGGTTGATGAAGCGACGCGAGCTCAGGAAGCTGCCAGGGTTGATGCGTCGGCAGATCTGAAGCTCGGTCATGATCTGGCAGCAAGGGCGCTGCGCGGCGGCGCCTATCAGCTTGCTCGGCTCGCTGACCCATGGGCGTTTCCGCATTACCGCAGCCATCGGGCCGATCATCCTTTTGCTGAGGCGGCGGGCTGGCTGCGCCGATTCAGCGCACTCAGGTTGCATCGGCGCAGAGACAGGGCGCAGATCGAGCCTCTGTTTCGCCGGGGAGGACGGTTTTTCCTGCTGCCGCTGCAATTGCGGGGCGATGCCCAGGTTGTCTATTACTCGCGCTTTGCAGGCATGCTGGAGCTGATCGATCAGGTGATTGAGTCTTTCGCGCAGCACGCGCCGGTGGATACCCAACTGCTGATCAAGAATCATCCGCTCGATAGCAGGCTACTGGACTATGCGCGCCATGTTCAGCGCGTGGCTACCGCAGCCGGCATTGTTGAGCGCGTGCATTACATCGAGACCGGGGAGCTGAGTCGGCTACTCGAGGCCGCGACCGGCCTGGTGACCATCAACAGCACCTGCGGGCTAGCCGCACTGATGCGGCGCTGCCCCACCATCGCGCTAGGGCAGGCCATTTATGACCTGCCAGGCTTGACCTTCCAGGGTCCACTCGATCGGTTTTGGCAGACCCCTGAGCCGCCAGACCTTGCATTGAGCGAGGCCTTCAGCCGCGTCCTGGTTCATACAAGCCAGCTGCGCGGAAATCTTTACACGCGTTCAGGAATCCAGATGGCAGTGCGCGGGATCGATCGCTTTCTGGCCGAACGGTCTCCGCTTGAAATCCTGCTCGACCGCTGTCAGCCAGCTCATGCTGGAGATGTCGTTGGGCCATCTTGGCCTGACCGCATCCGGGATTGAGGTCATGACCGAAGAGAAGAGAAGAAGAGAAGAAGAGAAGAAGTGAAGAAGTGAAGAAGTGAAGAAGTGAAGAAGTGAAGAAGTGAAGAAGTGAAGGACAAGAGAAGCGCACTGGGAACATCGAGCAAGTTCTTTCTTCCTTTGCGTCTCTGCGCGAGCCTCTTCTTGCCAGGTCACAACATCACGCGACATCATGTCGAGGCCACACCCCTCTCAGGGAGAGGCGGAATGCATGCTGCCCGAGATCAAGGACGATTGGCGATACAGGTCTCCAATCTTACGCTGGGCATTCACCTTTTCCATTGCGTTTGTAATCAGTTGCGCGCGACGCCTGGGGTCTGTTGCCAGGTCGAGTATCTCCGCAATCCAGCGCTCGCGATCAAGGGGTAGCAGCAGCCCGTCTTGCTCATGCGCGACGATCTCATGGTAGACGCTGCCCTCTGTGTAAAGTCCGACAGCGCCCGCTGCGGTGATGTCGAAAAACTTCGTGTAGCTGCGCGTTGCATTGAAGGCAGAAGGCAATAGCGGCGCCAAGCCGATGTGGCGGCCCGGCTGCTGGAGAAATCTGCGATAGCGCTGCCAATCCATCGGCGCGATGATCTGGGTTCGTGGCTGGTCGCGATAGCCTCTGGCGATGCGCCGATCGGCGATGACCTCGACCTTGATCCGAGGCTCGGCCGCAAGCAGTTCACGCATCAGTTGTTGTATCCAGGCATGCTCGCGCTGATGGCTGGCGCTGCCGTGATAGAAGAGGTTGATCGCTGCTGCTAAAGGTTTTGTGGATGATGGAGAAGGGGATGGCAGCACTGGGGATGCTGCCACCGCGGATGCTGACATCGCAGATGTTGATAGCGCGGATACTGGCACCGGTGATGCTGGCATCGGGATTGGTCGAGGCCGTATCAGCTGTGGCTGGTAGCGCGCGTATTTCTGCTGCAACGCTGTCGAGCCGACCCAAAGCTCCGCTTGTTTGCGTCTGAACTGACGCTGCAGCCAGCGCAACCGGCGCCCCGTCAGCCAGAACAGCTTGCAGCGATACCGCCAAGGCAGACCGCCCCATGCGCAGGGGTCGAGCAGATCGTCGTCGATGAAGAGCACGAGTCGCTTTGGGTGCAGACCTGGGCGCGAGAGAATACGCACCCAGGCCTTGGGCAGATAGCGCACGAAGATCAACTCGGCGTCGGGCAATGCCTCGGCGGGGGGGGTCTTGTCGAAGCCGCAGCGTTGAGCCGGTACGCCCGTTTTTAAGGTTTCTGGTGAGAGAAAGAAGTCGGTCGTAGGGCTTGGGCGCTCTTCGATGAGATAAATGCTGCGTACCATTGGCATTCAGGTCAACTGTTGGCCGCAAGATCCCTATGCTTCGCGTTCTGCGCGTTCTGCGCGTTCTGCGCGTTCTGCGCGTTCTGCGCGGCTTCGCGTGAAACATGCTGGCTAGGGTGTTGTTCAGGAATGCCGCTGCGCCCGAAATCAGTGCCATCGATGCGCTAACGCAGCGAAAAATCCTCGTGCTGCAAGGTCAAGTTGGGATTGTAGGCCGGATCAAGTCGCAGCCGACGGCCCCAGCGTCGCTGCATCCAAGCCAGTTCCGCGCCGAAGCGTGCCTGCTTCGCTGGCGAATCATCGGCGCCGCGTGACGCCGACTCATGATGATAAAGCTCGGCATAGGGCGTCCATAGGTTGCGATAGCCTGCGTCGCGGACCCGCAGGCAGAAGTCGACATCATTAAACGAGACCGGCAGGTGCTCGGCATCAAAGCCGCCGACCTGCATGAACAGCTCGCGACGCACCAGCAGGCAGGCGGCGGTGACGGCGGAGAGATTCTGCGTCAGCTGCAGTCGCCCAAAGTAGCCGTGCTCGGCACGATGAAAGAACTTGTGTGCATGTCCAGCCACACCGCCAATCCCGAGAATGACTCCGGCGTGCTGGACCCGCTCATCCGGGAATAGCAGCTTGGCGCCCACGCAGCCGATCTCCGGGCGCAGTGCCTGGCTGACCAGCTCGCTGAGCCAATCGGCGTTGATCGGGGTAACGTCATTATTCAGCAGTAATAGCAATTCGCCGCTAGCCTCCGCGGCGGCGGCGTTGACGATCGCCGAGAAGTTGAACGGATGCGGCCAATCTAAGACGCGAACGCGCGGATGTTGCTGCACCTCTTCGAGATAGCCGAGCGTCGCTTGGCAACGGCTGTCGTTATCGATGATCAGCATCTCAAGCGCTGGGTAGTCGGTGCGCTCCAGGACGGCATCAACACAGGGTGCTAACAGGTCGAGCCGATCGCGTGTTGGCAGCAGTACCGAGACCAGTGGTCGCCTTGGCGGGAGTGCCCAGCGTACTCGATAGCTGTTTGGAAAAGGACCGGGTTCGGCGCTAGCCTCGGGATGGGTTGTCGCAAGATGCGCGCGCAGACTGCTGAGGCCGGCGACGCTGGTCTCCGGTTTATGCCTAGGATCGGTGGCGGTGGAGCCCTCGATAGCGCGCCAATGATAGAGAATGCGCGGGATATGTACGATCGCTGCGGGATCAGCGATCTGGCGCCAGGCGCGTAGCAGTAGGTCGTGATCCTGGCTGCCGTTGACCTCGCTTCGTAAGCCGCCGAGCTTACGCAGTAAGCGGGTTCGGTAGACGGCGAGATGATTGACGTAGTTTTGCGCGAGCGCGAGGTCTGGGTTCCAGTCCGGCTTGAAATGCGGCTCGAAGCGCTCGCCCGTCTGGTCGATCTTGTCCTCGTCGCTATAGAAGAGATAGGCGTTCGGGTGCCGGCTGAAGGCGCGGGCGACCTGGTAGAGCGCATGGGGTGCGAGGCAGTCGTCATGATCGAGGAAACCGGTCAGCTCGCCACGCGCCGCGGCGAGCGCTTGGTTGCTGGCGGCTGCAATGCCGTGGTTGCGCGCGCAGAAGTGGACCTCGATACGCGCATCTGCATCGCTCAGCCTTGTCAGCAGCGCCTTGGTTTCAGTGCGTGTCGAGCCATCATCGGCGATGCAGAGCTGCCAATCGGGGTAGGTCTGAGCACGGACTGAGTTGATGCAGGCGCTTAGCCAGTCGGGTGCTGTGTTGAAGGTCGGTAGTAGGATCGAGATCAGTGGTTGGCAATGGAGCTTTGCTAGCAGACGCTGAACCTGTGCCGGCGCCGGTTGCCTGGGCTCGGCCTGAGCAAGCCAGTTGCGATAGCTCTGCGGCGCCTGCCGTGACGGATGATGGTGGCTCGGGAAGGTCTGCGCGTATTCATCGAGCGCCACTGTCAACCAATGCTGATGGACCTGTTGAGCCTTTTGTTTCAGCTGTTGGCGCAATGCTGATGCCGAGGGCGCCAGTGTGCGATAGCGATGTCGGATGAGTCGCCGGAGCAGGCGATCTTGGGCAAAGAAGGGTGGCAGCCAGGCGATGCGAAAGTGCAGGATCGAGAACGGGCCAGGGCGATCGAGGGGATCGAAGCGGAGGTTGCGCAAGCGGCGGGGCACCTGGAACAGTCGCTTTGCAATCTTGCCGCCGGGGCTGCTCAGTGGCATGCAGTGGGCCTCATCGAAGCCGTCTCCGGTGTCGAGATAGAGCTGGCTCGAGGCCTGTGTCCATGGGTGTTTGAGCCCGATCTCGAGCATGTACCAGCCAGGCAGCAGCCGGCCCTTGCAGACCAGAAACTGGGGATCATCGCCAGTCGCGATCCAGTCGAATGGCTGCTCGGGCGCGGCCGGCTCAAGCTGCTCGAGAGGGCGCAGAGGCTGCGCGCGGGAACCTTGCAGCCAACGCATTAGGGCTGTCACGGGTTAGCTCGATGGCTGGAGCCTATGTGCACGGCGGTTGCCCGGCGCCGGTGCCTTGCGACAGGCCGGCGCCAAGGTGAGCGACCTAGGCTTGATCAGCGTGCCGCTTGCAGTGCCGCGATGCGCTCAGCGAGCGGCGGATGGCTGGCGAACAAGGCCATGAAGCCCTGCGCGATCTTGCCGGAGATGCCGAATGCCGCAAACTCGCCGGCCGGCAGGTCGCGCGGCTCATGCACCCGCTGTAAGGCCTGCAGCGCCGAGATCATCTTCTCGCGTCCAGCAAGACTGGCGCCACCGGCATCGGCGCGGTATTCGCGGAAGCGCGAGAACCACATCACGATCATCGACGCCAGCACCGAGAGCAGGATCTCGGCGAGGATGCTGACGACGAAATAGCCAATGCCATAGCCTTCCTCGTTCTTGAATACCACACGGTCGACGGTGTGGCCGATCACGCGTGCCAGGAAGACAACGAAGGTGTTGACCACACCCTGGATCAGTGCCAGCGTCACCATGTCACCATTGGCGACATGGCTGATCTCGTGGCCGACCACGGCCTCGACCTCATCTTTGCTCATGTGCTGCAGCAGGCCGGTGCTCACCGCGACGAGGGCATCGTTCTTGTTCCAGCCGGTGGCGAAGGCGTTCGGATCGGGCTGGTCGAAGATGCCGACCTCGGGCATGCGGATGCCAGCCTGCTCGGACTGGCGGCGGACCAGGTCGATGAGCCAGTGCTCGAACGGCGTCGAGGGCTGCTCGATGATCTGCACCCCCATCGAGCGCTTGGCCATCCACTTCGAGATGAACAGCGAGATCAACGAGCCCGAGAAGCCGATCACGGCGGCGAAGACGAGCAGGGCGCCGAGATTCAGGTCGACATTGTTGGCGGCCAGCAGGCCGTTGATGCCGAGCAGATTGAAGACGATGCTGATGACGACGAGCACCGCGATGTTGGTGCCCAAGAATAAAAGGATGCGCATCATGGTGATTAGACCTCGACGAGTATAAGAATTGTCGGTCAGGCGTTCCGATCGCGCCCAGGCGCTGCATCCATGCGCCTTGATCTCCGTTGTGTGGAGAGCAGAGGTGATGCCTGACAGCTGGCGGCAAAGCCTGAAAACCGCGCTAAACATGCATGCTTTGTAGGGATTTGACAAGGTGCCGATCGCATGGGCGTTTCAGCATCCTCGCCCATCTCGCCCCGCTGTGATTTCTTGCTAGACAAACGCGCGCGATCGACTTAATATAACGGGCTCGATGACGGGGCCATAGCTCAGCTGGGAGAGCGCAACACTGGCAGTGTTGAGGTCGGCGGTTCGATCCCGCCTGGCTCCACCAATTTTGAAAGGATTCGGCATATTTGCCCTGCTCTGAGCGCGAAGAGCAAGTGACCGGTTTTTTTACATAGACTGCCTCCGTCCCCATCGTCTAGAGGCCTAGGACATCGCCCTTTCACGGCGGCAACCGGGGTTCGAATCCCCGTGGGGACGCCAAATAGAGCAACGGGCTAGCTGAGCAATCGGCTAGCCCGTTTTTTTGTCGAATCGACATTGGCCAAGATGACAACCCAATTGTTGCTGGCGCTTGCGAGCTGGCTGCGCCGGCCAGGCTTGCCGAGCTATCTGAACTGGCTCAAGGTGCGGGCCTGCGGCATGGCGATGCCGAGATCGCGGCCAATGTCGAGCGTCGCGTTGGCGAGGTGGAACTGGTGGTGTCGGTTTGAGGCTTCTTCGGGTAGTCTCGAGCAGACGTCCTCATAAGATTATCAGTCAGATGATGAGGAACCATCGCTATGGCATTGGGGCAACGTGTCTCTCTAGTCCTCGGCAGTGGCGGCGCACGAGGGCTGACGCACATCGGCATCATCCAATGGCTAGAAGCGCAGGGCTACCGGATCGAGTCCATCGCCGGCTGTTCGATGGGGGCGTTGGTCGGTGGTATTCATGCCGCCGGCAAGCTCGACCGCTATCGCGACTGGGTCTGTGCGCTGCGACGCACCGATGTGTTGCGCTTTCTTGATCTCGCCTTTCATTCGTCAGGCCTGATTAAGGGCGATCGGATCATGGACCGTCTGCGCGAGATGGTGGGTGAGCACGACATCGAGCAGCTACCGATCACCTACACCGCGGTCGCGACCGATATCGAGCGTCAGCGCGAGGTCTGGATCACCAAGGGCCCGCTCTTCGATGCGATCCGCGCCTCGATTGCGGTGCCGACGGTGTTCACGCCGCATCGCTACCTCGGTCTCACCTTGGTCGATGGTGGCTTGCTGAATCCGGTGCCGATCGCGCCCACCTTTCGTGATCTCACCGATCTGACCATCGCCGTGAACCTGAACGGCGATCCCGAGGATGCGCCAAGGTCAACCGCGACTCCCGCTCCCAGTCCTGCTTCCGCGTCTAAGACGTCGTCTAACCAAAACCGGGATGATGACCTCCGCGGACGCATCCTCGAGTTCTTGGATGGTATCGGCGAGAGCCTGAAATCCGATGATGAGGAGACCCGCGAGCTGGGGATGTTCGAGCTGATGAGTCGTTCGTTCGAGACCATGCAGAATGCGATCTCGGCGATGAAGCTCGCCGTTTATGCGCCGGATGTGCTGATCAACGTTCCACGCGATGTTTGCGACGCGCACGAGTTTCATCGCGCGCGCGAGCTCATCGGGATTGGCTATCGGCTGGCTGAGCGAGCGATGGCGGACGCGCCTCAATACCGATACGCCGACTCGATTCGACCTCCTGTCGGCACACTCTAGATATGGCTTGTACTACAGGGCGCGGAATTTGACGGATGGCTCATCTGTATCGGCGAAGAAATGCATGAATCGCCTCGCAAACCCTAGCCATCTCCTGGTTGAAGACTGGATATAGACGTGCCTCATCACGCTGATACAGCGTCATGGCGAGAACCTGCAGGCGTTTTGCACCGAGATTCCCGCTCAACCCCTTGAGGGTGTGCAACTGTTGACCTCTATTCGATATCTCTTGCGCATCCTGATCAAGATTGAAATCCGCATACTCGACCAGAAACTGCTTCAAAACCGCCACATAGAGTTCAGTGTTCCCACCCATCAGGGCCAAGGCTGCCTCCACATCGAGACTAGGTAGACCTTCAAGCTGCGGCAACTCGGCGGTTTCAACGTCAATCGGCACAGCGGGGGTAACTGGCCTGTCCTGCGCTACAGGAGCCGCCGTCACCGGCTCATCAGCAGTTCGCAAATACTGCCCCAAGATGGCAAATAGGTTCTGCGCCGAGATCGGTTTGCTTAGGTGGGCATTCATGCCCGCTGCCAGTGACCTGGCGACATCCTCTGCGAAGGCGTTGGCCGTCAGCGCGATGATCGGCGCCTTTACGCCCATAGCACGAAGACGCCGGGTTGCCTCATAGCCGTCCATGATGGGCATCTGCACGTCCATCAGAATCAGGTCAAAGGCCTTCGCTGCACAGCTGTCTAGCGCCTGCTGACCATTGTCGGCTGTCTCGATGAGCAAGCCGCTGTTGCGCAGGAATCCAAGCAGGATCTCGCGGTTGATCAGGTTGTCCTCAACCAGCAGCAAACTGTGGCCGGCAAGCGCCGGCGGCTGCTCGTGAAACTGAGGCTGGGACTTAGCGACCCACTGCGCCGCCGCCTGAACTCGAGGCTCGTGCCCAGACCCAGGCGGACAGGCCACTGCCTCGATCTCGACACTGAAGCAACTGCCCTGCCCAGGCTCACTGGTCACCTCGATCCGCCCATCCATCAGCCTGATCAGCTGCTGGCTGATGGCTAGCCCTAAGCCGGTGCCACCATAGCGCCGGGTGGTGCTGGTATCGGCCTGGGAAAAAGCCGCGAACAGGCGTCCCTGCTCATCTGGAGTCATGCCGATGCCGGTATCCTGGACCTCCAAGCGTAGTCGCCCAGGCGCCGGCTGCCGAACGCGCAGGCACACCTCGCCGGCCGGGGTGAACTTCACCGCGTTGCTCAACAGATTAGTGAGTACCTGCATCAGGCGAAGGTTATCGCCGAGATAGATCCGCTCTAGCGCGTCGGGATAGTCGACCAAGAGGGTGAGTCCTTTCTCCTGAGCCGCAACCTCGACCAACTGCATCACCCGCTCGATCAGAGACCGCAGATCAAATGGCGCGCGCTCAAGTTGCAGCTTGCCGGCTTCCACCTTCGAGAAGTCAAGGATGTCGTTGAGGATGCCGAGCAAGGACTCCGCCGAGGTCTCGATCATCTGCACATAGTTGCGCTGCTGCGCTTCCAATGGGCCACGCAGCACTAGCTGCGCCATCCCCAGGATGCCCGTCATCGGGGTACGCACCTCATGACTCATGTGGGCGAGGAACCGGCTCTTGGTCTCGGTCTCAGCCCGCGCCTCAGCCGCCTGTGCCGCGAGGCGCCGCAGCTCAGTGATACGCTCAGCCAACGCAAACGACAGCAACAACATCTCTAAGGCGCTGCCAATCTGCATCGCATAACGGGTCAGGAAGCTAGTCGGCACCAGACCGAGGTTACGCGCTCCTAGCAACGCGGTACCCACTAACAGGATGGTCCAAGCAATCAGAAAAAAGCGCGCGGAGATCACTCCATTGCGCCATCCCTGCACACCAGCACCAACCGCAAATGCCGGAAACAACAGCCCAGCAATGGAGGTTGCCATGGCGTTGAACTGAGGTGGGCTCCAAGGGGCGACGCTGGCCAGGGCACCAAATATGACGGCCCAGAGCAGCAGGATGCGATCAGCCCAGGGTGCGTAACGACGCGTATCGAGGAAGGTACGCGAGAAGATGGCGCCAAACAGGCCGGTCAGGTTGAAGCCCATCACCGTTGCCAGATTGCCCCAAGCCGGCCACTGCGGCCATAGTTGAGCAAAAAACAGCCCAGTCCAAGCACCTTGCCCTAGTGCCATCGAGACCACGAACAGCAGGTACCAAAGATAGGGTGGATCGCGCAGCGACAGGTAAAGCAGGCCGTTGTAAGCGAGTAGCGCCAAAAGGATGCCAAAATAGAGTCCGAGTGCTAAATCCGACTTCGCCGTCTGCCGCTGAAAGGCCTCTGGCTGCCAGAGCTGAGTACCAAGCGTGAGGCTGCCTTGATTCTCCAGCCGCAGATAGAGATCTACCGACTTACCCGCGGGCAGTGGGAGTGGAAAGACGAAGTTGCGATGCTCGATAGGACGCTCGGTGAAGGGGCGCAGATCACCGGCGGAGGCCTGATATAACGGCAGACCGCTAGCGCGATCGACCAGCGAGACGCGCACCTCATCCAGGGTCGGAAAGGGCAGTTCCAACAGCCGCTTTCCACCCTGCCCCGAGAACAGCGGCACCTTTACCCACCAGACGGAGCTGTCGTAGCCAAGATTCGGATCGCCACCCAAATCCAGGGCCTGGAACCGCTCCGAACTGATGATGGCATCGAGTTCGAGCGTCCCATCGGGGTCCTCGAGATACTGGTAGTGCGGCCCCAACACCAGCCGCTCTTCGGCCGCAACCGACAAATCATCGGCCCGGGCCTCTGACAGAGGCCAGCTGAGCAAGAGCAGCAGCATGATGACCGTCAATTCACCGAAATACGATGGGGCTGTGAGCGAACTGAGAGAACCTTGATGCATTTACAATTCTTCATCAATTTCAGAATACGGCATCTGCTGATAGAGCGGACGCCGCTGAGAGGCATGGCTGTTCAGGCCGATCGCGCGCGGTACCTGTTGGCAGCGTTCATTGGCCACGCTGTCATCTGCTAGGCTAGCAGCAGTGCTGATCCTTACCTTAAGGTCATCCCAATCATTTCGAGCGCATCTCGCCAGCTTGAGACAGGTTTCATTAGTGCTAAAACCCAGTGCACGCGCTCACCGCATGATCATCATGGATACTGAACGGCATCTCATCTCCAACCTCAGCACTAGCACCCAGACGCTGCTCGAGCATCTGCCGATTGGCATGGCCATTGTGACTCTAGAGTCTACGCCCAGGGTCATCCTATTCAATGCTCAGGCCCAGCGTAGCTTCGGCTACAGCTTGGCAGACATCCCCACAGTCGCGCATTGGTCGCAGCTAGCCTATCCGGATGAGAACTACCGACGCGAGATTTTCACGAGTTGGGATGCCGCTGTTGAGCGCGCCGTCACCGAGACCGGCAGCGTGGAATCGATGGAGGCCTGTGTCACGTCGAAAGACGGGCGCACCGTCCCCACCCTGTTCAACGCCATCGTGCTCGAAGACCGTCTCGTGGTCGCTATGGTCGACATCAGCGCACTTCGACAGGCCGAGCATGAACTGCGCTCTGCCCGTGCCGCGCTGGAGCGCACCGCCTTCGAGGTCACCGAGAACATTCCCGTCGGCACCTACACCATGGTCCTGCCGCCGGGCGCCGCCCTGGCCCACTTCTCGTTCATGAGCGAACGCTTCCTGGCGCTCTGCGGGCTCGATCGCGAGACCGCCGCAGCCGACCCGCTGAAGGCCTTTGCTTGCGTGCATCCCGACGACTACGAACGCTGGGTGCAGACCAATGCCGAGGCCTTCGCCAATAAGCAGCCTTTCACCGGCGAGACCCGTGTCATCGTCGATGGCCAAGAGCGATGGATCAGGGCCGAATCCAGGCCCCGCGAACGCGCCGATGGCTCGACGGTCTGGGAAGGGGTGCTCATCGACATCACTGAGCGCAAGCAGTACGAGGCCCAGCTTACCCAGGCGCAGGCCGATGCCGAGGCCGCCAATCAGGCCAAGAGCGCCTTTTTGGCAAACATGAGCCACGAGATCCGCACCCCGATGACCAGCATTATCGGTCTCGCCCAGCTGTTGCTGCGCGCCGAACTCGAGCGTGCACAGCGCGACCTGGTCGAAAAGATTGAGCGCTCAGCGCAGTCGCTGCTCGGCATCCTCAACGACATCCTGGATGTTTCCAAGATCGAGGCTGGCAAGCTGACCGTCGATCAGACTCCGTTCGATGCCCGCCAGATCGTTTCTGAGGTTCTGCAGCTGCTCGTACTCAGCACTGAAGAGAAGCAGATCAAGCTGCATGTCGACATTGACCCAGCGTTGGCGCCGCGCTATCTCGGTGACCCGCTGCGGCTCAAACAGGTACTGACCAATCTGCTCGGCAATGCCATTAAGTTTACCCATCAAGGCTCGGTGCACTTGAGCCTGCGCCCCGGCACGCATGGCCAGCTGTGCTTTGCGATCCGCGACACCGGTATCGGCATCAGCGTCGAGCAACGGCAACGGTTGTTCGAGCCCTTCGCCCAGGCCGATACCAGCAGAACACGCCAATACGGAGGCACTGGACTTGGGCTCGCCGTGAGCAAGCAGCTGATTGAGCTGATGGGCGGACAGATTAGCCTCGAGAGCACTCCCGGACAGGGCAGCTGCTTTCGCTTCGAGATTGCCGCCGAAGCGCTTCCGGCAGCCGATCCTACAGCCGAAACCGCCCCCGGATTTGCTTCAGAGGCAGGCTCCGAGCCCCCTGACAGCGCATCAGCGCAGCCGCCTTCTGCGTTGGTAGGACACCGACTATTGCTCGCTGAGGACACCCCGATCAATCAACAGATCGTCTGCGGCCTGCTCGCTGATACTGGACTGCTGATCGAGGTCGTCGACAACGGCCAGCAGGCGCTTGAGCGCTTTCAGGCCATGGCCAGGAGCCCAAGCCAACGGCCTGATCTGATCTTGATGGACATCCAGATGCCGGTTCTGGATGGCTACGAGGCCGCCCGCCAGATCCGCGCCCTTGATGCCGAGATCCCGATCATCGCGCTGACCGCCCACGCCTACCCCGACGATATTGAGAAGGCCCGGGCAGCCGGCATGAATGCCCACCTCAGCAAGCCAATCGACATCCGCCAGCTAAAGGCGCTGCTAGGCCGTTTCCTGCTGCAGGAGCCGAGGCATGAGGTGGCCATCGCGGATCTTGGAAGCAACGCACAGGTCGAGAGCAACCTAAGGTCTGCACAGAGCAGACAGGCTGCAGCCAGCGCCACTGAGCCGTCGACGACCGCCTTTGCCGACGCCGACCAGCGCTCATCAACCTTTCCCGACATTCCCGGGATCGACCGCGAGCGCGCCTGCCTGATGATGGATCAAGATCCGGCACGCTTTCTCGGCTTCCTCAACCGCTTCTGCGAGGACTTTGCCGATGCCGCCGCGCAGATCCGCCAAGCGCTGACCGCGGGCGATCCGAACGCGGCTGCCCAGCAACTCCACCAACTCCACGGTATCGCCGGTCAACTCGGTGCACGCGCGCTGGCCCAGAGCGCTGCCGAACTCGAGCACAGTATCCACCACAGCGAACAGGTGCTGGATGCGCTACTTGCTAACTTTGCCACCCAACTCCAGAACCTGATCAGTGCTAGCGCGCCTTGGCGTCAACGCCTGCCCGCCACGCCATTCACGGCCGGCGCCAGCACCAGTGATGCCAACTCGCACCAACTGCTGATCGTCGATGACAGCCCGCTGGCCATCGAATTCTTGTGCAGCGTCCTAGCCGACATGGGCAAGATCTCCATCGCCACCAGCGGCGACCAAGCCCTGGTCAAGGCCGCACAGACGCGCTTCGACCTGGTGCTGCTCGATGCCCGCATGCCAGGGCTAGATGGCTTCGAGACCTGCACCCTGCTGCACCGCGATCATCCTGAAATCCCGATCATCTTTGTCACCGCCGAGCAAGATAGCGATAGCGAGGTGCGCGCGCTGCAAGCCGGCGCCTTGGATTTCATCAGCAAGCCCTACAACCCACCTGTGGTTCGCGCACGCGTCGGCGTCTACCTGACGCTAAAAGCACAGACCGATCGCTTGCGTGAGAGCGAGGCACGCTACGCGCGTGCCGTGCGCGGCACCTCCGATGGACTCTGGGAATGGCTGATACCAACTGGTGAAGCCTATATCTCTCCTCGCTACAAGGAACTGCTGGGCTACACCGAGGCCGAGATCGACGATAGCCTCGAGAGCTTCCAAGCCTTGCTGCATCCTGAAGACCGGCATCGGGTCGATCGCGCCCATCAGGCCCATCTCGAGCGGCGGGTTCCCTTCGACATCGAATTTCGCCTCCGCACTAAGGCCGGCCATTATCGTTGGTTTCGCTCCCGCGCCCAGGCCGAATGGGACCGCAACGGCTGCCCGATCCGCATGGCTGGAGCCGTCTCCGACATCACCGAGCGCAAACGCGCTGAAGTCGACCTATTACGCGCCAAGGAGGAGGCCGAGCAGGCTAACCGCGCCCTGCAGGCCGCCAACACCGCGCTCAACCAGTTGGCCACCACCGACCGCCTGACCGGTGTCGCCAACCGGCGCTTCTTCGAGACCGAGGCCGAGACCGCCATCCGTCAGGCCGAACGCTTTGGTACCCCGCTATCACTGCTACTGTTCGATATCGATCACTTCAAGATGATCAATGATCGACATGGGCATCTGATCGGCGATCAGGTGCTCATTGAGGTCACTCGGCGCGCTCAGAGCCGCCTGCGCGAGATCGATATCCTGGCGCGTTGGGGCGGCGAGGAGTTTGTCGTCCTCCTCCAGCACACCCATCGAGAAGATGCCGCCAAGCTCGCTGAGCGTCTCCGCACCCATCTCGCCGAGACGCCAGTACCCAAGGTTGGGCAGGTGACCGCCAGCTTTGGCGTTGCCGAATGGAGGCCCAGCGATAACCTTGATCAGTGGATCAAGTGCGCCGATGACAGTCTCTATACGGCTAAGCGCCAGGGGCGCAACCAGGTCGCGGTCTACAGCGACCAACCCTGATTATCGGCGCATCCATAAGATGGCGGACGCGCCTCAATACCGATACGCCGACTCGATTCGACCCCGCGTCAGCACGCCATAGATGTGGTTGATGCCAGGCGCGATGGGGCGGGTCACATAGAGCGCCTCCGCGCCCTCGCGATTGAGGATGTCCAGGGCCTCCTGCAGTGTCGCCTGCAGATGCACCGGAGCGAGCTCGCGACGGTCGGCAGGGATCTCCAGCAGGTCGATCTCTTCGGCCTGCTCAGCTTGTGAGAGATGGCTGGCAATGGCGATACCAGGCATGGCAAAGGCCGGCTTGCCGTCACGGTCGACGATGATCCAATCTAGGTTCTCGCCCATCAGGCGCTGTGCCTGCTCGCGGCTGAGCCGGGCCTCTTGGCGCGAGAAGCGGGTGTTCATGGCGCTGGTCACGCCGCTACGGCGCAGCATCGCGACCACCGGATTGGCACGATAATCCAAGCCGTTAGCCCTGAGCATGGTCACGAACAACGAGTCTTTTCGGAAGAGCTGCTTGCTGGTGACCGCGGCCAGGATGATGGTCAGCATGCCCGGCATGATGACGCCGGGGCTATGGGTCAGCTCGACCACCGCCGTCAACGCCGCCAGTGGTGCCTGCAGGCTAGCGCCCATCATGGCGCCCATGCCCAGCAGGGCGTAAAAGCTGGCGTGCGATGTATCAGCGCCCGTCAAGCTGGCCGCCATCACGCCGGTCAGATGGCCGACAGTGGCGCCCATGAAGAGCGCCGGCCCGATGGTGCCGCCCGGGATGCCGAGGCCAACGCTGGTCGAGGTCGCCAACAGCTTGGCGATCAGCAGCACGAGTAGAAAGGTCCAGGGCAGCGTCTGCGTCAGCAGGTCGCCCAGCGAGTCATAGCCAAGCCCCATGACCTCGGGGACCAGGACGCCAAAGGTACCCGCGGCCAGACCCGCGAAGCAGACGCGCGTGAAGAAACTGAGCGGCTTGCTGGCGCTGGCGATCGACTGCAAGAGCTGGATATAGGCGGCGGAGACAGCGCCGGCGAAGAGACCGAGCAGCAACACCGGCAGCAGATCCGACAGCGAGGTGAGCAAGAAGGGCGGGATGGCAAAGGTCGGGGCGCTGCCGAACAGCCACACCGAGAGCGCGTTGGCGCTGACAGCGGCGAGAATGATGGGGATGAAGCCAGTGATGCTGTACTCGAGCGCCAGCACCTCCAGGGCAAAGATGACGCCCGCGAGCGGCGTATTGAACGAGGCCGAGATCCCTGCCGCGGTGCCGCAGGCGACCATGGTGCGGATGCTGTTATTCGGCAGACTCAGCCACTGGCCGATCAGGCTGCCACCGGCCGCGCCGAGATAGACATGCGGCCCCTCGCGCCCGACTGAGTGGCCACTGATGATGGCGATGGCCGCGCCCAGGAACTGCAGCACGAAGCCTCGCAGGGTCATGTGGCCCTGATGGTATTCCATGCGCTCCAGCACGCGGGCGACGCCGAGCACATAGATGCCCTTGGCAAAGCGCAGGAATAGCAGCCCGATCAGTACCGCGCCCAGTACCGGCAGCAGAAAGCGCCACAGCGGCGCGATGGCCTCGTAGTTCTCGCCATGATCGGGAAGCATGACCGCCTGCGTCCCCTCCACGGCGAGACGAAAGACGACGATGACGATCCCCGTTGCGAGGCCGGTGACGAGTCCGAGCAGCGCATGTGAGAATAATGCGTCCGGCCGCGCCAGCTGCAGTCGCAGCCGCTCTAGGTTCGGCCGCCGTCCGTGCATGAAGCTTCGTTTGCCCATGAGGCTGAGGCTCTTTATGGGTTCCAGGCAGGTCTACCTTCGTCAACCGGAAGTTTGTGCAGGCTGCTACAGTTAGAGCGCTAAGTTACTGTTTTTAAATGCAGGTATTGTATTTCGTACCCGTAAAATTTCCGAGCTTGGCGGGCTTCCTGAATACCAGATTTTCGATTCGTAGCAACTTAATCCCAGCTAAGCGCCCCACCGGTCTGATACTCGGTCACGCGAGTCTCGAAGAAGTTCTTCTCCTTCTTCAGGTCCAGTACCTCGGACATCCAGGGGAAGGGGTTACTGGCGCCAGGATACTGCTCCGGTAGCCCGATCTGAGCGCAACGCCGATTGGCGATAAACTGCAGGTATTCCTCAAACATCGGTGCGTTGAGGCCCAACACCCCGCGCGGCATGGTCTCCTGGGCATATTCGGCCTCGAGCTGCACCGCGTCGCGGATCATGCTGATCAGCTCCTGTTTGAAGCTGTCGGTCCACAGGTGGGGGTTCTCGATCTTGATCTGATTGATCACGTCGATGCCGAAATTCATGTGCATCGACTCATCGCGCAGGATGTACTGGAACTGCTCGGCGGTGCCGGTCATCTTGTTGCGCCGGCCCATGCTCAGCACTTGTACGAAGCCGACATAGAAGAAGATGCCCTCGAAGATGATGTAGAAGGCAACCAGCTCGCGCAGCAGCTTTTGATCGTTTTCTTGCGTGCCCGTATGGAAGTGCGGATCAGCCAGGTATTGGGTGTAGGGCAGCGCCCACTCGGCCTTGCGCGCGACCGAGGGCACCTCGCGGTACATGTTGAAGATCTCGCCCTCGTCTAGCCCCAACGACTCGACCACGTATTGGTAGGCGTGGGTGTGCAGCGCCTCCTCGAAGGCCTGGCGCAGCAGGTACTGGCGGCACTCGGGGTTGGTGATATGGCGATAGACCGCGAGCACCAGGTTGTTGGCAACTAGCGAGTCGGCGGTGGAGAAGAAGCCGAGGTTGCGCTTGATGATGGTGCGCTCGTCATCGGTGAGGCCGTTCGGGTTCTTCCAGAGCGCGATGTCCGCGTTCATGTTGATCTCTTGCGGCATCCAGTGATTGGCGCAAGCATCAAGATACTTCTGCCAAGCCCAGTCGTACTTGAAGGGCACGAGCTGGTTGAGGTCGGCGTGGCAGTTGATGATGCGCTTGTCGTCGACGCGGATGCGACCAGCGCCGATCTCCAGGTTCTCTAGGCCAGTGGCGCCACCTTCGGCATTGGCGTCGAACGCCGGCGCGGCTGGCTGCGAGCGCAGGCTCTCGTCGTCGAGCAGCGCCGGCTGGATTGGTGTCGGATTTGGGTTGACCATTGGAGCCTGGCCAGCGGTGGCCATCAGCGCCTCGTTGGAGACGATGCCTCGACCGGGTCGCACCGGATCCTTATTGGCTAGGGAGATCGCGGGCGCAGCGTTGGGCAGCGCGAAGTCGTCGTCGCGATAGACGTCGCGTGCAGCAGCCTGGTCTTCATCATCCGAGCCGAACAGACCTTGAGCCTCCGGCAGGGCCTCATGATCCTGCGGTGGGCGGCGCTTACTTGCGGCAGACGCAGGACCGGCGTTGGCGAGGGGATCATCCCAGTTCAGCATGCGGTGGTACTCCGTGGTCGTGATGGTCAGTGGGCAAAGGGTTCAGCGGGGTGCTCAAATCGGAAGTAGTGAGGGGACAGTTTCTGACGCTGGAGCGCGATGCCAGACTGGTCCGCGCTACATCAGTCGGTGCTGGTCCGGGCTGCATCAGTCGGTGTTTGCTTTGGTCTTACTGCCGGGTAAGAGGGAGCTAGCCGCGACTGGCGGTTGATCATTGGCTGCGGCATCGCGATCAGCCAGCGAGATCAGCCAGTAGGTGATGCCAAGGCCAACGACGATCACACCCATGCCGACCAGATCGAGCGCGCTGTATTCGGCCATATCGAGGATGATGATCTTTCGTGCGATGGCCATGATCGCGGTCGCCACCACCAGCTTCATCGGGAACACATCCGACCGGATATAGAGCCTGATGTTCGAGAAGATCTCGTAGGCGATCAGCACCGCGAGGAAGGCACCAAAGGTCTTGATGATGTCTGGAATCAGGAAATAGGGTGGCTGGATCAGATTGAGGAAGATGGTGTGGAGCACGCTGATCACGCCAACGATGATCACGAACACCATCGCGATGGCGAGCACATAGGCGGCGAGACGCATGACTCGATGCAGCCAGCGCAGGATCGGGTCTTGCTCGTTGGTGGGTAGCTCGTCGTGACCAGTTGTGTTGTGGTCGCTGTTCTGGTTGGCGTTGATCATCAGATCACTGCTCCTGATTCGGGAAGAGGTCCGGGTTTAGCACGGCGCTGAGCGCGGAGTAAGGCAGCAGCACGCGTGTGATACCAATCGCATAGGGGCCGATCTGATATTGGCCAAAGACCACCTCAATGCCTTCGGCGATTGGCAGTAGCACCTGATAGTTCTCGGGCTCGGGTGCCGTGCCGCGCACGAGCCAATCATCATCAGACTCAAAGGGCTCGCGCTTGATGAGCGCCTTGTAGCTGGCATCGGAAAGACGTTGTAGCCAGTCGCTGTTAGGCTTGAAGAGGCCAGACACGGGGATTGGATCACCGCTCTGGCGGCTCAGTATCAAGGCTCGGTTCTCGGTCCCGCCGTGGGCGCCGCCGGTGAAACGGTAGGTCTCAAGATCGATGGTCAAGAAGACCGGACCTTGGTAGAGCAGCTCGCCGGTGATCGAGAGTCCCCAGGGCGGGCCGAGATGCTCGCCGTCGCTGTCTATGAGAAAGGTTTGGTACTGGTCGCGAAACGCGTCGATCTGGCTCAGTACCTGTTGCTCGACGAGGCGATTCGCCGCGTTGACGTCGGTGGCAGGCTCGCCGTCTGTGTCGCTCAGCTGAACGAATTGCGCGGCGATCTCGATCATCGGACCGTCTTGGGTCAGACGCACCAGACCATCCTCGTGCGTCACCTCGACCGGACCGATCTCTGAGGCCATGCTGAGGTTGCCGCAGGCTGAGACCAGAAGCAGGGCGGCAAGCGCGGTGCGCCAAAAAACAGGTGCTGTCACCGGTTTGCTCGATGTTGCTCTTTGGGGCTCGGTCGAAAGGTTCATTTTAGGCAACCTCGCTCATAGGGCGGATCTTTGGCACTGGGAGTACGCGATTCTCTGCTTTGAAATGATTCACGACATCCTGCACGACCTCGCAAAGCTCAGCATAGAGCTCGACTGGGTCGTCACCATGTATTCCAGTGATGAGGTCAGGGCATTTCCCGATATACACTTGATCTTCATCACTCCACTCCACCCACTTGTGGTATTGATCGAAATCTTTCATTTGCTCACCGTTGCGATTGCCTGCGCGACTTGCTTCTCTTGATAACGTCTCGCGTCGTCGCCGAGTTTGCCGCTGACGGTCACCACGCCCGGATACTTTGGATGCACAAGTTTCCGGTGGGAGCCTTTGCCTGCACCTTGGATCTCTTCAAAGCCTGATTTCTTGAGTGCTGTCAGCAGGTCACGAATTTTCTGCGGCATTGATGAACCTTACTTGTGTGCTTGAACGAAACGTTCATCACTGGCAGCTCTCGCACTCTGGATCATCGATCGAGCAGGCCTTGGGCGCTGGGTCGACAGGCTTGCCGCCACCATTCGACTTCGCCTTCCCTGGTGACTGATAAGAGCCACCAACGGCCGAGAGGCGGTTCGCTCTGCTGGTATCCGCCATGGTCGACTTCTCGACGTGGGTGGCGCCCATGGAGCGCAGGTAATAGGTGGTCTTGAGCCCCCGTACCCAGGCCAGCTTGTAGAGGTTATCGAGCTTCTTGCCGCTCGGTTCGCTCATGTAGAGGTTCAGGCTTTGCGCCTGATCCAGCCATTTCTGCCGTCGGCTGCCGGCCTCGACCAGCCAGCGTGGATCGACCTCAAACGCAGTGGCATAAAGCTCCTTCAGCTCATCGGGGATGCGGTCGATCTGCTGCAGGCTGCCGTCGTAATACTTGAGGTCGCTGACCATGACGCTGTCCCAGAGCCCGAGTGCTTTCAGATCATGCACCAGGTAGGGATTGACGACGGTGAACTCGCCCGAGAGGTTCGATTTGACGAATAGGTTCTGATAGGTCGGCTCGATCGACTGGCTGACGCCGACGATGTTGCTGATGGTGGCGGTCGGCGCGATGGCCAGGCAGTTGCTGTTGCGCATGCCGATGGTCTGCGCCCGCTCGCGCAGCCCGTCCCAATCCAGGGTGGTGCTGGTATCCATCTCCAGATAGCCGCCGCGGCCTTCGGCTAGCCTTTGGACGCTGTCGATTGGCAGGATGCCCTGGCTCCAGAGGCTGCCGTCGAAGCTCTGGTAACGTCCGCGCTCGCCGGCGAGTTCGCTGCTGGCCTCGATGGCGTAGTAGCTCAGCGCCTCCATGCTGTGATCGGCGAAGCGCACGGCGTCTTGGCTCGCGTAGGGGATACGCAGGCTGTAGAGCGCATCCTGAAAGCCCATAAGGCCCAAGCCCACTGGCCGGTGCCGGAGGTTGGAATTGCGCGCCTGCGGTACGTTGTAGAAGTTGTAGTCGATGACGTTGTCGAGCATCCGCATCGCGGTGCGTACGGTCTTGCGCAGCTTCGTGGTGTCGAGCCCACGCTCGGTGACATGCGCAGCCAGGTTCACCGAGCCCAGATTGCAGACTGCGATCTCCCGATCATTGGTGTGCAGGGTAATCTCCGTGCACAGGTTACTGCTGTGCACCTGCCCGACATGCTGATTGGTGTAGCGCAGGTTGCAGGGGTCCTTGAAGGTGATCCAGGGATGGCCAGTCTCGAACAACATCGCCAACATCTTGCGCCAGAGATCGACCGCCTTGATGCGCTTGGTCACCTTCAGCTCGCCACGCTCGGCGCGGGCCTCGTAGCCGAGATAGGCCTCTTCGAAGGCCTGTCCGGTGAGGTCATGCAGGTCCGGGGTCTCGTCGGGCGAGAACAGGGTCCAGTGCTGATCCTCGGCGACGCGCTTCATGAACAGGTCTGGCACCCAGTTGGCGGTGTTCATGTCATGCGTGCGGCGGCGGTCGTCGCCGGTGTTCTTGCGCAGCTCGACGAACTCCTCGATGTCGATGTGCCAGGTCTCGAGATAGGCGCAGACCGCGCCCTTGCGCTTCCCTCCATTCCGAACCAAGGCAGCAGCCGTCATATAGCTCCTGTCGCCCTCGACCTTGAGGTCGTGGACTTCCGCCACGGGTGTGATCGGCTCGACCGCCTTGACGCGCGTAAACACCCAATTGCCGAGCCGGAACCAGTTGTGCTTGGTCAGCGCGGGCACGCCAACCAGCGCAGCGATGCGCGGATCGGCCGGGATGCGCAGATCGAAGGCGCGGGTGACGCTGGTAAAGGCAACGACGGTGCCGTCCGAGCGGGTGCCTTGATGATCGCTGTCGCGCTCGCGGTATTGGCCGGCGCAGGGAATGCCGAGACGCAACAGCTGGTAGCGCAGTCCTTCGGCGAGCGGTGCCGATGTGCTGGTGAAGTAGATCTCCTTGCCGCGGCTGATACCGCCATCGGTCTCGAGCAGGCCCTGGATCAGTGCCAGCGTCTGGTTGTGCGGCAGATGGCTGAAGCAGCGAGCGATGCGTTTGTTGCGGTCGACGTCGTACAGGTCTTCTTCCGTGAAGGGCAGATGCGCGAGATCCTCGCCAACCCAGCGCCCGGTGGTCGCGCAGCGGGCGAGGCCGCGGCCGATCGCCCACTTGATCTGCAGATAGGTCTCGCCACGGCCATTTTCCCAGTAGTGGATGCCGCGCGCATCGAGGTAATCCCGAACGAACTGCAGATGATTGCCATCAGAGGCCGGATTGCCGGAGATCCCGAATTCCCGACCTCGGGTGAGATACCCGTCGCCGAGCAGGATGCCGTAGAAGCGCGCGTCCTCCTCGGTTAGCCCTGCAACCGGCACGACCTCACTCGGGATAACCTGTGCGACATAGTCGCCGGCGCTGAGCGCTCCAGCCTCGACCCAGTCAGGCCGATAGCGACCGTTCTCGATCTGATTCAGGGTGCGCTCGATCGACTGCTCGGCCGGTACGCCCGGGATGGCCCAGAATGGATGGCCCGCCGTGACCTTGAGATCATTGATCGAGTGCTTGATCCGCACCTGGACCATGGGCGCGTCTTTCTGTGCGTAGACGAAATGCTCTGTCACCTCGCGGTAACGCCCGCGCTGACCCAGCACCAGATCGCCGACCTTCACCGCTGCAATCGCCTTGGGGCCATCGGCAGTGAAGATGGTGGTCTCGGGTGCGAAGCATTGGTTAACGGCTACCGCCGTATCGTTGGCTACCTTGAGGAAAGGCACCACACCCTGACTCTTGCCGTTGGTGCCCTTGATGTGAGCGCCCATGCCACGCACACGGCTCCAGTCGTTGCCCAGGCCGCCGGCGAATTTGCTGAGCAGCGCATTGTCCTTGATCGCGCCATAGATGCCGTCGAGATCATCCGGTACTGTGGTCAGATAACAGGAGCTGAGCTGCGGGCGCAGGCTGCCGGAGTTGAACAGGGTTGGCGTGCTGCTCATGAAATCGAAACTCGACAGCAGCTCGTAGAACTCGATCGCACGCTCCTCACGATCGATCTCGTTGATCGCCAGCCCCATCGCCACGCGCATGAAGAAGGCCTGCGGCAGCTCGATGCGCGGCCCCTCGGCGGTATGGATGAAGTAGCGATCATACAAGGTCTGCAGACCCAGATAGGTGAACTGCAGATCGCGCTCGGGCTTGAGTGCGGCGCCAAGCCGGGCCAGATCGAAGCGGCTGAGCTGCTTGTCGAGCAACTCCAGATCGCCGGCGGTCTTGATGTAGGCGCTGAAATAATCGGCATAGCGCTCGGCCAGATCGGCCTGGGTCTCGACCCCGACCGCCATGCCCAGCTCGCCCAGTGCCTCGCGCCGCATCACATCGAGCAGCAGCCGCGCAGCCGCTTGGCTATAGGCCGGCTCGCGCTCGATCATCGCCCGTGCCGACATCACCAGCGCCTGGCCGACATCGGCCTCTTTGACCCCATCGAACAGGTTACGCAGCGTGTCGGTGATGATCGCCTCGTCATCAACCCCCTCAAGCCCGGCAGCGGCCTCGCGCGTCAGTCGGCGCAGGCGCTCGACGTCCAACGGTCGCGTGCTGCCATCGGCGAGGGTGACGTTGATTCCAGCCTTTTCAGTGGCCGCTGTGGTCGTGGCGCTGGCGGCCTTCTCTGCACGCTCACGGGCGCGGGCGTCGCGATAGATCACATAGTCACGCGCCACCTTGTGCTCTCCGGCGCGCATCAGCGCCAGCTCGACCTGATCCTGGATATCTTCGATATGCAGGGTACCGCCACCCGGCAGACGGCGGGTGAGTGCCGAGACCACCTGCTCGGCAAGTTCATCGACCAGATGATGGATGCGGCTCGAGGCGGCGGCGCCGCTGCCCTCGACGGCGATGAAGGCCTTGGTCATCGCGACCTTGATCTTGCTCGGATCGAAGTGGGTGACCTTGCCGTTGCGACGAATGACCTGGACCTGCCCCGGACGATGGCCGGCAACCTCGCTGCTTGAGCTGAGCGCTGAGATGGCAGCTGAACTGCCGGCCGAATTGGCAGCCGAACTGACGGCCTGAGACGACTCCGGCTCGACGCGAGGCTGATGCGGGGTGGGCGTTTGCGCAGTGGCGTCGGTCTTCTCGGAGGCGGCGGCCATAGTTCAGTCCTCGTCTGATGTGATCTGGTGCAGTTTGTCTGGCGCTGTTTCGCTGCGTAGAAACAGACAGCGATGGGGACCCTTGATCGGTCCGAAGCCCCGTGGCTGTGGCTGGGCTTGAGCGAGCAGGTACTGATCGCAAGCGGCTACCGCTCACCGGGTCCAGAATCAGCATGCTGACTGTTCTATGCGAGCCCGGCTGAGCCAAAGTATCAATATATACACGTCGGATGTGCTGTCAACCACTATATCTTGTGTTTTAGTTATCAGTAACCGGATGTATAGCCTGTGCGCGAGCTGTGGATAATTCGGCCTGAATGGGCCTTTGACCGCGCCACTGAGGGGATTTGCTGTGGATAACCTCAGTCTGTAATCTGCCCGCGTTGACTTAGGCCGAGACGGCATCAGCAGCGCTATACTCGACCCACGCCGTCTACCCAATCGGGACGCTGCGGCGCACACTCGATACAACACCAAATGGCGCCGTCTGAGCCAAGCCAAAGCAGCCTGAGGATGGCCCAGGCGGCGTAACGGAGGAGACTGTATGAGCCGAACGATGCTAGGTACCTGTGCAATCCTGCTGGGCTGTGCGCTGGTCATGCCGTTGCTGGCCGACAGCGCGACTGAGCGCTTGAGCGAAACCGGTGCTGAGGTTGCCGCGGGCGCAGCCCCTGCGGAGATGACCGCGGAGACCTCAGCGGAGATTCCAGCCGAGACCCCGGCTGAGATCGCTAAGCGCGAGTACGATGAGGTGTTGGCGCTGACGCCCAATGTTGAGCGCGGGCGCGCGGTCTACTTGACCTGCGCCGTCTGCCATCTGCCGGAAGGTTGGGGCAGTGTGGATGGGATGTATCCACAGATCGCCGGTCAATTGCGCACGGTGGTGATCAAGCAGCTTGCCGACTTCCGCGCTGGCAATCGCGAAAATCCACTGATGTACCCCTTCTCGGTGCCCGGCATCTTGGGCGGCCCGCAGGAACTCGCTGACGTTGCCGCTTATGTGGCGGCGTTGCCGATGACGGCGAGCAACGGCCTTGGGTCTGGTACCGACTTGACGTTGGGTGAGTCACTCTACGGCGAGCACTGTGCCGATTGTCATGGTGCAGCAGGGGAGGGGGACGAGGCCGAGCACATTCCGGCGATCGCGGGCCAGCACTACGCCTATCTGATGCGGCAGTTTGATGCCATCCGCAGTGGTCAGCGCAAGAATGCGGACTCCAAGATGACCGAGGAGATTCAGGGCTTCAGTGCGGAGCAGCAGCAGGCCGTCATGGACTATACGTCGCGGCTGCGCCCGCCGGCCGATAAGCTAGCGGCTGAGGGGTGGCAGAACCCGGACTTTCCGCACTATGTGCGCGATGCGATGGGCCTGCGGGTGGCCCCGCCGGCCAAGCTTGCGCCTTCAACGCCGGCGTCAAGGGCTCCATCACAGCCCTAATGACGAGCCACTAGCCAGGTGCCACGAGCGATTATGCCGAGCTGGCGTACTCGCTCTGGCTCGGCTCGGCGACCTCATAACGGTTGCGGCCCGCGCGCTTGGCCTCGTAAAGGGCCATGTCGGCGCGATGGATCAGGCTCTCGAGCGGTTCGTCTGCTCCCCGTTGTGCAACGCCAAGACTGGCGGTGACTTCAAGCGGCCGTTCGCCGCTAATATCAAAGGGATGTTGGGCGATCTCAGCGCGCAATCGTGTTGCTAGCTCGATAGCGCCCTTAATCTGCTGGCCAATCACCAAGATCAGAAATTCCTCGCCGCCGAAACGCACTGGCACATCGACACTGCGGCACTGCTGCTGAATCAGCTCGGCAACCTGCTCAAGCACCCGATCGCCGGCGCTGTGTCCATAGCTGTCGTTGATCTGCTTGAAATGGTCGAGGTCGAGCAGCACCGCGGCGACCGGTGGTGCCATGTCGCGCTCCTGCAGGGCGAGATGGCGCTTCATCACATCTTGCATGTAGACGCGGGTGAACAGCTTGGTGAGCGGATCGCGGATCGAGCGCTGATAGGCACGCTCGCGCTCGAGGTCGATCGAGCGATAGATCACCTCGCGCTCGAGGGCGATCTTCAGCGGCTCGATCATCTGCACGATGAGCTGAGCGATGCTCGAGGTGATCAGCGGACGTGAGTCAAATGCCAGGATCGCCATCGCATCGATCTGCTCGCTGTTGGTTGCGGTCAGTGGCACTGCAATCGAGGCCCCATGCTGCTTCTCTGGCTGCAGGCAGAACCCCTCGGGGCGCAGCTCATGGTCGGCGGTCGCGGGGTCTTCTGTGTGGGCGCGCTGCCAGTCGCTAAGCGTTTGTCCAACGAATTTACAGACGTCTGGGACCACGGGCTCGACGATGCCGACGAAGCGGGCGTTTGCCTTGAGCGAGAGCACCTGACCATCTGGCAGGGCGGCATAGTAGTCGATATGCGTCACGGGCAGATTGCGCTGCACCACTTCGAGCAAGCGCGTGGCGATATCGCGGAAATCGCGGTACAGCAGCATCGTCTCAGTGATGTCGCGCAGGGTTCGATTGAGCAGTGAGAGCCGCTTGATATCGGTATCGCCCTGGCCGAGCAGATAGAGTCCGCAGTCTAAATGTCGCAGCTTATCGATCATGAAGCCGACCAAATGCTGCGGAATGATCGAGCCATGTTGGGCCGCGATCATCGCAACCGGATGGCGCTCGATCTGGCTCAGCGCATAGTCGAGGATGTCGCTGCTCGGCATGTAGTGCTCGTGGAAGGGGCGCACGGCATCGAAGTGCGATTCATCGAGCGCGACCAGCTGCGGCTGAGCGGTGAAGCCGCCAAATAGGTCGCTGGAGAAGAGCACACCGGTGCTGCGGTCGAAGCTGCAGAAGGCGCCCGGAAAGTGCGCGTAGGGGGTGAAGATGAACTCTAGGGTTCGGTCTTCGAGCTCTAGCCGCCAGTCGTGCTCATCGATCAGCCAGAATGGTAGCTTGAGACCATAGTGCTTGAGCAGTGCTTGCGCCCGCCAGTGCGTCACGATCGCCGCATCGCTGCGCGCGATCAGTTCATCGATGAGCGGCAGTGCGGCGGTGATATCAGGATCTTGATGGTGGCAAACGTAATAGCGAATCGCACTCAGCGACACGACCTCTTCGATCTTGCGCAGCGTATGGGCGAAGGTCAGCCGTGATCCGGGATCGAATAACACCGACTGGTCGCCCTGCTCAAGCAGGTAGACATGGCATTGGAAGGTATCGTCCGGGATCACATGGCCGACCCACCAGACGCGGTCGGCGATCTCGATGGCGTGGTGGGTGTCGGCGTGAGAAAGGATTTCGAGACTAGTTGGCATCGCGCGCGGATCAATGAGGCGGCGTCCGATGCCGGGCGAATAAGGAGAATGGGCCTTTGGTTTTCAGGATAGCGTCTATCGATCTGAGTCAGCGTTTCAGCTTCAATGCTGGTTTTAATCGCCTGGCTCGCGCCTGGCTCGATCGGGCATCTTGCAGACGAAGCTTTTAGACTGCGCCAAAGTGGCCTGGTTCTGCAACCGCTGCTTGTGGTTGATCGGAGCGATGGGGGCTGATCCGGGCTGATGAGGGGCTAGGCATCGGTTGGGGCGGGCGTAACCTGGCCTTCCTCGTGGTCTTGCTGTGCGCTGCTGCGAGCGCCCAACAAGCGGTAGATACTGGGCACCAGTAACAGCGAGACCAGAGTCGAGAAGCTGAGTCCGGCGACGATGGTGACCGCCAAGGGACTCAGCATCTCCGAGCCCTCGCCGATGCCGAGCGCCAACGGCAGCATGCCGAAGACGGTGGTCAGGGTGGTCATCAGGATTGGTCGCAGCCGCAGCCGTGCCGCCTCGATGATGCCTGCATCGCGCGGGTCGCCCGCGCGTCGGCGTAGCTCGATGAACTCAACCAGCACGATGGCATTGTTGACGACGATACCGGCGAGCATGATCATGCCTAACCAGACCGGCATCGAGAGGCCGGTGTCAGTCCAGCTGAGACCGAGCGCGACGCCGATCAGTGCGAAGGGCACTGAGAGCATGATGATCAAGGGGTTGCGCAGTGATTCATACTGCACCGCCATCACCACCAGCACCAAGAATACGGCCAGGCCGAGCAGGAGCCGACCGATGTCTTGACCCTGCTGTAGGGTCTCCAGACTGCCGGCCTCGTAGAGACGATAGCCGCGCGGCAGCGGCACCTCGGCGACGGCCGCGAGCGCCTGCTCGATCGCGGTGGCGAGGGTCAGGTCGCCGCCGATCGAGGCACTGATCTCGACGATGCGCTGCTGGCGGTCGCGTAGGATCGTCTCTGGCTGCGGCAGGATGCTGACCTTGGCAAGATCGCCGAGCCGGATCGGACGTCGAACTGAATCGCCCTGGTCGGCATCGCGGGAGCGGTTACCCGGCTCGCGGCCAAACAGGATGATCGACTCGAGATCGCCGGGGGTGGCGATATCCTCGCGGTCTAGGCGCAGGCGTACATCGATGCTGCGATCGCCTTCGATCAACTCGGTGATGATCTGGCCCTCGAGCGCAAACCGCAGCACGCGGCCAATCTCTTGCACATCTAGCCCCTGACTGGCAGCGCGCTGCCGGTCGACCTCAATCGACAGCTCGCGGGTCGGCTCCTGGTTGGAGTGCTGGAGGTTACGCAGGCCTTCGACGCCCTTGAGCCGCTCAAGCATGGCGTCGGCGAGTTGAATCAGGGTGTCTAGCTCCGGCCCCTTCAGCCGCAAGCTCAGATCATCATCGCCACGATTGAAGCGGATGCCGCGAATGCCGCGGCTGTATAGCGAGGTTCTCAAGCCGGGGATGGCTGCCGCTTTGATCTCCGCTTTCACGCGCTCGATCCATTCACTCGTGCTCAGGTTGCGCTCCGCGAGCGGGACGAGCTGGACTTGGATGCTGGCGCGATGGCTGCTCTCAAAGCTTGAGCGGCCGAAGACAAAACCGCCGACGGTGGTGAACAGGGCGCCTGTCTCAGGCTGAGCCGCGACGATCGCCTCCACCTGGCGCGTGAGTGCATCCATCTGTTCTAGGTTGACGCCGTTGTCAGCGGTGAGACTGACACGCACATCACCCTCGTCCAGTGTCGGCAGGAAGGCCGGCTTGGCTGAGAATAGGCCAGGTGCCGTCGCCGCCAGCGCGGCGATGAACAGCGGCAGCACCAGCCAAGGCCTGGGTAGCAGGCGCCGCAGCAGCCAGCGATAGCCGTTTTCAAGTGCCTGCATGGCGCGGTCGATCAGGCGTCGGAGCCATCCCTCATGGCCGGCAGGCACTTGCCTTGCCAGGGCCGGCACCAGCGTCAGTGCCACCACCAAGGAGGCAACGATCGCCGCCGAGATGGTAAAGATCAGCTCGCGGAACAGGAGTCCGATGAGCCCGCCGATGAACAGGAATGGCAGCACCGCGGCCAGGTTGGTCGAGGTTGAGGCGACGATGGCACCAGTGACCTCACGTGCCGCATGGCTGGCCGCTTGCAGCGGCGGCTCGCCACGGCGTTGGTGGCGATGGATGTTCTCGAGCATAACGATGGTGCTGTCGACCAGCATACCGATGCCGAGTGCCAGACCACCCAGGGTCATGATATTGAAGGTGAGGCCAAAGGCGGCCATCAGGATGAAGGTGACCAGGATGGCGATCGGGATGGCGCTGCCGATGATCAGGGTGCGGCGCAGGCTGCCTAAGAACAGGTAGACCACCAGCATCGCCAAGAGCGCGCCGCCCAGTGCCGCCTGGATCGCGTTGCTCAGCGACTGGCGGATATAGCGGGCTTGGTCGTCGACCTTGGCGATCTGGATATCATCCGGTACCAGCCCCTCGGCCTCGAGTCGGGCCAGCTCGGCATCGACCGCTTCGACCACGGCGACAGTGTTGCTGAGCGGCTGTTTCTGGATCGAGAGCTTGATGCCGGGGGCGCCGTCGAGTCGGATGCGCAGACGCTCCTCGGCGCCGCTGTCGAGCACCTGCGCCACTTCGCCGAGGCGTAGCTGCTCGGCACCAGGGGTTGCGGCATCACTCAGTGGGAGCGCGGCGATCTGCTCGACCGAGTCGAAGCGCCCACCGGTGCGTGCACTCAGTTCACCATCGTTCATCAGCAGCCGTCCAGCGGGCACATCCCGATTGGCAGCTTGCAGCCGCGCTTGCAGATCAAGCACGTCAAGTCCGAGGCCGGCGAGCCGGTATTGATCGGCAATGATGCTGACCTCGCGCTCCAGCCCGCCACCAACCTCAGCGGCCGCGACACCTGGCAGGGTCAGCAACTGCCGGCCGAGGTCATAATCGACCAGGTCGCGCAGCTCGATCGGATCGCGCAGGGTCGAGCCGATCACATACTCGGCCACCGGCAGCTGGAACGGGTCGCGCTTGTAGATGATCGGCGGCTCGATGCTCTCAGGCAGAAAGCGCTTGGCGCGATCGAGCCGAGCGCTGGCATCGCGCAAGGCCTGATCGACATCGTCGCCGTAGCGAAATGAGAGATCGATGGCCGAGCGGCCTTCGCTGGTGCTCGATTGAATCGCGATCGCGCCCTCGGTGATGGCCAGCTGCTCCTCGAGCTGGCGGGTGATCTCGTCTTCCATCACCGTTGCCGGCACGCCGGGGTCGAGCACACGCACGCGCACGTCTGGGTAAGTGATCTGTGGCAAGAGATCGACGTTTAGGCGCTCGAGGGCGAAGGCGCCGAGCACCATCACCGCGAGCGTCATCATCAGAACGCCGATGGGGTGTCGGATGGACCAGGTCGAGAGTCCTGTATTCATTGACAATTCCAAGAGATGACGGCGATTGGCAAGCCCAGCACAGGGGCCTGAGCAGCTGGCGGCCGATGTGCTCTGAAACACTGAGCATTAGGGACAATGTGAACCAATCCGCAGACATTAGGACGTTTGTCATGGATAATAAGTCCCGGAGGTACTGAGCGATCAGTGATGACCTCAGCGAGACTGGTCCAACGAGCCTTTTTGATCCACTGCCAGAGCGAGTTTATTGAGCACATGTTACCGAAGCGTCGCGGCCGCCAACCCGATCTCTTCAAGGTCCTTGTGGTCGCGTTGGCGGTTGGGATGACGCTAACGCTGGGCTATCAGATCAACCTCTACCACCTTGGTCAGGTTCAGCCGATGGCTGAGCGGACACCGGCGCCGCCGATCATCGATGGCTGAAGGGGCTGACCGCTTGAGCCATTCGCATCCGCTCAAGGTTGGGGTCGTCGGGGTCGGTTATCTCGGCCGCTTCCATGCCCTTATCTATGCTCGCCTTGAGCAGGTCGAGCTGGTCGGCGTTTGTGATACCGACCCCGAGCGTGCCGCGGGCATTGCCGCTGAAGCCGGCTGTGCGGCTTGGGATGATCCATTTGCATTGATTGGCCGGGTTGATGCAGTCAGTATCGCGGTGCCAACTCGTGCCCATCATGCGGTGGCTTGCGCCTATCTGGAGCAGGGCATTCATGTGCTGCTCGAGAAACCGCTTGCGGTGGATGCGCAGGAAGGGGCCGAGATCGTCCGTGCGGCCGAGCAGCATGATGCGGTCTTGCAGGTGGGCCATCTGGAGCGTTTCAATGCTGGCGTGATGGCATTGGCCGCGCGCATCGATGCGCCTCGCTATATCGAGGCCCAGCGCATGGGTGGCTTCGTCGAGCGTGCAACCGATGTCGACGTGGTCGCCGATCTGATGATCCATGATATCGATATCATCCTTGCCCTAGTCGATGCCGATCTCATCGATGTACGGGCGGTTGGCACGCCCGTGCTGACGCCGCGCGTAGACATTGCGAGCGCCCGCCTTGAGTTCAGTAATGGCACCGTTGCCAATGCCGTCGCCAGCCGGGTCTCAGATAAGAAGACGCGGCGGATTCGCGTGTTCCAGCCACGGGGCTATCTCTCGCTCGATTTCATTGGCCAGACCCTTGATAGCGCTGCGCCCGCACAATCAGGGGAAGGCCAGCGTCGCGAGATCCAGCGCTCGCGGGTCATGGTCGAGCTGGTGCAGCCGCTCGATCGCGAGATTGAGGCCTTCATCCAGTGCCTGCGCACACAAGAGCGACCGCTCGTCGATGGTCATACCGGGCTACGTGCGCTTGAGGTCGCTTTGCAGGTGCAGGCCAGTATTGCCAGTCAACAGAGCGCGCTGCCAACGCACCCTGACCATCTCCGAGGCTAATGCAAGCGCAGCTTTCAGGCTGCCAAGATTGGCCCGCCCAGTCCCAGCAATATCCAAGGCCGTGCCGTGATCGACCGAGGTGCGGATGATCGGCAAGCCGAGCGTCACATTGACCGACTGACCGAAGCCGAGATGCTTGAGCACCGGTAGGCCTTGGTCGTGATACATCGCCAGTACCGCATCAGCCTGCTCAAGCCGATGCGGCACAAAGACCGTATCCGCTGGCAATGGCCCCTGCAGGTGCATGCCCTCAGCCTGAAGCCTGGTGATCAACGGGGTCAGAACCTCTTGCTCCTCCTGTCCGAGATGCCCGCCTTCACCAGCATGAGGGTTCAGTCCGCAGATCAGGATTCGCGGGTTGGGGATGCCAAAACGCTCATCGAGGCTGCTGACCAAGATGCGGATGATGCGCTCTAGTCTGGGCTCGGTGATCGCATTGGGAACCGCAGCCAGAGGCAGATGGGTGGTCGCCAAGGCCACCCGCAGCCCGGGTGCGGTCAGCATCATCACCGGGATGGGTGGAGGCCCGCCGTCGCCGGCGCAGCGCTCGGCGAGGAATTCGGTATGGCCGCTGAAGGCTAGGCCGGCATCATTGATGATGCCTTTGTGCACGGGGCCGGTGACCAGTGCATCCCAGCGTCCGTTGAGACAACCGTCGCAGGCTGTCTTGAGGCTGTCGAGCACATAAGCGGCATTGGCCGGATTCAGCTCGCCGGCGCGGGCAGGGACGGAGAGACGAGCGGCGGCATCGACTAGCAGGCGTCCGCGGGCTGATGGTGCTGGCGGTTGCTCGGGATCGAAGGGCTCCAGTGTCAGGGGCAGATCGAGTCTCTGCGCCCGCTCCGCGAGGAGACTCGGATCGCAGACCGCAACCAGCTCCGCCGTATGCGGCTGCTGCGCGATCGCGACGCAGAGGTCAGGGCCGATCCCCGCTGGCTCGCCGGGTGTCAGTGCGAGCCGTTGCGGCTTAGTCGTCGTACTCATCGAGTCGGATCTCCAGATAGGCCTCGTCTCGCAGTCGTTGCAGCCAGAGCTCCTTGGCCTCCTCGGCCTTGCGCAGGCGTAGCGCGTCCTTGGCCCTGAGCCGTAATAACTCGTCGGCGGTATCCTGCTCACGGCGCTCGGTGACCTGAACGATGTGCCAGCCGAATGGGCTCTGGAAGGGTTGACTGATCTCGCCCGGGCTCAGCTCGTCCATCTCGCGCTCAAAGGCCGGCACGGTGTCGCCTGGACTCACCCAGCCGAGATCGCCGCCATTCAAGGCCGAGCCGGTGTCATCGGAATGCGAGCGGGCCAGGGTGGCAAAGTCATCACCGCCAATGATGCGCAGACGCAACTGCTCGAGCCGCCGTTGCGCATCTTCATCCGAGACCACCTCGCTGGTACGAATCAGGATATGCCGGGCGTTGGTTTGGGTGATGGGCTTGGGGGCGTCCCCTTTGATATCGCTGACCATGATTATATGAAAGCCACTCGGGCTGCGGATCGGGTCTGTCAGCTCGCCGCGGGCTAGGGTCTGCGCTGGCTGCGCCGCCAGGCTTGGGACTTCACCAAGCGGGAACCAGCCTAGATCACCCCCTTCTTGGGCACGACCGCCGTCTGATTTGGCACGCGCGAGGCTGGCAAAGTCCTCACCCTGACGCAGGCGCCTGGCGATGGCTTGAGCCTCGTTGCGGGCCTGCTCTACCTGCGCTGCATTCGCCCTGTCCGGTACCGCAATTAAGATATGGCTCAGTCGCACCTCGCTGCGCGTGATCAGACTATCGCGCTCGGTCTCGACGAACCGATCGACCTCCTGCTCACTGACTCGAACCTCCTTGACCACCTCCTCTTGCTGCAGCCGCGAGGTGATGATCTGGCGGCGAGTATCCTCACGAAAGGCCTCAAAAGAGATCGCATTGGCCTCCAGGGTCTCGCGCAATTCCATGAGCCCCATGCCGTTGCGGGCGGCGATGTTGGTCAAGGCCTCGTTCAGCGTTGCCTCATCGATCTCGATCCCCAGGGTTTGCGCGCGCTGAATCTGTAGGCGCTCAAGGATCAATTGATCGAGCACCTGCTCCTTGAGGATGGCTGGGTCAGGGATGGCGGCACCGCGCGATTGCAGCTCTGGGACCAGCAAGTCGATCTGGCTATCGAGCTCGCTTTGGACGATGACATCGTCATTGACAACCGCGACAATGGCGTCGAGCGGTTGGATGCGGGCCTGTGCCCAGCCCGCTGTCCAGCCGATTGTCAAACAACCGGCCAAGAGCATGATGAGCGTCGCCGGCGGGCGTCGCAGGTTCTCAATCGACTTGATAGCCATAGACTTCTCGTTGCAGAAAACGGTCGACGGAGCTACCGAAGGCACCTAAGCCCGCAAGCTCCACTTGTAGCATCACCGAAGTGCTAGCGGTGCTATCGGCGCTGTTCTTGAAATGGCGTCCGAGCACACGGATCTTCCAGCAGCACTGGCCGAATTCGATCCCGGCAAAGGCATCGTTGGTCTCTTCGGTCTCCAGTGAATAGAGCCAGCGCCCAACGACATTGACCGCGTTGGAGATCGGCATCCGAAAGGAGAGATCCGTGGTCTCAAAGCGGTTCTCGATGCTGGTGCCGCGATCATAGCGGTAGGCGAGGTTGACCAACCGCTCGGCACCCGGCTCCAGGTACTGTAGCTGAAGTGTGCGGCGACCCCATTGATCGGTCTCTTCGCCTGGGTCCCATTCGATGCTGGCACGCCCGCGCCAGCGGTCGAAGAGCTGTGCGGCAAGCTCGCCGGCGATCGGTGACTCGTTCGCGACCTCGGTCGGCCCAAAGATCTGTACGCGTCGATCGGCGAAGTAGAGGATGCGCCCGACACTCAAGCGCAGCATCTCGGTGCCGGTTTGCGCGTTCAGCAAGCGCGAGCTGAGCGCGGTGGTGATCTGATTGGCATCGCCGATGCGGTCGCGTCCGGTGAACCGGTTACTACGGAACAGGTTGGCAAAATTAAAGGTCAGCTCGGAGCTGTCGAAGACAGGGGTGGCTGACTGATCCTCGTAGGGGGTGTAGAGATAGTAGAGCCGTGGTTCTAGGGTCTGTAACGCGGGCGCGCCAAGCCAGTTGGCGTTGCGCTCGAACACCAGCTTACCATCGACCTCAACACTGGGGATCGAGTGGCTCGGCGAGGTTGGCTGATCGGGCCCGGTGTTGCTGAGGTCGTAGCCACTGAGGTTGAGTGACAGCGTCGGGATCAGATGGCCGTAGCTGCGCCGAAGCGGCAGGCTTAAGCTCGGCTGCATCGCAAGGCGTTGACCGTAGACGATATGGTTATGATCAAAATAGTCATATTCAGCGTTGACGCTGGCGACCAGGCCAGCCCCAAGCGCAACCGGATTCAGATTAAAGAGGACCTGTGGTAGCCGACCATAGGGTCGTTGCTCAGGCGTAAGCTCGGAGTCAACCGTCTGATAGCCCTCGAGCACGGTCTGCAGTGACCAGCCATCGCCCATGTAGCCCAGCGTTCCACGTTGCAGCAGACGGCGCGTGCTGGTGATATCCAGGCCATTGCCGAAATCCTCCAGATAGCGATCGTCGGAGACGGCGCTGAATTCGAGCAGGGTGCTAAAGCGGTTGAGCCAGAGTCCCGACTCCTCGAGATTCAGCGCCCAGCGCGCGCCATTGCCGTCGTACTTGGCATCATCAGGTATCAGCTCAGCCTCGATGCGGCCGCGGTCGTTGCGAGTCAGGTAGCGCAGCTCAGTGCCCATGAGTAAGCCGCGCTCGCTGAGGAAATGCGGTGAGAGGGTTGCATCAAGATTCGGCGCGATATTCCAGTAGTAGGGCACGACGAGTTCGAAGCCGCTCTCATCCGAGGAGCCGATGGTTGGGATCAGGAAGCCACTCCGGCGCCGATCGTCGATCGGGAAGCGGAGATAGGGGGTGTAGACGAGGGGAACCCCCTTGATGCGCAGGCGGGCATCGCGCGCGACCCCAATACCCTGCTCCTGATCGAGCTTGAGCTTAGACGCCTTGATCGACCAGGCATTGCTGCCCGGTGGGCAGGTTGAGTAAACCAGACCGCGATAGCGCGTTTGCGCTGGACCGAGCAGCTCGGCAAGGTTGGCCGTGCCACGCAGATTCGCTGTCTGCGAAAATCGATAGCTGACGTTCTGCATCTGGCCTTGGTTGGTCTCGAGGTTGAGCAAGGCCGGGTCCCCGATCATTCTCAACCCTGGTCGCTCCAGCAAGGTTGCGCCCTGGGTCTTGATGTCTCCGCTGTTGCGATCGTATGTCAGCGTATCGGCGACAATCCGCTCTTGCGCGCGGCGCACCTCGACCCCTCCGCTCAGCGTCAGAAGGCCGCTATCCTGCTGATAGGCGACCGCGCCGGTGTCGATCTCGACGGGCGTGTCTGGGGCCGGCTCAGGTGCTGTTGGCATCGCGCCGAGCTGGGTTGGGCGAGGTCCGCAGAAGTCCCAGTCCAATCCCTGGTGCAATAGTGCATCGCGTGCTGCGCTGTTCGACCCTTCGAGCGCAGCGACCGGCTCGGTAGGTATCGGCTCTGGTGCTGTGGCTGGCGCTGACGGTTGCTCAAGCAGGGATGAGCGCAGTTGTGAGGCTGGCGGTGGCCTTGATGCTGGTGCTGGCCTGCTAGCCTCGGCCGCCTCCAAGGCTAGCTGCTGGGCCTGGGGCTGGCCTGGTCCCCAGAGCATGATCCAGGGCAGCAGGCTGGCAACGCCCGTGAGGATGTGTCTGCGGTCCAAAGCGGTCATGCGTTCGATGAGCGGTTGCTTTCGCGGCGAGCAGTAGGGTGAAACCAGGCTACTCTGCCTATCTTGCACCAGAGTCGGCAAAATCCGTGTAAGGTCGCACATCTGCCCTGGCGCGGCAAACGCGCTGGCTGTGATGTCGCCAGCAGCAGTGGTGGCCAGCGCTGCTGGGGTAGCCGCTGGGGTTTGATAAAATCTGGTTGATCAAGTGTTTGATGACGGAGGGAGTGGGGGTGTCGGACGAACGACAAAATCTGTTGATCCATTGGCTGCAGGAGGTGCTCGGTGATGGCGTGGGCGCGCTCGTGCCGGCCTCGGCCGATGCGAGCTTCCGCCGCTATTGGCGCTTTCCCTATCAGGGGCGCAGCTTGATCGCGGTGGATGCGCCACCCGAGCACGAAGATAGCGCGCGCTTTGTGCGCTTGGCGCGGTCTTTTCGCCGGGCTGAACTCAATGCCCCTGAGGTGCTGGCCGAGGACTCTAGGCGTGGCTTCATGGTGGTATCCGATTTGGGCGTGCGGACCTATCTGAGCCTGCTTAAGGCCGCTCAAGCGCCAGTGCAGTGGTCAGCTCAGCCGCCTGATCAGTCTCTAGATCCAGATCCAGCTTTAGCTCAGGCCGACCTCCTCTATGGCGATGCGATCGCAGCGCTGATCCGGCTCCAGCTTAGGCTCTCGGTCGTTGGACTGCCGTTCTACGATATTGCCTTCCTGCGCCGCGAGCTTGAGCTCTTCCGGCTGTGGCTGCTCGCGGATCTGTTGCAGATCAACCTCTCCGTAGCTGAGGCAAACGACCTTGAACGGCTTTATTCGGTACTGGTCGAGAACGCACTGGTGCAGCCCTATGTTGCCGTGCATCGTGATTTCCATAGCCGCAACCTCATGCTCACGGAGACTGCGAACCCCGGCATCCTCGATCTCCAAGATGCGGTTGCCGGTCCGCTGACCTACGATCTCGCCTCCTTGCTGAAGGACTGTTACATCGCTTGGCCGCGCGAGCGCGTGCTAGGTTGGCTCGATTGCTACGCCGAGCAGGCACAGGCGAGCGGATTGCTGAAGGCCAGCGATCGACCAAAACTGCTGCGCTGGTTCGATCTCATGGGTGCGCAGCGTCATCTCAAGGCCGCTGGCATCTTTGCGCGCTTGGCCGTTCGCGATGGCAAGCGCGGTTATCTCGCAGATCTTCCGCGCACCCTCGGCTATCTGCAGGAGCTAGGATCACTCTATGCCGAGCTGCAGCCGCTCGCCAACCTCATCAGTCACCGTGTCATCCCGCGCTTGAGTGCGCGATGACCGATATCGCGCCGAAAGAAGGCGCCCTCGAACTGAATCCGATCGGCCAATGTATAGGCCTTGGCTGCAGCCTCGCCGACATCGGCGCCGAGCGCAGTGACGCAGAGCACACGGCCACCAGTGGTCAGGAGCTGATCTCCATCGCGCTGGGTGCCGGCATGAAAGACCTTGGTGTCGTCGTCACTGACTGCATCGAGGCCTCTGATCGGCTGACCTTTGGTATAGTCGCCCGGATATCCAGCAGCCGCCATCACGACCCCAAGTGCGGCCTGATCGCGCCACTTTGCGTTGAGCCCTGTCAGCTCGCCATCGGCGGCGGCCTGGCAGAGGCTGACCAAATCGCTGTCTAGGCGCATCAGGATCGGCTGGGTCTCAGGATCGCCCAGTCGGCAGTTATATTCGAGCACCCGTGGCGCGCCATCGGCATCGATCATGAGTCCGGCGTAGAGGAAGCCCACATAAGGCATGCCCTCAGCGCGGAGACCGGCAACCGTGGGCTCGATCACCTCGCGCATGATGCGTTGCTCAAGCTCAGGGGTGACGATGGGGGCTGGCGAATAGGCTCCCATGCCACCGGTATTCGGTCCGCGGTCGCCCTCGTCGCGTGCCTTGTGGTCCTGGGAGGTCGCCAGCGGCAGCACCTGCTCGCCGCTCACCAAGACGATGAAGCTGACCTCCTCGCCGAGCAGCTTCTCCTCGATCACCACGCGATGCCCAGCACTGCCAAAGCGCCCCTGGGCGAGCATCGCATCTATCGCGGCGCGTGCCTCATCTAAGTGCTCGGCAACCACAACACCCTTGCCAGCGGCCAGACCATCGGCCTTGACTACCACCGGCGCGCCAACCTGCTCCAGATAGGCCAGGGCCTGATCAGGATCGGAGAAGGTTTGATAGGCCGCTGTTGGGATACCGTTGCGCTGCATGAAGGCCTTGGCGAAGTCCTTCGAGCCCTCCAGCTGCGCGGCCTGCTGCGAGGGGCCACAGCAGCGCAGACCAGCGGCGACCAAGGCATCGCTGACGCCAGCGACCAGAGGCGCCTCCGGGCCAATGATACAGAGCCCGACCTGCTGCGCTTGCGCAAAGCGAATCAGTCCTGCGGCATCGGTTGGACTCAGCGCGACATTCTCGACCCCAGGCTCAGTGGCGGTACCACCGTTACCGGGGGCAACGAAGACCCGTTCTACTTGCGGCGACTGGGCGGCTTTCCAGGCCAAGGCGTGCTCACGGCCACCGGAGCCGATAATGAGAATATTCATGAGGTGTTCTACCGATGTTGCTCATTGCGTCTTGATGCCTGTCTGCACACCTCTGCGAGGGCTGCAGTGCAATGGCTTCTTTGACGCGGGGTTTTGATCTGCTGGGAGACATGCGCTGACGTAGGCAGCTGTTAGCTGTTAGCTGTTAGCTGTTAGCTGTTAGCTGTTAGCTGTTAGCTGTTAGCTGTTAGCTGTTAGGAGTTTAGGGGCATTATCATGGCGGCGCGAGCTGGTAATGGTTGTGCCGGCTGTCGAGTGAGGCCGACGGGAGTCGTTCGGGCAGGTCGGTATATACTGGTGCCATCCCGCTACCGTCTGCATTTGAGGCCTGCGCCAGCTCGGGGCTGAGTGACGCCGACGCCCAATCGATCGCAACAGAGGAAACGCCATGCACCTGCAGCCCGTGATTCTATCCGGAGGCTCCGGCACCCGTCTCTGGCCACTCTCGCGTGAGGCCTATCCGAAGCAGTTCCTGCCACTGACCGGCAGTAGCACCATGCTGCAGGATACGGCGCTGCGGCTCGATGGTCTGGTCGAGGAGCATCCACGTCTTGGCTTGCTGTTGTGTGATCCGATCATCGTCTGCAATGAGGCGCATCGATTTTTGGTTGCCGAACAGTTTCGTCTGCTTGGCCGTACGCCGGCCGCGATCCTGCTCGAGCCCTTCGGTCGCAATACGGCACCAGCGCTGACCCTCGCCGCGCTGCGCGCGCGCGCGGCCGGTGAGGACGACCCTATCCTGCTAGTCGCACCAGCCGATCATGCCATCGCCAATGGCGAAGCCTTCCGCAGCGCGGTCGCGGATGGCGCTGTCTTGGCCGAGCAGGGGGCGGTGATTACCTTCGGCATCGTGCCCGCAAAGCCAGAGATCGGCTATGGCTACATTCAGCAGGGCGAGGCCTTTGTCGAGGCCCAGCTCCAGGGTGCCGCCTATCGGCTGCACGCCTTTGTTGAGAAGCCGGATCGCGCCACCGCTGAGCGTTATCTGTCGAGCGGTGAATATCTCTGGAACAGCGGTATCTTCATGCTGCGCGCCTCGGTCTGGCTAACCCTGATCCAACGGTTTCGCCCGGAGATCGCCGAGGCCTGCGAGCTGGCGATGCAGACTGGCCATGGCGATGGTGAATTCCATCGGCTCGACGCCGCCGCGTTCAAGGCCTGTCCTAGCGATTCGATTGACTATGCCGTGATGGAACGGCTCTCGCAGGCCGAGGTCGCGCCCGAGCATCCGGCGGTCGTGCTGCCGCTCGATGCTGGCTGGTCCGACGTTGGCGCTTGGTCGGCGCTCTGGGAGGTACGCGAGCAGGATGGCGATGGCAACGTGCTGGATGGGGATGCCTTCGTGCACGAGTCGCACAACAATCTACTGATTGCACAGAGTCGAATGCTGGCCGCCGTGGGCGTCGACAATCTGATCGTGGTCGAGACCCCAGACGCGGTCCTGGTCGCCGATCGCGAGCGTGCGCAGGATGTGAAGGCGGTGACCAGATTCTTAAGCGAGTCGCAGCGTAACGAGCACCGCCATCATCAGCGCGTGCACCGTCCTTGGGGGGCCTTCGAGTCGGTCACCATGGGCGATCGCTATCAGGTCAAGCGCCTGACCGTGAAGCCCGGTGAGGCGCTCTCGATGCAGATGCATCACCATCGGGCTGAGCACTGGGTAGTGGTTTCCGGCACCGCCAAGGTGACCAATGACGACAAGACCTTCCTGCTGACCGAGAATCAGTCAACCTATATCCCAGTCGGAGCCACCCATCGGCTCGAAAATCCCGGCACGATCCCGCTCGAGATCATCGAGGTGCAATCGGGCAGCTATCTGGGCGAGGACGACATCGTTCGCTTCGACGATCTCTACAATCGCGGTGGTGATAGCGGCTGCTGAGCAGGCGATGCACGCCCGCTTTATCGGGTCATCACTGGCCGCATCGGCTAGCTTCAGCTAGTATCGCGAACTTTTGTCTGCGGGGCACCAGCATGGGCTTCAAATGTGGCATTGTCGGGCTGCCCAACGTCGGCAAGTCGACCCTCTTCAACGCGCTGACCAAATCCGGCATTGCGGCCGAGAATTATCCCTTCTGTACCATCGACCCCAATGTTGGTGTGGTCCCGTTGCCGGATGAACGGCTTGACGTCATCGCCGGGATCGTCAAGCCGGCCAACGTCATCCCGACCACCATGCAGTTCGTTGATATTGCTGGACTGGTGGCCGGGGCCTCCAAGGGTGAAGGGCTGGGCAACAAGTTCCTCGCCAATATCCGCGAGACCGATGCGATTGCGCATGTCGTGCGCTGTTTCGAGAATGACGACGTCGTGCATGTCGCCGGGCGTGTTGATCCGCTTGGCGATATCGAGGTGATCGATACCGAGCTGGCGCTGGCCGATATGGAGACGGTCGGCAAGGCACTGGATAAGGCGATCAAGCAATCCAAGACCGGAGATAAGAGTCAGCTAGCCCGCAAAGCGATCCTGGAGCGGGTCTCAGCCCATCTGGACCAGGGGCGGCCAGTGCGCGCACTCGAACTCAGCAGCGACGAGCGCGCTGAGCTGCGTGAGCTGTTCTTGCTGACCGCAAAGCCAACCATGTACATCGCTAACGTTGCCGAGGATGGCTTTGACGACAACCCACTGCTCGAGCGCATCCGCGCACATGCAGCGGAAGAGGGCGCCGTCGTCGTACCGGTCTGCGCCGCCATTGAGGCTGACATCGTTGAGCTTGAAGAGGCCGAGCGCGCCGAGTTTATGGCCGACTTGGGCCTCGACGAGCCGGGTCTCAACCGCGTCGTACGCGCCGGCTACCGGCTGCTTGGTCTCGAGACCTACTTCACCGCTGGTCCTAAGGAGGCGCGTGCCTGGACCATCCCCGCTGGCGCCACCGCACCGCAAGCCGCCGGCGTCATCCATAGCGACTTCGAGCGCGGCTTTATTCGCGCCGAGGTCATCGCCTACGCTGACTTCGTGGCCTGCAAGGGCGAGCAGGGCGCCAAGGAGGCCGGCAAACTCCGTAGTGAAGGCAAGGAGTATATTGTCCAGGATGGTGATGTGGTGCACTTCCGGTTCAATGTCTAGTCCAGCCACCAGCGCTCCGCGCGTGATGGGCTGGTCCCACTTGTTGCTATGCGCCAATGCTGTGCGCCAAGGTGCGTTGATTCGCTGATCACTGAAGCGCTCGGGCGTTTCGACGCGCTTGACCTCGGTACAGCACCAAGCTATAATTGTTGGTCTTTCTGGCTACGTAGCTCAGTTGGTTAGAGCGCGGCACTCATAATGCCGATGTCGCTAGTTCGAATCTAGCCGTAGCCACCATAAAATTAGAATCAAATCAGCCGCTTAGATGCGGCTTTTTTGTGTCTGATAGGGTGGTGAAATTGGCCGGCTTGGCTGGGGTCACGGTGGGGTCACAGTTTTCAGCGGTCGCGATGCCGTCGGCGCGAGCGCTGAGCATCTGGGCTGCGGGCAGTAGATTCTTACCTGGTGAATCCAAGTCTGGATCGGTAGAGACCGCGTTTGAAACGCAACCCATTGACCAGCCTGATAACGTAAATCTGCGTTGGCCTCTGCGGTAGATTCTTACCGGGGTCGGATTTGGGATCGCGGCCTGACTTCTGGATTCAGAATCCAAATGCATAGATCGTTTCGGCGATTACGAGCTGCGGGAACCCGACTACCGGCAGATCCTCGACTGGGCCGATGACCTAGGCCTGGAGCCGGCTCAATCACGCGCGAGTTCGCGGTCGAGATTCTCGAAATCGACCAGGAAAGAGTCCTTGCCCATGCGCGCGAGAGCAAGCAGGAAATCCCTACGATCCAGGCCCGCGATCGCAGCCGCCCACTCCTGGGAGATACGCCCATATTGATACCATTGCACGGCTGCGGCTAAGCGCAGCTCCCGGTCCAATTCGTCTGCCGAGCAATGCAGCACGGCTGGCAGCGCCTCGGGGAGTTCGATACAGAGTTGCGTCATGATGGTTTCCTGTTGGCAGGCGTTTCGCGCGTAGCTCGGCTCGGATCAATGGCGGGTCTGCGACAGCATGATGATCGGCGGGCGCGCGCCTAGGGCTTTCTGATCGGTCAACAGGGTGCGCAGCGCGATGCGACCCGCCGCCTGGCGATAGCCGTAGAAGCACAGGGTAAACCAGTAGAGGATGACCTCGGAGGGCAATGTCTGGAGGCCTTCGGCGAAGCGCCGGCGATCCTCGGCCTTGACCAGGTAACGCGCGCAGGCGAAGGCGAGCGCGAGGTTGGTGGAGACCTGGATGCTCTGCCCCTGGTAAAGGCGAGCCTGAGCATTTCCTTTTCGTCATCAGAGCGATCTGTCTGGATACCGATCCGCGACAGCAGGTATTGCAGCCGATGGGCTTCGTCATCGGCATTGATCAACAACGCATCCTGGGAACTGAACCCATGATACTCAGAGTAGTGCCTGGCGAAACATCCGCACGGCGTCGTATTGATCGGCCACCGCGAGACAGCGATCCATCAGCGGTGCGTCGAGGCCTGGCAGCAAGTGGCTTTGCGTGGTCTGGACATAGCCATCGGCGCCAAGATGATGGATCAGCAGGCGGCCCTTGCGCCAGATCCAAACCTCGGGGATGCCCTTGGCCTGGTAAAGGGGCAACTTGCTCAGGGCGTCGCTGCTGATGACCACCTCAATGACCAGATCAGGCACGGCTTTGTCTTGCCCGAAGCAATAGGACTCATCCGGCTCTCCGGCCGCGAATTCAGGCTCCGTGAGCGTGAAGCCGCCGCGACCGTAGTAACGCAGGCCCTTGATGTGGCAATAGGTCTCGACGAAGTAACCCAGCGTTTTCTTATGACGCTCATGGCGCTCGCCAATGGGTGACATGATCTCGAGTACCCCATCGATATAGGTCAGCCGTAAGGATTTGGTCTCGGGGAACAGGGCCGCGAACTGCTCGAACCGCTGCCAGGAACAGGGCGCGATCACCACTCGATGTTCCTCTGTTGGTGGATCGAATGCTGTCGCTGGCTGCGCCGCGGGAGCTTCCGCGATACTGATCATTGGTGCATCCCCTCAAGCAAGATCGTCTCAATGGCAGGCTCATCAACCTAACTTTAATCGGGGCGTGCGCCAGATGAAAGCACCGCCTGCGCCGGAGCACAAATTTCGGTTCTCTTTCAGGCACAGTTTAGTAGCATGAGCCTTGTTTCGCGTCCTGGTTTCGATCATCGTCGCTGTTGTCTTCGCTTGGGGGTTACAACCTTGTTTATTTCGCTTGGCGCTCGTCGTCTACCTGGTCTGTTTTCGCGCTCGCTGCTTGCGATGGTCTTGGCTGTCCCGGCGATGGCGCTGGCGGAAATGCAGCAGGTACATCTGTATAACTGGAACGACTACTTTGCCGAAGATACGCTGTCCGGCTTTGCCGAGCAGAGCGGGGTCGAGCCGGTGTTGGATGTCTACGACTCCAATGAGGTGCTCGAGGCCAAGCTCTTTGCCGGCCGTAGCGGCTATGACCTGGTGTTTCCAACCGCGCGGCCGTTCGCGGCGCGTCATATCGCGGCAGGACTCTATCGTCCGTTGGACAAGGCGCAGTTGCCAGGGCTCGACAGGCTGGACCCAGCTATCATGGCCAGTCTGGCCGAGATCGATCCGGATAATGCCCATCTGGTGCCCTACATGTGGGGCACGTCCGGCCTTGGGCTGAATGTCGAGAAGGTGCGCGCGGCGCTTGGAGAAGAGGCTGAGCTGGATACCTGGGCACTGATCTTTGATCCGGACAAGGCCGCCAAGCTAGCCGATTGTGGGATCAGTCTGTTAGACGACCCGACCGAGGTCTTCTCGGCCGCGCTGGTCTACCTGGGCAAGGACCCGAACAGCCTAGAGCCGGCCGATCTGGACGCGGCGACTGAGCTGTTGAACAAGGTGCATCCCTCTATCCGGTACTTCCATTCGTCGCAGTACACCAGCGATCTAGCGACCGGCGATCTCTGCGTTGCCCAGGGCTATTCCGGCGATGTGCTGCAGGCGCAGGCGCGGGCCGAAGAGGCCAAGGGGCCGGAGATCGCCTATCTGATTCCGCGCGAGGGTGCGGCGCTCTGGACCGATGTGATGGCGATCCCGAAGGATGCGCCGAATCCTGAAGCGGCCCAGGCCTTCATTGCCTATCTGTTGCAGCCGAAGGTCATCGCCGATGCCTCCAACTACGTCTACTATGCCAATCCGAACCTGGCCGCAACTGAGTTGCTCGATGCCGAGCTGCGCGATGATCCGGGTATCTACCCGCCAGCGGCGGTCAAGGCGCGGCTGTTCGTGCCGAATGAGCGCTCCGATCGCGAGATCCGCAACCTGAATCGGCGCTGGACGCGGCTCAAGGCGCAGCGCTGACAAGCACCGATCGCCAAGCCCACCCGAGCCGAACTGACGGCATGATGATGACGCACAGACTGCGAGGTGCATGCGCTGATGGCTGAGCCGCTCTCTGCGCCCGAGCCTTGGCAAGACCCGCGCGCGGCGCCCTATGTGCGCATCGAGCGGGTGACCAAACGCTTCGGCGAGGTCTATGCGGTCGATGACCTGAGCCTGAATATATACCGGGGCGAGTTCTTCTCGCTGCTCGGTGGCTCTGGCTGCGGCAAGTCGACCTTGCTACGGCTGCTGGCGGGGCTGGAGCGGCCGACCTCCGGGCGCATCTTTATCGATGGGGCCGATGTGACCAACCTACCGGCCTATGCGCGGCCGGTGAACATGATGTTCCAGTCCTATGCGCTGTTCCCGCACATGAACGTGGAGCAGAACGTCGCCTTTGGGCTGAAGCAGGAGGGGATGCCGCGGCATCAGCGTGGCGAGCGGGTCGGGCAGATGCTCGACCTGCTGCAGATCGGTGAGCTGCGGCGGCGCAAGCCGGATCAACTCTCAGGCGGGCAGCGTCAGCGTGTCGCCTTGGCCCGAAGTCTGGCCAAGCAGCCCAAGCTGTTGCTGCTCGATGAACCCCTAGGCGCCCTGGACAAGCGCTTGCGCGAGAGCACCCAATTCGAGCTGGTCAATCTGCAGGAGCGACTCGGTATTACCTTCGTCACCGTCACCCACGATCAGGAGGAGGCGATGACCATGTCGACCCGGATCGCGGTGATGCACGCCGGCCAGATCCTGCAGGTCGACACACCGACCGCCATCTACGAATACCCCAACTGTCAGGCCGTCGCGCGCTTTATCGGCTCGGTCAATCTGTTTCCCGGCAAGGTGGTCGCAGTGGAAGGGAATCAGGTGCGCGTGGCCTCGCAGCTCGGGCCGATGATGCAGATGCAGGCCTTTCATCCATTCGCGATCGGTACGCCGGTGAGTGTCGCGGTGCGCCCGGAGAAGATGCGTCCTTGTGATCCAGGTAAGCCTGATAGCGCCGGGCGTGGAGCGAACAGGGCTCATGCTGAGGGTAGCGGTGTTGAAGTCAATCGCCTAGAAGGAGTCGTCGAGGACATCGCCTACCTCGGCGATGTGTCGATCTATCGAGTGCGGGTGCAGGCAAGTGTGCAAGCGACGCTTGGGGCGAGTAACGATGCTAACAACGCGAATGCCGACACAGATGCCGGCTCCGAAGACAGTCCAGGCTCGGTGATCGTTGAGATGACACTCACCAACATACAGCCAAGGACCGAGCAAGCCATGACCTGGGGACAGCCGGTGGTGATGGAATGGTCACCGACTAGCGGTGCCTTGCTGACCGACTAATGGCGCTCTTCAACTCTTGCTCAGCGGGTATCCGTTGAGCGTCTATAGTGGCTATATCCAGACGTCGGGGCGAGTCTCATTATCAATACAAACATAAGGGTCTTGGGCAACTCCCGTCAAATAGCATCACAGAAGTAGTCGCTTGCGATCTAGAAAGGTTGGCGTCAGAGCGTAGTCCTCTGGCGTGTCCTTGGAACCGCCACTGGTGAGATCTTGCAGCCGCTGGCGCAGCCGCGTCAGGCGTTGGCTACCGGGTTGGCGCACCGCGATGGCGAGCGCTTTGGGCTGGGCGATGAGCACCACCAGCCGCCTGCCGCGGGTGACGGCGGTGTAGAGCAGGTTGCGCTGCAGCAGGTTGTAATGCTGGGTGGCGAGCGGGATGACCACGGCTGGGTATTCGGAGCCTTGGGCCTTGTGGACGCTGGTCGCGTAGGCGAGGGCGACCTGGACTGATTAGCCTTGATCTGATCGGCTTTGGACTGATCCTCGCGCGGCGCCTCCGGCATGCGCCCGGCGTTGATGCGGTGTGCGTTGATGACGATCCTCGAGGCCGCCGCTTGGCGGAAGATCTCGGTCAGGCGCACCGTTGGTAAGCGCTCGGAATTGATCAGGTCGGCGAGCACGGACCCGGGACCGACGGAGGGCAGCTGATCGACGTCGCCAACCAGGATCACCGCGGCTCCGGTTGGCACCGCGCGCAGCAGCTGGTTCATCAGTGCGGTGTCCACCATCGAGACCTCGTCGCAGATGATCAGGTCGGTGTCGAGCGGACTGTATTGATCGCGCTTGAAGGCCATCGCTTGCGGGTCGAATTCGAGCAGCCGATGGATGGTCTTGGCCTCGCGCCCGGTGGTCTCGGTCAGGCGCTTGGCGGCGCGTCCAGTCGGGGCGCAGAGCAGCACGCGGACTGCTTTGGCCTGCAGGATGCGCAGAATCGCATCGACCACCGTGGTCTTGCCGACGCCGGGGCCGCCGGTGATCACACTGAGCTTGCCGTTGATCACCTGCGCGATCCCAGCGCGCTGCGATGCGGCCAGCTGCAGGCCGATCTGTCGCTCGACCCAGGGTAGGGCACGTTCGGGGTCGATCTGACCCCAGGGCGGTGTCCCGCGCAGCAGTCGCTGCACACCAAGCGCGATGCCCTGCTCGGCGCGTTGCAGTGGCGTTAGCAGCAGCACGGGCCGATCGTCGATCTGCTCGGCGACCAGATGCTCGGCCTCAAGCTCGCTGGCGATGGCCTGCTCGATGACGCTGGGCGGGATCGACAGCAGCGCCGTCGCCTGCTCGGCGAGTGCATCCTGCCAGGCGGCACAGTGACCATTGCCGGCGATCTCTTGCAAGACATGGCGCACGCCGGCCTGCGCGCGGATCAGCGAGTCGGGGGGGATGCCCAGCCGCTGGGCCAGCGCATCGGCGGTCTTGAAGCCGATGCCGTGGATGTCGAGCGCGAGCCGGTAAGGGTTCTCGCGCACCCGCTCGACCGCCTCCTCGCCATAGGTCTTGTAGATGCGCACCGCGCGCGCGGTGCCAACCCCGTGCGACTGCAGGAACACCATGATGGCGCGGATCACCTTCTGCTCGGCCCAGGCTGCGGTGACCCGCTGCTGGCGTTTGCGACCGATGCCGGGCAGTTCCAGCAGCTGTTCCGGGTTGTCTTCGATCACCTCGAACACCCGCTCACCAAAGGCCTTGACCAGGGTGCGGGCGAAGTGTGGGCCGATGCCCTTGACCATGCCAGAACCAAGATAGCGCTCGATCCCGTCCAAGGTGCTCGGCGGGATCACCTGGAGCAGGCTGGCCTTGAACTGCAGGCCGTGGGTACGATCGGTGACCCAGTGTCCGCTGGCCTCGATGTACTCGCCAGCGGTGACACTGGCGGCCTGGCCAATTACCGTGATCAGGTCGTATTGGCCGCGTGCCTTGATGCGCAAGACGCAGAAGCCGTTTTCCGAGTTGTGGAAGGTGACGCGCTCGATGGCGCCGCTGATGTGCTCGGGTGCTGCGCGGCTGGTCTCCTCGCGTCGAAGCTCGCTAATGGCTGCCATTAACTGATAAACCTATACACCGCAGATGGGGCAGATGCGCTGGTCGCAGGGGCTTAACCGCGGTCCAGCAGGCTCAGCCGCGCCGAGCCGCTGGCGCAATCCAGATCCAACAGTAGCTCGCAACGCTCGGGGAGGGAGTCCACCGGCGTGGGGTCATCGGCACAGTTGCAGCCAGCGATGATGCCGGCAAAGAAAACCCCGATTCGCGCGCGGATTTGCCCCTCATCCTCATCAACCCCTAAGATGCTGATCCTGATCGGGTCGTCGGCCACCGCGCTGGTCCGTGAAAGGCCGGCCTGGAGCACCGGGCTCAGCGCTGGATGCTGTGGTCCCAGCGCCTCTAACTCCTTGGCTAGGGTTGTATTGAATGCCGCTGTGCTCGAAGCTGCCGCGGACTGCGCTAATCTCAGCATGAGCCATGCCCTGGAGGTTTGAAAGTCAGTGCTGAGTCTAAACGAGATCGCTGCGGTCGACTCTTGGCGATTGATTTGGCCCGATCCCAAACCCGCAAACAGCTGCGGGATAGGGGTATGCTCGGGGTGCAGTCAGGGTTCTAGGAACGGCTTAATAACAACGACAGCAAGCAAATGATCTGCGGCTTGATGTCAGTCCCCCTCTAGGTATGACCATGCCGCAACGCCGCGATCAATCTTCAGCCTCGCGCTCCGCATTGCACACGGCGGCGCTCTATGCAGTGGTCGCTGCTGGCTGGATCTTGACTTCTGATTGGCTGCTGACGCTGTTTGGCGTCCTGCCGCAAACCGTCTTGTTGTTGCAAACGGTCAAGGGTTTAGGCTTCGTTGCGGTGACCTCGATCCTATTGTTCGTGCTTTTCCGGGCCCAGTTGCGGCGACGCGAAGAGAGTGAGCGGCGTTTCTCGACGCTGGTCGAGAACCTTCCCGGCATGGTGTATCGCTGTGAGAACGATCGCCATTGGACCATGCGCTATGTCAGCCGGGCAGCGCAAAGACTCACCGGTTATGCCCCCGCGGAACTCATCGGCAACGCTCGGACTGCCTACGCCGAGCTGATCCATCCGGACGACCGGGAGCACGTCTGGGAGGAAGTCCAACAGGCCATCAAGGCAGACCGACCCTTCCAGGTTGAATATCGGCTCTACCGGCAGGACGGCAGCCTGATCTGGGTCTGGGAGCAGGGCTGCGCCGTGCCCGACAAGGATCATAAGAGGGAGATCGTCCTTGAGGGGCTGATGCTCGATGTGACCGAGCGCAAGCAGGCCGAAGCCATTGCTCGAGAAGCCGCTGAACGTCTGGAGTCGGTCGGCGATAACCTGCCCGGCGGGGCCATCTATCGACTTTACCGCAATCCGAATGGCGATTACCGCTTCACCTATGCCTCACGCGGCGTCGAGCGGATATTGGGCATCAGTCGTGAACAGATGCTGGCCGATGCAGCGTCGGTCTTTAGTCTTACCGAGGCACCTTACGATCAGTTCGTGTTTGCATCGAATGAGCGCTCTGCCTGCGATCTGAGCCTCGTTGACATGGAGTTACCGCAACGCTTGCCAGACGGGACTCGAAAGTGGATTGCGGTGCGTTCTCTGCCTTATCGATCCGCCGAGGGCGGCGTCCTCTGGGATGGAATCGTCCTTGATATCAGCGAGCGCAAGGCAGCGGAGGAGAAGCTGCGAGAGGCCGCCGCGGTGTTCGCCAACACCGCGGAAGGTGTCGTGATCACCACGCTCGATGGCGAGATCCGCGATGTCAATCAGGCCTTTGTCGATGTGACGGGCTATGGACGCGAGGAGGCGATTGGTGAAAATCCGCGCATCCTAAAGTCAGATCGGCACGAGCATGGGTTTTATCAGGCCATGTGGCAGTCATTGCAGGAGACCGGTCAATGGCGCGGGGAGATCTGGAACCGGCGCAAAGACGGGATGATTTTTCCGGAGCTGCTGACCATTAGTGCAGTGCGTGATGGCCAGGGCAAAGCGACGGGCTACGTCGGGGTCTTCACCGACATTACGCCGATCAAAGAGGCCGAAGAACGCCTGGAGTTCCTCGCCCAGCACGACGCCCTGACCGGACTGCCGAATCGACTGCTGTTGAATGCCCGCTTGCGTCATAGCATGCGCCAGGCAAAACGGCGCAACGGCAAACTGGCCCTCTTGTTCTTCGACCTCGATCGCTTCAAGCACATCAATGACAGCTTAGGCCATACGGCGGGCGATCAACTGCTGCAGCAGTTCGCCAAGCGCCTGACCGAGAGCCTGCGTACCGGTGATACCGTCGCGCGCATCAGTGGCGATGAGTTCATCGTCCTGCTCGAGGGGGTCGACAGCTCAGCGGCCATTGCCGCAATCGTGCACAAGTTGATTGAAGCCCTGAAGCCCCCGGTGATCATCGACGGCAGCCAGGTCGGAGCGACCGCCAGTATTGGTATCAGTCTGTACCCGGATGATGGCGACACCGAAGCGATGCTGTTGCGCAACGCCGATGCGGCCATGTACCGCGCCAAAGAAGAGGGTGGGAACAGCTATCAGTTCTACACCGCGGAGATGACGGCAGCGGCCTTCGAGCAGGTCTTTCTCGACAATGCCCTGCGCGATGCCCTCGACAACCACGAGTTTCGGCTGGTCTATCAGCCGCTGGTCGACCTGTCGTCGCGTCGGCTGATTGGTGTCGAGGCCTTGCTGCGATGGGATCATCCGCAGCAGGGCACGATTGCGCCTGCCAGGTTCATTCACATCGCTGAGCAGAATGGTCTGATCCGGGAGATCGGGCGTTGGGTCTTGCGCAGCGCTTGCGAGCAGGGCGTGCGCTGGCTAAACAAAGGCTTTGATCTCGGCATCGTTGCGGTGAATGTCGCTGGCCGGCAGATCCATGATCGCGCCTTCGTCGCCGACGTGGAGCGCATCCTGACCGACACGGGTCTGCCGCCGCATTGCCTCGACCTCGAGGTGAGCGAGAATTTTGTGATGCGTCGCGCTGACCTTGGCGTGGGACGGCTCAAGGCCTTGCGCATGCAAGGTGTCGGCATTGCGATCGACGACTTTGGCACCGGCTATTCGTCACTCAGCCGGCTCAAACGGCTGCCGATCACCAAGCTCAAGATCGACCAAAGCTTCGTGCGCGATATTCCTGATGATCCCAATGACATGGCGCTTTGCGATGCGGTGATCGCGATTAGCCGATCGCTGGATCTCGCCGTCATCGCCGAGGGCGTGGAGACTGAAGCACAGGCGGCCTTTTTGCTCGAGAAGGGCTGTGGCGTCGCCCAAGGCTATCTCTTTAGCCGTCCGGTCTCGCCGGATGAGATTGAGCGTCTTTTTGCGGTCCACCGTCCTGCGTCTGAGTCGATCTGAAGCGAGACGATCACAAGGACTCTAATCCTCCGCGGCAGGCCGATCCGGCTTTTCGTCTTGCTCCAAGTAGTGCGCGACGATCTCATCGCTGTCTTGCAAGCCCTGGTGAGTGGCGAGGTAGACATCCACCCAGCGCAGCAAATTGGGCGCATCCGGGCGCACGGCGATGCAGATGTCGCTGGTGCTACGGAGCTGGGGATCGACGGCGACATGAATGGCGGTCGATGGGTTTCGGCGCATGTAGTAGGCAATCTGCAGGCCGCCATTGACGCCGCCGAAGATCTCGTTATTGCGCACCGCCTGCATTAGCGCTGTCAGGCTGGTGTAGGTCTCGATCTGAAAGTCGGCAAACTCTCGCTCCAGGAGGCTTTGGTAGATACTGCCCTCCACCACGCCGAAGCGCAGCGAATCGATGCCGGCGAGCCGCCCGATCTCATGCAATGCTTCGATGTCGTGGTCACGCTTGAGTCTGGCGAGCGCCTTGCGATTGAAGAACACACGCCCGCTCTGGTCGATGTACGGGCGAGAGAAATAGACCTGCAGCGCACGCTCAACGCCGCTGCTAAGGAATGAAATGCCAAGGTCGGCCTGTTTCCCGCCGACCTGGTCGACGACCGCGTCGTAGGTTGCCGCGCTGCGCAGGAACTCGATCTCGACACCGAGCTTGTCGGCCAGGTCGCGCGCCAGGTCGGCCTCGGCGCCTGCTGGGCTACCGTCCTTGGCGGTCATGATCATCGGCGGCACGTCCTTGTCCAGGATCGCTACCCTTATCACACCCGCATTGAGGATGCGCTGGATATCGGGGAAAGCCGAGTCGGCGGCCAGGGTTGGCAGTGCAGCGGCCAGGCCGATCAGGATCAGGCAAATACCGATGAGAGGGCGCCGCATGAGGCGATGCCGGACCCGGCTGGTCATGGGCCGGCTCGTGCCTTCCCCTGCGAGGCCTGGCATCTTGCGCAAAGCGGCATGAGTGCGAGTGCGGAGATTCATGCGGCGCCATCCGGATGATGGGGGTGAGCGGGATCTGCCGGCGTTTCGGGCTTCTCCTTGCCGCGGCGGGCGGCCATCACGGTCAGCGTGATATTGGCCTGCAGACTGGTCACGGTGCGCACCGGTCCGATTAGATTATCGGTCGTCGACAGCACGACCAAGGCCATCGAGGTCGGGATGCCAACGGCCCCGAGGATGGGCGCCACGGTCGGGATCAGCACCGGACCGCCGCCAACGGCTGTGGCGCCAGCGATGATCGAGCCGATAGCGATGACTGCATAATCCTGCAGGGCAAGGTCAATCACATAGATTTGCGCCAGATACATGGTCAAGAATGACAACAGGAAGACCGCGCCGTGCTGATTGGCGAAGATACCGAACGGGATGACCAGGTCTGGAACGCGGCGATCGACGCCGTAGTCCTGCTCCAGCATGTCGAGCGTGGCCGGCAGTGCGACGATCGGGTTGTTGGTCATGAAGGCCAGCATGTTGGGATTGCTCAGCTTGGCCAGGGTAGGCAGTAAAGGCCCGCGCACGGCGCGCCAGAACAGGACCATCAGGATCAGCATCAGAATGGCGCCACCGATGTAGAAGTCGATGACGAATTTGGTCAGGGCCAAGAGGGTTTCGGCGTCGATCTCGGCGACCACACCGGCGATGAAGAGCAGCAGTCCCGGCGCCAGGATGATGATGCCCCAGCGATAGAGCTGCATGAAGACATCGTAGATCGCTTGGACCAGTCCGAGTGCCTGGTCTGCCTCGTGCGTATGGATGGTGCCGATGGCGAGGCCGATGCAAACACTGAGAAAGACGATGGCCATGACATCGTTGCTGCTCAGGGCCTCGAACACGTTGGTTGGGACCACCTGCAGCAGAAAGCCAAGGATTCCGCCGTCGGCCTTGGCCTCGGGTGGGGAGGCGGTGATCAAGGCGCCGATGCTCTCCTGGGCAACCGGGCTGAGATTGCTGCCCGGCTGTAGAATCAATGCGCTGCCCATGCCGATCACACAGGGGATGATCAGCCCGAGCGCATACAGGAGAGCCATGTTCTTGAAGATGGGCCGAGTGTTGACGTCGCGCAGCAGGCCGGCGATGCCGTTGATGATCGCGGTGATCAGGATTGGCAGCAGGCACATCGAGAGGAAGGCGATGTACAGGCTGCCGATCGGGAAGACTGCGACGCCGATCGGGCTTGCGAACAGGCCGATTAGGAAACCGGCGATGACCGCGGCAAGCACTGTCTTGGGGTCGAGTAGGAGCTTTTTAAGCGTCATGCTGAATGCGGTATTGCGATGCGAAAGATCCGCGTGCATAGGACAGACGAAAGGTTCATTGAACCCTGTCCTAAGGAATAACAGTGACATCCTACGCGGGTTGTCGGCTGTAAGCTATGGAAGATGATCAGGTTCGCGTCGCCAAGCTGATACTGAGTGCGGCCGGCGCAAGCGATCCAGCAACTAGTGGAGCGATGGGTCTGCATTCGATTGATCGATTGATCGCCTGATCAGCCTGTCTGACGTTTACCCACCCACAGGGTGGTCAGGCTCCGTTAGCGAGCACTGCTTCCCATGATCACCTCACAAGGCCCAACGTAGACCAATAGTGAGCACGTTCCCGGTACCACTGCCATCCGCTGTCAGCGAACGGTCGTCGCGCAGGTTGGCATACAGTACCCGATCGAAGTCCTGCAACGCGTAGCGCAGCCCCAGGACAGCAAACTTGACCCGGTAGTCACCCGCCAGCGGTTGGTCCCCATCCGGTCGCAGCCAGTTCCAGCCACCGGTGAGCCACCACTTGCCCCCTAGCCGGTGTTGTCCATAAAGTTCCCAGCCAACGCCATCGAAATAGTTCCCTTGATCGGTAGTCATCTGATTTTGCAGCCGTGCCACGACGGTCGCCAAGTACCAGTCATCATCGAACCAACGCGCACCAAGGGCTAGGGCTGTGGCATTACCATCGAGACCGCGTGATCGAAGCACAGGGTCTTGATCGTTGCGCACCTGCGCGTGGTTATAGGCGATACCGAGCGAAAAGTCGGTGCTCGTCACCAGCAAGGCGCTGAGTCCCAGCCCGTGACCATAACGCTGGCCGTCGATCTGCGGGATTGGCTCGCCATCCTGCAGTTGTAGGTTGAGCTGAAAAGGCTCCAACCCCCATCGCTCCGGCAGGAAGTCAACCATCAGCCGAGTTTGAAAGGCGTTGTCGGCGCGACCGGTGCCGGTGTATCCGCCATCCGTTCCAGCATTATAGGTGCCCGCGGCCTTGCCTCCCGTCCCAAAGAAACGATCTGTGAAGCTGGTTACCTTGTAATAGGTCGACCAAGTCTTGCCAAAGACGACAAAGAGATTTGGTGATTCATAGCCAGCGTATAGGAGACGCCGAAAGAAGGTGTCGCCGCGACCCCCATCTGGATCTTCGGCATTGCCGCCACCGTTGAAGAGGGTCTTGACCTCGTCGAGCAGGTTGAAGCCGGCCTCACCGCGGGCGAAGATCCACTTGCCGGGCAGGAACTGGTAGCGACCATCAATACCGAGACGGGATCCACCGTCGCTGAAGCCATGCTGTGTGTCAGAGCCGCGGTAACGCACCCGCAGGCTTCCGTAGACCTTGGCGTGATTGGGCTCCTTGCGTTGAACGGCCGGCAACGTCTCGGTGGCTTCTTGCTGACGGATCGTCAGTGGGTCTTCTTCGGATGACTGCTCACGTGTGCGCGCTTCTAAATCTGCGCCCGTGTCGGAGACCGCTTTCTGTTCAGATGAATGGGCAAGCGGTGCCCATGCGGCAGTATTGCCAAGGATCAGGACGACAACGAGATAGAAAAAGGTGCCTAACTGCTTCAGTCCTGTTAAGGTTTTTGTGAAAAACATTTAGGATCAGTTGGCTATGAGTTCAAGTAAGTCTGGCGCCCATCAAGTCCAACAAACAGTTGCTTTCATTTTCACGAAAAACCATGGGCTTGCATCAGGATGCAATTCGCCACCCTAATTAGGTTCCGTCGATAAGCCCAGATTCAGACGCGCTAGCCCAATGCTCCCGATGCACGTAGCTGCTCCAACAGATGCCCAGCACGCCGACCCGCTCGCCCGCGCGGTTGCGGATGGGCGCGTAGCCGGACAGCCAGCTGCCCCATTGATCGGTATAGACCGCATTCTCGGCGATCGGGCCATCCAGTGTGCTGAAGTGGGTAGCGAGCTGCTCTCCCGGCTCGTCGTAGACCTCACCTAGCGCGGCGAGATTCGTCGGATCATCCTCGGCATCAACCACAAAGACGATCCCACCATCCGCGTCCGCCCGCATACTATAGACCTCGCCGATGTCCGAGGCCGTGTCGCGGATGCGCTGCAGGCTCTGTTTGACCTGCAGATAGTCGGGCGCGGCCATGCCGGCCGCGATCGAGATTCTGGCGTGCAGATCGCCATCGATGCTCAGGGCACCGACCTGCGCGAGGTCGAGCAGTCGCTGTTGGAGATCATCCTGGACCTGATTGCGTGCCACCTGCAGCAGCGTCAGCGTGGTCAGGGCCGAGACGAAGAGCGCAATGCCGAAGAACAGAAGGGTCAGGCGCGCTTGTAGGCCGAGTGTGCGACCTCGGCTTGCCACTGTGATCGGCTGAGGCATGGTGGAAGATGATCCCTATGGCTTGCCAAGGATGACATAGCCGGTGGTATTGCCATCGCCCGAGAGCCCGAGTCCGAAGTAGAAGGGGCCAAGCCAGGTGTCAGCGCCAAAGAAGAGGCTGCTGCCGTAGCGGGTTTCGCTCGGGTTTAGCTCCTCGAAGACGTCCCACAGACGCCCGACCTCCAGTGATCCGCCGAGATAGAGACCTCTGCCGAGCGGCGGGGTGAGTGTGGCGAGCTGATGTTGGTAGACCAGGCTGCCGAAGGCGTACTCGTTGCCGCGGAACTGATCGTTGGCGTAGCCCGAGAGCTTGAGGAAGCCACCGAGCGGGAACTGATCGTAGTAGGGCATCTCGTCGCCGAACGCGCTTCCGCCGCGCAGGTTCAGGGTCAGGGTGTTGGGCCCGCTGCTGACGGCCTTGCCGGCCTGGATCTCGGTTCGGAAGTACTGCTCGTCGGCGCCCAGGGACTCGAGTGGCGCGAGCAGGTCAGCCTTGATATAGCTGCCTCTGCGGGCCAGCCCGCCACTGTCGCGGGTGTCGTAGAGCAGGCGGCCGCGGAGGCCCGTGTCGTTGTTCTGCACGTCGGGCACCAGGGACGAGCCAGTGTCCACGTTGGCGTCGACCTGGCCCGCCTGTAGGCCGAGTCGGAGTTCGGCGAAGCGGCCAAAGGTGGTGCCCAAGTCCAGGCCGATGCGGTAGCGCGCGATGTCGTAGCGGGCGATGCGGTCGTCACCCTCGAAGACGCTGAGCGGCACCTTGCCGAGGTCGATGTAGGGGGCGACGAAGCCGGTCCGCGCGGTATCGAAAGGCTGATAGAACTCCGAGAACAGGTGAGGCTCGTTGCCCATATTGATGCTGCTCAGCCATTCGCCGCCGAGCGCGTTGATCCAGGTCTGGCGATAGGTCGCGCGCAAGCCGAACCGGCTGTCGCCCTCGAAGTCGTTGGTGAGGCCGAGGCCGAAGCTCAGGTAGCCCGGCCCCCAGGCCTTCTCGACGGCGTCGACGATCAGCAGGTTGCGCCCGTCCTCGCGCTCGATGCGGTAGTTGATCCGCTCGAATTCCCCGCGCCCGTAGAGGCGGTTGAGGTCGCTCTTGAGCTGGCTGCGGTCGAGCGGCTGGCCCTGGTGCCGCTTCACCACGGGCTCGAACAGATCTGGATTCACCCGCTCCAGGCCGACGACGCGGACCTCATCGATATGCTCGATCGGCTGGCGCCGGCGCTCGATCGACGCCCGCCAGTCGGCATACTCGGCCGGACTCACCCCCAGGCCAGCGAGCTGGTCCGAGACCTGACGTGCGGCCTCGACGCCGGTGGCGATGGCCTCTGGCCCGCGGTCGAAGTCGCCGGGTGTGATGTCACCGAGCTGTGGCCGGACCAGGATGTCGCGTCGGGGATCGATCTCGGCGAGCGACCGCGCCTCGTTCTGGGCGAAGACAAAGTTGATCATCTGCCCGAAGCTGCCCAGCACCGTGCTCAGCTGCTCGCGGCTCGGCGGGGTGGAGTCGAGCTTGACTACGATCAGCCGGTCGACGCCCATTTCGCGCGCGATGTCGACCGGGAGGTTACGCACCAGTCCACCGTCGACGTAGATCCGATCATCGGTCTCCAAGGGCGCGAACACGCCCGGGACCGCCATGCTCGCGCGCATCGCCAGCGGCAGCGGTCCCTGGTCGATGACGACCATCTCGCCGCTCTCAAGGTCGGTAGCGACCGCCCGAAATGGGATTGGGAGCTGGTCGAAGTGCGCGACCCCCTCGGCGCCGTTGGTCAGCTGACTCAGGTACAGGAGCACCTCTTGCCCCGAGATCGCCCCTTTGGGCAGGCGGAACTCGCCATCGCGCCGACCGATGGCGAAGCCGAAGGTCGGACGTAGGCTCTCCTCCTTGCGGCGCATGGGCCACTCGGCGCGGGGTGGGTCGTCGTCGAACAGCTGATTCCAGTCGACCGAGGTGACGGCTTCATCCATCTCGGCGGCGTTGAGGCCGGACGCGTAGCCGCCGCCGACCAGCGCCCCCATACTGGTGCCAGCGATCGCGTCGATCGGCACGCGCAGCTCCTCAAGCACCTTGAGCACGCCGATATGGGCTGAGCCTTTGGCGCCTCCACCGGCCAGTACGAGGCCGATGCGGGGGCGTGAAGCCTCGGCCGTCGCAGCGGTGAAGGCAGCAATCAGACAAAGAGCGGCAATGACGAGCTTCATGGTCTTTCCAGTTATCGAGTCGTTCTCGAGCGGTGCGATGCATACCTCACTACACCCCAGTGCCGCCCTATGCAAATTCCGATGCTCGATCAACGCGAAGAATGTCACCGCAGGTGATCGGGGAGTTGAGTCAGGAAGGCCCTATCGGCAGCCTGCAACGGCCAGACTCAGTTGGCGATCTCCTCCGGGTCTGTCCCATGCTCGTCGCGCCGGTCGGCGCCTCCACCAGCTCCGCGGAATCACCCATGTGGGGCGTCGCAGGTCGGGCCAGGGCCGATCCTTCCGCGAGGAGATGGGTGGTGCCTGCCGTCAGCGCGGCAGCCGTCGAGATGATCGACATCTTATTGGCCAACAGTCAACTCCCTAAGGCTTCTTCGCCTTAGTTGGTCGTTGGCGGGGTCATTGCGCCGGCACCAGCGAGCCGGGTCGCTTGGCCTTCGATATGCCGGAACAGTCGCTTGTAGAGCTCGCAGTAGGGGTCTTTCTCCAGCAAGGTTTGGTGCCTGCTGTAGGTGCGCACCGGGCAGCCGCCGTGGCATAGCGCGAGGTAGTTGCAGTCGATGCAGTCTCTTTGCATCAGTTGCACCGGGCGTTCGGTGAAGCGCCGACGGGCGGGGCTGTCGCGGAGCAGCTCGGACAAGCTGTCGCATTCGAGGATATTTCCGAAACGGTAATCGGGATAGCTGGTCACCCAGCAGTCGCACTGGGCGACATGGCCCCTGGCGTCGACGGCGATGAGCTCGTCGGCGCAGTTTCGTCCCCAGATGCAGGGGAGGGTGGCATCGCGTTGGGTGAAGTAGTTGATCAGCTGGTCGAACGGCCCGATGCGCACGTCCCGATCCGCGCCGCGTTCAAGCCAGAGATCGGCCAGCTCGCAGTGGAACCGCGCTAGATCCGCGATATCTAGGTCCAGCGCTTGTTTGGCGTCGTTGGCCTCGCCGCCGGGGAAGGGGGTGTTGATCTGAAAATCGATCACGCCGAGCGCGTCGACCAAGTGCTCATAGAAGCGCTCGGCGCCGATCTCGAGTGTCGTCCAGTTGAGCACCGAGATAACTTTGACATCGATGCCGGCCGAGCGCGCCATGCGCACCTTGCTCGCCCAGAGCGCGTCATAGTGCTCAGGCTCCCGTCCGGGCAGCTTGCGGTAGAGGTTCGGGTAGTCCAGCGAGGTGCTGACACTGTTGCCGAACATCTCGGCGATGATTGCGTCCCACTCTGGGCTGTAGGGGAGCAGGTTGGTCTGCAGGCCGTGATCGACCTGTATGCAGCGCTTCGCGGAAGCCTCCCCAATCAGGGCAAACGCCTCTCGGTACCACTGCGGCGGCAGCAGCATCGCCTCGCCACCCTGCCAATGGATGGTCAGTGCACCGATCCCATGGGCGTCCATGTGCTCCAGCACCTTATCGACGATCAGCCCAAGGCGCTCGATGCTCAGGTAGTCACGGGTCTTGTCTTCGAAGCAGTACTCGCACGCCGCGTTGCATTGGTTGGTCGCCAGCAGGATCAACGAGAAGTGATTGCCGTTCATGGTGGGCTCACATCTCCGGCTGGGGGTATGGCCGCGATATCGGCCCTGAGCGCTTCGGCGGCCTGCTGCAGCGTGCTGAACAGGGTTCTCACCCCCGCGCAGTCGTAGTCGCGGCGCGGCCATTTGAAATAACCGCGGCATGGGGCGAAGAACGGGCATTCGGCGCACTCGGCCCCTTCGCGGCGCAGACGGTTCGCCCACTGCTCCACGAATGCTTCAGGGCGGACACCGACCTCGGCTCCCGCCAGCTTGCCGGGCAAGCGCTCCTCGCCGCCTGTGTCGACATGGCGCACCAGCGCCGGGTCCTCTTCCTGAATCGCCCACAGGCTGATTGGCTGGCGATGACAGAGGCCGAGCAGCACGCTGTGGAAATAGTCGATGGGCTGCCCCACGGTGGGCCGGTGCAGGTAGTCGTCGAGCACCTGAGCCAGCGATTCGATCAGCGGCACCGTCGGTTGGCCGACCTGCAGCCTGACAGCAAACTGCAGCGAGGCGGCGAGCTTGGCAGCCTTCTCGAATCCCGGCTCCACCGGCAGCAAGACTCGGACGGGATGATTGTCGAGCAGCTTGGCGTACTCGTAGAGACGTGCAAAGTCGTCGGCGGGACTGTCCAGCACTAGCTCGATGCCCAAACCCTCGGCCCAGTGGACAAGAGCCTCGCTGCCGCTCGGTAGCGAGCGAAGCTGCACATAGGCCAGGTCGTTGAGATCGGCAGCACCAATCCGATCGACGAGCGCGTGCGGGTCGTCGCTGCGTACGATCAGGTGGCGCCCGCGGCATGCGGACAGGTGTTCAAGGGGGACATGGTAAATGATCGAATCCGCCGCCAGGCTTGTTGTTTCAGTCATCCGTATTCCTGCCGGCGGATTGTCATCTTTGCCCGTGGCGCCAGTCAGCGTCTGTTGACCCAGCTGCCGCCCCCCCAACCGCCGCCACGGCGGTTGACCCAGCTGCCGCCACCGCCGCCGCGTCCGTTGAGCCAGCCGCCTCCCCCGCCTCCGCCTCCGCGGCGGTTTATCCAGGCCGCCTCTGCGGGGCGATTGGTCAGCAGCGCGCCGCCGGCAACGGCACCGACGATGACTGCCCGCGACCAACTGCCCAGGCCGATGAGAAAGTCGCGGCGGCTCTGAAGCGCTTGTTCCTCGCAGCTGCCGGCATCCGCCGTGGGGTCGCCCGGGGTCGTCGAGGGTTCGTGCTTGTCAGTCATGAGATGGTTCTCCTTTGTTCGCTATTCTGCAGCGCCTTGCGAGGGCTAGCTGCCGCCGCCCAGGATTTGAGAGTAATGCATGGTGTGGAACCGCCAGGTATCACCCTGTCTGACCAGGACTGCGGAGACATTGAGGATGAAATGGCGCGACTCGTTTCCCTTCTTGTCCTTGAAGTCGCAGACCGCGGTGAGCCAGGCTACGTTGTCCTCGGAGGTGCCGGCACCCTCGCCGCACTCGACCTCCTTGGTATTCGGGTCGAAGTCTTTCATGAACTGGGCATAGGCATCCTTGACTTCCTCCTTACCGACCCAGTGTTCGCCAGGCCCGGTACCCATGAGCATGATGTCGTCGCTGTCGGCAAACGTGCCCATCACCCCCGCGATATCGTGTGCATCGAGCGCCTTATGCTGCTCCTGCCATAAGGCGCTAACCGCCGCCTCCGCCGGCGTGTTCGCCGCCGTCTGAGGCATGTCCGCGCACGACGCTAACGTAACAATGCCTGTCGCCAGCGCCAGACCCGTTAACCCAATTCTTCTCATCACAGCTAGCTCCTGTTCGGATTGCTCGAAACGCAACGCGCCACCACCGACCGACGGCGCTTGCCAGGGCCATCGCCGCCATTCGCCTGGCAGCCAGGTTCACCAATCAAACTTCCGTGATTCTCCCCACTCGCGGCTCGCCGCCGGACAAGGCTCGGATTGGCGAGCCGCCGCACCAAAGAGTCTTGCTGTAAGCGACACGAATGACCCTATTTAGTTTAGGTTAATCTAGCGTAAAAGTGCCAAAACTGCCTGTCATTTGGCGCCATATCGAAACTGGACTATGCTCCGAAGCGTCTCAAGGTGCGCTCTGTGTCAACCAGCCCAACATCAACATGCCCACCGCCAGGAACCAGTTGCCCGCAACCCGGACGGTTATCCCGGCTCAGAATGCCTGTAGCGGGACTACAGCTGACGAGGTGAGTCGCGCCACTCGCTGCGAGCGAAATGTTAGGCCTCGTCAGAGCCGGTTGCCGATCATGCCGGCGTCCGCCGACTAGGATGTATGCAGTGGGTATCGCCCCAGAGCACGCGCTACTTCGGCAGTACGATGTTCGCCTGGAGACGGAAGCGAAAGCCCTCGGGACCGTTATCGGGCGACTCGGCCCAGTAGCCCACTCCGGCCTGGAGGCTGACCGGTACCTTCCCGAACTTGACGAGCTTGGCGAGCCCCACGTTCACCGGTACCGACCACTGCTCCGATTCCCAGTCATAGCTGGTCTCGGACTGTATCGAGAGGGTCCAGGCGCTCGGCCAGGTGTAGGCGACGAAGGGCTGCGCGAAGGTGTTGCTGATGTCAGGGCGTTTGTCGTCGCCAGCGAACGACCAGATGTGATTGGTGAGCATCCCCATGGTCCAGCGTCCCTTTAAAAACAGGCCAACCGCCGCCGGTCCGGCGCCCCACTTCTTGCCGCCGACGAGGTCGTCGGTGGCAGTCGGCAGCAGGACGACGGGGCCTGCGCCCCAGACCAGCCCACCGGCGGGGGACTGCTTCGGCGAGAAAAAGAGACTGAGGTTGATGTCGCCCAGGCCGAATTGGGAGCCGGCGCCAGGGTCGAGATCGTCCTGATAGATAACGGGCATGATGGTCCGCGTGATCAGGTTCCAGTTCTCGCCGATGTCGCTGTCGCCGGCCTGTGCACTCGTCATCAACACTGCGCTGCACAAACCAACCACGAGCAGCATGCTTTAGTGGTTCCTCGATCTTTCGTCCGGCCAATTAAGGCGCCTCACTGTTGGAATCTCAGAACTGCCAGGCACCGGTGAGGGTGAAATAATCGGACTCGAACCGATTCTCGGCGCTGAGGTCGTGCATCCACTTCCCCAGCACCGTGAGCCGACCGCCGCCGGCTTTGGGAATCCAGACGAAGCCCGGACCGACGCCGAAAGACTCGGACTTGAAGTCGCCGAGGGTCGCGCCGGAGCCGCTGTCGCCCGTCAACTGGTTGTAGTAGTAACCGCGCAGGCCAAGGGCGAAGCTTTCCGAGACGAACTGGTTCGCCACGAAGTCCATATGGAACTCCGTTCCGGTCCTGTAGTTGGTGGCCGAGTTCTCGGTGTTGACCATGACGCCTGGCGCAAGCGACACCTCGGTTCTGGAGTCGGGGTTGAACCAGGTCACGGCTCCAACGGTGTCGAAGCTCCAGTAATTGCGCCCGAGATTGGCGAGGTCGGAACCCGAGGTGTCGTATCCCCCGGTCGGCGCGACAATCGATTCCCAGAGCTTGAACGACCAGAGGCCCGAGCTCCAGCTCAGCTGGACCGGGATGAATGCGATGTCGCTCAAATCAAAGCTGTCGTCGGAAAAGCCGATGCTGCCGCCAAGCGGTCCGACAAGCGCGCCGTCCAGTTCGGCCTGGCCGAAGGGGATCGCCACACCCATGGTGTATCGCCCCCCGAGCACCGGCCTTTCGAAGGTATAGGTCAGCGAGGTGAGATTGAGGAAGAGGTCGAGGTCGATGCCCAGGGTGACCCGTCCATCGATGAGCGCGACGTCCGTACTGCCCGTCTGGTACCAGAGCATGTTCGCCGCCAGCAAACCGGGCTCGGGCGGTACGGCGAGGAAGATATCGCCGAGCGCGCCAGGCAGATAGTGGCTCGAGGCACCCTCGGCCGCGAAGGTGTTGAAGGGGGCGGACGTACAGAGTAGGGCCAAGCCCGCGAGCGCTACCGCTGTGCGTGGCTGCGCCGACCGGCTCCGCAAATCTGCGTGCGCCTTTCCGGCCTCTCGTCGATCTAGCGGCCGATCATGTCCGTGCCGACGCAAGGCGCCGTCTCGCAGCACACCGTTCTGTTTCAGGATTGTCATTCGATCTCATGACTCCAAGTTCGTAGGCCCAACCCAGGCAGGGGGTCACGGGTGCAGCCGGTTCTTCTCGGGCACCCGTCTCGGCGACGATGCGGATTTCGGAGCCGCTTCAGGGTGCCCTCGAACGCGAAGGGCGCCTGGTCGAAGTAGTCGTCCGCCACCGGCGAAGCCGTGTCCATGCCGACATCAAAGGTCTCGGATGCCGTAAAGATCAATGGAACGGTGCGCTGGACCGTGCCCGCGGCGGCCTCCTCGCCGTTGATCCAGAAGCCGTCCCAGTCATTGGCGAATTCGGCGTTCAACGCTGAGGTGAGGTCGCGGCCGGAGGGACGACAACGGCTTCTTCCTGCACGTAGCGATCGAACAGGTCGATGACGCGAGCCGCTTCTGCCGCGTCGCCGGTGACCTCGATGTCTCCACTGGCGATCAAATCAGCCGGTGTCGCCTGGCTCAGATAGATCTTCGCCCAGGTCTCGCCCGACATGGCCAGGGTCATGTCGGGCTCGCGGTAGTGCTCGTCCGGTGCAGTCACAAATTCCGCCACGGCGCGGCGAACGTGCAGCCCGGCACTGCTGCCGTCGGCAAAGTCGAAGCGCAGCACCTTGTCGGTCTCGCCGCTCTTTTCCGGATCGATGCGGACGCGGAAGTAGTCGAGATAGGTGGCCGGTGCAGCGGCGATGACTTCAGGTGCCGGCGGGATCACCCGAGGGATTGTCACCTTGCCTTCTAGCGCCAGGGCCTGGGACATCAGGTGTGCGCGATCGTTGGCACCGGTGGAGACATAGGCCATCTGGCGCAGCGCGTCGGCCTTGGCCTGCCGGACCTCGGGGTCCTCGGGATCGAGGCGATAGAGGTAGTTCACCAGTTGCGCGGCCCAGGCGTATTCCTTCTTCTCCATCGCCTCGGCAGCGGCGGCGAGCACGGCATCGCGCCCGCCCATCAGCGGTACGATCCGATCCGCCTCGTCCCAGGGGGCGACCGGCTTCAGGTTGGCGGCATCGTTGTCGTACCAGCCGACGCACTGATAGTGGATCGCCGGCGCGTAGCTGGAGATCTCGCCATAGTTCTGAAGGTTGTTCGGGGTCTCGTTCAGATAGGCCGGGAAGGTGACGAGGTGGCGCAGTTCGTTGGGGCCTTTTCCGCCGAGAATGCCGCGCAGGCTTTGGTCCAGCACGTAGCTCGCGCCGTCGAGATATCCCTCCAGCGTTATCTGGATCAGCTCCTTGCCGACGATCGGGCGGGCGGCGGCAGAGATCAGCACCTCGGGCTGCAGGTCGCGGTTGTGCTTGAGGCCCTCGATCCATTCGCGCGGGTCGCGGAACACGTCCCCTCTCACTGAATAGAGCTGCGGCGGGCTCGACCACAGCATGGTGGTCAGCAGGATCTCGCGCTCCGGCAGCCAGACGGTGGTATGCACCTTGTCGTCCGAGCCATAGCGGGTGAAGAACTGCATCTTGACGCCGAGCACCTCCATCTCCTGGCCATCCTCGACCGGCGTGTTCACCGGGATGAAGGCGCCTTCGTCGACCTCGAGATTGGTCGTGTAGTTCCGGCAAGCGTGCGTGATCCCTTGACAGGGTAGTGACTAGGATGTCGCCGGTGCAAAGCCATCACCGGAGGCCCTCATGAACACCGCAACCGTCCCGCCATCGCCATCGCC
>POWB01000015.1:0-68015 GCA_010912705.1 Halochromatium sp.
CGGAAAAAATAAGCATAATAGTTTGACAAAATTTGCTATGCGGTGTTTTGTTATTATCACAAATTTTCTGCAAACAGCAATGACTCATGGCAAGGGCTCACACATTTGGCCCCATGAGCCTCAATGTTTTAACGCGTGAACATTTTTACCACGTGGGCGGGAACGAGAGCAATCGAAATCCAATGGTAGAGGCAATAATCACCAACTATAGCACCGACTTCTACGAAGAAGAGAACGAACAGAAAGCTGAACAGCTGATCCTTCTTGAGACTAGAGAGGCATACAGCGCATAACAATCACATGTAATCGGGCAGCAAAAAGCGTCGCTCGTTTCTCGCTCTGCTTTTCGCTGCGGCTGATGTGAGGCGATGTAGGGCGCCGGGATGGGCAGTCGACGCTAATCCGAGACCAGCTGGCGCGCCTTGGCCTCGATCGCGAAGCCGAACAAATAGAGCTGGTCGTAGTGCAGGAAATGGGTATCGCTCGCGGCGTAGAAGATGAACTGCGAGTCGATCGCGCAGTTCTCGGCACCGAAGACGATGGCGATGTATCGGGGATGTAGATCATCTGCACCTGACCGCCGAGCCCCTCGTACTCCAGCAGTGAGTTCATCGCCTGCAGCGAGTCGCCGAGGATCAGCCGGTCGGTCCAAGGGCCTTGGTGCTGGTAGGCGTCGAGCTTATCGGCCAGATCCAGCTGCGGATCACCGAACAGATCGAGGTTTTGGCCAGCCGACTTGTAGCGTTGCAGGCGCTCCAGGATGGCGCGGGTAGAATGGCGCTCGTGGACGAACAGCGGCACCGTCGGCACGCTGATCTGGTGGCGCTCGGCCTTGCCGGCCCAGCTCAAGAACGGCTGGGTCAGGCTCTTGATGCGAGCGGCGCATTCGCGGGTGGAGCGAAACAGCTCGCCGCTCCCCAACCAGCGTTGCGGCTCGGCAAACACCTGCTGCTCGCCCTGCTCGGCGGCAGCGGTGATCAGCGTCAGCAGCCAGTCGGCAAGGTCGCGCTCGGCGCTCTCGTCCCAGCACAGCTCCGGCGCCAGACTCGAGTCGTAACGGTAGCGCTTGGGTGAGCGGTGCTGGCTGAATTGATCCTGGATGCCGACATCCGGGCGCTGCTTGGCCAGCTTCTGATGCCGGTAGGTGCCGAAGGTGCCGTGATCTGCCGGCTGAGCACTGGTGCTCGGCGTCTTCTGCTGCGCAATCGCATCAACAGCGGTTCCGGCTTCGGCAGCGGTTCCAGTTTCAGCGTCGGCATCGAAGTCGGCTCCGGTTTTGGCATCGGCATCGACGTCAGCTTTGGCGTCAGCGGACGCTGCCAGCTCCGGGACGCTATCCACAGGCGCTGCTGCCGATGTTGACGTAGCGACCGCGCTGCGGCGAAAGACCGAGCCGCCGCGACCTCTCCCGCGACCGAGGATGCCGTCGGAAACCAGTGCTTCGCGGATCGCCTGCACCGCCTCTTGAGTGACCGGCTCCCCGGTTGCGTTGACGCTGCCCTGTATCGCGCGGAACAGCTTCAGATTACCGATACTGGAGCCATCCGCCGGAACAGCGGCGAGGATGGCGTCGCGGAGCGATGTCGACATGATGCGGTCCTTGTTTGATCCTTCTCTTGCAATCTGCAAGCGATGTGTACAGCCGGCTGTGCGAGCGTTGCAATCCCTGCATCGTATCTGGTTTCACCCAAGCCAACGAGCAGCGCTTTAGCCTCAAGCGCAAAGCCGTGGTTCGGGCCATCACCTCCGGTCATCAAAGTCAGCTTGAATCAAGCAGCCTCATCAAGAGAATGCTTGACCACCAACGGAACCTGAATCGGAACAAAGCGCGTTGCGGAATAAAGGTAATCTTTGCCGCTCTCATCAATCACTTGTATGTCCAGACCTCCCGGAATCGACCGCAAATTGGGCCAATATTTTGGACAACTTTATCCCGCGATATCGGGTTTCCTTGAGCGCTGCTCTTTGCAAATCAACTGCTTACCTGGCGCAATCGGTTGACCAAATGTCCAATTATTAAAAATGTCTTTTAAATTCAATTAATTGGAGCGTTTTTGGACAGTCGACCTGGGAGGTCTGATGTCACCATCTGCCGCCGCTTCTTCATCGGGAAGGACTTTGTAGATCTTGTGACGTTCGAGGGAGGCAGGATAGTCAGCGTTGTCCAAGCAAACGACGTAAGCTGCCAGAGTGTTAGGATCTTGGGTCATGGTCATTCTATGTAGCCTTTGCGTTTCATCTCTCGTCTACCAATACCATGCGCCTCGTACCAATGCAGCTCAGCCATTCGTTCTCGGCCATTCTGCAGACGAGCTAGAGTGAGGATGTGACAGCTCCGGCAAACGCTCAATCTCGACAGTCTGGGTCGGGAAGGCAAACTTGACCTTGAGCCGTTCGGCAAGACGGACGATCTCGAGCAGCACGCGCTGGCGCTCGATCAATTCGGCCGACCAGTCCGGAACCTGCAGGAAGAAGTAGAGCATGATGTCGAGGCTGCTCGGCGCGAAATCGTTGAGTACAACGTGGAAATAATCCTTGCGCGTGCTGGGCGTTGCCATGATCACGGCCTTGATGCCTTCAACGAAGGCCTCGACACGCTCTGGCGGCGTGTCGTAGCGGATCGCCAGGGTAGTATAGACGCGCCGATAGGAGCGCCGGCCCATGTTGTCGATGGTCGCTGCCATGGTGGATGAATTCGGCACCGAGAGCTGCGAATCATAGAAGGTGCGGATGCGGGTGCTGCGGAAGCCGATGTCCTCGACCGTGCCTTCGACGCCGTTGAGCTTGATCCAGTCGCCGATTGCGAATGGCCGATCGAGCATGATCGCGATCGAACCGAGCAGGTTGGCCAGGGTCTCGCGGGCGGCAAGCGCGATCGCCAAACTGCCGACGCCAAGACCGGTCAGCACCGAATAGGCAGGTAAACCGATCCGGTCGGCGGCATCGATCACCATCGCGGCGATGGCGATGACGATCAGGAGCTTGAAGCCGAGACGCAGCAGCTGGCTATCGATACCGCGCGAGCGCAGGCGACGCGAGCGAATGATGGCCTCTGGAATACGGCTGAAGACAACCGCGACCAGCCAAGCCAGCAGTGAATACTCGATGACAACGAAGACCCGCTCGATGCTTTGCAGCATCGACCCCGTGAAATTGATCTGCCAATCGATCAGCGCATGGACACCAACCGCCAGCAACAACGCAAGCACCAATGCCGCCATCGTGCGCCAGCGGGTCTCTCGGCCGAGCTTGGCCTTGGCACGGCGCTCGGCGCGACGCGCTAACCGGTAGGCCAAGAGCGCGATGGCAATCGCACTGATGACAGCAACCGCAGCAGCGAGCCATTGCCAGACCGCCTGCCCAAGCCATTCTTCAGCGAGCCAAGGCGGCAGTGCGTGACTGTCGGCCCAGGTGAAATCGACCCCGGTCCCAGGCGTCAGCGTATAGGCGCGATAGATCCCTGGCGTCGAGCCCAGCGGTCGATAAGGCAGATCCTCGACACTGGCAAAGAAGTCCTCCGCCCTGTCGACGGTATCCGCACTGAACAGCCAGGTCCCCGCGCACGGCCCTTCTTGGACCTGCTGCAGCAGGATCTCGGTATTGGGTATCCGCCATTGGGTCAATGCCTCACGCTCGACCTGCTTGGCATCCGGAATACTGGCGTAAGGCGGCAGCCCAACGCGGTCGATGACCTCTTTCAGCAAGAGCGCAACCTCGGCCCCGACACCCTCGGCAAAGGCCCGGGGAACCTCGCTGAGGTCCAAGGTGCGCACCGCACGGCGCAGTGGCTGAATCGTCTCCCGGCCCGACCGCTCGGGGTCCTTGCCAATCAGATAGACGCGGTCCAGATTCAGGATCAGGCTGGCAATGGTCGCCCTCGGGCTGGAGGTATCAGGCGGGCGCAGCGGGTTGATCGCAGGCTCGATCGCAGCCGGCAGCCGATCACCGAACTCTTCGGCGAGCAGTGGCTGCCCCGCCAGCGGCAGCCACAGCCAGAGCGCAAAGAACAGCCCCAAGATGCGCCCCCAGGTGAGGCAGCACAGACGAGGGCAGGCGTTAGCCCAAGGAAAGAGCTGATCGGATCGGGCCAGGCTCACTCGAGACTCCTATCATCGATGCTGAAGCAAGGCCGCATTCTACCCCGATTCCGCCGGTGCCGACGGCGGCGTCGACAGGCTCGCCGAGCGCCCAAACCACCGCTGCAGCCGTCCATGCGCGCTCTCATGCATTGACAGCAGCGAGGGGATCACCAGCAGGATCAGCAGGGTGGCGAAGCCCAGCCCGAATGCGATGGAGGTGGCCATCGGGATCAGGAACTGGGCCTGATAGGAGGTCTCGAACAGCAGCGGCATCAGGCCGGCGATGGTGGTCAGCGAGGTTAGCAGCACTGCACGTAGACGCTGACAGGCGGCTTCGATCAGAGCCTCTTGGATCGACAGCCCCTGACCGCGCAACTGTTTGTAAAAGCTGACCAGGATGATCGAGTCGTTGACGACAATGCCGGAGAGGCCAAACATACCGAATAGCGACAGGATGGTCAGGTCGATGCCCATCACCCAGTGCCCGAGCAAGGCGCCGGTCAGACCAAAGGGGATCACCGCCATCACTACCAAGGGCCAGCCATAAGACGAGAACACCCAGGCCAGGATCAGATAGATCAGGATCAGACCCAGCACCAACCCCTTGCGCATGTCCGAAAGGGTATCGCGCTGATCGGCCGAGCGGCCCTCGAATGAATAATCGACGCCGTAGTCGCTCTGCAGCTGAGCCAGGGTCCTCTCTTCGAGACCCGCGGTGACCTCACCAACGGTCGTGACATTGGTATCGATGTCAGCGGTGACTTCGACAGCCAGCTTGCCATCGGCATGGCGTAAGACCTCGAATCCGCGCCGCGAGCGCCAGTCCGCCACTGCGGTCAGCGGCACTGAAGCGCCATCCGGCGTGCGCACATTGAGCCGATAGAGGCTTGCCAAGGTGCCGCGCTCAGCCGATGGCAAGGTAACCCGGACCTCAACCTCATCCGCGCCATCCTGGAGGATCTGCACCAGCTGGCCATCGAAGGCGGTGCGCAGCTGCCGACCAAGATTGGCCACGGTAAGGCCCAAGGCTTCACCCACCGGCGTCAGCTGATAGATCAGCTGCTCGCGCCCATAGGCCATGTCGTCTTCGACCTCGAGCACCCCATCAATGCCAGAGATGGTCTGTGAGAGTGCCAAGGCTGCCGACTTCAGCTCGTCAGCCGAGGCCCCGGTGAGGCGGATGGTCAGATCCCGCCCCGGCGGACCGACCCGGCGCGCGGTGATATTGAGCGACTCCAGGCCAGCCGGCATCTCGATGCGCTCGCGCCAGGCGCGAATCAGCTGGTTATTGCGCACGGTCCGGAAATCAGGCTCTACCAGCTCGATCTGTAACGAGCCGAGCTGATCCGCTGCTCCACCGCCAGCACCACCACCGCTTTTAGCGCCATGAAAGGCGAGCACGACGTTGATCAGCTCACCCTGCTCGAGCTCCTTCTCGGTCTGGTACAGCGTTTCCTTGAGATGAAGCAGAAAGGCATCGACACGGGTGCGCGGGGTTCCCGCGGCAAAGGTCACATTGGCATTGATGATCTGCGACTCAGGGGTCGGGAAGAAGACGAAACCGAGCCGCCCACCGGCGAGCAGGCCGATGGCGATCATCAGCATCGCAATCGCGCCCGCTACGGTCGCGAAACGATTGCGCACGGCGATCACCACTAGCGGCCGAAAGGCATGATCACGGAACCATTCGAAGCCGCGGTCCAGTCGCGCGCGGAGCGAGTTTGGCTTGATCTTATGGGTATGCACAAAGGCATTGCGCAGATGGCCAGGTAGGACCAGGAAGCTCTCGACGAGCGAGGCCAGGATCACGCAGATAATCACGATCGGGATGGCGCCGAGGATATTGCCGATGCGCCCGCCAACCAGGATCAACGGCAAAAAGGCCGCGATGGTGGTTAGCGAAGAGGCGATGACCGGCGCCAGCATCCGCCGCGCACCACCTTCTGCGGCCAGCAAGGGATCTTCGCCCATCTGATAGTGGGCCATCGCATCTTCGCCGACGACGATAGCATCATCGACGATGATACCGAGCGCCATGATCAGCGCGAACAGGCTGATCATATTGATGCTGCCGCCAACCAGATAGAGGATGAACAGGGTCGCGGCAAAGGAGACTGGAATCCCCCAAGCGACCCAAAACGCAACCCGGCCCGTGAGGAACAGATAGAGGATCGCGACCACCAACACCAAGCCGCCGAGGCCATTGGTCACCAGCAGCATGATGCGATCGCGCACCAGCTCCCAGGAGGCATCGTAGACGAGGATCTCGACCCCAGGCGGCAGGGTTGGGCGGGTCTCCTCGAGCCAGTCGCGGAAGGCGCGGGCAGCGACCAGGGTATCGCCGCGCTCGCTGCGCTGCAGCACCATCTCGACCGCCGGCTGGCCATTGACCGACAGCAGCACCGAGCGATCCTGCGGCAGCCGCTCGATCTCGGCTACATCGCCAAGCTCGACGCGCAGCTGCTGGTCGGCGCGGATCGGGATCTGCTCAAAACCGATTGACTCGCGCCGCTTGTCGAGGCTGCGCAGCTCGCGCGAGCCCTCATCGCGCCCGATCGAGCCAGCCGGCAGATCGAGGCTAAAATCACTGACGCGCTGGCCGATCTCCTGCAGACCAATGCCAAGCTGCTCGAGTTCGTCGTTATCGACCTGGATGCGAATCTCCTCGCTCGGCAGACCATTGATCTGTACCTGATCCAGACCGCGCTCGAGCAGCTCGGTCTCGAAGCGTCGCACCAAGCGGCGCATCTCATCGCGATCCTCAAGCCCAGTGATCACCAGCCGCGCCACCTGCTCATAGCGACTGATCAGCGCAACTTCAGGTTTCTCGGCATCCTGCGGGAAGTTGCGGAACTCATCGACCGCACGCCGCACCTCATCGAGCGCCAGCAGCGGATCGACGCCTTCCTTGAACTCGAGCGTGATCGATGAGATGCCCTGACTCGAGGTCGAGGTCATCTTGTCAAGGTCATCGACGGTACGCAGCCGTTGCTCGAGTGGGTTGGTGATGCCGTCTTCGATATCCTCGGCGCTAGCACCAGACCAGACCACCCGCACTGAGACGATATCAAGCTCGAAGGTCGGGAAGAACTGAACGTTGAGCCGATCCAGCGCAAAGGCGCCGGTCAGCAGCATGATCACCATCAGCAGATTGGCCGCGACCTTATGGTGGGCAAAGATGCCGATGATGTCGGTGCGATGGCGGCTTGCAGTGTCCAAGCTAGTGCGCTCCGGGCTATTGGTATCCAGACTTGCGGTATCCATGCGTGGTGGCCGTCAGTTGGGACTCTCGGCAGTGCCCGACTTGGCCGCGGCGACATCAGGCTTAGGTCTCGGCTCAGGGCCGCTATTCCCCGGTTCAGCGCCCACGATGGCGACCCGCAGCCCCTCGATCGCATTCGGCATGTGCGTGGTCACTAGGGCATCGCCGGCGGCCAGTTGATCCGAGCGCACCAGCAGCCGTTCTTCACCGTCGGCGCCGATACGGGTGCCGAGACTCTCGACATCCACCCCCTGCATACGGCCCTCCTTAACCAGGTAGAGCCGGTCGCCACCATAGACAGCGCGGAAGGGCACCGCGACCACCGCCTCACGGATTGGCCGTTCGAGATAGACGCTCAGCAGTTGCCCGAGGCGCACCAGGCTCGGATCACCTTCCAGCTCAAAGAGCGCATCGACGCCGCTTGGGTCGGCCTCTCCCGCTAAGCGATCGAAGCGCAGCGCCAACGACTCAGCACCAATCGGCGCCGTCGCCGACAGCGGCAGCCCCTGTTTCACCGCCTCGATCAGCTCGTCTTGATAAGGAGCAGGGATGCGTGCCCGAACCTGAAGGCTCTCGGTCGCATAGAGCCGGGCTAAGGTCTCGCCCTTGGTCACCTGATCGCCAGCGGTGACCTCGACGCTGGTAATGATCCCGTTATAGGGCGCGCGCAGGGTAGCGCGCTCAAACTCCAGGTTGAGTTCGGCCAGCCGCGCCTTGGCACTGGCGAGACGTGCCTCAAGCCCGCGCAGGCGGCTGGGATGATCGGCGATGCTCATCTCGCGACTGGTGACCGTGAGCTGCTGCTGGGCCTCGGTGCGCTTGGCGTCGTCGAGGGCCTGCTCGGCACCGACCTGCTGTGTCTTCAGTCGTTGCTGGCGCGCAACCGCATCCTGGGCCAGCTCAAGCAGTCGCTGCTCTTGCTCGAGCGCCAACCGATCGGTCTCGAAGCGGTTCTTCTCGCTGGCAATCTGCGCTTCGAGGTCGGCAATCTCGGCCTTGACTTGATCGATGCGCGGCTCGAAGTCGCGCTTATCCAGACGCAGCAGCAGATCGCCCGCCGCGACAAAGTCGCCATCTTGCACCAGGACCTCGGTGACCCAGGCCGAGGCCGATGCGGTTGCACGCAACAGATCCGGGGTCTCGACCCGCCCGTAGAGTTCAAGCTGCGGCGCTGCCCGGAGCAGCTCGACCGGGTCCACATCGACGCGCCAAATGCGCTCTTCTACCTGGGGTGACGCCTGCTCTGGCTTGGTGGCAACCAGCAACCGAAAGACACCAAAGCCAAGGGCGAGGATGAGGATGGGAAGAATAACTTTGAGGAGAGGTCTCACAGGGATTGCTCTAACGATTGTTCTGGATTCTGCTTCAACAGCAGCTGCGCACAACCGCTCGATGGCGGCGCAGCAGAGATTGAGCCACCGGGGGAATACTGATCTGCGAGTAATATCCTAGTGTCGTGGCGCTGATCGCTAATGACAACGACGAAGCGCAGTAAAACCAGCTTTACAGAGGCATGCAGGGCTTGATCGGTAGGGCTTCGACAGCGATCAATGGATGAAATTCAGACGACCGCTAACAACAGCGCCCGTACGGGCGCTGGGTGGCCTTCGATAGTCAGGCGCGGATCTTGGGGGTCGAGAAAGTCGGCGAGCGACTGAAAACGCATCCAGGGCGTGGAGCGCTGCTCGTCAGTTGTCGTACGGGACAGGTCAACTAGCCGGATATCACCAAAGCCGGTGGCCTCGAGCCAGTCGATCAGGGTGGCGATACTCGGGATCGCGTGCAGGTTACGCATCTGTGCGTAGCGGCCCGGTGGCCGCAACAACGGACAGCTCGGACTCGGATTCGGACGCGATGCCGCTGAAAACCCAGGGCTGGCAAGCGCCTCGGCGGCGCGCTCGGATTCGGGACGATCGGTCACCAGGGTCTCGAGCACTAACTCCCCACCGGGCCGGAGACAATCGCGCAATCGGGCCAGATGCTGGAGAGGATCGCGGCGGTGATAGAGCACGCCCATCGAGAATAGGGTATCGAAACCGCCCGCCGCCACTGCGCACAGACCTGGCAGATCATCATCGGCAAGCGGAAAGACCGCCAGCCGCTCGGTGCTCATCAGCTGCTCAAGGGCAAGGAACTGCAAGACGAACCGCAGCGTGGGATCAATGCCGAGCACCAGCTCAGCACCAGCACCAAGCGCACGCAAGCCGTAATAGCCATTACCACAGCCGACATCGAGCAGGCGCCGGCCCCTTAGGGGCGAGATCGCCTCGGCAAGGCGCGCCCATTTCCAGTCCGAGCGCCATTCGGCATCGATCTCGATGCCGTGCAGACAGAAGGGACCTTTGCGCCAAGGATGCAGTTGCTGAAGCGCTTGCCGCAGCAGTGCGCTGAGCACGGCCGGCAAGGGCTGCTCGCCGACCAGTCCAACGCAAGGCCGATCTAAGACGAGGGTCGCCGGCGGCAAGACCGGCAGCTGCTCGAGGGCCCCGACCCAGGCGTCAAGGTCACCATGTCGGGCTGGCTGCAGCCGTGCCGCGGTGAGCTGATACAGTGGCCCTGCCCAGGCGGCTAGCGGCGTGCCCTGCAAGGCGGCGAGGAATGGCTCGAAGCGCTGCATCAGCACCGATGCTTGACCTGCTGATCGCTGTACCCCAGGGCGCGGGACTTGACGGCACATGAAACACCAACCGCTGGTTATTTAAGAGCTTAGCGCGCGATCCAGCCCACAAAGCTCAAGCACTGGAAGAAGGGCAGGATGCGGGTAAAGCCGGCTTCTCGGAGACGGGCCAGCTGTGCGGCTGGGCTGTCTGGGATCAGCACCTGCTCCAGCGCAGCGCGCTTGCGGGCAATCTCAAGCTGGCTGTAGCCCTGTGCGGTCTTGAAGTCGGCGTGCAGCTGAGTGAGTAGGTCATCCTCATCGGCGATCGCCACCTTCTCCGCTAAGATCAGCGCCCCACCGGGACGTAAACCCCGGCGGATGCGCTGCAGCAGCGGCAAGCGGTGCGCGGGTGGGATGAACTGCAAGGTCAGGTTCATCACCACCAGGCAGGCATCGGCGATGGTCAGATCAAGCAGATCCGCACAGATTGGCTGCAGCCGGCCGCGCGCGATCTCCGGCGCGAGCCGCAACCGCAGCTCATCGAGCATCGCCGGCGCACGATCGACAGCATAGAGCTGGATGGCATCCGCATCAGTGCCCGCAGTCTCTGGCAGCCGCGCTAGAATGCTAGCGCTGGTTGCGCCAAGCGAGCAGCCCAGATCGTAGATGCGGGCTCCCGGCTGTGCCAGGCGCGCGCCGATCAGCCCGATAAGACGCACCAGCTCACTCCAGCCTGGGACTGAGCGGGCGATCATGTCAGAGAAGACAGGGGCAACACGCTCGTCGAAGACAAAATCGCCGCGCGGTGCATCAGCGCCAGCGTACACTTGATCAATCACAGGATGAGACATCAAAGCCCATTCAACAACAACACGCCAAAGCAGCCAGTCGAGATTCACAACCAAACGACTGCATCCCAGCGCTGTTAGCATAGCGCGCTGCCAAAGTGCATAAGCCACCACCGGGGAGATGACGATGACCGATGCCAGCGCAACACCGATTGAAGAAGACGACGAGGCCGATATCGAGTCGGTCGACACCGATGCGCCAGTCGTCAACCCAGAGCCCGATCTCGACGACCCCTCACTCTACCTCAATCGCGAGCTAACCTGGCTTGCCTTTAACCGTCGCGTGCTGCACGAGGCCGATGATCCGCGCACACCGCTGTTGGAGCGTGTCAAGTTCTTAGCCATTGTCAGCAACAACCTCGATGAGTTTTTCATGAAGCGCATCGGTGGGCTGAAGCAGCAGATCGCCGCCGGCGTGCACAGCCAAACCGTCGACGGCCGCACACCCTCGCAGCAGCTCGACGAATGCCGCGCCGAGATCGCCGCTATCCAGGCCGATCAAGAGCGCATCTACCGCGAGGTGATGGTGGCGCTCGAGGCACAGGATATCCGGCTGGTGGAGATGCATGCGCTTACGACCGATATCCGCGAACGGCTCCGCGAGCATTTCCGCACCAACATCTTCCCGATGATTACACCGCTGGCGATGGACCCGGCGCATCCGTTCCCCTTCATCTCTAATCTGGCGCTCAATCTGCTGGTGCGGCTACGCTTCCCCGGCGGCAGCGATATCTACATGGCGCGGGTCAAGGTTCCAGTGAGCAAGGATGTCTCCAAACGGCTCATCCAGGTCGACGGACTCGATAATACCTTCGTCACCCTAGACGATCTCATCGTCCACAACCTTGACATGCTCTTCCCCGGCATGGAGATCGAGAGCTGCGAGCTGTTCCGGGTCACGCGCAACGCCATCGTCGAGCCGGAGGAAGAGGCGGCCTCAGACCTGCTCGAGATGATCGAGACCGAGCTGCGCGAACGCCACTTCGCGCCCATCGTCCGGCTCGAGGTGCAGGCCGGCATGGACCCGGTGCATCGCGGTATGCTCGCCGCTGAGCTTGGCCTCAACGAGGCCGATGACGTCTATGAGATCGGTGGCCTGATGGGTCGTCGCGACCTCTTCGAGCTGGCCAGCCTAGACATCCCAGAGCTCCACGACAAACCGCATCGCTCCGGCGATCATCCGGTGCTCGGGAATGATCGGCGCAATCTCTTCCATATCATCCGCGAGAGCGGACCGCTGCTGCTGCAGCATCCTTACGAGTCCTTCTCGACCACCGTCGAGCGCTTTCTGACCACCGCCGCTAAGGACCCAAAGGTATTGGCGATCAAGATGACCCTATACCGGACCTCGGGCGGCGCCATCCTCGATGCGTTAATCAAGGCTGCGCGTAATGGCAAGCAGGTCGCGGTCATGGTCGAGCTCAAGGCGCGCTTTGACGAGGCCGCCAACATCGGCTGGGCACGTCGCCTAGAGGGCGAAGGCATCCATGTCACCTACGGTGTGCTCGGTCTCAAGACCCACTGCAAGCTGATCTTCGTGGTGCGCCGAGATTACTCGCAGCTGCGCCGCTACTACCACATCGGCACCGGCAATTATCATGGCGGCACCGCCAAGCTCTACACTGACCTCGGCATGCTCGGTTGCGACGAGGACATCGGCCAGGATCTGACCGAGCTTTTTAATTACCTCACCGGCTACTCGCCGCCACCCAGCTATCGCAAGATCCTCGCCGCGCCCTATACGCTCAAGCGCGGCATCCTGGAGAAGATCGAGCGCGAGATCAGGGTGCACGAGAACGAGCATGGCGGCGGCTTGATCCAGATGAAGATGAACGCACTAGAGGACCCGGACATCGCCCGCGCGCTCTATAAGGCGAGTCGGGCTGGGGTCAAGGTCGACCTGATCGTCCGCGATACCTGCCGCTTCCGGCCGGGGATACCAGGACTCAGCGAGAACGCGCGCGTGGTCAGCATCGTCGGCCGTTTCCTCGAGCACGGTCGTATCCTCTACTTCCGCAACGGCGGTGATGAAGAGTATTTCATTGGCTCAGCCGACATGATGCGCCGTAATCTCGAAAGCCGCGTCGAGGTCCATGCGCCGGTTGAGGACCCCGAGCTACGCCAAGAGCTGCGCTTGATCCTTGACGTGCAGTTTGCCGATCAGCGCTCGGCCTGGGACATGCAGCCCGATGGCAGCTACTTGCAGCGCCAGCCTGAGGACGAGCACGCCAAAGGGGCTCAGGACACCTTGATGGGCGTGGCCGAGAAACGCCTCTCGGCAGCCGCCAAGCACAAGGAGAAAAATCTGCGCTCACGGCTGCTCAGCCATTTCGAGCACCGGCTAGCGCAAACGCCCTGAGCGATCCTGCACGGCAAGCAGAGGAGGCGCAAGCTGCTGGAGCTTCGCAGGCCGGCAGCACAATCGCTGCATGGTATCCTCCTCATCAACGCGCTTTCGCTCGACCGCATTCGCGAGAATCAACCCATGTCCTACCTGCTTGTCCTCTATTACAGTCGCTATGGAGCAACCGCTGAGATGGCGCGTCAGGTCGCGCGCGGCGCTGAGGAGGCCGGCTTAGAGGCGCGATTACGCAGCGTCCCGCCGGTCTCGGCAGTCTGCGAGGCCACCGCAGCGTCAATCCCGGAGTCCGGTGCCCCCTATGCCGACCTCGACGATCTGCGCCATTGCAGTGCGCTCGCCCTCGGTAGCCCAACGCGCTTTGGCAACATGGCAGCGGCGCTGAAGTATTTCCTTGATGGCAGCTCCGCGGTCTGGCTGTCAGGCGCCCTCAGCGGCAAGCCCGCTGGGGTCTTCACCTCCACCTCCAGTCTGCATGGCGGCCAGGAGACCACGCTGCTCTCGATGATGCTGCCCCTGATGCACCATGGCATGCTGCTGCTCGGCCTTCCCTATAGTGAGACCGGACTGATCCATACCCAGGCCGGCGGCACCCCCTATGGGCCATCCCACGTCGCTGGCCTCAACAACGACCAACCGCTCACTGAGATCGAGCGCGATCTCTGCCAAGCACTCGGTCGCCGCTTGGCCACCACGGCCAGCGCCCTGAGTCGCTGAGAGGCCCGTGCACGAGCAGCGCCCACCGCAGCTCCCGCTTGCACTGCGCCAGCCCGAGCCTTGGGGCCTCGATGGCTTCATTGCCCATGGCAACGCTGCCGCCGTCGCCGCGGTTCGGCAGTGGGCTGATGGGAGTGGCGAGCGCTATCTCTATATCCATGGCGGCGCCGCTAGCGGCAAGTCGCAGCTCCTCGTCTGCGCTGCTGGCGAGGTCCGCCATCGCGGCCTCGGGGTGATCTATCTGCCGCTCGATACCCCCAGCCTAACGCCAGACGTCCTCGATGATCTTGAGCAGCGCGATGCCATTCTGCTGGATGCCATCCAGGCCGTCGCTGGCAATCCGGCCTGGGAGCGGGCGCTGTTCAATCTCTACAACCGGGCACGGGATGCGGGCCGGCGCCTGCTCGCGGCTGCCCGCCAGCCGAGCGGACGTCTCGGGATCAGGCTCCCTGATCTCAGGTCGCGCCTGGCCGCCGGCCCCAGCTACAATTTAAGACCACTGAGCGACAGCGGCCGCGCCGAACTGCTGCACATCGGCGCCGAGCAGCGCGGACTGCACCTCAGCGAGGCGATGATCGGCTACATTCTCAATCGTTGTCCACGTGATCCTGGCGCCTTGGCTATGCTGCTCGATGAGATCGACCGTAGGGCCCTCGCCGAGCAGAGACAACCCACAATCCGTTCGCTTGGCCGCCTGCTTGAGCATTTCGAGCAAGCCGACCGCGTTTAAACATCGCTCATCGCAAGGGTTAAGAGGCGCCGGATGGACATGCGCCCGTCGCATCGCTCGTGTATTGTCAGCCCTTAACGCTTTAGCAGTCCCTCATCTCCTCGCCTGATACGGGAAGTCCGATGCCCATCATCGCCACACAACCGAGTGTCCGCGTCGTCACGCTTCGCATCGACGGTCAAGATCTGTCGGCGCGCGAAGACGAGACCATCATCGAAGTCTGTCGCGAAAACAAGATCCCCATCCCCAGCCTCTGCTGGATGGAGGGGCTCTCCGTGGTCGGCGCCTGTCGCCTCTGCATGGTCGAGGTCGCTGGCCAGAACCGTCTGCTCGCAGCTTGCGCGACGCGCGTCGCCGAGGGCATGGAGATCACGACCAACTCCGAAAAGCTGCAGCGCTATCGGCGCACTCTCGTCGAGCTGCTGTTTGCCGAGCGCAATCACGTCTGCTCGGTCTGCGTCTCGAACGGCCATTGCGAGCTGCAATGGCTCGCCAATACTTGCGGTGTCGACCACGTACGCATGCCCTACCGCAATAGCGGCTATGCGGTCGACAGCACCCATGAGATGTTCCGCGTCGACCATAATCGCTGCGTGCTCTGTACTCGCTGCGTGCGCGTCTGCGACGAGATCGAGGGTGCCCATACCTGGGACGTCATGGGGCGTGGCAGCGATTGCCAAGTAATCACCGACCTGGCCAAGCCCTGGGGCGAGAGCGACACCTGCACCAGCTGCGGTAAATGCGTCCAGGTCTGCCCGACCGGTGCCTTGGTGAAACAGGGCACTTCTGTCGGTGAGATGGTCAAAGACCAACACTTCCTGCCGATCCTTGCTCGACGGAGATCCGCACGATGAGCACGCAGCCCGCAGCGACAGCCGCGACGAGCCAAGCAACCACTGGCAGCGCCGCCCAAATCCAGCCCGCGCCAGACACCAGCGGCACCAAGATCAGCGTTGCCACCATCTGGCTCGACGGCTGCTCTGGCTGTCACATGTCGTTCCTCGATATGGACGAGCGCCTGGTCGACCTGGCGCAACAGATCGACATCGTCTACAGCCCGCTGGTCGACAGCAAGGAGCTGCCTGAGCAGGTCGATGTTGGCATTATCGAAGGCTCGATCAGCAATGAAGAAGATCTCCATAAGGCGAAGCTGTTTCGTGAGCGCTGCAAGCTCCTCGTGAGCCTGGGCGACTGCGCGGTCAACGGCAACGTTCCTGCGATGCGCAATCCGTTCAAGCTCGAGGCGGTCTATGAGCGGGCCTATCTCGAGAACGTCAACATTCACCAACAGATCCCGACCCAAGGCGTTCCAGCATTGCTGCAGACCGTCAAGCCGGTGCATGCTGTGGTCGATGTCGACGTCTTCATTCCCGGCTGCCCGCCGCACGCAGACAGCATCCATTACGTGCTGAGCGAGCTGCTGGCAGGCCGCAGGCCAGAACCGCTGCGCATGACTCGCTTTGGTGCCTGAGCGCAGCCCGCGACTCGCAACCCTGACAACGCCCTATCAACAGTCAACGCCCTGGACTAAGCGACCATGAGCCGAACCATCTGCATCGACCCGGTCACCCGCATCGAGGGCCATGCCCGCATCTCGCTGCAGCTCGCCGACAGCGGCGAGGTTGAAGACGCCAAGTTTCATCTGACCCAGTTCCGCGGCTTCGAGAAATTCTGCGAGGGCCGCCCCTACCGCGAGATGCCGGCACTCACCGCGCGCACCTGCGGGATCTGCCCAGTCAGTCACTTGCTGGCCTCGAACAAGGCCTGCGACGATCTGCTCGCGGTGACCATCCCGCCCACCGCCGAGAAGCTACGCCGGATCATGAACCTAGCGCAGCTGCTGCAGTCGCACGCGCTCTCGTTCTTCCACCTGTCATCGCCGGATCTCTTGCTCGGCTGGGATTCTGACCCCGCCAAACGCAATATCTTCGGCGTCATGGCCAAAGACCCGGAGCTGGCCAAGCAGGGCATCAAGCTGCGCCAGATCGGCCAGACCATCATCGAGATCCTCGGCGGCAAGAAGATCCACCCCACCTGGGTGGTGCCGGGCGGCGTCAACGAGCCGCTCGACAGCGAGAAGCGCGAGGCGATGCTGAAGATGCTGCCGGAGGCGCTCACCATCGCCAAGGACACCTATGGCCTGTTCAAGACCATGGTGCCCAAGTTCAAGGACGAGGCCGAGCACTTCGGCACCATGCCGACCATGTTCCTGTCGCTGGTCTCGCCCAAGGGTCAGCTCGAGCATTACGACGGCTTCATTCGCATCAAAGATGCCCAGGGCCGCATCGTCGAAGACAGAGTGCCGCCGTCCGACTACCCGCGCATCATCGGTGAGGCGGTCGAAGACTTCAGCTACATGAAGTTCCCCTATTACAAGCCGATGGGCTACCCGAATGGCATCTATCGGGTTGGCCCACTCGCCCGGCTCAACAATGCCGAGAGCTGTGGCACGCCGTTCGCCGATGTCGCCCTGGCCGAGTTCCACATGCTGCAGGAGGACTCCGGACCGGTTCGCTCCAGCTTCCACTACCATTATGCCCGCCTGGTCGAGATCATCTTCGCCATCGAGACCATGCAACGGCTGCTCAAGGACCCGAGCATCCTCGACACCCGCGTGCGCTCCCGCGCCCGTGGCAACCGCAACGAGGGCATCGGCGTCTCCGAGGCGCCGCGCGGCATCCTCATGCATCACTACAAGATCGACGATGCCGGCCTCATCAATTGGGTCGATCTGATCATCGCCACCGGCCACAACAACCTGGCGATGAATCAGAGCATCAAGCAGGTCGCCGATGCCTATGTCGATGGCAATAAGCTCACCGAAGGCATGCTGAATCGGGTCGAAGCGGTGATCCGCTGCTACGACCCCTGCTTGTCTTGTGCATCACACGCCTTTGGCCAGATGCCACTGAGTATCGAGCTGAAGGATGCCTCCGGCACTGTGATCGATCGACTGGTGCGCGACGCATGAGCATTGGTCGCGCGACTGTCGAAAGCCCCCAAGCGCAGCAGGAGCAAGAGGAGCAGCAGGAGCAAGAGGAGCAGCAGGATGGGCAGCAGGAGCAACAGACCGCAGCACGACCGCTGCGGGCGCTGGTGATCGGCTACGGTAGCCCGATCCGTGGCGATGACGCGCTCGGGCCATTGGTTGCCGATCGACTCCAGGAGCGCTTTAACAGGCTGCCACAGCTGAGTTCGCAGCCGCGGGCCCAGACCGAGGCCGCCACCGGGGCGGTCGAGGTCCAGGCGCGCCACATCCTGACCGCCGAGCTGGTCGACGACCTGGCCCGCGCCGAGCGCGTGATCTTCGTCGACGCCGCGATCGATACGCCCCCCGGGCAAGTCAGATGTCGGCGCCTGTCGCCAGACCGCAGTGCCCTCTCGAGCATGGCGCACTTCCATGACCCAGGCGAACTCCTCGCCTGGTGCGAGGCCCTGTATCAGCGCGCCCCAGAGGCCTGGCTGGTCTCCGGCGGCGGCGCTGAGTGGGGCTATGCCTGCTACGCCCTGAGCGAGATCGCGCAACAGGCGCTTGAGCCGATGATCGCCGAAGTTATCTCACTAATCGATGCCCCCAAAGACTAGACGTCTCCGGGATGGTCTCGACGAACGTTCATAATGCGTCGCCGCCGCAACAGATGGCAGGCTTGTTTTTGGATAGCGCTTCTGTTTCCGAGTAACTGATCGGGTGATCGATCCTGAGTGCCGAAGAGGCTCACGCGAAGCCGCGAAGACGCGAAGTTACTAAGTCGCGAAGTTACTAAGTCGCGAAGCCACAAAGTCGCCAATGTGCGCGAAACGAAGCAGTTGATAGACCTGTGCTTAGGTGGGGACAGTGGCTGGGCAAGCGAATGCCTCGATCCGTCTGTTCTTATTCGCGGCTTCGCGGCTTCGCGTGAGATCTCCTCTATCAGGGATTGCTTCAGAAAAGCAACGGTCTGAGCCTAGCCAAAGACGCTCGGCCTTGTAAGATGTTAGATGTGCTCGGATGACATCCAGGATGTCCGCGCCGAGACCAAGAGTCACTAATCCTCATGCGCGAAATCGTTCAAATCGACATCTCTGGGAGTGACCAGCCAGGTATCACCAAGGCCCTGACGCAGGTGCTGGCGCGCTACGACGTGACTGTGCTCGACATCGGCCAATCGGTGATCCATAACACGCTGGCCCTCGGCCTCTTAGTGGAGCTGCCGGAAGAGCCCGCTGGATGCCCAGTGTTTAAGGAGCTGCTATTTCAAGCCCACGAGCTGGGACTGGATGTACGCTTCACGCCGGTCGCCGCGGATGCCTACGAGGATTGGGTCGCTGAGCAGGGCCAGGCGCGGCATATCCTGACGTTACTTGGGCGCGAGATCAGCGCGGCACAGATCGCACAGGTCGCAGCTGTCGTTACCCAGAACCAGCTCAACATCGAGCAGATCTCACGAGTCTCAGGCCGGATCACGCGCCGGACTACTGGTGCTGTCGACCTGACTCGTACCAACATTGGCGTCGCTGTCAGCGCAACTGCAAGAACCAACGACAGCGGCAGCGCTAACGCGAGCAGCAGCACCAATGCCAACGCGAGCACCAGCGCAGAGATCAGCACCAGCGCGAGCGGCAGCGGCAGTGGCAGCACCAGCGCCAATGCCAATGCCAATGCCAATGCCAATGCCAATGCCAACAGACCCCAGCGCCCAGCCTGCGTGCAGCTCTGGCTCAAGGGACCGGTCGCCGATGTCGGCGCGCTGCACGCCAGCTTCCTCGAGCTTGGCAGCCAACTCGATGTGGACATCGCCATCCAGGAAGACGACATCTTCCGCCGCAACCGGCGCTTAGTCTGCTTCGACATGGACTCGACCCTGATCCAGACCGAGGTCATCGACGAGCTCGCCGCCGCGGCCGGTGTCGGCCCCCAGGTCGCCGAGATCACCGAGCGCGCCATGCAGGGCGAGCTCGATTTCAGCGAGAGCTTCCGCCGTCGCATGGCCCTGCTCGAAGGGCTCGACGAGTCGGTGCTAAGCGAGATCGCCGAGCGGCTGCCGATCACCGACGGCGCTGAACGGCTGATCGGCGCCTTGAAGCAGCTCGGCTACCGAGTCGCGATCCTCTCCGGCGGCTTCACCTACTTCGCCGAGCACCTGCAACGCCAGCTCGGCATCGATGACGTCCACGCCAATCAGCTCGAATTCGAGAACGGCCGACTTACCGGTCGCGTCACCGGCCGCATCGTCGACGGCCAGCGCAAGGCCGAGCTGCTGCGCGAGATCGCCGCCCGCGAAGGTATCCGTTTGGAACAGGTCATCGCGGTCGGCGACGGCGCCAACGACCTGCCGATGCTCTCGATCGCCGGGCTCGGTATCGCCTTCCACGCCAAGCCGCTGGTCAAGGAGCAGGCGCGTCATTCCATCGCCACCGTCGGACTGGACGGCATCCTTTATCTGATCGGCATGCGCGATCGGGACTTAGAGGCATTGGGAATTCCTTGCTCGACTCAATAGTGATAACGGCAAGAAATGATGGTGATCTGATCGGTATCGACAGCGTAGACCAGACGATTCGCCTGGTCGATGCGACCTGACCAAAAGCCGCTCAAGTTTTCCCGCAGGGCTTCGGGTTTGCCGATACCTTCGAATGGTGTCCGCAGCATGGCAGCGATGAGCGCATTGATGCGCTTCAGCGTCTTGCGGTCTTGGCTTTGCCAGTAGAGGTAATCGCCCCAGGCCTCTTGGGTCCAGGCAAATCGTCTAGTCATGCTGCAATGGATGCTCGGCGGTCTGTCCCTGCCGATATTGAGCAATGGAACGAGCAAGATGCTCAGCGTTGGCCGGGGAGCGGAGCAGGTGGACCGTCTCCATCAGGCTGTTGAAGCTATCGAGTGACATCACGACCGCGTCTTCAGCATCACGGCGGGTGATGACCGTGTAGTCAGCGTCGTCTGCAACCCGATCGAGCACTTGCTTCAATTGATTGCGGGCATCGGAGAAGGTGATGGTTTGCATGGCAGTCGTCCGACTTGTTCAATATGTCGTACAAGTATGCTGCGCTATCTGGCCTCAGTCAATCACAACGACCGAGCGACTGTACCCCGCGGCGTCTGCCTTGGCTGCTGACCTTGCTGCCCGCATCATGGCAAGCGTTCTCAATGCTAAAAAGCAGCCGCGCTCAGGCAGCCTCGCGATCACGCGGCAAGGGCTCGATCGCGTTGAGCACCTCGGACATCCGCTCCTTGGTCTGGGCGATGTCGTAGTCCGCCTGTAGGCGCAGCCACCAGCCCTCTGAGAGGCCGAAGAAGCGGCACAGGCGCAAGTCGGTATCAGCGGTCACTGCAGGCTTGCCATGCACGATCTCGTTAATGCGCCGAGGCGGCACGTGCAGCGCGCGCGCCAGCGCATACTGCGACAGCTCCAACGGCTTCAGGAACTCCTCCAGCAGCATTTCGCCGGGGGAAACCGGCGCTAGATCCCGAGTCATCTGTTTGACCTCTCAGTGGTAGTCGACGATTTCGACGTCCACGGCGTCGCCATCCGAAAAGCGGAAACACAGTCGCCACTGGGCATTGATCCGCACGCTCCATTGTCCGGCGCGATTAGATTCTAGCCGTTTCAGCACTACATGCGCTCATGCATCCGGACGCGAGGCAAACAACGTCAGCTTTACTGCCCCACCCATGTTGACCAGCTCGGGTCGGCGTCCGGAGAGTTCGAGGCTCCTGCTAACCAAGGTCAGGAAGCCTTCGCCGCGGGTCTCCATGTAGCGGCGCCCGGTGGCCGGGCTTTCGTAGTCGCGCAGAAAACCGGCCAGGATCTGATTGCGGCGCACTGGCTGACAGCCCGCGTAGAGGTTCTCTTCGGTCAGGCTGTTGTGCAGCCCGCCGGGGTTGCGGATCTCGAGCCGATCCGGGAACAGGGTGAGGATGACCTGGGCGCCCGCGATCTCGTAATCGCGATGCGCCAGCGCGTTGACCACCGCCTCCTGCAACGCGAATTCGCTGTAGGCGGGCTTGTCGATGCGGCCAAGGGCATCCTTGCGGGACAGGGTGCTGATCATCGGGCTGGTGCGCAGGTAGGTCAGCACCCACTCGATCTGCTCGGTCACTGGCCCCGTGACGCGCTTGGAATCCCGCGTATTGCCATCGGCCACCGGGTGGTCGTAGACGGCCAGGTCCACATAGGCGCCGCCCAGATGCTGATCGGGGCGATCGCAGAACAGCAGCAGGCCGATATTGGTCGGCCGCCAGGCGCCATCATCGTCCTGCACGGCAAGCTTCAGATTGCCGAGCAATCGCTCGTAGGACAGCGCGGAATCGGCCAGCCGGCGCCCGAAGCGCCGCTCGTGGTAGCGCTCGAAGCGCGTGCGGTTCAGGGCGCTCAGATCCGCGCCAAGCACCGGACGCTCCTCGAAAGGCAGCATCAGCTGCCGGCTCGCCAACAGCCGGCCCAATTGCTCCGCCGGGATCGGTGTGCGATGACTGCCGACCCGCTTCAGGAAACGCCCATCGCTGGTCTGATGCACATAAAAGCGCGCCCGCGGCACCGATGCCTTGAGACACAGTCGGTTCAGGCCGTCGGCGCCCGGCAGCATGACCCAGTCCAACGCCGGCTCGATCGGCGGCACGCAATGATCGAGCGCGCACTGGACCACGAACTGCTCCAGCTTGTCGCGCTTGGCGGGGTCGATGCCGATGATCTCGCCCCGGTCTTCGACACCGAACACCACCAGCCCGCCCTCAGTGTTCGCCATCGACACGAAGACCTCGGCGATCGCCTTTGGTGCCCGCCCCGACTCACCCGCAAACCGGACCTGGTCGCCCTTGAAGACCACTTCCTTGAGCTCCAGCAGCGTATCTTCGCCGGCAGCGATCTCAGCCAGCAGTTCAGCCTTGTCGTCGTAGATCACCTGACCGCACCCTCCGCGAGCTGAGCGCGCGCGGCCCGCTTCTCGGCCAAGGTCAGATGATGATCGTTGATGCGCTCGCCATTGAAGACCGGGAACCAGGGGGGGCTCTCGACGTCCTTGCCGCGGGCCTTGAAGATGGCGTCTTCGAGCTGTCGGCGCAGGGGTTTGGCGAGGGGGTCCATGGAGGTGTGCTCCTTGGTGGCGAGGCTTTGGATACAGGCGATGCTCGGTCAGGGCATCGGTTGCAATGCAAACCGTAAGTCGGTCTTGGAAAAGTCATCCCCTTTGAACAGGAGCGGCACTTGTTCGCGGCTTGCTAGGGCGTAAGAGAAGCAGTCGCCGAAATTGAGCCCAGCGGGGTGTCGGCCCTTACCGAAACGGCGGTGGGCGTCAGCGGCAGTATCCGCTAGGGCCTCGCTAAGGGGAACGGTCTGCACCTGCTCTAGCGCCAGGAAGCGTTTGGCTCGCTCGACGCCAGGATCGCCCAGGCGGGATTGCACCACCAGCAGAAGCTCGGTGCGGTTAGGCGCGCAAAGCCCGATGCGGGCCGCTGCTTTCAAGGCCGCGAGCAGCGCTGGCGCGTCCGATTCTCCGAGCAGGATCGCGACCAAGGCGCTGGTGTCGACGGCAAGATCAATCGAAGAGGCCATGCGCGTTGTAGCCCAGGATCTCATCATCGCTGCGTTGATCGAGAACCGGGAGCGACCAAACTTCGCTTCGCAGCCAGTCCAGGCTTTCCTCTAGTGAGGGTCTGTTGGGCAGTTCCTCGCGTCCATCGAGGCCTGTGCGCAGGGAGACGATGGCTTCCTGGGTCATGGAGCGTCGATGTTCGGCTGCGGTCTCCTTGAGCCGCTGATAGAGATCATCAGGCACGTTGCGTAGGACTAGGGTGGGCATCTCGGTCTTCTCGAGTCAGTTAGCTAGCAAAATGCTAGCGCCGAAGCGAGCCCATGGAAAGATCGCCATCGATATCGACTGACACGCGCATGTCTGTCACTTCGCAATGCCCAAAAAGACGGCGAGGGCACGCTCGATCTCGACCAGCTTGTCGAGATCGATGCGCCCGAAGTCACCAGGTCGCCGCGCGTCATGCGGACCAGCCATCCAGATCGGTGAGGGCTTCGTCCATCCAATGCTGCATGTCGCTGTCTGCGGCATCCGCTTGGGCCGCGAGGCGAGACTGTCGGCGACATTCCTCCGCGAAGCCTGCTCGACGCGTATCGGGCACCCAAATCTGCACCGGACGCAGCCCCGCACGGCGCAGCGCCTCGCGGTGTCTTTGGACGCGGGCGTTGACCTCTGTAGATGCCATCGCTCCCTCTGTCGTGTTTGCGTTACATGCAACGCCGAGCTTCAGGTGGCGAGCGCCATTGCACGAAGTGCCTCCATCAGGCCTCTGAGGCTGATGGCCTCCAACTGCGCTGAAACCGGATACTGATCCTCGCCGGCATGCACCAGAAAGGCCCGCTGCGGCTTGATCTCTTCACAGGCCTGATGAAAACCGCGCTCAACCTTGGCCGCAAGGCTGCGTTTCACCTCGATGGCCCAGCGCGTCCCGTCATTGTGCTCCAGCAACAGAACGATCTCAGCGCCGCGGCTGGTCCGATAGAAGAAGGCCGATGAGCGCCAGGGCAAGACCGAGAGTAGGTTCTCCAGCACATAACCCTCCCAGCTGTAGCCGACGACCGGATGTCCGGCGAGCTGTTCAAGGGTTTCGAGTCCGAGCAGCGCATGCACCAGCCCGCTGTCACGGACATAAACCTTTGGCGATTTCACCAGGCGCTTGCCGAATCAGCGGTCAGGGTCGATTCGCAGGGCCTGCTACCAAGACTCGGACGACAGGATGGCTTGGTGCCGCACCGGGCAGTAGGCGCTGCGTGAAGATCAACTGACCAGTCTCCAGGCTTTCAGTCTGACCGCTATTGCAGTCGCTGATGCGGCAGCCAGTTGGCAATCCGATTGCGCTCGACCGACTCGTCGATGCTGAAGAAGCGATTCAGCACCCCTAGGGCCTCGTCGAGATCGGTGCAGCCGTAGTCGTCCATCACGACATGGTTGCTGCAGTCCTCGATATGGTAGCTGTGGGCCTGATCTGCTGCGTCATAACGCAGGCGGTAGCCAGAGCCCGTCCAAGAATCCCACTTGTAGCGAATAACCTGCTCTTGTTCGTCAAACATCTCTCAACCTGCTGAATCTGTTGCTTCATCCAGAAAAACCGAGCAGGGCCATAAGGTTAACCGCTGCATCGGGGATTTCCCGAACGTCAAAACCGCGCATGTCGCATAACTGCGTCTGGCGATCTCTTAATCTATAGTCTAGGAGGGCTATAGCCACTTGACAAGTGAAAGTCTAACCTTTGTTTGACAAAAAAAGTGCATACCTACGCGTATTTTTCGCATCGAGGCCAGATGACGTCCCACTGTATCAAAAATGCGCCATTGTTGTTTATATGCACCCACAAAGCCAAACAACCGAATCCTCAGCGGCCACCAATGCCTACGGACACCCGCACAAGCGCGGTTAGCAGCATGGAAAAGGCAGCAGAAGCTATTGTTTTCGCTAAGAAGGCAAGCTCAGGAGCGGGTTAGCATGCGCAGCGGATCATCGGGGTCAACCCAGTCCATAAAGGGTATACAGCGATCGTTGTGGGTGACGCGATAGATCAGCCCGAGCCAGTTCCCAACCACACCCTCAGCGGTATCGCGCCAGGTGTTATCCAGGCCTTCGGCGATCCGCGCCTCAGGGAATGGCGGCGGCTCACGCCCGCGATCGAGTGCGCGCTGCAGCATGTGGCGATACTCGTCGAGCACCGCCGCTGCCTTGCGTGAAAAGACGTTGTCTGGGAACGGAGGATAGCTGTCACGCGCGCCGGTGGCGAAGCGGTCGACCTCACGCTTGTACTCCTTGAGCAGCGAGATGGTGTCGTACTCAGGGTGGCCCTGGAACATCACAATCCGCAGGCCATCCGGACTGGTGGCGAGATGCACGCCAGCCGCGTCGCTCTCGACCAGCACCCTGGCCCCCACCGCCTCAAATTGCTCACGACGGACCTCGTTGAAACGGGAATGTGGCACATCGAACAGGGTGTTGGTGCTATCGATCAGCGGATGCGAATGATCGACCACCTGATGCGTGAACACGCCCCAGCGCTTCGCTGGCAGCGGCTGCCGGCGTTGGCCGTAGCGAAACTGCATCACCGCATGGGTCGCAAGGCAGGAGCAGAGGGTGGAAGTGACATGCTCCCAAGCCCAATCCACCACCTCGATCAATGGCGACCAGAACGGCTGCTCTGCCAGATCAGGACCGCTGACATTAGCACCAGTGATGATCAATGCATCCAGCCCCTGCTCACGGACCAGCTCGAACGGCTGATAGTAGCGCTCGATATGCGCGCGCGCCTTGTCGCCGCGGGGCAGACCCGGCAGCGAGAACGGGTGCACATAGAACTGCGCGATCTGGTTGCTCTGCCCGACTAGCCGGAAGAACTGCCGCTCGGTGGCGGCAAGTGCGGCATCCGGCATCATGTTGAGCAGACCGACATGGAGCTCGCGGATATCCTGATGGATGGCCCAGTCGGACTCGAGGATGTTTTGACCCTCGGCGCGCAGCCGGTCGAAGGTCGGTAGATCATTATGGGCAACAATCGGCATCGGCTCAGCCCTTTACCAGGTCCAAACCGCTCAAGGCTTTGGCCTCCTCATCCGGCGCCAGCGGCGGCGTGCGCGCGATCGCAGTCTCGATCAGGGTCAGAAAATCCTGCTCGTCGCGCACCGCGGCCACCTCGGTCGACTCGACGGTGTAGCCGAAGGGGCGCGCGATCGCCTCATAGCGTGGCACGCGCGAATGGAACAGCCGTGGGAAGACCCAGCGGGTAAAGTCATTCGGATCAATATCGGCCACGTACTCGAGCCCCTGCTCGTGCAGATAATCCTTGACCGCGGCCTTGATGAAGGCGGGCCGAAAATAGAGCGGCTTCGGATCGGCCTGGGCGCGGCGGATCAGCTTGATCTCATCGGCCTGCGGCACGCGGATGTAGAGGATCAGGCTGTGCTGGGCCAGCAGCTCGATCACCGAGGGCTCTTCCAGCTCGCAGAGACTACCGCCAACATCGTTGACGAAGTGGCTGTAGCCATAGATCTCGCGCGCCTTGCGGATGAACTCGGGGACATCCAGCATGGCCCGGATCTCGGCATCGCGGTACAGGGCCTGGCGACGATTGAACTCTGGCAGCGAGAGGCCGCCCTTATCCGGATCACCGAGCTGGCCGACGAAGCTCAACACCGGACCAAGATCATCGACCTGGATCTTGTTCTGGAACGCGACCCAATCACGACGCAGCAGATCACGCAGGAAGGGTACCTGCATCGCCTGCAGCTTGATCAGGTCGAGGATCGGCTCATCCAGATAGCGGGTCCCAATCCGGTAATCGCCGGAATAGTGGAACCAATCGTTGCGACGCAGCAGACCGGAGAGATAGGTCTTGCCGACCCCGGACATCCCCAGCAGCGTGACGCACCGATGCTGCCAGTGGCGAAATTCGTCGATCGTCAGCCTCACAGCGAGATCCTCGATAGAGCGAGTCGATAGCGCGAGTCGATAAAGCGGGTCGATAGAGCAGATCGATAGAGCAGATCGATAAAGCGCGAACCCAGCGCGAGACATTGGCGCAAAGCCGACTCGCGGAAAACGCGGAACTATACGCGATCCGCCTGCTTGGCCACCAGAGACGACAGGCACCGAGATGCCACTCGACCATTGATCCGCTTATACTGCAGCCAACGGCCAACGCCTTGAAGAGCAGCCCGCACAGCACGGATCTCACGCAAAGCCACGAAGAGCGGAAAGCTCGGGAAGTGCGCGAAACGATTTCAGATCGATCCTAATGACGAGGGGCTTACCCTCCAGGATAGCCAGCGATAGCCCCGATGTGAGTCTTCTGGTATGGGTCTTGTGATTCGCGGCTTCTTCCTCAGCGTCTCCCCCGTCTTCGCGAGCCCAATTCCGGAGCGTTGGATCAACCAAGGAGCACTCAGCCCATGCCGAGCCTGCAACGTGACGATACCAGTCTCTACTACGAGCTTCATGGACCAGCCGCCACGGACGAGCAGCCGCCACCCCTGATCCTGGTGGCGGGGCTTGCCAGCAACTGCCAATCCTGGGTGCTAGTGCTGCCAACCTTGGCCGCCGGCCGCCAGGTTCTCGTCTTCGATAACCGCGGCTGTGGTCGCAGCCAGCCGCAAGAGGCACCGACCAGCATCGCTCTGATGGCGGGCGACTGCCTCGCGCTCGCCGATCACCTCGGCCTTGAGCGCTTTGATCTCCTAGGCCATTCCATGGGCGGTTTCATCGCGCTCGAGATCGCCCGCCAAGCGCCGCAGCGCCTCAGCCACTTGGTGCTGAGCAATACCGGCGCGACTCAGAGCGCCCGCAACCAGTACCTGTTCGAGGATTGGGCTGATGAGCTGGATGCCGGCCAAGACCGCGAGCGTTGGTTCCGGAACTTTTTCTATTGGATCTTCACCGAGCGCTTCTTCGACAAGGCTCAAACCCTCAACGGGCTGCTCGAGCTGGTGCGAAACTATCCTTATGCGCAAAAGCCGGCAGGATTCCGCGGGCAGGTCGAGGCGATGCGTGGCTTTGACGCCCGCGACTGGCTGCCTCAGCTCGAGACCCAGACGCTGATCCTAGCCAGTGCCGAGGATCTGCTCTTCCCGCCGCGCGACGATGCCGCCGGGCTCCTCGGCTTGCCGCATGCCGAGCTTCACCTGGTCGCGCAGCAGGCCCATAGCTTGCCGCTCGAAGCCCCCACTGAGCTGACTCAGGCAGTGCTCGGTTTCCTTGATCGGCCTATCTGAGGGCTAATCCGCCTAAGATTCCTCTCATAAGTCTCTCCCATGCATCTTGAACCTTCCTACTTTTGATCTCTTATTGCGACGGAATGCCGCCTGCACCGATTGCTACCGACAACCCTGCGCCGGCCCCACCAACCGCCCGCGCAGACTGCACTGATCAGCGCATCCTGCTGCACCTGGCCGGTCGCTGGCGGCTGGATCAGCGCATCCCTGAAGTCAGCGAGGTCGCAGTGCTGATCGATCACGCCGGTGCCGACAGCGCCAAGACTGCCGATCGCGTCAGCACCGAAAACGCCAGGCGCAGCGGGAGCACGGATGGCGCGGATAGCACAGATGCCGCAGAGAGTACAGATGCCACAAGCCAACCGCTCGCGCTCAGCTTCGAGACCAGCGCGCTCAGCGACTGGGATTCGGCCTTGGTGACCTATGTCGCCGACATCGAACGGCTGTGCGCAGCGCGCAACATCGACTGTGACTCAAGTGCACTGCCCGAGGGCCTGCGCAGCCTGCTCAAGATGGCGCGCCTCACCGCCGCGCCTGATGAGTCCACCCATGACCGCGGCCCTAGCTTTCTGACCCGGATCGGACTGGATATCGGCGACCTGGTGCGCTCCACCGGCGAGATCATGGCCTTCTTCGGCGAGGGCGCCATCGCCGTGCGCCACTTTTTTGCTGGCCGTGCGCGCTATCGCCGCTCCGAGCTCTGGGTCATCATCCAGGAATCCGGCGCCGATGCGCTGCCGATCGTCAGCCTGGTCAGCTTCCTGGTCGGCATGATCTTGGGCTACATCGGCGATCAGCAGCTAGCCCAGTTTGGCGCCCGCATCTATGTCGCCGATCTGGTCGGCCTGGCCACCGTGATCCAGATGGGCGCCCTGATCACCGGCATCGTCCTGGCCGGCCGGACTGGAGCGGCCTTTGCCGCGCGCATCGGCACCATGCAGGTCAACGAGGAGATCGACGCCCTACGCACCTTCGGCATCCCGCCGATGGAATTCCTGGTCTTGCCGCGCATGGTCGCGCTGATCCTGATGACACCGCTGCTCACCCTCTATGCCGACCTGCTCGGCATCCTTGGCGGCGCCTTCGTCGGCACCCTCGTCGGTGGCGTTACCCTGACCGCCTACATGGTCCAGACCCAGGCCGCGATCGGCTGGAACCACATCATCCAGGGCCTGATCAGCGCCACCGTCTATGGCGCCATCGTCGCCGCCTCGGGCTGCCTAAGGGGCATGCAATGCGGGCGCAGTGCGGCCGCGGTTGGTGAGGCGACGACCTCGGCGGTAGTCACCGCGATCGTCTTCATCGTCATCGCCGCCGCGGTGCTAACCGTGATCTTCGATGCCATCGGACTCTCCGGATGAGCCGACCGGTGGCGATCCAGCTCGAAGAGGTCGCACTCGGCTATGGCGCGACCAACGTGCAGCAAGGCCTCAGCTTCGCCATCCATCGCGGCGATGTCTTTATCATCATGGGCGGCAGCGGCTGCGGCAAGAGTACAGTGATGCGCGCGCTCACCGGCCTGCTCGCCCCCCGGCAGGGACGGGTCTGGCTGCAAGACCAAAGCCTCTGGGAGATCTCGGAGCAGGCGCGGACCCAACTGCTGCGCGGCGTTGGGGTCATGTATCAGAGCGGCGCACTCTGGAGCTCGATGACCCTGGAGGAGAACATCGCCCTGCCGCTCGAGCAGTACACGCGACTGTCACGCAGGCAGATCAGCGAACTGGCCGAATACAAGCTGGCCTTGGTCGGCTTGGCCGGCTTTGGCGGCTATTATCCTGGTCAGATCAGCGGTGGCATGCGCAAGCGCGTCGGTGTCGCCCGCGCCATGGCCCTGGACCCGGATATCCTCTTTTTCGATGAGCCCTCAGCCGGCCTCGATCCACTCTCGGCACGGCGGCTCGATGACCTGATCCTCGAATTGCGCGACAGCCTAGGAACCACCATGGTGGTGATCACCCATGACCTTGATAGCCTCTTTCTGATCGGCGACGACGCCGTCTTCCTCGATGCCGAGACCCACAGCATGCTCACCACCGGCAATCCTAAACAGCTGCGCGACCAGAGCGAGATCGCCGAGGTCCGCGCCTTTCTACGCCGAGGCGAGACATGAGTCGCGAGGCCAACCCCACCATCATCGGCGGCTTCGTGCTCGGCGCGGTCGCCCTGGTCGTGATCGGCATCCTGGTCTTCAGCAGCGGCGCCTGGCTGCGCGAGCGGATCTACCTGGTGACCTATTTCCCAGGCTCGGTGCAGGGCCTGAGCGTCGGCGCTCAGGTGCAGTTTCAGGGGGTACCCATCGGCCAGGTAGTGGAGATCGGACTCGACTATATTGCCGATCGCGACAGCTTCCGCATCCCGGTCCGCTACGAGGTCTGGCCCAACACCATCCATGTGCTTGGCGATCTCGAGGGCACTGAGCCGAGTGAGCTGTTGCAGCGCCTAGTCGACGAGCGCGGACTGCGCGCCCAGCTCGAATCGGTGAGCTTCGTCACCGGTCAGTACCTGGTCAGCCTGAGCCTGAACCCGAGCCTGCCGAGTCGAAACTACCCACCCAACCCGGATGGCACGGTTCGCGTGCCGGCGATCGCGGCGACCCGTGATCGGGTCCAGGAGATGCTGGAAAACCTGCATCTCGATGAACTGGTGGATGCAGCTACGCAGGCACTCGAGGCGATCAACTCACTGCTGTCTGCCGAGGAGACGCACTCTGCGTTGAACAATATGGATCAGGCCTTGGCCGGGATTGCAGCCTTAGCCGAGAAGGTCGACCGGGAGATTGCCCCGCTCAGCCAGCACGCCAGTGCAACCCTCAATGAGTACGAGCAGCTCGCCGAGACCCTGCGTCGCCAGGTCGGCCCCCTGCTGCGCGAGCTGTCGCAGACCACTCAAGCCATCACAGCGGTTGCAACCCGCGTTGAGGCCAAGATCGACCCACTCGCCAGCGCAACCCAGACGGCCCTCGACGAGGCCGCTGCGGCGATGCGCGGCATCAGCCAGCTGACCAGCGAGGGCTCCTCAACCCGCTACGAGCTAGATCAACTGCTCGCCACTGCCACCCGCGCCGCGAGCTCGATCCGCTCATTAGCCGATTATCTCGAGCGTCATCCCGAGGCCCTACTGCAGGGCAAGCGCTGAGTAGCCAACCTAACCGCTTTAGTAGAACACCTCACGGGCCACCCCATTGAGCACCGAGACGGTAGCTAGCCCTTGCTGCCCCATTGGGCAAATGTAGTTGACGACGATGATCGTCTGTACCCTGGGGTCGGATTCCGCGCGTACGATCCCGGCCGAGCCAAGATTCCCAGTATCCATCAGACGACAGCCACAGCCGACCAGCGCTTCGGTTGTCATCCCCACCTCAGGCAAACAGCGGGGCCTTGCCGATGGTGTACCGCAAGCACCAATCAAGGCGCTCGCAGCCACCAACAACAGAAGCCAGCTGCGCTCGAGGCTATTGCTCACGCTCAACGTCGGCTAGGGCATCCTTCAGGGCTTGCAAGATCAACCTGCTCGCCTCGGCCTCATCGAGCTCCGGCACCTCCCAGCCCATGATCCGGCCATACTTCTGCATCAGATGACGGACGTCGTGCACCAGCTCGTTGTGATACTTACGAATCTCCACCTGTTCGAGGCTTGCCATCTCTATCTCCCCCTTTTCGGGTCGGCCAGGCGTCTCGACGAGCACCCAATGGCTCGTCGAGACGCCGGTCTGGTTATCGTTGACGGTTGACGAGGCAGCGGGGCCTTATCTGTCGGACTCGTCGTAGGCGCCCCGCGCCCGCATTGTCGCACTGCCAGCGTAAGCTTGCGACTATGGCGCCTTGACTGATTAACGATTAACAATCGGTAACCCACTGGCAACGGCGCGGTAAACCCCAAATCCCAACACTGAAGTCAACTCGATTAAGCATCACAGATCCTTGCTGCGGCCGCCGCTAGCAGCCCTAGCCTAGATAGATCACTTAGGAGTTCTCCTATGCCTTCGACCCAACCACTGAGACCGGTGCGACCGCAGCCGATCGCGGCATCGGCAACGGCCAAAGCTGCCGTGCTCGAGGCATCCAGCATCGCTTCGGGATTACCGGCTCGCGCCATCCTAGCAGGCGCCATCAGCCTGACGTTGCTGGTCTCTGTAGCGGCATTCATGCCCAAGATCGGCCATGCGCAATCGGTTCCAGCGCCCTTGAGCGCGCCCGCTGGCCCTGCAAGCTTCGCTGACGTCGTCGAGCGAGTCACGCCCGCCGTGGTCAATGTCACGGTTGCACAAGAGACGCAGCCAGCACTCTCGATGCCAGGCGGCCAGCTCCCTGACGAGGGCTCTCCGCTGTATGAATTCTTCAAACGCTTCGGCGGAATGGACGAGCTACCGACCCCGGTGCCACGTCAGCGCGAGGGCGAGGGCTCCGGCTTCCTCATCGACGCCGAGGGCTATATCGTCACCAACAACCATGTGGTTAACGGTGCTTCAACGATCGAGGTGACCCTGAACGATGGCGAGCAGTACGCGGCGAAGGTGATCGGCCGTGATGCCAAGACCGACCTCGCGCTGATCAAGATCGACACCACCGATGCCCTGCCGCACGTCACCTTCGGCGATAGCCAAGGCGCCCGCGTTGGCGATTGGGTGTTAGCGGTCGGCAACCCCTTTGGTCTCGGTGGCTCGGTCAATGCCGGCATCATCTCGGCACGTGGCCGCGACATCAACTCCGGCCCCTATGACGATTACATCCAGATCGACGCGCCGATCAACCGCGGCAACTCGGGCGGGCCGTTGTTCGATGCGCGCGGTGTCGTCATCGGCGTCAATACCGCGATCTTTTCGCCGAGCGGCGGCAACATCGGCATCGGCTTTGCGATCCCGGCCGAGACTGCCGCCGAGATCGTCGCCGAGCTGAAGACCAAGGGGCGGGTTGACCGCGGCTGGCTCGGCGTTCAGATCCAGCCGGTCACCGAAGAGATCGCCGCCAGCCTGGGGCTGCCAGAGACGCGCGGCGTGTTGGTTGCTGACGTGATCCCAGGTACCCCAGCAGAGGCTGCCGGCATCCGCAGCGGCGACGTCATCTTGCAGGCCGCCGGCGAGCGTATGGAGGAATACCGCGACCTGACCAAGCTGATCGCTGGCATCGACGCCGGCACCCAGATCAAGCTAGTCGTCTCGCGCTCCGGCGAGACCCTCAGCATCCCCGTCACCATCGGCGAGATGCCGGCTGAAGACCTGGCACAAGCGGCCAGCGAGCAGGCGCCCGCTGGCGACGAGCCGCGCATTGGCCTCTATCTGGCGCCACTCACGCCAGAGCTGCGCGCCGAGCGTGGGATCGCTGCAGACGCCAGCGGTGTGCTGGTCGCCCAGGTCGCGCCGGGCAGCCCGGCACAGGCCGCCGGCATCAAGGCTGGCAGCCTGATCTCGATGGTGGGCCAGCAAGCGGTCACCCAGCCAAGTCAGGTGATCGAGGCCGTCAAGCAGGCTGCTGCCGCCGATCGACCTTCGGTGCTGCTGCGCGTCGAGCAGGATGGTGAGCAGCGCTTCGTCGCCGTTCCGATCGGGTGAGCTAAGACCATGCGTGTACTGGTGATCGAGGACGACGCCCAGCTCTCCGCCTATCTCGCCAAGGCCTTTGGCGAGATGGGCGCCAATGTCGACCTGGCCGACAACGGCCGCGATGGTCTGTTCCTGGCCGCTGGCAATCCTTACGACGTGATGGTGGTCGATCGGATGCTGCCAGGACTCGACGGGCTGGCCATCATCCGCACCCTGCGCGCCTCGGGCAATGCGACGCCAGTGCTGATCCTGAGCGCACTGGGCGAGGTCGACCATCGCGTCGAGGGCTTACGTGCCGGTGGCGATGACTACCTGGTCAAGCCCTTCGCCTTCTCCGAGCTGCATGCACGCATCGAGGCCCTGATGCGCCGTGCACCACCCGGCGATGCCCCGGCAACCCACTTTAACGTCGCCGATCTGGAGCTTGATCTGCTCAAGCGCGAGGTCCGTCGTGCCGGCCAGCCCATCGCCTTACAGCCGCGTGAGTTCAAGCTGCTCGAGTACCTGATGCGACATGCCGGCCAGGTCGTGACCCGCACCATGCTGCTCGAGAACGTCTGGGATTATCACTTCGACCCACAGACCAACGTCATTGATGTCCATATCAGCCGGCTGCGGGCAAAGATCGATAAGGACTTCGATCAGCCACTGCTACAAACAGTCCGCGGCGCCGGCTATATGCTCCGTGCTGACTAACCGAACCGCGAGCCTGATGGCCACCCTGGCCCCGGCATTGAGGCGGCTCCATCTGTCGTCGCGCTTTATCCTGACCAGCTCGACCTTCCGACTCGCGCTCTTGTATATGCTGCTGGTCGGTGTCTCGGTCGCGATCCTGCTTGGCTTCATCTACTGGTCGACCGCCGGCTACATGGCGCGTCAAACCGATGCCACCATCGGCGCCGAGATCCAGGGTCTGGCCGAGCAGTATCGGCGCCGTGGTCTGGCTGGGCTCTCTGCGGTCATCGCTGAGCGCATTGCGCGTGATCCAGAAGGTGCTTCGATCTACCTACTCGCAGACCCGAGCGGCCACCCCATCATCGGTAACCTCGATAGCTGGCCGCCAGTGACGCCAGACGCCGGCGGCTGGGTGCGCTTTCGTGCCCGCCAAGCGCAGGGCGAGGGCGTCAGCATCGAACATGAGACGAGGGCGAAGGTGTTTCGGCTGCGCGGCGACCTGCGACTGCTGGTCGGCCGCGACGTGCGCGAGCTGGCCGCGATCCGCCATCTGATCCTGGACGCCATCACCTGGGGCCTGGCGATCACCGTTGGCTTAGCGCTGCTGGGTGGCTGGCTGATGGGCGCCGGCATCGTGCGCCGACTCGATGTGGTCAATCAGGTCAGTCGCGAGATCATGCAAGGCGATCTCAGCCGCCGTGTCCCAAGCACAGGCACCGGTGATGACTTCGACCAGCTCGCCGAGAATCTGAACCGGATGCTCGAGCGCATCGAGGCGCTGATGCTGAGCATCCGCCAGGTCTCCGACAACATCGCCCATGACCTCCGCACGCCGCTGACACGCCTGCGCAATCGGCTCGAGCTGCTACAGGGCGCCGAGCTCAGTGACGAGGCCAGCGCCGAGGTCGAGGTCGCAATCGCCGACGCCGACGAGCTGCTCAGCGCCTTCAACGCCCTGCTCAGGATCGCCCGAATCGAGGCCGGCAGCCGCCGCGCCGCCTTTGCCGAGGTCGATCCGATCACGCTGTTGCAAGACGTCGCCGAGCTCTACGAACCGCTCGCGGCCGAATCGCTGCAACGCATCAGCGTTGACAGCACAAGCGCGCTTTGCCGCCTGCACGCTGACCGTGACTTGCTGTTCCAAGCAGTCGCGAATCTGGTCGACAACGCCATCAAGCACAGCCCCAGCGGCGGTCAGATCCAGCTGCGCGCCGACTGTACGCAAACCAGGGTCGAACTCAGCGTCACCGACGAAGGCCCAGGCATCCCGCCCGAGCTCCGCGACAAGGTGCTGCAGCGCTTCTTCCGCATCGACGAGAGCCGCGCGGCACCCGGCCATGGACTCGGCCTCAGCCTCGTGCAAGCGGTCGCGCAGCTCCATGGCGCCGAGCTGCATTTAGAGGACGCCGGCCCAGGCCTGCGGGTTCGGTTCTGTCTGCCAAGAGTTGCCGCCTCGGCCTGATTGACCATGCCAGGGCATCCACAATCTATGCCAGGGCATCCACAATCGACGATACCGGGCCGAATCATCCTCTGGTACTGTTCTCAGCGAGCTTGATTGATCCAATGCGACGCGACGCGAGCCATGCCAAGCCGAGCCAACCCAAGCCGAACCGAGCCGAGCCGAGCCGAGCCGAGCCGAGCCGAGCCGCGAGCAGTCTCGCGAAGGTCTGTTTCCTATCGACCGGAGGTTACGCCATGCCTGTTGTCGAAGCCGAGCCCAGCCTAACAGAGGCGCGTCCGATCTTTCGTTTGGGCGTGGACGCCTATCATCAGATGATTCACGCCGGCATCTTTGATGCAGACGACCGCGTCGAGCTGATTGACGGAGAGCTACGCGCCATGCCACCCATCAAGCCCGATCATGCCGGAAAGAACAATCGCCTCAACCGACTGCTGAGCCTGCGTGTTGGGGACGCAGCGCTGGTCTCGGTGCAGAACCCCCTGACGATTCAGCCCCGTTCAGAGCCCGAGCCGGACCTGATGCTGCTACGCCCGCGCGAGGACTTCTACGAGAGCGCGAATCCAACACCGGCCGATACCCTGTTGGTCATCGAAATCTGCGACAGCTCGCTGCGCTACGACCGCGAGGTCAAGCTGCCTTTGTACGCAGCCCACGGCGTCCCCGAAGTCTGGCTGATCGACCTCCAGCATCGGCGCCTAGAGCTGCATCGGGAGCCTGTCTCGGACGGCTATCGGCTGGTCCTACGACCGGACCCGAATGAATGTGTGGCGCCGCTGCTACTGCCGGGTCTGCGCATTCGTGTCGACGAGATCTGGTAACAGCCCGCTCGCTTGCGCTCACCATGAAATTCCCTTACGGCACCGCTGGCAACATGAGGTCGTTTTCGGACCCTCGGCCATTGGGATCAGGGGCTCGCGATCGCATTACTAGGGCTGACCTGAGATCTTGTATCGATCAGAGCCACCACCCACAGGAGAACAACCATGCAAAGACTCGTCACCGCCTGTTTGACGCTAGCCCTGAGCACGACCGGAATCGGCACTGCCTTCGCCACCGAATGGACCCTCAACCCCGAGCGCTCGCACCTGGCCTTTGTCTCGATCAAGTCCGGCAATATCGGTGAGGTACACCAGTTCACTAAGCTCTCAGGTACGATCGACGACCAAGGTCAGGCGACCATCGATACCAAGCTCGATAGCGTCGAGACCCTGATCCCCATCCGCAACGAGCGCATGCGCGAGATCCTGTTCAAGACCGCGCAGTTCAGCGACGCCACCCTCAGCGCGAAGATCGACCCGGCAGCGATCGATGCGCTGCAGCCCGGTGACCAGATCGATGTGGTGGCTGAGAGCAGCCTCAGCCTGCATGGCGAGACCCAGCCGCTGGTGCTGAAGATGCAGGCCGCCAAGCTCGATGCGGACAGCATCATGGTGGCCAGCACAGCGCCCGTCGTGCTCGATGCGGCCAAGTTCGGCATGGACAAAGGCGTCGAGAAGCTGCGCGAGATCGCCGGCCTTGAGAGTATCAGCAACGCCGTACCCGTGACCTTCGTGCTGACCTTTGATACCCAGGCACCAGCCGGCGACGGCAGCGCCGCAGCCAGTCCAGCACCGAGCCCTGAGATGCTGGCTCAGTACGAGGTCTATCGCGAGACCATCGAGGCGATGAGCGACGAGCAGAAAGAGGCGGTCGCCGCACTGTTTGGACCAGCCCGTTAGGTTTGGACCAGCCCGCTTCAGACCACGTCAAAGCGCTCGAACTCCATGCTGTACTGACCGCGCCCTTGGGTCAGGCTGCGCAGCTCGGTGGTGTAGCCAAGGAGGGCCTCGAGCGCGACCTCACAGCGGATGCTCGCGGAATCATCCACGCTCGCCTGAGCGGTCGTCGTCGCCTGGATGGCAGCGCGTCGCTGCTGCAGGTCACCCAGCACTGAGCCAAGGTTCGACTCCGGCACCACCACCTCGACGCGCATCACCGGATGCAAGGCCACCGGGCCGGCCTCTGACAGGGCCTTGACCAGGGCACGCGTCGCAGCGGCCTGCAAGGCATCCGGCGTACTCTGCTGGCCGAACAGCTCGACCTCGATCAGCGCAACGGCCACATCATCGACTGGCGCACCCTGCAGCGGACCACTGGCTAGTCCAGCCTGCAGCCCATCCTCCAGGGCCTGCTGCTGCTCGGCGGAAAGCGCCGCCGTCTCCGGCCTCAAGCGCGGACGACAGCTGACCGCATTGCCCTCGCCCCTGCCGCGCGGGACCACCTCGACCATGGCCCAGGCGCTCAGCTCGGGCTGCTTGCCATCCGGGCTCGCGGGACGGCAATGCAACTGCTCAGCGCGCGCCTTGTGCGTGACCGTCTCGCGGACCGCAACCGCCGGTCGACCCGTGCGCACCTGCTGCCCGAATTCACGCTCTAGGCGCTCGAGCACGATCTGCAGATGCAGCTCACCCATGCCACGCAGCAGACGCTGCCCGGTCTCTGGGTCCTCTTCCACCTTTAACGTTGGATCTTCCTGCTCGACCTTGTCTAGCACCTCGAGCAGCTTCTCCTCATCAGTGCCAGCCGCCGGCTCGATCGCCAGGCTCAATACTGGCTGACGCGCCTCGATCCGCTCCAACGCCAACAGATGCTCAGGATCACAGAGGGTATCGCCGGTCGCCGCATGCCGCAGACCGGCGATCAGCACGATCTGCCCTGGACCAGCCTCCTCGAGCTTGGTCTTGCGTCCGGCATCGATATCGAAGAGACGTGCAACATGCTCCTTGAGCACGCGACCATCAGCGGTCTGGAAGGCGACCGTATCGCCGACCTTGAGCCGATTGCGATAGACCCGCGTAAAGCAATGCCGGCGGCCATCCCAGAGCTGCACCTTGAACACCAGCGCGACTAGCGGCCCCTTAGCGCCGATGGCGACGGTCTCGGGCTCGCCATCAGGTCGGCGCGCGATCGCCGCTGGCCGATCGAGCGGCGCTGGCAAGAGGTCCACCGCCGCATCGATCACCGGCTGCACTCCGAGATTGCGCAAGGCGCTGCCGCCAAAGCAGGGGAAGATGCGCCCGGCCAAGGTGCCGCGTCGCAGCGCCGCGAGCACCCGCTCGGGCTCCGGCTCGCCACCATTCAGCACCAGATCGGCTAAATCGTCATCCGCCTCGGCCGCAGCCAACAAGAGCGCCTCATGCAGCTCAGCGACCGGCGCCCAGAGCGCATCCGGGCAAGGCTCGGCAGACAACTCCTCGCCCTGCTCGCCATGGAACCGTAGCAGGCGCCGGTGCAAGAGGTCGATACAGGCATGCTGCTCGGCAAGCGGCACTGTCATCGCCACCGGCTCCACATCGAGCCGCTCACGGATGGCATCGAGCACACGCAGAAAATCAGCCCCAGGCCGATCGATCTTATTGACGAAGAAGAGCACCGGCAGCCCGAAGCGGCAGCGCTGCCGCCACACGGTCTCGGTCTGTGGCTCGACGCCGCGCACCGCATCCAGCACCAGCACAACCCCATCAAGTACGCGCATCGAGCGCTCGACCTCGATGGTAAAATCGACGTGACCGGGGGTATCGACCAGCTGCAGGAGATGGTCGCGCCAAGGTGCCTTGGTGACCGCCGCGGTGATGGTGATGCCATGATCCTGCTCCTCGGCCATCCAGTCCATGTGTGCGGCGCCGTCATGTACCTCGCCGATCTTGTGCGAGGCGCCGGTGTAGAACAGGATGCGCTCGGTCAGAGTGGTCTTGCCGGCATCCACATGCGCGGCAATACCGATGTTGCGAACCTGATCGAGCGCTGTCGTCGCCGCCTGCTGACGGCTGCGGGAATGCTGACTGGATTGACTCATGCAATGACCATCGACCTCAATTGGATACTTTTGGCTGACTTCCCGGTCGAAGCCCGCGACGAGACCATCATTTTTCGGAGCCCCGCAGATGACAACCGAGACCACCTATCCCCTGAGCCCGCCAGACCGGGGCCGACACCGCGCCAACCGACGCCAAGACCCGCTTTACCAAGGTGCGCTATATCAAGGTCGGCCAGGCCAAGGCTCGCTTCGCCAGGCTCGATTCCCGAGCGCATGGCTCCTCGCCCTATTCGGCCTGCTGAGCCTCAGCGCGCTGCCGTTCGCAGCAGCCCAAGCCAAGGTCTACCGGCTCGTCGACCCGAGCGATAGTGTCATCGGCACCCCGTTCTATGTAAAGGCCAAAGGCGAGCACACACTCCTCGATATCGGGCGGCACCATGGGCTCGGCGTCGATGAGATGAAGCAGGCCAATCCCGGTGTCGATATGTGGCTCCCAGGTGAGGGGACCGCGGTACTCGCACCCGATCGACACGTCTTACCCGCTGGCCCACGCAACGGCATCGTCTTGAATCTGGCCGAACGCCGCATGTACTACTACCGCTCATCGACCGAGGTTGAGACCTTCTCAATCGGCATCGGCCGCGACGGCTGGGAGACTCCCGTTGGCAGCTATCGAATCATCGAGAAGACCGAGAATCCGACCTGGACCCCGCCCGCCTCGATTCGTGCTGAGTATGCCAAAAACGGCAAAACGTTACCGGCAGTGGTGCCTGCTGGCCCGGATAACCCGCTCGGTGCCTACCGTCTACGTCTCAGCAATCCGAGCTATCTGATCCACGGCACCAATAAGCCCTGGGGCGTCGGCATGCCGGTGAGCTCAGGCTGTACCCGGATGTTCCCGGAAGATATCGAGTATTTGTTCGGTCAGGTCGAGGTGGGTACCCCGGTGACCATCGTTGATCAGCCGTACAAGCTGGGATGGCTAGGCGATCAGCTCTTTCTCGAGGTGAGCCGACTGGAGGGAGACAATCCACGATCGGTGCAGGAGATTATCCCACCGTCAATCGCAAACACAGAAGGTGTGGTGATCGATTGGGATGCGGTCAGGCGTGTTCAGCAGGAAAATACCGGCCTCCCTCAGATTGTTGGAGGCCGGCAGGGCTCAAAGAGCTGGCATCACTTCGACATGATCTTCTGATACATGCGGTTGATGCGATCCTCGTTGGCCTCACAGCAGGCCTGAGCCGCGTTGGCAGCGTCCATCGCGGCCTGGGCCATGTCACGAGCCTCCTGATCGGTGGCGCAGCCACCCAGCAGAGAGGCGCTCAGCAGCGCAGCAGCAGACAGGGAGGCGAGCTTGAATGTCTTGGTCATCGGTAATTCTCCGTTCTTGATTTGCCGGACGGCAACTGATTTATATCACAGACTGAGGGCCAATTCCGCACCCTCAAGCGTCGATGTTAGCAGAACCAGACAGCGTCTTGTTATTGCAACCCAACCGACGTTCAACCAGGGTGGAGGGAAATGACGCGGTTAACAAGACCGTGCTGTCGGCAGATTTAGCCCGGTCGACAGGCCCAATGTTACCCACCGCGGCGTTACCATCCCCTAGCCGACGAATCAGAACCTACCAGAGGGATCAGCCTTGGTCGATCGCTACTACCGCCGCCCGTTGCCGAACAGCGGCCCCAATCCGTTTCGCTGCCAAGGCTTTGTTCGCAATGGCACTATCACCTGCGAAGACGGCACGCCCTTACCCATCGAGACCTTACCGCCCTTTCTACGCGCGCTGCTGGTGACAGACGGCACTGTCACCAAAGCCCTCGAGGCCTATTTTTGGGAGCCGGTGGTCGTCGATACGCTACGCCAGGAGTTCATCGCGGCCGCCGCTGATATTCCTTGGATCGAAGTCGACCCCGGCGATCAGGTGATGGTCCGCGAAGCACTCTTACGGGGTACCGATAGCAACCAGCACTACGCCCGGGCATTTTCCGTCATCCGTTCCGAGCTTATCCCTGCCTCATTCAGGGAACGCCTGATCAATCGTGAGATTGGCATCGGAGTCTTGATTCGCGACAGTGGCCTCGAGAGCTTCCGCGAAGTCATGGAGGTCGGGGTCGAGCCGGCGCCGATCGACCATGATCGAGCCCTGTTCCGAACCTATCGGATCATCATCGACGGCCAACCGGTGATCCTGATCAGCGAGACCTTTCCGCTTTCTCCCTATCTCTAGAATGCCAGCACTAGGATGCCAGCGGCCTAGCAAGGCCAGCACACCGGGTGCGGCCTCGATATGAGGTCGCCTGATGTTGTGACGTGGCAAGAAGAGGCTCGCGCAGAGACGCAGAGGCGCAAAGGAAGAAAGAACTTGCTCGATGTTCCCAGTGCGCTTCTCTTCTTCTCTTCTTCTCTTCCTCTCTTCTTCTCTTCTTCTCTTCTTCTCTTCCTCTCTTCTTCTCTGCGCCTTTGCATCTCTGCACGAGAGATCTTTTTCTTATGTCATCTACACGACATGGCACCATCTGATTGACATTATGCGGAGGCCGCACCCAGCACACCGACGCCGGAGTGCTAGCTGGGGGCATCGTCGTCGAGCGATGGCGCAATGACTCGCTGTCGATGCAAGAGCAGACTGAGGTGGTCCGCCAGTTCTTCCCCCGCGGCCCCGACATCGAGCACGAGGCCGAGATCGCGGGTGCGAGTGACCGCTAGGCCTGGATAACCGCAGGGATTGATGCGCGCAAAGGGCGCTAGATCAAGATCGATATTCAACGCAAGGCCGTGATAGCTACAGCCACGGCGCACACGCAGGCCGACCGAGGCAATCTTGGCTCCATCGACATAGACACCCGGCGCATCAGCACGTGGTTGCGCGGAGACCTGATGCGCGGCCAGCAGATCGATCACCGCCTGCTCGAGGAGGTGCACAAGCTGTTTGATCCCGATGCGCGCCCGCTTCAAATCGAGCAGCAGATAGGCGACTAGCTGCCCGGGGCCATGATAGGTGACTTGGCCACCACGATCACAGTGGACGACCGGAATTGGATCAGGATCAAGCAGATGGTCAGGCAGCCCTGCTTGTCCTAGGGTGAAGACCGGCGCATGCTCCAACAGCCAGAGTTCATCGTCCGTCTGCGGCCCGCGCGCGTCGGTCAAGCGGCGCATCTCGTCCCAGATCGCCTGATAGTCACAGCCGCGGCCCCGCCAACGCACCCGCAGCGGGGCGGAGCTAGCCTTGACCATCGACTCAGAACGCACAGGTGATCTGGGCGTGCGCGGAAAGCTCGCGGTAGATGGCATCGAGCTGACCCTTGCTATGGGCCTCGATCTCTACCGTGACCGAGACCCAGTTGCCATTGCGGCTCGGCCTTGAGCGCAGCGGCTGTCTGCTACTCTCAGGTGCATGACGCTCGATGATCTCGATCAGGATGGTCTCGATGCCCGCCTCAGTGCGGCCCATCGCCTTGATCGGGAAGCGGCAGGGAAACTGCAGCAGGGTCTCGTCTTGCTCAGGATGGGACTCAGTCATGGGGGCCTCGATCGACGGCTATTGTCAGGCTGCGGCACGTCTGAGGTCGGCCTTGAAGTCCTGGTAGCAGGCATCGATCCGCTGCCAAAGCGGACCCGGATGACCCGAGCCGACCGACACCCCGTCGAGCCGCGTCACCGGCATTACCTCACGGGTCGAGCTGCTGATCCAGACCTCATCCGCCGTGCGCAGCTCCTCGACTGCAATCGCGCGCTCGGCGATCGGAATCTGGGCGACAGCGGCCAGCTCAAGCACCAGATCGCGGGTAATGCCAGCCAACAGCAGCGGCCCCTTCGGCGGCGTGATCAAGCCGCCGTCACGAATCATGAACAGGTTACTGGTCGAGCCCTCCAGCGCCATGCCATCGCGCACCAAGATCGCCTCCTCCGCCCCGGCCTCTTCAGCCGACTGCCGCAGGAGCACGGCCGCCAACAGCGCCGTCGCCTTGATATCACAGCGTAGCCAGCGGATATCGTCACGGGTCACCGCCGCCACGCCGCGCTCGGCGATCACCGGATCACGTACCTTCATCGGCTTCGCCATCACCAGGACGGTCGGGACCGGCGAGCGCGGAAAACGATGATCGCGAGTCGGCGCCACGCCACGCGTGACTTGAAGATACAAGGCCTGGTCTGCGGTCGGTGTTGCCGACAGTAGCCGTTGGAAGATCGCTGACCATGCGGACGCTGATAGCGGCGGCTCCAGACCAATGCCGCGCAGGCTATTCTCCAAGCGCTGCAGATGCTCAAGCTCGCGCAGCGGCCGCCCGGCATAGGCCGGGATCACCTCATAGACCCCGTCGCCGAACAGAAAACCGCGATCCATTACCGAGATCATCGCTTCTTCTGGCGCGACAAAGGCACCATTCAGATACAGCTCTTTCATCAGAATAGCTTCAAGATCGAATCGGCAGCTTGGCGCAACAGGCCGCCACGCTCAACCGCGTCAAGCGCCACGGCTGGCTGGCGCTTGATCTCCTCACCGTCGAGCAGCAGTGCGATCTCGCCGACCTGCTGCCCGACAGCGACCGGCGCGGTCAGCTCAGAGATCGGCTCGAGCTGGGCCGAGAGCTGATCAAAGCTGCCACGCGGGATGGTGACCGCAACATCAACCGCCGGCCCAACCTCGACTGTCGGCGGATCACCAGACCAGACCCGCAGCAGCTCAAGCGGCTCACCGGCTGGATAAAGATGATGGGTCTCGAAGAAACGAAAGCCGTAGTTCAGCAGCGCCAAGCTATCGGCGACCCGCGCTGAATCACTCGCAGTGCCCATGACCACCGAGATCAACCGCTGGCCATCGCGCTTGGCCGAGGAGACCAGGCAATAGCCGGCCGCCTGGGTATGCCCGGTCTTGACGCCATCGACCCCAACCCCTTTGCCGAGGAGCCGGTTACGGTTGAATTGCTTGATCTCGTTCCAAGTGAACTCTGGCTCTGAGTACCAGCGGTAGTACTCCGGGAAGTCGCGGATCATCGCCGCCGTTACCCGGGCAATATCGCTCGGCGTGGTGTAATGTTCCGGATCAGGTAAGCCAGGGGCATTGGTGAAATGGCTCTGGCGCATGCCGAGCCGTTCGGCGTGCTGGTTCATCAGCCCGGCAAAGCTATCCTCGCTACCAGCTACATGCTCGGCCAGCGCGACACTGGCATCATTACCCGACTGGATAATCATGCCCTTGAGCAGATCTTCGACCCGGACCTGATTGCCCACCTCGATGAACATCTTCGAGCCACCGGTACGCCAGGCCTTTTCACTGATCAGCACCTGATCATCGAAGGCAATGTTACCAGCCGCCAATTCCGAGAAGACGACATAGGCCGTCATGATCTTGGTCAGACTCGCAGGCTCGAGACGGACATCGGCATTGGCTGCTGCCAGCACCTCTCCGCTATCGTAGTCGATCAGCAGATAGCCTTCGGCACCCAGCTCGGGGGCTGGCGGGGTCTCGGCCTGTGCCGCAAGGGCCACGAGGCTAGCGAGGATGATAGAGATGAGATTACGCATGGGTAAGAGTTTAACTGCTAGCGAGGATGACGGCAGCTTTGATCCCAAGTGGCCCCTGAGACCGAGCCGTTCCTTCTCGGATTAGGCGCTCAGCGGACCACTAATATTGGCTTCTTGATGCCCAGCGCTGCAAGCCGTCGACCGAGCGCATCGGCATCGGACCTTGTGCGCACTGGGCCAACCTGAACCTTGTACAGGGGCGTCAACGCTGTATCCACTGCCGCAGCTCGAACCAGTACCGGCTCTTCGACACGTTGGGTCAGTTGGCTCTTCAGCTGTTCTGCATTGCCGAGACTACCAAAGGCACCAACTTGAACAAAGATGGGTCGCCCATTGATCGCCGTTGGAGAGGAGCGAGCCGCTGGCGACGAGGCTGAGGTTGCAACCTGCTGAGGTCTGGATGCCGGACTGTCGCCACTCGCGACGCTGGAGGGACCACCGCCAGCGGTCAGCCCCCATGCGTTTTCACTAACATCAACCGAGGCCAGTCGTAATAGCTTCTTGGCATCCTTGCCGTGATCGCGCGGATCGATTGAGCGCACTTCAACATGCGCAGTACCGGTCGTCACCATATCCAGGCGCTGTGCCGCCGCATAGGAGAGGTCGATGATGCGATTACCGACAAAAGGGCCACGGTCATTCACCTTGACCACCGCGCTGCGACCGTTCTCCAGATTGGTGACTAGTGCATAGGTGGGCAATGGCAAGGTCTTGTGCGCGGCAGTCATCCGATGCATGTCATAGCGCTCACCGCTTGAGGTCTTGCGGCCATGAAACTTCTTGCCATACCAAGAGGCCAAACCGCGCTCGATATGATTGCGGCTGCTGCCCTTGGTGTAGTAGCGCTTGCCCAAGACGACATAAGATTGCATATTGCCGTAGCGCGATTTCGGCTCAGCTTTAGGAATCACGTCCACCGCAAGATTAACCGCCTTGGTGTCAGAGGTATTAGGGGTGCTGCCACAACCGGCCACTGCGAGCAACAGCCCCAAGATCAAAGCCAGTTTCAGTGGCTCCGACGATGGGCGCAGGCATCTCAACCGGGTTGTCATTGGCATCTCAGTCCCCCGGATAAGGCGCTGTTGGGACTATCGCCCGGCTCAGCTCGAGTGCGGCGAGCGCATACAGATTGCTATGGTTGTAGCGGGTGATGACGTAGAAATTATCTAGCGTGACCCAGTATTCAGATCCATCGCCATCGAGCTTAATCAATGCCGCTCGCGCATCTGGCTGGAGCCGCTGTGCTGGCACCACCCCTGCGGCCTCTAACTGCGCCACACTGAGGCTTGGTGGCAAGGGTCGCTTACCGCCCACCTCGATCCCAGGTCCGAGTGGGCCGGTCAAGGTCGCGGCGGCGGCGATCGGCTGTCCCCGCTGCCAGCCATGCTGTGCGAGGTAGGCGCCGACACTGCCGATCACATCGGCATCGCTCTCCCACAGATTGCGATGGCCATCTCCATCGAAATCGACGGCATAGGCACGATAGCTCGATGGGATGAACTGCGGCTTACCAACCGCGCCAGCATAGGAGCCAAGCACAGTTGCAGGATCGACCGACTCCTCGCGCGCCAGCAACAGAAATTCCTTGAGCTCCTTGCGGAAGAAGTCCGCCCGCCGCGGATAGGCAAAGCCGAGCGTGCTCAGCGCATCAAGCACAGAATGGCTGCCAAGGGTGCCGCCATAATTGGTCTCGATACCGATGATCGCAGTGATGACCGCTGCCGGCACGCCATAGGCGGCCTCGGCCTGAGCCAGGAGTACCTGATGCTCAGCAAGGAAGCGCCGACCACCATTGATGCGCTCCGGCGTCACGAATAGGGCCCGATAAACGCCCCAGGGCTTCGCCTCATAGGGTCGATTCATCGCATCGACGATCACTTGCTGATAGTCTGCACCAGCCATCAAGGCCGCCAGTTCGGCCGCTTCAAAGTCATGCTCATCGACCATCTCGGCGACGAAACGCTCGCGCTCAGTGTAGAAGCGCGCCGGCGCAGTATCCGCAAGCGCTGGCGTCAGCGGCCCGAGCAGCAGGGCCACCAGGGTAGATAGCGCGGCAGAAGGCCAGGGGATGCATTGTCGAATTGACATTCAAAAACCGCCCATCAGTCATCGAAACTGGCTTAAGTATAGGCTGGAGATCACTCTCTTTGAAGCGATTTCCGCTGCGTATGCACCGCCATCAAAATCCCGAACCCGAGCATCAGCGTGACCAATGAGGTACCGCCATAGCTAATCAGCGGCAACGGCACCCCAACCACCGGCAGCAGCCCGGTCACCATCCCCATGTTCACAAACAGATAGACGAAGAACACCATAGTGACGGAGCCGGCTAAGAGCCGACTATAGGCATCCGAGGCCTGCACAGCAATGATCAACCCGCGTAGGATCACTGCCAGGTAGAGCAGCATCAGCGCCAGGATACCGAAGAGACCAAGCTCCTCACCGATAACCGCGAAGATAAAGTCGGTCGAGCGCTCCGGTAAAAACTCCAGCTGCGACTGAGTACCTTGTAGCCAACCCTTGCCATAGAGACCGCCGGAGCCGATCGCAATCTGCGATTGGATAATGTGATAGCCCGCCCCCAAAGGGTCTGAGCCAGGATCGAGAAAGGTCAGCACGCGCTGGCGTTGATAGTCATGCATCAGCGACCAGAGCAGTGGCGCTGCGGCAGCGGCGAGCGCGGCCAAGCCCAGGATCAACCGCCAGCGCAGACCCGCGAGAAACAGCGTCGCCAAGCCAGCACTCGCCACCAGCAGTGCGGTTCCGAGGTCGGGCTGCTTGGCGATCATCAAAACCGGCAGCGCAATCAAGATGCTCGCTAACAGGATATCGAGCAGCCGAGGCGGTAGCGGGCGCAGCGACAGATACCAGGCCAGCATCATCGGCAAGGCTAGCTTCAGTACCTCCGATGGCTGAAACCTCAGTATCCCTAGATCTAGCCAGCGCTGGGCGCCCTTGCTCTGCTCGCCAAACAATAAGACTGCGGCCAGCAGCCCCAGACCAAGCAGATAGAGCGGTGCCGACCACTGCCGTAGCAACGCCGGCGACAACTGCGCAATCGCGATCATCAACAGTAGGGCCAAGCCCAACCGGATCGCTTGGCGTTCAACCTGCACCACAGACTGACCGGACGCGCTATAGAGCATCAGCAGGCCAAACGCGGAGAGCAGTAGTAAGAACAGCAGCAGCGGTAGATCGAGATGCAGCCGAGCCGCCAAGCCTCGCTCCTGGACATCGCGACCAGCATCGATCTCGAGCTTGCTGAGCTTAGCCATTGACGCTGACCATCATCAGTGACTGCCCGTCGCAGCCACATCCAAGGGTACCGTCACGCGCTGATCGAGCAGCCAGCTATCCATCACCGCGCGCGCGATCGGCGCCGCCGTAGCACCACCATGGCCGCCATTCTCAACGATGACGGCGACCGCGATACGCGGCGCCTCGATGGGCGCAAAACCGACGAACAAGGCATGGTCGCGCATGCGCTCGGCCACCTCGGCCTCGTTATAGGACTCGTTCTGACCGACCGTGAACACCTGTGAGGTCCCGGTCTTGCCCGCAATGCGATAGGCATCGTTGCGGATGCGACGCGCGGTCCCACGCCGTCCCTCGACCACGTTGGACATGGCATCGATGATGGTCTGCCAGTGGGCTGGGTCCTGATCGGGGATCGGCCGCCGCTTGGCCTGAGTCAGCTCCAGGGGGGCGCCGAGGCTGGCCCGGGTCGCACGCACCAGCCGCGGCTGGATGAAGGTGCCGCCATTGGCAATGGCTGCCGTAGCCGCTGCGAGCTGCAATGGCGTGGCGAGAAAGGCACCTTGCCCAATACCAACGATGAGCGTCTCGCCGGGGAACCATGGGCGATTGCGCACACGTCGCTTCCACTCCGGCGAGGGCAGCAGCCCGCCTAGCTCACCGGCAATATCGGCGCCGGTTGGGCGGCCAAAATTGAACTCGGCCAGGAGATCGTCCAGACGCTCGATCCCCATATCGTTGGCAAGCCGATAGAAGTAGACGTCGCAAGATTGGACGATGGCATCCTCCATCGCCAGGCTGCCATGCCCACCTCGCCGCCAACAACGGTAGTGGTATGAATGCCCTGGCAACTGATAATAGCCACCGCAGAACTTACTCTGGGTAGCAGTGGTGACGCCGGTTGCAAGTCCGGCGAGACCGATGAAGGGCTTGATGGTCGACCCCGGTGGATACTGCCCGCGCACGGCACGATCATAGAGTGGCCGATCGATATCATCGCGCAATGCCGCATAGTCCCTAAAGCCAATGCCTCCGACAAAGGGGTTGGGGTCATAGCGCGGCGAGCTGACCATCGCCAGCACACCACCAGTCTCAGGCTCGATGGCAACCACTGCACCACGACGATCGCCTAGCGCCGCGGCTGCATCACGCTGCAGATCCATATCCAGAAAGAGATGCAGATCGCGCCCCGGCACCGGCGTCTTTTGCTCGCGCCGCTCCAGTATCCGCCCGCGCGCATTGACCACCGCCTGCTGGTAGCCGACGTGGCCATGCAGCCATTCCTCATGGTATTTCTCGACCCCGACCTTGCCGATGTGGGAGCTACCGGCATAGTCGGAGCGGTCGATGCGCTCGAGCTCCTGCTCGTTGATACGCCCGACATAGCCGACCAGATGTGCAGTATAGGAACCCTCGGGGTAAAAGCGCGACAGCTCGGCGGCGATCTCGACCCCGGGAAAGCGATGGCTCTGCACCGCGAACCGCGCGCGCTCGGCCTGATTGAGATCGAGCCTAATCGGTACGCCTTCAAAGCGCCGGCGTTGTGGCAACAGCCGCTCAAAACGCTCGAGATCAAGCGCCGAGATCGGCACCAGCTCAGACAAGGCCGCAATGGTCGCCTCGAGATCCTCAATCTTTTCTGGCTCGATGGTCAGCGCATAAGAAGGCACATTATCCGCCAGTAGCACGCCGTTACGATCGTAGATCAGCCCACGCGTTGGCGGCATCGGTTGGATCTTGATGCGGTTGTCATTGGAGAGTGTCGTGAAGTGATCATGCCGGACGACCTGCAAATGGTACAACCGTACCGCAATCAGCAGCAGGCCAAGCAGCACTAAGAGTGCCAAGAAGATCCCGCGCGCACGAAACAGGCGCTTCTCTCCGCGACGGTCTTCAAACATCTCTCCTAGCATCATCGCGACTCAGCAAGGGTCATCTGCATGGCACATCGTCCATCGGAAGAGGAAGCGCTCGAGACGCGGAGGCTCATGGCGCGTCGCCACCGGGACATGCAGCGATTGTCTCATGGTCAGAGACCTTCAAACCAGCCACGGGGAAAACCGCAACCGATCAAGCAGGTAGCTCAGCCAAGGCCAGAGCAGAAGGCCAACTAAGGTCGGCAGCCAATAGGCCAGTGTTGGCGTTGGCTGACCTGTCGCGCCCAAGATCCAAAACGAGAGTAGCCGCTCGATCAAGAGCAGCAGCCAAACCGCCACCGCTTGCTGCCAGAGCGGGAAGGCGCGAATGCGCCGATGCAGCTCTCCAACCAGATAGGCAATCACCGAGAACGACAGCGCATGCTCTCCGAGCAGCGCACCCGAGATCACATCCTGCGCGATCCCTAATGCAAAGCCAGAAAAGATCCCAAACCGGGTTGGCCACCTCAGACACCAGTAGATCAGTATCAGCGTCACCCACTGTGGTTGGTAATCACTGGCCCAGTTCGGCATTGGCAGGATACTGAGTATCAGAGCTAAGACCAGCGTCAACATGACGAACAGGCCACCGCGTGAGAAGACACTCATGAACGATTAACTGCCGGCTCTGAGGTACCCGCTGGATTGTCCGCTGGCCGGCCGCGACCCAGTGCTTGCGCTGGCGCTGTTGGCGCCGCAACTGGCGCTAGGGTCCACACCAGAAGCACCTCGTGGCTTCGATCCAGACGTGCCGTCGGCACCGCCTTCACGGTGGCGAAAGCGCTATTTGGATCGTCCGCCACCTCGACGATTTGCGCCACAGGGTAGCCCGCCGGGAAGACGCCTCCCATCCCTGATGTGACCAGTAGATCACCCACCCGGACGTCAGCATTCTTCGGCAGATGCGGCAGATGCAGCTGATTCACCCGCCCGGTGCCAGTTGCAATGGTACGTAGTCCGTTACGGTTGATCTGCACCGGCAATGCATGGTCGGCGTCAGTAATGAGTAACACCGTCGCCGTGAGTGGATTCGCGACCACGACTTGACCCATGACGGCATTGGCATCGAGAACTGGCTGACCGATGTAGACGCCCGACGCGGTTCCCTTGTCGACGAGGACCTGCTGCCGATACGGATCAAGCTCGACCTGAAGGAGCTCTGCGACCAACACACGATCGCTGACCTTGAACGAAGACCCAAGCAAATCACGCAACCGGCTGTTCTCGGCCTGCAGCGCAAGAAATTGCTGCATCTGTCCTCGCAATCGGAGATTCTCACGCTCTAGAAGGGCATTGCGCTCACGCAGATCGGCCTCGGTCGCGAACTGGCCGTCAAGCATGCGCGCAAGCCGGCTCGGCTGGGAGGCGATCCACTGGATAGGATAGGCCGCCACGGCAAGGGTCGAGCGCAGCCAGTCAAGGTGCCCCTCCCGCGCATCGGCGACCATCAGGCCGAGTGCGAGCAGCGCCGCAAGCAGTAAGCGCAGGGGCGACGAAGGCCGATGGTCGAATAGCGCGTTGATGGTGAGGATTCTCCGCGTTGCCGCAACGCTCAACAACTGCGCGCGGGTCACTCAACCGAAAACAGGCCCAGCCCACGCTGGTCGATCATCTCGAGCGCCTTACCACCGCCACGGGCGACGCAGGTGAGGGGATCATCGGCTATCACCACCGGCAGTCCAGTCTCCTCGGCAATCAGACGGTCAATATCGCGCAGTAGCGCACCACCGCCGGTGAGGACGATGCCGCACTCGGCCACATCCGCACCGAGCTCGGGCGGGGTCTGCTCAAGGGCATTCTTGACCGCGCTGACAATACCATGGAGCGGCTCTTGCAGGGCCTCTAGAATCTCGTTGCTATTCAGCGTAAATCTACGCGGCATGCCCTCGGCAAGATTTCGCCCACGCACCTCGATCTCAAGCACCTCGTTACCCGGAAAAGCGGTACCGATCTCATGCTTGATGCGCTCGGCAGTGGCCTCGCCAATGAAGGTGCCATAATTGCGCCGAACATAGTTGATGATACTGTCGTCGAAGGTATCGCCGCCGATCCGCACCGAATTCGAGAACACGATCCCGTTTAGTGAGATCACGGCAACCTCCGAGGTGCCGCCGCCGATATCCAAGACCATCGAGCCCTGCGGCGCGCTGACCGGCAAGCCGGCCCCCATCGCCGCTGCCATCGGCTCCTCAATCAGATAGACCTCACGCGCGCCAGCGCCCGCGGCCGATTCCTTGATCGCACGCCGCTCGACCTGTGTCGAGCCACAAGGTACACAGACCAACACGCGTGGACTGGGCTGGATCATGCGGGACTCGTGCGCCTTATGGATAAAGTACTGCAACATCTTCTCGGTCACGGTGAAGTCAGCAATGACACCGTCTTTGAGCGGCCGAATCGCAATGATGTTTTGTGGCGTGCGGCCTAGCATCTGTTTCGCTTCATCGCCCACCGCCGCAACCGATTTACGACCGCCATCATGCTCCTGGCGGATAGCGACCACCGAAGGCTCATCGAGCACGATGCCCTGTCCACGGGTGTAGATCAGCGTATTAGCGGTTCCGAGGTCGATCGACAGATCGTTCGAGAACAGCCCTCGGATACGTCTCAGGAACATCAGTAGCTCACTCCAGCGTTATCAGCCGCATCGCACCGGCAATGGCGCGTGGACCTGAGGCACCGCTGAACGGGCGGCGCCGGATGGTTGCAAAAGGGTCAATGAGGGGAAATCCCAGCGCAAACGCCGAGCAGATCGCATCCGTTACCAAGCCCCAGAGCGCACATCTTCCATCGGGTTGGCACCCCGCCTAGAGCGCACTCGATCGCCACAACGCGACCTTGAGCGGGACAAGGTCTGTTCTTGTCGAAGATTTCCACGAACGAAATCCTGATTAATCTAGCAATGCATTCCCTGCCGAGCAAGCGGTTCATCCATACGCGAAGGAGCAGAATCCCCAGACGAGCCTCATGAACCTGCACCAGCGAGCTATCAGGTATACGTCGCGCGCACCAACGCCCGCAGCCGCCTCCTTGATAGCACGTCGCTCGACTTGGGTCGAGCCGCAGGGCACACTGATCAGCACGCGAGGGCTGGGGCGGATCATGCAACGCATTCCCAACCGGGCAAGCTGCACGTCAGCTCTGATGGAACCGAATCTCAGCCCAACCTCTGCGCGACGATCACGGCTTGTGGTAATTTGACGCGGATATCTAAACTCAAGCCTTCCCGGCCTCAACTCGGCAACTTTGCAAACATGGCCCTCGATACCAGCGACGTCGCCAAGATCGCGCACCTCGCAAGGCTCTCCATTGACGACGGCGAGCTTGATCACTTCAGCACCGAACTCAGCAATATTCTCGACTTAGTCGAGCAGATGAATGCCATTGATACCAGTGGCGTCGAGCCCATGGCGCACCCACTGCACATGGCACAACGGCTGCGCTCAGACCAAGTCACCGAGATGAATCACCGCGACCGCTTCCAGCAGATCGCGCCGCAGACCGAGGACGGTCTCTACCTGGTCCCAAAGGTGATCGAGTGAGCCCCATACACGACCAATCGATCAGCGCACTGAGTGCTGCGCTCCAGGCCGGTGAGTTCTCTGCACGCGAGCTCACCGAGCACTACCTCGGACGCATCGAGCAGTTCAACGGTCCAATCAATGCCTATATCAGCGTCACTGCGAAGCTGGCATTAACCGCTGCCGAGCAGGCCGATGAGCGGCTCGCCGCGGGCCATGCCGGGCCGCTGACCGGTATCCCGATCGCCCATAAGGATATCTTTTGCACCAATGGGGTCAAGACAAGCTGCGGCTCGCGCATGCTCGACAACTTCGTCGCCCCCTATGACGCCACCGTCGTTGAGCGCCTGCAAGCCGCTGGCATGCCGATGCTCGGCAAGACCAACATGGATGAGTTCGCGATGGGCTCCTCGAATGAGACCAGCTTCTATGGGCCAGTGCGCAACCCCTGGGACATGGAACGGGTTCCCGGCGGCTCCTCGGGCGGCTCAGCCGCAGCGGTTGCCGCCGGACTCTGCGTCGCGGCCACCGGCACCGACACCGGCGGCTCGATCCGCCAGCCGGCCGCCTTCTGTGGCGTCACCGGCATCAAGCCCACCTACGGCCGCTGCTCGCGCTGGGGTATGATCGCCTTCGCCTCGAGCCTGGATCAGGCCGGCGTCTTCGCCCGCAGTGCCGCCGATGCCGCCTTGGTGCTACAAGCGATGGCGGGCTTCGACGAGCGCGATTCAACCAGCGCCAATGCGCCAGTACCTGACTACGCCACCCAGCTCGACGACAGCATCGACGGGCTCAGGATTGGCCTGCCCAAAGAATACTTCGGTGCCGGTCTCGATCCCGGCGTCGCCACCTCGGTTGAAGCCGCGATCAAGGAATACGAGGCGCTCGGCGCCAGCGTCCACGAGATCAGCCTGCCGAACGCGCCGCTGTCGGTGCCGGTCTACTACGTGGTGGCGCCGGCCGAATGCTCATCCAACCTCGCCAGATTCGACGGCGTGCGCTATGGCCATCGTTGCGAGTCGGCGCAGGATCTAGAAGACCTCTACAAGCGCAGTCGTGGCGAAGGCTTCGGTACCGAGGTCAAGCGCCGCATCATGATCGGCACCTACGTACTCTCAGCCGGCTACTACGATGCCTATTACCTTAAAGCGCAACAGCTGCGGCATCTGATCAGCGACGACTTCCGCCGCGCCTTCGAGCAGGTCGATGTGATCATGGGTCCTACCACCCCGAGCACGGCCTTCGCGCTTGGCGCCAAAGCCAATGATCCGGTCGCGATGTATCTGAACGACATCTATACCATCGCTACCAATCTGGCTGGCTTACCAGGCCTATCGATCCCAGTCGCACCTGCTGATGGCATGCCTGTCGGGCTACAGCTGATCGGTGACGTCTTCCAAGAAGGACGGCTGCTCAACATTGCCCACCGACTGCAGCAGGCGACCGATTGGCATCGCATGGCGCCACGCCTGACCCTCGCCTGAGGCTTAGGCTCAAAAACGGCAACTGGCTGCTCCAGACCCTCGGTGTCGTCCTGGTTACCGGCTTGTCGCACAGGCCGGTCGCATCGGTATGTCAAGGCCGAGCAGCCAGCGCGAGCGGCAGCTCGACGCTGGCGCGAAAGCCGCCAAGACTCGGCGAGCGACCGAGCTCAAGACAGCCTTGGTAGAGGTCAAGGATCTCTTGCACGATCGAAAGGCCGAGGCCATGGCCGTCGACACGCTCGTCGACACGCACCCCGCGCGCACCAATAGCGGCAAGCTCGGCCTCGCTACAGCCCGGCCCATCATCTTCAACCCAGAAGCGCAGACCCTCTGGACTGGACTCAAGCCGGCAGTAGACCTGGCTGCCCGCCCATTTGCAGGCGTTATCGAGCAGATTGCCAAGCAGCTCGAGCATGTCTTCACGGTCGATCGTCAAGGCTGCTGAAAGCCTGTTGTCACAGCGGATACGCAAGCGCTTGTGCGCGTACATGCGCTCGAGCAGCTCGATCAGCACCGGCACATCAGCGACGCTATCGAACATCGAGCCAGGCCGCAATCCGCCGGCGATGCGCGCGCGCTTCAGCTCGCGCTCAACCAATGCCTGCACCCGCTGTACCTGCTCAATACAGCGCTGCCGCTGTGGCTCGATACAACGCTGGCGATGCGTCTTGTCAGCGGGATCATCCAAGCGCTCGAGCTGCTGCAGCAGCAGGTTGAGCGGCGTCTTCAGCGCATGCGCAAGATTGCCGGCGGCGTTGCGCGAGCGTTGCAGGCGCTGCCCATAGACGGCGAGGAGTGCGTTGAACTTGCGCACCAGCGGCAGAATCTCGCGCGGAACCGCTTCAGTAAGCCTCTCCGCCGTGCCTCGCTCAAGCGCATCGATGTCGTGGTAGATCGGCTGCAATTGACGCAGCGCCCGCCGCACAATGAGCCGTTGCACCAAGAGCATCAGCAAGAGCCCACCGATGGCGAGCCCCGCGAATAGACGCTCGAACACCTGCAGCTCAGCCAACAGCGGATTCAGATCCTCAGCAACGGCAATCGTCACAATCGCATCATCGACCCGATAACCGGCACTACGCACCAACAGGCGTTGGCCGAGTGGACCTCGCGTCTCCCAATCGAGGATGCGACCAGCCGCTAGCGGCTCGGCCGCAAGGCGCTGATCCCAGAGTGAGCGTGACAGGCGACGCTCGCCATCAGCGCTGATGACCTCGTAGTAATGACCAGAGAATGGTTGTTGATAGATTGGGGCCTGGTCGCCTCGCTGGGGCTGAATATGCAGCCACTGCTGCGACTGCCACTGCGACTGAGCATGAATCGGTGACTGGTGCTGGGATGGCGCTTGTACTTGCCGTGGCGATGAGGGCACCGCATCGGCCTCCCTTAGGGTGCCAAGCAGAGCCTCGGCATCATGCTGCAGTCGCGATAGCACATAGGCCTCGGTGCTGCGATGCAAGGCCGCGTGACCGAGCCACCAGGCGGTACTGATCACCAAGGCCAGGCTGATACCTAGGCCGAGATGCAACTGGGCTTCGAGCGATCTCACGGAAAGCGATCGCTGTCAGCAGCGGGAACAACAAGATCCGCAACGGCGATATCCTCCGCAGGAGCAGCGATCACTACAGCAGTGCTTTCAGCGCTTTGAGGGAAATACATAACCCTGTCCGCGCTGGGTGCGAACATGCTCACGTCCAAGCTTCTCACGCAGCCGTCGCACATAGACCTCGATTAGGTTGCTGCCATGCTCGGCATGTTGATCGTAGAGATGCGCGATCAAACGCTCCTTGGAGAGCACCTTGTCCGGGTTGAGCATGAAGTAACGCAGCAACCGAAACTCAGTGCCGGTCAGTTCGACCTCAACACCATCGGCGCGCACAACGCACTGATGCTCGTCGTCAAGGCGCAGACCAGCCGCACTGACCTCGGCGCTTGCCTGACCAACAGCACGGCGGATCAACGCCTGCAAACGTGCGATCAGCTCCTGCACATGAAATGGCTTGCCGAGATAGTCATCGGCGCCCGCCTTGAGTCCATCGACCCGCTCGTGCCAGGCATCCCGCGCGGTGAGCACCAGGACCGGAGTCCGCACCCCAGTGGCACGCCACTCACGCAGTACCTCAAGCCCAGGCCTCCTCGGCAGCCCTAGGTCAAGAACGATGGCATCATAAGGCTGATCACGACCAAGGAAAGCACCCTCGATACCATCAAGCGACCAATCCACCGCATAGCCACTGGCCATCAGATCGGCGCGCAGACCGCTGCCTAGTGCGCGATCATCCTCGATGAGCAAGAGCCGCATCGATCCTCAGTCCTCATCGCTATGCAGATGGATCAACTGGCCGGTCTTGGCGTCGAATGCGATCGACCAGAGCGCGCCTTCGCCATCGAGCATCTCGATCTCATAGCGATAGCGAGGGGGATCATCCTCAGCATGCAGCTCGACCTCGACCGGGATGCCGGACTTCAGCTCCTGCGCGCGAGTCAGCAGCTGCTCGAGCGGCAGGATGTGCCCCTGCGCCCGCAGACGCCGAGCGAGCGCGACGTCGTCCTCGTCCGCCTCTGCGCTCCCTAGCATCAGCATCGACAAAACAAACAGCAGCATGAAACGACACCCAGAACGGCTGCAGCAGGTCTTGGCAAGCCAGAACGTCGGCGGCAGACTAAGATGGGTGTGGGGCCATGGCATCAGATCGACAGGTAGCGCGATTGCCCCCGCCAAGCGGCTCGAAGTCACAAGCAGCATCGCATTAGTCGGCAAATTGATCCGCAATCGAGAGATACTCACGCCCAGACTGGAGCACCACATCGGCGTCACCCTTCTCGGAGGCGAGATGGACCTCTTCTAAGGTCGCCGCCATACTGTTGAGCGAGTCTTGGATCTTGGCGAGGGCATTCTCAAGGGTGTAGGTGAGTTCATGGATGTGCGCCAAATCCACATTAGCAATGCTGTCGCCCTCAAGATATGTCTCGAGCTTTTCGTTGCCTTCCTCCAGATGCTGGAAGGCCTCCTTCAGCGAGTCAGCACCCTTGCCCGAGAAGTGGGGACGGCCATCGGGAGACAGCACCTCTGCCGCGTTGCCGTTCGTCACAGTCAGAAGCACCGCCAGAGCGATTAGAATAATTCTCATTTTTAGAAACTCAAAGGGTTAACAGATTGATATCTACATGAGGCTGCCGCGCTGGAACCCAATTCAACCCGATTCTATGATCAGGTCAATCGTCTCCGGGGCGGCACTCGGATCAACCTCCAATAAGAATCGTTCTAGATCCGCAAAAGCTCGATTCGAATAGATTATGTTCGCCATGAGCGGAGTTCTGGTTTCGCCGCGTCCTTCCCCTTAGCGCTTACTCTAAAGTAGGCGTGCACATCATCGGCAGCAAAACCCTCTCCGTCTTCGAGCATTTCTCGACGCGCCGATTTTGCAGCTGCAATTAGGGTCACGCATTGTTCAGCGGCCGACACAGCTTGTGCGATTGCCGCGACCATGAACGCATGGGGAGAGATGCCCTGTTGCTGCACCGCCGTCACCGCACGCTGCTTCAACAGGCTCGGTAGACAGACAAGGATGCTTGATTGCAAGACCTGACCCTTAGTCTTCTTAGTCTTTAAACTGCAGATTGCCGCCGTCGGTCTTGTCGGACGGCCTCGTTAATGATCCTTGCGCTGCTTAGCCAACCAAGCTTCGATGAAGACCGGATCAAGTCCCTTAAGTCGCTCTTCCGGATCAAGCCCCTTAAGTCGCTCTTCCGGATCAAGCCCCTTGAGTCGATCCTCAGGATCAAGTTGATCAAGATAGTGCTTGACGAGCCACTCACGGGCTTCGCGTTTCATGTCTTCTGTAGTGTGCGCCATGTTGCCCTCTCCGAATTTGTAGTGCGCGAGTAGATTGTGCAGGTGAACACCGATCTCGCTGCGCGGGCGATACTGTTCAAGCGCCGCGCGTCGGTGCCGCTCATCACTAGAGAATAGCCCCCAGGGGGCATTATGCGGAAGCCGGCGGAGCTGGTTGATGACTATGAGGCGGACGTCGCGCGTGCCGGCCTGGAGCCGATAGATGCCCGGTGTTTGACTCCTTTGACAACTCCCAGCGGGCAGTTGTTTGATCAGCTTGCGTGGAAAGTGGGTCGCGATGGCGTAGCTGCGAAAGTCTGCCGCTGACAGCAGTGGGTAAGCGCTGCGCGGCTCGATGATCGGCGTTTCAAGGTCTTGATCTGCGGCCGGTGACTGGCGCAGCGCGCGGATGGAAGCCAGCTTGCGGTAGGTGACGTAGTGGCTGTTGAGCTCTTCGAGCGCCCAGGCGTCGAAGACGGCGCCGCTGGCCTTGAAGCTGAGCAGGTTATGGGCAACGAGATCTTCGAGTCCGTCGGGGCGCTGCTCCGGGGAGCCAGCGCGCTGAACCTCTTGCGACGCTGGATGCTGCTCGATGATGAGCACGTCGAGGCGCTGGCTGCGCAGGGCCAGCTCCTCTTCTGTGCTGACGCTATAGGCGAGACCGTTAAGCGCATCGGCCAGGGCTTGGCCGAGCAGTGTGTGCCAGGGGATGCGGTGATCGCGACTCATCGCTTTAGTCTAGCCGATTGGCGGGCAGCGTATCGAGAGCGGGCGACGACCTTCACTGGCGATCAGGCGGGCGCGGGGGACATGGGGTTGTTGACCCTGGCCCCTTTTCCCCCTCTTCAAGCATGGGCGATGCCGCGGCTGCCTTGTCGAGCCGGGCTGTCGTTTTCATAGACGTCTCCTCATGCTGGAGTCGTCGGTTTCGGCTTCTTCTTGAACACTTGTAGATTCGGCTCCTGCAGGATGATCGCCGACCCATGGTCGGTCGGCACCTGGGCGCCGAGCGTGCCGCTCAGGGCCGCGACCCACTGCGGCCAGTCGCTGTTGGCCTTGGTCAGCTTCTTCCAGGCCTTCGGACGCAGGGTGGCGACCACCAGCGCGTTGTCGGTCTGGATGCCGGTCTTCATGCCGTCCAACCCCGCCCGAGGGCTTCGGCCGATCTGGACAACACCGGCTCGAAGCGCCCGCGCGGGCGACCAATTCAGCCGACCACCGTGGCGACGGCCGCGCCCACCGGCACATTGGTGGCATCCAGCCCCGGTTTGGTGTGGTAGCGGTCGAAGTGGAACTGGAGCTTCACCCCGGGGCGGAAGATCAGGCAGTGGGTGGAGCCGCCGAAGTGGAACATGCCGAGTTCATCGCCGCGGGCCAGGCGCTGGCCCGCGTGGACCCTGATCTCGCAGGACGACACCTCGGCCATACCCACCGCGATGAAGCACATCAGGCCGACTTTGGGGTCGTCGGCCTCGATGAAGATCACCGCCCGGGTCGCCACCGCGGTCAGAAACGCCTGCGAGTCGTTCGGTGCCGACGGGTCGGCGCTGGCGGGGTCGATGAAGCCAGCATAGCGGTTCTCCAGATAATACGACCCGTCGACCACATGGGCCTTGCGCACGACCCCGTCGACCGGACTGTTCCAGCGGTGGTAGCTCAGCGCGTTGAGGAATGCCTGGTAGACCGTGCCGCCGGCGAACTGACTCGCCAGTGGATCGAAACCCATCATGTTCAGGAGCGAATAGGGCTGACCCTTGAGCCAGAACCGGTCGCTCTCAGCGACATCCTCCACGACTTGCAGCGGCGCGGATTCGCAGGCGTTGGCGATCGCGTTCGCACCGCTGGCCACTGGGCGCAGCCCGTCGACGAAACGGCGGGTGAAGAAGTCGTCCCAGCTGCTGAAGCCGTAGTAGGGATCGGACGGGTCCGAGACGAAAACGTCCTCGAAGCCTTTCTCACAGCAGCTCGCCTGGTCGTCGGATGCCTGGCAGGCCACGGCCACGATCGCCTTGCGGGCCGCAGGGCTCAGCCAGGCAATCACCGGCGGGGTGCGTTCCGGGTGATTCTCGACCAGCACCGAGCGCGACGCCTCGGAGGTCAGGTGCTGGTCGCCATCGCCAGGCCATGCCAGGGCATGCCGAGCATTGCGGCGGTGCCGACCGCGGCCGTCTGCAAGAAGGTGCGGCGATCGGTCTCCAGGGCGGGAGGCAAGGTGTCGGACTGATTGGTTTCGGTCATCTGCGGCTGTCCTGATCGAAGGTGTGCGGAACGGATAACTGGCGCATTGCGGGCCGCGCGTTGTCGGCAGCCCGGCCGATGTTCGCCGGTCGGCGATGGGTAGATCAAGCGCGACTCGCCCACGCGACGAGACAGGGCGAACATTCGCTGTTGGGTGAGTTGAAAGACGAGATCGAGGATATCGGTCGCTTTATCGCCTCCGAAGGAGAGGACGAGGATGCCACCAAGGCCAATATCGCCGACTACCTGGCCACCCATGTGAACCCGGCCAAAGCGGTGACTCAATCCCGAAGACCCGTTTGAGGCGCTGCGACCAGGTCATGCTGGTGATCAGATGAAAACGCGGCTTGGGAACGAGGGCAGCGAGCCAGGCAATGAAGTCGAGCGGCTCGAAGATGACGTGGCTGGTCCCGTCGCGGTAAGGCGTCTTGAGCCTGTAGCAAATGTTGCCCTTCGCAGTGAGGGATGGACGCTGATCGGCAATCGCGGGGCGCGTGATGTAGCGGCACAGGCGTTCGAGCTTTGTGTCGTTCCGGCAAGCTACCCTCGGCTTTCGGTCTTCAAAGTTGCTTCATGTCAAGCTTTCGCCACCTTGCTGAACAGGTATCGCCCGGCCTATGCTGGCGTGACTGAGTAATGACGCGTTGACCTCCTCCACTTAAAGCGCCTATGTCCCATCTTGCCCACAGCTGGCCCGCCACGCCGCGGTCACCGCAGCCGCAGCCACCCTGTTCGGAGCCGGAGCCACCGCGGCTGCCGAGCAGCGTCACCGAGCAGGCCTACTGGGCCGACTGGTATGAGCATCCTGACCTGAACTTAGAATGGCATGAGGGTCGGTTGGAGGAGGTGCCGGTGTCTGATCCGCTGACGATCCAAGTCTACTATTGGCTGTTGGAGTTGCTGCTGCACTATCTGCGCCGCCATCCCGTCGCCCAAATCCTGGGGCTGGAAACCGGCTTTCGCCTGGCTTTGCCCAATGGCCAGGTAAGCATCCGCAAGCCGGATCTCGGCTTTATCCATCGGGATAACCCGATCCAGCGCGCGGACACCGACCGCAGTTATCAGGGCATCCCGGATCTGGTCATCGAGGCGCTCTCCGACAGCACCAAGGCCAATCGGCAACGCGATGAGGTGATCAAGAAGGACGAATATGCCGCCGTTGGCGTACCTGAATATTACATCCTGCACCAAAACCCCGAGCACCTGGCCTTTTATCGCGCCACGGCCAGTGGCGTCTATGTGCCGATTCCGCTCCAAGACGGCGTCATCTATTCAGAGGTCTTCCCCGGGTTTCGCTTTCATCGCGCCGATCTACAACGCCGCCCTAGCATCAACGACCTGCGCAAGGATCCAATCTACGCCGACTTCGTGCTCCCCGAGTGGAAGGAAGCCGAGACCCTCGCCGAGCAAGCCCGCGCCATCGCCGAGCAGGCACAGCAACAGGCCGAGCAGGCATGGGCGCAGGCCGAACAGGCACGGATGGACGTCGAGCAAGAGCGGCATCGGCGCGCAGCCGCCGAAGTGCGGGGCGAGCAAGAACGCCAGCAGCGCGCGGCGGCCGAGGCGCGGGCTGAGCAAGAACGCCAGCAGCGCGCAGCGGCCGAGGCGCGGGCTGAGCAAGAACTCCAGCAGCGCACGGCGGCCGAGGCGCGGCTTGCCAAGCTTGAAGCCTTACTGGCGCAACGGCAGGCGCGGTAGCCAGACTATCGAGGATGCTTGATTGCAAGACCTGACCCCTTTTTATGCCCGCCTGATTGTTCCGCGTCAGACCAGCAGCGAAAGGCTGCGTAGTACACTGCAGACACGATGAAAAAGACAGTCCCCGAGCCACGGGGTCGAGGAGGCGAAGGTGCGGCTGCACATCCCACTGGACACATTATGCTCACTGATCGAGCTGGCACGGGAATTTCAGGCTAAAGAATCGGTGGTCTTTCCTGAGGTTCCCGCAAGTCCGAGCGACGATTGGGCGATGCAGGTATTGGCCGATCATAGCGACGACTACAATGTCGCCGAATTCAGCAATATCGTCACTGAGATGTCAGAGCGCCAGCGCTCCGAGCTGGTGGCATTGATGTGGGTCGGGCGCGGGGATTACAGCGTCGAGGAATGGGAGCAGGCGGTCGACGACGCGCTCGGCGACTTCAGTATTCGCGCCGCTGCCTATGTGCTCGCCCATCCGATGGTCTCCGACCACCTCGAAGAGGGCATGATCGCATTCGAGCTGTCCTGCGACGATGACTAAGGCGATTTCCGGCAAACCTCACAACATTAAGGTATGCACCATAGATAAAGATAAGAACCATAGATCAACACCGATGCACACAGATCCTCGCTCTGTCGATCCCTGTCCACCGGTGTTCATCCTGGCGCTTATCGCCTAATAACCGGCCTCGCGGCCGGAGTTCAGGCTCAGGCGTCCGGCACCTCTCCCTCGGCCACTGCCTTCATGCTCAGGCGAATGCGGCCCTGCTTGTCGACCTCGAGCACCTTGACGCGAATCACATCGCCTTCCTTGAGCTTGTCGCTGACCCGCTCGACGCGCTCATCGCTGATCTGGCTGATGTGCACCAGCCCATCACGACCTGGCAGGATGGTGACGAAGGCGCCGAAGTCCATCAGGCGCGCGACCTTGCCCTCGTAGATCTTGCCGACCTCGACGTCGGCGGTGATCAGGCGGATGCGCTTCTTGGCCTCTTCACCGGCACTCTTCTGCACCGAGAAGATCTTCACCACGCCGTCGTCATTGATATCGATGGTGGCGCCGGTCTCTTCCGTGAGTGCGCGGATGGTCGAGCCACCCTTGCCGATGACGTCGCGGATCTTCTCTGGATGGATCTTGAACTCGATGATACGCGGGGCATGCTCGGACATCTCGGAGCGATGGGTGTCGATGACCTTGCTCATCTCGCCGAGGATGTGCAGCCGGCCATCCTTCGCCTGCGCCAGCGCCTGCTCCATGATCTCGCGGGTGATGCCGTCGATCTTGATGTCCATCTGCAGGGCGTTGATGCCCTCGGCTGGACCTGCGACCTTGAAGTCCATGTCGCCGAGATGGTCCTCGTCACCCATGATGTCGGTCAGCACCGCGAACTGATCGCCCTCTTTGATCAGCCCCATCGCCACACCAGCCACCGGCGACTTGATCGGCACGCCGGCGTCCATCAGCGACAGGCTGGTGCCGCAGACACTGGCCATCGAGCTGGAGCCGTTCGACTCAGTGATCTCGGAGACGACGCGAACCGAGTACGGGAACTCGGCAAGGCTCGGCATCGAGGCCAGCACGCCGCGCTTGGCCAGACGGCCATGGCCGATCTCGCGCCGTTTCGGGCTACCGACGCGACCGGTCTCACCGACACAGAAGGGCGGGAAGTTATAATGCAGCATGAACGGCTCGCGACGCTCGCCATCCAGGGTGTCGATGATCTGCGAATCACGCTCGGTGCCGAGCGTGGTGATCACCATCGCCTGGGTCTCGCCGCGGGTGAACAGCGCCGAGCCATGGGTGCGTGGCAGCACGCCGGTGCGGATGCTGATCGGGCGCACGGTCGCCGTATCGCGGCCATCGATGCGTGCCTCGCCGGCGATGATGCGCCCGCGCACGATCTCCTTCTCCAGCTTCTCGACCGCGCCATAGACCAGCGGCTGCGGCCAGGGTGAATCCTCACCGGCCAGCTTATCGAAGACCGCCTTACGGATCTCGGTCAGCGCGGCATAGCGCTCCATCTTATCCTGGATGCGATAGGCCTCGCCGAGCTGATCCGCGCAAGCCTCGGCCACAGCCGCCTTCAGCTCAGGGTCGCTCTGCACCGGCTCCCATTCCATTTGCGGCTTGTTGACCTCGGCCGCTAGCTCCTTGATGGCCTGGATGACGACCTGCATCTGCTCGTGACCATACAGCACGGCACCGAGCATCACCTCTTCCGGCAGGCTGCGCGCCTCGGACTCGACCATCAGCACCGCGCCTTCGGTCCCGGCGACGATCAGATCGAGATCGCTGTCTGGACTCAGGCCGATCATTGCCGGATTCAGGATGTACTCGCCATTCTTGTAGCCCACGCGAGCCGCACCGATCGGGCCATTGAACGGCAGCCCAGCGATCGACAGCGCCGCGGAGGCGCCAATCAAAGACGGGATCTCGGGGTTGACCGCCGGATTCAATGACTTGACCGTCGCGATCACCTGCACCTCACGACCAAAGCCCTTGGCGAACAGGGGGCGCACCGGTCGGTCGATCAGCCGCGAGGTCAGGATCTCAGACTCGCTCGGGCGGCCCTCTCGACGAAAAAAGCCGCCGGGGATGCGGCCGGCGGCGTAGGTCTTCTCTTGGTAGTCGATGGTCAGCGGCAGGAAATCTTTCATCTCCGTCGCTCGCTTATCGACGACCACGGTGACCAGCACGACGGTGTCATCGACATTGACCATGACCGCTCCGTCGGCCTGGCGCGCGATCTCACCGGTCTCGAGCGTTACCGTCTGATCGCCGTATTGAAAAGTCTTGCGGATTGGGGTCACTAGGACGGTCCTCTGGGTGGTCCCCAAACGGGGATCAGGGCACGAGCGCTGGCAGCCTTGGCTTGCCGCCCCGCACCTGGCATGGGAATAAGGTGGCATGGGCGCCTGCAAGCACGAGCCAACGCCACCCTCGAGGTCCGGACGCGCTTATCGGCGCAGGCCAAGCTTCTGAATCAGCGCCCGGTAGCGATCCAGATCCTTGCGCTTGAGATAGTCGAGCAGCTTGCGCCGCGAGTTGACCATGCGCACCAGACCGCGGCGCGAGTGATGATCATGCTTGTGCTCGGTGAAGTGTCCGGTCAACTGCTTGATGCGCGCGGTCAGCAGCGCAACCTGCACCTCAGGTGAGCCGGTATCGTTGGTGCCGCGACCGTGCTCTTCGACGATCAGGCGTTTCTCTTCAGCGGTCATTGTCATTGCGAGTCTCCTCAAGGATAGCGACGCCTAGCGTGGCGTCAGTCATGGCCACCTTGGTCCCCAACAATGACCTCAGGGAACAAGGCGTTAATCTGTCATACGGATCGCGTTCGGTCGCGCCTCATCGGCGTCAGAGCGTATCGAGCGCGATTCTACGGACTCCGTCATCCGTTTGAAACCAACGCACCCGAATCGCCTGGCGTGGATCAGCATCAGCACCAAAAATGGTCAGTTCCGAATCTAGCCTGGATCGTTCATGAATCTCACGCGAAGGCGCGAAGACGCTAAGGAAACTAAGTGCTTGGAAACCTTATCGCGTGAAACATTCTGGCTAGGTGCGCGTCAGGGTTAGGTATGGATCAGCCTTCAAACCAAGCGCTTAGGCTGCACCCGACCATCGTCAAGGATCTCGCCGACACCGAGAAACCGATCGCTCACGTCATAGAGTCGAACCAGCCCCTCGGTCGGTGCCTGCGGTACCAATACGGGCTGACCCTGACTCAGGTAAAAGGCACTGTTGGCGGATAAACGCACCGCGGGACAATGTCCGAGGGTCGACTCCAATGGCAGTAGCAGCGCATCGAGCGACTCCGGTCCTTGCGCCTCGGCCTGGGCTTCAATCTGGGCCATGGTGACAAACTCGGTCTCGCCCTCGATATAGGGCCCGACACCGGTGCGGCGCAGCGCCGACACATGGCCACCGCAGCCTAGCTGCTTGCCGATATCCTCGGCCAGCGTGCGCACATAGGTACCCTTGGTACAGTGCACATCAAGCTCGATGTCCGGCAGCGCCATCTCCAGCAGATCGAGGCGATGGATGGTGATCTGGCGCGGCGTGCGCTCGACCTCCTTGCCCTCACGGGCGAGCTTGTACAGGCGCTGACCTTCATGCTTAACCGCTGAGTACATCGGCGGTAACTGCTCGATCTCACCAACGAACTCGCCGAGTACCTCGCGCACGCGCGCCTCGGTGATGCCATCGACCGGCGCGGTCGCGATGACCTCACCCTCAGCATCCGCAGTCTCAGTGGTCTCACCAAGACGCACACGAACCCGGTAACGCTTATCGGCATCGAGCAGAAAGGCCGAGAACTTAGTGGTATAGCCCAGACAGAGCGGCAACAAGCCGGTTGCGAGTGGGTCGAGACTGCCCGTATGCCCAGCCTTCTGGGCGTCATACAGGCGCTTCACGCGCTGTAAGGCGTGGTTGGATGAGATACCAGAGGGTTTATCCAATAGGAGGATGCCGTTGACCTCGCGGCCGCGTCTGCGTCGTCTACCCATGATGTTCCAAGTGAGGGCGGGCTCAGCGTCCGGTGACAGGGGCGTCTACCGCCCCATCCCGGTGCTGGCCATCGTCGTTATTGATCTGAGAATCACTCTGTGCGTGCTCGGCATCTTGGCCGACCGCCTCATCGATCAGTGCCGACAGCTGTTCACCACGCATGATCGATTCATCGTGGACAAATTGCAGCTGCGGCACCGTACGCAAGCGTGCGG
>POWB01000015.1:68115-115193 GCA_010912705.1 Halochromatium sp.
CTCTGTGCGTGCTCGGCATCTTGGCCGACCGCCTCATCGATCAGTGCCGACAGCTGTTCACCACGCATGATCGATTCATCGTGGACAAATTGCAGCTGCGGCACCGTACGCAAGCGTGCGGTGCGCGACAGCTCGTAGCGCAGAAAGCCCGACAAGCCGCCGTTCAGGAGTCGCTGCTGTTCCTCGGCACCCTCATCGGCCGGAAAACAGGTGAAGTAGACCTTGGCGTGCGCGAGGTCGCGACTCACCCGCACCTCATGCAAGGTGATCTCGCCGAGGCGCGGGTCCTTCGCTCGCCGCAACAGTTGGGTCAGCTCGCGCAGCAGTGCAGCGCCGATGCGCTCACCCCGATCGAAGCCGCGCTGCGGTGCTCGACTCATGATGCCAGGCTCCTCACAGCTCGCGTGCCCGCTCCTTGCGCTCAAAGACCTCGATCTGGTCGCCCGGCTGCACATCGTTGTAGTTCTTTACGCCGATGCCACACTCGGTGCCGTTCTTGACCTCGCTGACGTCGTCCTTGAAGCGGCGCAGCGACTCCAGCGCACCTTCGTAGATGACAACGTTGTCACGCAGGACGCGGATCGGGCTGTTCCGCCGGATCAGGCCCTCGACCACCATACAGCCGGCGATGGCGCCAAACTTCGAGGAGCGGAACACATCGCGGACTTGCGCTAAGCCGATGATCTCTTCGGTCACGATCGGGCTCAGCAGACCAGAGATGGCCTTCTTGACGTCGTCGATCAGCTCATAGATCACCGAGTAATAGCGTAGATCCAGCCCCTGCTCCTCGATCACCCGGCGCGCGGCGGGATCAGCACGGACATTGAAGCCGAGCATGATCGCCGTCGAAGTGACCGCCAGGTTGGCATCGGACTCGGTAATGCCGCCGACGCCAGCGGCAACCACGGCCACCTTGACCTCGTCGTTGCTGAGCTTGACCAGCGCGTCCTTGATCGCCTCGACGCTGCCTTGCACATCGGCCTTGAGGATGATGTTGACGCTCTTGAGGTCGCCGTCCTTGAGCTGCGAGAACAGCTGATCCAAGCTCGCGCCGCGCTGCTCGTCCATGCGCGTCTGCCGATCGCGATCGCGGCGGAATTCAGCCACCTCGCGAGCGCGTTTTTCATCGGTGACGGCGATCACATCGTCGCCTGCATTCGGCGAGCCGGAAAGGCCTAGAACCTGCACCGGGATCGACGGGCCAGCGCTCTTCACTGAGCGCCCAAGCTCATCGAACATGGCCCGCACGCGACCATATTCAGAGCCGCTGACAATCATGTCGCCGGTGCGCAGGGTCCCGGATTGGACCAAGACGGTAGCAACGGTGCCCCGCCCTTTCTCAAGGCTCGACTCAACAATGGTGCCGTGCGCGGGCCCCTCTACCGGTGCTTGCAGCTCCAACACCTCAGATTGCAGCAGCACCGCATCGAGCAGATCGTCGATGCCGTCGCCGGTCTTGGCCGAGACCTTGACCAGCATGGTCTCGCCACCCCACTCCTCGGGTACCAACTCATGCTGAGTCAGCTCTTGCATGACCCGATCCGGGTTGGCGTCGGGCTTATCCATCTTGTTCACTGCAACCACGACCGGAACCCCGGCCGCCTTCGAGTGCTGGATCGCCTCGATGGTCTGCGGCATCACGCCATCATCGGCAGCGACTACCAGGATGACGATGTCGGTGGCCTTGGCACCACGGGCACGCATCGACGAGAAGGCGGCGTGACCTGGAGTGTCAAGAAACGAGATGGTGCCCTTGTCGGTCTCGACATGGTAAGCACCGATGTGCTGAGTAATGCCACCGGCCTCACCGGCGGCAACCTTGGCGCGGCGGATGTAGTCGAGCAGCGAGGTCTTGCCGTGGTCGACGTGGCCCATGATGGTCACCACGGGCGGACGCGGCCGCACTTCGGCCTGGCCGACCTCCTCCTCGAGCAGCGCCATCAGCGCGTCCTCGGCGTCTTCCTGCTTGGCCTCGACCGCCTTATGGCCCATCTCCTCGACAACCAGCATCGCCGTATCGCGATCGAGTGTCTGGTTGATGGTCACCATCATGCCTTGCTTGAACAGCTCCTTGATCACCTGCCCGGCCTTGACGGACATGCGCGAGGCCAGCTCGCCGACCGAAATGGTCTCCGGCACCTCGACCTCTCGCACCACGGGTGCGGTCGGACGCTGGAATCCATGCTTATCCTGCAGCTGCGGCTTGCCCGGTTTCTTGCGGCGACGCACCGATGGCCGCGTGATCACAGCCTCGTCTGAGGTCTCCTCCTCGAGTGCCGCCACCGGGTCACGCACCTTCTGCCGCCCTGGCTCTTTACGGGCGGCCTTGCGCTCCTTCTCGACCCGCTCACGCTCAACGCGCTCCTTTTCGGTGCGCTCAGCGTGCTTCTTCGCCGCGCGGCGACGATCTTCTCGCTGCTGCTCGGTCTCCGTCTCAGGCTCAACCACCGCAGCATCCGCCGTTGGCATCGGCTCCTTTGGCTCAACCGGCTGATAGCGCTCGGCAGCGGCCTCCTCTTTTGCTTGCCGCTCGGCCTGACGCCGCCGCTCCGCCTCGGCCTTAGCGCGCGCCTCGGCCTCAGCTTTACGCTTGGCCTCTTCGCGCTGACGGGCCTCAAGCGCCTCCTGCTCAGCGAGGCGACGTGCATCCTCTTCCGCCCGCCGTGCCTCGAGCTCAGCACGGCGGCGCTGCTCGTCGTTCGGGACGCGCCTCACTCGCGTTTCCTGCCCAGTCTGCTCGGGGCGCGGTACCGTGCGCACTGTCGCCGCCGGCACAGCCGGCTCAGTAGAGCGCTTGCCGAAACTGCGCTTTCGGCGCACCTCGACATTAACTGACTTCCCGGTACGGGCAGCAGCACCAGCACGTGGTGTTTGCGTACCACGGGTCGGTGTTGGCCGTGAGGGTCGCTGCACACGGTTGTCAGCACCAGGCGCACGTCGACGCAGGCTAGCTGCCTCCGTCACCGGCTCCTCGGCTGACTCCTCTTTCTTGCCATGACTGCGCCGCAGATGCTGCAGCAGCTGGATCTTTTCATTTTCGGTAATGGTCGCATCCTCGGCCTGAGCCGAGATGCCCGCTTCTTGGAGCTGCGCAAGTAGCCGCTCCACAGGAATCCCGACCGTCGTCGCGAGTTGCTTGACCGTGACTTCAGTACTCATTCGCACCTCCGATGACTAGTCGTTCTCCGAGCCGGCGAACATGGGCTCGCGGGCCGCCATGATGAGGCTGGCCGCATGCTCCGGGTCCATGCCGTCGATCTCCAGCAGTTCGTCCACCGATTGATCCGCCAGATCAGCCACGCTGATGATGCCGCGTCGCGCGAGCCGATCGGCCAAGGCCTTATCCATCATCGGCATGGCCAGCAGATCCTCGTCTGGCTCCGCGCTCGCGTCTTCATCGCTTGCGGCGGCTTGACTCGGCACGGCATCCAGGGCTCGTTGCCGCAGGAGCGCAACCAGCTCTTCATCAAAATCCGCGATCGCCCGCAGCTCCGATTCGGGGACATAGGCGATCTCTTCAACCGAGGTAAAGCCTTCCTCAGCCAAGACAGCGGCGACGTTCTCGTCGACGCGAAGATCGGCCATGAAGCGCTCGATCAGTCGGCGCCCCTCTTCCTCGCTCTTGGCGGCAGCGGCCTCTTCGCTCATCACATTTAACTCCCAGCCAGTGAGCTGACTGGCCAGGCGGACATTTTGGCCACCCTTGCCGATCGCCTGCGACAGGTTTTCTTCCTTGACCGCCACGTCCATGCTCCGCGCGTCCTCATCGATCACGATCGAGACGACGTCGGCTGGTAGCATGGCATTGATCACGAATTGGGCCGGATTCTCATCCCAAGGGATGATGTCAACCCGTTCGCCGAACAGCTCGTTGGAGACTGCCTGCACCCGTGAGCCGCGCATGCCAACGCAGGCGCCAACCGGATCGATCCGAGGGTCATGGGTGCGCACCGCGATCTTCGCACGGGTACCTGGGTCGCGAGCGGCACCAACAATCTCGATGGTGCCCTCGCCCACCTCAGGCACCTCGAGCTTGAATAGCTCGATCAACAGCTTTGGTGAGGTGCGGCTGACAAAGAGCTGTGGCCCCTTGAGTTCAGCAGCCACCTCATAGAGCAGCCCGCGCAGCCGGTCGCCGGGGCGAGCGGTCTCCTTTGGGATGACCTGATCGCGTGGCACCAAGGCCTCGGCATTGTTACCCAGATCGATCACAATGGTGCCACGCTCGGCCTTCTTGACGATGCCAGTGACCAGCTCACCCTCGCGGCTCTTAAAGAGTTCGACGATCTTCGCCCGCTCGGCCTCGCGCACTTTCTGCACGATGACCTGTTTAGCAGTCTGCGCAGCGATGCGACCAAACAAGACCGATTCGATCTGCTCCTCGATAAAGCCGCCGAGATCCAGGGATGGATCAAGCTCTTTAGCTGCCGAGATGGTGATCTGGCGCTCGGTCGCCTCAAGCGGCTCGCCGTCTTGATCCTCGACCACCTCCCAGCGGCGGAAGGTCTCGTAATCGCCGGTGCCGCGATCAATCGACACGCGCACGTCGATATCCCCACCATGTTTCTTGCGCGTCGCCGAGGCGAGCGCGGCCTCGATCGCCTCGAAGATGATCTCTTTCGAGACATCCTTCTCATTCGAGACGGCATCGACGACCATCAATATTTCTTTGTTCATCGGTCCCTACCCTGATGTCGGTCGCTCTCGGCCCCGTCCGGCATCCGGTTCGTTAGCGAGCGGACTGTGAAAAGTTGAATTCGGGCACCACGCGGGCACTCTCGATCTGCGCCACCGGCAGCTGAGCCCGACGTTGCTCCTTGCCCTCGTCAAGGCTGAGTTCGAGAATCTGGCGGTCAGCGCTGACCCCAAGCACCTCGCCCTCAAAATTGCGGCGCCCATCGAGCTTCTGCTCGAGCCGCACGCGGATGCGGTTGCCGCGTTGGCGCTCGATCTGCTCGACGCTGAACAGCGGCCGATCTAGCCCCGGCGATGACACCTCGAGATCGTAATGCCCGCTGATCGGGTCTTCGACATCGAGGACGCTGCTGAGCTGCCGACTCACCGCCTCGCAATCATCGACTGTGATGCCGTTAGCATGATCGATATAGACCCGCAATACCGCCTCTGCACTTCCGGCCGCGGCATGCTCGATACCGAGCGCCTCGTAGCCCATCGGCTCGACAACCGATGTCACCAGCGCCGTCAGTCGGTCATTCACCCGTCGCATCAGAAACTCAGTACCACTACTATGATCTCGTTCATCCCAACCCAGAGCCGCCGTGCACCGGTGGCTGCTGCATGCTTAACCTTGGAGCGGGGAAGCGCCGAAGCCCCAGCCTTAAACTGAGCCGGGCGTGATGCCAAACAAAAAAGAGGGCCAAGGGGCCCCCTTATGTCGGAGCAGCACCCCACGAGCCTCTGCCGGAAGCAGCCTCGCCGGGGTCTGCAGCGGATCGCGGATGAAAAAAAACCCCGATACCGGGGCCATCTCGCCAGGGGTTTTACCGTCGCATTTCAGGCTCTACCCTTGTATCTCAGCCTACGGATGATAGTCCTATCGTGAGCGAAACGCAAAACCAGAAACGGCGAGCCGGTTCAGAACGATCTGTGAGCAACGGCCTAAGCGAGGCCAGGCTCCAGGAGCTGATGCAACAGGCACGCTCACAAACAGCGGACCTGCTAGGCCCCATAGCCAAGGCCAGCATTGAGGTTCGCTTCGATCTACGCGGCAAGTCCGCCGGCCAGGTACGCATCCGCCCCCAGGGTCAGTATGTGATCCGCTACAACCTCGAGCTGCTCAAACGTGGGGAAGCGGACTTTCTCAACGAGACCGTACCGCACGAGGTCGCCCATGTCCTCGCTTATCATCGCCACGGCCCGAACATCCGACCACATGGTCGTGAATGGCAGCGCATCATGCGCCAGCTCGGCGCCGAGCCAAGCCGCTGCCACGATTACGACGTCAGCGGGCTCAGCGCTCGCCAGTTGCAATACTTTCAGTATCACTGCAACTGCATGGAGCATCAGCTCTCGAGCATCCGCCATAACAAGGTCGCCAAAGGCCAGCGCTATCTCTGTCGGCGCTGTGGCGAGCCGCTCCGGCCCGGGCGTCGTGCTCAAGCCTTACCGGCTGGCAGCTAAATGCAACTGCTGACAAAGCGCCCCGCCTCAGATGCCGCGGCAAGGCGCAGAGCGCGCACTCAACAGGCAGGCTGCTCGACGATCGCCTTGACCCAGCGCTCCATGGCCTCATTGGCTGGCGGCATTGGTGCCTCGAGGAAGGTGACGGTGAAGCGATCACCTTGATCGACAACGCCAATCGAGCGTGGCCGCACCGCCATCACATGCGGATCAGGTAGCTTGGTGCCAAAGCAAAACAGGATGTGCTTCGCCGACTCGATGCCCTCGGCAATCTGCCCGTTTGCGAGTGACTGCGTGTGCGCCATGTGATCGAACTCACCGATGTAGCTCGCGATCTCGTGCGTATCGATGCACTCTTTCAGATAGGCAATGATCGCGCCAGAATCGGTAAACCGAGTCTCCTCCTTGCTCACCTCGAGGGTATAGATTGGGTATTTCTCTTGCAGCAGGGTTTGTCTCATGACTCATCTCCAGTGGATAAACGAAGAGCGGTAGAAGTTAGGGCTTGCCAGCGGCTAGGCTGGATAATGACCAATACCTAGGATGCCTCGGACTTAATGTCCTGGAAGACAGATGCCATGGCGGATAACGGCATACAGTGTTCTTAACAGCAAGAAGATCACGACTAGGGTCAAGATCGACAGCAGTCCAGCCCCGATCCAACGATAGACATCACCCTGACCTTGCTCAAACATGAGCATGCTCGCAATGCTAATTGCTGCAAGTGGGAAGGTGTATGCCCACCAGGACAGGAAGAATTTCAGCCGCGCGAAATAGCGTGCCTGTGCAAACAGCAGCAATGTCAGAAACAGGGCGCTGAAGTAGAGCACCATCGCCAGCGGATCAAGCTCACCTACCAGGCGCATATAAGCGATGAAGCCCACCGCTGGCGGCGCAATCAAGATGAACAGGGTCGGCATAAAGCGCTCTGGGATCGGCGCATGGAACAGCAGCCGATAGAAGATGATCGTCATTAACAACCCCCAGAACAGCATGCCGATGCTGAAGAAGAACCAGGAGATATCAATAAAGCCAAGCGGCACTCCAGCTACCGGTACCAGCACATTACCCACTGCCGGAATAAACCAGGCCGGGTTCATGTGATGGACCTCGAAATGCTCATGGTGAATCCAGACGCTGACCACATAGAGCGTGAACAGCAGATGCAGGCTGGCACCAGTCATCCAAAGCGGGCGACTGATGGACTCATCAAGGGGTAAGAACGCAATCGAGAGCAGCAATAGACTGATCGAGACTGCGGCAAAGAAGTTGAGCTTGATTGGATGCCGGAGCTCTTCAAGTACCTTCTTCGGATAGACCACCAGCTTTGCCAAATAGAACAGGAGCAGGAGCGAGAAAACGGCAGCCGTTGCGCTCGCCATCCAAAGACCGATCTGGAGGCTAGGGTCGAGCCCAGCGCCATTCAGCTCAAGCGCAAACACATGCAGCGCCTTCTCCCAAGCGATGGTCAACCCCGAGAGGCCCATCACCACGGCGAAGAAGGAGATCGGGAAATTGGGAAGTCGACGTGAGTCGATCGCAGTCTGTGACATAACAGAAGGCCGCAACGCGGGATAGAACATAACTGAGAAGAATTCTAAGGATTGCGCGCGCAATGGCATTGAAGAAGCGCAACAACCTGCAGCCAAATCAAGTCGCGTCTGAGGCTGCCCTTCAAACCTGCGCGCCGACCGAGCGCATCAACCATCTGCGCAAGCCGTCAACGAGCCGCGCAATCTGCAGCGAGCAGCACAATCAGCGACGAAGCGCGCGGCCAAGCTGCTGATGACGCTTCGCGGAAGATCTGGCAGAGTAATGCGCAGCTTGTTTCCGAACCGTTACTTCAGGCGAATCTTGTTGCCAACCTCTTTTTCCGGAGCCGAACCCGATGACCTGGAAGACTGCTCACCGCTCGTTCTACTACGAGGGTGCCCCAGAGCCCGCTGACCCAGTGCTCAAGCCGAGCGAAACCGCGTTGCTCTGCATTGATGTGCAGAACTACGGCATGGTGCTGCACGACGACCCCGCCGAGCGGGCACGCTGGGCGCCCTTCCATGAGCGCATGCGCGGCAGGGTGATTCCGCGGCTGCAGGCACTGCAGCAGCGATTTCGAGACCAGGGCCTGGACGTGATCCACGCCCGCATCGCCTGCCTGCTCGAGGACGGCCGCGATCGCTCACTGAGTCAGAAGCTGCCGGGCTGGAACAACCTGCTGATGCCGAAGGACAGCGAGGCCTCACAAATCATCCCCGAGCTCGCGCCAGCGCCCGGCGAGATCGTCGTCACCAAGACCACCGACAGCGCGCTCACCGGTACCAACCTGCGCCTGATCCTCAGCAACATGGGCATCCGCAACCTGATCGTGACCGGCATCTACACCGATCAGTGTGTTTCATCGACGGTGCGTAGTCTCGCCGACGAGAGCTTCCAGGTGATCCTAGTCGAGGACTGCTGCGCCGCAGGCACCGACGAGCTGCACGAACAGGAGCTCGCCATCATCAACATGATCTACTGCCAGGTGATGAGCAGCGCAGAGTTGCTTGGCCTGATGGGACTTGGGTGAGCTGATATGCATGCGTTAACGAAGCGTGGGCGTCTGGTATTGCTCGCGAGCCGGCGTCTGGCCCTGCTTGCAACCTTGATGCTGGGGCTGCCCTCCAGCAGCCTGTTCGCTCAAACCGAACTCAATGCCCTCGAGCAGCTCGGTAAACAGCTGTTTTTCGATACCCAGTTATCCCAGCCGCCGGGCCAAGCCTGCGCCAGCTGCCACAGCCAGGTAACCGGATGGACCAGCCCGCAGACAGGCGCGGACCCATCTGCCGCGGTGCAGGAAGGCGCAGTGGCAGGACGTTTCGGCAAGCGCCGACCACCGATGGCCGCTTATGCATCCTTCAGTCCGGTGCTGTATCTCGATCCGGAAGAAGACCACTTCGTCGGCGGTAACTTCTGGGATGGCCGCGCCACGGGCTGGCTGCTTGGCCATGCGACGGCCGAGCAGGCGCAGGGGCCGTTCCTGAATCCCGTCGAGCAGAATCTGCCTGACCCGGCCGCTGTCGTCAGCCGCGTCTGCAGCGGAAAAAATGGCGATGGACTGCGCACCTGGTTTGGCGAGACGGTCTGCGACAACCCGGTTGATGGCTATAACGCGATTGCGCGAGCCATTGCAGCCTATGAGTCTTCACCGGAGATGAACGCCTTCAGCTCGAAGTACGACTTCTACCTGCGCGATCCCAAGCAGTATCCGCTGAGCGAGCAGGAGGCCTGGGGCCTCGAGCTCTATGCCCGCGAGGACAAGGGCAATTGTGCCGCCTGCCATCCGCATGAGACGGGACCCAACGGCGAGCCGCCACTGTTTACCGACTTTACCTACGACAATCTCGGCGTCGGGCGCAATCCCGAAAATCCCTGGTACCAAGCGACCGACCGCAACCCCAACGGTGAGCAGTGGCTCGATCCCGGCCTCGGTGGATTCCTGCAGACCGTGCCGCGTTTCGCCGATCGGGCCGCTGATCATCTTGGCAAGTTCAAGGTGCCAAGTCTGCGCAATACCGATCTGCGTCCAGCCGACGCATTCGTGAAGCGCTTCATGCATAACGGTGCCCAGGCCAGCATCGAAGAGGTCGTGCACTTCTACAACACACGGGATCTGAAGCCGATCTGCGAGGAGATCGATGAACCGCAGCCGGGTGCGAACTGCTGGCCAGCGCCCGAGATGCGCGCCAACCTGAACACCGAGGAGCTTGGCGACCTTGGCCTCAACGCTGAGGAAGAGGCCGCGATCGTCGCCTTTCTACGCACACTCAATGATGGCTGGACGCCACCCTGAGGAGCCCAACCCAATGAGCCCAACGCCAGCGCGCCGAGGGAAGGCTGAGTGGCCGCGGAGATCGAGGGAGCGCTGAGAGGATCAGCACTCCCCGTCGTAGCACGACAGCCCGTCTAAGGATTGGCTAGGCTGGCTAGTCCATCACGTCTCCGGGCTAGCGCTCTTTCAGATACCGACAATGGCGTCAAAGAACAGCGGGTCGATAAACTGCGGCTCATAGTCGAGACCAAGCGCGCGCAACGCTCCAACGAAGGCGCGGAGATGGTGCTTCGAGCCTTCGAGCAAGTGCCCGTAGGTCCGCTGTAGATCGGGCTGAACTGTTTCGTCGATCGCCTGTTGCAGATCGAGAATATCCAGATCCTCGATGGTTGCGCCGATCACCAGGGCCTGCGTCGAAGACTCGAGGCCGCTTGTCACCAGCTCCTCATACAGGGCCTGCAGCTCCAGATTGCTAAAGGCGCCGACATCTGGCAGGGCCGGGTCCGTCAACCCGTAGCGCTCGATCTTGCCGCCGAGGGCATCAAAGTGGCGCTGCTCAGAGATCGCAATGCGCTCTAGCACCACCAGGCTCCAGGCCTCATCAAGCCTGAGATAGACGTCGTGCGCGAGCTTCTCTTCTTCGCGCATCCAGAGCAGGGTATCGGCCTCCTCGGCGCTCAGCACCGCTGCCGGCGCGGGTATGGCTTGACCGACGCCCTGGCCAACGCCTTGGCCGCCACCCTGGGGACCTCTCGCCATCGCGGGCAACGCACAGGTGCAGAGGGCGAGGGTAGCAGGAAGGATCAGTGAGCGGATGTTCATATCGAGACCTCTATTCATTGGTGAATTGTACTTTGGTCAATTGCATTTCGGCGCATTGTGCTTCGACTCATTGCGCTTCAGGCAACTGCAACCTGCAACCGATTACTCACTGCCCTGTCGAATCGCGCGCCGCTGTGCCAAATCTTCGGAGAAACTTCTAGTCTGTGTCCGTAGCATCTCCCCATCCTGCTGTCCGCCACCTGAGCCGGATTGAGCCCGCGTCTGGCTTCGCTGCTGCGTCATCTTGCCTTGACCGCCGCCACCTTCACCTTGGCCATAGCCGCCACCGCCACCACCACCTTTGGCCTGCACATCCAAAGTCACCGCACAGGCGGTTAGGGTAGCCAATGCCAGACTCTTGATCATTAACGAGCGTTGCATACGCGAGACCTCTTATTTCAGTGGATAGACGTCAGCACTCATCGCCCTCGACCACGACCGCCGCCGGCGCCGCGACCGCCACCCTGACCTATACCCGAGCCGGAGCCCATACCTGGGGAGCCCGAACCCATGCCCGATCCCGCAGCTCCATGGCCTTGTCCCTGCCGGGCCTCGTAGCCGGCGCCATAGGGCAGATCGCCGCGAAATCCGCCCTGGGAACGCATACCCGGCCCCTGCATCGGCGGCGTGCCTAGACTCGGCAGCCGATCGTCAGAACGCGGCGACCGGGGCGCCCAGCTCCCTCTCGGGAGGTCTTCCTGCAATAGCCGCAGATCCAAACTGCCAGCGTCGGCGTCCAGCCCTGCGGGCTCCATGGCCTGCGTCGTCATGGGACCGAGCAACAGGATCAACAGGCAATGCAGGATTGGGCGTTTCGTCATCTGGGTGTTTTCGGTGCTGACCTGGTGCATTCTGGTCCCGCGACATGGCGCTGGCGTGTCACTGCCCGCGCGTTCTGTATCCGTTTGTATCAAAGCCGCATGCGGCTAAGGCTTGAGAGCTGAATCTTCGCTAAGCTCGACCCATGAACATCACAGCTGCCCGTATTCTGGTGGTGGACGATGATCCCGCGCTGCGCGATCTCCTCCAAGCCTATCTGACCGATACCGGCTTCGTCGTTGACCTGGCTGAAGACGGCCAGGCGATGCGCGAGGCGATACAACGCGCGACGCCAGATGCGATCGTGCTCGACCTCATGCTACCCGGCGGCGATGGCTTGACCCTGACGCGGGAGCTGCGGACGCAGCAGTCCCAGGTGCCGATCTTGATGCTCTCAGCGCGCGGCGAAGAGGTCGATCGAATCGTCGGGCTAGAGCTCGGCGCCGATGATTATCTGGCCAAGCCGTTCAGCCCGCGCGAGCTGCTGGCGCGCATCAGGGCCTTATTGAGACGCGCCCAAACCGCCCCAACAACGGTTTCGGCGCGTGATTGCTTCGGCCCCTATCGGCTCGACCGATCTGCGCGCCGACTATTGGCCGAGGATGTCGATGTCGGCCTGACCAGTGCCGAATACGACCTCATCGAGGTGCTGATCGATCGTCCCGGCCGGGTACTCACCCGCGACATCCTGCTGGATCTCCTCAAGGGCTATGATCGCGACCCCTTCGATCGCACGGTGGACCTACGCGTAGCGCGTCTGCGGCGCAAGATCGAGCCAGACCCCGCCCACCCGGCCTATATCCGGACCGTTCGCGGACTTGGCTATCTGTTCAATCCCAAAGGTGCCGATGGCTGATCCAGCGCGAGCGCTTTCGCCCCACCGGCTGAGTCTGCGCCAGCAGAATGCGCTGCGCCTCGCGCTGATCTTCGTCCTCTTCGAGCTTGTTTCAGCCTTGGCCGTCGTGTTCCTGCTCATGCTGCCGATGGCCGAGCGAGCATCCAGTGATCTGGCTGGGCTCATGGTGCTATCGGCACAGACGCACACTGAACTGCCGCCAGGTACTCGGCCGGCCTTCGCGAAAGAGTTGTTGCGCGCCCATGGCCTGGAGCTGCGCACCAGCCACCCGGTTGACGCCGAGCCACAGCATCGTCACGGGCTCTATCTACGCGCGCTCGAGAGCCAGCTCAGTGCGCGCACCGGTCAGGTGATCGAATTTCTGGAGACCGAGCAGGCCGGTGAGCTGTGGCTTTGGGCGAGCTTACCGAGCGGCGGCCAAACCCTCTGGCTGGGCTTTCCGCAAAGCCGCGTCGGTCCGCACCCTTTGGCCGCCTTGATGCTAACGCTCAGTGCTGGACTGCTGCTCGCAATCCTTGCCGCCTGGTGGCTGGGAGGCGTGATTCTGACACCAATCAAGCGCTTCGACAGCGCCGCTGCGACCCTTGGCCGCGGTGAGACACCGACACTCTTGCCTGAGCAAGGTCCACGTGAGCTGGCCGGACTCGCGCATCGCTTCAACCGGCTGAGCGAGCAAATCCGCGAGCTGCTCGAGGCACGCACAACCCTGCTCGCGGGGCTATCTCACGACCTACGCACACCGCTTGCGCGCATGCGGCTCGCGCTCGAGATGCTCCAGCGCCGGCCTGATCCGGCCTGGATTGAGCGACTGGACAAGGATATTGGTGAGATGGATCGGCTGGTCGGCGATGTGCTAATGCTGGCGCGCGGCCTGAGCCAAGAGCCCTCCGAGCCGGTCGAACTCTCAACACTGTTAGAGGAGCTTGCAGCCGTGGCGCGCACGACAGGCGCCGATGTGCGGGTGCAGTGCCCAAGGATTGAGATGCAGATTGCGGTCGCAGCCTTACGGCGTGTGCTCTCGAATCTGCTTGACAACGCGCACCGCTATGCCGGAATGCATCCGATCGAGCTGCAGGCGGAATTCGCAGGCAAGCACTGCCGCATTGGCATCCTCGACCTGGGGCCTGGCATCCCAGCTACCGAACTGCAAGCGGTCTTTCGCCCGTTCCATCGGGTTGAGCACTCCCGCAGCCCGAACACCGGAGGCACAGGGCTAGGGCTAGCGATCGTGAAACAGCTTGCACAGGCTCAAGGCTGGCAAGTCTGGCTCGAAAACCGACCTGATGCGGGACTCGTAGCTTGGGTGGAACTGCCGGTCTCAGGTGATTCTCAACAGGCTGTCGAGGCCAATTGACCTCGGTCATAGCGAGCACTTCCATTCATGAATATTGCGACGGTTTCGATGTACTACGCGCCTTAGCGTTTGATTCAGTGCTGTCCGGTGGACGAAAGGGTCTCCGCACACTCTGTGCTGACTTGGAATGATCCTCGGTCGTCGATAACACATAACCCGCAACAACGCCTAGAAGTGCCGCTAGCGTCTCGGTTTGGAAATCGGTCACCAACGCTAACAACATCAGTGATGGCAGGAACAGCACAAGCCCCAGGGCCTTGAGGGAATTAGATCCGAAGGCCTCCTGTCGTTGTTTCAGACGACGAAAGACCAAAATCATCCCAACAAGCATGACAAGCAGGGTGCCCAGAACAGCAGTTCCGTCCAGAATTAAGGTCAGCGCAGTATCGGGAATATCGAGCCACAGAGGTGGCGACAGCGTCATTTCTTCAGCCGTCAGTTGGTTCTTGATAATATTTGAGTCGGCCATCGTTCGATAGAACTATAAGTTCATTTCAATTTTGCAAAAGGGCTAGACGCCGGCGCTGACGCGGCAACAGGTCGCAAAAAAGCCTTATACGCGGCTATCATTCGGCAGGGAATGTTTCGCAGACCCGTCTCTTGAGCGTTGCCGCTGCGGTTGCCCCAAGTGTCTGCGGTATATATCGACTCCACCCTAACTGGAAGCCTCGGCCATCACTGTCATGATTGATATAGCTGGCAACCAGCTCTCCGGTTAGCGAGAAGAGCAGAAGGCGCCCCGCATTTTGCTCCTCCAGCATTAAATGCCCTGACGGCAGCAGATCGGCTAGACCTTCAGTGAGGGTTCGCACTGACTCCCTGACCATAGCATCGCGAAATGGACTGGTAACTGCATCTGTTGCGAAATCGTAAAACAAGACCTCTGAAACATCTCGGACTCTTGGTCCAGTACCGGTGTCAATCGCATTATTGCTGAACACCGCAATCCTATGATCATCGACAATATCAACGTCATGCTGTGCGATCCAAGGCCCCTCTTTCGCCCACAGGATCTCATCTGTTGATGGCCGATAGAGGAGCAGTGTAGAATAACGACGAAGGCTCAAAAAGAGATCACCGCGACGCCAGTAGGGGCCGTCCTCCAACACCGGTTGTATATCATTTAGGTGCAGCGGATCGTTCGCGTAGAATCCCATAGCTGCGAAAATGCGATGATAGAGTCCGTGATCAATCAATGTCTGAACTAATGATCGTCGAAACAGAATCTCACCTTCAGATGTCATTCTCGTGAGCGTATCCTCTAGAAACCACTCTTTGGTTCCTGGAAGCATCGATGGCGTCGCGAGTGTTGGAATCCAAAACGCGCCCTCCCCATCTGGCTCTGTAGAATGATGGTAGTGCACATCTTGCTTAATCCATACTCGCTCGCCACAAGGCGTCACTCGTAATAGCGGTGAATAGTGATCCTTAACAATCAGGTCACCATTATTGAGCAAGAGTGGATGAATCGCTCGCCAAGCTTCATGTCTCCATGAGGTGTAGTCCATCCAAGTCCAATCTCGGCGCGCATCGGCCAGAAGCTGCTCAACGTCTAGTTGCCAACGGTAGACCAGAGAGAGATCTGACAGCCTGAACATCTCCACGACGTGCCGACGCCGATCGCCGTCATGCCGACTCAATAGGACATATCCGGGCAGCGCTCCAGTCTGCGCGCCCGGTTCGATGTGCCATCCGCCAGAACCCTTAAAGCGGTTGGGCTCAACAGTCATGGCTCGCAGGTCTTCGCTCATGACCTCTTTAAGTGTCCAGGGCGATTTTGCGACCAAAACGGCAGTCTTACCGATGAGCCCGGAACGCCCACTGCCCTCAATATTGTCATACACCAAGGCACCGAAGGCGATCGTGGCAAGCGCACCAAGAACCATCAACAGGCCGACGATCCAGAGGTCGAGTTTGCGAAACATGATGTCTTCTAGACGAGCCATGCTGTGATCCCGAGCATTGAAAATGTAAAGCCCACGAACAAGATCGTTCAGAGCACTGGTAGGCTCGGCAAAGATCAGCTATGAGCCTATTCTAGGTTGGTGAATATTGCTATTTCACCACCGAAGAATATCTTTGGGTAGCGCGATGAGCGGTTATTTTGATCACTCAGGCTACCGCTGCACTCTGCGCATTGAGGATATTTTGCTTGTGAAAACAACCTTTATAGTCAGTGGTTTGATACTTCTGCCGCTACCGCATAGCGCTCACGCCTACATCGGCCCCGGAGCCGGTCTCGGTGCCTTGGTTGCCGCCTTGGCAGTAGTGATCGCTTTGGTATTACTCTTTATTGGCTTCCTTTGGTATCCGCTAAAGCGCCTGATTCGTGGTCGCAAGCGGGCTGCAGACAACAACATCCAGAAAGACGACTGAGCATTTTGAGTACGGCAAACCTCATGGCGGCGGTTGCAGTCGCTGTTGCATCCATGGCTTGTTTCCTGGTCGTTCTGAAACTCACGGCTGTTCACCGCGTTCTTGCCATGATCCCTAGCACGGCCGTCGCCGGGGTGACAGCCATGCTCAATACAGAACTTGACGACGATGCAAAAGAGCATGCCGTACAGCAGGCCGGCTTGCGACTGCTGATCCTTGCGTGGCAGATCAGTTGGCGTATCGCGCTAGCGCTCGGGTCCGTCGGCATACCTATTCTAACAGCAGATCTTCTCGATCTTGTCCAATCCGAGATCAGCCTTAGCATCCTCATGCGCTTCGATGTCATCGTCATCTTTTCTATTCTGGGGATCTTGCTTGCCTTGGCCTTGAAACAGCTGGCATCAGCACCAGGCGATCAGAGCGACAAAATATCTGATTCAAACGCCTATGGGGCCGGCGGCAGACTCGTCCATGCCTTGGCGTTCTCAGGCCCAAGCACACAACAGCAGTTGGCTCGGTTTGATAATTGGCTATTTGCAGATACCATCGCTGACATCCCCGATAATCCACCAATCTTTATTACCTCGCTAGCGCGTGGCGGCACCACGGCATTGTTGAATGCAATGCACGACCTGCCGCTGATTAGTACGCACCGATACTGCGACATGCCTTTTATGAGTGCGCCGATGCTATGGTCGCAGTTGGCTAGGCGCAGCAGAGTTGTCGCAGAACGCGAGCGTGCCCACGGCGATGGCATCAGGATCAACTTACAGAGCCCCGAAGGCTTTGATGAGATCTTCTGGAGACTCTACTGGCCCGAAAAATATCGCAAGACAGCGCTCTTGCTCTGGCAGCGTTCAGATTTCAAGGCAGAGGCGCAACATTTCTTCCGTATGCATTTCCGCAAGATCGCCAAGCTGCGTCACCCGATTACCGCATCAGCCGTTAGATACCTCAGCAAGAACAATGCAAATATCGCGCGTCTCGATCTATTGCCTACACTGTTTCCAGGATGCCAACTCATCATTGCCTTACGCGAGCCATCAGCGCATTCGGCATCGTTACACCGCCAACATCTGAATTTTATCCATCTGCACAACAAAGATGCATTCGCTATGCGCTATATGAAGGATATTGGCCATCTTGAATTTGGTGCACTGCATCGGCCGATCGCTTTTGACCCTGATGTTCTCGCCGGCTATGACCCAACCCAGCCGAACTACTGGCTTGTCTATTGGATAACTGCATTTGAGCATATTCGCAAGCACATATCCAAGTTATTGATCCTGAGTCAGGACAGTCTCAGAAGCGCGCCCCAAAACACAATGGACATATTGCTAGAGCGCCTCAACATTGGGCATGTCCCGACGCATGACTTCAGACGATATTTCCACTGCAAGCCAGACGCACCAATGAGTGATCTTTTCGACGCGGATCTCTTGCGCCGTGCCCGTGATACCTACGAGCACCTACTCGCTTTCGCAGTTCGCTAGCGATCATTCAAAAAATGCAAGACATCCTCATCTGACTTTTTATCAACGCTATTTAAAAAGACTAGCAAGGCGGTAAGCGCTTTTAAAGAAATTGCCTTTGCTTCTGGCTGTTGCGAAAAGTTTTTGGAGTCTTGGCCTTGGTCTTCAAACCCAGACAGCAACGCTATAGGGCCACCCCTTGTGGATAAGTTGAAGAGCTACCTGGGGAATATCCTTGTGGATAAATTGTTGATCGAAAGATAAGCTTTTTTATCAACAGATCATCAACAGTATCCATCACCTGTAGCACACAGCGTTAAAATTAGAGTAACCCACTGAAATTAAAGATGTTTCGTCGGGTTAATCCAATTATCCACAAAGCTTATTATAACTACTAGTAAAATATCAAACCTATAATAATAATCTTGGCGGCAAGCCAAACGGCAACATTGTGGTCTACGTAGCTCTGCGGGTACCATCACAGCCCGCGAGCAGACACGAAAAAGGGCGCCTGTAGCGCCCTGATGCGAACCTAAGAGATTGTCTTAGGGCAATCGCATCAACATGTTGCACCTGGTCAGTGCCTGGGCGACGGCCAACCGGGTGGTGCTCGGCCAGGTCGCCACCGAGGCGAAATCCAATGAGGTCACGGCGATCCCGCAGTTGCTGCAGTGGCTGAAGTTGGAAGGCTGTATCGTCACCATCGATGCCATGGGCTGCCAGACCAAGATCGCCAAGCAGATCATTGAGCAGGGGCGGCGACTACGTGCTGTCGCTCAAGGGCAACCAGGAAACGCTCGCCGCCGAGGTCGAGGAGGCGTTCATCGATGCCGATGCGAGGGACTATAAAGACGTCGACTCGGAGTTCCTGGAGACCGTCGAGCGTGGACATGGACGTCTTGAGACCCGTCGCTACCGCACCCTGGGCGATCTCTCTGGCGTGCCTCGCAGCAAACTGTGGGAGGCGATGAGGTAGCATCGGCACCAGCGCGGCCCGGTTTGCCCACGCGGTGCGGGTAGACAAGACTCCATCCGATGTTGATCGGACGGATGCGCAATCGCTTCTTGTATCAATGTTCGCAGTTCAATCATTGAATTCTCGCTATCAGTGTCGTCAAAACCACCCGCAGACCGAAGCCGTCCGGGCCAGCACTCGCAGCACCGCCTCAGCCTGCATACAAGGCCACCTGCATCTGCTTGAACCCAGCCTTCACCTGCGCTAACTCCCCCAGCCTGGCCTTGCCCTCACCGATACTGCCATAGCGGGCGACCAACAGCTGTCCCAGCTTCGGCGTCGCCAGCTCCGCCTCGCCGCCGGTCTCATACGCCTTCAGGATGCTCAGCAGCAGCGCCTTTAGCTCACCGTCCATCCCAGCCAGCCCAGCGTCTCGAACGGTCTCGGCGCGGTCATGGCGGGTCTTTGCCGGCGTCGTGAACAGCACATAGCCCAGCACGTCATAGAGATCACTATCCGGCGCATCCACCAGCTGGCGGATGTCATCGAGCCGGTCCTGGTCGTAGCCGCGATCCGCGAGCTGGGCCATGAACTGCTCGCGTCTGTCCGGGTCGCTCCAAGTCGTGCGGAGCTGATCCTCATCGGCCACTAGCCCGGACAGATCGCCGAATAGTCGCTGCAGAAACTCGGTGGCCGAGATCGGCTTGCCCTCCGGGCTCCAATAGGTGGTCGTGGTCAGATAGGCGATCTTCCGCGCCTTGCCGTCGGCGAGCTGGATGATGATCTTTTCGCGCGGTGTCGCGTCCGCATCCGCACCGTTGCCAGCCTGGTCGCTGGTCGCGCCACCAGTCGCCCCGGTCGCGCTGTCATAGCCTTCCGGGTCATCGGCAATGCCAAAGTTGTCATCCAGGGCCTCGGCGTCGCCGGTTTGCCCGCGATCCTCGGGCGGCAACGGCTCGCCGTCCCATTCCGGATCATTGAAGTGCTCGTAGGCCTTCACGAAGTCCCAGATGGTGAAGAAGTCCTTGCCGTCGTAGACGCGCGTGCCGCGACCGATGATCTGCTTGAACTCGATCATCGAGCGGATCGGACGCATCAGCACGATGTGGCGGATATTGCGCGCATCCACCCCGGTCGAGAGCTTCTGCGACGTGGTGAGGATGGTCGGGATGGTCTTGTCGTTGTCCTGGAAGTGGCGCAGATGCTGTTCGCCGACGGTGCCGTCGTTGGCCGTCACCCGCTGGCAGTAATCCGGCTCGGTGTTGGTCTTCATCTGATTGATCAGATCGCGCACCAAGGCCGCGTGGTCCTGGGTGGCGCAGAACACCAGCGTCTTCTGGCGCTGATCGATTCGGTCCATGAACTCCTGTACCCGGCTCAGCTCGCGCTCTGGGATGATGACCCGGCTGTTGAAATCGTCCTCCTCGAAGGTATCGCCGACCTGCACCTCGCCGGCCAGGACCTCGTCCTCCGGATGGTAGATATAGGCATCGATGGTGCTCGCCATCTGCCGCACCTTGAATGGCGTCAAGTAGCCGTCCTCGATGCCCTCGCGCAGCGCATAGATATAGACCGGCTCGCCAAAATAGCCGTAGGTGTCGGCGTTCTGTTTGCGCTTCGGGGTTGCGGTCAGGCCGAGCTGTACCGCCGGCGAGAAATGCTCGAGGATGCCGCGCCATTGGCTCTCGTCGTTGGCGCCGCCGCGATGGCACTCATCGACAATGATGAAGTCGAAGAAGTCCGGCGGATAGCCGGTGAACACCGGCTCGCCGTCGCCGGTCATGAAGGTCTGAAAGATGGTGAAGAACAGGCTGGCGTTCTTCGGCACGCTGCCCTTCTTTCGCAGCGAGCCCGGATCGATGCGCGCAATCGCGTCCGGCGGAAAGGCCGAGAAGGCGTTATAGGCTTGATCCGCCAGGATGTTGCGATCGGCCAGGAACAGGATGCGCGGTCGTCGGCTCGGCGCGCCGCTCAGGTTCCACTTGGCCTGGAACAGCACCCAGGCGATCTGAAACGCGATCGAGGTCTTGCCGGTGCCGGTCGCCAGGGTCAGCAGGATGCGCATCGTCCCCTGTGCGATCGCCTCCAGCACCGCTTGGATCGCCTGATGCTGGTAGTAGCGCGGCTCCCACTTGCCGCCGTCGGTCTCGAAGGGCACCGCGCCGAAGCGCTCGCGCCAGGCGTTGGTCTCGCTGAATGCCAGCGCCCAGAGTGCATCCGGGGTGGGGAAGGGCAGCGCCAGCTCGCCTTCCTCGCCGGTGGCCATGTCGATCTGGTACCAACCGATGCCGTTGGACGCAAACGCAAACCGCGCACCGAGCCGCCCGGCGTAGTCCTTGGTCTGGCCGATCCCCTCGCGAACGCTCAGTCCGGCCCGCTTCGCCTCCAAGGTCGCGAGCTTGTGTCCCTTGTAGACCAGCACATAGTCGCAGGCCAGGCTCTTGCCGCGCCTGCCGCCGGTCTGGATGCGACCGGGGCAGATCAGCTCGCGGCGAACCTGCGCACCGGGGATGACGCCCCAGCCTGCCGCTGCCAACACCGGATCGATGCGGTTGGCGCGGGTGTCGGCTTCCGTTTCGTCGTACATGCCTTGTACCTCAGTCGTGTTCTGAAGCGACGATCTTCACGCAGAATGCAAAGCAGGGTCCAGAGAAGCAGGGTCCAGAACAGTCTGCTGCCGATCAGCGTTCAGGCCCATTGTGGCCGATGATGGGATGATTGCCTTCAGAGTCGTGCACCGGGAAAAACGCGGTATCGAGGATGGCCTCATCGCTGTAGGGACAGGCCGATGGGAACCTGTCGATGGGCAGCCCACTTTCCTCGGCGGCCAGTTCTCTGGCATCACCGTAGGCCTCTTGAACCGCAGCGGTCCAGAGACGTTTCATACCGGGATACTTGCGCAGCAGGATCTTCAATTCGGTGCGTTGATGCACGATCGTTTGGCGCCAACTGCGGCCATCGAACTCGCGCCAAGGGTCAGAGAGCTGGGCATACTGAAACTGCCATTTCAGCAAATGTGCGAACAAGACCCGCAGCCGACTTTCCAGGCTACGCTGCTCGCTCTTGCCCATCTCGCTTAGTTCCTCAAGCAAATGTTCGATGTCGAGCGCATCAAAGCGGCCGGCCTTGAGTAAGGCCGCGTTGGTCTCGGCCCATGCGGTGTAATCCTGCTCGTAGAGTTGGGTGAGCTTGGTCACCTAGACGTCCTGCCGCGTTGGTTGAGTGTCGGTAATCATTTGTAGCTTTCTTGTCGGTGAAGAATCCGACCAATCATGATCGTATCATCAACAACATCGAACAAAATCCGATAATCGCCAACTCTCAGTCGATAAGCCGGCTCGAAATTTGTCAGCCTTTTCAGATTGGGGACATCCGGAAAACCCATTAGCTTCCTGATTGCTTCGTGCAGGCGTTGTTTTTGATGTTTGTCGACCTGTTGCAAATCCTTGATCGCGCTCCTTCGTAGCTCAATCCTCATGGTCAAGGTAATCTTCGAACGAGATTGATGCTTCCTGGCGTGTGAGTTGCAGCGCCTTCAAATCTTCCAAGTCTTCAATCGAGACGATCTCAACGCCATCCTCCTTGAAGTGCTCAAGCCACCAAATCACCTGTTTAGCCAATTGATCGTCTTTGATATTAATCGCAATGTTGTGCATCGCTGCTTGATCCCCGAGTTGATGTAAATGTGGAATAGCTGGCCTGCTTCAGCATGCGGAGAAGGACGCGTTTATCCTGTCCCGCTTGCTTCCAGGCATCGATGGCATCCGCCAGTGAATCCACGCTGAATGCCAACTGCCAGCGCTCGCGGTCACATGTGTAGTCACCTTGGCCTTGCTCAGCCATACATCACCTTGCCTTCACGCAATGCCCAGAACAGCGCGCTGCCGGGTTGATGGCCCCATCGATCCACGTCCGACTTTGAATAGACGAGCAGGTCGACAGGAATCCGGAGTGGGCGCAGTAAGCGACGTAACCGGACCATCTCTGCGGCTCGATCCGTGACCTCGGACTCGATGACGAGTAGATCGAGATCGGAATCATCACGCGCGTCGCCGCGAGCGTGGGAGCCAAAGAGCAGGATTTGTTCGGGTTGCGCAGCCTCGGCGAACCGTTTCACGGCAGCGGTGATTTGCTCGGGTGTCATGTCAGCTCGCCGGCGAAGGCTTTTTGGAGCAGGGATTGGCGTAGGTCGGAGAGGTCGACGAGTTTGGCGCGAAACGAGGCTTCGAGTTGATCCACAGAGCCCCGCATTTCTGACATCGAAGCGCTCAGCCACTCTTGGGTCTTAGGATCGGCTCGCGGAATCGTTATTTGGCCCAGTCGTTGGAGAGCGAGTTTTGGCTGCGCGGCAACACGTGTTTGTGTTCGCGTTTGCGCTTGGAAGTCGGTAGATCGAGTACACCAATAGACGTACTCTTTGCGCCAGCCATCCTTGAGCACCAACTTCGCAGCATTTTCTGTCAGGTTGGCTCCCTCCAAGTGTTCGGGAACGATCCCTGTCTTTCCAATTGTTCCAGCGATGCTTATATAAACGTCCCGACTGCTAATTGTATAGCGCAGTATGGTTTCTCTAATCTCTTTGGTGATAAACCCAAGGCCTGATGCGGAAACCGTACCTTCCTCAGTAAAGTCACGCACTGTGATGTAAGGGTAAGGGGTCTTTTCTGCTGTCAGCTTAACTCCTTTAGGGAGCCTTTTGCCGCCCTTGACATCGGCAAGCTTGTTGATCGGAATAATACCAAAGCGAACAATGTATTCGGCGATTTTAATATCGAGATGTCTTAATAGTAGTTGCCGAGATTCCTCCAAATTCGCTTCCACATTCGCACGGGCGCGGTCCAGCCCCTCAAACGTCTCGTCCAGAATGGCGACGATTTGCTTTTGTTCTTCGAGCGGGGGAAGAGGGATCGGTATTAACTTTAGCTTTTTCTTGTTAAGAGTTTTCCCCTTTATTTTGTGGTCGCCTTCCGCTGCTGCATGCCAGTCGAAAACGGTAAGAGCCCAATATAGATATTCCTTTAACAAAATGCTTTCGTCTATGTCTAATAGAGAGGCTATAGCTTCATTCGTGAAGAGGTCGCGGCCTGCATAGGCGAGTCGCCCCAATGTCAGTTTGAAGCTAACGAGGAGTGTTCCTCTTGGAACGATGCGCATGTTACGAGCGGCTTCGTCTGAAACATACTCCTTACTGTCGTTGCAAACTGGGTGAAGACCAGGTCGTAGGTCTGCAATCGAAAGCCAGACATTGCTAGTTTCTTTCTCCATATCCCAAAAACGGGAATTATTTCTTGCCGGGGTGCTGCCAAGTTCAATCCGGCATAGCTCACCAAGCGTCTTTACCCTCCACCCCACCTTCACAACAACCCCCTGATCTTCTCCAAGATCGCAGCCGTCTCCGCATCCCGCGCCAGCATGGTGTCAATGATCTCCTCAGGCGAGCGCAGCGGTGCCGCTTCCGGGGCATTGGGATTCTTCACCGACAGATCGAAGGTGGTCTCGTCGAGATCATCCCGGCTCAGGCTCCAGCTCTTGGGACTGTCGGCGCGGTCGCGTTGCAGGTTGACGAACTCGGCTAGGTCGTCGTCGTTGAGCGGGTTGGTCTTGCCTAAACTCCGCCCTGGATCGAGCTGATAGAACCAGATGTCGCGGGTCGGCGCGCCCTTCTCGAAGAAGAGCACCACGGTCTTGACGCCAGCGCCCTGGAAGGTGCCTTGCGGGCAGTCGAGCACCGTATGCAGCGTGCAGCTCTCCAGCAGCTCCTTGCGCAGCGCGACGCTGGCGTTGTCGGTGTTGCTGAGGAAGGTGTTCTTGATCACCACTGCCGCGCGACCGCCGGCCTTGAGCTTGCGCATGAAGTGTTGCAAGAACAGATAGGCGGTCTCGCCGGTCTTTACGGGGAAGTTCTGCTGCACCTCGCGCCGCTCGCCGCCACCGAACGGCGGATTGGCGAGGATGAGGTCGTGGCGGTCGCGCTCTTGGATGTCCATCACATTCTCGTTTAGCGAGTTGGTGTGGACGATGTTCGGCGCCTCGATGCCGTGCAGCACCATGTTCATGATGCCGATGACGTAGGCCAGTGATTTCTTCTCCTGGCCGAAGAAGGTGCGGGTCTGCAGGGTCTCGTACTCGGATGCGCTCAGCTTGTCGTGGCGCAGGTAGTTGTAGGCTTCACAGAGGAAGCCGGCGGAGCCGACCGCGCCGTCGTAGATGGTCTCGCCGATCCGGGGTGCGGTCACTCGCACCATGGCGCGGATCAGCGGGCGCGGAGTGTAATACTCGCCGCCGTTGCGCCCGGCATTGCCCATGCGGCGGATGCGCGTCTCGTACAGCTCGGAGAGTTCGTAGCGCTGTGCCTGGGTGTTGAAGGAGAGCCCGTCGACGATCTCCAGCACGTCGCGCAGGATGTAGCCGGAGCGGAACTTGTTGCGCAGCTCGGTGAAGACTTCGCCGATCTTGTATTCGATGGTCCGGGCGCTGAGCGCCGATCGCCGGAACGAGCCTAGATAGGGGAACAGCTTGTCGTCGATGAAGTCGATCAGGTCGTCGCCGATCAGGGCCGCGTTGTGGTCGAAGGCGCCGTCTTTCTTGGGCGCCGCCCAGCGGTCCCAGCGAAAGCCGCTGCCGATGATCGGCCGGTAGGTCTCGCCGTTCAGCTCGGCGCGGTCTTGGCGCTCGGTCTCGAGGTCGTGCAGGTACTTGAGGAACAGTACCCATGAGATCTGCTCGACATAATCCAGCTCGTTGCTGATGCCTTCCTCGGCGCGCAGGTCGCGCTCGATGCCGTTGAATGCGTTTTCGTACATTGGCTTCCTATGCTAGCCAAATTCTTGCCGACTCATTCGAGTATTCTTCCCGCATAAGACAGCTAAACGTACTGGATCAAAAATTGATTCGTTCAGGCTTCTTGTCCAACTCTTTGCGACGTTGCTATCAACGAATCCTGGCTTGCCAATACAGTGAAGGTAGACGTGGGTATAAGCATTTTTCAATCGTGTAGCCGTGCAGCAAACAACGCGACGAGACCAAGGCAGTATCAGTTGCTCTAGTCGGTCGGCGGAATAATATCGCGCGCCAGCAATGGTCTGCGTTTCTGGGGTCGGCCTAACACGAGCGGTGTCACTGCAAGGTCCGCTTCTAGAAAACTGCTTCAAAGCTTAAGGTCCTCCAGACGCTCCGGGTCACGTCAAGCAAGGGACCGCCCATCACAGGCGTCGATGCCAAGTCTGGGACTGAGGGTAGACTACAACGCCCACATGTGCTACCGCGGTTTGTCAAGTAACACTGGCTATACGCACATCAGCTGGACGGCACCAAGACCAAGCGCTACCCCGCCTGAACAGGATGAGCCGCGCTCTGAGGCCTCTCGATTCCCGGTCAAAGCCTCGCTGCCTGCCTGGATCATCCACATACAGCCAGCGGCTGTCGGAGCTACACCTCGGCGATGGCAGGGTGGAGACGCTCACTCTGCGGCCGGAAGCGTTCTAGGCGACCGACGCGCAGCCATGCGTAGCTAAGTCTTTGAAAAATGGTGGGCCGTCAGGGATTTGAACCCCGGACCAAGGGATTATGAGTCCCCTGCTCTAACCGCTGAGCTAACGGCCCATATATTGGGTGCGGCAGCTTGGGGGGCTGCCGCGAGGTGCGTCCCTGCGTGGTTGGCGAGGTAAGCCAAGCAAAGAGTGAATCAATGAGTCAGTCAGGCAATCAATCAATCCGTATCGAGAAAGCTGCGCAGCTTCTCCGAACGCGTGGGATGGCGTAGCTTGCGCAAAGCCTTGGCTTCGATCTGGCGGATGCGCTCGCGCGTCACGTCGAATTGCTTGCCGACCTCTTCTAGCGTGTGGTCGGTGTTCATGTCGATGCCGAAGCGCATGCGCAGCACCTTGGCCTCGCGCGAGGTGAGGCTGGCGAGCATGTTCTGGGTGGCCTCGCGTAAACCCTCGGAGGTGGCGGAGTCAACCGGTGAGATGACCGCAGCGTCTTCGATGAAGTCGCCAAGATGCGAGTCCTCATCATCACCAATAGGCGTCTCCATCGAGATCGGCTCTTTGGCGATCTTGAGCACCTTGCGCACCTTGTCTTCAGGCATCTCCATGCGCTCGGCAAGCTCTTCTGGCGTTGCTTCGCGGCCCATCTCCTGCACCATCTGGCGGCTGATGCGGTTCAGCTTGTTGATGGTTTCGATCATGTGCACCGGGATGCGAATGGTGCGTGCCTGGTCGGCAATCGAGCGGGTGATGGCCTGGCGAATCCACCAGGTGGCATAGGTCGAGAACTTGTAGCCGCGGCGGTATTCAAATTTGTCGACCGCCTTCATCAGGCCAATGTTGCCCTCCTGGATCAGATCCAGGAACTGCAGGCCGCGGTTGGTGTATTTTTTGGCGATACTGATGACCAAGCGCAGGTTGGCCTCGACCATCTCCTTCTTGGCGCGGCGGGCCTTGGCCTCGCCAATCGACATCTTGCGATTGGTCTCCTTGATCTCGCCGATGGTCAATAGGTTGGCCTGCTCGATCTCCTGTAGCCGACGCTGAGCGCGGCGTACCTCGGCCTCGTAGTCGGCTAGGCGCTTGGCCCAGTCGGCCTTGCCGGTCATCTGATCATCAATCCAGTCGAGATTGGTCTCATTCTCTGGAAAGGAGTCGATAAAGACCTTGCGGGGCATGCCGGCGCCGTCAACGCAAAGCCCCATGATCTGGCGCTCTTGCGAGCGGATGCGCTCGATGGTCTCGCGCAACATCTCAACTAGCCGATTGAAAATGCCAGCGACGAGCTTGAATTGCAAGAAATCCTCAGATACCTGGGCCAGCGCTGCCTGGGTCTCAGGGTGATCACGTCCATGCTGCTCAAGCAGTTCCGCGAACAGCTGATAACGTCCGCGCAGCTCAGCAACGCGGCGCGCCACTTCCTCTGGGTCGGGTCCCGTGTCGACGGCTTCTTCATCCTCGTCTTCATCGTCATCAGATGCGCTGCCATTCTTGATCGTTGGCTCGGGAACGACGTCGTCGTCCTCGCGAAAGCCGCTGATGATCTCGGTGAGACGCATCTCGCCCTGTTCGGCCTTCTCGAACAGGTCTAGCAGTTCTTGGATGGTACGCGGGTAGACCGAGAGCGCGGCTGATACCTGATTGAGCCCTTCTTCGATCCGCTTGGCGATGCGTAGCTCGCCCTCGCGAGTCAGCAGCTCGACGGTGCCCATCTCGCGCATGTACATGCGTACCGGATCGGTGGTGCGTCCAAATTCACTATCGACCGAGGCCAAGGCAGCCGCAGCGGCCTCCGCCGCTTCGTCATCAGCAACCGCAGAATCGTTGCTGAGCTCGTCGATCTCGGCCGGCGCAGTCTCATGAACAGCAATGCCCATGTCGTTGATCATGCGCACGATGTCTTCGATCTGCTCCGTCTCGACGATGCCGGGCGGCAGATGGTCGTTGACCTCGGTGTAGGTCAAGAACCCCTGTTCTTTGCCTTTTGCGATCAGCTGCTTGAGCTGGGACGACTGCTGCTTTTCTTGGTCCATGCAGATACCCGTACGGCGAAGTCGAGAGAGATTGGGCGGCTTGGCGGCAGCTAGGGGCTTAAGCCGCATACAAGCAACACACCAGTATATCAGAAGAATGTGGTTTTTGCCAGTTTTGAGTCCTGACGATATCGCTTGAGCGATCGCCGGAACAGCTCATACCGCATTGCGTCGGATTTTCGTTTGCCTGCAAGGAGCCTTGTCGGGTGCATAGCTGGGCTATGTGACCAAGGACAGGACGCAGAAGGCGAGCGAAAAGACCAGCAAGGTGGTATGAGCTGTGACAGAAATCGCATTAGCTTTGGCGCTTCAGGGCATCCCTGAGCTGCTCGCGTTCTGCGGCCGAAAGGCCTTTGCTGCTAGCCTTTGCCAAGAGTCGCTGGCGCAAGATTGAAAGACCCTCGCGATTCAGGCGTCTGATGGCACCGGTAAGCTCTTCTGCCCTACCTTCTTGGGGGATATGGGCGAGTAGGGCAGAATTCGAGAGTCTCGACACAATTTTAGCCTCTTCGCTGTCGCGCCAATGCTCGCAGAGGATGGCGGGCGAGATGTCGGGGCGCGCGCTGATCACCTCGAGCAGCTCGGCGAGCAGCCGCACGCCAGGGCTTTCGATCTCGCGCCATTCGTTTGCTTCGGCGAGCACGTAGGGGGCGAGCTTGGGATCATCAAGCAGCAGTGCGATCGCGCGTCGCATCGGATTGAGCTGGGTTGGCGTCTGTACGGCGGCGCGACGCGGATCGAAGCGTCGGCGCGCAACGCTGGCAACTCCGGTGAGCTTGGCGAGGCGGCGCTCGAGCAGGTCGCGAAAGGTGCCGGCTGGCACCTTGCTGAGCAGAGGGCGAGCGGCCGCATCCAGGCTGGCGCGCCCTTCATCGCTGTTCAGGTCGCGCTCGTTCTGCAGATGCTGAAACAGAAAATCAGACAAGAGTGTCGCTTGTTCAAGCCGCTGCTCAAAGGCCGCCGTGCCTTCCTGTCGGATCAGGCTGTCCGGGTCCTCACCCTCGGGCAGGAAGAGGAAGCGGATTGGCGTCTGGCCGGTGGCCTGCGGTAGCGCGTTCTCGAGTGCTTTCCAGGCGGCCGCGCGGCCGGCGCGGTCGCCGTCGAAGCAGAACACCAGCTCCGGGGCGCTGCGTAGGAGCCGGGTCAGGTGCTCGGGGGTGGTGGCGGTGCCGAGCGTCGCCACGGCGTAGGAAATGCCGAACTGGGCCAGGGCGATCACGTCCATGTAGCCCTCGACGACGAGCAGGCGCGGCTGCTGCCGGCTCGCTTGTTGCGCCTCGAACAGGCCATAGAGCTCGCGACCTTTGTGGAAGACGAGGCTTTCCGGCGAGTTTAGATACTTAGGCTCGCCGTCGTCGAGGACGCGGCCACCGAAGCCGATGACCCGGCCGCGGCGATCGCGGATCGGGAACATGACGCGGTCGCGAAAGCGATCATAACGGCGCCCATCGCGCTCGATCAGCAGTCCGGTGCGCTCCAGTAGGGTCCGAGCCTCGGCGCGCTGGCCGAGCTGCTTGAGCAGGAAGTCCCAACCCGGGGGCGCATAACCGAGCCCGAACTGGACGGCGATCTCGCTACTGAGGCCGCGCCCGCGCAGGTAATCGGAGGCACGCTGCGCCTGGGGATGCTCGCGCAGCTGGCGTCGGAACAGCGCCGCGGCCTGCTCGAGGATCTGATACTGGGGTCTTGGGTCGGGGCCGGTGGCTGCGCTGTTGAGCTCGGTGGGCAGCTCGAGACCGGCGTGGTGCGCGAGCTCTTCGATGGCCTCGCGGAATTCGAGCCGATCGTGCTCGATCAGGAAGTCGATGGCGTTGCCGTGCGCCCCGCAGCCAAAGCAGTGGTAGGTCTGACGGCTGGGCGTGACGATGAAAGAGGGCGTCTTTTCCGAATGGAAGGGGCAGAGGCCTTTAAGGATGCTGCCGGCCTTCTTGAGCTGCACGCGCATGCCGACGATGTCGGCAATCTCGACACGATCGAGGAGGCGCTCGCGAAAATCTGAAGGAAATTGGCCGGCCATCGTCTCCACGCCTGGGCAGGCGCGGCGATCGCCCCTGCGATGCCTTAGCCTGCGAGCTTTGCCTTGACCGTCGCGCTGACCGCGGCCATGTCGGCGCGGCCTTGGATCTGCGGCTTGAGCACACCCATCACCTTACCCATGTCCTTCATGCCGGCGGCGCCGGTGTCGGCAATGGCGGCTGCGATCAGTGCGGTGAGTTCGTCCTCGCTGAGCGCGGCCGGCATGTACTCCTGGCAGATGCCGATCTCGAAGCGCTCCTGCTCGGCAAGATCCTCGCGCCCTGCCTCTGAGTACTGCGACACCGAATCCCGGCGTTGCTTGAGCATCTTGTCGAGCACGGCCAGAACTTGCGTGTCGTCAAGCTCGATGCGTTCGTCGACCTCACGCTGCTTGATGGCGGCATTGATGAGCCGGATGACGCCAAGACGCGCCTTGTCGCCGGCCTTCATCGCGGCCTTCATGTCGGCCTGTAAGCGGGATTTCAGCATCGGGCGCTCGCCGTCAGTAGGTCCGTTCCCAACGCCGTGATTCGCGCGATAACTTCTTGTGGTGGCGCTTCACGGCCGCAGCCTTCTTGCGCTTGCGCTCGCTGGTCGGCTTTTCGTAGAACTCACGACGGCGGACCTCGGCGAGCACACCGGCCTTTTCGCAAGAGCGTTTGAAGCGGCGCAGGGCCACCTCGAAGGGTTCGTTATCTTTAACGCGGACGCTGGGCATGTAGACTCCCGTTGCTAAGTCCAGTGGATGGGATCAGGCTGCTTGCGTCCGGTTGCCTTCTACGCTGTCTGCCCAGAGCAGACACCAAGCGTTAGGACGCGAGAATCAGTTAAACTCGATTAATCCACCAGTATAGCCGCTCTATGCTAGGTGATGCAACTTAAACCGACAGTCTAAACCGACAACCTGGAGCCTGACGCGGATGCCTGTGCTTGGAATCGAGACCTCCTGCGACGAGACGGGGGTTGCGCTCTATGAGGGCGGGCCCGATGGCGCGGGGCTGCTCGCGCACGCGGTCTATAGTCAGATCGAGCTGCATGCTGAATACGGTGGCGTGGTGCCGGAGCTGGCCTCGCGCGATCATATTCGCAAGCTGCTGCCGTTGATCGAGCAGGTGCTGGAGGAGGCTGGCATCGCGGCGGCTGATATCGATGGTATCGCTTATACGGCCGGTCCCGGGCTGGTCGGCGCGCTACTGGTCGGGGCCGCGCTTGGCCGCAGTCTGGCTTGGGCCTGGGGCGTGCCAGCGATTGCTGTGCACCACATGGAAGGGCATCTGCTGGCGCCGTTGCTGGAAGAGCCGGCACCGGCATTCCCCTTCGTCGCGCTGCTGGTATCCGGCGGGCATACGCAGCTTGTCGACGTGCAGGCGATCGGCCGCTACCGCATCCTGGGTGAGTCGGTGGACGATGCCGCTGGCGAGGCCTTCGATAAGACGGCGAAGATCCTCGGTCTTGCGTATCCGGGAGGCCCGGCGCTGGCGCGGCTTGCCGAGCAGGGCGATCCGACGCGCTATCGGTTTCCGCGGCCGATGACCGACCGCCCCGGGCTGGATTTCAGCTTCAGTGGACTCAAGACCTATGCGCTCAATGCCTGGCAGCAGGTGCAGGCGGAGCGCGAGGATACCGAGCAGGCGCGGGCCGACATCGCGCGTGCATTCGAAGAGGCGGTGGTGGATACCCTGCTGATCAAATGCCGGCGCGCGGTGGAGGCCGTAGGCGCTGAGCGTCTGATCATGGCCGGTGGGGTGAGCGCCAACCGACGGCTGCGCGCACGCATGGATGAGCAGATGGGCGCGCGTGGTCTGTCCGTGTTTTATCCTCGTGCCGAGCTCTGCACCGATAACGGCGCGATGATTGCCTTTGCTGGCCATGCGCGTTTGGCAGCGGGTCAGCAGGAGCCCCTGCGCTTTGGTGCGCGGCCACGCTGGGCGATCGACGAGCTGCCGGCACTCTCTGAAGCATCGGCTGAAGCATCGGCTTAAGCGCACTCAATGCCTACAGAGGAGTCGGCTCCTCTGCCAATGAGTCAGGTGGTTGCGGTGTGGCTCGAGCGGTTCATGTCAGGACGGATCGGCGTTAGGACGGATCGGCGTTAGGACTGATGACTGTCCGTCTCGCCGACAAGCTCGTCGCTGCCGATGCGACCTTCGGTGCCGGACAGCAGGTTGCGGATGTTGCTGCGATGGCGCCAGAACAGGATCAGCGTGATCAGCGTCTGCATGCCGACCAACACCCAGGTGCCGCTCTCAGCATGCAGGGGCCACAACAGCCAGACCAGGAAGGGTGCCGCGGCCATTGAGACGAGTGCCGATGCCGAGGAGACCTTGAGCACCTTGGCGACAAAGAGCCAGATAGCGGCAACAGCGGCGCCGATCGGCAGGAATAACCCGAACTGAACGCCCAGCGCGGTGGCCACGCCCTTGCCGCCCTTGAAGCCGAAGAAGATCGGATAGAGATGGCCGAGAAAGGCTGCGAGCGCGACCGCCGCGAGCAGCCAGGCGCTGGCGTCGACCAGGCCTGCGGCGCCGAGCAGGTGGGCGGCAAACATCGGCAGAAAGCCCTTGAGGCTATCGCCGAACAGCGTGATTGCCGCCGCCTTGCGCGCTTTCGGGCCACCGATGCGCAGCACGTTGGTCGCACCGGGATTGCCCGAGCCTTGGGTGCGCGGATCTGGCAGGCCCATCAGGCGGCAGACAATGATCGCGCTCGAGATCGAGCCGAGCAGGTAGGCGCCGATGACCAGGAGGATATTGGAGAGGAGTAGAACGTCCATGGGGCGGCATTTGACGGCTTTGGCATGCCGCGGTCAAGCGTTACTGTCGCTGAGCCAACGTCTCGCTAGGATGGCCAGCGCGCTCAGGTGGAACGGCCATCGGTTGCAAATACTGGCGGTGGCGCCAGAATGCCTGTCACCAACCGCCCACCGTCGCGGTGCGCGTGCAACATGGGGGATGCGATAAGCATGGATATTGTTTTCATCAAGGGTCTGCGGATCGAGACCGTCATTGGGATCTATGACTGGGAAAAGGCGATCCGGCAGCCGGTCGTGCTCGATGTCGAAATGGGCACGGACGTGCGGCGCGGTGCCGCGAGCGACCAGATTGGCGATGCACTGGATTACAAGGCGGTCTCGAAACGACTCAAGGAGTTTGTCAGCGAGTCCCGGTTTGAGCTGGTCGAGACCCTAGCCGAGCACTGCGCGGCGATCATCCTGCACGAGTTTTCGGTGCCCTGGGTGCGACTGACCTTGAACAAGATCGGCGCGGTCACCGATGCCGAAGGGGTGGGCGTGATCATCGAGCGTGAAGGCTCGTCGAAAGCGATGGGCGCTCGGCGCGATGCCGCTAACGATGGCGTCGATATCACCAATGATGGCGTCGATATCACCAATGACGACCGCGAATCAGCCGCGAGCATGCACTCGCAACAGTCCATTAGGGATTTATAAACAGGTGATGAGGGCCGATGAGCCATCGATGGATGGCACGCATCTCACCCGCCGCTGCTGGATCAGCCTGGGCAGCAATCTCGAGCGTGAGGTCTCGATCCGCGGCGGGGTTGAATCTCTGCGCCAAGCCTTCGGTCCGCTGATTCTATCGCCGGTCTATGAGACCGATGCGGTCGGGTTTGACGGCAGTCCCTTTCTGAATCTCGTCGCCGGCATCAAGACAGCGCTCAGGGTGGGCGAGATCCGAGCCATGCTGCGCCGCATCGAAGCCGAGCACGGCCGTGAGCGCGGGAGCGAGCACGAGCACGAGCACGGCCAGCGCGGAGGCGATTACGACTGTGAGCGCGGGGGCAAGCGTTTCGCGCCACGCACGCTCGATCTTGATCTGCTGACCTACGGCGATCTTGTCGGTGAGATCGATGGCTATCGCCTGCCACGAGATGAGATCCTGCGCTATGCCTTCGTCCTCGGGCCGCTGGCCGATGTGGCGCCTGATGAGCGGCATCCAATCGACGGGCGTCGATATGCAGCGCTTTGGCAACAGCTTCTGGCACAACTTCGAGACGCGCATCAGGCGCAGCTCGAGCCAGCACCGCTGCAAGCGTCAGCAGGCACATCGGTCAGCGGTTGGCCGCCACTGCGTCGGATCAAATTAGAGCTTGGCGAGACGGGATAGCTTGATCCGGCGCATCGAGTGGGTGCCATCGTCTGCGGGGTCGAGTCCGATGAGAGCGACCCATCGCTGGACGATCCGGGCGTACTGGCGTGTTGTGAAAGTCCGCTGTAGTGACATCACCAGACGATACTGTCCGGTGTTTTCTTCTGCCACACGCGCGTAGAAGTCAGGACCGCAACACGCTGGGTCACTCCCCGGCCAGGACCAGTACGCGCTCGACGACAGATATTGAACCTATACTCTCTTTCTAGACTTGCTTGAAGTGGAGGTCAAGCCGGCCCTCTCAGGCACGTGGCGGCCTGCTCTCTGAGCGGCGCCCGCATCCCCCGGCATCCCCCCTCCCATCTGGACCCCAACGCCCATGACCCGCCAACCCCCGATCACCCAGGACGACGTCCGCCAGGCCGTCTACGGCTGCCTCAGTGCCTGCGAAGCCCCGAGCGCCGATCGGCTGCTCGCCCAGCTCAAACGCGGTTCCAAGACCACGGTGCTCAAGTACCGTGACCAAGTCATCGAGGAGATCCGCCACTAACTCCAGGGCCACGCCTTACCCGCCGGGATGCCCGAGGCGTTGCAGGCGCCAATCGCGGCGTTCTGGCAAGCGGCCCAAGCACTGGCCTTCGAGCGCTTGGCCGAGGAGCGTGCAGCCATGCAGCAGCAGGTTGAAGCCGCCGATGAGGCGCGAGCAGCGGCCTTGGCACAGGCGGCTGAGGCGGATCAGGAATGCGAGCGGATCAGGGCACTGGCCGAGGAGCGCCAGGCGCTGATCGAGCAGCTGCGTGCCGAGCGCGATCAGGCGCGTGAGGAGGGCCGGGCAGCACAGCGCGACCATGAGCAGGCGCTGCAGAGCCTGCAGACCAAGCAGGAGGTCGAGCGCGACAGGCTGACTCAGCAGATCGAACAGAGCCGCGTGTTGATCGAGGAGCTGCGCATCGACCAGGCACGCGAGCGCGAGGTCATGGCCGGGCAAGAGCAGCAGTATTTGCGAGTGATCGAAGAGGTGCGCTCTGAGCGGGATGGACTGGCGAAGCAGCTTCAGCAACAGGCACAGCGCCACGAACAGCGGATTCAGGAGTTGGCCCAGTCATTGGCCGAGCAGCAGCGCTTGACCCTGCGCGCGGAGGCTGAGCTTGAGGTGGCTCGCGCGGAGCAAGGGCGGTTACGCGAGGAGGTGGCTGAGGGCGCTCGGGCCTTGGCTGAGGTGCAGGTCAGGGAGCAGGTGGCTGTGGTGCAGCGGGATCAGGCGCGGGAGGCCGAGCGTGTGCTGCGGCAGACGCTAACCGCCTGATATCAGGCTGCGAGTCGAACGTCTGAACAGACATTAACGTTATGCGATGACTGGATTTTATCCGGCGGCGGCCAACCGCTCTGGCTCCAACGCCTTTAGCGTCTCAAACAACCCATCGATCAGGTTCTCCCTTCCCGCAAATAGCGCATCTGGCCCACCGGCGTGCAGGTAACTGAACGGTGGCTCATAGAGCGCTGATGCCTCGATCATTCCACCTGTGCTGAGTTGGTCGATGATGAGTTCGATAAAGCGCATCTGAGCCGGCGCAAGGCTGCGGTCGTTGAGGAACTGCGAGAAGGCCGCCTGAGCCGCTTGGCGATCCATGCCGACGAGGCTGCGAACAAAATGCACCAGGGAAGGCGCGCTGTTGCGCTCCAAGAGCCCGGAGAGCAGGGTCTTGCCCTCGTCTTCGCCGATCTTGACCAGCGTCGCTTCCAGGTTCTCTAGGTTAGTCGGGGTCAGTGGTTGGTTGGTCCGCAGGCGGTGGATGACGATGTTGTCCAGGTGGCTACTCAGGTACGCCTTGACCTTCTTCTCGTACTGCACGCCGGTCATGCGCGGCACCGCAACCGCCGCTTCCTCGCGCACCCCGAGGACCTCGTCTTTGAAGTCGGTGTAGACGACTTTGCGCGCCTTCTTGTCGAGCAGCGGCACCAGGCCCCGGAGGCGTCGGCGTAGCTCCTCAAGCTGCGGGAGGCCGATGCCTTCCCAGAAGTCCGTCTCCTGCAGGCGCGCGAGATAGGCGAGCTGTTGCTGAACGGCGGGGATCGCCTGCTTGTCCTCCAGCAGCATCGCCATCTCGACCACGCGCTGGCGTTGGCGCTCGAAGGTGGCGGTGTCCGTCTCGGCCAATGCCAACTGCATGCACAGCGCGGTCAGGTCGAACTGTCGCGACTCCAGGTCATCGGTCTCGATCTCGGACGGCAGGCCGGCAAGCTCGCGCTGCAGGGTTTCGCGGTCCTGCTCGGTGAGATCGTCCCAGACCGCGCGCCCCTGGAACCGCTCAACCGGCTCCAGGTGCATCCGCACGATGAAGTTCTCGCGGTTCATCGCCGCCACCTCGGCATGCAGGTCGTCGCTCAGCGCGATCTGCAGATCGGCATCCGGGTCTAGCTCGGGGCTGGTCTGCAGGTGCCCGAGCAGCGCGACTCTGGCGCGGAACAGCCGCGTGCCCAGCGGCGCGCTGTCGCGGGCATTGATGCCCTCCGGATGCTCTTTGAAGAAATCGACGTTGAAGCAGAAGTCGAAGACGCGAAAGTCCTGCTTGTCCTCGCCAGGGCCGAACAGGTCAGGGCAGAGCCGGGTGCCACGGCCGATCATCTGCCAGAACTTGATCTTCGAGTAAACCGGCTTGAAGAAGACCAGGTTGGCGATCTCGGGGACGTCGATGCCGGTGTCGAGCATGTCGACCGAGATCGCGATCTGCGGCCGTTTCTCCGCTTGAGCGAAGTCGTCGATCAGGCTCTGGGCGTACCTGGCATAGTTGTCGATGACACGCGCGAACTGGCCCTTGAGGTGCGGGTAGTGGTGGTTGAAGCGCTGCTCGATGAAGACGGCATGGTCATGGTTGCGGGCGAAGATCAGCGTCTTGGCGAGCCGATCGCCGCCGTCGACGCGGTGGCCGTGCTCCATCAGATGCTGCAGCACCTTGTCGACCGTGTCCTTGTTGAACAGCCAGCTGTTGATGGCGGCGGCATTGACCCGTTCGGGTAGGCGCTCGTCATCGGCATCGTCGCCCCAATCCAGCGCCTCCCATTGCGCCTTCTCCTCATCGCTCAGGCTGTCGTAGTCGATGCCCTCGCGGGGGAAGCGCAGATCGACCTGCTGGACCTTGGGCGGCACCAAGAAGCCGTCGTTGACGGCCTGTTCCAGCTCATAGGCGTCGATCGGCACCCCTGGCTCCAGATCGAACAGGGCATAGGTGTTCTTGTCGACCTCATCCCGCGGGGTCGCGGTGAGCCCGACCAGCAGGGCGTCGAAGTAGCGGAAGATCGCGCCGTACTTCTGATAGACCGAGCGATGGGCTTCGTCGATGATGATCAAGTCGAAGTGGCCGATGCCGAAGCCGGCCTCTTGGCCGGCGGTCTCGTTGATCAGGCCCATCATGGTCGGATAGGTGCAGACGTAGACCCGGCCCTCGGTGTCCTTCTCGGTGACCAGATTGACCGGGCTGGACTCGGGCAGGTGCGCCTTGAAGGCATTGCAGGCCTGCTTGACCAGGGAGACGCGATCAGCGAGGAACAGCACGCGCTTGGCCCAGTTGGCGCGCTGCAGCAGATCGACCAGGGCGATGGCGGTGCGCGTCTTGCCGGTACCGGTCGCCATCACCAGGAGCGCTTTGCGCCGCGCGGCGGTGAACAGCGCACAGAGGCTGCCGATGGCGCGCTTCTGGTAGTAGCGCCCGGCGATGGCATCCTTCACCTGCGCCACGTCCAGCGCCTGGCGTTGGCTGCGGCGGATGATGAGTCGGTTCAGCGCGTCCTTGCTATAGAAGCCGGCGATCTGGCGTGGCGGATAGGCTTGGTCGTCCCAGAGCCAGGTGCTGTAGCCGTTGGTGGTGACGATCAGCGGGCGCTGGCCGTGCATCTGCTCCAGGCCATCGGCATAGAGCTTGGCCTGCTGCTGGCCGGCGTGCGGGTCGACGCTGGTCTTCTTCGCCTCGATCACCGCCAGCGGTTGGCCGTCATCGCCCCAGAGCACATAGTCGGCGTAGCCGATGCCCGTGCCAGAGTCCACGCCGATGGGCATGCCGGTGACCTCGACCTCGCGAACCTTGTGGCTGCCGGGGGCCGGATCGAGCGCCCAGCCGGCGCGCTTTAGCTCGATGTCGATCAGGTGCGAGCGGGTCTCGACCTCGGAGTAGTCGTGGTCGTCGGGCACCTGCTCGGCGGCGGCGCGGACCTCGGCGAGTTGGCTACGCAGGGCCTGGATCTCGGTGTCCAGTGCATCGCGTTGTTGTTGGCGTTTCAGCGCCTCGGCGGTCTGTTCTGCGAGCTTGGCCTCCAGGGTTTCCAGCTCCTGGCGCGGGACGACCGCGTGGCTGCTGAGGGCGGGCGGGACGCGCGCGTCCTTCCAGGCCGCACCGTCGCGGGAAGCCTCTGGTGAATAGGTGCGGACCAGCCAATAGCAGAGGTGATGGAGCTCTCTAACCACCTGCAGCGCATCCTGCACGCGCACCGGGCGCGGGTTATGGACGGCTTCATTGCCTTGCTGTTGGATCAGCCGCGCCTTCAGGTAGACCGCCTGCGGGACCAGGTTCTGGAAGCTGGTCGCGTGCAGCAGCGCGCCGAGGCTGTTGTCGTAGGGGTGCTGCAGGTCGCGGTCGTGGCGGTAGAGCCAGTGGACGATGGCCTCGAGCGTGAAGCGGGCATGGAAGCAGGCGGCGCGGGGGTCGCTCCAGATGTGGCCTTCTGCCTTGGTTGCGGCATCTTGGATGTCGCGGAACTCTGGTGGCAAGAAGGCGAAGTTGGTCATGTCCCTCTCGTCCGATAGGCCTGAGCTTCGTGGTTTGGTTGCTTTGGGAAACGGCGTTCCAACGCTTTTTCGTCGTCTACCATTGGCTTGATGAAGCGTTGGCGAAGGCTGTCCGGAGACCGGTCGAGCAGCTTTGCAAGCTGGCTCATGGTGAGGAAGCGTCCGTGGCAGAGCTCAAGAATGACCTTCCGAGTCGTTTCAGGAGCATTTCTCCGACTGGACCTCACTGGACTGGCGATCTCAAGAAGCATTGCCTCTGAGGTAAGCGCGCTTCCATCTGCTGGAGTTGCTCCCGGGCTCTCTTCCGAATGTTCGGAGCTAAGCGACAAATGTTCGGAGCTAAGCGATAAATGTTCGGAGGTCGGTGAGATATGCTCGGACCTTCGCTTACTCTGTTCGGAGCTAGCGTCTGACGCTGCGAATTCATCCGCGCCAGCCATGTCGACAGTATCAGACCCCTTGGTGCGATAGGTGGCTCCCCGCCCATGCCCATTTTGCACAAGAAATTCTCCGTCCACCAACCTCTTGAGCAAGACAGTGATATCCCGCGGATGCAGGCCGCAGATTTGTTGCATTCGGACATTGTTGACGAAACCCTCAATTTCCGCCGTTGCCACCGCAACCCGACCATGCTCGTCAAGGGAGTCAAAGGCTGAGCCGAACCTTTGACTCAAGGCGTGGAGTGTATCTTCTGGCAAAAGACTCACGGTTCTGAGCCTCATCAAGGTCGATTCGGGATCTAGGGTCTCCCAAAGCTCTGGAAGGCGATAATGCAGCGTTTTCCAGTTCTCGATGACCCGGGGAATACCTGAACCGGCTTGCTCGCCGAGTCCGATCAGACTGAACATCCGTTGAAGACTTCGGTTGCGGCAATTGCTGATCCCGCCCTCAAAAGCGGCTTCTATAGAGATGCGCATTCTCCCGGGATTGCGGAATCCGAAATAGCCTGGAGCTTTGACGACGAGAACAGATACCCGCTCGGAATAGTCAGCGTGAACAATGGCGTTAACCAAAGCTTCACGAAGTGCCTTGTGAACCGGCGTCTCATCATCCCGCTCGTCGCCGGCTAGACGAAATGGGATCTTGACGTCACGGAAGAGTCTCTGAATCGTCAGGCGATAGAAATCGTAGAGGTTGCCAGACCAGGTGCCATCTGGCGTTAGCCGATCAATCCACTCAGTTCGGGCTCCGCTGGCTGGTAATTCTCGGTAGTCCAGGAAATAGTTGCGGACTGCTTCTTGAATCGAATCAATACGACCGAACATCAAGAGTCCGGCAAGCGTTAGTCCTTCTTCGCCGCTATTCCGATCCTTCCTCCAGCCCCAACCTGTCGCATGAAAACAACATTGTCTGAACCGTTATATGGGTGGTCCGGCTTCAGCGCCGCCAACCGGTTCCTATAGGCTCTGAAACTCTCCATGTTGATGTCATCGAAATTAAAATTCACGAGAATACGTGCATCACGCTCATCCTCGCTTTGCTCGGCAAGCATCCGTTTGACCTCATCTACCAGAATTTAGAAGGGGTCAGCAAGCCAGGACTCCAGAAGTAGACCCATCGCTAAATCCTTTCCACAACACAAGCCACTGAAAGTAAAGGGTTTGCGAGCCGCAAAAAATGGCCAAAGTCGAGCAAAACAGATTCAGTACCTTAGTAGATTTTGAGTTTACCTGCGCTCTCGATTCAGACAAGTGGAAAAGCACCTATGCTGAGTCAGGATTAGGCTCATGCTTTCAGGAATTGCCGCCGGAAGACTCGGAATCTTTGTTAAGAGAAGCCAAAAATCGTTGACTATCCTCCTTGGTCGCCTTGACCCGTTCCGGGCTCATTTTATCAAGCGTGCGGTAAATCATCGCCATGCGCGGGTTGTCTTGAAGCAGGTCCTGATGGCGCATCAGAAAATCCCAGTACAAGTAGTTGAAAGGACAAGCATCCGGACCATTTCTCTTGGTAACTGCATAGCGGCAATCTTTGCAATAATTCGACATCTTGTTAATGTAGGCGCCGCTTGCGGCGTAAGGCTTTGAGGCAAGCAGTCCGCCGTCAGCAAAAAGGATCATTCCGCTAACATTGGGCAATTCGACCCATTGATAGGCGTCGGCATACACAATCCAAAACCATTCATTCACATGTTCCGGATGCAGTCCGGCGATTAGGGCAAAATTTCCAATCACCATCAGGCGCTGAATATGGTGAGCGTAGGCATTGACCTTGGTTTCCCGCACGCATTGGCGCAGACAGTTTATATCGGTCTTTGCAGTCCAAAAGAACTCTGGCAATTCACGTTTTGCATCGAAATAATTTAATTGTGCATACTCTGGCATCTTCAACCAGTACAACCCGCGCACATATTCACGCCAGCCAAGTAACTGACGAATGAAGCCTTCTACCGCGTTGAGCGGCGCCTGTCCTTCCCAATAGGCAGTTTCAGCAGCTTCAATACATTCCAAAGGCGTCAACAGACCACAGTTAATATACAAGCTGAGATGACTATGATACATCCAAGGCTCATCTTGTAGCATGGCATCCTGATAGTCACCGAAGTTTGCCAACCGCTGCTCAATAAACTGCGACAGTGCATCGCGTGCCTGTGCCGCAGTTACAGCGAAATGAAATGGCCTAAGATCACCAAAATGATCCTTGAAGGTCTCATCCACAAACTCGATGACTTCAGTCGTAATCGCATCGGGATCGCTCATGTAGGTCGGTGGTACATCCAACCCTTTCTTCGGAGGCTTGCGGTTCTCCGAATCAAAGTTCCAACGGCCGCCGACCGGCTCATCTTCCTCCATAAGAATATCATGAGTGCGTCGCATCTTGCGGTAAAAGTATTCCATGCGCAGTTGCTTGCGCCCACCAGCCCATTGTCGGAATGCTTTGATTGTGCATAGAAATCGAACATCCGGACGGACTTCAACTTTTATATCAAACTTCTCTTGCCAACTTTCAACTTCATGCAAAACAGCATATTCACTGGGCGCTGTTACCAGGATATGCTCAATGGAATACGCTTGCAATGCACGAGCAACCTCTCCGGTAAACGAGCCGCCGTTGTCTGAATCTGTGTAGTAAGTATAATGGACCGAATGCCCAACTTCCTTTAACTCTGCAGCAAAATGACGCATTGCAGAAAAAATAAACGCAATTTTTTTCTTATGATGTTTGACCCGGGTTGCTTCAGAGCACAGTTCGCACATCCAAATCAAGTCGGCGCCTATCTTCACCTCTTTCAAACTGCTCAAACAGTGGCTAAGTTGATCTCCTAAGACTAAATATAATTTCATGTTGGTTTGTATATCGATTTCATTTAGGAGTTCCTCCCAGTGAGTGGTTTGGGCTGGCGTTTCGACCGAATCTAGCAGCGAGCCGTTTCTGTAATCACCGATGCGGAGCGGGCCGGGCCGGGCATTGCCGACGTGGTCCTCGGCGGCGCCTCCTGGTCGACCCTGGCCGTGCACGACCTCGATTCGGACAATCCGATCCAGGCTAGTACCGGGTTCCTGGCCGCGGACCTGGGCTGGACCCTGTCCGGCGTCGTCTACCATCGCTTCAGCGGTCGCTCCAGCAATGCGCTGGACGCCGACGAACTGACACTGTACGTCGATTGGACGATCGACGATCACCTGAGTCTGCACCCGCTGATCTCGCTCTACGACCCGCGCTTCAGTGCCGAGCAAGGGAGTACCCAGCTCGGCAACGACGGGATCAACCTCTATGTCCAACTCAGGTTGTCCTGGAGCTATTGACACGCCAGCACGATGCTCCGCGGAGAAGTGGAATCGGATATGCTGATGGGATTTGCACACCAATGATCATTGAAATCGGCGTGCCCAAGCCAGCATGATAAACGCCAAGAGACTATTGCTCGCCGCACCGATCCTTGTGTTGGCCGCATGGTTGCTTTGGGGACGTGGTCCGCCTGTACCGCCAGTGCGAATTGGCGCATTACACTCGCTCAGCGGCACCATGGCCTTGAGTGAGCGGCCTCTGGTCGATGCCCTGTCCTTGGCCGTGGATGAGATCAATGCTGAGGGGGGGCTCCTCGGACGACGCTTAGAGCTGATCGTGGTCGATAGCCGCTCCGAGCCAGCAACCGCGGCGCGGGAAGCCGAGCGATTGATTCGTGAACAGCGGGTGAGCGCGCTCTTCGCTTGTTGGACGTCGGCCTGTCGCAAGGCGGTAAAACCGGTCGTCGAGCGGCATGACCATCTGATGTTCTACCCGCTGCAGTATGAGGGCTTGGAGCAGTCGCCCAACATCATCTACACCGGGGCGACCGCTAACCAGCAGATCATTCCCGGCACCGCTTGGGCGTTGGAAAGGTTTGGACGGAAGGTCTACCTGGTTGGCTCCGACTATGTCTTCCCGCGGACCGCCAACCGAATCGTGCGCGACCTCGTCGAGGTGGGTGGCGGCAACGTCCTCGGCGAACGCTACCTGCCGCTGGGGGCCACTAACATGACGGCGGTGGTGAACGATATCCGTCGGCTGAAGCCAGACCTCGTCATCAATACGATCAATGGCGATAGCAACTTACAACTGTTCCGCGCGCTGCGTGAGGCCGGCCTTCAGGACCAACCGATGCTTTCGTTCAGTGTTGCCGAGACGGAACTGGCGAATGCTGATGCCGCGGCGCTCACCGCGCATTTTGGTGTCTGGAGCTATTTTCAGCGTCTCGAGAACCCGAAGAACCGCAACTTTGTCTCCGCGATGCGGGCGCAAGGCAATCCGGTCGTGAGTGATCCCATGGAATCGACCTACGACGGCCTGCGTCTCTGGGCTCAGGCCGTGCGCGATGCCGGCACGTCGGAGCCTGCCTTTGTGAACCTGGCCATCCTGCGCCAGACCTTCGGTGCACCTTCGGGAGTCGTCGCGGTAGACGCCGCCACCCGGCATCTCTGGAAGATGGTTCGGATTGGCCAGAGCCAGCCGGACGGGCAGTTTAAGGTCTTGCATAGCAGCTCATGGCCCGTGCGGCCGACGCCTTTCCCGGTTTATCGCTCGCGGCAGGAATGGGAGAGAATCGCCAACGCGATGAGCCAGGATGCGACCGCGACCTCAGCGAACCCGGCGCACGCGGTCGCTCCATGAGAAGCCGAATTGCCCATCGCTTGTTGATCGGCTTTCTGCTGGTTTCTCCGATACCAATGGCCCTCTTGGCCTACGTCTACCTCAGCGCCTTTGAGCACAGTCTGCGCCAGAACGTTGTCGCACAGCTCTCGTCGTTGGCCGACAAAAAGGCTGATCAGATTGATAACTACGTCAACGAACGCATGGCCGATGCCCGCGACTTGGCACAGACCACCCAGCTGCGCCGGACCCTGCGGGAACTTGGCGAGGCGTTCCGCGCTGGCGGGATGGATGCTCCAGCCTATGTGGCAGCCACAGGTGAGCACTGGTCTTTTTGGCGCGATTACCTCCAAGTCTCCAGGCACTACCACGATATCCTGGTCATCGATCATGCCGGTAACGTAGTCTTTTCCGTGGCACGCGAGCAAGACCTTGGTACCAATCTGCTGACTGGCCCCTTCCGCGACAGCGGTCTCGCCGATAGCTATCGCCAGACAATGGACCAGCTCAGTTTAGAATTCACCACGTTTCGTGCCTACGCCCCCTCGGGGAATCAGGCTGCAGCCTTCCTGGTGATGCCGATCATGGAGAACGGGCAACCGTTCGGTGCTTTCGCCTTGCAGTTTAATCTCGATCGCCTGGAACCCGTGGTCACTGACCGCACGGGCTTGGGCCAAACTGGTGAGACCGTCCTCGCCCAGCGGATCGGCGCGAATGTGCTCTATACCGCCCCGCTGCGCGGTATCGAGGACGCCGCCTTTCGTTATCAGGTGCCGCTTCACCAGGCAGCCTGGCCAATGCAAGAGGCTCAGGCGGGTGAGCGTGGCGGCGGCGTGATGCGCGACTATGTCGACACCGAGGTGGTCGCTGCCTGGCGCTATCTACCCGCTCTTCACTGGGGCATGGTCGTGAAGATTGATGCGGTTGAGGCATTGATGCCCGCCGCGAACCTGCGCAACCTGACATGGGCTGCCCTAGGTATCTTGTCGTTGGTGGCCGCGACGGCCGCCTTCTTCTTTGTCCATTCGATCGTGCAACCCATCCAGGCGTTGATGAAGGCCAGCACCCAGCTGGCTGAGGGGGATCTCAATCGGCGTGTCTCCATCCAGAAGGAGGACGAACTCGGCCAGCTCGCCCGGGCCTTTAACCGTATGGCCGCAAACATTGAGCAGTCGCATGCCGTGTTGGAGCAGCGCGTGGCGGCACGCACCGCCGAGCTTAGCCTGATGGCGAGCGTGTACCAAAACAGCGTCGAGGCCATCCTGATTTCCGACAAGGACAACAAGATCATCTCCGTCAATCACGCCTTCACGCGGCTGATGGGTTTTTCCAGTGACGACGTGGCGGATAAAGACTCGGGCATGCTGACCTCCAGCAACACGCCGACCGATCGCGTTCAAGACCTGTGGATGAGCCTGAAGGAGCGAGGCTACTGGCAAGGTGAGCTGTGCTGTGAGCGCAAGGACGGCAGTGTCTTTCCCACATGGGTATCCATGGCCAGGGTACATGACGGCGATGGCCGGTTGACCCACTTCGTCGCAAGCTTCATCGACATCACCGAGCAGAAGGTTGCCGAGGAGCGCATTCGCCATCTGGCGCACCACGATACGCTGACCGGCCTGCCGAACCGCCTGAATCTTCAAAATCGCCTGGATCAGGCCTTAGCCGCTGCCCGCCGCAACAGACGGCGGGTTGCAGTGATGTTTATCGACATGGACCGCTTCAAGCTGATCAATGACACACTCGGTCACCACATCGGAGATGGCCTGCTGATAGAGGTCGCGCGTCGACTGCAAGGGAGTGTGCGCGACAGCGACGTGGTCGCGCGCCTGGGTGGCGATGAGTTCATGGTGGTGCTCTCCGACATCGAAGATGCTTGCGCCATCGCGGGTGTTGCTAACAAGCTCATGCAGCGGCTTAGCCAGCCCTACTGCGTCGACGGGCATGATCTGCTGTCCACCCCCAGTATCGGCATCAGTGTTTTCCCTGATGACGGCGACAACGCTGAGGCACTCATGAAGAATGCCGATAGCGCCATGTACCACGCGAAGGCCCAGGGTCGGAATAATCACCAGTTCTATACTGACCGCCTCAATGAGGCCGCTGTTGAGCGTCTGCGCCTGGAACAGCAGTTGCGCCAGGGACTGAAGCACCATGAGTTTGTCCTCTACTACCAGCCGCTGGTTGAGATCAGTGGCAAGCGCGTGGTTGGAATGGAAGCACTGGTACGATGGCGTCATCCGGAAGCGGGCATGGTTCCACCCAGCACATTTATTCCAGTGGCCGAGGAGACCGGCTTGATTCTGCCCCTTGGAGACTGGGTCTTAGAGGAAAGCTGTCGCCAGCTGCGCGCCTGGAAGGATGCGGGGACCGGTGACCTGCATATGTCGGTCAACATCTCTGCTCGGCAGTTGCGAACCTCTGGTCTCTCCGAACGGGTGGCCGAGTTACTCGAGACGCATGGGTTGAATGCGGGTGACTTGCAACTGGAGATCACCGAGTCGATGGCGATGGAGCAACCGGAGAGGACAATCGATACCTTGCGACGTTTACGCGAGGAAGGTGTGTCGCTCGCGATCGACGATTTCGGCACCGGATATTCCTCGCTGAGTTATCTGAAGATGCTGCCGATCAATCTGTTGAAACTCGATGGCTCCTTCGTGAAAGACATTCAAACCGACCCCAACGACGCCGCCATCTGCGCCGCCACCATCGCCTTGGCGCACAAGTTAAAGCTGAAAGTGGTCGCTGAGGGCGTCGAGACTGAGGCGCAGCGTGACTACCTTGCCGAGCAGGGCTGCGACTTTCTACAAGGGTATCTCTACAGCAAGCCGGTTCCCGCTGACAAGGCGGCGCTGTTTGTCTGGGCGCATTCCCAATTTTCCGTGTCATGTAGAGGTCGTCATGACGGATGGATTTGCCATGGTTTTCAGTAAATTCCAACGCCCGGCCTTGAAGTAGGAGCGAAGCATGAGCATGGCCTCAG
>POWB01000016.1 GCA_010912705.1 Halochromatium sp.
GTCGGGAGCGGAGGGATCTGGAACGGGCCTCCGCGCCGCATCTCCTCAGGGAGAACTCCGTCGATCGAGAAACCACCTTTGACCGCGCCAACAGGGTTGACCCCGACCGGATTGATTTCGTCAGCCTGCCACGACAAATCACGCGTCCAGAGGAAGCCATCGTATCGTGAAGCGTCCCCAAGGAAGCCCGCAAATACTTCAGCAGTGCGTTCAAGTTCAGTCCGATCATCCAGGTAGACGGCGATCACCGCCCGGGACATTCCACACATGCGGCCGTGGTTATTGGCGCGCTCCTCGTCCTCCTCGACCATGCTGCCATCCGGCCAAACAACATAACGGAGTCCTGCGATCCAGTCGCGGAAGGTCATGTCTAGCGTCGGGTCGAAGGTCTTCAGGTCGATCAAATCGGCGGTGAAGACGTACGAGGCAATGTTGCGGCACGGTTGAACCGCTTCGGTCGTGCTCGACTCCGTTCCGATCGCAGAGGCGATTGCATCCCTAGCCTTTTGTCGATAGTAAGACTCGCCTGTGCGCGCGTAGACCAGTCCAACCGCAAGCGTGCGTGTATCGTGGTTCGAAGTGAAATCCCCCAGGTCCGGGGAGCCCAGATCCCCATCCGCAGCTGCTTTGACGTTTTCCCAGGCGGGACCTTCCATTGGCCGCATAGCGAGTTCTTCCGCCGAGGTCCAGATTCCGTCGACTACAAGGGTGCTTCTGGCCGCTAACTCGATGTTGATTCGGCCGTCACTAACATCGTTGCTTTCGATCTGCAGCGAGGCACTCAGGTTTCCCTCGCGTTTGGGGGTAAAGAGAATGCCAACGATTGCGGAAGCTCCGGGTGCGAGTGTCATTGGGACTGTTCCGAAAGCGATCGAGAACTGGTCGGCATCGTTGCCGACGAGCCGGATTGTGCTGATATCGAGATCGGCGGCACCCTGGTTGCTGACCTGGAAACTCTTCAAGCGGCGGGTGTTGATCAGAACGGGTCCGAAGTCGTGCGTTGCGGGGTCGACCTGGATCTCCGGCGTGGGTGATATCCTGCTGCTTAGACGGAGTTCCAATGCAAACGTGGCCCAATCCACCGCTCCGTCAAAGCGACCTGAGACGCTTGTCGTCTGGGGTGTTGCGAGTATCCTGTCTTGCACTGCGAGCGAGGCGATGTCACCGCCGTTTCCGACTCTGGTTTCGACGCGTTCGGTCCATCCGGCATTTGATGTGTGGGTTCGGTGGCGCATGGCCGCGACGGCGTATACCATCGAGCCGTCACTGCTCGTATCGAGGTTAAAATCATAGGTGGTGGAGTCGTTACCGCCGGTACATCCGCCATTAACTCCGATGGTGTTGCTCGAACCGAAGGCGCCGAGAGGGTTAACCGAGTCGACTCCGGTGAGGCGCGATACCGCGATGACGGCATTGAGCGGCGTATCCGTAAACGATGCGGTGACCCTGTCAGAGAATTCGGGAGATCCAATCGCGCCCCAAACGGTCACGCCGGTTCCGCTCCGACCAGAGCATTGCTCACCGATTGGAAACCAAGACAGACCGAGCCCGTTGACCGTATTCACCTGGCGCCACGGTTTGCTCGATACAGCGGCAAGATAGAGCTCGTCAGTCGATGCCTCTAACGGCGATGAGGTTGTCACGTCTTGACGGCCGGTTGAGCCGCCTGTCTGCACCTCGCTCTGAGTAATCAGGCCCGAGCTGGGGCAGGTAACTGCAGATGCGCTTGCCTGGAAGCGAGCACCTCGCTCAACTCGGAAGCCTGGGCGCAGTTCGATGCTCGGCGCAGCAAAGCGGACGTCCGCGCCGGCTTTGACCGCAATCGTGCCATCGGTGATCAGGCCTCGTTGCGAGGATAGACGCCAAGTATCACCCGCAAAGACCTGCGACGAAACGGTGAAGGTAGTGAGCCGGCAGTCTGTGTTTGGTAATGAAGTCGCCAGCGAGGAAGAAAGTCCGCCAACGAGGTGAACGATAAAGGCGATCCAGAGGATCGAAAACAGGGGGTGACCCGCGCGGCAAGCGGTCATTGATTGCAGACGAATCCACATGGCGGCTGTCTCGTATCTTGAAGATGCGGGGGTCGGTATTTCAGGCAACAGAGGTGTGTTTCTATCTGGTGCAAGGTCACCAGCGAGTGGGGTGATTCCTCCGTTAAGAAACATTGTATGCCAAGGCGCATGGCGCAACCCGATCTGATTTCCTAACCGATGCGGCAACGACTGCGATACGCAAGATGTCTGAAAAAAGACCGCCCGCACTGAGGGCAGTGCGAGCGGCATCGGCTTTGTCTATCCAGCCATGTTCTGGCGCTGAGCCGATCAACCAGTGCCCCGATGCAGGGGCTAGTCAGCCTCGGGCAACCCAAGCTCACGCCAGAGCTTCAGGGTTGGTGCCGACTGGTTCATGGTGTAGAAGTGCAGGCCCGGCGCACCGCCATCGAGCAGCCGCTGGCAGAGCTCGAGCACCACGTCATGGCCGAAGCTGCGGATCGATTCTTTGTCATCGCCGAAGCCTTCGAGTCGCTTTCTAATCCAGCGCGGGATCTCGGCGCCGCAGGCGTCTGAAAAGCGCGCGAGCTGTGAATAGTTGCTGATCGGCATGATGCCAGCAACGATGGGCACCTCGATCTGCATCCGCTGGCATTCTTCGACGAACCAGAAGTAGGCCTCGGCGCTGTAGAAATACTGCGTAATCGCGGCATCAGCACCCGCCTCGACCTTGCGTTTGAAGTTCTCGAGATCGGCTTGGGCGTTGCGTGCCTGGGGATGGAACTCGGGGTAGGCGGCGACCTCGATGGTGAAGCGATCGCCGTATTCCTCGCGCAGAAAGGTCACCAGCTCGTTGGCATAGCGGAAGGTGCCGAGGCCGGTGCGGCCCATGCCGGAGGGCATGTCGCCACGTAGCGCGACGAGGCGGTTGATGCCCTTGTCGATGTAATGGCCGACGATGTCGCGGATCTCGTCCTTTTCAGAGCCGATGCAGGCCAGATGGGGGGCGGTGTCGATGTCTTGCTCGCGCAGCCAGTCGACGGTGGCGAAGGTGCGCTCGCGGGTCGAGCCGCCGGCGCCATAGGTGCAGGAGAAATAACGTGGATTGACGGCGTTGAGCCGTTGAACGGTGGTCTTGAGCTTGTCCATCCCCTCGTCGGTTTTGGGTGGGAATAGCTCGAAGCTGAAGGTGCGGTCGTTGAGATCGGTCATGCGGGTCTCCGGTCGTCTTTACCGTGAAACAGGGGATTCGTCGTCCTGGGAGGCGACGCGCGATGTCCGATGCCCTGAAACAGAGGCTTCAGGTTCCGGGGGACGATGCAGCATCAGCGCGAAGCGCGGATAACCGCTCCCTGTGGGCGCCTGGTGCAAGATCGTGAGCCGGCGCGCGTCGCCGACAGGGTCCGGGGATCGGTACGCAAACGGCCCTGGGCAGGCGATGCTCAGGGCCGTGCGTCGCTAGCATCAGCAAGCATCAGCCTGAGCGCCGCTCGCAGCGAGGCTCGGGCGCGATGCCGCTTAGTACCGCTTAGTACCGCTTAGTACCGCTTAGTACCGATAGTGGTCGGACTTGAACGGCCCCTCAACGGTGACGCCGATGTAGGCGGCCTGCTCGGGCGAGAGCTGGGTCAGCTTGGCGCCTACCTTCTCCAAGTGCAGGCGGGCGACCTCTTCATCGAGATGCTTGGGCAGGATGTGCACGCCCAGTGGGTACTCATCCGGCTTGTTGAAGATCTCGATCTGGGCCAGGACCTGGTTGGTGAAGGAGTTCGACATCACGAAGCTCGGGTGGCCGGTGGCACAACCCAGGTTGACCAGTCGACCGCGCGCCAGCAGGGTGATGCGGTGACCATCGGGGAAGATGATCTGATCGACCTGGGGCTTGATCTCGAGCCACTCCAGATCCTTGAGCTTGTTGACCTGGATCTCGTTATCGAAATGGCCGATGTTGCAGACGATGGCCTGGTCCTTCATCCCGGCCATGTGCTCGGCAGTGATGATGTCGCGGTTGCCGGTGGCGGTGACGAAGATGTCGGCCTGATCGATGACGTCCTCGAGGCGGACCACGCGGTAGCCTTCCATCGCCGCCTGTAGGGCACAGATCGGGTCGATCTCGGTGACCCAGACGTTGGCACCGAGGCCGCGCAGCGAGGCCGCTGAGCCCTTGCCGACGTCGCCGTAGCCGCAGACCACCGCGACCTTGCCGGCGATCATCACATCGGTGGCGCGCTTGATGGCGTCGACCAGCGACTCGCGGCAGCCGTAGAGGTTGTCGAACTTGGACTTGGTGACCGAGTCGTTGACGTTCATCGCCGGGAACAGCAGGTTGCCCTTCTTGAACATCTCGTAGAGGCGATGCACGCCGGTGGTGGTCTCTTCGGTGACGCCCTTGATGTCGATGGCGAGCTTGTGCCAATGCTCGCGGTCGCGCTCGAAGGTGCGGCCAAGCACGCCGAGTACGGCGGTCATCTCTTCGTCGTCATCGGCGGTCGCGGCGGGCACCGCGCCGGCCTTCTCGAACTCGACGCCCTTGTGCACCAGCAGGGTGGCGTCGCCGCCGTCGTCGAGGATCATGTTCGGCCCCTTGCCATCGGGCCAGTTCACCACCTGCTCGGTGCACCACCAGTACTCTTCCAGGGTCTCGCCCTTCCAGGCATAGACCGGGATGCCGCGCGCGGCCATGGCGGCAGCGGCGTGATCCTGGGTCGAGAAGATGTTGCACGAGCACCAGCGTACCTCGGCGCCGAGCTCGACCAGGGTCTCGATCAGCACTGCGGTCTGGATGGTCATGTGCAGACTGCCGGTGATGCGCGCACCCTTGAGCGGCTGGCTCGGGCCGTATTTCTTGCGCAGCGCCATCAGGCCGGGCATCTCGGTTTCGGCGATGTTCAGCTCTTTGCGACCGAAGTCGGCGAGGGCGATGTCTGCAACCTTATAGTCGTTAAACTCACTCATGGTATTCAGCTCCTGAGTATCTTGAGTGAGCGCCGTTGATCTGAATGGTCCCTTCGCGAGCCTGGCAGGACGTCTGTGGTCCTGTTGCAGCGCTCCTCGCGCGGGATTGGGTCGGGCAGTGGGAGGGCCGGTGACAGCGATGCTCCCTGTTTCTGGATGGCGATGCGCCCTAGAGACGTACCCTGAATCTGTTGCGATTCAGCGTCTGGGATGGCACCACGTCCTGAGCGGCCTTAGAGCCCAGCAGCCTCCTTCAGTGCCGCAGCCTTGTCGGTGCGCTCCCAGCTGAACTCGGGCAGCTCGCGTCCGAAATGGCCATAGGCGGCGGTCTTGCGGTAGATCGGCTTGACCAGATCGAGCATCTTGATCAGCGCATAAGGACGCAGGTCGAAGTGCTCGCGCACCAGCATCGCGATGCGGTCTTCGTCGATCTTGGCGGTCCCGAAGGTCTCGACGGAGATCGAGGTCGGCTCAGCGACGCCGATGGCATAGGAGACCTGGATCTCGCAGCGGTCGGCGAGGCCGGCGGCAACGATGTTCTTCGCCACGTAACGGCCAGCGTAGGCGGCCGAGCGGTCGACCTTGGACGGGTCCTTGCCGGAGAAGGCGCCACCACCATGACGGGCCATGCCGCCGTAGGTATCGACGATGATCTTACGCCCGGTCAGGCCGCAGTCGCCGACGGGTCCGCCGATGACGAAGCTGCCGGTCGGGTTGATGTGGATCTTGGTGTCCTTGTGCATCCACTCGGTCGGAATCACCGGCTTGATGATGTTCTCCATCACCGCTTCCTGCAGGTGCTTGTAGTCGATGTCCGGATCATGCTGGGTGGAGAGCACGATGGCATCGACCGAGGCGACCTTGCCGCCTTCATAGCGCATGGTGACCTGACTCTTGGCGTCCGGGCGCAGCCATTCGAGTACGTTTTCCTTGCGCATCTCCGACTGGCGCTCGACCAGGCGATGGGCGTAGGTGATCGGTGCCGGCATCAGCACATCGGTCTCGTTGGTCGCGTAGCCGAACATCAGGCCCTGGTCCCCAGCGCCTTGCTCCTCGGGGCTGGTGCGATCGACACCCTGGGCAATATCGGTCGACTGCTTGCCGACCAGCGACATCACCGCGCAGGTGCTGCCGTCGAAGCCGACGTCCGAGTTGTTGTAGCCAATGTCGTTGACGACGCCACGCACGAGCTCGTCGAAGTCGACCCAGTGATCGGTGGTGATCTCGCCGGCGACGATGACCGCGCCGGTCTTGATCATGGTCTCGCAAGCCACCCGAGCGTGCTCGGGGTTGCTGTCGTTGGCCAGGATGTTGTCAAGGACGGCATCCGAGATCTGGTCGGCAACCTTATCCGGATGGCCCTCAGAGACAGACTCCGAGGTGAAAAGGAAATTCTCTGACATAAATGGACGGTCTCTCGCTAGGGTTCGCCTAAGCGACCGGCAGAAGGCCGGTTGCGCTGCGCTGCGAACGGTTAATCAATTGACGAGAGCAGAGCAGTGTAAACGATTGTAGCGCCTGTTTACAGGGGAGGTGGCTACTCGATGGTCGCTTTTGGGGCCGTCTCTGGCCTTCTTAATCTTAGCAAAAACAGGGTCATGAGGCTGTCCTAAAACCTTATCTCAAAAACCTCCGGCGAGCGCTGCGGCGGGCTGCCGATAGGGGCTCAGACGCCATCGTATCGGTGCGTCTTTCGGGCCTTTGCATCAGCAGCGCTTGGGTTAACATAGGCGACCAGCAAAGTTGAGTATGACGGAGGGTTTTAGCGATGGTCTCACTCGAAACGCCGGTTTGTGACTTCGGTCAGAAGGCGCCTGATTTCGCACTTCCAGGGGTCGATGGTCAGAGCTGGCGACGCGATGACTGTCTCGGTCCAAACGGGCTGCTGGTGATGTTTATCTGCAACCATTGCCCCTACGTGAAGGCCGTTCGCGAACGTCTGGTGCGTGACACCCGTGAGTTGATGACGCTTGGGGTCGGCAGTGTCGCGATCATGGCGAATGATCCGGCCGACTATCCCGAGGATTCGTTCGAGAACATGAAGAAGATCGCGCTTCAGTACGATTTTCCGTTCCCGTACCTGATCGATGAGCGTCAGGAGATTGCCAAAGCCTACGGCGCCATCTGTACGCCCGACTTTTTCGGCTACAACGCCAGACTCGAGCTGCAATATCGGGGGCGGCTGGATGCAAGCCGCAAAGAGACTGCACCGGCCGATGTCCGCCGCGATCTGTTCGAGGCGATGAAGCAGGTTGCCGAGACTGGCCGAGGTCCCGAACAGCAGATACCGAGTATCGGCTGCTCCATCAAATGGCGTGATGCTTGATAGGCAACAGCCAATTGGGTCTGCCTCAGGCCTGCTTCAGGCCTGAGGGGCTCGGCTCATTATCCCTGAATTAACCTTAGATATCGGCTTTAAGTCGCTTATTTTTAAGATTATAAAAGCTATTTTTATGCGGGCATAAGGCTAGACCGAGGTCCGTAACACTTGCGTTAAACGCTTCAGTAATCCTTAATATTGGGATCTGGTAACGCAGCCTGAGCCTGAGTCTAGGGCAATAGTCTTGGCTTATCGGTCGGGTTTCGGCGAGAATGTCCGGCTTAGTGCCTCTTGTCAGCGGCGACCCTGCCTGGGCGGTCAGCTGCTTGGCCTCGCTCGCCACCCAGACGAATCCCAGGGCATTGACCTCCAAGTCGGCAGTCGCCGCTTGGATTTGGGTCTTAATGAGATGATGTCGCGCGACCCGTCGTCGCGCAGACGCCCCTGCCGCTGCGGCCTCTCTGGCCGAGGCGCGCCGGTACGTGTTAACGAGCAGATTTAGTCACCCGAAAGAAACTCAGATCAGGAGGGGCAGATGTCCTCACGCAGAGAACTAGCCAACGCCATTCGTGCGCTCAGCATGGATGCGGTCCAGAAAGCGAAGTCTGGACATCCGGGCGCGCCGATGGGCATGGCCGATATTGCCGAGGTGCTGTGGAATGATTACATGCAGCACAATCCGGAAAACCCGCAGTGGCCTGATCGCGATCGCTTCGTGCTCTCCAATGGCCATGGCTCGATGCTGCTCTACTCGTTGCTGCATCTCACTGGCTACGATTTGAGTATCGAGGACGTCAAACAGTTCCGCCAGCTGCACTCGAAGACCCCTGGCCATCCTGAGTACGGCTACGCCCCAGGCATCGAGACCACCACCGGGCCGCTCGGGCAGGGCATCAGCAACGGCGTTGGCATGGCGCTGGCCGAGAAGGTCTTGGCGGCCCAGTTCAATAAGCCTGGCCACGAGATCATTGACCACCACACCTATGTCTTTCTTGGCGACGGCTGCCTGATGGAAGGCATCTCGCACGAGTCCTGCTCGCTAGCTGGCGCGCTGGGCTTAGGCAAGCTGATCGCCTTCTATGATGACAACAATATCTCGATCGATGGCGAAGTTCGCGGTCACGGTGATGTCCCGGCCTGGTTCCTTGACGATACGCCGAAGCGCTTCGAGGCCTATAACTGGCACGTGATCCCGAAGGTCGATGGCCATGATGCCGAGGCCATCAAGGCTGCCATCGAAGAAGCACGTGCAGTCACTGATAAGCCCACCCTGATCTGCTGCCAGACCGTTATTGGTTTTGGCTCGCCGAACAAGCAGGGCAAAGAGGAATGCCACGGTGCCCCGCTTGGCGATGATGAGATCGCCTTGACCCGTGAGGCCCTAGGCTGGACCCATCCGCCGTTTGAGATTCCTGAAGCGGTCTACTCGGGCTGGGATGCGAAAGAGCGTGGCACCGCTGCTGAGCAAGCCTGGAACGATAAATTTGCCGCCTACAAGGCCGCGTTCCCAGCTGAAGCTGCAGAGTTCCAGCGCCGCATGGCAGGCGAACTGCCTGAGGACTTCGATGCCAAGGCTTGGGCGTTCATTAAGTCAGTCGATGCTAAGGCCGAGAAGATCGCGACCCGCAAGGCCTCACAAAACGCCTTGAATGGTTTTGGCCCCTTGCTGCCTGAGCTACTTGGCGGCTCAGCCGACCTGGCAGGCTCAAACCTGACGCTCTGGTCAGGCGCTACAGGCGTGCGTCCAAGCGATGCCGGTGGTAATTACGTCTACTACGGCGTGCGCGAGTTCGGTATGTCGGCCATCATGAATGGTGCAACCCTCCATGGCGGCTTCAAGCCCTATGGCGCCACCTTCCTGATGTTCATGGAGTACGCCCGCAATGCCGTGCGCATGGCGGCGCTCATGAAGATCAACCCGATCTTTGTCTACACCCACGATTCCATCGGCCTTGGCGAGGACGGCCCGACCCATCAGCCGGTCGAGCAGGTCTCGATCCTGCGACTCACGCCGCGTATGTCGACCTGGCGCCCCTGTGATGCGGTCGAGAGTGCTGTGGCTTGGAAGCTGGCGATTGAGCGTACCGGCGGTCCGACAGCGCTGATCTTCTCGCGTCAGGGAGCGCCGCACATGAGCCGCACCGAGGAGCAGATGCGGGCCATCGAAAAGGGCGCCTATGTGCTCAAGGATTGTGACGGCACCCCAGACGCGATCATTATCGGCACTGGTACCGAGGTCGAGCTGGCGATGACTGCGGCCGAGCAGCTTAGCGCCAAGGGGCGCAAGGTTCGCGTCGTCTCGATGCCGTCGATGGATACCTTCGATGCCCAGGATGCGGCCTATAAGGAATCGGTCCTGCCAGATGCCGTCAAGGCGCGCGTCGCGGTTGAGGCTGGTGTCTCCAATCTCTGGCCAAAGTACGTTGGCATGCATGGCAAGATCATTGGCGTCGATCGCTTCGGCGAGTCAGCACCAGCACCCGCCGTCTACCAGGAGTTCGGCGTCACCGCAGACGCGGTCGCTGAGGCTGTCGACAGCCTGCTCTAAAGACATCGATCGTCGACCGGATCAGCGCGGGCTTAAGCCCGGCGCTGATCCGATCAAGCTGAATTAAACAGTTCTTAATCACTCGTTTGCGAGGATATCCCCAATGACCCTTAAAGTTGGTATCAACGGCTTCGGCCGCATCGGCCGCATGGCCTTCCGTGCGATCTCCAAGGATTTCCCGGACATGCAGGTGGTCGGCATCAATGACCTGCTCGACCCTGAGTATTTGGCCTACATGCTCAAGTACGACTCGGTACACGGCAACTTTGATGGCGATATCTCGGTCGATGGCAACACTATGACCGTCAACGGCAACGCGATTCGGCTGACCGCCGAGCGCGATCCGTCGAAGCTGGCTTGGGGTGACGTCGGCGCTGATCTGGTGCTCGAGTGCACTGGCTTCTTCCTGACCACCGAGACCTGCCAGGCGCATATCGACGCCGGCGCCAAGAAGGTGGTGCAGAGTGCGCCGTCGAAGGACGCGACGCCAATGTTCGTCTATGGTGTCAACCACAACACCTATGATGGCCAGGCGATCATCTCCGCGGCCTCTTGCACGACCAACTGTCTGGCGCCGGTTTCCAAGGTGTTGAACGACAACTGGGGCATCAAGCGCGGCTTGATGACGACCGTGCACGCGGCGACCGCGACCCAAAAGACCGTTGATGGCCCGTCACAGAAGGACTGGCGCGGCGGCCGTGGCATCCTCGAGAACATCATCCCGTCCTCGACCGGCGCCGCCAAGGCCGTCGGCAAGGTGCTGCCCGAGCTTAATGGCAAGCTGACCGGCATGGCCTTCCGGGTGCCGACCTCAGACGTCTCGGTAGTCGATCTGACCTGCGAGCTGAGCAAAGAGGCTAGCTACGAGGACATCTGCGCTGCGATGAAGGCGGCCTCGGAGTCTGGCGATCTGGCGGGCGTGCTCGCCTACACCGAAGATAAGGTGGTCTCAACCGATTTCCGCGGCAAGGGCACGCCGTCGATCTTTGATGCTGGTGCGGGCATCATGCTGGACCCGACGTTCGTCAAGGTTGTTGCCTGGTACGACAATGAGTACGGCTACACCTGCAACTTCCTGCGTATGGCGCAGCATGTTGCTGGCTGAGTAAGCAGCCTTAGCGGTGCGGTGGGTAGGACGGGTTTGCCTGCCCAGCCCACCGTCATGCACAAGGAGTGGGTGCCGATCGATTCACAGTCTGCGAACGACGGCAACAAGCAAACGGCCAACAAATCCGGGCCAAGGCGGAGACTGCTCGGTGGCAGCAGGAACGATGCGGAAAGCCTGGCCGGTTTTCCCGATCGCTCAACGCTTTTTAACACCATCTCGATGAGGCTCATTAGCTATGTCCTTCACCAAACTCACCGATCTTGATCTGGCAGGTAAGCGGGTTCTGATTCGCTCCGATCTCAACGTTCCAGTCAAGAATGGCAAGGTCACCTCCGACGCGCGGATCACGGCCTCGCTGCCGACCTTCGAGCACTGCCTCAAGGCAGGCGCTAAGGTTATGGTGATGTCGCACCTGGGACGTCCGGAAGAGGGCGTTTACTCTGAGGAGAACTCGCTAGCACCCGTTGCTGCTGATCTTGGCGCGAAGCTGGGTCGCGAGGTGCGTCTGGTCAAGGATTATTTGGAGACCGCCCCTGAGGTTGCCGACGGCGAGCTGGTGCTGCTCGAGAACGTACGCTTTAACAAGGGCGAGAAGAAGGACGAGGAGGCGCTCTCGAAGCAATATGCAGCACTCTGTGACGTCTATGTGATGGATGCCTTTGGCACGGCCCACCGCGCCCAGGCCTCAACGCATGGTGCTGGCAAGTTCGCGCCAACCGCTTGCGCGGGTCTCCTGCTCGCTGAGGAGCTGGACGCGCTGCAGAAGGCGCTAGCCGAGCCTAAGCGGCCAATGGTTGCGATCGTCGGTGGCTCCAAGGTCTCAACCAAGCTGACCGTGCTCGAGGCCCTGTCGACCAAGGTCGATCAGCTCGTCGTTGGTGGTGGTATCGCCAACACCTTCATCAAGGCCGCTGGACATGAGGTTGGCAAATCGCTCTGCGAAGATGATCTCGTCGACACCGCCAAGGCCCTGATGGAGAAGATGACGGCCAACAATGCCACCATCCCGATTGCGACCGACGTGGTCTGCGGCAAAAAGTTCGATGAAAACGAGCCAGCAGTGACCAAGCCTGTGGCCGAGGTCGAGGATGACGACATGATCTTCGATATTGGTCCAGACAGCGCCAATGCGCTCGCTGAGATCATCAAAAACGCTGGCACCGTCGTCTGGAACGGCCCGGTAGGCGTGTTCGAGTTCGATCAGTTTGGTGAGGGTACTAAGACCATCTCGATGGCGATCGCCGAGACTGAGGCCTTCACGCTGGCCGGCGGTGGCGACACCATTGCGGCGATCCAAAAGTACGACATCTACGATCGCGTCTCCTATATCTCCACAGCTGGGGGTGCCTTCCTCGAGTATCTCGAAGGCAAGACGCTACCTGCTGTCGCGATGCTCGAAGCGCGCGCTCAGGACTAGAATGCCAAGACGTACCAAGATCGTTGCGACCTTCGGCCCGGCCACGAATGCCCCTGGCGTGCTTGAAGCCATGATGGATGCGGGCCTCAATGTGGTGCGGCTTAACATGTCGCACGATTCCCATGATCGGCACCGGGAGCGCGCAGGACGTGTACGCGCGGCGGCCCTTGCCAAACGGCATCCGCTTGGGTTGCTCGTCGATTTGCAGGGGCCAAAGATCCGCATCGGTCGCTTTGCCGAAGGTGCAGTCGTGCTGGCAGAGGGCGCGGACTTTGCGATCGATGCCGCTTGTCCACTCGACGGCGGCGACAGCAGGCGCGTCGGTACAACCTTACCGAGCATGGTCGAGGATGTTGCTCCTGGTGATCTGCTACTGCTCGATGACGGGGCGATTGAGCTGCTAGTCAAGGCTGTGTCGGGGTCACGCATTGACTGTACTGTCATGCTCGGTGGCAAGCTGTCGAATAACAAAGGCATCAATAAGAAAGGCGGTGGACTCTCAGCGCCGGCCTTAACCGAGAAGGATAAGGCCGACATCGTCTTTGCCGCTGAGGTCGAGGCCGACTATGTCGCTGTCTCCTTCGTTTGCAATGGCGATGATGTTCGGCTTGCGCGGCAGCTGTTCGAAGCAGCCGGCGGTAAGGGCGGGATCGTCGCCAAGATTGAGCGTGCGGAGGCGCTAGCCGACCTTGAGGACATCATTGATGCCTCCGATGCAGTAATGGTCGCGCGCGGGGATCTTGGCGTTGAGATCGGCGACGCCGAGCTGCCGGCAGTGCAGAAACGCTTGATCAGCATGGCCCGCGATCGTAACAGCGTGGTGATCACCGCGACGCAAATGATGCAGTCGATGATCGAGAACCCGATCCCGACCCGGGCTGAGGTGTTCGACGTTGCCAACGCGGTGCTCGACGGTACCGACGCGGTGATGCTGTCGGCCGAGACTTCCGTTGGCAAGAATCCCGCCAAGGTGGTCGAGTCGATGTCGCGCATCTGCGCCGAGGCCGAGAAAGAGCGTCTGGTGCGCCGCTCCGGCCATCGCATCGATGCCGTCTTCGGTCGCGTCGATGAGGCCATCGCGATGGCGACCATGTATACCGCCAACCATCTCGGCGTGAAGGCGATTGCGGCACTGACCGAATCCGGCTCCACGGTCAAGTGGATGTCGCGCATCAGCTCTGGCATCCCTATCTTCGCGATGACACGCCAGGTTCCAACCCGGCGAAAAGTAACCCTTTTCCGCGGTGTCTATCCGGTAAGATTCGATGTTTCAAGCACCGACATCCATGAGGTGAACAAGGAGGTCATCGAAGAGCTGCTACGCCACGGCACGGTACAAGAGGGCGATCTGGTTCTCATTACCAAGGGTGATCGCTGCGGCGTCGAGGGGCAGACCAATATCATGAAGATCATGCGCGTCGGCGAACATCGGCTTTCGACTAAGGATTGATGTATCGGCATCTGATCCGAATCAACCCTTTACTTTCAACGACAGAGGAGAACCGCAATGGCCCTTATTTCACTTCGTCAGTTGCTCGACCACGCAGCTGAGCATCAGTATGGCGTTCCCGCCTTTAATGTGAACAACCTTGAACAGATGCGGGCGATCATGGAGGCGGCCGACGAAACCGATTCTCCAGTGATCTGTCAGGCCTCTGCAGGTGCCCGTAAGTATGCTGGCGCCCCCTTTCTGCGCCACCTGATCCTGGCGGCCATCGAGGAATTCCCACACATCCCGGTCGTGATGCACCAGGATCACGGCTCGTCGCCTGCCGTGTGCCAGCGCTCGATCCAGCTCGGCTTCAGCTCGGTGATGATGGATGGCTCGCTTGGCGAGGACATGAAGACGCCGATGGACTACGAGTACAACGCTCGTACCACCCGGCAGGTGGTCGATATAGCCCATGCCTGTGGTGTGTCGGTTGAAGGTGAGCTGGGTTGCCTCGGCTCACTCGAGTCTGGTATGGCCGGCGAAGAAGATGGCTCCGGTGCCGAAGGTGTTCTGGATCACAGCCAGCTGCTGACTGATCCGGAAGAGGCGGCCAAGTTCGTTGCCGATACTAAGGTTGATGCCCTAGCGATCGCTATCGGCACCAGCCATGGCGCCTACAAGTTCACCCGCCCACCGACTGGTGACATCCTGGCCATCGAGCGGATCAAAGAGATCCACGCCCGTATCCCAGACACCCATCTGGTCATGCACGGCTCCTCATCGGTGCCGCAGGAGTGGCTGAAGATCATCGATCAGTTCGGTGGCGCCATGGGTGAGACCTACGGTGTGCCGGTCGAAGAGATCGCCGAGGGTATCAAGAATGGCGTGCGTAAGGTCAACATCGACACCGACCTGCGCATGGCCTCGACTGGTGCAATCCGCCAGCATCTGGCCGAGAATCCGAAGAACTTCGACCCGCGCAAGTATCTGGCGGCCTCGACCAAGGCCATGAAGGAGATCTGCCGGGCACGCTACGAGGCCTTTGGTACCGCCGGTAATGCGAGCAAGATCCGCCCGCTCTCGCTTGAAGCGATGACCGATCGCTATGCCAAGGGCGAGCTTGACCCCAAGGTCAACTAAGCGCTAGCCGCCCGCGCGGAGATGATCAAGGGCGCTGCGGCGCCCTTTTTTACGCTAGCTGTCTCCCGCAGGCTGTGCTGCCGTTGATCGCGAAGGCTTAGCCGTCGCGGCCAGGCTCGGCGCCTTGAGTGCTCCAGCCTGTGCCAGCGCAGTCCTGAGCCGGTCGCCAGTGCCTGCTGGCACGAGCACCCGATGGGGTCCGCTTGGGACTGTTATACCCCGTTTCAGGCCCGGATTGAGTCTTTTCAGCTGGGTGACGGTGACCCCACAGGCCGCTGCTGCCTGCGCGAGGTCGATCTGCTGCCGAGACTCGACGATCTCGATACGAGGGCGGTTGGCAACCTCCGGCATCGATAGTCCGAATGCCTCATGCTCGCGCACCAGTTTGGCAATCGCCAGCAGCTTAGGCACATAATTCTCGGTTTCGGTTGGAAGATCGAGTGACCAGAAGTCGACTGGCTTGCCAGCCGCCTGATTGGCTCGCTGGGCTGCGCGCACACGTCCAGGGCCGGCGTTGTAAGCCGCGAGGGCAAGCGCCCAGTCACCCTCGAGTTCACGGTGCAGTTGCCGCAGATAGGCGATAGCACCGCGTGTCGAGGCTAGGATATCGTTGCGCCCGTCGTACCAACGATTCTGTTTCAGCCCCATCTCAACGCCGGTGTAGGGCATGAATTGCCACATCCCGGTCGCACTCTTGGGGGAAATCGCGTGCGGGTTGTAGCGACTTTCGACCTCGGGCAACAGCGCCAGCTCGGCCGGCAAGCCATTGCGCTCGAGTTCTTCGAGGATCAGGTGCAGGTAAGGCTGCGCGCGTTTGCTCAGATCCGTGAGATAATCCTGGTCGCGCTTGAGCCTAAGCAAAGCCTGCTCAACGCGCGCATGATGGGTGACCCCGAGGCTTTCGCCGTAACGGACTCGATCCCAGAGATCGCCACCAGAGCCTGCATAACGATGCCGGCTCTTCGTCTTGCCATCCTCTTGGCCAATGACGCGAACGTCGAGCGCTGGTCGTACGTAGCCATACTCTCGGGCTGAGACCGAAAAGGTCTGGCCACTTGCGAGGGTCTCGCCATGCGGTCGTTGGCTGGCGCAGCCACTGAGGTGGATCAGAACGCCGATGCTGACGCCGGCGAGCAGGGGGAAGCGGACAGCACTTTGCATAAGAGATTTGGCAGCGGCTGGATGGGAAAAAGATGCGCTTTGTGATTGTTTTTTCGCGCCTGGCACGAAGAATATACGGGAAAACCCGAATTCTTTCCAGTACTGGGCGCCCGTATTGGCGAGGCGCTCGATGAGCGCCTGCCAGCATGAGGATGCCGGTGCGTTTGCGCTCGCAGGTCTCGCAGATTGGTTTGATACACCGATTGGCCGTCAGGTCGCGCGGGTCGAGCGCGACGCTGTCGACCGCATGCTCGAAGACGCCTTTGGTCACTTCTTGGTGCAGGTCGGCTGCGTTGGTGACTTCCACGCCGCGTTCGAGCATAGCCGTATCCGCTCACAGGTGGTACTCAGCGAAGGTCACTGCCGACGTTGGGACGGCTCGCCCTTGCGCGCAAAACCAGCTGAGCTACCGCTAGCGCCAGCCAGCATCGATGTGCTGCTGCTGCCGCACACGCTCGACTTCGCAGCACAGCCACAACGCGTGCTGCGAGAGGCCGAGCGCGTTTTGATCCCGGAGGGACGCATTCTGATCATCGGCTTCAACCCCTTAAGCACCTGGGGTCTGATGCGCGGGGCGCGACGCCATCGACGAGCGCCCTGGTGCGGTAACCAACTGACCTCATCGCGGCTCATTGACTGGCTTGATCTGCTTGGCTTTCAGCTCGAGGTGCGGCAGTGGCTGCTGTTTCGTCCGCCATTGCGCTCCGCCTATAGCCGCCGACTCGATTGGATCGAAACGGCCGGCGCGCGTTGGTGGCCGCTCTTTGGCGGTGTTTATGTGCTGCGCGCGGTGAAGCGCGTGAGTCTTTCCACCCCGCAGCGACCGCTTTGGAGACGCCGTCCGGCGTTCCTACCCGGCGGCGCGGTGAAGCCGAGTGTTCGTGAGGGTCATCATGCGCGCCATTGAGTCATCTGCTGCAACCAAGGCATCGACGAGGCAGCATGCAACGGCGACGGCCGTCGAGGTGTTTACTGATGGCGCCTGTAAGGGAAACCCGGGGCCTGGTGGCTGGGGTGCGCTGATGCGCTATGGTGCGCACGAGAAGGAGCTGTTTGGCGGTGAAGCGCATACCACCAATAACCGGATGGAGCTGATGGCAGTGATTCAGGCGCTCGAGGCCCTCAAGCGGCAGAGCAATATCATCCTCACCGTCGATTCACGCTATGTGCAGGATGGCGTCGAGCGCTGGATGGCGCGGTGGAAGCGCAACGGCTGGATGACCAAGCAAGGGAGCCCGGTGAAGAACCAGGATCTTTGGCAGCGGCTCGACCAAGCCCTTGCTGGCCATCAGGTGCGCTGGCGCTGGGTGCGCGGACACAGTGGCCACGCCGAAAATGAGCGCGCTGACCAGCTCGCCAATCGCGGGATTCCGAAGCGGGCTTAGACAATTCGCCGATGCGACGCAGAAGGTGAGCTAAACGATGCGACAGCTTGTTGTCGATACAGAAACGACGGGCCTCGAGCCGAGCGAAGGGCACCGGATCATTGAGATCGGCTGCGTGGAGGTGATTGAGCGTCAGCTGACTAAGGCCAATTTCCATCGCTACCTGCAGCCAGATCGCGAGATCGATGCGGGTGCCGTCGCAGTGCATGGGATCTCGAATGCCTTCCTCGCCGACAAGCCACGCTTCGCGGACATTGCCGAAGCGCTCATCGCGTATCTCCGGGGTGCCGAGCTGGTCATCCATAACGCTGCCTTCGACGTCGGGTTCCTCAATTACGAGCTGCGCCAATGGCGCTCAGATGCGCCCCTCATCGAGGATATCTGTACCATCGTTGATACCTTGGCACTTGCACGTCAGCGGCATCCCGGACAGCGTAATAGCCTCGACGCCCTTTGTCGTCGCTACGAGGTCGACAATTCAAGACGCGATCTCCATGGCGCGCTGCTCGATGCTGAGATCCTAGCCGATGTCTATCTCGCGATGACGGGTGGCCAGGTTGCACTGGCGCTCGGTACTGAGCCGAACGCCAATCAAGCTGGAGAGCGCATTGTGACGGATGCTGCACCAAGGCGCGTGCAAAAGGACCGACCACCGCTTCGCATCGTACGGGCGAATGAGCCAGAGTTGACGGCGCATCAAGCGCGGTTGCAGGCCGTTCATGCCGCGAGCGACGGCCGCTGTCTGTGGTTGTCACTGTCAGCGGAGTCGCCTGCTGCTGAAATACAGGGGCTTGATTGATCGGAGCGCGACGCGTCTGAACGGTCGTTGATTGTGCCGGTTGGCTCAGTTTGAGCGTTGCTTATGGGCGCTAGAGGGAGGGGCTCCGGCCATCATCTCCAATGCAGTCAGATTCAACACCTCGACATGCTTGCGATCGACGCGCAGTAAACCGTCTTCTTGAAAACGGGTAAAGAGTCGACTGACGGTCTCGACAGCTAGGCCAAGATAACTGCCGATCTCGTGTCTTGACATGCTCAGGTAGAAATCAGTCGGCGAGAGACCGCGCTTACTGAGCCGGCTCGACATGCTGGTCAGAAAGGCGGCTAGGCGCTCCTCAGCATTCTTTTTTCCGAGCAGGAGGAGCATGTCGGCATCCTGACCGATCTCTTTACTGAGCAACCGATACATCTGGTGCTGAAGTGAAGGGATCGAGGCCGCTAGCTCCTCGAAGCGTTGGAAGGGAACCTCACAGATCGCCGATGTCTCGAGCACCTTCGCCGAGCAGGCATGACAGGATTTGTCGATGGCGTCGAGGCCGATGATCTCGCCGGGAAGGTGGAAGCCAAGCACCTGCTCGCCGCCTTCTTCGCTAGGTGCATAGGTCTTGACCGAGCCGGTTTTGACAACATAGAGGGAGCGGAAGCGCTCGCCTCCTCGGAACAGGTGGTCACCCCGATGCAAGGGACGGGACCGCTTGATGATCGAGTCGAGACGTTCGACATCTTCCGGCGCGAGGCCCATTGGCAGACAGAGCTGCGACAGTGAGCAGTTCTTGCAGGCGACTCGGATCGTGTCGAACGAGATTACTTTTCGCTGAGTCAAAGCAAGGTTCCAGTCTGTTGTTTGACCGTATTCTGCAACTCAAGTTGACATGCATCAAGCGTCAATCTGAATTGCATACACGCGCTCTGCGCAATGGAATTGCCGGTCAAGGTTTCGCAAAGGGCCGCAGCTAAGCCCTGGTAGGGGCGGCAAGTGCGACAAGGGTCGGCGTCTCAGTCCCTGTCCAGCGTCGATCAGCGCCCTTTGTGCGCGCGTATCCGTTGGGTTGCAACGACGTCATAGGATCGCGGGGAGAGGGCCGGACTCACCTTCGCTGAATATAAAAAGCCGCGCCGAGGCGCGGCTTGAAGAGCAACGGTGATGAACCGCTACTTATTTGGCTTCAGGAGCAGCCGGAGCGGCAGGTGCCATCGGGGCACCATAGGGCATGCCATAGGGAGCGCCGTAGCCATAAGGGGCGCCATAGCCGTAGCCTGGGTAGCCGTAGCCGTAGGGATGGCCATAACCGTAGCCATAACCATCACCGTAACCGCGACCATAGCCATAGCCACGACCGCGACCATAGCCACGGCCACCGCCGCTCATGCTCATGTTGAAGTCGCCGTAGCCGTCACCGAACATGTCACTGAACATATCGCCCATGCCGTCGCCCCAGCCGTTACCGTAGCCAGGACCGCCGTAGCCAGGACCGCCCCACCATGCCTGGGCGGCGCTCATCGAGAAGGCGGCGCTGGTGGCGATGGCAGCGATACCCATGACCTTTGCAAACTTGTTCATTTGATGCTCCATAAGGGTGGTGAATCGATCCGCCGCAGCCCGTGCGACACTGAGCGGTCGCCTAGCAGTCGAGCTGCGATGGAGGTCCGCATAGAACGAACGCCGCGGAGTATACGTGCACCAGCGGTTGCTTGTGAAGTCTATGATCAACGCCATGGCATTTGGACTTCGTCGATCGGAATTGTGAGGTCGGGGCCGATTTGCTAACGTGAGAGGGGTATCCTACCTAGACCCAAGTTGTCTGCCTGCACAGGTCATGCCTAAGTTTATTTTCGTTACCGGCGGCGTTGTCTCGTCGCTCGGCAAAGGTATTGCGTCTGCCTCCCTGGCCGCGCTGCTCGAAGCGCGTGGTCTCAAGGTGACCATGATCAAGCTCGATCCCTACATCAATGTCGACCCGGGCACCATGAGCCCGTTTCAGCATGGTGAGGTCTATGTCACTGATGATGGTGCCGAGACCGATCTCGATCTCGGCCACTACGAGCGCTTCTTGCGCACGCGTATGGGGCGCAACAACAACTTCACCACCGGTCAGATCTACGAGAGCGTCATCCGCAAGGAGCGCCGCGGTGACTATCTCGGCCGCACCGTTCAGGTGATCCCGCACATCACAGATGAGATCAAGGATGCGATTCGCCTCGGCGCCGACGAGACTGATGTCGCCATCGTGGAGATCGGTGGCACTGTCGGTGACATCGAATCGCTCCCCTTTCTGGAGGCGATTCGGCAGATGCGGGTCGAGGTCGGGGTTGAAAATGCGCTCTTCATGCATCTCACCCTGGTGCCGTACATCTCGGCTGCTGGCGAGATCAAGACCAAGCCAACCCAGCATTCAGTCAAAGAGCTGCGCTCGATCGGCATCCAGCCCGACATCCTGCTGTGCCGCGCCGAGCGCGACCTGCCCGATGACGAGCGACGCAAGATCGCGCTCTTCACCAATGTTCCCGAGCGGGCAGTGATCTCGGCGGTCGATGCCGACCATATCTATCGCATCCCGATGCTTCTGCATGCGCAGGAGCTCGACGCGCTGGTAGTGCGCCAGTTCCATCTGCAGGTGCCGGAGGCCGATCTGTCCGAATGGCAGCGTGTGCTCGAGGGGCTCGAGCATCCGCGCGATAAGGTCACCATCGGCATGGTCGGCAAGTACATGGGGCTGACCGAGGCCTACAAGTCGTTGTCGGAGGCGCTGATTCATGCTGGCGTGCAGACCAGCACTCGGATCGATATCCGCTACCTCGACTCCGAGGAGATCGAGTCCAATGGCCCCGGCTGCCTCGACGGACTCGACGCCGTTCTCGTGCCCGGTGGCTTTGGCGGGCGCGGCATCGAGGGCAAGATCGCCGCCGTGAGCTACGCACGCCAACAGCGCATCCCGTACCTGGGGATCTGTCTCGGCATGCAGGTCGCGGTGATCGAGTACGCGCGCAATGTCGCCAAGCTTGATGGCGCCCATAGCACTGAGTTCCAGCAGAACACGCCGCATCCGGTCATCGCATTAATCACCGAGTGGCAAACCGAGCAGGGCAAGCGCGAGACGCGCAGCGCCGAGTCCGATAAGGGCGGCACCATGCGCCTGGGCGGGCAGAATTGTCGGTTGGAGCCGGGCAGCCTAGCGCGCGCCACCTACGGCAGACCACAGGTCCGCGAACGGCATCGGCACCGCTACGAGTTCAACAATCGCTACTGCGATGCGTTGAAGGATGCCGGGCTGCGGTTTTCCGGCTGGTCGTTGGACTCGAAGCTGGTCGAGATTATCGAGATCCCCGATCATCCCTGGTTCGTCGGCTGCCAATTCCATCCTGAGTTCACCTCAACGCCTCGCGATGGTCATCCGCTGTTCCGAGGCTTTATTGAGGCCGCTTTAGCCTATCGGAAGCGGAAGCCACAACTTCCAGATTCAGCAGTTGCTGTCCCTGCTGCGAGTCCGGATCGAAGCGGAAAGGCAGCGTCGGCAGATGCCAGCTTGTGCCAAACCGCACAAGGGCAACAGGAGCTGGTCTGATGCAGCTTTGTGGCTTCGAGGCCGGCCTTGAGCATCCGCTGTTTCTGATCGCCGGTCCCTGCGTGATCGAGAGCGAGATGCTGGCACAGGACACCGCCGGTCAGCTCAAGGAGATGACCGCCGGTCTGGGTATCTCGTTCATCTACAAATCCTCATTCGATAAGGCCAATCGTTCATCGATTGACGGTTTCCGTGGCATCGGTTTCGATGCAGGCCTGAAGATATTGGAGGGCGTGCGCGAGCGCATCGATGTGCCGGTGCTGACCGATGTGCACGAAGAGACTCCAATGGCCGAAGTTGCGGCGGTGGTCGATGTGCTACAAACACCGGCCTTTCTCTGCCGCCAGACCAATTTCATCCTTGCGGCAGCCTCGCAAGGGCGGCCGGTGAACATCAAAAAGGGTCAGTTCCTGGCACCATGGGATATGGCGCGCGTGGTCGAGAAGGCAGGCTCGACCGGGAATCAGCAGCTCATGGTCTGTGAGCGCGGAGTCAGCTTTGGCTATAACAATCTGGTCTCGGATATGCGCTCGTTGGCAGTGATGCGCGAGACTGGCTGCCCGGTCGTCTTCGACGCAACGCACTCGGTGCAATTGCCCGGCGGCCAAGGACATAGCTCTGGTGGGCAGCGCGAATTCGTCCCGGTTTTGGCGCGTGCCGCCGTTGCAGCCGGCGTTGCCGGCATCTTCATGGAGACCCATCCAACCCCAGACCGGGCGAAGAGTGATGGACCTAACGCTTGGCCACTTGATCTAATGGCTGAGCTATTGGAGACCCTTGTTGAGCTTGATCGTCTGGTCAAGGCGCGAGGATTCCCGGAGCAACGGCTCTAGCACACCACTGAGGGCGTCGCGACACCGACGTCGCAACACCGATGCAGGCCGCCGATGGAGCGGCCCCTATTTGATGCAATCTGCTGATGTACTGCCAGATATGCGAATCGCTCACGCGGCAGCCGAATCGCAGATTGCAGGTCAACCCAATCCCTGAGCTACGTCATTTTTGGTGCTTTGAAAGAGGTTTGAGCCATGTCTGAAATCGTCGATGTCCGTGCCCGTGAAATCCTGGATTCACGCGGCAATCCCACTGTCGAGGTCGATGTCATCACCGCCGAAGGCGCGCTCGGGCGCGCGGCGGTGCCATCCGGTGCCTCAACCGGCTCACGCGAGGCCCTTGAGCTGCGCGATGGTGACAAATCACGCTACCTAGGCAAGGGTGTGCTGACTGCCTGTGCTAATGTCAATGGTGAGCTGCGCGAGACCGTTGTCGGCCTCGATGTCACCGATCAAGAAGGGCTGGATCGGCGCATGATCGAGCTAGATGGTACCGACAACAAGGCGCGGCTGGGCGCGAATGCCATCCTTGGCGTCTCCATGGCTGCAGCCCATGCGGCCGCACAAGAGAAGGCCGTGCCGCTCTATCAGTCGCTCGGGACAGGCGACTACCGGCTGCCAGTGCCGATGATGAATATCATCAATGGCGGCGAGCACGCTGATAACAGCGTCGACTTCCAAGAGTTCATGATTCTGCCGGTCGGGGCCTCGAGCCTGCGTGAGGCGGTGCGCTGGGGGGCAGAGGTCTTCCATGCGCTGAAGGCGGTGCTGCATGGGCGCGGACTAGCGACCGCGGTTGGCGATGAGGGTGGCTTTGCGCCTGATCTGCCGTCGAACGAGGCCGCTATCGAGGTCATTCTAGAGGCGATCGAGAAGGCCGGCTACAAGGCTGGGCAGGACATCTACCTGGGTATGGATGTTGCGGCCTCCGAGTTCTACGCGGATGGCGTCTACAATCTCAAGGGCGAGGGTCGCCAGCTTGACGCTGCGGGCATGACTGATCTGCTGCTGGATTGGGTTGGCAAGTATCCGATCATCAGCATCGAGGACGGGCTCGCCGAGGGCGATTGGGAGGGTTGGAAAGATCATACCGAGCGACTGGGTGGCAAGGTACAGCTGGTCGGCGACGATCTCTTTGTCACCAATACCAAGATCCTGCAGGAAGGTATCGATAAGAGCATCGCCAACTCGATCCTAATCAAGGTCAATCAGATTGGCTCGCTCACGGAGACCTTGGAGGCGATCCAGATGGCACAGCAGGCCGGCTATACGGCGGTCGTCTCGCATCGCTCTGGTGAGACCGAGGACACCACCATCGCCGACTTGGTCGTTGCCGCCGCAACCGGTCAGATCAAGACTGGCTCGCTCTCGCGCACCGACCGGGTGGCCAAGTATAACCAGCTGATGCGGATCGAAGATCAGCTCGGGGATGCGGCAATTTATGCCGGCCGTGATGCCTTCAAGCAACCGTTGTAATAACCGTTGTCATCGTTGGGGCACGACAGCACGCCTGGCGTGCCCCTTAAGCCTGCCGACAGAGGGGATTTGACAGGATGCGCTGGCTGGTTATTGCACTCATCGTCCTGCTTGGGTTCCTTCAGTATCGGCTTTGGGTCGGCGATGGCAGCGTTGCTGAGCTACATGCGCTGCGCGGGCGCATCGTCGACACCGAAGCGGAGCTGGCTCGCTTACAGGCGCGCAACAATGCACTCGCGGCGGAGGTCAAGGATCTGAAAATCGGCCTAGAGGCGATTGAGGAGCGTGCTCGCAGTGAGCTCGGCATGATTCAGTCCGGTGAGGTCTTCTTGCAGGTGGTTGAGAAGCCAGTGGAGACGTCACCATGACCGAAAGCCCACGACATTGGGTCGTGCTGCCGGCGGCGGGCGCTGGTCGTCGTTTTGGTGGCCCGGTGCCAAAGCAGTATCTGATGCTGCGCGGTCGCCGGGTCATTGAGCACAGTATTGCAGCCTTTATTGAGCACCCCTTGATTGCCGGCTGCGCTGTTGCCCTGAGCCCTGAGGATGCCTGGTGGCCAGAGACCGCTTATGCCAATCATCCAGCGGTTAAGCGCGTTGACGGCGGCGCCGAACGCTCTGATTCGGTGGCCAATGCGTTAACCGCCTTGGTTGGGCAGGCGGCCGACGCTGATTGGGTACTGGTCCATGATGCGGCTAGGCCCTGCCTCGCCGCCGCGGATCTCGATCAGCTGCTCGCAGCCTTGGCTGATGAGCCAGTGGGCGCATTGCTTGCGGTACCGATCCAGGATACGGTCAAGGCATCCGAAGAGGCCTTTGATGCTCGAGTTGAGCGCACGCTGCCACGCCAACAGCTCTGGCGCGCCTATACACCGCAGGCCTTTCGACTCGGGCAGCTGCGTGAAGCCCTGGCCTATTGCCGAGCACAAGGCATTGCCATCACTGATGATGCGAGTGCCATGGAGCAGCTCGGATTGCGACCACGATTGATCGAAGGACGTACCGATAACATCAAGATCACCCGGCCCGAGGATCTCCCTCTGGCCGAATTCTTCCTTGAGCAACAAGGTCACCAGGAGCCATGATGAGGTCAACAGATGCCAAGCCTAAGCGGCTGCTCAGCGCGAATACGCGGTCGTCTGAGGTCGGAGGCTCCCAATGCTGATCGGGCAGGGCATCGATGCCCATCGCTTCGCACCGGATCGGCGGCTGATCCTTGGCGGCGTCGAGATTCCACATGAGCTTGGACTCGAGGCGCATTCGGATGGAGATGTCCTGCTGCATGCGCTTTGTGATGCGCTGCTCGGGGCCGCCGGACTTGGTGATATTGGCCATCACTTCCCCGATTCCGATGCCGCATTTAAGGATATCGATAGCCGGGTACTGCTGCAGCGCGTGTTGCAGTCGCTCACTGAGCGCGATCTGCGGGTCCATAACGCGGATCTCACGGTTGTCGCACAGGCGCCCAAGCTCGCCCCCTTTATCGCCTCGATGCGTGACTGTATCGCCGCAGATCTTGGCTTACCCATGGCGCGGGTGAACATCAAGGCCACCACCAGTGAGCGGATGGGCTTCACCGGCCGCGGCGAAGGGATTGCCGCCTTCGCTGTCGTCCTGCTCGACGACTCCGGGCTCTCGGCAGCACTGTGAGTGCGCCACAGAGCCCGGCGGCGATCGAGTCGTTGCAGCCAGTCTCATGGCGCTCGTTTTCCGAGCTGCCTTATGCCTTCGGTGGGCCTGCACTCAGCGCCCTGCTGCGCAGGCAGCCGGACGATTTCATCGTCGACGAACTGTTAGCCTTTGGCCCTGACGGCGACGGGGAGCACGCGCTACTGCGTATCCGCAAGACCTCCGCGAATACCGAATGGGTTGCACGGCGCATCGCCTCCTTGGCTGGTGTCTCGATCAAGGCGATTGGCTATGCTGGGCTCAAAGATCGGCATGCAGTGACCACGCAATGGTTCTCGGTCTATCTCAGCTCGGCGCCAGAGCCGCGCTGGCGGCTGCTCGCCGAAGAGGGGATCGAGGTCTTAGAGCAGCATCGGCACCGGCGTAAGCTCAAGCGCGGCTCCTTGGCTGGGAATCAGTTCCGTATTCGACTGCGCGAGATTAGCGGTGATCTTGATGCCGCAGCATTGAAGCTCGAGACCCTGGCCGCGAAGGGCGTCCCCAACTATTTTGGGCCACAACGGTTCGGTCGCGGTGAGGCCAATCTGCTCAGGGCGCAGGCCCTCTTTGCTGGCGCGGCGCCACGGACGAGTCGACATCAACGTGGCCTTTGGCTGTCGGCAGCGCGCTCACAGCTATTCAACGAACTGCTTGCACGTCGAGTCGAGCGGGGTGACTGGCGGGCGGCCTTGATTGGCGACCGCTTACAACTCCGCGGCAGTCACTCGCATTTCCTGGTCGACAGCATCGATCAGCACATCTCAGAGCGTCTGCACTCGGGCGATCTGATTCCAACCGGTCCGCTCTTCGGCGACGGTGAGCCACTGACCGCTAGCCAGGTGCGTGCGTTGGAAGATCAGGTTGCCAGCGATTACCCGGATTGGATTGAAGGGTTAGCGGCAGTTGGCCTCAAGCAAGAGCGGCGCGCCTTGAGGCTAGACGTCGAAGAGCTTGCGCTCGAGCCCGAGTCGCCGAATGAGGCCGTCCTATCCTTCACGCTGCCGGCCGGTAGCTACGCGACTAGCGTCTTACGCGAACTCACTAACTGGACCGAGCCAGCCTCAGGCTGAGGCCAGCGAGCCGAGGCTCGCTGGCTGTACGACTGCCAAGATCGCGGGCTTTCCCTCGCCTAAACGCTCAATTGTCTGCTGACAGTCAACTATTAATCGGGATCGAGAAGGTCCAGAAGTTGACGATAAAGTGGGCGATGATGCTAGCAAAGTAGCCTAGAGCGATGAATTTGGTCCACCGCAGGTGCTCGAAGAAGGTGTAGACACCTTTCGCTTGTCCCATCAGCGCAACGCCCGCCGCTGAGCCAATCGACAGCAGACTTCCGCCAACGCCGGCCGTCAGCGTGACCAGTAGCCAGTGCCCCTGAGACATGTCCGGATTCATCGTCAATACCGCGAACATGACCGGAATGTTATCGACCAGCGCTGAGAGGATGCCGACCATGGTATTAGCAAAGACCGGACCGACATCGATATAGGCGAACGCAGACAGCAGTTCGAGGTAGCCGATGAAGCCGAGGCCGCCGACACAGAGAATGACGCCATAGAAGAACAGCAGCGTATCCCATTCCGCCCGGGCAATCTTATTGAAGATGTCGAATGGCATGGTGTCTTCGAGCGTTCCGGCCTTGACGGTGGACATCTCGCCGCTGATGTAGAGGTAATAGCTAAAGAACTTCAGGTAGGCGAGGCCGGTCATCATGCCCAGCACCGGCGGCAGATGGAAGAAGTTGTGCACGCTCACCGCCGTCGCGATGGTGAGCAGGAACAGCAAGACGATGCGCTTGGCGCCGCGCTTGGTCTTGACCACCTCGTCACTCGGGGGCGGGGTCTCGTCGGGGATCGCCTTATTCATGAAGTAGGCGGGCACCAGATAGTTGACCAGCGCCGGGATGAAGAGCAGGAAGAAGGTCTGGAACGGCAAGATACCCTTCTGCCAGACCATCAGGGTGGTGATGTCACCAAAGGGGCTGAAGGCACCGCCGGCATTAGCGGCAATGACAATGTTGATACAGCCTAAGGCGACGAACCTTGGCTTATCCGCACCAACAGCCATGACCACCGCGCACATCAACAAGGCTGTAGTCAGGTTATCCGCGACCGGGGAGATGAAGAAGGCCAGAAAGCCGGTCATCCAGAATAGCTTGCGATAGCTGTAGCCGCTGCGGATCAGCCAGGCGCGCAGCGACTCGAAGACCAGCCGCTCCTCCATGGCGTTGATATAGGTCATGGCTGCGAGCAGGAACAGGAACAGCTCGGCAAACTCCATGATGTTGTGGTGCACGGCGTCGGCGACGGCTTGAGAGTCTCCGCCATGGCCGGTGTAGAAGTAGGCGATAAACACCCAGATCAAGCCGGCCGCCAAGACCACCGGTTTCGACTTGCGCAGATGGGTGAATTCCTCAGCCATCACCAGCGCGTAGGCGATGACGAAGATGAGGATTGCTGTGTAGCCGACCCAGTTGCCGGTCAGGTCGATATGGTTGGACCCGTCGGACGCGAACGCGAGCGACGATAATGAAAAGAGCAGCAGGCCAAACGCGACCTTGATTGCGGGATAGTGCATGGAGACTCCTTGACGGCTGAGTCGCGTCAGTCGTTACCCTGATAGTACTTCGCCAGCTCGGTCTCCGAGAGGCGGGTGAGGCTGTCGCGCGGGAAGGCGCTCATGAGCTCCCAGGCGAGGTTCAGCGTGGCCTCGATACTGCGATCTTCGGCCTCGCCCTGGCCGACGAAGCGCTGATCAAAGTCGTCGGCGAATTTCAGATAGCGACGGTCGCGCTCGGAGAGCTCATCGGCGCCGATGATGCTGGCCAGGTTGCGGGTCTCGAGGGCGCGGGCGTAGAGCGCATAGAGCTGGGCCGCGACCTTGGGATGATCTTCGCGCGTGTCATCCTTGCCGATGCCGTCCTTCATCAGCCTTGAGAGGCTTGGTGAGATGTGCACCGGCGGGTAGATGCCCTGGTTCTGCAACTCGCGCGAGAGCACGATCTGGCCCTCGGTGATGTAGCCGGTCAGGTCTGGTATCGGATGCGTGATGTCGTCGGACGGCATCGAGACGACCGGCATCATGGTGATCGAGCCATGGCGCTCATGGATACGGCCGCAGCGCTCATAGATCTCGGCGAGGTCCGAGTAGAGATAGCCGGGATAGCCCTTACGCGCTGGCACGTCACCCTTGGCAGTCGCGACCTCGCGTAGCGCTTCGGCGTAGTAGGTCATGTCGGTCATGACCACTAAGACATGCCGATCGAGATCATAGGCCAGGTACTCGGCGACCGTCAGCGCGGTGCGTGGCAGGGTCAGGCGCTCAACCGGCGGGTCATCGGCCAGGTTGACGAACATCACTACGTTGCGCAGTACGCCGGAGCTGGCGAACTCATCGCGGAAGAACTTGGCATCGGCATAGCTGACGCCCATCGCCGCGAACACGATCGAGAAGCTCGAGTCCTCATCCTTGAGCTTGGCCTGGCGCACGATCTGCGCCGCGAGCCGATTGTGCGGCAGACCGGAGCCGGAGAAGATCGGCAGCTTCTGCCCGCGCACCAGCGAGTTCAGTCCGTCGATGGTCGAGATGCCGGTCTGGATGAACTCGCGCGGATAGCTGCGCGCGGCCGGGTTGATGGCGGAGCCGCCAACCGCACGGCGGATGTTGGAGAGGATCGGCGGACGACCATCGCGCGGCTCGCCAAGGCCGTTGAACTCGCGGCCTAAGATCTCCGGGGAGAGGGCGATCTCGACGGGCTCGTCGAGAAAGCGCACCCAGACCGCCTCCAGATCGAGGTCATCGGTGCCCTCGAACACCAGGATCATCACCTCCTCGTTGGAGGCGCGAATCACCTGGCCATCGCGGGTGCCACCGCGGCCGTCGGAGATGCGCACGCGATCGCCAAAGGCGACCCCAGGCGTATCGCGGACCAGGATCAGCCCGCCGCGAACCTCGCTGGCAGTTCGGTATTCTTTGATGCTCATGACAGGCGATTCATGCTGCTAGGGCTTGAGTCCAAAAAGAGAAGGCGCGGCTGACCCGTGAATCTCAAGCGATTCATGCTCCGGGGTGGCACCGCGCCATGCGCGTTAGAACCTGTCCATCGACAGCTTCCCGAATTGAGGCCCCTTGTTGGGCCATCATCGAGAGGTCGAACATGGACAGGTATTTAGTCATCGCTGTGCTGTTTCGCATACTGTAGCCGGATGGTCTCGAAGGCATCCTCGATCTCGCGGCCAAGGTCGGTGATGCTCGCGACCTGATCGCTGTTATAGATGGATTTGCAGCGTCGAACCTTGGCCAGCTGCGGCAAGTCCTGCAGATGGCTCACCGGCACGCCGAGTTCGATCAGGGTCATGCCCTTGTCATAGATCGAGAGGGCCAGATCGAGCAGGGCGAATTGCTTCTGCGGCGAGCAGAAGGTGTCGACCTCGTCGAGCGCACTCTGCTGCAGCACACCCTCCTTGATCAGCGAGGCGCCTTCCAGCTGCCAGCGCTGGGCATCGGAGAGGGCTTCGGGGCCAACCAGGTTGACGATGCGTGAGAGCTCGGCATCGCGCGCGAGCAGGGCCAGCGCCTGGGTGCGGCGGGCCTCCCAGCGGCGATCGACCTCTTTATGCCACCATTCGGCCGCAGCGTGGACATGGGCCGAGAAGCTGGTGACCCAGTCGATGCTGGGATAATGACGCGCGTCGGCCAGTTCTTTGGAGAGTGCCCAGAAGGTCTCGATGATGTCCTTGGTATGGCTGGTCACCGGCTCCGAAAAGTCACCACCGGGCGGCGAGACGGCGCCGATCAGGGTCACCGAGCCAGGGCCGGCATCATAGGTCTCGACGCGACCGGCGCGCTCGTAGACCGCGGCCAAGCGCGAGGACAGATAGGCCGGATAGCCTTCTTCGACCGGCATCTGCCCGAGCCGACCTGAGACCTCGCGCAAGGCCTCGGCCCAGCGGCTGGTGGAATCGGCGAGCATGACCACGTCGTAGCCCATGTCGCGATAGTACTCGGCCATGGTCAGGCCGACGTAGATCGAGGCCTCGCGGGCGACCACCGGCATATTGGAGGTGTTCGCCACCAGCAGCGTCTTCTCCATCAGCTTACGGCCGGTGTAGGGGTCTTCGAGCTGCGGGAAGCTTTCGAGCACATCGACCAGCTCATTGCCGCGCTCACCGCAGCCAACATAGATGACGATGTCCGCATTCGACCAGCGCGCGATCTGCTGCTGTACCACGGTCTTGCCGGCACCAAAGGGGCCAGGCACCGCGCCCTTGCCGCCCTTGAGCTGCGGGAAGAAGCTATCGATGACGCGCTGGCCAGTGATCAAAGGCGAGATGCCGTCATCGCGACGTAAATAGGGGCGCGGCTTACGCACCGGCCAGCGTTGAAACAGCTTCAGCCGATGACTATGGCCATGCCGATCGCGCAAATGGCCGATGGTGGCTTCGATGGCATAGTCGCCATTCGGCGCCAGCTCGGTCAGCTCACCCTCAAGCCCCGGTGGCACCAGGATCTTGTGCAGCACGGTCTCGGTCTCCTGCACCGTACCGAGCACCGTGCCGGGACCGATCTGCTTGCCTGGCTCAAGCTCCGGATTGGGCTCGAATTCCCATTCCCGCTCGCGATCCAGACCGGGCAGGCTCAAACCGCGGCGGATGTAATCGCCCGACTGCAGCGCGATCTTTTCCAGCGGCCGCTGAATGCCATCGAAGATGCCGCCCAACAGTCCAGGACCCAGCTCGACCGAGAGTGGCCAGCCGAGGCCCTCGGCCGGCTCGCCGGGGCGCACGCCATCGGTGCTCTCATAGGTCTGCACCGTCGCCTCGCGGCCATTCAGCGAGATCACCTCGCCGACCAGCCCCAGCTCGCCGATCTTGACCTGCTCGCCACTGCGGATACCGGGCAGATCGATGGTGACGATCGGGCCGTTGATCTCGCGGATGAAGCCGAGATTATTGCGCTCACTCATCATCAACCCCCGAAGATGCTGCCGGTATCGAAGCCGCTCGGCACCAGCCGCTCCAGGATGACTTGCTGCAGCCGTGCTTGCAGCCGCGCGACGCGCCCTTCAAAGGTATTGTCGACGCGAATCCGGCCATCGCTGCTCTCGATCATGACCCCGCCCAGGGCCTCGATCGGCTCTTCGCTGAGCGTGACCTGGGTTCCGCTCGGCAGCCTGCTGACGAAGTCGGCCCAGTGGGTCTTCAGCAGTTTCCGGTCGGCGTTGTTGGCGCGCACCGCGACCTCCTCGTGCTCGATCTCAGCGAGGGCCGCCTCGATGAAGCCGGTGAGGGTTTGCAGATAGGCTGCGCTATCCTTGGCATAGGCCAGCATCTGCTCGGCTAGGCGGCCCTCGACCTCGCGCACTAGGTTCCAGCGCACCAGATCCAAGTGGCTCTGTAGCTTGAGCTCCTCGGCCTGGACCTGCTGGCGGTAGGCGCGATCGCCGAGGGTCTTGGCGATCGCCTCCTCGCGTTGCTCGCGCAGGCGCAGCTTCTCCGCCGCCTCGCGCAGGATGCTGTCGCGCGAGCGTTGGGCGCGCTCGCGATATTCTTTGGCCAGGCGCTCGGCGCGGGCCAGGATGGCGTTCTCGAGCTGATCTGCTTGGGTCGTCACGTCGAGTCCTAGATGGCGGTCGGTTGCATGGCGTTGGGTGGCATGAGTGAGTCGAGAGGTCAAGAGGCCTAGAGGCCGGCCCCGAACATGCTGGCGAGCCGATCCGCGACCTCACTGCCGAGCTTCGGCGGCGCGGCGAGCGGCGGCACGGCGACGACGACGATGCGGCCACCCTCGCGGCGGACCCGCTTCAGGTGCTCGACGTCCATGTTCATCACCGCGTCATCGACGATCACGAAGGCCTGATCGCGTCCCGCGAGTAGATCGCGAAACACCCGATCGACATCGGCCGGAGCCGGATTCGGATGCGTCTCGAAACCGATCACGCTGAAGCCCTCGGCGAGGCTGTCCTCGCCAAGGAACAGCATCCGCGTCGGTGGGGCTTTCGCACCGGAGGCTGCGCTGGAGGCCGCGTTAGAGGCCGCCGGGCTATCGCTGGGTGTGTGCTCGCTCATCAGGGCTCAGGGCTTTGCAGCAGTTCGGTGCAGCGGCTCAGTGCAGCGGCTCAGATGCGATTCAACAGCAGGATCGAGATGACCAGACCGTAGATCGCGATACCCTCGGCCAGACCAAGATAGATCAGCGTGCGGCCAAGATTCTCGGGTTTTTCGGTGATCGCGGCGAGCGAAGCAGCGCCAATGGGGCCAACAGCGATGCCAGCACCGATGGTCGAGAGTGCGGTCGGGATGCCAGCACCGATGATCGCTAGTCCCATGCCGGTGCTGATCTCGAGCACATCGACCTCGACGTCGCTGACGACATCCTCGGCGAAGGCCTCGTTGATCCCAAGCAGCAGCAGGCCGAGCTGGGCGCCAATGAAGACGACGAGCTGCGTGCCCATCGCTGGCGCCGTCCAGCGGGGTAATCGCAGTGGCCGATCGGCCGGTCGGAGCTCAAGCGCGAGGCCGGTCAGTATCAGACCGAGGATGGCGAAGGAGATCAGTGCGACGAGCCAGTACATAGAGCGGTTCCTCGGGGTTCGATAATCGGAGTCGTTGGATCAGAATCGGCAGGTTGGAATCAGGTGTTCGGAATCAGGACGAATGGCTGTGGAAATGCATCAGACCGGGCCGCGACGCAGTTTCAGCGGCGAGAATTCGTGTCCATCGCCGGAGAAGTAGCGGGAGAAGCCTTCGTAGTATTGCAGGCGCATCACCTGGATCATGACGATGCCGCCTTCGAGCACCAACACGAAGACGTTGCCAAGGATCACCGTGATCAGATGGCCCGCGGGTCCCATCATGCCAGCCAGGGTCAGGACGGCGAGTGAGAGCGCGGCATGATTCAGGCTGAAAGCGGCGACCCGCAAGAATGACAGGGTGTTCGAGATGTAGCCGATGACCGTCTCCAGGGTCTCGATAAAGACGACCAGGATCTTCTCGCCGATCGGCGCCTTCATGTGCGACCAGGCGTAGCCGGCGAGCGCCATCAGCGCGACGATCACCAGCGCTAGGGGTGCGGTGCCGAAGCTGCTGTTGGTGGCGATACCGACGGCGCCCCAGACCAAGGCCAGGTAGAAGATTAGATTGACCAGGCCGTGGTGGCCGAACACCGCGGCAGCGAGATCCTTGACCGCAATCCGGTTGTAGATGGCGAGTCCGCAGGCGATGGCGATGAACAATACGCCGTAGCCGAGTGCGATCTGCAGCATCAGGATCGGATGGTGGATCGGGCTCTTCCAGAGCGCGGGCAAGATCTCCTCATAACCGAAGATGCTGCCGAAGAGCACACCGAAGAACATCGATGAGAGGCCAGCAATGATGCCAAAGCGGTAGAAGCGCCCGAGCTTGGCGCGAAACGCCCAGGCGACGCCGGCGATCACGGCACCTTGGCCGATATCGCCGAACATCGAGCCGAACATCAGCAGGAAGGTCACCGCGAACAGCGGCGTTGGATCGACCTCGCCATATTGCGGGATGCCATACTGCTTGACCAGCATCGAGAAGGGCGCGAGAAAGCGATTGTGGGTCGCCACCGTAGGCACCAGCGGGCGCTCGGCGGGCGTTGGATTGCGGCTCTCGAGTTCGAACGGTAGTGACAGGCTGGCGCGCAGGCGCGCCTCCAGCGCGCTGAACTCGCGAGCCGGCACCCAACCGCAGACCACGGCGAGATGGCCGGCACTGCGAATCGATGGATCGAGGGTGACAAAGGGGGCTGCCATCTGCAGGGCCTGTTGCGCGGAGCGGAGCGCCTCGCGATGCATCCGCTCCCAGGCATCGACCTCGGCACTCAAGGCTTTGCGCTCGGCTTGCAGCTGCTGGCGCTTGGCGTTGAGCTCATCCTGCTTTTGCTCCGGACTGGCATCCTCGAGCCCAGCGGGGATCGGCAAGGGTTGAAAGCTCGCCGAGCTGAGCACTGAGGCAAGCTGGCTCTCTTGCTCACCACGCGGCCCGACGATGACGACGTGAGTGCTCTGCTCGCGCTCTAGATAGGTAAACAGCAGGTGGTCGGCGAGGGTCACCGCCCCTTGCAGCCGACTCAGGTTTTCGCGTGGCACCACGCCGACGTAGAAGTCGAGAAAGCGGGTCTTGTTGCGCAGCGCACCGAGGTCGATCTCCAGGTTGCTGAAGTTCTCTAACGAGGCCTGCTGCTCGCGGATGAAGCGATCCTGCTCCTCGATGCGCCGAAATCCTTCCTCGAAGCGTGAGGCCTCGGCCCAGCGCTCGGTCAGCTGCTCGTTGATGGCGCGCAGCTCGTCAGGCTCGATGACCCGCACCTCATCGAGATCCGCTGCGGCCTCGACGGGCACAACCTTGGCGATCTTCTCGAGCCGGCCATGGGCCTGCTGATAGATCTCGCGGTAGTCCCTTCCCGGGATGCCGCTCAGCAGCTGTTCTTCGGGTGGCCGGGTGTCCGGGTGGAAGCTTTCGGTCTCGGCCAGGGTTAGCGAGGCCTGCGGGAGATCGTCAGTGATCACCAACAGCCGGACATGCTTCATCAGCAACGGGCGCATCCGGATCTCACGCCAGCTGTCTGGTGACCGCAGTTCCCTCCAGAGCTGGCCGATCAGGGGGCCGACTTGGCGCAAGGCGGGACCAGCCTTGGCTGTGATGGCCCGGGTTTGAGGCTCAACCTTGGCGGCGATGGCCCGGATCTGCGGCTCAACCTTGGCAGCGATGGCTTGCACCTGCGGTTCAGCCTTGGCAGCGATGGCCCGAAGCTGGGGCTTGGCCTCTGCCAGCAGCTTCGTCCAGAACCCACGCAGTAGGGCCCATAGCGACAGCAGTTGTTGCTGGACGGCTGACAGGAGCTGTTGTTTGTTGACTGACATGGGCTTGGTGGTGATCGGCGGTGCGAGACGGGACCTCTGTGATCAGGCAGCGGACGGCAAGGGCAGCGCACAATCCGGTGGCTGCGCCTCGACGGCGATCTCGACCAGCTCGCGCGGTAGGCCGAGCAATTGACCCTGCACCAAGGCAAATAGCATGAGTACGCCATGCTCGCGCAAGATCAAATAGGCGAGGCTGCGAGCGACGCCGGACTGGCCGCGGGCGAGCAGCCGACGAGCCTCCTGGGTGACATAGCCGCCAAGGCGTTGCTGCACCTCGATCAGGCTCTGGCTGCCGGCAAGGGCGCTCTGCAGTGGTTCCGGCAGGGCGGCGATGATCTCCTCGAGACTGTCGAGATTGACCAGCGTCAGTAGTCGGTCGCGATGCAGCAGGCGCACCGAAGGCACTAGCTGGTAGAAGGTCTCACTTGGCGAGAGTGCATAAGAGAAGCGGAAGCGTAATAACCACATCAGCGCGACGCGATCGAGCATCGCGCCGAGCAGTTGTTTCAGCTCAGGCTGGCTGCTGTCATGGACCTGCTGCAGTCGACGCGCCATCTCGCTGTAGTAGCGTTGATCGATGGCGGCTTCGAGGGCGAAGGGATCACGTTTCTGCTCGAAGACCTCACGGCCCTGTTTCGCGATCAGGCTATAGGGACCTTGCTCCAGCTTACGCAACAGCTCAAGCACACCTTCGGCCTGGAAGAGGTCTTGTTGGGGCAGGCGCACATGCGCCGGCAGCTCAAAGAGGTTGGCGCGGATCTCGGCTTGGTTCAATTCGTACAACTTGCCGCGCAGCAGGGTCTTGAGGTTAAAAAGGGCGTATTTACGGCCCCAGGCTAGGATCAGCCCTGCCTCGGCTGCTTCCATCGGGCGGATCAGGATGCGCAGCTCATCGAGCAGCGTATTGATCAGTGCCTGCTTGACGCTGCGGCTCTTCGCACGGCGATCAAGCGACTCCTCCAACAAGCCCTCGAGCCCGAACCGCTGAGCGAGCTCTGGCAGTGAGAGTCCGCACAGGGCCATCACCTCATCAGGATCGACCAGATGCTCGGCCATGGCCGAGACACGGGTATTGAGGTAAGGCTCGTGCATACCGCTGATGGCGATCCGAAAGGCTTAGCGCTGGGTGTCGAGCAGCAGGGCGAAGGCGGCGTCGAGGGCCTCCTGTTCGCGCGCTTCGGCGGATTCACGGAGATGCACGTGGCGTTCTTCGTAGCGGCGTTTGAGCTCGGCGACGGTCTGTTCTGCGCGCTCCTCAGCCTTGCTGATGAACCCCCTGTGCAAGTCCGGGATGCGCGCGGTGAAACGCTCATCTTCCGCACGGGCATCACGCAACGCCGCTTGGATGATGCGCTCTTGCTCTTGCTCGGCCTGTTGAGCGAGGCTTTCGGCCTTCATCTCAGCATCAAGGAGGCGTTTCAGCGTATCGTCCATCGGTGCCTGTCGATCTCGTCTGGGGTTAGCGCGGGGTTCAACCGCTTTAGCGGGGTGCAGGGTAACCTATTCTGCGGCCTTGGTGTCTATGCTTCGCAACGTCGATTGTCTCGCTCGTTGTCTCGCTTTGTCTCGCTATAAGGTTTACGACGCGTCGCGACGCCGCAAGCTGAAGCTTTGCTTCCCGATAGAGCTATCCACCCCATCTGCCTTGACTGCCAGGTTTGGCCAGCGCGCAAACGCGAGCTGTTCTAGCCATAATATTCACACGCTGGGCGGCAAGCTGCCAAGTGCTGACCGACCGATTGATCGCCCCTCAAGGCCAACGAGAGCAAATAACAGTTTCGATGCCAAACGCCTCCGCTGTCACCAAGCCACCGACGCACCCTCTATCGCAACCGGTGTCGCAACCGGTGTCGCAACCGGTGTCGCGACCGGTGTCGCGACCGCCGTCGCGGCCCAGCCTCGGTGCTCGTCTCCTCGGTGCCTTTCTGCTCTTTTGGAGCTTGGGCCTCGTCTCCTGCCAGTCGCTGTTTTTTCTCTAGCCACCATGCACCAATCGCCACAAGACCTGCAAAGGCTGCTCGATCGACTTGGCGTGACTGGCCCCCTGGCGCAGTGGCTGCTGGCGAAGCGCCAGGCCTTGGTGCCAACGCCCGCAACGCCTTCTGTGTCTTCACCAACTGTTGTAGCGCCAATGCGACCGCGCCCGGTGCGCGCTTGGCTGCTCTGGCTGTTCTCGGCGCCGCTGATCCTAGCCGCCTTGAGTGCGCTCGTCGCGGGACGGCTCGATGGCTTCATCGGCGATGCCTTAGCTTGGGGCTTGGTCGCCTTGGCCGCGTTGCTGACGCGGCGGGCATCGTTGCTGCCCGCTGCGCAGGCAGAGCAACGGCGTTTCAGCCAGCCTGGGCGTCGCTGGCAATTTCCGTTGCGTAATCTCGCGGCGGCCTCGCTAGCGGCCGGAACCTGCGTTGCCGCCGTCTATGGCGTTGGTCATCTGCTCGGGGTCGGCCTCGGTTTCGCTGCCGTCGCCGTACTGGCTTATCACCTGCTCTACGGGTTGCAGCCGCTGCGAGTAGGGACGCCAATGACGGCTCAGGATAAGGAATCGCGGGCAGTGATCGAGGCACTCGCCGAGGCCGAAGATCGGCTCATCACCATCGAGCGCGCCGCTGACGCGATTGGCAATCGCGAGCTGAGCCAGCGCCTGGCGCATATCGCCGAGCTGGGGCGTGGCATCCTGGCGCAGATTGCCGAGCGTCCCTCCGACCTGCGTCGCGCTCGGCGCTTTTTGACCGTCTTCCTGGAAGGCGCCGAGCAGGTGTCCGACGGCTATGCACGCACCCATCGGCATGCCGATTCGGCTGAGCTCGAGCAGAGCTTCCGCACCGTGCTGATCACCATCGAAGAACAGTTCCAACGCCAGCGCGAGCGCCTACGCGAGGCCGATGTGCTCGACCTCGATGTGCAGATCGAGGTGCTGAAGAAGCAGTTGGATCAAGAGGGGATTCGCTAGTGTTTTCCTGTTCGGGCCCGTAGCCAACCCTGGCCGGTGTTATAGTATCGACGTTACCTTTTGACCAAGATCGCTCTAGAAAATGCAGGACTGGAACAGCCTATCCTCAGCGCCGGTGCAAAAGAAAGCAGCCTCTGCAGCGACGAGTCTGAGAGACTCCACTCTCGGTAACCTGCGAGCGCAGTATCTAGCGATCGTCGCCGCTGATACAGCGGCTGCTCGAATTGGAGCGGCACGTTGGGCGTCAGTTGATCAGCGATGCGGAGCTTGCCTAAATTCAACAGCAGTGGACAAAAGATTTCGATACCAACGAGAGCGCTTTGGCACTCGCCTGCATCGCTGGACGGGAGGTTGCCGCTGCGCCAATGACACCAGAAGATCATGCCAGCGACCTCGCACTGATCGAACAGATGGCGCCCGATTTCGAGTTGCAGTCGATCTGGGCTACCGAACTGTATCGATTGGTCAGCGAGCGCTACCCAACCCTGGATACTCCCGCTAGCCGTCGGCAGCTGCTCGATGATGTACAGAAGGTCGTTGGCAACGCCGTCCGACAGGCTGAGCGTGCGGACCTGACTGCATGATCATCGAGCAGATCCAGCTCACCAACCTGTTTTCTTACTATGGCCTGCAGCAGTTTCAGCTTGGTCAGCCTGAGCCGGGGCGCAATATCTGCCTGATCATGGGTCAAAACGGATTCGGCAAGACCAGCCTGCTGAATGCCCTCAAGCTCCTGTTCAGCGGCGCGCGTAATGAACCCTTGCGACGGGCGGTTCAGTGCAAGCGTATGCCCACCGTTCAACAGTATGTACTTGGTGCGGGCGACGACTGGTGGGGAATCATGAACCGCCGCGCCAGGACAAGCGGAGAGACCCGTTGCGCCGCAGCGCTGCGCTGGACGGAGAACGGGCAGGCGGTCAGGGCAGAGCGCAGCTGGACCATTGAAGGCGACACTTGGCAAGAGCAGCTAGAGGTGCAGGCCGGCGAGGCCCGGTTTAGGGACGAGGTGGCCCAGGAGTTTTTGGATCGCCGATTGCCACCAGACTATGTGGACTTCTTCTTTTTCGATGGCGAGCAGATTCAGGCCCTCGCCGAGGCCAATCGCGATACACAACAACGCGAGATGGAGCGCATCCTCGGGATCGGTGCGATTGACGCCCTGCGGGAGGCATTGAAGCAATCCATCCATGGCTGGCAACGCGACGAGCTGAAGCCCGAAGCCAAAGCCGAGCTGCAACGCCTAGAGGGCAGCGCGCGAGCCATCACCGAAGAGCTGAGGGTGCTGGAAGACACCCGGGCGACGCTGAAACAGGAGATCGAGGATGATCAAGATGCACTGCGCCGCGTCCGCCGGCGTATCGAAGGGGTTAGTGCCTATGTGCATCGTCATAATGAAGACGAGCTGAAGCAGGCGCGTGGACGCGTGCAGGCGGAGTTTGCCGAGGGGTGTGAGCGCCTTTCCGCGGAGTTGCCCCGTGATGTCGTGCTACTCGCTAATCCTAGCCTGGTGCGCCGAGCGATCGACCGTCTAGATCAGCTATTGCGCAGCGACGCAGGTGCCCGCAGCCAAGTGCTTGAGACGCTGACGCGAACGCTGCCCGAGCGTCTCTTTGATGGCCCGGACAGGCCGGACCCTGATATCCGCGAGGGGCAACGCGCCTTCTACCAATACAAGCTCGTCCGCTTGCTGGAAATGGAGATGAGCGACGCTGGCGCGGCGCTGGACCCAGGTTTCGCTCCCGATCCTCAGGACGGTGCGCGTGCCCGCAAGCAACTGGCTCCCTATGCGGAGGCGGAAGGTCTGCGCTCATTGCGCGCTGAAGCGTTACGGAGGCTGCAACAGCAGGCCGCTGAGATACGGAAACTGGAAACGGAACTGCTAAACGTTGGCTCGCTATCGGATGAGGAGCGCAAGCAGTTCGAGCGTTACGTCGAAGAACGCGATCAGTTGGAGCGCGCATTGACGGACAAACAACAGCACATTGGTGCGCTCGAGAACGAGCTCGGCCAAAAGCAGCGGAAACTGGAAGACGCGAACAAACAGATCGCGGACACACCGAACTTAGTCCAAGCCGGAGGCATTGTGGAGGACAAGATTCAGCTGGCGCGACGACTCGGAAATCTGTTCGGCCAGCTGAAGGATCAGCGAAAAAAGGAGCAGCGGGAGACGCTGGAAACCGCGATCAACCGTCATTTCAAACGCTTGATGACCTCGCATCATCTGATCAATAAGATCGAGGTCGATGACGAGTTCGGCCTGCATTACCTTGATCGTGACGGCCGCTCCATCGCGATGGGCGCGCTTTCCGCCGGCATGAAGCAGTTGATGGCCACATCCCTCCTCTGGGCGTTGAGCGAGGCCTCAGGCAAGCAGGTGCCCGTGATCATTGATACCCCTTTGGCAAGGATCGACGCCGGAAACCAGGAGGCGATTCTCACACAGTACTATCCGAATGCTGGTGACCAAGTCATCGTGTTACCGACGGACTCGGAATTGGATGCCCGCAAGCTCAGGCTCGTTGCTGACCATGTCTATGCGGCCTTTCGGCTGACCAATCTTGATGGGGAGCACACGGTGCCCGTGCCTGTGGAGGTCGCGGAGCTGGCTGCTCGGGGATAAACGATGCCGGATATCTATACCGACGCGGCTGATGAGCAAACCATCAAGGACGTCTTGTCCTATGGCCTTGGTACGCCGAACGCACCCAAGCTGCGCGTGCTGCGCATCGCGCTCGCACGTTCTCTGCAAATACCAACGCCGCCGCCGGAAGATTTGGACGGGAGCGCGCTCGGGGCCGGTGGCGGCGAGTACTGGCTAACACGCGTCACCGGAAGCGGTCTCGCAAAGGACGAGCAGGGGCGGCAGGATTACGACCTTGCCATCCGAGCGCTGCTCAGCGTCTATCACGGCGAGGATATGTTCCAGAACGACGAGGCTGATCTCCGCTACAAGCGCTATTTACAGCGGCATGTGCGCCGCGGACTGCGCGAGATCAGGACCAGCTGGCGACCGGGGCACGACTTCGCCAGTTACCTGTATCAAGACCTGTTCGTGGCCGCTTCTCCGGCTCCAGCGCGGGTGGATCGAGCACAGGAGATCCTTGCCGGACTGCGCGAGATTGGCGTCATCGCCCAAATCCGCGGGGTCGAGGAAGGGCCGCGCATTAGTCGATACCGGGTCTATCTCGACGACGTCAATCACTACGACCGAGTCAAGCGTGGACTCGATAAACTCGGCCTCTACCTTGGCCTGTCGACGCGTCAGGGGATCTTGCTGCAAGAAGACGAAGAGCGCGAACGCGAGGCCCGCGTGCTCGCCTTAGATGTGCCCAGACCACGCGAGACTTGGCAGAGCGTACCCGGTATGCGCCTGCGTGACTGGGCGCGCACGGCAGAGGATATCCCGCTCCTTAGGGTATGGCCGGGGGTGGACGTGCTTGGTGCTCCGGTGGCGTTCGACTTGGCCGAGGCGCCGCATCTGCTTCTGGGCGGAACCACGGGCAGCGGCAAGAGTGTGTGCTTGCATGCGCTGTTGTTGTCGCTGCTGTGGCGACTCGAGCCCAAAGATCTGCGCATGGTGATGATCGATCCAAAGCGTGTCGAACTAGGTCAGTATGCGGGGCTGTCGCACCTGCTCGATGGACATGTGCTGGAGGATATGGGAGAGGCGTTGGATACCCTCGACGGATTAGTCGATGAAATGGAGCGGCGTACTGGTCTGTTGCGTGACCAAGGTGTTTCGAGCTTGAGCCAAGGCCGGGCGCTAGGTCGGCTGGATCTACCTTCTATCGTCGTCGTCGTCGAGGAGTTGGCGGACTTGTTGTTCCAGTCTCGCGAGGCCGAGACACCACTTGTGCGTCTGGCACAGAAGGCCCGTGCGGTCGGCATCCATCTCCTACTCGCAACACAGCGCCCGGATGCGGAGACCTTCACCGGCCTGCTCCGTAGCAACGTCCCGGCACGTATTGCGTTGTCCGTGCGCACTGCCGCCGAGTCCAAGATCATCCTCGATGAGGTCGGCGCCGAGAAACTCCTCGGCGCCGGTGACATGCTGTTGCGACCCCGCGCTGGTGAGCCGCTGCGCCGCGCCCACGGGGTGCTTGTCACCGGCGACGACATCAAACAGTGCCTCAGTCATGCCCGCAGCCAACAGCGATGAGCGACATCACGGTCTACGATTTCCAACCCCTCTGGCTGACCCTGGACCGCATTGGTCCGTTTCAGGGGTCGCCCTATGAGATCGATTTCACCGACGACCAAGACCGCCCATGCAATCTCTTTTTGCTCATGTCCGAGAACGGGCAGGGCAAAACGACGGTGCTGGAGTGTTTGGCCTTGCTGATGCGGCAGTTTGGAGCGCTTAATCCCCAGCGCTTCGGCCTCGAGGATCTGGATGACGGAAAGGGTCGTATCCAGCTCGACGTGCTGACTCGGTTCTACTGGCAGGGTCGAGACCATCGGGTCGTGCTGTCCATGGTGGCCGGGAATCTTGGGGAGGAGACCTTTTTGAAGGTCTGGGACGAGGAGTCACTCAATCGATACGGTGCTGAGGGTTGGCATCGCACGGGCTTCCGTCAACGTGCTCCAGGCCGACTGATCGAGATCGATCGTCAGGATGATTTGGTACAGGATCTCCGGCGCACCCTCGCCGATTCTTGCAGCCTGACGCCAGGTGCCTTCGCCAACGCCACGCTGAGCCTGCCGACCGCTTTGTATTTCTCGGCCTATCGCGATATCCCGCGTCTCGAAGAGGCCTCCGAAAGGGCGATCGTCAAGCCGGAGCATTGGGCCTATCGGACGGCGCATGAATTTGCTCCACATGGCACGAACTGGATCGCGTCTTTGGATAACCTGCTCGTCTGGCTCGCCTGGCTGAGCGATGGCAGTTTTGAGGCAGCGGTGAAGACCATCAATGAAACCGTCTTCGACAAATCCCCCGACCGGTATCTCGACACCCAGATCCGGCGAGTGCCGCCCGAAGCCATCGTTCACAGCGGAGGACAGACCCATCGATTAGATCGGCTTTCTAGCGGGGAGAAAAACCTGATCCAGTTGTTGCTTCGCATTGGTGCTCATAGCACCCGCAACACCTGGGTGCTGGTGGACGAGCTCGATGTCCACCTGCATGTTCGCTGGCAGCATAAGGCGCTGAATCTGATGAAGGTGCTGGTCCGTCGCCAACCTGGTACGACGGTTATTGCTGCAACCCATTCGGTGGAGATTTTGGAGGCATTTCCGGTCGATATTGCCGAATCGGGGCTGATCAAAGGTGGTTGGATTATTGAGCCTGGCCTGCGTTAGAAAGAGGGGGCGAAGATGAGCGCATTCAAGAAGGTCAAGGCACCGGAGCGCTTGCTGTGGAAGCAACGCGGTGGGGTAGTGGTGTTCCTTGAGTCGGAAGAAGATTACGAGATCATCGCTAAACGCTGGTTCTTTGATGAAGGCGCCGATGTGCTGTTCGAGCCGGCTGATCGTCACGAGACCGGCGTAGGCGGCGGAGGTTGCGAAGCCGTTATCGCCTTGGTCGCTGGAGCGCGGGCTGATGGGGTTGCGGCATTCGGCCTGGTCGACCGGGATCTGTTGCTTGGTAGCCACAATTGGGCGCTTTGGTGGGAGGAGGATGACAACTTGTTTCGAGCCGCGCGGCCTCATGGAGAGGCTATTAGGGTGCTTTCGCGATGGGAACTGGAGAACTACCTGCTCGATCCGGACGCGCTGGCGGAAGTAGCGAACGATCGCACGCTGACATCAACCCATACGGAGGAAAGCATGGCCGCCACCTGCCTCACTTGCGCGGATGAGCTCAAATACAAGTCAGCGGCAACAGTGGTCGCCAAGGCCTCGAACCAACGTTCTCCGAATCCCGGGTTTGGATGTACGCCATTGAAGCGTGGCGGTGCGCTGAAGTCGGATCTCGTTCAGCACCTCACCAAGCAAGGGATTGCTGATCCAATCTCAGAGCTGGATCAGGTACGTGCGAAGATCGAGCAATTCGACCAACCAAACGCATCACCAATGCAACGATGGGAACGTCTGACCAGAATGGTCGACGGAAAGGCTGCGTTGAAATATCTCTCCCATGCCGGCCCGGTGCGCTTCAACGAAGACCGCGGCTTTCTAGCGCGACGAATGCGCGAAGCAGGGAAGGTGCCCTTGGACATCCGTGACCATATTGAGGAGTTTAAGCTTGCGGCAAGCACACCCTAATGATTTGTTTTTATATCATATTTCTTCTGAAAGCGTCCGCGCGGCTCTCTATCCTTTCGATTGCAAGTGCCCAATCGCTCACATATCTTGCGGGATGTACACATAGGCCTTCTTCACCCCAGCGCCTTTGATCGCAATGGCCTGGGATTCGAAGTAGTTGCCGAGGTTGACGGCTTGTCCGGCCGGATAGGTACCGATCAGCACCTCGTTGCCGGTTACCTCATAGCTGCCGTCGCCGGGTGGCATCTGCAGGGTTACCTGGCAAGGAGAGGTGGCGCAGGTCCCAGTCTCGCCGGGCGCGACGGTGATGGCGTTTGAGCCGGAGACATGCGGTTCCGCTAGCGCTAGACCAGCGATGCAGCCAAGGCAGGCTGCCAATGCAGTAGCGCTTAGGGGGAGGGTTGTGGTCATAGTTTGGGATCGCGGTTTCATCGATGGGTGGCTCTTCTGCTGGAGACTGCGGGTCTAGCGAGATCTTGTCTAAGCAAATCCTGTTCGGGCCTATTCGACAAGGCCGATCACGCAGTCGATTGCAGCCTGATTGTTGCCCATAGGATAGAAGCTGTTGATATCGCTGGCATAGGTCTCGGCATCGATGGTGCCGGCGCCAAGCTTCGTGGTCTCGTCTAGAAAGGTGGTGTCGTCGCTGCTCATGTTGAGCAGATAGTTGATTGGCTGTGAGCCCACGCTGAGCTTGCCACAGCGCGCATTCACTTGATTGAGAAAGGCATTGGAGGCCGGGCCTTCTGGGGCGACGAGGCTGCCGCCGCATCCACCGAGTAGAAGTGCGACGCTGGCGAAGGTGACGAAGCTTAATAGAGGCGGCATCCTGGCATCCTGAAGTGTGAGTGACGAGATGGCTCAAGTGTGTAATCGCGGCCTCTGGGCGTCAAGCGATCCTGCGCTGCGGGACGGCCTTTGAGTCGTCCTAGTGTTGCCGTGCGTTTAGAATCATCGCTGCAGTCACCTTTTGCCCACTGGCCTGAGGCTGACCAACAAATCTGGGACCCCAGCCCCATTCGACCAGGAGCAGCATCGAGATGAGCGATAACCACAACGCCCCCGCGGAGCCTCTTGCGATGGCGAAAGCACCAACAGCAGTACCTCCTACCAGTCAAGAGATTGTCGCGCTCGACGCGGCCCCGCCGGCCGAACAGGCCGAGATCAAGGCCCTACTGGCCGAGCTGGACCTGACGGACAGCAGCGCCATCATGCACTTCGGGGCCAAGGCGCAGCAGCAGCTCACAGTCGTATCAGACCAGATGCTCGAGGGCGTGCGCAGCAAGGACACAGGAGCTGCGGGGCAGAGCCTTAGCGAGATGGTTGGCACCCTGCGCGGGTTCGATGTCGAGGGCTTGGACCCGAATGCGAAGCCCGGTTTCTTCAAACGGCTATTTGGTGCCGGCAAGCCGATCATGCGCTTCCTGCAGGAATACGAGGCGGTGCGCGATCATATCGACAGGATCACCATTGATCTCGAGCGGCACAAGACCCGTTTGCTGACCGATGTGACCTCGCTGGATCGGCTCTACGACGCCAACCTCGATTATTTCCGTGAACTCGAGCACTACATCGCCGCTGGTGATGCCAAGCTCGCGGAGTTGGATCAGGAAACGATTCCAGCACTCGCGGCCAAGGTCGAGCAGGCGGAAGACATGGTGCAGGCGCAGAACCTGCGCGATCTGCGCGGTGCGCGCGATGATCTCGAGCGGCGTGTGCATGATCTACGCCTGACGCGGCAGGTCGCGATGCAGGCTTTACCCAGCATCCGATTGGTGCAAGAGAACGACAAGGGCCTGATCAACAAGATCAACTCAACCTTGGTCAATACGGTACCGTTGTGGCGTCAACAGCTGGCGCAAGCGGTGACCATCTATCGATCCGGGCGTGCCGCCGAAACGGTCAAGGCGGCGACCGATCTGACCAACGATCTGCTCAAGGCCAACGCTGCCAACTTGAAGACTGCCAATGCTGAGGCGCGGCGTCAGATCGAGCGCGGGGTGTTTGATATTGAAACGGTTAAGGAGGCCAACCGCGCCCTGATCGAGACCATCGAGGAGAGCCTGCAGATTGCCGACGAGGGCAAGCGTGCGCGTACGGCCGCTGGTGCTGAGCTACAGCAGATGGAGACCGAGCTACGCAAGACCCTGGCTGCCGCCAGTGCACCGCCGAGAAATTGATTTATGTGGGCGCTACAAAAACGCCTCTTCCTGCTCGTTGTCGCGCTGATGGCGCTTGTGGTGTTGGCAGTGTTCCTCGGCCCGCGTGATCGCATCGTCCGGAACCCCAGCTTGGTGATTGATGGGCGAGCTGTGGCGGAGGTGCTTGCTTTGCGCGAGGCGGCCTTTGACGACATGACCCCCGGCGTCGAGGCGCGGGTGATCTGGGCCGGCGAGCCAGAGGTGCAAACGCCGCTTTCCATCCTTTACTTGCATGGGTTTTCCGCGAGTTCCGAGGAAATCCGTCCAGTGCCAGATCTGGTCGCAGCAGCGCTCGGCGCCAACCTTCTCTTCGCCCGTTTAACTGGACATGGCCGCGATGGCGACGCACTGGCAGCAGCTCGGGCCGGAGACTGGGTAAATGACACAGCACTGTTCCTTGATCTGGCACGGAAAATTGGGGAGCAGGTATTGATCATCGGCACCTCTGCCGGCGGCACCTTGGCAGCCTATGCCGCGACCGAGCCCGATATGGCCGAGGATGTCGCAGCTATCGTACTGATCTCACCGAGTTTTCGGCTGGCAAATCCGGCAGGCGTGCTGATCGAGCTTGGCTTTGCTCGCAACTACCTCCCCTATCTCGTCGGGCCGGAAAGCGGATTCGAGCCGATCAGTGATCAACATGCGCAGTATTGGACCACGCGTTATGGCTCGGAGGTTTTGAGCAGTCTCGGCGCCTTGATGCGCGAAACCCGCTCACGGGATTTTACAGCTGTCGATCTACCAGTTCTGACGCTCTTCGCCGACGAGGATCAGGTGGTCTCAGCGCGAGCCACACGTCATCTTATGCGCAAATGGGGTGGCCCACTGACACTCGCCCCGCAGGTGCTACCCGCGAAAGGCGTACACCCCAACGCCCACGTCATCGCCGGCGATATCCTGAGCCCCGCGATGACCGAGCCGGTGACCCAGGCGATCCTCGATTTCATCCTCTCCGAGCACGTTCAGCGCGACATCAATGCCGACGACAACAGTAAGGACTAATCTAATTAGGCTGCGGAAAGATACTGCTTGACGTATCCACTCAAGCCGGCTAATATAAACGGCTAAATTTATTCCCCGATAGCTCAGCCGGTAGAGCAACTGACTGTTAATCAGTGGGTCGCAAGTTCGAGTCTTGCTCGGGGAGCCAATAGAAACAGCAGGTTAGCCTCTATTGGGCTAACCTGTTTTGTTTTCGGTGGCTCTGGTCTCTTGCCCAAGATTAACTCCTCGGGTCGCATTTAGATGTACTATCGAGCGATCAGACGACTCAGAGCGGGCAAGGTAAAGGGTCTCGTGCCTTGGCGCAGGCGGAGATTTGGTCGGCAGGATAGGCTTCGTAGTGTCTCACATAAGCGCTTGACAGAATCTGATATCCATCCGAGAATACATAGCTCACCGCGCCCGTAGCTCAGCTGGATAGAGTACCTGGCTACGAACCAGGTGGTCGGAGGTTCGAATCCTTCCGGGCGCGCCATATAACGGCTTAGCTTCAATGACGGCTAAGCCGTTTTTCGTTTCCTAAGTGCGAGTCTGCTTACCCTGTAGCAAGATCAGCGGTGCAGCCTAAAACGCCGTTTTCGCACCGAGATACTTGATCAGTGCCGCTAGACCGCCCTCGGTCGCATAGACAACGCTTTGCTCGCGACGTGCGCGCATCCAACAGCACAAGGTCTTCGCTCTTCTTCATCGCAGCGACGATATTATCCGGCGGAATCAAGTGCATCGCCTTAGGCACCTGCTGCTCATCGAAGCTTGCAAAGAACTGCTCGTAGGTCTTCGCGAGCGTCTCATCGTAGGCCAGTGCCGGTGGGACCAACAACCATCCCGTGATCAACAACACAATAAGTCGTTTCATCTTCGGCCGACGTCATGAACGCACTCCGATTGGTCGGTTAACGGCGATTTTTATCGCAGATCAAGCTGGCGCACCGATGCGCTCCTGCGAGCAGGCCTTGGCGATCCTGGATGGCGGGCTCGCTGAAGACCGCTATGCCAGGGGCCGAGGCTTTTGGCGATTGACCGACGGCTGTCAAGTGACCCTGATTCATGCGGAAGATCTGGCGCGTATAAAGCGCCGCCTGGGGTTATCGCTCGATGCAGGCGAGCATCGGCGCAATTTGGTGGTCTCGGGATTGGCTCGGACTGAATTGCGGGGGAGCGAAATCCGCATCGGAGAAGCCTTGTTTGAATGGCACCGTGTCCGTCCTCCCTGTGGCTATCTCGATCGCGTCTCTGGGGCTGGAACAGCAAAGGCGCTAGGACGCTCTTCAGGTCACTGTCTTCGGGTCTGCAAGACTGGCCTAATCAATGTTGGCGACCGCGTATTCGTTTAATGGGTGGATCGCTGTGCGCAGGCTGGCCTTAGGTGGGCTTGATCTCGTCAGCAAGCAGCCAAGCTTGCCGCATAGGCCGCTCCTGACCTATGCTGCATTCTCTGAGACGCCACCCGGTGGCGCTATAAGCACGAGCTAATCACAAGCTACTAACCGGGTCGGAGGATTCTGATGCGTCTGGTATTGATTGCGCTTGCAACGCTGTGGGCGGTGGGAGCGCTGGTGGCCTTCCTGCAGACGCACGATCGGCCGCTCGAGGCGAAGCTGAGCGCTGGCTACCTGGTCATCTGGCCTGCTCTGTTGGTACTGGTCTACATCAATCAACCGGTACCGCTCTGGGTGTCCGTGCCCCTGTTCTTCGGCTTTGTTCCCTGGTTCTTGGCCGGGCCGCATCTCTGGGGCATTCTGAAGGACCCGGGCCGGATCAAGCCGGGCGAGCTGGTCGGTATCCCGATTAGCTACTGGAAGTGGGGTGGACTGGGTGCGGTGCTCTTGGGTCTGTTGTTTGATGTCCTCGTGCGACCCTGAGCGACCCTTCACTGATGCGACCTAAGTGGCTGTCCATTTTTTCTTCCCGATGAACGGCTAGGTGCGATCGGCATCCGCGATCGTTTGGCCGTCTGACTGTCTCTATGATCAACTGGCTCTTATGATCAATCCACTGAACAACCAGCCTCCAAACGATATCCGCAAGATTGAGGCGCTCTTACAGATCGTCGCGCGCCTGCGCGATCCTAAGCATGGCTGCCCCTGGGATCTGAAGCAGACGATGCGTAGCATCTTGCCGTTCACGCTGGAGGAGGCCTATGAGGTCGCCGAGGCGATCGAGAACGAGGATATGCCAGAGCTGCGCGAGGAGCTGGGCGACCTGCTGTTTCAGGTCGCGATCTACTCGCGCATGGCCGAGGAGCAGGATGCGTTCAGCTTCGAGGATGTGATTGAGGCGATCTGCGACAAGATGATCCGTCGGCATCCGCATGTGTTTGGCGATGTGCGGGTGGAGTCTGAGGCCGAGGTGCGGGCAAATTGGGAGCGCATGAAGGCGGATGAGCGCGAGGCCAAGCATGAGCGGCCGCATATCAGCGTCTTGGACGGCGTGGCTCAAGCCTTGCCTGCCTTGGTGCGGGCCGAGAAGCTACAGAAGCGCGCCGCCAATGTGGGCTTTGATCTTGACGGTCTCGAGCATGTCGTCGAGAAGATTAAGGAGGAGCTGCAAGAATGCGAGGAGACCTTCGCCGAGCATGCCGAGCCAACCGAGCGCGTGCATGAGGTTGGCGACCTGCTGTTCTCCTGTGTCAATCTCGCGCGGCACCTAGGCGTTGATGCCGAGCAGGCGCTGCGTGCCGCCAACCATCGCTTTGAACGTCGCTTTCAGCGCGTCGAGGTCTGCCTGCGTGCTGCCGGGCAGGTGCCGGCCCACTCCCAGCGCGCCGAGATGGATCGGCTGTGGGAGATCATCAAGAATGAACAGCATTGAAAACGCCGCGCAAATGCGGGATATCGCCAGCCGCAACGGGATTCGCAACGACATCACTGACCGCATCACCGACCGCTTGACACTGGGCGCAACCGCAGTGGTGATGACCCCATGAGCTACCTCGCTCGTATCGAGGACTGCAATCGCTGGGCTCCGGGAGCGTTCCTGCCTTTCGTTGTCGATGCGGAGCAGCTCGGAATGGCGCGCCGTGACTTCGCGGAAGCGCTGTGCGAGCTTGGCGAGCTAGACGAGACATTCTCGCTCAACGAGTCGGGGCTGCATTGGAAGGGCGCGCCGAGCGGATTTGCAGCCCGTACCGAGGCCATGCGGCAGCTCTGCGATGCGCTGATCGCGCGCGGGCTGATCAGTCACCGCCACGGTGAGCAATACCCCGTCACCGCAAGTCGTCGCGAGGATGCACGCTTTCTGATCGACCGCGCCTGCGCGCCTTACTTTGGTGTGCGCGCCTTTGGGCAGCACATCAATGGCTTTGTGCGCCAGCCCGATGGCCTCTGGATGTGGATCGCGCGGCGCGCCGCCGACCGCCGTGTCTACCCAAATCGGCTTGACAACATGGTAGCCGGCGGTCTGCCTTGGGGGATCACCCTGGATGAGAATCTGCGCAAGGAGTGTGCAGAGGAGGCGGGGATGCCGGCGGAGCTTGCCGATCGGGCTATTGCGGTGGGGGCCATCACCTACTGCCGTGCCTCCAAGCGCGGCCTCAAACCGGATGTGATGTACTGCTATGATCTCGAGCTGCCGGCAGACTTTGAGCCGCGCTGCCAAGACGGCGAGGTCGCCGGCTTCGAGCTGATGCCGATCGAGCAGGTCGCTGAGATCGTCCGCGACACCGATGAGTTCAAACTCAATTGCAACCTGGTGATCATCGATTTCTTGGTGCGCCATGGTGTGCTGACACCCGAACATCCCGATTATCTGGAGATCGTGCAACGGCTGCGCTCGTTGACCTGATGGTCTCAGGATCGCGAGTCCATTTGTCCGTTCATCCGTTCATCCGTCCATCCGTCCATCCATCTGTCTCCGACACCCGTCTCGAGGGCACTATGAGCAATCAGTTTGGCATTCAACGTCGTCAATCGGTTCAAGTCATGATCGGTGGGATCGCGGTCGGTGGTGATGCGCCGATCCGGGTGCAATCGATGACCAATACCGATACCGCTGACATTGATTCCACCGTCACCCAATGTGCCGAGCTGGCCCGTGCTGGCTCTGAGCTCGTTCGGATCACCGTCAATAACGAGAGTGCGGCAGAGGCCGTGCCGCGCATTCGGGACCGACTTGCGGCGATGGGTACGCCGGTGCCCTTGATTGGCGATTTCCACTTCAATGGCCATCGGTTACTTGCTGACTACCCGGCCTGTGCCGAGGCATTAGCCAAGTACCGGATCAACCCCGGCAACGTCGGTCGCGGTGAGAAGCGCGACACCCAGTTCGCGACCATGATCGAGATCGCTTGCCGCTACGACCGCCCCGTGCGTATCGGGGTCAACTGGGGCAGCCTCGATCCGGAGCTGATCGCCCGGATGATGGATGACAATGCGCGCGCTGAACACCCAAAGCTCGCCGAGGAGGTGATGCGCGAAGCGATGGTCGAATCGGCCGTCGGCAGCGCAGTGCGCGCCGAGGAGCTCGGCCTTGGTCGCGATCACATCATCCTCTCCTGCAAGATGAGTGGGGTGCAGGATCTGATCGCGGTCTACCGAATGCTCGCTGCGCGCACTGACCATGCCCTGCATCTGGGTTTGACCGAAGCCGGCATGGGGTCGAAGGGGATCGTTGCCTCGACCGCCGCGCTGGCGGTGATCCTGCAGGAGGGGATTAGCGACACCATCCGTGTCTCCCTGACCCCGGCGCCGGGCGAATCCCGCACCCGCGAGGTGGTGGTGGCACAGGAGATCCTGCAGACCATGGGAATGCGCTCATTTGCCCCCATGGTCACTGCCTGTCCTGGCTGCGGCCGGACCACGAGCACGCTGTTCCAGGAGCTTGCCGAAGACATCCAGGGCTATCTGCGCGATCAGATGCCGGTCTGGCGCGAGACCTATCCGGGCGTCGAGACCCTGCAGGTGGCCGTGATGGGCTGCGTGGTCAATGGCCCTGGCGAAAGCAAGCATGCCAACATCGGCATCAGCTTACCAGGGACCGGTGAGCAGCCCTCGGCACCGGTCTATATTGATGGCGAGAAGGCCACCACGCTCAAGGGAGCGAATATCAGTGAACAGTTCAAGGCGATGGTGAACAACTACATCAGCGAGCGTTTTAGCGCCCAATAAGCTCGGTTGCAACTGGATTGCGGACATTCAGTGATTTATGGCGCATGACATGGCGCATGACATGGCGCATGACCACCAACCATTCGACTGCGGAGCATATCGCAATGACAACAAAGGCAATGACTGTCTCGACCCTCGCGCTGGCGCTGGCCAGCAGCCTCTCGGCGACGACGGCGTTCGCGGCCGACGACCCGATGATGGTCTCGGTGAAGCGTCTGTCTTTGGAGACGGCACAGCGGATCGCCCAGGCCACCGTCGACGCCTGCCGCGAGAAGGGGATTCAGATCGGCGTCACCGTCGTCGACCGCGACGGCGTCGTCCAGACCCAGTTGCGTGACACCATTGCAGCGCCGATTACGATCCCGATCAGCTATAAGAAGGCCTACACCGCGGTCAACTTCAATGCAGCCACCTCAGCCCTGGAGCCACGTGCGGATACCGCCGTGGGGCGTCAGGACTTCCTGGTGATGTCAGCCGGTGGGGTCACGGTCGAGGTGGGCGGCTCGCTGGTAGCCGGTGTCGGCGTCAGTGGCGCGCCGGCCGGTGAGACCGACGAGGAATGCGCTCAAGCCGGTGTCGATGCCGTGCAAGACGATCTCGACATGGCGATGTAGCGGAAACGTTGATGGATGCGGGGACCAACCATGGATGGTTGGCCCGCAATGCTGGCTCTCCTTGAGGGGATCAGAAATTACCTGTCGCTCCAGCGGTGATGATCGAGAGCATCTCACCGTTGATCGTGATCGCAATCGCCTGCAGCTCGGCCGGTAGCTCATAGGCATTGATGATCATGTCAAGGTTGAGCATCTCAAGCCAATAGCGTCCGTCGTTGTCTTCGATGAGGGCAATGGAGCAGGGCATATAGGCGGCGTAGATCGTGTTGAAGCGCACCATCTTGATGGCGTCTTCAGGCCGACAGAATTGGAAGATCTCCAGTCTTGGCGATTCGAGACCACGCGCTTGCAGCTCGGCGCTGACATTCTGGTGACCAACCAGCTTCATGTTCAGCTCGACGGCCTTTGAGTTCATCGCGTCGATCGCGTCGTCTGGGCTGACCCCATCGGCCAGGCCGATCTTGAGCACCGTTTGGCCAATCTCGTACATATTGACCTCAGGCGCATTAACACCTTCGGTAGCTAGTGCGATCGGCAATGAGAACGGCAGCAGACAGAGTAGGGCGGCTGAAGCCAGTGTGCGTTTGAGCATGGAAGGAACTCCTTGGGTGTTCATCCGCGAGCGCCGAAGCAACCCACGTTAATCGTCGTTATCGTCGTCTTTCTCATCGTCGTCATCATCGCTGTCGTCATCGAGTGAGGTGACAAAGGCGAGGATGTCGAGGAGGTCTTCTTCCTCATAGGCATCGAAGGTCTCGTCCTCGGGGTCATCGGCATGGATACGCTCGCCATTCTTGAACAGAGCGATCTGCCGTGCGAGGTACTCGTGATATTGACCGCGTAATGGGGGGGAATCCTTGCGCGATTTACCCTCGGCTTTGCGCCCGTGACAGCTCTTGCAGTCGTACTTGTAGAGTTTTCGGCCAGAGCGAGCACTGCCTTCTTCCGGCCCCGGTACATCGAGCTCGATATCGAGGTCGGAGATATAACCGGCCAGGTTCATCAGATCCCGATCGTTTGCCGTCTTCAGACCACCGACGACAAGCATGGCGTCATAGCCACGCGCACCCGTCTGGTAGTCGCGCAGCGCATTCATCAGATAGTACTCAGGTAGCCCCGCGAGACGCGGGTATTTGCCACCGAGAATGCCCTGACCACGTTGACCATGGCAGAGCGCGCACTGGCGAAACATGACCTCTCCGGCGTCAAGGTCGGGCTCGTAATCGTCTAGGGCCTGGTTACGGGCCTCATTATCGTCAGCGGCCTGCACGGGCATGATCAGTGCGCCTAAGGCCAGTGGAACCGCAACTAGCGCGGCGAGAAGCGAACGCGTCAGCGACATCGAAACTTGCTCCGTTCTCTCTTTGGTTGGGCTTCGCTCGTGCGAAGTTTTAGAAGGTCTCAAGCCTGAATTGCCCGAGCCTTCATCGTTGTTTTCAGCGCGCCTAACATAGGCGATTGCCTGAAGCGCTGCAACCGCGCGAATAACCATAAGAAAATTGGTGAACTAGGGTGCCGATCCAGATCTAGCCACCGCGACAGCCGTCGATTCCGATACTTCCGAGCGAAGGCTGTCGCCAAGGGTCTGCGGCTGGCTCAAGCGCGATCGCCCTGCAGGTCGCGAGCAACCGACTCAGCCGCCCGTCGACCGCTGACGAGCGCCCAATGGATCGATGGCGGCGCGGCAAGCTCGCCACTGAGCCAGATCCGCTCCGCAACAGGGTTCAAGGGCTCCTCAGCACTGGGCGCATTGACTGGCGGCGCCTGTACCGGCAGTGCATCGTCGATTTGATAGACCGCGAGCTGGCGCCAGGACTCGACGGCAGTACCAAACCAGGCGCGCAGCTGCCGATGCACCAAGAGTGCGAGCTGATCTGGGTCATGTTGGTGACCAAAGCAATTGACCGTGATCAGGGCCTGACCGGGCGGCGCATAGGCCGAGGATAGGTTGCTTGGACAGAGCAGGCTGTTGATTGGCCCTTCACTGTTACCGTCAAGGACAAGATAAGGCCCGTTGATCGGTGCCGTTGGTGCGGCAAAGTAAAAGCAGCTGGTGCCGCGTGTCTCCGGCGCCGGCCGGCCTAGCAGCCGAGCGGCTTCGCGCCCTGGGGTTGCGATGACCACCGCCTTGGCTGCCCGGACCTCTCCATTGCCGAGGACGACGCCGGTGTTGCTGCCTAGATCCCCAGCTTGGTCGCCTTCAGCATCGCCTTCAGCATCGCTTCCAACATCGCCGCTATGACCGATGAGGCGCTCGACTTTACAGCCAAGCTCGATGCGCTGTGCCGGGAGCCGCTGTGCCAGCTGGAGCGGGATCTGCTCCATGCCCTTGGCTGGCAAGGCGGTATCCCCAAGCGCAAAGGCTCGGAACACAAACTCGAAGGCTCGGCTGGAGACCGCTAGATCGGGCTCGAAGAAGACGCCAGCAAAGAATGGCTTGAAGAAGCGCTTAATGATGCGCTCGGAGAACCCGAGCTGGCGCAACAGGGCGAGGGCGGATGTCTCTGGGCGCTGATAGAGGGAGGATAGATCACCGTTGATGGCCCGCTGACGCAGGCGTAGCAGCCGCAATTTGTCGCCAACTGTACCAACTGGGCAAAAGACCATCTCCAGGAGGCGCTCTGGATGCCGCCAGATATCGCTGACGCGGAAAAAGCGATCGCCAATACGTACCTGAGCGCCGGGGTAGAAAGAACGCAGATCGAGCGCCTGATAATCAAGCTGACGTTACGCCTCCGGATACCAGGTCTGCAGCACCTGAAAGCCGCGGTCAAGCCGAAAGCCATCGACCTGATCGGTTGCCACACGGCCGCCAACACGGTCGCTGGCCTCGAGGATGCGGAAGCTGATGCCGGCCTGCTGTAGCGCATGCGCACAGGCCAAGCCACTCAAGCCGGCGCCGATGATGATGACATCTGCGTTCAATCGGTTCTCCTTCAGTGATACTGCTCGGTGGTGTAGTGGCCGGGCTCGAGTCGTTTGTGCCGATGCAGTCCATGTGACTCCAGCCAGGCACGCACGTCCTTGATCATCTCCGAGTTGCCACAGAGCATCAGATGGCTATCTTCAGTGCTAATCTTGGCACCGGCAGCATCCTCGAGTTCGCCGTTCTCGAGCAGGCTGGTGATGCGGCCCTGCAGCGCCGTCTCACTCGAGTCGCGCGTGAGTGCAGTGATAAAGGTGAAGGCCCCCTCATGCTGCGCTTGCAGCTCGGCAATAGTCTCACCGTAGGCCAATTCGCCTGTATTACGGGCCCCATGCACCAGGATGATGCGCTCGAAGCGCTCCCAGGGCTCGGCCGTCTTCAGGATCGATAAGAACACCCCCAGGGCCGTGCCGGTGGCGAGCATCCACAGGTGCCGACGTGAGACCACATTGTCGAGGGTGAAGACGCCACTGGCCTTGGCCGAGACCCAGATACGATCACCGATCTCGAGATCGGATAACTTGGGCGTCAGCGGGCCTTCCGGAATCTCATTGAAGTAGATCTCGAGTGGCTGCTCCTGTGGCGCGTTGACCAGCGAGTAGGGCCGACCGACGCGCTCACCATCTAGATCTAGCGCCACTTTGATGTACTGCCCGGCCTGGAATGCCGCAAGCGGCGCCTCGATCTGGAGGCTGTAGAGCGCTTGCGACCAGTGCCGTTTGCCCGTCACCCGACCTTCGATCCAATCAACCATTGAAATATACCTCTCTCTATGCTTCAAGTTGCGATCTGCCTTAGGTGGCCCCGGAATGACCTTTTCAAACCATGTACAGTCAATGTTCAGACGCTAATCGTTGCTCATGCAGACCCTTAAGCCGTAGACCTAGATCGGGGGTTAGGCTAAACCCTATCCATGTCAAGTATTTGCGAGCCCGCTTTGGGAGGCTTGTGTTCAGAGGCTAGCGTCCCATGTAAAGTCTGTCGAAACTTTGTACAATCAATACCGAGACAAATCGATGCGAATTCTAGCTGTTGTGATGCTCCTAGGAGGTTTTAGTATGTCGACCAACGCCAGCGCAAACTGTGGGCCAGCGCTCGATTTTGAGCACCGTCGTCTCGCCGGAGACGAAACCATCAAGCTCTGCGATGCCTATCAGGGTAAGGTGGTACTGATGGTCAATACCGCCAGCAAGTGTGGATTTACCGGGCAGTACGAGGGGCTCGAAGCACTCTATGACCAGTATCGGGATCGCGGTCTGGTGGTGCTTGGCTTTCCCTCGAACGACTTTGGCAACCAGGAGCCGGGCAGCGAGGAGCAGATCCAGCAATTCTGCCGGCTGACCTATTCGGTCGAATTCCCAATGTTCGAGAAGATCCACGTCAAGAAAGGCAAGGCTGACCCGCTTTTTCAATACCTTGCGGAACAAACCGGTGCCTATCCGAAATGGAACTTCTATAAGTACCTGATCGATAGAGAAGGCAAGGTTGTCGACTACTTTGCAAGCATCACCTCACCAGATAGCAAAAAGATGCGCAATGCCATCGAAAAATTGCTGTGATCTCGTACTTTGGTTTGCTCGCCGGGGCGCAAGCACTGAGAATGGAGGCTAAGAATGACGGCTCGGCCGTCGATGCAACGAGACCGCTGACTTGACCAAACGCCCGTCTTCCCCAGAGGATCTTGAGCAAGAGGCCATGGAAGGCCCGCCACCGATGCTGCCAGAGGACTTCGGGATGGAGCCCATCGGCTCGCCTACCGATGCGCTGTCCGAGATGGCGGAGGCGATGCCGGGGATGCGTATCCCGCCCCATAACCTGCAGGCCGAGCAGTCGCTCCTAGGCGCCTTGATGCTCGAGAACAGCGTCTGGGAGCAGGTAGCGGACAAGGTGCGGGAGACGGATTTCTACCGCCAAGAGCATCAGCTGATCTTCCGCGCCATCCATATCTTGGCCGAGCAGGATCAGCCGTTCGACGTCATCACGCTAGCCGAGGCACTCGACAAGCGCAAGCTGCTCGACGACATGGGTGGCATGAGCTACCTCGCCGAGATCGATCGCAACACCGGCTCAGCCGCGAATGCCGCGCATTACGCGCGCATCGTCCGCTTCAACTCGGTGCTGCGCCAGCTGATCCGGGCCGGCACCGGCATCGCCGATCTGGCCTTCGATACCAAGGGCCGCAGCGAGGCCGAGATCCTCGACGCCGCTGAAGCCAAGGTGTTCGAGATCGCCGAGCAGCTCACCCGCGGCGGTGGCTTCAAGTCGATCGAAGAGCTCTTGACCATCGCTGTCAGCAAGATCGATGAGCTCCACCAGCGCGACGAGCCGATTACCGGCCTCCCGACCGGTTTCATCGACTTCGACATGAAGACTTCCGGCCTGCAGCCCGCTGACCTGATCATTTGCGCGGGGAGGCCGTCGATGGGTAAGTGTCTGGCGGCTAACAGCGAGATTCTGCTCGCGGATGGGCGGATCAGCAGCATCGAAGCCATCGTCCAGCGGCGTCAGGCCGCGCTGCTGACGCTCGATGAGCGGCTGCGCTTCAGGATCACGCAGCCCAGCGCGTTCGTTGATGACGGGCACAAACCCGTGTTTCGAGTCACGACCAGACTTGGGCGCGTGGTCGAGACCACGGCGACGCATCCGTTCCTGACGATGGAGGGCTGGCAACCGCTCAGCGAGCTTGCCGTCGGTGACGCCGTCGCAGTGCCCCGATGCCTGCCGGTTTTCGGCCAACGCGCGATGCGCGACTGCGAGGTCAAGCTGCTCGGTTATCTGATTGGAGACGGCTGCCTCACCGGCCCCACGCCGAAGCTGACGAACGACAACCCCGAGATCCAAAGCGACTTTATCGCTGCCGCCAATGCATTTGGAGATGTTATCGGGCTGCTCAAGCAACGGCCGACACGCACCGCTGATGTCTGCGTGGTCGCGGATCGCGCAGCGGTTCGAACCCGTCGCCAGGCCTTCAGCTCAGCGTTGCGCGAGGCCCTTCAGGTCTCTGGCTGCTCTCAGCGTCAGCTCGCCCTAGCCACGGGGGCGAGTCCGGCGACGGTCTGCTATTGGCTCCAAGGGGTGAGCATGCCTGGCGCCGGGCTGTTTGACCAGATCGAGCGATTCTTCGCGCATGCCCAAGTCGCCTGGTTACCGGGTGAGCACGAGCGCGCGGTCAAGAATGGCCCTAACGCACTCACTCGTTGGCTGATGGACTTAGGGCTTTGGGGACGCGATGCACATCATAAGTTCATCCCGGAGCCGGTCTTCGCATTACCAAAGGCTCAGCTCGCACTGTTTTTAAACCGATTGTTCGCAACGGATGGTTGGGCGACTCGGCTCGCAAGCGGCCAGTGTCAGCTTGGCTATGCCTCGGTCAGTGAACGTCTGGCCCGGCAGGTCCAGCACCTGCTGCTGCGTTTTGGCGTCATCGCCAAGCTTCGCCACCGCTGCATCCGCTACGAGGGCGGCGATCGATACGCCTGGCAACTGGATCTGACGGATGCCGATTCAATACGCACCTTTGCAAACGAGATTGGTATCTATTCCAAAGAGACTCCACTCGCTCAGGTCATCGAAACGCTCGAGGGTAAGCGATCGCTGAGCGATCTTGCGAGCAGTGAATTGTATTGGGACCCCATCGTATCGATCGAGCCGATGGGCCTATGCCAGGTCTACGACCTGACGATCCCGGAGACGCACAATTTCGTCGCCAATGACATCTGCGTGCACAACACCAGTTTCGCGATGAATATGGCTGAAAATGTCGCGATCAAGACAGGAAAGGGCGTCGCGGTCTTCAGCATGGAGATGCCCGGCGATGCGCTGGCGATGCGCATGATGTCATCGCTCGGGCAGATCGATCAGCATCGGGTCCGCACTGGCAAACTGAATGAAGAGGACTGGCCGCGGCTGACCTCGGCGGTGACCATGTTGTCGCAGACGCCAATGTACATCGATGACACGCCCGCGCTCTCGCCCACGGATCTACGCGCGCGGGTGCGCCGGCTGCAGCGCGATCTGAAGCGCGAAGAGAAGGAGCTCGGGATGATCGTCATCGATTACCTGCAGTTGATGCAGGCGCCAAGCGAAGGCGAAAACCGCGCCACTGAGATCTCAGCGATCTCCCGCTCACTCAAGGCCTTGGCCAAGGAGCTGCATGTACCGGTCGTCGCCCTGTCGCAGCTCAACCGGAGTCTGGAGCAGCGGCCGAACAAGCGACCGGTGATGTCGGATTTGAGGGAAAGTGGTGCCATTGAACAGGATGCAGACGTCATCGCCTTCATCTACCGCGATGAGGTCTACAACGAGGATAGCCCGGATAAGGGCGTCGCCGAGATCATTATCGCCAAACAGCGTAATGGCCCGATCGGCACGGTAAAGCTTGCGTTCTTGGGTCAGTTCACCAAGTTCGAGAACCTCGCCGAGGATCTCTACGGCGATCTGGGGTACCAATGATCATCGGTCCAATTGCGCAGATCGACCTTGATGCGCTGCGCCATAATCTAGCGGTCTGCCGAGCGGCAGCTCCCGAGAGTCGTATCTGGGCGGTGATCAAGGCCGATGCCTACGGGCATGGCATGGGGCATTGTGCTGCTGCGCTGGCGGAGGCGGATGGCTTTGCCGTCGCGCGGGTGCAGGAGGCGCTTGGACTGCGTGGCATTGGCGTTAGCAAACCCTTGCTGGTCATGGAGGGGGTTGCGAACGACACGGAGCTTGGCGCGGTGCTCTCGATGCAGGTCGAGATGACGCTGCACTCGAGCCGGCAGCTCGAGCTCATCCTGAGCCACCTGGAGGCCAACCCGCAGCCAAGACCGCAACGCATTTGGATCAAGCTTGATACGGGCATGGGTCGGCTTGGCTTGCATGAGGCTGAGGCGATCGCGCTGATCGAGCGGATTCGCGCGCTGACATCGGGACCTTGCTCGGGAGCCGGAGCGGGATCGAGAGGGCCAACGCTTGAGCTTGCTGGGATCATGACGCACCTGGCCAATGCCGATGATCCATCGCATTCGATGACGGCGGCGCAATGTCAGCAGGCGAGGGCGCTTGCCGAACGCTTTGACCTACCGCTCTCGATCGGCAACTCGGCTGGCATCCTCGCCCATCCTGCCGCCAGAAGTGATTGGGTGCGGCCGGGGATCATGCTTTACGGCGGCTCGCCGCTGCTCGACAGTTCCGCTGCGGCGCTGGATCTGAGGCCGGTGATGACACTTTCGAGCCAGCTCATCGCCGTGCGCGAGATGGCGGCCGGTGCGGTGATTGGCTATGGCAGCACCTATCGGTGCCCGGAGCCGATGCGCGTGGGCGTTGTCGCCATCGGCTATGGCGATGGCTATCCACGTCACGCACCGAGCGGCACTCCGGTCCTGATCCACGGCCAGCGTGCAGCCCTGCTAGGACGCGTTTCTATGGATATGATCAGCGTTGATCTTTGCCAGATACCGGATGCGAGGGTGGGCGACCCGGTGATCCTCTGGGGCCAGGGGCTGCCAGTCGAGGTCATAGCGGAGCAGGTTGGCACCATCAACTACGAGCTGCTGTGCCGGCTCTCGCCGCGCGTGCGGCTGGATTACGAGGCCTCGGGGCAAATGTCTGAGGCGGTTCGGTTAGGACGGTCGGAGCAGGGGCCTTGAACGCGCCAGCCAAAAAAGGCCGCAGCGTCTATGTCTGCAACAGTTGCGGCGCCCAGAGCCCGAAATGGAGCGGACGCTGTACCGAATGCGGTGCATGGAATAGCATCGAGCAGGTTGCGCTGCCACCGAAGGCGACGCCACGATCAGGTGCCGGCGGCTACGCGGGAGCTGCTGGGAGCGCGGTGCGTGCTGACTTAGGCGCCATCTACCGACTCGCCGAGATCCCCCCTGAACAGGAGGTGCGCACTCCGAGCGGTATTGCCGAGCTTGATCGGGTGCTCGGCGGTGGGCTGGTGCAAGGCTCGGTGGTGCTGATCGGTGGTGATCCGGGCATCGGTAAATCGACCCTGCTGCTGCAAGCCTGCGCAGCCATCGACGCCAACCCGGCCTTCACTTCGACCAAAGGCTCGGTGCTCTACGTGACTGGCGAGGAATCGCCGCAGCAGGTGAGCCTACGAGCGCAACGGCTGGGACTCGAGCCAGGTGGACTCAATCTGCTCGCCGAGACCTGCATCGAGCAGATCTTGGCCACCGCCGCGGCTGAGGCGCCACGCGTGCTGGTGATCGATTCCATCCAAACCCTGTTTACCGAGGCCTTGACCTCAGCGCCAGGCTCGGTCTCGCAAGTGCGCGAAACCGCCGCCCAGTTGGTCCGCTATGCCAAGCTCACCAACACCACGGTATTTCTGGTCGGCCATGTCACGAAGGAAGGCGCCTTAGCCGGGCCGCGCGTGCTCGAGCACATGGTCGATACCGTGCTCTATTTCGAGGGCGAATCCGGCAATGCCCATCGGCTGGTGCGGGCGGTCAAGAATCGCTTCGGCGCCGTCAACGAGCTTGGCGTCTTTGCGATGACCGATCGCGGCCTGCGCCAGGTCTCGAACCCCTCGGCGATCTTCCTTTCGCGCCACTCCGAGCCAGCACCGGGCTCGGTGGTGCTGGTCACGCGCGAGGGCACGCGGCCGATGCTGGTCGAGGTCCAGGCACTCGTGGATCAGAGCCCGCTGGCCAATCCGCGCCGGCTGGCGGTGGGCTTGGAGCAGAATCGACTGGCGATGCTGCTGGCCGTGCTGCACCGCCATGGCGGCATCGCGATGTTCGACCAGGATGTCTTCACCAACGTCGTCGGCGGGGTCCGCGTGACCGAGACCGCCGCTGATCTAGCCGTGCTGTTCGCCGTGCTCTCGAGCTTTCGCGATCAGGCCTTGCCCGTGGATCTTGCGGTCTTTGGTGAGGTTGGCCTATCCGGCGAGATCCGGCCGGTGCCGAACGGCCCGGACCGACTACGCGAGGCCGCCAAACATGGATTCAAGCAAGCCGTCGTGCCCAAAGCCAATGTGCCGAAAGGGGGTATCGACGGCCTGGAGATCCGTCCTGTACTGAGCCTGCGCGAAGCGATCGATACCCTGTGAAGACAGGCGGATCGAGCCGGAACCACTAGAGGCGTCGATCAGTGGGCTGCTGCGCGTGCGGCCTGCTCACGAGTGAAGAATTGGCCGTCTCGTATGAAGCCAGAGATGATCTCAGGCTCGGTCGCGATCACATGGCCGTCGGGGTCTCGGCTCTGCACCCATGACTCCGGAAGTCCATCGAGGACGTGGATTGGCGCAGGTCTGCCGTCACTAAACCGCGATAGTTCGATCTCGCCAGTCGCGCGGTTGAGATAGCCAGGCCGCCATCCAAACGCACGATTCGCTTGGCTGATACCGCGCGTTCTTGCATAGAGATCATTTTCATGACGCAGGACCAGCTCAGTGAGGGCGCCGTGCATCCGCTGTGCGTGCTCACGACTCTGCGGTTCCGAGTGGATGACTTGAGTCTGGACCTGAAGTTGAGTCTGGATCTGATCGCTGTACATTACCGTGCTCCTCGCCGTGCTCCTCTAGCTGTTACTTACCTTATCGGCAGCAGGAGGCAGTTCCCGGATGCTTGGCAGAGCAAAAGCGGTGCGACTCGATCGAGTTCCGGTCCGTTCTGTGATCCTATTCACAATCTCGGCGCATGATCCGAGATCATCTCTATTAAGTTTGCCTGCAGTCATGGGTCCAGAGCCAGAGCAGTACGCAGCCAGTGATGGCACCCTAGAGCCGGATCGGCCCCTTGGGTTGATTGCGCATAATGTATATTATGTAAAGTAAAGGACGCGTCTGCGTGTGCTGCTGGCCCTCGCCGAGTGCGACGCAGAACTGGCAGCGCACCTCAGGGGCTCACGCACTGCAAGCCAGAGGCTGAGCCTGTCGCGGAGCACGCGACGCAAGATAGGTCCAGCCCAAACGAGCGGCAAATCGCTCGCATTCAAGGTCTTAGATCGGTGTACGCAGGGCAAGATAAAGCAGAGGGCCTAGCAGCGGGATGCGCACCGCTTGTGCGCGCCAACCGCTCATGCTGAGCGCGCGCCGGCGGCGGTCGCTAGCAGCACAGCGATGCAGTGACAAGGATAAGACCAGGAGGTCGAAACACATCAAGGCGATGAAGCCAGAGTGCTGAAACTGTGCAGCAAAGGCACCTAGGTCGCCGGCAATGATCGCGAATCCGATCAGACCAAGCGCAATCAGCAGCAGGATCAGTCCAGCAACCCGCGAGCCGATGGCGCGCACGAATGGGCCTGGGTCTGAATCCAGCGGTGCTCGCGTATCGCGCAGCACCAAATAGGGCAACAGGATGAAACCACCTAGTACATAGCTGCCAAGCGTAAACGTCCAAGGGCTCGGCTTGCCAGTCTCGAAGAGCAGGAGCGCGAGGAAGGCAGTTGGCAGCACCCCGAGCAGATTGAAGACGGCGATCGCAATGGGGTCCACCGCTGCCGTGCGCGCCAGTGATAAGTCAATCAGTTGGGCAAAGAGATCCGTTGGGCCAGAAGGCGCGAAGAACAGTGCATAACCCAGCAAGGCTAGCCACAATGTTGCGAACAGAAGGCGATCAATCCATTCGTCTCTCGTCATGCTGTTAACCGCCTCTCATTGAGGTATTCATTCTTCCGATGTGGCCAAGCTACATGTCTGGACAGATGATGGTGCCCTACCCTGCTGGTTCAGTCATCTCATCGAACGGGCGTCAGTCTACTCCCTGCCAGACTTCTGGGCGAAGGCTAACATCATACTGGCAGCAATCCGGTGTCCAGCGGCGACGGCGGTGATCACATCCGGTCCTTCGACTGCGTCGCCCGCCGCCCAGAGCCATGACTCGGAGGTGTGGCCGTCAGCATCGATTCGAATCCGGTTGCGCTCCCATTCCAAGGCCTCGGTCAAGGACTCACCCAGAAAGACATGATCCGCGGCCTGGCCGATTGCCTCGACGACCAACCCAGCATCGTGGACTTGAATGTCACTGTCGTCGTACTTCGGCGCGAAGCGGCCCTGTTCATCGAACACCGAGACGCAGTGAACGGTCTCTAGCCCAGTGACGGCATCGCGCTCAATCAGGCACTGACGCGGACCGCGACTGGGGATGATGACGACGCCCTCCTCGCGTGCCTCGTCGATCTCCTCGCGATCGGCGAGCATCAAGTCTTCGGCCTCAAGCGCGACCAGGGTGACACCAACCTGTCCATGTTGCTGGCGCTGCATGCGCGCCAGGCTGCGGGCGATGTCCATGGCGACGTTGCCACCACCGATCACCGCGACCGTCTTGGGCACGTCGAAGCGCTCGCCAAAGGTAATCCGGCGCAGCAGCTCCACCGCAGAGACAACATCCTCATGCTCACTGCCAGGGATGCGCGTCGAGCGGCCCTGGTGCAAGCCGATGGCCAGCAGGACGGTATCGTGCTGCTCGCGCAGCTGATCGATGCTAATGTCCTCGCCGATGCGGGTGTTACAACGGATCTCGACCCCCATTGATCGGATGACGTCGACGTCTTCATCGAGCTTGTCGTAAGGCAGCCGGTATTCCGGGATGCCATAGCGCATCATGCCACCAGGGGCCGGCAGCGCCTCGAAGACGGTGACGCCATGGCCAGCCTTGGCCAGATCGAAGGCCGCGGTGAGACCAGCTGGTCCGGCCCCAATGATCGCGACCCTGTGGTCACTCGGCTCGTTGACGCGGCCCTCGGCGGCGATCTGCTTGACCCGATCATGCGGGACCTGATCAATGATATGGCGCTTGAGCCAACGGATGGCGATGGGATCGCCCTCGTGCCGCGCCGCACAGCTGGTCTCGCAACGATGGGTGCAGACGCGCCCGCAGACATTGGAGAAGGGGTTGGTCTGATAGAGCAACCGCACGCCCTGCTCGTAGTCGCCGTCGCGGATGGTGGCGATGTACTCGGGCACCGCCATGTGCGTCGGGCAGGTCGCGACACAGAGGCCGCAGGAGACACAACGATCGGCCTCGAGCTTGGCCTGCTCGAGGTCGTAGCCGGCGACGATCTCGACGAAGGAATCGGCGCGCGCCTCTGGCGCAAGCTCGCCCATGACCACCCGCTCGTTACCAGTCAGCCGATGCCCTTCGGGACGCCGGTAGCCGAGCTCGGTGCTGTCCCAATGCTTTAGGTCGATGCCCGGGGTGAAGCGAAACACCTCTGGATCATGGTCCACCCACTTGTACTCGTTCGACATGCTCAGCGAGCTGGTCATGCAGACATCGACACAGAGCGCACACCAGCAGCAGCGCCCATAATCGATGCGCGGACGCAGACCGGAGTCGCCTGGCTTGGTCGCAATCTCCGCGACTACGACCATGTCGATCGCCGCATTCTGGCAGATCGCCTCGCAGGTCCCGCAGCCGATACATTTCTCGATGTCGTTTTGGTGGAAGCCACGATAGCGCGGCGCACCTGGCCGATCGTTGAGCGGATCGGGGATGCTGACCGGATCGCGGAAGAGGTTCTTCCAGGCGCTGAAGGGAGAAAGGACGTCGCTCAGGCTCATCCGAATGTCTCGACTAACATAGAATTTTTTGAACCGCAGATGAACGCAGAATGCTGATGAACATCTCGGCTGTTCGCAGGGTTCTTCACAAACGCCGTGGTGAGCCGTTTACCGCTCGATCTCGGGCGGATAGGTATGTAGCGAGACCATCAGCGCGGCGACGTCAGAGATATTGCAATTGACGATCAGGCGCTCGAGCAAGGCCATCGCATGTGTATAAGAGGGTCCGCGCACATTGACCCGCCGCGGATAACCGCTGCCATCGGTGACCAGGTAATAGCCATATTCGCCACGCGAGCACTCGCCGCGGATATAGGTCTCGCCAAAGGGGATCTTCCAATGCAAGACGTTCGGCAGCGGCGCCATCACCGCCCCGGAGCGCGGGATGCGGGCTAAGATCTGGCGGATCAGGTCGACGGACATCAGCAGATCGCGGCGGCGCACATCAGCTCGCGTAAAGACATCCGAGTCCTGACCCACTACCGGCTCGAAATCGAGCTGGGGATAGACCAGATAGGGCTGATCCCTGCGCACGTCCTTGGCCACACCAGCAGCACGAGCGGTCGGGCCAGTGACACCGTATTGATCAACGATCGCGGGGTCGATATAGCCGAGCCCGACCGTGCGCTTCTTGAACACCGCGTTGTTGAACATGACATCCTTGACGTCGGCGAGCGTGGATTCGATCTCCCGCAGGGTCTCCTCCATGCGCTGGTCGAAGCCATCGGGCAGCCCGTCGCGCACCCCGCCAGGCATGATGAACATGTGATAGATGCGCGCCCCGCTCAGCTCCTCGAAGCGGTCGAGCATCAGGTCGCGTACATAGGTCGTCCACTGGCCGATGACGCCCTGACCGAGCGCACCGGCCTGGCCGCCGAGGTACATCAGATAGCTGTTGATGCGACCCATCTCGAGGATCAGGGTGCGTATCCAATCGGCCCGCTCCGGCACCTCGAGCCCGGCAAGCTCCTCGACCGCCGCCGCGTAGCAGTACTCGTTGAAGTCAGGCTCAGGAACGCAGATACGGCAGACAATCGGGAAGCACTGGATGAAGGTGCGCCGCTCCATCAGCTTCTCGAAGCCACGGTGCAGATAGCCGACGTGGGTCTTACCCTCGACCACCTCGTCACCGCAGACGGTCAGCTCCACCGACATGTTGCCGGTGATGCCGGGATGCTGAGGCCCCTGCCAGAGCTTCAGATACTTGCCCGAGCTGAGGTCGATGTCCAGGCTGCCGTCCGGGCGACGCGATGGATATTGGCTGCGGTCTGCTTGATACGCCATCTGATTCGGCCTCTTAGGCTCCGTCCGGGTAGAGCTGTGCTTTCATGTACTGGGCCGGATCCTGGCTCTCACGCCCTGGGCGTGGCGCGAAGGTCTCGTTGGAATACTTCAGGGTGTCGAAATCGCGTCGATAGGGCGGGATCTCGCGCCATCCTTCGAGGATGAAGTCCTCGTTGACGCCGGGGCTGTCGGGGAAGTCGATGCCGAACATCTCGCGCAGCTCGCGTTGATAGGTGGCGGCCGTCGGCCAAAGGTCATGGATGCTCTCCATCGGCGCGCCTTCGATCACCGCTTGGCGCGGCAGCATGACCCGTAGCCCGATATCACGGGCACCTTTACGGTCGTGCAGCAGGTAGGTCAGTTGGAAGCGATCCTCTTCGATCCAGTCCACCGCCGTCAGCAACACCAGATGCGTAAAGCCCTCCTGATCGCGCAGATGCAGCAACAGCCCCCGCAGTTGTTCTCGGGGGACTGTGATGAAGGCCAGATCGGGTCGCTGCTCGGTTAGCTCGCCGATCGGGAATCCTGCTTTCAGCGCTTGATAGAGTGGCTGCATGGTCATTGATTTTTTAACTGCAGATGACGCAGATGCGCGCAGATTAGCCCTGTTCACCAGTTATAGTCAGGCATGTCCCAATCGTGGATCACGCGCTTCTGGTTCGCCTTGTACCAGTCGAAACGTTCGGCATATTGATTGGCACCTTCGCCCTTGCCGGCGCGGATGATGCGTTTGAGCTCTTCGAAGCCCGCCAGCAACGCCTCAGGCCGCGGCATGCAGCCGGTGATATAGACATCCACCGGCAGATACTCATCGAGTCGGGTAATGGTGTTGTACGAATCAAAGTACATGCCGCCGTTGATGGTGCAGGAGCCCAATCCGACCACGTATTTTGGGTTCGGCATCTGCTCATAGGAGCGGATCACCCGCTTCAGCGTCTTGACCGATAGATAGCCCGAGATCACGAACAGGTTCGACTGCCTCGGGGTCGGCCGCCATTGGATGCCATAGCGGTAGGCATCGAATCGCGGCGTCATCAGCGGCCGCATCTCGATCGCCCCGCACCCCGTGCCAAAGCCCAGAATCCAGAGCGATTCGGCCCGTGCCCAGTTGAACAGGCCCTCAATGATCTTGCTGTAGGCCGCGGGCATCACCGTCGGCGGCGCCTCGCAGTAATAGTCGCGCAGCGGCTCGACCTCGAAGTCGACGCCATCCGGACCTTTGACCCAGCGCTTTTCCAGCTCTTGCTTCATTGCCTCACCGTCGATGGAAGATGCTTCTCAAGCGATCACGATCGCGATCACGCCTAGTGGTACAGCCCAGATCAAGAACCAGCGAATCGATTGCTCGACCCGGAAGCGCGGAAAGACGACTCCCACGATGACCGAGACCAGATAGATCAGAAAAACCTTGAGAAAGAACACCGGCCAGCTCGCCGCGCCGCCGAAGAACAGGTTCATGTAGATCACGATCTTGGCAATCGGGAAGATCGCGCGATTGGTCTGCATCAGCGCCAGGTAGGACGAGTGGTACTCAGTCGGCGGCCCGATCGGAATCTCCTGCGGCGCCAGCACCACATCGAACGGCGGGCGCATCATCGATCCGAGGAACGAGAGCATGGCCGCGGCGACCGCGATCGGGTTGGTGAACAGCGTCCAATTCAGGATGCCGCCCTGCTGTGCGGCGACGATCTCAGTCACCGACAGGGTCTGGTACTGCACCGCAACCGCATAGACGGCCAATGCGAATGGCAGCTCGGCTGCGGTCACCTGCGACAACCCGCGGGTGACGCCGATCGCCGAATAGGGATGACCACTCTCACCGGCCCCTAGGGCCATACCCAAGGAGCCGAAGAAGACGAAGTAGAGCGCCAGGATCAGGTCGCCGGCAAAGGACATGTTCGAGAACATGACCGAGCCATAGATAGTCGGCACGAACATCAGCAGGCCGACACCACCGGTGAGCCGAAACACCGGACCCAGGTAGAACATCACGCCATGGGTGATGGAGCTCCGCAGCCCGTAGTTCTTGATCAGGTCGAGGTAGTTCTGCCAGACCGGGATGCCGTGCCGGCGCCCGACTCGGGCCGCGATCTTGGCCATCACTGCGGTCAGCAGGAAGCCATAGTTGGCGACGATGAACAGCGTCAGCAGCGCATAGGGGATCTTGATCCATTCAAACGACATGGTTAGAGCCCCGTACGCAGGAGGTAGACGACCACGACGAAGGCGAGCAGCTGGATCGCATAGGTCTGGCCGTTACCGGTGTAGAGCCGGCGCAGCAGATCCGCACTGGCGTGCAAGAGATCGACGATGGCCGCCCAGAAGCGCTCGACCAGCGGCTCGGTCATAAAACCGAGCGCCTTGCGGTAGGGCGCGAAGAAGTTCCAGGCGAAGTGCGTGGTCTCTGGTCGGAACGGCCGCTCGCCGGCAAACACGATATTGAACTGCTTGACCTTTTGCGCCTTGCGGTTGACGAACACCAGCCAGGCGAACAGGCTCGCGAAGATCACGCCGACCACAATCATGATCGAGATCGGGCTCCAGTAGCCGAAGTCGCTGGTGATGGTGAGTCCCTCCCAGCCCAGGGCGCCCTCGGGATGGAACTGGCTGATGTAGGCATCAACCCGGCGCAGCGCCAGCCCCGGGACCAGCGCGAACACCAGCAGGAAGGCGACGAAGATCATCTGCGGCAACACCAGCCAGAACGGGGCCTCTTTCACCCGCCGATGCTCGTCCTTGAGCTGGCCTAAGAAGATGGTATGGATCAACCGGAACAGATAGAGGAAGGCGATCGGCCCCGAGATGAAGATCAGGATCATCGGCAGCCGATACTCGGCGGTCAGGATCGCGTTGTAGAAGATCCAACGACCACCGAAGCCGGACAAGGGCGGCACGCCGGACATGGCGATGATGCCGATCAGCACCGCGATGAAGGACAGGGGCATCAGGGTGATCAGCCCACCCATGCGATACATATCCCGGGTACCGGTGCGCTTGGCGACGCCGCCGACCGAGAGGAACAGCATGGATTTATAGATGAAGTGGTTGATGACGAACATCAGGGCCATGAGCCAGCCGAGATGGTTCATCATCGCCAGGCCGAACAAGGCATAGCCCATCTGACCGATCGACGAATAAGCCAGCAGCCGCTTGGCATCCTCTTGGAAGGCTGCCATCAGGTTGCCGATCAGTGCCGAGAGCGCACCGATCCACAGCAGAAGATGGGTCAGCTCCACCCCGTAGAGCTGCTGGCTGCCCATCGCCATCAACAGCACGAAGAGCCCGAACAGGCCGGCCTTGAGCAGGATGCCCGAGACCATCGGTGAGACATCGGTCTCGGCCTCGGCATGGGCGCCCGGTAGCCAGATATGCAGGCCAACGGCGGCGGTCTTGGTCATGAAGCCGATCGCCAGGAGCAGGAAGACCCAGGGGGCGATCGGCGCGGCAACCTTCGCCAGGCCAGCGAGCGTGAACAGCGGATCACCGCCAGCCGCCAGCGCAAATCCGGCCAGGATCAGGAAGGCGCCGCCGAGCGAAAACACCATGTACGAGAGCGCATGCGGCTCCGAGCGTTGACCACGCAGGATCAGGAAGTACGAGCCAATGGTGAGCGACTCCCAGGCCGCGAAAAAGCTGAAGGCGTCCTCAGCGACGATCAGCATCGCCAGACCCGCGTACATCAGCATCGCCGAGGGATAGAAGCCGATGCGCTGCCCCTGCGTCTGATAGCTCGCCAGCAGGATCAAGGCGCCACCGAGCAGCATCACCGCGGCAAAGATCAGCTGGAGCGGATCATAACTGGGCAGCGTCAGCAGGAACCAAGCGACCATGCCGACGATGGCGACACTGTTCTTGATCCGCACCGACAGCGGCTCGAGTGCCAGGAAGGCGAGCGCGAACAGCAGCGGCAAGGCCAGCAGCAGATTGCCGTTGGGCGAGAGCGCACCCCAGATGAAGCCCAGACCCCAGCCCGCGGCCACCGCGCTCAAGATCACCGCCCGTTTGAAGGATGACGCCGCCACCGGTTCCAGCGAGCGCTCACGCTTCAGCGCCTGCCCGAACCATCGGAACAGATAGCCGGCCTCAAGCAAAGCACCGAACAGGATCAACCCGAGCAGCGCCAGCCTGCCCTCCCCGCCCAGCGCGATCACCAGCTCCCACTTGGCGTAGAAGCCAGGGAACGGCGGCAGACCGACCAGCAGAGCAATGAAGCTGGCGAAGGCAAAGATCAGGAGCGGATGACCCTGCAAGGCGCTCCAAGCCGTCAGCTTGCGCCCTTCGACGAGGCCAGACAGCCAATAGAGCCCGGCCTTGGCCACCGCATGGGCCAGCAGGATACCGCCGGCGATGAACAGATAGCGATCGCCGAGCAGGTCACGCTGGCCCAGGACCGCCAAGACCAGCCCCACCTGCGCTACCGAGGAGTAGCCCAGCAGGCGCCGGTCGTTGGTCTGCGCCAAGGCGAACAGATTGGCGCCGACGAAGCCGAAGATGCCAATCCCGGTGGCCACCGGCAGCCAGGTCGAGCCGCCGATCAGCAGCAGCTTATCGGCGGCGAACAGCGCGGCCGATGCCGAGGCCGCTGACAGCATCGCCGAGAAGGCCGGATGCGCCGACTCGTAGATGTCCAGCGCCCAGCCATTGGCCGGGAAGGGCTTCAGATCCAGCAGGATGGCGATGAACATCAGGAAGAAGGCCAGCCCACCACCCTTGATCACCAGCTCCGACAGCACCGCCATGCCGTCGATGTTGAGCGTGCCGGTCGCATGGTAGGCGAAGATGATGCCGACCAGCAGCAGCACGGTGATGACCTGGGAGGCGACCAGGTACTTGAACCCCGCCGCCAGGGCACGCTGATCGCGCGAGAGCAGCACCAGCCCACCGGTCGCGATAGCAACCAGCTCGAAGAACACGAACAGGTTGAACAGATCGCGGGTTAGGACGATGCCGCAGGAGGCCATGGTGAAGACCAGCAAGGTCGCCAGCGCCCGGCGCCCCTGCTTGAACAGGGTATCGCGCAGGTAGACCGCTGAGAGTAGGCCGGTCAGATTGATCAAGAGGGTCAGGACGGCTTCGGCCAGCCCCATGCGCAGATTGATCGCATAGGGTGGCAGGGTACCGGCGGTCAGGATGTCCACCGCACGGCCGTCTCCCGAGGCCAGCACCCAAACCCAGCTGGCGGAGATCAGGCTCATCAAGGCGAGCGCCGCCAGGCTGACGCCATAGGCACCGGCGCGCCACTCATCGCGCAGCAAGCCGATCAGGAACGCGGCCCCAAGCCCAACCGCGAGGATGTAGATGGCGCTTACCATTTCAGGTCCTTGAACGCGGAGATATCGAGGGTGCGTTTGCTCTCATAGAGCTTGTACGCATAGGCGAGCATCAGGGCCGTCACGCCGACCCCGATCACGATCGCGGTCAGCACCAGGGCCTGCGGCACGGGATCGATGATGCGCTCGACCGCCTCGGCAACCGGGACCGCTGCATCGAGGATCGGCGCCGTGCGCCCGTGCAGGTAGCCGACGGCGACCATGACCAGGTTGACCCCGGTGTTGGCGACCGTGAAGGCGACGATCATGCGCAGGATGTTGCGATTGGTCAGCGCCCCGTAGAGCCCGATCAGGATCAAGACGAAGCCGGTGGTCATGGCGATATAGGCCATCAGAGATCCTCCGTCTCGGACAGATGCGCCAGCATCGAGGAGAATTCCGCGCCGACCTTGAGGCCGATAAAGGAGTAGATGATCGGTATCGCCCCCGCCGAGAAGAGTTCGCCGAGGCTGCCGATCGGCAGGATGCGGTTATCCAGGAAGCCACCGGCAAGGACGATACCAAGCAGGCCGATCCCGACGAAGACCAGACCGGCGGTGGACTCGATGGCGGTGATCAGCCGATGACTGATGCGCCGCAGTGGATCGGTCAGCAGCAGTAACAGGATCGCCGAGGCGAGGATGGCGCCACCCTGGAAGCCACCACCCGGGGTCAGATGGCCATTGACGAAGACATAGGCACCGAGCAGCAGGATCAGCGGCACCAACAGCCGAGTGCCCGTGGTCAGCAGCTCACCGGCAGGCGGCAGCTCGCGCCCGGAGCCCCTGCCCTCGCGACGGCCATGAGATAGCACCAAGCCGACAATGGCGGCGGTGAGGAACAGCACCGTGACCTCACCGAGCGTATCGAGCCCGCGGAAGGTGACGATGATGGCGGTGACGATGTTGGCCGCACCGATGTCTTGGGCCGTGTGCTCGGCATAGTAACGGGCGCTGAGATTGAGCACTTCATCAGGACTGTAGCCGGCCATGAGGCCCGAGAAAACCATCGCAAGCCCGAACAGCAGCAGGACGACGAACAGGCGCCTAATCATGCTCGCCCCCGCGCACCCGCCCGAGCACGAAGAAGAAGAGGAAGGTGGTCAGACCACTGCCGATCGCGGCCTCGGTCATGGCCACATCCGGCGCGGCCAGCAGCAAGAACTGCACTGAGGCCAACAGGCTCACTAGACCCGCGGCGAGGATGGAGATGGCCAGGCTTTGGCTGCCGCGTATCGCAAGTAATGCGGCCGCCACGATGGTGATGCTCAGCAACAGGCTCATCGCGATGAGCAATGTCATGACTTCTCTCCCAAGTCTTCCTCAAGCCGATCGATGACGGTCTGTGGCGCCTGCTTGACCCCAACGCGGTGCGCCGCGCGTGCTAGCACTTGCGACGATAACGGGTTGGTAAAGAGCAGGAATAGGCCGATCAATAGCAACTTCAGGCCCCAGTCCGGGCGGAGACAGGCGACCCCAGCGAGGACCAGCAGGGTTCCCAGGGTGGTCGCCTTGGTACCAGCCTGAATCCGATTGTAGGCATCGGGCATACGCACTAAGCCGATGCCGCCGGACAGTAGGAAGACCGTGCCGCCGACGAGCAGAATGGCTCCGAGCAGATCCAGGATCAGGGTCATCAGAACCCCCTCTCGATGTAGCGGGCGACGACGATCACGCCAAGAAACGACAGCAAGGCATAGACCAGGGCAACGTCCAGATAGATGCCGCGCCCTTCCGCCAGTGCCGCCAGCGCGATCCCGGTGATGCTGACAATGGTGAGACTATCGAAGGCGATGATGCGATCCGCCGCCGTCGGCCCCGCCATGAAGCGCCAGAGCGCGAGCAGAAAGGCGACCCCGGCGATCGTCGCGGCCAAATAGATCAGCAAATCAACCATAAATGACCTCGAGATAGCGCTCGAAACCGGCGACGATCTCGGCGGTGGCCCCCTCGACGTCGGTCGACCCAACGCTGACCCAGTGCACGTACAGCCACTCGCCATCCATCTCGACGGTGAGCGTGCCTGGCGTCAGCGAGATCGAATTGGCGAGCATCAGCCGCCCCATGCGGCTCTTCAGCCTGGTGCGAACCTTCACGATACCGGGCTTGATCGGTAACGATGGGGACAGGACGATGGCGGCGAGTTTCAGGTTGGACTTGACCAACTCTTTGAAGAACAGGCCGTAGTAGCGGAGTCCCGCAACGAACGCTGCGGGGGTCGCGCGAAATTCGGTGAAGAACGAGAGGCCGCTTGGAAACAGCAGCGCAATCGCCAGGGAGACGATGACCCCAACGATGAGAACGTCGGCGGTGATCCGGCCCATGAGCATGAGCCAGAACAGCAGCAGGGTCGCGAACATCACGGCGATATCTCGTGCTCGCGGTTCGGTCTTAGTGTTCGCTACCATCTTGACACTCGCATCACAGCCAGAGGCGGTCGCCGCTAGAGTCCCTCCGTCGGTCTGCGCCTAGATGCTGGTTTCGAGCAATGCTCGTCCTGCAACCAGCAAGGCTTATTGTGCATGCCGCGTGCGCTGAGTTGGATGCCGTGGGTCAAAATGTCATTGACTTGATCACCATTGATCTGCTTCTCGAAGCATCGGTTTAGTGCCAGCCCTATCTCATCGTCCAAACAAGCGCTAATCATCAAAAAGACTTGACGGGCATCAAAAAACCAACCCATCTCGGTCGTGAATATTCCCAGGCTTCAACATCTCGACGCAAAATTGACGCTACTTTATCTTTCAGATGTTAGGAAGACATGAATCGCCGCGAATTTGTCTTAAGCTCAGTGCGCACGGCTGCTAGTGTCAGCCTGCTTGGTCTTGGCCTCAGCTTATACAGCCGCCAGGCCAGCAGCCTGCCGGCCTGGGCACTGCGACCGCCGGGCGCGCTGCCGGAGGCCGACTTCCAGGGTGCCTGTATCCGCTGCGGGCTGTGCGTGCGCGATTGTCCGTTCGACATGCTTCACCTGGCCCGGCTGGGGCAGAATATTCCAACCGGCACGCCCTACTTCATCGCCCGCGAGGCCGGTTGCGAGATGTGCGAGGACATCCCCTGCGTCGCAGCCTGCCCGAGTAATGCGCTCGATCACAGCCTCACCGACATCAATGACGCCGATATGGGACTGGCCATCATCAGCGATCAGGAGGCCTGCATCGCCTTCCAGGGCCTGCGCTGCGAGGTCTGTTTCAACATCTGTCCGATCCGCGGTGACGCCATCAGGCTGGAATATCGCCACAGCAAGCGCCCAGGTCAGCAGGCCCTGTTCATTCCGGTGGTGTATGCCGAGCATTGCACCGGCTGCGGCAAGTGCGAGGAGGCCTGCATCCTCGAGGAGGCGGCCATCAAGGTGCTGCCGCGGCATCTGATCCAGGGCAAGCTCGCTCAGCATGATCGGCTCAATAGCAACGGAAGCCTGTGATCATGGCCGACAGCAGACGTCTCTCGACTGATTCGAGAAAGCCTTGGCTCAAGCGCCACCGTTGGCTGCTGCTGCGCCGCTTCAACCAGCTTGGGGTGCTGTTCATGTTCCTGCTCGGGCCTTTGTTCGGTGCCTGGCTGGTGACCGGAAACCTGTCCTCGAGTATGACGCTGGACATCCTGCCGCTGACCGATCCGCTCCTCCTCACCCAATCCATGCTCAGCGGAAGCTGGCCAGCGACGACCGGCCTCATCGGCGCGGGGCTGGTGCTGTTGTTCTATGCGCTGTTGGGTGGGCGAGTATTTTGCTCCTGGGTCTGCCCTGTCAATCTGGTCACCGACCTCGCGGCCTGGCTCAGGCGTCGGCTTGGCATCCGCAGTAGCGCCCGTCTCTCGCGCAACCTGCGCTGGTGGCTCCTCGGTCTGGTGCTGCTGCTACCCGTACTGACCGGCACCATGGTATGGGAGTATGTCAATCCAGTCTCGATGCTGCACCGAGGACTGATCTTTGGCATCGGCTGGGCCTGGCTGATTCTCGCCGCGGTCTTTCTCTACGACCTGCTCATCGTTTCCCGCGGCTGGTGCGGGCATCTGTGTCCGGTCGGCGCCTGCTATGCGGCCATCGGTGTTGCCGCGCCAGTGCACATTGCCGCACCGCGCCGTGACCAGTGCGACGACTGCCTGGATTGCTTCAAGGTCTGTCCAGAGCCACAGGTGATCAAACCGGCCTTAAAGGGCAGCGCGTTGCGCTCGGGCGGCCGACACGACCCGGTGATCGACAGCATCGACTGCACCAAGTGTGGTCGCTGCATCGAGGTCTGCGACCGCGATGTGTTTGGTCTCAGGCTAGGCTGGCGCGGTCAGGATCAGCAGATCAACAGCAAGCTCAGCGAGCCGACCGCGAGCCTGAAGCAACAGGGGCTACAACACTGACGACAGATGCAGCGCTGAACTCTGAGGATTGGCCTGCCGAGCAGTCTCCATGATCTTTGCACAATGCCTGTGCGGTCTTTGCATACTCGGGTCTTAGTCTTATCAGCGTCGGGAGTGATGACGACCCCGACGGACCTGACCCTTGTTTTCGAGCTTGTTTTCGCGCTTGTTTTCGCGATAAAACCTTTAAGGAGTCTTCTGATGAAGAAAGCCATGATCCCCCTCGCCACCGCACTCGCTGTCGTACTGGTTGCTCCCTTGGCTGCCCAACCGCCCATGGCTGGTCCCGCCAAGGCTGGCGGCTCTGGTGCCGAATGGCGCTTGGAGCGCATGACCGAGCGCCTCGACCTGAGTGCCGAGCAGCAAGAGACGATTGCCGCACTGATGGCCGAGCAGGCCAGCAATCGCGACAAGCTGCGAGCGGACTTTCGCTCGCAGGTTGATGCCGTACTGACCGATGCCCAGAGAGACAAGCGCGATGCCTACCAAGCCGAGCGAATCGACCGGCGCCTAGCGCGCATGACAGCGCGTCTCGATCTCAGTGATGCTCAGCAAGCCGAGCTGAAGACGCTCTTGACCGAAACGCAGGGGGGCGGGCGTTCAGGGCACAATGGCCGTATGCGCGAGCAGCTGGCGAGCATCCTGAGCCAGGAACAGCTGGCGAAGCTGAGGCGTCCCGGTCTGTGACCCTCTCGATCCGTGCCAAGCTCTTTCTGACCCTGCTGTTTGCCTGCGCGCTCTCGGTGCTGGCGGTGCAAGCATCAATGTACTGGACGTTCCAGCAGGGTCTGAGGGAGATGGTCGCGCAACGGCTACAGGCGCGGATCGAAGAGATTGGCAGGCGTTTGATAGCGCAGTATCGTGCCGATGGCGGCTGGTCGCGGATCGCAAGCGACCGGCGGCTGTGGCGGGCACTGATCGATCTGCGCACCGCCCCTGAGCATGCATTCTCGCAAGGCCGGCACCGCGCCCCGCTCGCCCGGCGCTTGGTGTTGCTCGATGCCCAGGGCCAAGTCATTACCGGATCTGAGATCAAAGCCAACACCAGCGCCAGCCATGGCCGGCGCGATCTGGCCCGCCCGCTGCTGCGTCAGCCGTTGCGCCTGGACGGCGTCGAGATTGGTGAACTCATACTGCGCTCGGGTCCACCGCTGCACGAAGTCGCTGAGCTGCGCTTTCGTCAGCATCAGACCGCGGCACTGCCGATCATCGCACTCGCCACCCTCAGTCTGTCGGCGCTACTGGCCTGGTGGCTGTCGCGCTGGCTCGCGCGCCCAGTGCTGCGCTTTCGCCATGTCACAGGACGCCTGGCCAGTGGCGACTTTGCCGCTCGTGCGCCGGTGGCCGGAGATGATGAGCTAGCTGCGCTCGGTCGTGATCTGAACAGCCTCGCAGCAACGCTGGAGCAGAATGAGCAGGCGCGGCGGCGCTGGATGGCAGATATCTCGCATGAATTGCGCACGCCCCTGGGTCTGCTGCGCGCCGAGCTCGAGGCCGTGCAGGATGGGGTGCGCCCAATCGACACCGACACCATCGCCCACCTGCATGGCGATACCATGCGTCTATCGCATCTGATCGACGACCTCTACCAGCTTTCGCTTAGCGACCTGGGTGCGTTGAACTATCGCAAGACCGAAACCGACCTCGCTAGGGTGCTCGGAGCCGAGATCGCCAACTTTCGCACCTCTTTCGCAGCGGCTGGGCTCCTACTGGAATGGGACAATCGGCTGCGCAAGCCGGGGCTGATTCAGGCCGATCCGCAGCGGCTATCGCAGCTCTTTGCCAACCTGCTACGGAATAGTCTCCAGTACAGCGAGCGCGGCGGAGCACTCCTGGTACGCTTGAGCAAGACCGCCAACGATGGGCTGGCGATCGATTTTCAGGACACCGCGCCCGGGGTCACTGCGGCCGATCGCACGCGACTGTTCGAGCGCCTGTATCGGGTTGAGCCTTCGCGCGGGCGCACCGCCGGCGGTGCCGGGCTCGGACTGGCGATCGCGCAGAATATCGTCGCCGCCCACCAAGGCTCTATCGAGGCACTGGCGGCGCCTCAGGGCGGTCTCTGGATTCGGATACTATTACCACAACGATGATGACCGAACGCATTCTGATCGTTGAGGATGAAACCCGACTCGCCAGGCTGCTGGCCGATTATCTGCGGGCCGCTGGCTTCGCGACCGAGCAGCTGGCCGATGGTCGAGAGGTGATCGCGCAGGTGCGCATCAAACCGCCAACGCTGATATTGCTCGACCTAATGCTGCCGGGTCGTGATGGGCTGGATATCTGCCGTGAACTGCGCAGTTTCACCAACCTGCCAATCATTATGACCACCGCCCGGGTCGAAGAGATCGACCGGCTGCTCGGCCTCGAGCTCGGTGCCGACGATTACATCTGCAAGCCTTATAGCCCACGCGAAGTCGTCGCGCGGGTCAAGGCCGTACTGCGGCGCGGACGGCAGCTGGATGCGGCCTCGACCACCCGCTTGCAGCTCGACGCCGATCGGCTGCGGGTGCGCCTTGATGAGGCGAGCGTCGAGCTGACAGCGGTCGAATGCGGCCTACTCGCCACCCTGATGTCAGCGCCGGGGCGCATCTTTAGCCGCGAGCAGCTGATCGAGCGCAGCTATCGCGACCATCGTATCGTCTCGGACCGCACCATCGACAGCCACGTGAAGAAGCTACGGCGCAAGTTAGCCGCGCTCGATCCCACACTTGAGTCGATTCAGTCGGTCTATGGCGTCGGCTATCGCTATGAAGAATCCAATGCGGAATGCCGTTGAGTAATCGTTCAGAGGCTATCATCTCATGCACCACTACAGCGGACCTCAACGCCCCACCAGCCCTGCCTCATCAAGCCGACGCACCAGTGCTTGCTTACGAGCGTGCCCCTCCCGTAGCTGCCGAATGCGTTCATTAAAGGCATCGCGCATGCCATCAGCATCCGCGAGATCACGCAGATCCTTAAGCCGCTCTACTGCTTCCTGGTAGGCGGAGGCCTGGCGATACTCGATCAAGCCATCGATCTTGCGCCATAACGCCTCCTCTCGACCGCGCAGTGCGTCGAGATAGCGTTTCCGCGCTGCGGCCACCTCAGCAGCCTTGCGTGCTTGCTCCGCAGCCTGCGCTGCCGCTTCGCGTGCCCGACGCTCACGGCTGATCGTCGCGGCACTCGCGCGCAGCTCGCCGACCGTCCGGCGCGCACTCGAGTCGTCCTCAAGCGTGAGCGGATGACAGTCGCGCTCGATCCGCCGCCGTAGCAACGCAAGGCGATGCGGTTGATCACTAACGATGAGCTCGGTGAGCAGTGCGTCTTTCTCGTTCGCCGAGCGCTCGGCTACCCAAGCGGCGATCTCGGTCGCGCTGATCTCTTGCGCCTGCAGCGAGGCACTCGACACCGACGCGGCTGCAATCAGATCATCCGAAATGCGCAGAAACTCAGCCAAGGCGCCATGGGCTGCATCCAGCTCGCCAAGTCCAGGCGGAACGGTTGGCTCCAGCGACGTATCATCCAAATAACCCGCTCCAGCCTGCGCCAGCCAGCCGAGATAGAGACTGCGATGATCACCACGCATTAGGCTCGTGCGCACGCCGATCAGCGACGAGAGCCAGCCACTGCCCTCCTCCCAGTCCGGCTCCTCGGTCTCTGACCTGAAGGAAAGCAGGAGATGCTCCGCTGTCTGCCAGCCTTTCAAGCCGCCTCCCTCCAGGTCGTCTTCGAGCAGATAGTCGCCGATATCGCCTAAGCTCATTAGATCAGTGGGTAGACGCAGCATAAGCCAGTGCGTTCCCCAGTTGGCGACATGGAGGAAGGCATCGAAATAGCGCTCCATCCAGCGTTCTGGGTTGCCCTTGAAATCACCCCAGTGATACTCATTCCAGAAACGCGTGGGGGTGATCTCGGCGCGCGACGAAAAGCGCCGCAGTTCGGTCATCTCTGCCTTGGTCAATGGGCGTTCGATGGCTTGGAATTCGAAAGATTGGTATTCGCTCATCAGGGTCTGGACGGGGATGGTGGCAGGGAAAATGGGTACGACTCGCTCGACAGCTCGACCTCAAGCATGGGCATGCATCTTAGGCCGCGAGACCACGCGCACGTAGCTGCTTGATCTGATCGCGCAGTGCCGCGGCCTGCTCGAACTCGAGTGCTTTGGCTGCACGATACATGTCCTTCTCCATGCTTTTCAGCTTCTTTGCCATCTGCGCTGGTGTCAGATCGGCATACTCGGCCATCTCGTCGGCGACCTTGGCGAAGTCGCGCGGCTTCATCGGTGCACCGGGCACATGCGCCTCCATGATGTCCGCGACCGCCTTCTTGATCGTCTGTGGCGTGATGCCGTGCGCGAGGTTGTGGGCGACCTGCTTGGCGCGGCGACGCTCGGTCTCATCGATGGCGCGGCGCATCGAGCCGGTGATCGCATCGGCATAGAGGATGGCCTTGCCATTGGCGTTGCGCGCGGCGCGGCCGATGGTCTGAATCAGCGAGCCCTCCGAACGGAGGAAGCCCTCTTTGTCAGCATCCAGAATCGCGACCAGCGAGACCTCGGGCATATCCAGGCCCTCACGCAGCAGGTTGATGCCAACCAGCACGTCGAACTCGCCTAAGCGCAGATCGCGGATGATCTCGATGCGCTCGACGGTATCGATATCCGAGTGCAGATAGCGTACGCGGATGCCGTGCTCGCCCAGATAGTCGGTCAGATCCTCGGCCATGCGCTTGGTCAACGTGGTGGCCAGCACACGTTCGTGATGGGCGACGCGCAGCCGGATCTCGGAGAGCAGGTCGTCGACCTGGGTGCGCGCCGGGCGCACCTCGACCTCGGGGTCGACCAGGCCGGTTGGGCGAACCACCTGTTCGATCACCGCGCCAGAGTGGTCAAGTTCGTACTGACGCGGGGTCGCTGAGACAAAGATGGCCTGTGGTCGCCGTGCCTCGAACTCCTCGAACCGCAGCGGCCGGTTATCCAAGGCCGAGGGGAGCCGGAAGCCGTAGTCGACTAGGTTCTCCTTGCGCGAGCGATCGCCACGGTACATGCCGCCGAGCTGCGGCACCGTCACATGGCTCTCGTCGATGACGATCAGCGCATCCTTTGGCAGATAATCGAACAAGGTCGGTGGCGGCTCGCCGGGTCCGCGCCCAGAGAGATAGCGGCTGTAGTTCTCGATTCCGGAGCAATAGCCGACCTCGACCATCATCTCCAGATCGAAGATGGTGCGCTGTTCAAGCCGCTGCGCCTCGACCAGCTTGTCGTTGTCGCGCAGCCAGTTGAGTCGGTCCTTGAGCTCGACCTTGATCTGCTCAATCGCGTTGAGGATGACCTCGCGCGGCGTCGCGTAGTGGGTCTTCGGGAAGACCGTATAGCGTGGCACCTTGCGCTTGGACTCGCCGGTAAGCGGATCGAACAGCGACAGGGCCTCGATCTCGTCATCGAACAGCTCAATGCGCACTGCTTCGTCATCCGACTCGGCCGGATAGATGTCGATGACGTCGCCGCGTACTCGATAGGAGCCACGGGACAGCTCGACCTCATTGCGCCGGTACTGCAGGGCCGAGAGTCGGCGCAGGATGGCGCGCTGGTCGATGAGATCACCGCGCGAGAGATGCAGCACCATCTTTAGGTAGGCCTCCGGATCACCTAGGCCGTAGATGCTAGAGACGGTCGCGACCAGGATGACATCGGGGCGCTCGAGCAGGGCCTTGGTCGCCGACAGGCGCATCTGCTCGATGTGCTCGTTGATCGAGGCATCCTTCTCGATGTAGGTGTCGGAGGCCGGCACATAGGCCTCGGGCTGGTAGTAGTCGTAGTAAGAAACGAAGTACTCGACCGCATTGTGCGGAAAGAACTCGCGCATCTCGCCATAGAGCTGCGCGGCTAAGGTCTTGTTAGGTGCCAGGATGAGCGTCGGCCGCTGCACGCGATCGATGACGTTAGCGATGCTGAAGGTCTTGCCAGAGCCAGTGACCCCGAGCAGCGTCATGCCGGCTTCGCCGTCGTTGAGCCCCTCGGTCAGCCGGCGAATGGCCTCCGGTTGATCGCCGGCAGGCTGAAACGGGGAGATGAGTTCGAAGGGGCGAGGAGACATAGAGTGGTGTTTCCGGGCGTCGTTGAGCCTTGGCTTGGTCGATTGCAGCCGGCGACAGGCAACAGTCGGGGCCGACAGCAGGGAGGCGAGATGCGTCGCGCAGTCGTTTCTGATTCGCTATGATCGGGTGCTTGTCGCTGAAAGCCAATCTGCGTCGCGAGCAAGGTGCTCATGCAGCCTATCGCCTGCTGAACAGCCGACCTTCGCCTAACCTCAATCCTGCTATCCGGAACCCATCACCGATGACCATCAAGCTCTCCAACCGTGTTCAATCCGTTAAGCCATCGGCCACCCTCGCCATCACTGCGCGCGCCAAGGAGCTGCGTGCGGCCGGCAAGGACGTCATTGGTCTCGGCGCCGGCGAGCCGGATTTCGACACCCCAGATCACATCAAGCAAGCTGCGATCGAGGCGATCAACGCTGGTTTCACCAAATATACTGCCGTCGACGGTACCCCAGAGCTTAAACGCGCGATCATCGCCAAGTTTCAGCGCGATAATGGGATCGACTATGCCCCGGAGCAGATCCTGGTCTCCTGCGGCGGAAAGCAGAGCTTCTTCAACCTGGCGCAGGCCGTGCTCGACCCCGGCGATGAGGTCGTGATCCCGGCCCCCTACTGGGTGTCCTATCCGGATATGGTGCTGCTTGCCAGTGCCGCGCCAGTGCTGGTGCATACCGATGCTGAGCAGCAGTTTAAGATGACGCCGAGCCAGCTGCGCGGTGCCATGACTGACAAGACCCGGCTGGTCGTGATCAACAGTCCATCCAACCCGACCGGCATGGCCTACACGCAGGCCGAGCTAGCCGCACTCGGCGACGTGCTGCGCGACTACCCGCGCACCCTGATCGCCACCGACGACATGTACGAGCACATCGTCTGGCCAGATCGGCAGCCCTTCGTCAACATCCTCAATGCCTGCCCGGATTTGCTGCCGCGCACCCTGGTACTCAACGGTGTCTCTAAGGCCTACTCGATGACCGGCTGGCGCATCGGCTATGCCGGCGGGCCGGAGTCAGTGATCAAGGCAATGAAAAAGATCCAGTCGCAGAGCACCTCGAACCCAACCTCGATCTCACAGGTTGCAGCCCAGGCTGCGCTCGAGGGGCCACAAGACTGCATCGGCGAGATGCTGAACGCGTTCAAGGTACGCCATGATCTGGTCGTTGCACGTCTCAACGCCATCCCTGGCATCGAATGCCTACCGACCGACGGCACCTTCTACGTCTTCCCAAAGGTGCAAGGCCTGATCGACCAGCTCGACGGCGTGCGCGACGACCTTGAGCTAGCGGAGTATCTGATCGAGCAGGCAGGGGTTGCCCTGGTGCCAGGCTCTGCATTTGGCGCACCTGGCTACGCCCGTATCTCGATCGCCACTAGCCAGCAGAATCTCGAGAATGCACTCGATCGCATTGCCAAGGTCGCAGACTGACTGGATCAACATCAGCTCTCTCAAGCCGCAGGAGCCGGCACCATGCGCTTCCCCAGGATCTTGCCGACTTCCATGGTACCGGACAGCGGCTCCGACAGAGGAGAAGACTCGTTTAGCCTAGTCCAGGCTCTTGGAAACCACCTCATAGACATCATTGGAGAGGCCTTCCACCTCAAGGATGCGCTCGAGCTGGGCGCGCATCTGCTGCTGGCGGCCCTCATCGTAGCGACGCCAGCGCGTCATTGGATAGAGCAGGCGCGAGGCAATCTGCGGATTCAGCGGGTCAAGCTCGAGGATGCGGTCAGTGAGGAATCGGTAGCCGGCGCCATCGGCGGCATGGAAGCGCACCGGGTTGCCCGCAGCGAAGGCGCCAATCAGAGCCCGCACGCGGTTTGGGTTGGTGAGCGAGAAGTCTGGGTGCGCCAATAGCTGCTCGACCCGCGCTAGCGTATCCGTCTGGCTGCTTTGCGCCTGCAGCGCAAACCATTTATCCAGCACCAGGGGCTCTCCTGACCAGCGCTGATAGAAGGCTGCGAGCGCCTCATCGCCAAGATCTCTGATCTCCTGCTCGATCCGAGCGCCAGCGCCGACGACGGCGCCAATGCCAGCACCAAATAAACCCGTCGCTACGGCGACCGCCACCGTCTCTGCTGAAACACCCGCCTGAGCATCGGCGGAAGCCGGTTTGGGCGCCTCGATCAGCATGCGCAGCGCCGCAATCACATCGGTCATGTTCTGCTGTGCCTCGAACTGGCGCTGCGCCAGGCTCAGCCCCTCGGCATCGCCAGCCCGCACCAGATAGCTCAGGCAGAGATTGCCCAGCGCGCGGCGGCCCATCGAGGCATGGCTCAGATCGAAGCCCGCGTCGCTGCGGGTGCGTTCGTAAGCGGCTAACAGCGGCTCGCGCAAGCGGTGGCCGATCTCGGCGGCGAGGGCCTGGCGAGCACGATGGATGCCATCGACGTCGACCACTTGCATCTGATCACCGAGATAGCTCTCGGAGGGCAAGGTGAGCACCTCGGCGATTAGCGCGGCATCGGCGATATCAGCGGCATCAGCGGCATCGGCAGGATCAATCGTATCCGCGAGCGCGCGCTCGAAGGCCTCGATGAAGCTGTCCGGCACCGCCAGCGCCGGGTCGGCCACCATCGCCAGCAAGAGACGCTGAGCCAGTGTCTGCGCCGCATCCCAGCGGTTGAAGCCATCGCTGTCATGCGCCATCAAGAAGCTGAGCTGCGCATCGGTATAGGGATAACAGATCTGCACCGGCGCGGAGAAACCGCGCAGCAGCGAGGGCACCGGCTGCGCGGTGAGTCCGGTGAAGACAAAGGTCTCGACCGGCTGGCGCAGCTCGAGCAGGCGCGTCCCAGGCGCGGGGGTTTTGGTCTCGCCCTGTAACTGCAGCGGCAGGTCCTGGCCATTGGCGTCGAGCAGGCCAATAGCGAGTGGGATGTGCAGCGACTGCTTGTTCGCCTGCCCCGGCGTCGCCGGCGTATGCTGACGCACCTCGAGTTGGTAGGTGCCGGTCGCCGGATCAAAGCGGTCCGCACAGTCGAGCTGCGGCGTGCCGGCCTGGCTGTACCAGCGTTTGAACTGGGTTAGGTCGATGCCGCCGGCAGTCTCCATGCAGCCGACGAAGTCATCGGTGGTCACCGCCTGGCCATCGAAACGCTCGAAGTAGCGATCGGTCGCCTTGCGGAAACGCTTCGGGCCGAGCAGGTGGGCCTGCATGCGCACCAGCTCGGCCCCCTTCTCGTACACCGTCGCAGTGTAGAAGTTATTGATCTCGATGTAGGAATCCGGGCGCACCGGATGTGCCATCGGGCCTGAGTCTTCCGGAAACTGGCGCGCGCGCAGCTGGCGGACGTCCTCGATGCGCTTGACCCCGCGCGAGCCCATATCGGCCGAGAACTCCTGATCACGATAGACGGTGAAGCCCTCCTTCAGGCTGAGCTGGAACCAATCGCGGCAGGTGATGCGGTTGCCAGTCCAGTTGTGGAAATATTCATGCGCGACCACGCCCTCGATGCCGGCAAAATCGGTATCGGTGGCTGATGCTGGACTGGCCAGAATGTACTTGGCGTTGAAGACATTCAGTCCCTTGTTCTCCATCGCACCCATGTTGAAATGGCTGACAGCGACGATGTTGAATACCTCTAGGTCGTACTCGCGGCCATAGCGCTCCTCATCCCAACGCATGGCGCGAATCAGCGATTGCATCGCGTGCGTGCATTTGTCCTCGTTGCCTGGCTCAACGTAGATCCGCAAGGGTACGCAGCGACCCGAGGCGGTCTCAAACGGCTCCTCAACCAGCCGCAAATCCCCGGCGACGACGGCGAACAGATAGCTCGGCTTCGGGAAGGGATCATCCCATTGCACGCAAAGCCGGCCGTCCGCGAGCCGTTCTTCGCCCGCCGGGTTGCCGTTGGCCAAGAGCACCGGATAATGCGCGGGGTCGGCGACCAGCGTCACGCTGTAGGTCGCCATCACATCGGGGCGATCGAGGAAATAGGTGATGCGCCGGAAGCCTTCGGCCTCGCATTGGGTGCAGAGCATGTCACCGGAGACATAGAGCCCTTCTAAGGCCGTGTTGGCGCTCGGATTCAGCTGCACCCGGGTCTGCAACCGGAATCGATCTGGCACCCGGTGTACCAGCAGATGATCATCCTCGACCTGGTACTCGGCAGGCTTGAGCGGCCGATCATTCAGGCTGATCGCGTCGAGCTTGAGCTGCTCGCCATCTAGCCGCAGATCACCATCGCCCCGGGTCGCGGCCGGGTTGCGGCGCAGGCTGAGCTCGGCCTCGACCTGCGTCTGCTGCGCGTCAAGCTCGAACCTCAATTGAACGGCATCGATCAAGAATTCCGGTGGGCGATAGTCGCTGAGACGGATGACAGGCGGTGTGGTGCGATACATCGGCGTGAGAATCAGCTCTGCTAGGATAGGAAGGTGCGGGCAGGTCGAAACCGGGCTTGGCATCAGCAAATCGCTTATGCCAATCTTGCGTGATCCGGCCGCGGCAGCCAGTTTTCAAGGTAGGACCATCATAATGCCCATCGTGCAGATGTATGCGACCGCCTTCTGTCCCTACTGCGTGCGCGCACGTAGGCTCCTGAAGCAGAAAGGCATCGAATTTGAAGAGATTCGCGTCGACAAGGACGGCGAGCAGATGCGTACCATGATCCAACGCAGTCAACGCACCAGCGTGCCGCAGATCTTTATCGATGAGCGGCACATCGGCGGCTATGACGACATGGCTGCGCTGGACCGAGCCGGCAAGCTCGATCCGTTGCTCGCAGCCCAATGATCACTCAGCCATGAGCGCAGAGAAGGCAGGTGCCGAGATCGCTGCCAGCCAACGCCTCGATAAGTGGCTTTGGGCGGCGCGTTTCTTTAAGACGCGGTCGCTCGCGGTCGAGGCCATCAATGGTGGCAAGGTGCATGTCGACGGCCAGCGGGCCAAACCCGGCCGCAGTGTACGCCCAGGCACCAAGCTGAGCATCCACAAGGGTCAGTTAGCCTGGCAGATCGAGGTCAAGGCCATCGCCAAGCAGCGCCGACCCGCCAGTGAGGCGGCCTTGCTATTTGAGGAAGAGGAGCAGAGCCGACTGAAGCGCCAAGAGATCGTCGCCGAGCGTCGAGCGGCGGGACCGGCCGCTCGCAGCGAGGGTGGACGCCCCACCAAACGCGATCGACGCCGCCTGAGCGATCTAACCGGCAAATAGGCAAAGGGCCAACCGATTATGGACAACCAAGTCTTCCGCGAGACCTATAGCACTATCAACGAGCGCTACTGCCCGTTCGAGAAGAGTCTCTTGACCAATCAATGCGCCTGCAGTCGGGCCGAGCGCTTCTGCATCGCCGAGCGCGAAGGGGTACAATGCAACGCCGATGACGCCCAGGCGCGTTGCCTCAGGTTATTGGAGCTTCTGCGTAACCAGGCACGCTTTGCACTGAGGACCACCGACGGCCGCTCAGCACTGCCTCACGCAAAGGCCATGCGTGTGCAAGTCGGCGGCCTACGAGGGCTTTATCTGGCGCTGAATCCGGATGCGCAGCTGCCGACCATCATCGAGGATGTGGATGCGATCGTTGAAGCTGCACTGAGTCGCTTTGGCAGCCTCGAGAATCTGCCGTTTCAGCTGATCGTGCAGCAGATTACCGCGTACCGAGGGCGGCGTCCGTTTCGCGAGCGACGGCGCTGAGGACGACCCGACTCGATAAAATGCAGCTGCCGTCAGGGTCGCTAGGCGTCGCGCATCGGCGGACACAATCAGGTCTCCAAGGCGTTCGCCAGCTCAAGGCTTGCCAAAGCCCTCGCGCGAGCGGCCACTATTGGAGAGGCGCAGGATGCGTGTCACGGCGGGGATCTGGCGCAGGCGACGCATGATGCCGGCAAGGTGTTTTCGCCCGGTCACGTTGATCAAGAAATCGAGTGTGGTGGTCATCCCATCCTTCTCACGGGAATTCACGTTCTCGATGTTAGAGCCCTGCTCGGCGATGGCGCTCGCGATGGTGGCCAAGGCGCCACGGCGATTACCGACATCAACCCGAATTTCGGTCTGAAACTCGGCCTGTGGGTCCTCAGCCCATTCAACCTCGAGCCATTTATCGCGCTTGGAGTGGAAGTCGCCCAAGTTGCGGCACTCATTGCGGTGCACCACGATCCCCTTGCCGGCGCTAAAGAGACCGGTGATCGGATCACCGGGGATCGGCCGACAACAGCGCGCAAAGTGCACCACCATCCCTTCGGTGCCACGAATCGCCAGACGGCGCGCGGTTCGGCGAATACCGCCGGACTCTTCAGAAGCACCCAGGTTGGACGCAAACTCGCCGCCCGGCACCGGCTCAGCTGGACCCGCGAGGCGCCGTGCAATCAGCATCGGCATGCGGTTGCCGAGACCAACCTCGGCGAACAGCTTGGCAGTATCATCGAGACCACTCTCGATCGCGTGTGCCAGGATGCGCGGCTCGCCAACCTGCTCCAGCGTCAATCCGAAAGCCGCCAGCTCGGCCGTCAACATCCGCTGCCCTAATACCACTGCCTCGCGATTCTGCAGATTCTTCAGGTAACTGCGGATGCTCGCGCGCGCCTTGCCAGTGACGACAAAGTTGAGCCAGGCGGCATTTGGCTTGGCGCCGGGGGCGGTAATGATCTCGACGGTCTGGCCACTGCGCAGCGGTGTCCGCAACGAGGCGAGCCGCCGATCGATGCGCGAGGCGACACAGGTGTTGCCGACATCAGAATGGATCGCATAGGCAAAGTCGACCACGGTTGCACCCATCGGCAGCACCAGGATGCGTCCCTTAGGCGTGAAGACGTAGACCTCATCAGGAAAGAGGTCAACCTTCACATGCTCGAGGAATTCCTGCGAATCGCCTGAGTCACGCTGGACCTCGAGCAGTCCCTGCAGCCAGTCCTTAGCCGCGGCCTGCGGACCGCTACTCTCGCCCTGAGTCTTGTACATCCAATGTGCCGCGATACCCGACTCGGCGAGACGATTCATATCCGCGGTACGGATCTGGATCTCAATCGGGACACCTAAGGGCCCGATCAGGCCCGTATGCAGCGACTGATAACCGTTCGACTTTGGGATCGCGATGTAGTCCTTGAAACGCCCCGGCACCGGCTTGTAGAGATCATGCACCTGACCTAGGACGCGATAACAGGTATCGACGCGGTCGACGATGACGCGAAAGCCAAACACATCGACCATGTCATCGAATGAGCGCCGCTTCGCGCTCATCTTGCGATAGATGCTGTAGAGGTGTTTCTCGCGCCCGAAGACCTCAGCCTCAATGCCGACCTCGGTCAGTCGTGCACGCAAAGCATCCTCAACGCTCGCCACCATCTCGCGCTGACCCTGCAGCTTCTCTTTGACTGTGCGCGTCAGTACCGCATGCCGCCAGGGCCAATGATGGCGAAAGCCGAGATCCTCGAGATCAAGCCGAATGCGATTGATACCAAGTCGATTTGCAATCGGCGCATAGATCTCGAGCGTCTCCCGTGAGATGCGACGACGCTTGGCTGGCATCATCGCATCTAAGGTACGCATATTGTGCAGCCGATCCGCCAGCTTGATCAGGATGACCCGGATATCCCGCGTCATCGCCAGCATCATCTTGCGGAAGCTGGCCGCCTGTGCCTCGGCCCGCGACGGGAAGTCGATCTGCGTCAGCTTACTCACCCCGTCGACGAGCTCGGCGACATCATCGCCGAAGATATCGGCGATCTGCTCTTTCGCTGTAGGCGTATCCTCGATGACGTCGTGCAGGATAGCGGCCATCAGGCCTTTATAATCCATCCGCATCCCGGCAAGGATACGAGCGACAGCGATGGGATGGTAGATATAGGGCTCGCCGCTTTGACGCTCCTGCCCCTGATGCGCCTCAGCGCCGAACAGATAGGCCCGGTAGATCTCGCTCACCTGCTCGCATGGCAAATAGGTCTCAAGCTCAGTGAGAAGATCGCTGATGAGGAAGCGCGCGGGGCCATCGTCTAGTTGTTGATAGGCGCTTGGGGCCGGTCCAGGCGCCGCACAGGCATCAGGCACCCCGAGTCTGTCAGCAAGCTCCTGGGGGGACTGCTGAGACTCATGGGTCTCAGGCGGTCCGGGATCAGCAAGCGGTGCATGAGCCGATCCAGCGGTCGTTCCACAGGGCAGCGCATGGCTCGACAGATGAGACCGCGCAAGGCTCAAGGCAGTGGTGGTGGCGCGCGCTGGCTCAACGGCGGACACCGAAGCCCCCGCGGATGGACATTCCAGCGCAACCTCTGTCTCAGTCTTCTGCATCTCGCGACGCCAACTCCTCAGCTAGGGCTCGCTCGAGCGCCTCAGCGGCGTCCTGAGCCGCGCGATCGCCCTCCTCCAAGGTCTGCGGCTCGATCAGCCCGGCTGCGATCTCACGCAGGGCCATGACCGTCGGCTTGTCGTTTTCCCAAGGCAACAGCGGCTCTACACCCTTGGCTAACTGCCGGGCACGTTTGGTCGAGACCAAGACCAATTCAAAACGATTATCCACGTGCTCGAGGCAATCCTCGACAGTGATGCGAGCCATGCGAATACTCCAAAATCAAGTAGAAAAAACATGCCGCGCAGCATCAGTAGCCGCAAGCTTGCATGCTCAAGTGAAAAAAGGCGTTGGACTCAGTGCCTGTCGGAGCCGATCGACTGCGGATCGCGATGTCTGAATCCTGGACTCAAATTACCAGAAAACCACCGCTAACACATCGTTGCGCAACGCTCGCGTTGGATCACTCTCCTCTCAGTAAGACCATGCTATCTGGCGTGAGTTGCGCCGCGGGCAAATGCATCAGCCATCCAACGCAGTCCCAGCACAGTCGTCCAGCTTAGCCACCCAGCTTAACCGCCCAGCTCAACCGCCCAGCATCGAGCGCAGCCGCTGCTGCTCGTGGGCGGCTTGCTGCAGGGTGCGCAAACGCTCGGCCTGGAGGATGGCACCAAGCTCAGCGAGCGCCTGCTCGAACTGGTCATTGACCACCAGATAGCCATATTCGTCCCAATGCGAAAGCTCATCACGGGCCTTGGCCATGCGGTCCCTGATCACGCCATCGCTATCCTGGCCGCGACCGCGTAAACGCTCTTCCAAGGCCGCCAGCGATGGCGGCACGATGAAGATCGAGACGGCCTCCGGAAAGCGCTCGCGGACTTGGCGCGCGCCCTGCCAGTCGATCTCGAGCAGCAGATCCTGGCCTTGCTCCAAGGTCTCTCGCAGCGAGGCTTCAGCGGTTCCGTAGGCGTTATCGAAGACGCGCGCGTATTCGACGAAGGCCTGTGCCGCGACCATTGCCTCGAAGCGGGCATGATCGATGAAATGGTAGTGACTGCCATCAATCTCGCCCGGGCGGCGTGGGCGTGTGGTATAGGAGACCGACAACTTCAGCGCCGGATCGTTCTTGAGCAGGGCCGCCACGAGACTGGTCTTACCGGCACCAGACGGCGCCGAGACGACGAACAGAATACCCGTTGGAGGGCTCGATTGAGACTGATCGGCAAAGGACATTGAGCTTCCAGAAGTGGCCAGACATGAGGTGACTAGGCTATCGCAGCGCTTGCAACATGGGTAGCGCCGCATCGCGCTCAGCGAAACAGGATCGGTGAATTACTGGCATCATCAGGGGCACCGCAACCGATCATCCAACCTATCCAGTCCAAGGTATCCAGCCCTAGGTATCCAGCCCTATGCACCCTGACTTCGATCTCGACCCCGACCTCCTTTATCTCAATCACGCCGCCATTGCTCCCTGGCCAAGACGCACGGTCAAAGCGGTCACAGACTTCGCCGCCGAGCAGGGGCGGCTGGGCTCGAAGCGTTATCTCGACTGGCTAGGCGTCGAGCAACGGCTACGCGAGCGCGCCGCCCGCTTGATCGGCGCCCAGTCGGCCAACGAGATCGCCCTGCTGAAGAGCACCTCCGAAGGACTCTCGTTCATCGCCCAAGGGCTCGACTGGCAAGACGGCGACAACATCGTCACCATTGCGCAAGAATTCCCGTCAAACCGCATCGTCTGGGAGACGCTCGCTGAGCGGGGTGTTGCCCTGCGCGCGCTCGACCTCTCGACCAGCCAGGCGCCAGAGGCCGACCTGCTCGCACTCTGCGACGCTGGCACCCGCCTGATCGCGGTCAGCTGGGTCCAATATGGCCGCGGCCAACGTCTTGATATCAGCAGCCTCGCCGCTGCCTGCCGCCAGCGCGGCATCCTGCTCTGCCTGGATGCGATCCAAGGGCTTGGCGCCCTGCCCTTCGATCTCGCTACCAGCCCGGTCGACATCATCGTTGCGGACGGCCACAAATGGATGCTCGGCCCCGAAGGACTCGCACTCTTCTGGTGCCGTCCAGAGCTGCGCGATCAGCTCCGTCTCACCGAGTTTGGCTGGCACATGGTCGAAGACATGGGCAACTTCGATCGCCAAGACTGGCAGCCGGCCACCAGTGCGCGCAGATTCGAGTGCGGCAGCCCGAACATGCTCGGCACCCACGCCCTCGAGGCGAGTCTATCGCTGCTGGAAGAGACCGGCACCACAGCGATCGCGGCAGCCATCGAAACCGCAGCGGCACGGCTGGTCGAGTTCATCGACGAAGCCGGCTTTGAGCTGCTGTCACCACGCACCCCTGAGCGACGCGCTGGCATCGTCACCTTTCGTGTTCCCGGCGTCGATCAGCAGGCGCTCTACCAACGACTGATGAAACAGGGCCTGATGTGCGCAAGCCGCGGCGGCGGGCTGCGCTTCTCACCGCATTTCTACACGCCGGAGGACCATCTGCTGCGAGCGATCGCGCTCACCAAAGCCGCAGCAGGCCAGGACGGCTGAGCAAGATGACCCATTCCTCCATTAAGGAACAACTGCCCTCTTCTCATCCGCATCCGGCAAGCGGCCAAAACCTCAGGGATTGGCAGCTCGCGCTGCGGGTCTTTGCCGCGCCCGCAGATACCAATCTCGACGGCGACATCTTTGGCGGCTGGCTGCTGGCTCAGGCCGATATTGCCGCGGTCAGCATCGCTGCCGCGCGGGCACAAGGCCGCGTCGCCACGGTGGCCATCAATGCCTTCCAGTTTCAGGCGCCGATCCGCATTGGCGACCTCGTCGATCTCTATGCCCGAATCGATCGTACCGGGAAGACCTCGATCACCATCGATGTCAGCGCTTGGGCAAGACGCGCCTCGAAGCCGGAGGCAATACGTGAGGTCGCGACCGGCAAGCTTGTTTTCGTCGCCCTCGATGACGACGGACGCGCGCGACCTCTGCCCGTGCTGCCCGAATCCTGCGCCGAAATGGAATCGCAACAGCGACACTTGAGCCTGTCGAGAAATTGATCCGCATGCGATGATTGCACTGGCTAGCATTCAACGCACACATCAGCGAGTAGCGCATCTATGTTCGAGGCAGCAAAGGTTGGCCGATCGGTCAGCAAGTCAGACTTCAAAGCGCAGCGCGACGAGCTACGCACCCACTTGCTCGAGGCACAGCGCGAGCTGCAGGAAAGCAACATCCCGGTCATCGTCATCGTCGCCGGGGTCGAGGCCGCTGGTAAAGGCGAGGTGGTCAATCGCCTGAATGAGTGGCTGGACACCCGCGGCATGCAGACCTTCGCGTTCTGGGACTTCAGCGACGAGGAGCGGGAGCGACCGCGCTATTGGCGCTTCTGGCGCACCCTACCGCCACGCGGCGAGATCGCGATCCTCTTCGGCGGCTGGTATCTGGCCCCGATCGAGCACCGGTTTCGCGGCGAATGCGATGACGCCGCGCTCGACGCCGAGCTGGCACGCATCGTCGACTTCGAGCGCTCACTGACCCATGACGGCGCGCTGGTGGTGAAGTTCTGGTTCCACCTCTCCGAGGAAGACCAAAAGAACCGACTCAAAGAGCTCTCGCGCGATGACCGCAGCCGTTGGAAGATGCTGCCGAAAAAGTCGAAATTTACCGAGCAGTATCAGCTGTTCGAGTATGTCGCCGAGCGCGTCATCCGCCAGACCGACCGCGGCATCGCGCCCTGGTATCTGATTGAAGCCGAAGACAAGCGCTATCGCGATCTCACCGTCGGTAAAACCTTGTTGCAAGCGATTCGCGCCCGTCTCCAGCAACCTCTGCCGACTGAGCCGCCAGCCACCGCCGAGCCGCTCGATCTACCCGAATCCGCCAGTGCCCAGATCACCCTGCTCGATCAGCTCGACCTCAGCCAAAGCCTCTCGCGCGACGACTACAAGGAGGCGCTGAAGCAGTATCAAAAGGAGATCAATGAGCTCGCTTGGAAGGCCTACAACCAGCAGCGCACCACCGTGCTGGTGTTCGAGGGCGTCGATGCTGGCGGCAAAGGCGGTGCCATCCGCCGCATCACCAGCGCGGTTGATGCGCGTATTTATCGCACCATCCCGATCGCGGCGCCAACCGACGAGGAAAAGGCACACCACTATCTCTGGCGATTCTGGCGCCACCTGCCGCGTGCCGGGCACATCATCATCTACGACCGCTCCTGGTATGGTCGCGTCCTGGTCGAGCGGGTCGAAAGTTTTGCCTCCGAGGACGAATGGCGCCGCGCCTATGCTGAGATCAACGAGTTTGAGGAACAGTTGGTCGAGAACGGCGCCGTATTGCTCAAGTTCTGGCTCCATGTCAGCGATGAAGAGCAGCTGCAGCGTTTCCAGGATCGAGAAGCAACGCCCTACAAGCAGTACAAGATCACCGATGAAGACTGGCGCAACCGCGAAAAATGGCCACAATACAAGGTCGCCGTCAACGAGATGATCGCCCGCACCAGCACCGAATACGCCCCCTGGACGCTGGTCGAAGGCAACGACAAGCAATTCGCCCGGATCAAGGTCTTAAAGACCGTCTGCGATCGGCTGCGGACCGCGCTCAATGATTCCCAGCCAGCACCAGCCACCAGCGTGACACGCTGCGGCTATCAATCTGAGGAGAATGGCGATTAAAGCTTTAGCCAGGCGACATGATGAGCCGATGGGAGAGGAACACAAGCTGGCCACCCCAGACAAGCAGGCTTTCAGTAGTGGGCGGAGCAGGCAACGCGCTAGCGCGATGCCCAAATCGGTGCCCGGAGGCCTAAGCTGGCTTTTCACGCGGTAGCAACGAGTCGGCGTACATCGGCCTAACGCCGGTATAGCGACGGGCGGTGTAATGCGCGGTGATCACCGCCAGCATCAAGGGCAGCACGATGTCGTAGTCCATGGTGAGCTCAAACACCATCAGGATCGACATCAGTGGGGCATGCGTGGTCCCGGCCAGCATCGCCCCCATACCCACCACCGCATAGGCGCTTGGGCTCGCGGTGCCATCCGGCAGCAGCCCATGCACCAGGGTGCCGAAAAGCGCGCCGAGCATGGCGCCGACGAAGATGGTTGGCGTAAAGGCACCGCCGACGGCCCCTGAGCCATGGGTCGCGGCGGTGGCAATCATCTTCAGCACCAGCACCGTCAGCAACGCCTGCCAGGCCCAGGGATCCTGCAAGACTGCGTTGACGACGCTGTAGCCATTGCCCCAGACCTGGGGCTCATAGACCGAGATCGCACCCACCACCAGTCCACCGAGGGCCATGCGCCCAGCCAAGGGCATCGGCAGTCGGCCAAACAACTGATGCGAGGGCTCGAGCAGGCTCAGGAACACTGGCGCCAGATGGCCCGCCAGGATGCCGAGCACTAGATACAGCGCCAGCTCCCAGTCACTGACCAGGCTGAACGCCGGGATCTGATACACCGGCGCATAGCCGAGGATCTCGTGCACGGTGGTATTGGCGATCACCGCGGCAATGATGAGAGGCCCGATATGCTCCAAGGCAATCGAGCCGAGCACGATCTCGGCGACGAAGAGGGTGGCGGCGATGGGTGCGTTGTAGGCCGAGGCCAGTCCAGCAGCGGCGCCTGCGGCGACCAAGAGCCGCAAACGATCACGCGGGAAACGGCTGATCCGGCCCATCGCCGAGGCAACCATTGCCGCCAGCTGCACCATCGCACCCTCACGACCGATCGAACCGCCAGAGGCGACGGTGACCAAGGATGAGCTGGCCTTCACCAAGCTGTGGCGCACGCTGATCCAGCCATCGCCGACCGCGACCGCCTCCATGTAGTCGGTCGTCGAGCGGCCACGGAGTAGCCCACCGATTTGCTGCAGGATCAGTCCCGCTAGGAGACCGCCCGCCACCGGCAACAACAATCGCTGCCAGGGCGCCAGCGCCTCAGCGGCCGCGACCAACCCCTGATCTTGGCCGCTGACGAGCCATTCGAGCAGCCGTATCCCCTCGCGGAACAACACCGTTACCAGGGCACCAAAGAAGCCCGCCAAGGTTGCTAGCAAGAGCAGCAGCGTTAGCTCAGCCTGTCCAGTCGAGATCAGCAGCACCGCGCGCTTGGGCAGTTGCGCCGCAGCTCCCAGCGCCGTGCTTGCCGAAAATGAGCGAGCGCTCAGCGCCCAGCGCTGCTCCCAGCGCGCCATCGCCACGGCAATCAGCGCCAGTAACAGCGCCACCATGACCCAGACTGGCGCCCGGCTCCCTTCTGGCGCAATCGCACCTTCGCCCCCGGGCTGCGCTGCTGGGCCTAGCTCGGACTCGGACTCGGACTCGGACTTGGATTCCGATGTCGAAAGCGCTCTCTCAGCCGGCGGTAGCATCAATACTGATGGCGTGCTCGGCACAGGCAGCGCGGCAAGATCAGATACCTCAGGTGCTGACTGCGGCAACAAGGCATCAACGCGAGCATCACCATCATCAAGCCCAAGTGCTTTGGCAATCTCTACCCTAGTATCCGCTCGAACGGCTGCTGGAAGCGTATCTGCTGCCGCAGTTGGACAGTCAATCGGCCGTCCACTGCGTCGATGCTCGGCCCACTGCTGGGCCTGCAGCTGCACCTGAGCACGCGCCGAGTCCGCATCAACGCGTTGCGCCTGCTGCAAGGTCGGCACCTGCAGTAACGCACCAACAGGCAACACCCCATTTAGATTGCACGCGGGCGAGAAGGCCTTCGGATTCGCCTCCAGTAGCGCCAGCATGATCTGATCTCGGGTCAGCCCAACATCCTTATAGAGGCTGCCTGCAATCTCCCAGAGCGTTTCGCCGACACGTACCGGTCCATATTGCTGCTCGGTAGCAGCGAGCAGCGCGGGGCTGGGAGCGATCAGCAGCAGGCTGATCAGCTGCAGCTGGATCAGGTATCGAAGCCGTTTCAACAAGACAATCACGCTCTAAGAAGGGGCTCGAGCAAGCCGGTCTTGAGCCGTTCTTGCCAGAAAGCAATGAAGCAATGCTATCGCAAGCGCAAACCTGATGAGGACACTGATCGGTTGCGCCCAGGTACTGTTTGCATCAGCCAAACACAAGACGGCAGAATCCGCCTGCTGTCACTGGTAACCAACCCATCCCTAAGAACGAGTCCGATTCATGATCCTGTCCACTGACCTCAGTGTTGATCTGGCAGTGCTGATCACAGCCGCGGTTGTGCTGGTCAGCGTGCTCATCAGCCCAGTCGCCACCCGCCTTGGCGCACCAATCCTGCTACTGTTTCTCGGCATCGGCATGTTGCTCGGGCAGGATGGTCCGGGTGGCTTCGAGTTTAACGACTTCGAGCTGGCATACGACATTGGCAGCATCGCACTCGCAGTGATCCTGTTCGCCGGCGGTCTCGGAACCCCTGTGCATGATATTCGCCGCTGTTGGGGGCCGGCCTTGTCGCTGGCGACGGTCGGCGTCTTGCTCACCGCCGGTACTGTTGGGATCGCCGCTTGGCTCCTCGGCATCCCGCTGTTCATCGCCCTGTTGCTTGGCTCGGTCATCGGCTCAACGGATGCCGCCGCCACCTTTTTGCTGCTGCAGGGACGTGGACTCAAGCTCCGTGGTCGGGTCACCGAGACCATCGTCGTCGAATCCGGTCTCAATGACCCGATGGCGATCTTCCTCACCATCCTCTTCGTCTCGCTCGTCGATTCGGGGGCAGGTATCGATAGCCTCTCCTGGAGCCTGCTCGGTCGCTTTGTTCAGCAGCTCGGCATCGGCATCGTTACGGGTCTGATCAGCGGCTGGCTCCTCGGGCTACTGATCAATCGCCTGAGCCTCGCCAATGGGCTCTTTGGCGTCATGGGACTGGCGGCAGCACTGGCGCTGTTTGAGGGCACTCAACTGATCGGCGGCAGCGGCTACCTCGCCGTCTATCTATGCGGGGTCGTCAGCATGAGCCGTCTCAGCGGTGAGCGTCGCACCGAGCTTGACATCACCCATAGCAGCCTTGCCTGGCTGAGTCAGATCATCATGTTCCTCTTGCTCGGCCTACTAGTCACCCCGCAGGAGTTGGGCCCCAAGACCCTGGTGGCCGCAGGCGTGGCAACGGTGCTGATCTTTGTTGCGCGCCCGCTCGCTGTGGCGATTAGCCTGGCGGTCTTCCGTTACAGTCTCAAGGAGCGGCTGTTTATTGCTTGGGTTGGCTTACGCGGGGCGGTACCGATCTTCCTCGCCATCATCCCTGTCATGAGCCCCGGCCCCATCGGAGTCAACTTCTTTAACGTGGTGTTTCTGGTAGTGATTGCCTCGCTCGTCCTTCAAGGCTGGACCATTCCCTGGCTTGCGCACCGGCTCGATCTGGTGCTGCCGATGGCGGCGACCAATGCCTCAGCGCCTTGACCCTTGCGCTTCGCCAGGATGATGACCCATTGCTGAAGGAGAACGAGATTCAGGGCGCTATCCGCAACCGCTCACAAACCCTGCTGCTGCTTATGCTCGCAGGGCTGATGTTGGCGCTCTGTCTCTGGCGCGCCGATGCGGGGCCGATCATCGACGGACTGCCGTTCAAGGATTCCGATGACATCATGCGCCTGCTGCAGGTGCAGCGCTGGCTGGAGACGGGTGATTGGCTCGATCTCAGCCAGCCGCGGCTGAATCCACCGACTGGCGTGGTGATGCATTGGTCGCGGCTGCCAGATCTCCCGCTGGCGGCAGTCATCTGGCTCAGCGAGCCGCTGCTCGGCGCCGAGCATGCGGCGCTGCTGGCAGCCTGGCTCGTGCCGCCGCTGCTCGGGGTTGCCTTCTTTGCGGCCTTTGTCTGGGCCGCGGTTCCCTTGACCGGGCGCGCGGGCCGTCCCTATGCCGGGCTGATGGTGCTGGCGCTGAGCATCCCCAGCGCGGCCTTTGCCGCGGGGCGTATCGATCATCATGGCTGGCAACTGCTGCTTGCCACTCTGGGCGCCGGGGCCTTGCTGCGACTCCAGGTCAATTCACTGCGCATGTCGGGATCAACCCGCACCCTGCTGGCCGGCGGGGTCGGGTTAGCCGGCGCGCTTGGGCTCTGGATCGGGGCTGAGGCAATCCCCCCGGTGGCCTTTGCCGCCGCGGTGCTCGCGCTCGGCTGGCTGCGGCATGGGCACCGCGGGGCCTTGGCGATGTTCTGGTATGGACTAGCACTCAGCCTGGCGAGTCTGCTAATCCTGCCACTGGCACTGCCGCTGCAATCGCTCTGGAGCCTAGCGCCTGCCGCAAGTGCCTGCGATGCCTTCTCCTGGGTCAGCCTCGGGCTGGCGGCGACGGTGTTGCTATTCGCGCTTGGAGCCTTGCTCGCCGAGCGACGACTGCCGGCCGCCAATCCGCTGAGTCGTGCAACAGCGGTCATACTCATCGCCCTGCCCTTGCTCGGGCTGCTATATACCCTGTTTCCGCACTGCGCTGGTGGCCCTTATTCTGGTCTGACCCCAACGGTCGAGCAGCTGATCACGCGTATCTCAGAGGCGCAATCGCTCAGCATCCTGCTCCAGACTCGCCCTGCGACGGCCGCCCAATACGCGGTGCTGCCGCTGTTTGGATGGCTGCTGTGTGCAACCTGGCTTATGCGGGCAGCGGTTGGACGTCCCCTGAACTTGAGGTCTGCACGGAGGCTGCGGTTAGACCCAGGGCCGGACCTGCTGCAGGAGCCAATACTGGCCCTCATGCTGCTGATCACCGGCGGACTACTCCTACAGTTCTGGCAGCTACGCGGTTCGGCACTGGCTCATCTCTATGCCGGACTGGCCTGTGCCGCCTGGGCGGCAGCGGTAGGTGCGCGCATCCGGCCATCGCAACCGCTCTCACTGCGACTGTTGCGCCGGGCCGGCCCAGTGGTTTTAGTCGGTCTCCTGCCGATCCTCTCTGGTCTGGCTGTCTCCCAGACTGTCGAGATGGCCCAAACGGCCATTAAGAACCAGGCCAAGGGGCTCGAGTCTGGTGATCAGGCTGACTGCGACCTGCTCGCCGTTGCCGAGCGCCTCAACCAGCCGGATCTCATCGCAAACGGCCCGCTGCTGATTGCAGCACCCATCAATCTTGGTGCGCCATTGCTCTGGCTGACCCCTCATGATGTGCTCTCGGCGCCCTATCATCGCAATGCTCAGGGTATCGAAGATGCCCAGCAGAGCTTCTTTGCCGACGCAGCCAAGGCCCGCGCCCTAGTCGAGCAGCGCGGCATCGACCTCATGCTCATCTGCCCCCATGATCCGGTCGCCACCCATGAGCGACGCGACGCTGTCACCCTTTTCTACGACCAGCTCCGAGCAGGCGATACGCCAGATTGGCTGACCGCGCTACCATTTGCTGGCGAGGCACGTTTGCTTGTCCCTCAAGCCGATGTTACCACTCAGCGCTGAGCGAGCCAGGCATCGTACCGAAGATCAATCCATCTGGCTTGGTGTCCAGACCTCAAGCTGCTTGATGATCGGCGCGATCGCGGATGGTGTTGGATCATCGGCGAAGAAGCGGCGCAGCATACCGCGATGAGTGCCGGTGACGATGATCGGCTCTGGGACGCCCTCGAGCTGCAACGACTCGACGCTCACGGCGCCGTCGCCGAGCCCGTCACCAAGCCCATCGCCCAGTTCATCGAACCAGGCATGCAGCTGCTCACCGAGCGCCTCGGAGCCAACCTCAGCAGCTGCGGCATCAAGGCTGGCGATGAGGCGTTTCGGCGGTTCGACGAGGCGTGCGCCGATGATGGCGCGCGGCACCGATGCAGGCCAGGGTCGCGCATTCAATGCCTGCAGAAAGGCGCTGCCTGGGCGCAGATCGATCTTGGCCTCGCCGAGTCCATCGCGTAGGCCAGCGAACAGTGAGAAGCGGCGACGCTGGGCATCCTCGAAATGCTCGCGCAGCTCGAGCCAGATCCGAAGCCGCGCCCATTCTGAGCCCTGGTTCGGGGTGCCGACCATGAGCAGGCCGCCGATTGGAGCACCCTCAACCTTGGCTGGCTCGCCGACCGGATGTCGCCAGCGGGTGACGAATTCTCGGGCCAACAGCCCGCCCATGCTGTGACCGATCAAGAACACCGGGCGATCATCTGGCAACGCACTCCAGTGCTCGGCCAGAAAGGCCGCGCTGCGGTCGATGCCCTGGTCGTTGGGATAACGCAGCTCCCAGACCTCGAAGCCGGCCTCGGCTGCTGCTGGGGCGAGGTCGTCCCAGATGATGCCGGGCTTATCCAGGCCGTGGATCAGCAGCAGGCGCGGACGTTCAGTCGGGGCGGCAGGCAGACGCAAGTGAATGCCATGCCCGTCGCCAGCAGGGCTCATCAACTCGGGGAACCAAGCATCCAGCTGATCATGGACGAGGATGCGCAGCGCACGCTCCTCGCCTGGATGCAGCTCGGCCCAGCCAGTCCATAGCGCGGCGACGACAAGGATAACTGCAGTCGCTTGGAGCAGGCGTCGACGCAGCCGCTTAGAGTGCCTCCGGTGGACTGTATCGTCCGCCGGAGGCTGTCGGGAAGGCATCCGTCCCGTCGTGGCTCAGTCCTCGAGCGACTCGTAGGTATGGGTGGTCCGGAACAGCAGCCAGAGACCGAAGACGGTGGCCAGCACCTCAGCCGCCAGCACCATCACCAATGCCATCAGACTGGCGAAATCGACCGCCGAGACCCAGGAGCCGCCGAGCGAGGTCGGCGTAGTCTGGAAGGTGGGCACACCGCCTTGCGGTGTCGCCAGGAAGTAGAACAGCATCTGCGAGACCTCGATCAGCATCACCAGGATCGAGAAGATGATGCCCAGGCTGCTGGCGATGAGACCAGTCCAGACCGTGCGCGTCACAGTGCCCTCGCTCGGACGTGTCGCCGGGTCAGCAATCTTGCGCCCGACCCCCGGATAGCGCGAAAACCAAAACACCACGAACACCAGCAGCAGCAGGTTGATCCCGGTCAGATAGCTGACGATCGGCAAACCCTGGCGTGGTCCTGTCACGCTGCCGGAGAAGGTGAACACATAGAGCATCAGGATCACTGGGAAAGCGCCCATCACGACCTGGACCCAGAATCCCACGCGACCAGTGCGCTGGAAGGTCTTGGCAAGCCCATCGACCTTCGAGACGTGAAGATCATTAACGAGTTTCTTCAGCATGGATAACCTCATTCGCCCATGGCGACTGATTGAAAAAAGCAACGAGACATCACAACAGGGTCATTGAGCGTTGGCATCAGCAGCCGTGCCGGTCCTAGCGCCACCCTCAGCACCCTTGACCCGTTCACGCAGGCTCTGCACCAACACATAGAGCGGTGGGATCACGATGATGCCGAACACCGTCGCCGCGATCATACCGCCAAGCACCACGACACCGAGCGAAACCTGGCTCGCTGCACCGGCGCCGGTCGCCAGCACCAACGGCAGCATGCCGAGGATAAAGCTGAACGCGGTCATCAGCACCGCACGGAAGCGGATGCGCGCCGCATCAGCTGCTGCCTGCTGGATTGGCAGGCCCTCCTCGCGCAACTGCTTGGCGAACTCGACGATCAGGATCGCGTTCTTACTCGCCAGACCGATCAGCATCACCAGGCCGATCTGGGTGTAGACATTGTTGTCCAGCCCCACCATCCAGGTCGCGCCCAAGCCGCCGACGGCGGCAATGACCACCGAGAGGATGACCGAGGTCGGCACCGTCCAGCTCTCGTACTGGGCGACCAGGAACAGATAGACGAACAACAGCGCCAGCGCCAGCACGATCGCCGCCTCGCCGCCGGCCTGCACCTCTTGGAAGGTGGTCCCACTCCAGTCGATCGCGAAGCTGTCCGGCAGATCATTGCGCTCGATCTGCCGCAGCGCCTCGATCCCCTCGCCCGTGCTGCCGACTGGCGTGACGTTGACGCTGGCGGCGCGGAACATGTTGAAGCGCCGCGTACTCTCCGGCCCCAACACGGGCTCCACCGTCACCAGCGAGGCCAGCGGCACCATCTGCCCGCGCGCATTGCGCACATGTAGCTTGGCGATGTTCTCGGGACTCATCCGAAACGGCGCGTCGGCCTGCAGGAAGACCCGGAAGGTGCGGCCGAAGAGATTGAAGTCGTTGACGTAGAGTGAGCCGAGATTCGCCTGCAGGGTCAGGAACAGATCCGAGACCCGCACCCCCATGGCCTCAGCGCGTTGACGGTCGATATCCAGGAACAGCTGTGGTGTGCGCGCGCTGAAGGTCGAGAAGGCACGCTGGATCTCAGGGTTGTCGTTGGCGTTGATGATGAAGCCCTGCAGCACCCCTGCCAGCTCTTCCGGTGAGCGGCCGGCCAGATCGAGCAGCTCCATCTCGATGCCACCGGCGGTGCCGAGACCCTGGATCGGCGGCGCCGCAAAGGCAAACACCGTCGCCTGCGGGATCGAGAGCAACTGCGGCTGCACCCGCGCCAGCACCGCGTCGGCGCTATTCTCAGGCGCCGGGCGCTTATCCCAAGGCTTGAGGATCACGATCGCCAGACCACCGCTTGACCGCGCCCCCGCCAACAGACTGAAGCCCGATACGGTGAGCACATGGTCGATCTCCTCCACGCCCGCCAGCATCTGCTGCACCTGCTCCAGCACCGCGCCGGTGCGCGCAACCGAGGAGGCGTCGGGCAGCGAGACATCGATGAAGAAGTAGCCGGTGTCCTCGCTCGGGATGAAGCCGCTCGGCACCTTGTTGAACAGCCAGCCAGCCCCGACACCGCTGGCGATGATCACCAACAGCGCGATGATGGAGCGCTTGCCGAGGCTTCGGACCAGCGCGGTGTAGCCATTGCGGGTCCGATCGAGCCCCTGGTTGAACCAGCGCAGCGGTCCGCGCGGCTTGCGTGAGGGACGTAGCAACAGCCCGCAGAGCGCCGGACTGAGGGTCAAGGCCACGAGTGACGACAGGGTTACCGCCACCGAGATGGTCACCGCAAACTGCAGGTAGAGTTGACCGGTGATGCCGGGCAGGAAGGCGGTCGGTACGAACACCGCGTAGAGCACCAGGGTCGTCGCGATGATCGGCCCGCTCACCTGGACCATTGCGCGCTTGGCGGCCTCCTTGGCGCTGAGGCCCTCCTCGTCGATCAGACGCTGGGTGTTCTCGACCACGACGATGGCGTCGTCGACGACGATGCCGATGGCGAGGATGATCGCGAACATCGACACCGTATTGATCGAGAGTCCAGCGGCGAGCAGGATCGCGAAGGCGCCGATGATCGAGACCGGGATCGCCAGCACCGGCACCAGGGTCGAGCGCCAGTCGCCGAGGAAGAGATAGGTCACCAGGATGACCAGCGCCAGCGCCTGGAACAGCGTGATGACCACGTTGCGCATACTGATGCGCACAAAGTCGGTGGTGTCGTAGTAGATCGCGTACTCGAGATCGTCTGGGAAGCGCTCAGCGAGCTGATCGAGCGTGCTATAGACCTGATCGGCGGTGTCGAGGGCGTTGGCCCCTGGCGACAGATAGATGCCAAGTGCCGCGGAGGCGGCGCCATCGGCCCAGGTATCGGCGTCGTAAGTCTGGGCCCCCAGCTCGATGCGAGCAACATCGCCGAGACGGATGTTGGAGCCGTCCGGGTTGGAGCGCACCAAGATGTCCTCGAACTCGGAGACCTCGGTCAGCCGCCCCTGTGCCTGCAGGCTATAGGTGAAGGCACGGCCCTCATTTCCGGGCGGCGCGCCGAGCCGGCCAACCGCGGCCTGGAGGTTTTGGCGGCGGATGGCATCGACCACCTCGGCCTCGCTGACGCCGAGCGCGGTCATCACCTGCGGGTTGAGCCAGATGCGCATGGCATAGTCGAGCTGCCCGAACTGGCTCGCCTCACCGACGCCCGGGATGCGCGCTAAGGCATCGCGGATGTTGATCTCCATGTAGTTGGAGAGGAACAGCCGGTCGAAGGTCCCCTTCGGCGAGATCAGGTTCAACATCAGCAGCATATTGGTCGACTGCTTGCGCACCGAGACGCCCTGCTGGGTCACGTCGACGGGCAGCGTCGGGGTAGCCAGCGCGACCCGATTCTGTACGTTGACGGCGGCGATGTCCGGGTCGGTGCCCAAGGCGAAGGTGATGTCGAGCCGATAGCTGCCGTTATTGTCGCTGGTCGACGTCATATACAACATGTTGTCGACGCCGTTGACCTCGGCCTCGATCGGCGCCGCAACCGTCTCGACGACCACCTCGGCATTGGCGCCCGGATACCGTGCCTGCACCGAAACCTGCGGCGGCACGATGTCGGGGAATTGCGCGACCGGCAGCACCTGAATGGCGATCACACCGGCGATGATGATCACCAGCGAGATCACCATCGCGAAGCGCGCGCGGTTGATGAAGAAGGCGGAGAACATGATGGATCAGTCCTCTTCGTACAGGGTCGCTGGACTCGGCTGCACCCGCATGCCAGGACGCGCCTTTTGCACACCCTCGACGATCACCTGCTGCCCCAGCTGCAGCCCAGAGGTGATCACCCAGTCGGTATCGACCCGAGCGCCTAGCTCGACGCGCGCGAGCTCGACCTGGTTCTCGGCGTTAACCACCAGCACCAGCCGCCCGGCCTGGTCTTGCTGCACCGCGATCTGCGGTACCACGATCGCCATCTCGGGCTCGGCCGACTTGGCCACCAGGGTCACGAACTGACCCGGCAGCAGCACCTCGCTCGCATTATCGAAGCTGGCGCGCACGCGCACCGTGTCGGTGGTCTGATCGACCTCGGGGTCGAAGAACTCGAAGCGGCCAGGCTCTTCGAGCATGGAACCGTCGGCCAGGCGGACGTAGGGCAGGAACTGCTCGTCGCTGTCCTCCATCCGCCGCACCGCGAGCATGGTGCGATCATTGACCGGGATGTTGACGAAGACCGGGTCAATACGCACCAACCGCGCCAGTGGCCCGGAGGTCGGCCCGACCACGGCACCGACGGGGAAGGCGACGCGGCCGATACGGCCATCAAAGGGCGCATGGATCTCGGTGTAGCTGAGTTCGATCTCGGCGCGCTGCAGTGCGGCCTGCGCCGAATCACGCGCGGCCCGGGCCTCTTGCTCTGCAGCCACGGCGGCATCGAGCTGGGCCCGCGTGGCACCGCCGCGCTCAATCAGGGGCTCGAGACGCTCGCGCTGCAGCCGCGCGTTGGTCAGCGTCGCGGTGGTGCGCTCGACATCGGCACGGCGCGCGACGACATTGGCCTCGAACGGCTCAGGCTCGATACGGAACAGCAGATCGCCAGCCTTGACCATCGCGCCCTCCGCGAAGGTCCGCTCGGTCAAGAAGCCGTTGACGCGCGCGATTAGGTCGACGGCATCGATGGCCTCAACTCGGCCGACGAACTCCATTTGCGGCGTGATCTCGCGCTCGACCACGGGCGCAACGCCAACCGCCGGCGGTGGCGGAGGAGCAACGGGAGCCGCTGTTTGATCGCCGAACTCACAGGCGACCAGCCCGATCGCGCTCGACAGGATCGCGCTCGATAGAAAAAAGAGACCCAGGATTCGCCGCATGAGGACTCCGTGATGGTTTGGTGAAAGATAAGGATTCAATGAGACCGTCAAGCGCGCGAGCTGGAGCTGAGACGAGACTCGGCCAACGCCAATTGCATACAGCGCTCATCGACCCTGCGCCAGTGATCACTGCATGGAATCGCCTCCTTGATCGCGGCCGTAATCACAGAGTCTATGTGCAGAGGCTTGCATCAGCGCGGTTTGAGGGATCTCGTTGACAGACTGATAACGGTACTCGATCCGGCGTCGTTCTGCTCGACAAAACGCTCCAACGCTCGCAGGCGGTCAGCAGTGAGCAGAATCCAGAGCGACAGGGTCTGCACAAGGAAGTGCCAGATCAATGCGAGCACCGCGCCGATCCTAAGTCCGTGCGGCAGGGGCCGCAACCGGATCAGCCGCTTGAGATGCGACTCTAGCTTGGATATATCATCAATCTCACGCGAAGGCGCGAAGAGGCCAAGGAAGCCAAGCGCTTGGACAAGTTGTTGTGACCTGATTGGTCGTTTGCGACAAATAGGCACTCAGGTCAACTTTTGGCTGCAAGATCCGTATTCTTCGCGTTCTTCGCGGCTTCGCGTGAAACATTTGGGCTAGTAGCAGCAGGAGCACCAACAGGAATCCCTCGAGACCCTCGCCCAGGCTGCTGCGCTTGAGCATCCGCGCTGCCATCTTTGCGCCCGGCGCGGATTGCGATGATCACTGGCACCAGGATCGACGCAACGATGCCCGCGGCAAAGCCATTGTTGTAGAGATTTAGGCCAGCGTGCACAGCGCCAACGCTCAGCGCAGCTGACGAATGAATGAAGCCGGCGACGATCCCCCAGTGCCAACCGAAATGACCGGCGATCGGCGCTAGGTTGGTCGCAAACAGCGCTGCCAGCAGAATCGATGGGTCCGCCGCGCCCCAGGGCTTGGCGAGTGAGCCGAGGAACACGCCAGCCATGATCGGGATGATATTGCGCGGATGCTTGCCAAAGGCGGCAAAGCCGACGATCGACAGCAGCGCGCCGATCGTCGGGCCGTTCAGGTCGCCGTCAACGGCGAGGATATAAGCCAGCCCCACCGCGCCACTCAGGCCCATGTTGACCAAGGTCGCACCCAGACCCGCGCTGGCCAAGAAGTCGCTCGGCGCCTGACCCGAGGCGCGCATCAGCCGCCAGAATCTCGAGAAGGCACGGCGATCGATGACCAGGCCAAGTAGCACCATCGTTAACAGCAGCAGGCCGACAAAGGAGCCCAGCAGCAGGTTATTGCCGGTGGTCCAGATAAACACCGGATCGGCCACGAAGCCGTATGACGCATAGAGCGCCACCACCAAGGTGCCGACCAGGCCCGCGGTGAAGCCCATGTTGTAGAGCGCGAAGCCGTCGTGGGCGCGAAACAGCTGCGCCGCAGCTGCCGGCAGGATGAAGCCGATCAGCAGCCCGGTGGCGACGGCCAACGGCAGACTGGTGCTGAGCGGCAGCGTGGTACTGAAGAGGATCTCGCTGACGATCGGCGATAAGGCGATGCCAAAGAAGGCGGTATTGATGTGGGTCGCAAATGGCTGCCCCCGCCAGCGGGCATAGAGCGCGACCCCGGCGATGATGAACCAGACATTGAGCAGGTTCTTGCCAAACAGCCCGAAACCGAGCACCAGAAACAGCGCGGCGATGGCCGTGCCGGTCATGCGCACGCGATTCAGCGCATAGATCAGACAAGCCGTCAGCGTCAAGAGCCCAGCGCTCACCAAGGCTGCACCGATGCCCCCGACGCCCATGTAATCGGTGAGCAACGTATCGCGCGACGTCAAGATCGCCGTCAGTCCATGCAGGATATCGGTCGGGGAATCGATCAGAAGTCCAAACAGCACGAACGCCAAAGCGTAGCCCGCCACGAGGAGCAGGATGACCCGATCTGTGACCGCGACGGGCGCACCGGTCCCGGCAGGTAAGGCGTGGTCTGTTCCCATCGAGTGGCTCTTGCTGAAAGGCTCCGCGATGATTGAAGATGACGCACCCGGCTGACGTCCCGACTCGCCTGCTGGCCATCGGTCTAGCTTCGCGTCAACTAAGGCACTGAGGGGACGGATCAGCGACCGGCGAGCGCTCATCGACGCCTCTGGCTGCGGGTGATGCGTTGCCCTCCCCACATGGCCAGCCAGATGTTAGAGAGATCGGCGAACCGTTGCAAAGCTCGCATCAGCGCCAGAGCATCCAATCGTGACCGAGCCGGCTTCCGGCTACTGATTGCTGCGTTTTGGCTAACTTTGCTTTTTCAGGCGACGGTAAAATTTACGCTGACGTCGCCGCAAACCGGACATTCCGCACCCCATCACCAGCAACATCGCGTATTTTTCAACGGCCGTCATGCGCTCGATCTGGGATAGAGAAATCGCTCTTCGGGTATCTGAAGTGCCCTCAGGAAGGCCTGCTGT
>POWB01000017.1:0-49310 GCA_010912705.1 Halochromatium sp.
TGAGGCCATGCTCATGCTTCGCTCCTACTTCAAGGCCGGGCGTTGGAATTTACTGAAAACCATGGCAAATCCATCCGTCATGACAACCTCTACATGACACGGAAAATTGGGAATGCGCCCCTCCTTCCCTTTGAAGACCCACCCAGTTCGCAGATCTTGGCGGAATATTTGATCTTCAACGAACCGCGCATCCGGGCTTCCTTGCAAGATTACCCCGACCTCAAGCCGCTGCGAAAGCCCCGCCAGACGCTAGAGGAGATTCCTTATGACCCACCCAAGAGGCCACCACGCGCGAAACACTCGGTGGATCGCCGCGAACTGCAACGGCGCGAACAACAAGAAGCCATGAAAAGGCTCAAAACCACACTCTATAGCTCGGTGTATCAGCCGAGTGACCTGAAGGCGATTCGGCCACTGCCGCAGGGGCAAGACATCATCCTTCAACCCGCGAGCGGTCGAGGAACCATTTCGATCTACCGCGACGGAGCGAATCACCCCAGCCAGGACTATGCCCAGCATGTGGCCAAGGACGCGATTGATATCCTGATCCTGGCCGATGGAGTTGGCGGGCAAGGTGGCGGGGAGATCGCATCCCATTTGCTGGGCGACTTCGTGGCCACAAAATGTGGTTGCCGCCAACATCGCTCAACCCACGGTTCTGTTTAGCCTGCTGCAAGCGGCGGATAACGATCTCGCACGACAACCCCAGGCCCGGCGAGACCACCGCCATTGTCATTGCCATCAAGAACGAGAGGCTGTACGGGGTCAGCATAGGCGATTCGGAGGCCTGGCTTGTTGCGCCTCCCGCGCACCGGATCCTGACCGAAGACCAACCGCGTAAACCTTTGATCGGTTCGCCCTGGCTAATCTGGCGCGAACAAAACAGGGCGAATGGCAAGACGATATTTCCATTATCATGTATACAAAACCAGCCTGATCCGGATCTTCGGTGCTCATAGCGGTCAAATCAGCGATCATCCGAACCTAAAGACCCATGGCCGATGCTGATCTCCCTTGACGGATTGTCCGTCGCCACGTCGAACACCCGCCAGCCTTGGTTACCCATACAGTAAATAACATACTGGGAGATTTGGGCCTCCGGGTATTCCCGGCGCAAGCCTTCCACGTACCCGGTGATCTGCGCCCTGTCTTCCGGTTGCACGTTGAAATCCTCGATGGGTGTCTTGCGCTTGTTGAATTCCGCGTTGGAGTAATACTTGAATTCGATGACCATGCGAATGCCGGCGAAGCACTCGTTGAACTTGCCCACGAATTCCAGGTCCGTGCGGCCTTTGGGATACGAGCGTTCCACGTTCCAGGTAAACCACGGGGACAGGTGGCGGCTGCACAGCTCAAAAAAGGTGGTGCGGTAGAAGTTTTCATTGACCTGCTGGAAGATGGCCTCGGGGAGCTGAGCCACGTAGCGCTCCCAGTAGGCTCCGAACAGGGCGTGCAGGTCCAGATCCTGGGTGAAGCGGCGCATGGCCTGGCTGTAGCCGGTGGAAACGTCGATGTGGTGCAGCTCGTTGAAGTATTCGGCGAAAATTTTGCGCATATTCAGGTTGGGCAGCCGGAGCAGGAAGGCATCCAGCTTGGTGAGCATGCCCAGGTAGTAGAACGAGACGGGGAAGAAGCTCTTCTCGAAAAACTGGGCCATGTTGAACTTGGCACTCAGGAAATTCCTGTCGTAGTCGATGGTGTTGTGCAGCATCAATTGATCGACGAAGCCCTTGGTCAGCTCCGGGTTGGATCCCGTGATCCGCCGCACCCATTCCAGGTCCGTCTTCAGGTTCATGTCGGTGAGAGATTCCGGGTATTCACCGTGCCGGGTAAAATAGTCCAGAAAGTAGATGAGGATGGTGGAGTTGTACACGGGTTCACCGTCCGTGCGGATGAAATGGTAGCCGTTGTACTGGTTCTTGATCAGCGCGTTAGTTTCCCCACGCGTGGCCGGGTCCATCCCGTAATCACGGTACACCTCGTCTAAGAGGCTGTTCACCTCGCCCTGAGTAAAACCCAGCATATTTTCATAGATTGGATCAAGGGTGATGAACGTGGCCACATTGAAACCCGAGGCCAATTCGTCAATGGTGATGGGTAGCACCCCGGTGATGAAGACGTTCTGGATGGTTCGGTTTTTTCGGCCCTCCTTGAGGGTCTTGAAAAAGGTCTTCAAAAAGCCCTCGTCGTCCATCAATTCCTGGAACAGGCGATCCTTGTGTCGGACAATGAGCTGATTGGCGAAGTTGTCGTATTCGTCGATGATGATGAACAGCCGAGGAAAAGCGTTCACCCTGATGCATTTAAGAATATTTTGAAGGTTGGCGGCCGCACTTTCAGCACGATCAACGCTAACCATGTCCTGGAAGATACCCTTGTTCAAACCGACAAGGGTTTCCATGCCGAGATTGCAGACATGGTTAAAGCTTTTTTCCATGGCCGCCATGTCGCCGGTTTCCACGATGGAAAAATCCAGGTGCAGCACCAAGCACGAATGATGCAGAGGCGTGGGATTGCGTCCAATCCAGGTGTGGCCGAAGAGTTCCTCGAACCGGTCCTGGCGGCGAATGTCGTAGTAGCATTCCAGCATGGTGCAAAGCAGGGACTTGCCAAAGCGTCGCGGCCGTAGAAAGACCGGATTATCCACCAGCTCCAGTTTGGCAATGTATTCTGTTTTGTCTACAAAATAGCCGTTTTTCTCAACGATGGCCTCGTAACTGGCCTCTGCATAGAGTACGCGTTTCTTCATCATTGCATCATACACTTTCACTTTTTGTAAATTTTGGGCTGATTCACTTCACGAGGACAATGTGATGGAATCTTGCCTGTCCTGCCTGCATGGTTGTTCATAAGATACTGTAACAATGAATCGATCATCGCCTAAAGGCGATGGTATCAGGTGACGGCTAAAGCCGGCGATTTCGGCTAAAGCCGAGTCGGTCCCCGCTGAAGCCGACAAAATCCCCGCCGGCGACCGTCTAACAAGCGGCAATCGCCAGTCGTGAATTGCTAGGCAAGATCCAAACAGGGGGTAAGATTCAGTGACAACTCTGTGTCCAACACCGCGCTTTCGCCTGCTGTTGATTGAAGACGATTCCAGACGTGAACGCTGGTTTCGTGCCCAGTTACCGCCCGATATTCCCTTGACCTGGGCGCCCTCCGCCGGCACCGCCCTAGGTGTGATCCACCGTGATCGCGGTCATGTCTGGAGCGGGGTGTTGCTCGATCACGATCTGGATCTGCGCAACCGCACCGCTGATGACCGCGATCTTTGCGGCACCGATGTGGCCCTCGCTCTGATGGAGCATTTCAGCCTGGATATTCCGATTCTGGTGCACTCCACCAACCAGGTACAAGCACCGCGCGTGGTGCGACAATTAGAACAGAAAGGCTTCTGGGTGACGCATTGCCCCTTCTATCAAATGGATGAACAGCTGTTTGCCGAATGGCTCGGCGAAGCACGTGCCATCTGGGCGGACTTGCAAGGTGATGTGGACTGAGGCCCTGCCGGAGGATACCGCGATGCGCTTTTTCAATACCGAAGCCCCTCGACCACCGGTCGGGCTGCTGCTGGCCGCGGGTGAGAGCCGTCGTTTCGGGACCGATAAACGGCTGCAGCTGCTCGCCGATGGCTGGCTGATCGCACTCGGCGACCAGCAGCGCGCTTGCCTTTGGCCAACAAACCCAGTCTGGGTACGATTGACGTCCGGCCTGTAGCCCGTCAAGCTTCCGGATACGACAAGGTCCACACTGCCAGAAGAATGCCATGAAAGACCTCCTGTGGGATAAGACATTGAGTGTCGATGTGCCCGAGATCGACCAAGATCACCGTCGTTTGCTCGAGCTGTTCAATCGGCTAGCGCATGCTGTCGCAGAAGCTGAGCCGCAGGCCGAGATCGAGGCCATCATGGATGAGCTGATCAGCTGCACGGCCTGGCATTTCCGGCACGAAGAGCGGCTGATGGATAAGCATGGCGTTCCAGGCCGCGACGAGCACCGCGCCGAGCATCAAGACCTGATCAACAGTGGCCGGGCGCTGCAACAGCAACTGCAGCAATCAAGCCGGCCACCATCGGCGCAAGAGATCGAATTTCTCGAGCACTGGCTGACGGGTCACATCTACGGGACTGATATGGCGATGGGTGCGCATCTGGCCGAGGTGATGTAGCAGCCGCCCGAAGCCGAAGGCGGGCCGATAGGGTCATCGATCTACCATCCGCGACAGCAACGACAGGACCATGGACGAGATCGCCAGGATCGATATTCTCTGGGTACTGATGAGCAGCGTCTTGGTGCTGCTCATGCAAGGCGGTTTTTTGTGCCTGGAGTCGGGGCTGACCCGCAGCAAGAACGCGATCAATGTCGCGCTGAAGAATGCCTCAGATTTTCTGATCGCAACCCTAGTCTGGTATCTGCTTGGCTACGGTCTCATGTTTGGTACCTCGGCGCAGGGCTGGATCGGCATCGATCGCTTCGTTCCCGATCTCTCCAGCGCTGATCCCTGGCAGGCGAGCTTTTTCCTGTTCCAGCTGATGTTCTGCGCCACCGCAGCGACCATCGTCTCTGGCGCCGTCGCCGAGCGGATGCGTTTCAGTGGTTATCATCTGGCGACCCTGATCACGGTTGCGCTGATCTACCCAGTGTTTGGTCACTGGGTCTGGGGCGGCGTGCTCGGTGGCGAGGCTGGATGGCTGGGCAGCTTAGGCTTCGTCGACTTTGCCGGCTCGACGGTGGTGCATAGCGTCGGCGGCTGGATTGCCTTGGCCGCCGTGCTGGTGATTGGTCCCCGCGCTGGCCGTTTCGCTGCCGGTAAACCGCGGCTGATTCCAGGCAGTAACCTACCGCTGGCCATGCTGGGCGTGCTGTTTTTCCTGGTTGGCTGGATTGGCTTTAACGGCGGTAGCACCCTGGCACTGGATGCGGCGGTGCCGAGTATCATTGTCAATACCCTGCTGTCGGCGGCAGCCGGTGGCGTTGCTGCTTATCTGCTGACTCGTTGGCTTGCATTTCCTTCGTTGGACCGGGTCGCAGTGCCATTGAATGGGGTGATCGCGGGACTGGTCGCGATCACCGCTGGCTGCCATGTCGTCGACACCTGGGAGGCCCTCCTAATCGGCGCGCTCGCGAGTCTGTTCATGGTCTATGCAACCGAGCTATTGGCGCGCCTGCGCATCGATGACGCCATTGGTGCCATACCGGTGCACCTGGTCGCTGGTATCTGGGGCACCTTGGCGGTTGCCCTGTTCGGCACCCCAGCGTTGATCGGAACAGGGCTTGCCTGGGGAGAGCAGCTAGCTGTCCAGGCCTTTGGCATCATCATCGCCGGGGCTTGGGCATTCCCGCTTTCCTATCTGCTGCTACGACTGACCAATCGATTCTACCGGCTGCGTGTTTCCCCTGCTGATGAAGAGATCGGTCTCAATGTTGCCGAGCATGGCGCCAAGACAGAGCTGGTCGACCTGTTGACCGCCCTCAAACGCCAGGAGCACTCGGCGGATCTATCGTTGCGAGCGCCCGTCGAGCCTTTCACCGAGGTTGGGCAGGTGGCGGCTCAGCATAATCGTCTGATGGACGCGCTTGAGCAGGCTGTGACGCGTAGCCAGGCCATCGTGCGCGACCTGCGAGACGGAATCCTGACCTTCACCGAAGCCGGTATCCTGACCAGTCTCAATCCCGGTGCCGAAAAGATCCTCGCGGTCTCTGGAGAAACGGCAATTGGTAGCGCTTTCGTCGATTTTTTCGACCCCACTAGCCAGACCCTGAGCGCAGGCCAGGGGTGCGATGAGCTAGATCGGGTCTGGCGCCAGGTTCCATCCGTGCTGGCGCGGGAGGGAAAAATCGAGGTTGCGCTGCGGCGGCGCGAGGCGGGGCGACCCCTGTTCGTTGAGCTAGCGGTGACTCCGGATTCCCGCTCGACGGGTGGCTATACCTGTCTGATGCGCGACATCAGTGATCGTCGTCAGGTCGAGGAGCAACTGTTTGAGGAGAAGGAGCTAGCGCAGATCACCCTGGAGGCGATCGCCGATGGCGTGATCACCACCGACAGCGTCGGCCGGGTGCTGTATCTGAATGCGATCGCTGCCGAGCTCACCGGTTGGCCGTTGGCGGCGGCGAGTGGCCAGCCGCTGTATCGGATATTTCCGGTGGTCGATTCACCGACCGAGATGCCGAGCGATTGGATTGCGCGTCGCGTGCTGAGGGATGGTGAGACCCTTATCGAGTCGAAATCGCGTCTGCTCTACTGTCGTGACGGCAATGTCCACGTGGTGCAGCATACGGCGGCGCCGATTCGCAATGCCGAAGGGCGTTTGCGGGGGTTGGTGGTCGTCTTTCATGACAAGACCCAGGCGCGTGCGCTGGAGCGCCAGTTGACCTATCAGGCCAAGCATGATGCCTTGACCGGGCTGATCAATCGCCGCGAGTTCGAGCATCGGCTAGCCGAGTTGATCAATCAGTTAGATGATGGTCCCGCCCAACATCTGCTGTGCTATCTGGATTTAGATCAGTTCAAGCTGGTGAATGATGTCTGTGGGCACGCTGCTGGTGATGCCCTGTTGCGTCAGGTTGCGAATCTGCTCCAACGTGGGCTGCGCAGTGCGGACACGCTAGCGCACTTGGGTGGTGATGAGTTCGGCGTGATCCTGACCAACTGCCCGATCGACCGCGGCCTTGAGATTGTCGAAGGTATGCGTGAGCGGGTACATGCCTTGCGGTTTCCCTGGGACGACAAGGTCTTTGGGGTTGGTGCCAGTATTGGCGTGGTGCCGCTCTCGTCGGCATTAGGCAACCTCGCGGATGCGCTGGGGCGTGCCGATACGGCCTGCTACGCGGCCAAGGATAGCGGGCGCAACCGGGTGCACCTCTATGACCCAGATGACCGCGAGCTGAGTCTGCGCAAGGGACAGATGAAATGGGTCTCACGGATTCAGCAAGCCCTTGATGAGGATGGCTTCCGACTCTTCTATCAGGGGATCGTGCCGCTTGATCAGCAGCAGGATCGCAGCAGCCACTTTGAGATCCTGCTGCGCATGGCCGCTGAGGGCGATGAGGTGTTGCCGCCAGGTGCCTTCATCCCGGCCGCCGAGCGCTACGGGTTGATGCCAGAGGTTGATTACTGGGTTGTTGAGCATACCTTGCAGTGGCTCTCGGCTTACCAGACGAGCGGAGGCGCGGAGATCAAACGCTGCGCGATCAATCTCTCGGGCGCAACCCTGGGTAATGACAAGCATACGGCGCGCATCCGCGAGTGCCTTGAGCGCTATCCTGTTGCGCCATCGCGGATCTGTTTCGAGATCACCGAGACCGCGGCTATGGCCAACCTCGATCAGGCCAAGCACTTCATCGAGGAGGTCAAGCAGCTCGGTTGCGGCATCGCCCTCGATGACTTCGGTAGTGGTCTCTCGTCCTTTGGCTATCTGCGCGATCTCAACGTTGATCTGGTCAAGATCGATGGCAGCTTCGTTCGTGAACTCGACGGCAACGAGGTGCATCGGGCCATGGTCGAGGCGATCGTTGGCATCACTGGCGTCATGGGCCTCAAGAGCATCGCCGAGTTTGTCGAGAATGCCCAGGTTATCGAGATTCTGCGCGAGATCGGTGTGGACTATGCTCAGGGCTATTACTTGGCCCGACCAAGGCCGCTGATTGACTATCCAGGGACTCGCGTAGCGGCAGCGGAGCCGGATACTCCGGATACAGCCGCTGCTGCAGCAGGTCGCAGTCGAGATCATTTTTCGTTAAAGTGATGTGATGGCGAAGAAACGAAAGAAATACTCAGCTCGCACCGGTGCGAAAGCGGTAGCGGCACAGAGCCCCGAGCAGCGCGAGGAGCGGGCTCTGCAGGCCTTGGCTGCTGGTCAATATCGGGACGCGATCAATACGCTGAAGGCCCTCTTGAAGGATGATGCCGCGAGCGAGCGTACCCCAGAGCGACGGCGAGCACTTGCCGAGGCCTATGCCGGACGTGCCCATGCGCTGAGCGCCAAGGGGATGCTGAAAGAGGCCCTGGCGATCTGGGAGAACCGGGCGGCCTTGGGGCCGGAGATCCCGTTGGCACTGGATCACAGCCTATTGAGCCTCCGCCTTGGCGATGCCGAGCCGCTGATGCGGCTGTGGTTGCAGGCCGATGCGCTGCCACGCGATGAGCGCTCGCGTCTTGCCGAGCAGCTTGCGGCGGCGGTCCTCAGCGGCGCCGACGCGCTGCTCGAGCGACTGGCCCCTGATGATCCCCTGCGCCGTCATGCCGAGCCGGCACGTGCGGCACTTGCAAGTTACTGCAGCGCCGATGATGCGGCCTTGGAATCGGCCCTGGCCGAGATCCCATTCCGCTCACCCTATCGGAGCTGGGCGCTGCTCTTGAAGGCATTGACGCGCGTTGAGGCCGAGCCTGCGGCCGCGCGCGAGATGCTGGCGCGTATCCAGGATGATTCCCCCTTTGCGCCCCTGCGGCGCGCGGCTGAGCTGGCTCTGCTCAATGAGACCGACTTTCTCGCTGCCATCAGTGAGGCCGGCCCGCAGCAGCTGGCCTTTGCCGCGGCGCTGCGTAGATGGTCGCCGCAGCAGCTCGAGCTGGCGCGCGCCTTGGCACCGATCGGTGACGATGCGGCGGGTCGTGAGCTGATGTTGCGGCTGCTGACGCGCCATCGCGACCTGCTTGGGGTGGATTGGGTACGACGCGCCTCGCTGCGGCTGTTGCCGCCGATCGCAAACCCCTGGGATCGACGCCCGGCCCAGTGGAAGACGCTGAGCCCGGCAGAGGCAGCCCTGGTCGAGGCTTGGAATGCCGAGCTCCATCATTCGGATTTCTCTGGCTGGGACCCGATCGATGCCTGGGAGGCGGTTGCCGAGGCCATGATCGCCGAGCCCGGCTCCAAGACTGATCCGGAGCAGAAGCTGGCGATTGCACAGGTGTTCCGGCGTTTTGATGCGTGCTTTAATGTGCTTGCGGCAGATGCCCCGCCGGATGATGATCCCGATTCCATTCAGTCTATCGCCGCCGACCATCTCGAGCGCAGCCTGCGCTGGGACCCGGGCCATCGCGACACCTATATCCGGCTGATCACCTGGTATCGCTGTATCGATCAGCTCAAGGACGCGCGCCGGCTGCTGGCCTTGGCTCAGAAGCGCTGGCCTCAGGATATGACGGTTCTGGAGGCGGCCATGGAGGTCGCATTGGCGAGCAATGCCTTCAAGAAGGCTGCTGGGATCGCTCGGCAGATGCTGGCGATCGATCCGATCAATAGCAGCGTGCGACGACGTTTAGTGGATGCGCATATTCAGCATGCCGCCAAGCAACTGCATAAGGGGCGCGACGATTTGGCACACAAGGAGCTGGCGGATGCCCGATCCTGGACCGAGCGTGGTACTGGGCTGGATGCCATACGCCATCAGCTCGCCCTGCTCGATGGTTTGGTCGTGTTGGCGCTGGGTAACCGCGATGAAGGACGGGCTATCCTCAGTGCCCTGCTCGAGGGATCTAACGAGGGCGTCGCCGGGCAGATCGAGCTGATACTGGCGACCAATCGACTCGGGCTCAGGCAGAGCGAGATTGCTCAATGGCTGGGGCTCAAGCGGAGCAAGGTGCGAGATCGCGATGACCTGCTGCGGGTGATTGAGCTCTTGCGCGGCAACCTCGAGCGTACCAATACCTTCACTCGGGGTATGATGGATCGGTTAGCAGCGCTGCTCAAGGGGGCGCCATGGAAGCAACTCGAGCGCGACGAGCTCGAGCTGGCCTGTGAGACTCTGCGCGCATACAAGCTGAACAGCATTCGCGGCGAGGCCGCGCGGATCGGACTTAAACGCTGGCCGCGCATGCCGATGCTCGAATATCATGAGTTTGAGAGCCGCTATATCGATGGTGGCTTTCCCAGTCCATCGGAGCTTGGCAAGATGGAGCTGGCCTTGGAGCGCGCTGAGGCCGCTGGTGAGACCCGAGCGGCCGAGCGGCTACGTCGGCTCATGCAGCAATACATGCCAATCCGCCCGTCCTTCTTTGATGATCCCTGGGATGGTGACGACGGGCCAGCGCCGTTTGCGAATGACGATGACGAGGCCGAATTCCCCTTCGATGCGTTGTCTGATTTGCTGCATAGGATGCCGCTGAAGCAGGTGTTGGAGATGACCGGCATGCCAAAGCCATTGATCAAGCAAGTGCTCAAGGTGGCTCGTGACGAGGGCGACGAATACGCGATCGAGATGCTCATCGATCTGATTCAGAAGACCGCTACTGCAGCCAGAGATCAGGCTCCAGGATCGCCCCCAGGACCAGCTGCGGGCGGCAGACGTCGGTCCCGAACGCCCGCTGATGATCCCGATGATTCACACCAGCTTGATCTCTTCTGATGACTGATCCCTTTCTGACTCTCGGTATCGAGCCCGATGCTGAGGATGCCACCGTTGAGGCGGCCTATCGTGCCGCGATCAAGCGTTGTCCACCGGAGCGTGATGCAGCGGCATTTCAGGCCCTGCGTGAGGCCTATGAGCGGGTTCGAACAAGGGATGATCGCATTGCCTATCGCCTGTTCGATACCGAGCCGCCGGCAGCGATCGACATCATTCGCCAGGCGGCGACCCATGGCTCCAACGCTGATGCTGCTGATCCTGCCGTGAGCCAGGCCGCATCCCGGCCGACGCCAGCGCTGTTTGCCGCTCTCTTGCGCGGGGAGGACTAAATGGAGCGTGCCATGCAGGAGGATCTTGCTGAGCGGTTGCGCGCCTACCTCGACCAACCGCAGCAGGCCATCGCGGCTCATGCGCCGCCGACAGCCGAGGCGCCAGACCTCTTTAGCCTGCTCGCTGAGCTGGCCGGACTCAAGAACGAGGTCAAGCTCGAATCGCGCCAGCTCAAGGCCGCGCTGGACGAATTCCGCGGTCTCTTCGAGGCCTTGGAGGCAGCGCAAGCTCGGGCTGAAGAGGATCATCGGCGTCGTCGTGAGCAGGAGCGGGCCACGCAGGCGCGTGAGCGGAAAGATTTGCTGCTCGAGCTGCTGGACTTGCGTGATCGGCTTCAGGCTGGGCATGGCACTGCCGCGGGCTATCGTCCTCGCGGTCTGTCCGGTCGTCGTAAACTGCGCGCCTTTGCCGGCTCCATGGCCGAGGGGCTCGGCATGAACCTGCGTCGACTCGATGAGATCTTAGCCCGGCGCGGCGTGCAGCCGCTGCCGGTGTTAGGGCGATCCTTCGACCCCTATCGGATGCACGCCGTCGAGCTGGCATCCGACCCAGAACGCGCGCACGGCGAGGTCGTCGCCGAGCTGCGCCCCGGTTTTCTGCTCGACGATGAGCTCCTGCGCCCAGCTGAGGTGGTCGTCAACCGGCCCGATGCGCAGGACGCCTTGCCAGCACCTTCAAGACAGGACTCAGAATGACAGACATCATTATTGGTATCGATCTCGGCACCACCAACTCGGAGGTGGCAGTGATCCGGGACGGGCGCCCGCAACTGCTCGAGGTTGACGGCTCTCACATCCTGCCCTCGGTCGTCGGCCTTGCTGACGACGGCACGCTCTTGGTCGGCCAGGCGGCGCGCAATCAGTACGTCCTCTATCCAGAGCGCAGCATTCGCTCAGTCAAGCGACGCATGGGTGAGGATGTGACGCTGCCGATGGGCGATACCTCTTACAGCCCGCAAGAGATCTCGGCACTGATCCTGAAGCGGCTCAAGCGCGCGGCAGAGGAGCAGCTTGGCGAGTCTGTCGGTAAGGCGGTGATCACGGTGCCCGCCTATTTCTCCGACGCCCAACGTCAGGCCACCCGCGATGCCGGTGAGCTGGCCGGGCTTGAGGTGGTCCGCATCATCAACGAGCCGACCGCGGCGGCCTTGGCCTATGAGGTCGATGCCACTGAGCCACGCACGATCCTGGTCTATGACCTAGGTGGCGGCACCTTCGACTGCTCGGTGGTACGGGCCGGTGGCGATGTCACCGAGGTCTTGGCCAGCCATGGCAACAACCACCTAGGTGGCGATGATTTCGACGCCAAGCTGATCGAGCATGTCGTCAACTACCTCAAGACCGAGCACGACTGCGACCCGAGCGCAGAGCGCAGGGCAATGGCCCGCATCACGCGCGCCTGTGAGACGGCTAAGATCGCGCTCAGTGACGCCCCCTATGCGCGTATCGAGGAAGAATACCTGCTGCCCGATCGTGATCCGCCGATCAACCTCTCACTCGAGATCAGCCGGATCGACTATGAGGCGATGATCGAAGGCTATATCGATGAGACGCTCGAGGCCGTGCACACGGCCCTGAAAGGGGCTGAGCTCACCGTCGCCGACATCGATGAGGTGGTGCTAGTCGGTGGCGCAACGCGGACGCCACTGATCCAGGAGCGGCTCGAGGAGACCCTTGGCATGCAGCCGCGCGCCGAGATCGATCCCGACCTCTGCGTCGCCGCTGGTGCGGCGATCCAGGCCGCGGTCATGGCCGGTGAGACGACGCACTCAGTGCTTGTCGATATCACGCCCTATACCTTCGGCACCAGTGCCGTTGGTGAGATGGGTGGGATGTTCTATCCGCATTGCTTCATCCCTCTGATTCGTAAGAACAGTCCGATCCCGATCACCAAGAGCAAGGGCTTTACCACCATGGTCGATGGTCAGGATGCGGTCGACATCCACATCTATCAGGGCGAGGACCCGGATGCGCTCAACAATACCGAGATCGGCGAGTTCAAGGTCGAGGGCTTAAGCGATGTGCCCGCCGGCAATGTGATCGTCATGCGCTTCGAGCTGGACCTAGATGGCATCCTCAAGGTCACCGCGACCGAGAAGCGCACCGGCCTGGAGAAGCACATCGCGATCGATAACGCCATGACGCGGTTCGAGTCACAGGGGCTCGATGCGGCTAAGCAACGGCTTGCGGCGTTGATCGATGACGAGCCCGCCGAAGGCGCGAGTGCCGCCGATGCTGAGACCGAAGAGCATCGTCAGCAGGTGAAGGCGAAGGCCCTGCTAGAGAAGGCCGAGCGCTTGCTCGCCAGCGCCAGCGCCGAGGACAAGGAAGACCTCATTGATCTGATCGAGGCCGTGCGCGATACCCTGGCCGCAGATGATCAAGATGGCCTTGAGCGTTCAGTGGCAGCACTCTCGGATCTGATCTACTACCTCGAAAGCTGAGGCGGCCACTCACTACTCACTACTTACCACTCACCATGGAACGCTGTCCCAGTTGCCGAGCCCGCACCGACGGGAGTGAGACCTGCAGGCGTTGCGGTATGGACCTTAGCCTGCTGCTGGCAACCGAGCGCGAGGCAGAGCGCTGGCTGCGGATTGGCATCGGTCATCTCACTAAGGATGAGCCAGAGGCGGCAGAGCAGGCGCTGCGGCGCGCCTTAAGCCTAGAACGCGACCCGCTCGCCGAGTCGCTGCTGGGCCTGCTCTACCAGTCTGTGTCCAGTGCGAGCGATCAGGTCCTGATCGAGCCAGGTGCCAGGATCAGGATCTCCACCTTTGGTGGTCGGATACTGATCTCTAGCGATCAGTGAGGCCTGTAGAGGCTGTTTAATCCAGCCGCTTCTTGAAGCGTAACGAGGCGATCAGCAGGCCGACTAGCATGAATCCGAATAGCCAGAGGGTATCTTCGGCGACCTGCTCAAGGCTGGCATCGCGCAGCATCACGGCGCGGATGGCGCGCATGAAATGGGTTGCCGGTAGCACCTCGGCGATGTACTGGGCCGGCACCGGCATGCCTTCAGAGGGAAACATGAAGCCGGAGAGCAGGATCGACGGCAGCAGGATGAAGACCGTCATCTGCATCGCCTGCAATTGACTGCTGGCAATGGTCGAGAGCACCAGCCCGAGCGCGAGGCTGGCACCGATGAAGGCGAGTGTGGCGACCGCCAGTGCCAGGAGCGAGCCGTTCAGTGGCACGCTAAAGATCAGATGGCCGAGCAGCAGGATGATCGTTGTCTGCACCAGGCCGATGACGATGTAGGGCACGATCTTGCCCAACATCAGCTCGAGCGGCCGCACCGGGGTGTTGATCAGCATCTCCATGTTGCCGCGCTCGCTCTCGCGCACGATGGCCGCCGAGGTGAACATCACCATGGTCATGGTCAGGATCACGGCGACCAGACCGGGCACGATGTTGATCGCGGTGCGCTGCTCCGGGTTGAAGAAGAGCGCAACCGCAAAGGTCGGCGTGGTGCGATTGGCGGGCCGACGCAGCAGCTCGGTCAGCGGCATCGCGCGCAGACTCTTGATAGCGCCGGCGATCATGGTATCGGAGCCATCGACGATCCATTGCGCCACCGGGCGGCTGGTCTGCTCGTCGGTGGAGGGCGGCGTTTGCAGTCCCGCGCCGACACTGGCGCTGCGGGCGACACGCTGGCTGAGATCGGGCGGGATGATGAAGGCGGCGCGCACTCGGCCTTCGACGATCGCGGCTTGCGCCGCGGAGATATCGACATAGCGCTCGGTGAAGGTGACGACTTGGGTGGCCTCGACCGTCTGGGTCAGCACCCGGCTGAGGCCGCTGTTGGCCTGATCGACCAGTGCTGCCGGGATATGACGCAAATTGGTGTTGATCGCATAGCCGAACAGGAGCAGCTGGATCAGCGGGATCATGATGACCATACCCAGCGTGGTGCGGTCGCGCCGCAGCTGCGTCAGCTCCTTGGAGAGGATGGCGAGGATGCGCCTGGCCGATTGCAGCAAGCGGTTCATGCGCGGTGGTCCCCGGTGTTGGTGACGAAGACGTCCTCCAGGCTTGGCCGTACCAGCTCCAGATCGGTGGGTGCGGGTCTCAGCGATTGCGCCTTGAGCCAGGTGATCGGGTCATCGATGCGATCTTGCACCAACACCCGCAGCCGGCTGCCGAGCTGGGCCGCCGAGATCACCTCCGGCAGCGTCGCCAGCTGCTGCTTCAGCGCACGCAGGTTGGGCGCCTCGACCTCGACCACATGGGCACCCATCGCCGCCATCAGCTCCGCCGGCGAGCCATCGGCGCGCTTGTGACCCGACTCCATGATCGCCAACCGGTGGCAGCGCTCGGCTTCGTCCATGTAATGAGTCGAGACCAGGATGCTGGCGCCGGCGTCGATCAGGTCGAATAGCCGTTCCCAGAAATCGCGGCGGTTTTCGGGGTCGACGGCCGAGGTCGGCTCGTCGAGGAACAAGAGCGTCGGCTTATGGATGGTCGCTGCCGCTAGGGCCAGGCGTTGACGCTGCCCGCCGCTCATGCGCCCGGCGCGGCGGTTGTGCATCGGCTCCAGCGCATAGGTCGAGAGCAGCTCGCTGATCCGCTGGCGCGCGATGCGATGGCTGAGACCATAGATCTCGGCGACGAAGCGAAGGTTCTCGGCGACGGTGAGATCATCGTAGAGCGAGAACTTCTGGGTCATGTAGCCGATCCGGCGCTTGAGGCGTTCGGCGTCGCGCGGCAGCTGATGGCCGAGCACGCTGACCGTGCCAGCGGAGGGTGTCAGCAGGCCGGTCAGCATGCGCACGGTGGTGGTCTTGCCACAGCCGTTGGGGCCGAGAAAGCCATAGATGGTCTGCGGCTCGACGGTCAGATCCAGCGCATCGACGGCGGTCAGCGTGCCGAAGCGGCGGGTGAGGCCGTGCGCCTCGATCACCGGCTCCGTCACGGTAGCTCGACCTGCGCTGGTACGCCATTCGGCAGTTTGGCGGCGCTGTCTGGGAGCTCGACTTCGGCTAGGTACATCAGTCGTGCGCGGTCGCTGGCATTCAGCGCGTAGTAGGGGGTGAAGGCGGGGTCGGAGCTGATCCAGCGCACGCTGCCATCGAAGGTCTGCTCGAGTCCGTCGACCCGCACCTTGAGCGTATCGCCCTGGTTGATCTTGACCCGATAGGGCTCCGGCACGTAGACGCGAGCGTAGGGCGCCTTGCCGGCCAGCATCACCGCCACTGGGCTGCCGATGGTGACGCGCTCGCCGAGGTTCCAGGGTAGGCTGTCGAGTACGCCGTCGCGGGTGGCGACGACGGTCAGCTCGGCCAGTAACGCCTGCTTGTAGTCAAGCTCAGCCTGTGCTGCATTCAACTCGGCTTCGGCCTGGCTAATCTCTTCCGGTCGCGTACCGGCGAGCAATTCATCGAGCTTCTCCTTGGCCTCATCGAGCCGCGCGCTGGCGGCATCACGCAGTGCCTTGGTCCGATCGACCTCGGCCTGGCTGACGGCCTTGCGGCCGAGCAGCTCAGCATTGCGATCGTAGGTGATCTCGGCCTCGCGCAGGTCTGCTTCAGCTCCTGCAACCTGCGCCCGGGCCGCGGCGATGTCTTGGTCGCGCGGGCCGTTGCGCAACTGCTGCAGATGCGCAACGGCCTGCGCCACCTGGGCCTTGGCGCGCTCGACCTCGGCGCGCTGCTGGCGATCGTCGAGCTGGGCGAGCAGGGTGCCCTTGGTGACTGGCGAGCCCTCGGCGACGGGGAGCTCGAGGATGATCTCAGCGGCGGTGGCGGTGAGGGCGACACGATCGCGCTCCAGCGTCCCGAGGGCGAGTGGTTGCTCAGTGTCCAAGCAGCCAGCGATGAGAGCAGGAGCGATGATCGCAAGCGAGAGTCTGAGCTTGGACATGAATGAGACGCCTGGCGAGTCCGCAGATGCCGTCCTGTTGACGGAACGAGTCAGACCGTTCTGGCTTGACCTTGGTCAGAGGCTAGAGCGATGTCGAGCCCCGGTCAAGACACCTCTTCGAGGAGATGGGCGCGCGGATCGAACAGGCGGGGCAGGCACGCGAAGGTCGTCGCGAATGAGGATTCTCTTCGTGCTGACATCACACACCTTGCTGACAATCCGCCCCTCGGACGATCGGAGCCTGTTCCAAGCCCCCACCGTTGTCTCAGCCGCTGGCATGGTCGCAGGCGAACTGGTAGCCGCTGCGACCAAGCGCTTTGGCGCGATACATGGCGCGATCGGCCTGCTCAATCAGCGCCTTGTCTTGCTGGCCATGGTCCGGGAAGAGGGCGATGCCAATGCTCGCAGAGACCGAGGCCGCATGGCCGTCGAGTTCGAACGGGGCGGCAAGGGCGTTGACCAGCTTGGCTGCGACCTTGGCCGCATCCTCGGCCGCTTGCAGATCGGGACAGATCAACATGAATTCGTCACCGCCGACACGGGCAATGGTGTCTTCACTCCGCAGCTGTCCGCGCAGGCGCTGGCTCGCGGTCCGCAGGAGCTGATCGCCGGCATGATGGCCGAGGCTGTCATTGACGGCTTTAAAGTGGTCCAGATCCAACATCATTAGTGCCATGCGCCTGGTGTGACGCATGGCGCGGGCGAGTTCGATCGTGAGCCGGTCCTGGAACAGCATGCGGTTGGGAAGACCGGTCAGCGTGTCGTAGTAGGCCATCTGCCGAATCGCGTCCTCTGAGTGCTTGCGCTCGGTGATGTCGCGCATGATGGCCAATGCGGAGCGCGAGCCATCGGCATTCTCCAGCGCGGTCAAGACCCGATCGTAGATGCGGCCGGTCTTCGCGCAAGCCCATTCACCGCGCAGGGTTTCGCCAGCGAGGGCGCTGGTTAGGTGGCAGTGCTGGCAGGGGGTATCGGTTCCATTGAACAGTCGATAGCAGAGCGTCTCGGCGCAGTCTCCAGTCGCCTGTTTCAGTGCCGGGTTCATGTAGTGCACGACATAGTCGGCGTCCAAGATCGCGACAAAATCATCCATGGTCTCCAAGATCCGCACAAGATTGTCCTTTTCGGCGCGCAATGCGGCTTCGGCGCCCTGTCGCTGCACCACCTCGCGTCGTAACTGGTGATTGCTCTCGAGGAGCTCGCCGCTGCGCTGCGCGACCAGATCCTCAAGATGGGCGCGGTGCTGCCGCAGCTCATGCTCGCCCACCAGACGCTCAGCGGTGACGGCCGCTAGACCGGCGATCGCGAGATAGAAATCGAGTTCCTGCTTCGAGAACGCGCTTGCACGCTGCTCGCCAATCAGCAGGGCCGCTTGCGTTTGACTTCCGCGCGTCATGGGCAGAAACAACAGCTCCCAAGGCGAGCCGCCCGGGGCGGCGCTCGGCGGCAGGCGACGCAACGCGAAAAAGCCGCTATCGAGCACCTCGGACACGGCCTCTTTGAGGCTGCTGCTGTGCTCCAAGTCGGCGTTCGAGACCCTGGGATCGGACCAGTGGCTCAGGCTGACGCCGCCATCGGGGTGGTATTCCCCCACGGCGGCGAGCTCAACCCCCAGGAGCTTGACCAGGGCGCGGGTAATCTCATCCCAGATCGATTGGTGCGCGCTGATCCCGGCCAGGTACTGTGCGAGCTTGACGAGGCCCTTGTCGGTCGTGGCGATCATCGTCTCTCATCCCCGGTATAGGTTTGGGGCTGCAAGTACAGGTGCTGCATGAAACAGGCCTCGAAGCCTTCGTACTGGGCTAGGTTGACCTGTCGTGTGCGCGTGCGCAGCAGCTCGACCTGTGCCTTGGCGGTGCTCGCAAGCAAGGCCTGCTCACAGCCGGCTAGGGCGGCATCGCCAGCGAAGCCGAAGCGTACATCCGGTAGCTCGGGCAGCAGCCCGAGCGCGCGCGCGTTGTCGAGATCGAGGGCTGCGCCGAAGGCCCCGGCGAGCCAGACCTGGCCGATTGCGGCGGCGCTGAGCCCGGCTTGGTCCAGTAATGCCTGCACGCCTGCGCCAACCGCAGCCTTGGCGCGCTGGAAGCTGTCGACATCGGACTTGGTCAGCAGCAGAGAGGCGTGCGCGGCCGAGCCAAGTGGCGTGGAGAGCGGAAAACCGTCGCGCGGGATGTCGCTGGCAAACCGGCCCATGGCGGTGAGCTGCCCGCTGCGCACCAGCGTTCCGAGCAGGTCGACCAGTCCGGAGCCGCAGAGTCCGCGCGCTTGGCCACCGCCGATGACCTCAAGCTCAAGCGCCTCGCCATGCGTTCGCACATGCGTGATCGCCCCGCGTTCCGCTGGCCAGCCGCAGCTGATGCCGCTGCCCTCGAAGGCCGGGCCACCGGCTGCGGCGGTGACCCAGAAATGCTCGCCGTCCCAGAGGCCGATCTCAGAGTTGGTGCCGAAGTCGATCAACAGGGTCGGGGTCGCGTGCGCGCCGAGATCAACAGCCAGCGCCGCCGCTAGCAGGTCGGAGCCGACGAAGCCGCCGAGCGGTGTCAGCACCTCGATCTGTGCTTGCGGGGCGATGCCCCAGCCCAGTGCCCAGGTCTCGGCGTCATAGCTCAGGGCGCTGCAGGCCTGATCCCAATAGCGCGGTTGCAGCTGACGGCTGACGTCGCTTGCGGCGAGGAGCGCCAGCATCGCCGAGTTGCCAACGATGGTCAGGCGGCGCACCTGTGTCAGTGAGACCTGCGCCCGCACCGTCATATCCCAGAGCGCTGCGCCGATCGCCTCCACCACCATTTGCGCCAATGCATGCCGCTGCTCGGGCGATTCCATCGCGGCTTGTAGACGACTGACGACGTCTGCGCCGGAGCGCGCCTGCGGATTGAGACCCTCGCAGTCGGCCAGCCGGGCGCCGCTGTGCAGATCGCAGAGCGAGAGGCTGAGTAGCGTGGTGCCGAGATCCACGGCAACGCCAAGGCCCTCGGGGTGGCTGGCAACCGCCGGGCAGGCAGCTGGGCTCGGCGGGGTGTCCGCCAATCCAGCGCGTCGGGGGCGGGGCTCGAAGGCACGGGCGGGCGCCAGGATCTCGACAGCCAGATCCTGGTCGGGAAAGACCTGGCAGGCGAGCCGCTCGCCGGCGGCCAGTTGCGACGGCTCCAAGTGCAAGGTCTCGCTCAACTGGGCCGCGCCCGCATCCACCGGGTCGATCCGAACCCGGCACAGGCCGCAGGCGCCCGTGCCACGGCAGCCGCAGCGGACTGGTAGCCAAGCGGCGTCGAGCAGGGCCATCAATGAGGGACCAGGATCGAATGCAAGCTGCTGCGTCTCGCGTCCGTGGGCCATGAGCTTAAGCGTCGGCATGCTGGCGCTAACCGAGCTCGCGCGTCGCCACTGCGGCGCTTGTTTCAGGGTGACGCGCGGCGGCGATCATGGCCGCGATGTTGTCAGGCCGCGCCTCGAGCGGGATCTCGCAGCCGGGTGAGAGGATGAAGCCGCGGCGTGGGCCAAAGGTGGTCACCAGTCGCGTAGCCTCGGCCGCGATCGCCGCCGGGCTGGCCTCGACAAAGGCCAACGGCTTGATGTTGCCGTTGAAGCAGATGTGCGGCAGTGTGGCACTGGCTTGCTGGAGGTCGACGCTGAAGTCGAGGTTGGCGAGGTCGGCGCCGGCCTCTTGGTAATAGAGCAGGATCGGCTGGGTGTTGCCGGTGACGTGCAGCCAGGTAAAGCAGGCGCCGGCGCTGCGCAGCCCGGCCAGGGTCTCTCGCACGCGGGGTAGGGCCAGCTCGCGATAGAATTGTGGCGGGACCACCTCGGGCGAGGCCACGGGATCGAAGAGCATCACCGTGTGGGCGCCCGCTTCGAGCTGCGCACAGCCGCACTGCCGGCCGAACTCTGCGGCGATGTCGAGCAGCTGGGCAAACCGCTCGGGCGCATCGATCGCAAGATAGAGCGCTGCCTCCAGGCCCATCAGTTGCGCGGTCAGCGTCAAGGGACCGGAGACGCAGCCGATCACCAGCACCTCGTCTCCGAGCGCTGTGCGCAGCTGGTGCGTGGCCTCGAGCAGTTCTGGAATCCGGCCGGCGGTTGCCGCATCCGCGAGGGGCAGCTGGTCGATGCCGTCGCCATTCGGCGTGATCGCGTAGCGCTCGACGGTGGGGTAGCCGGCGGGCCGATAGCGCAGCACCGAGCCGAGGGCCTCGGTCTCGACGCCGACATCCATCAGCGCAAAGACGGCATCGAGATCGTAGCGATCGCGCGCCGCGAGCTGGCAGCGGGCGAGGAGCTGGCCGTCGCGCAAGTAGTCCTGAAGGTCGACACCGGCGAGCGTTGCGGCATGCCCGAAGACCTGGGCGATCACCGGGATCTGGTCCGGCGTCTCGAAGGCCACCGCGGCGCGAATCCGCTCGGCGCCGGTCATCGACGCCCAGCCTCGATCTGATCCAGATAGCCGAGTCCGTCGAAGGCGGTCTGGGCGAGGAAGTCGACCCGCAGCTGCTCAGCGCTGGCCTGTTTCAGAGCCGCGCCGCCGGCCAGCACCGAGATGGCGCCCAGTCCTTCGCGTGCGAGCCGGTCTCGGACCTTGAGGACTTGTGGGACCACGGTCGTGATCAGGCCACTGACGCCAACCGCGAGCGCCGCATGCGCCTTGGCGGTGTCGATCAAGCGGTCCAAGGGGCAATCCTTGCCGCAATCAACGACGTAATAGCCGGTGGCGGTGAGTACGACCTTGACGATGTTCTTGCCAAGATCGTGGATATCGCCTTCGAGGCTGGCCAGGACAACGGTGCCGCGGGTATGCGGTGGCGGCTGACCGGGTGGATAGAGCGCCTTGATCACTGCGGTGATGGCGCGGCCGCAGAGCATGATCTCGAGCAGATTGAATTGCTCAACCGTGCATTTGGCATCGAGCCTAGCCATCGCCTCCTCGATGCCATCCGCCACGATGCGGTGCGGGCTGACCTTATCCTGTCGCAGGCGCCCAAGCTCCGTCGTCGCGAGCGCTTGGTCGCCGTCGAGGAGCGCCTGTACCAGTGACTCGAGTCGCGCTGTCATGACATCCGCCGCCGATGGGGTTTGGCTGCGCGCAGAGGATAGCCATCTTGCTGGATCGCTGGATCACCAGACAGAAACGCCTGAAGAAGATCAGCAGATCATGGAGACGCAGGTCCGCGAGTTTGGGCGAACCTCTATCACTGCACGCTCATCGTAAACGTCTGAGTATAACAATCGTGGGTTGAAAGATTTGGCTCGATCCTGTTATGGCTCGATGTGTGTCAGTGATTGCGAATCCGCTTCTGAGCCGGCCCATGCCGCCCTTGCCGACGCCGGCGAAGCTGTTATAGGCGGATGGTGCCGAGGCCCAGGCGATCGTACTCGAAGTCGAACTCGACGCTGTGCTGACCGGGGGGCAGAGCGTCTCATTCCCTCGGCACCGCCCTCGGGCACGGTGATGTCCGCGATGATGGTATCGGAGGTGTTGAACAGGTAGAGGGCGTCGCCCTAGGGTACGTCGGTCATGGGCCGGGTGTAGACCAGCTCGTTCAGGTTGTAGAACTGGAACACCTTCGGTCGATGATCAGGGATGCCTGGCGCTCGAACTGCTGGCATTGGCAGTGCGGGCAAGCTGGCACCGTGGCAGTGCCGACCTTGCGCGAGAAGAAATTGTAGATCGCGTGACAGTTTGGATAGTAGAACTCATAGACAGGCATGGCCGAATCACCCTGCTTGGGACGAAATGCTCGAGATGAATGGGGCTGGACGGCAGCAATCAGTGGCTGCTGTTGATCAGTAGAATAACCGTCAACGACTAGAAACCACTGAGCTAACATCATGCTGGATTGGAACGCCATTGATACCGTCTTCCTCGATATGGACGGCACGCTGCTCGACCTGCGCTTCGATAACCACTTCTGGCTCGAGCATGTGCCGTTGCGCTATGCCGAGTCGAGAGGGATCTCGCTGGCGGCCTCGAAGGACGATCTCTATGGACGCTATCAGGCGCTGATGGGCTCACTGCAATGGTACAGCGTCGATCACTGGTCGCAGGAGCTTGCACTCGACATCGCGATGCTCAAGGCCGAGGTCGAGCACCTGATCGCGATTCATCCGCATGTGCTGGCCTTCCTCGAGGCCTTGGCCGAGGCAGGCAAGCGGCGCGTCCTGGTGACCAACGCGCATCAGAAGTCGATCGCGCTGAAGATGCGCAAGACCCGCCTCGACGGCCATCTGGAGCGCATCATCTGCTCCCACGATCTCCAGGCTGCGAAGGAGTCGGCCGAGTTCTGGCCGCGGGTCCAAGAGATCGAGTCCTTCGATTCGCAGCGCACGCTGTTCGTCGACGACAGTCTCCCGGTGCTGCGGGCTGCTCGTCAGTATGGCTTCCGCTGGCTGCTGGCGATCCTGGCTCCGGATTCTTCACAGCCGGCGCGCGCCTGTGAAGAGTTCAACGCGATCGAGGATTTTTCTACGCTCTTGCCTGGCCTGGCAGCCATGGCGACCTTGAGATCCGGCCTCGAGGCCGGGATCGCCGCTCCCCCTGGTGGCTAGCACGAGGCGCGTTTGGCTATGCACACAGTGGCGCCGTCCAGGTCGACGATGCCTGTCTCGGCGGCGAACCCTTTTCAGCTCCTGGGTGCGTGTATGAACTGTCGCATCCAGGTGATCTCTCGCCTGGCGCAGTCGCTGCTCGGCGGTGCGGCGTTCGAGCACCTGGCCCTGCAACATCAACATCGAGATCGCCAAGATCGCGATAAACAGTTGCAGTTCGATCATTTCTTCGTTGCTGGCGCCCATGAAGCTCCCACCCCCAACGCTGGCGGCGAGGATGGCGGCGAAGGAGATAACAACGACCGAAGCGAAGGTGATGCTGGGGCTGAGGCTGAGGCGGAACGCGGACCACATAATGGGATGATCCCGGAAGGAAGCCAGACTGGCGTGACGTTACCGGGCGGAATCGCCAGGCTCTGCCCGAGCTCAGTCTAGCCTCTGGCGTGGATATGGCGAACGGGAATAGGGGGCAGGGCAGCAGGTGACCAGGTGCAGCTGCTCGAGCTGCGGGCGTTGACAGTCAGGGCAGGCTGGCACCGTCGCGGTGTTGGCCTTGCGGGAGAAGAAATTGTAGATCGCGTGGCAGTCGGGCAGTAGAACTCGTAGACATGCCCACGCTATACAATACGACTCATGCTAGCATGAAGGCTAAATAGAGACGCCCCATCTTTATCTAAAAAGGAGAGTAAGTTGAATTGTCTTTTTCGCGGAATGCTGCTACTTCCGCTCTCCGTTCTGATGGTGGCGGGGTGCGCACCAAAATATGACTATACTATCCACAAGCCAAGGGTTGTATACCAACAGCCTTCCCGGCAGGCACTCAAGACATCACTCAACGAGAATCTCGGTAAAAAGTATATCTGGGCGGAAGAGGGTCCTGAGGCTTTTGACTGTTCTGGGTTGACATATTACTGCTTCGGGCGCATGAACTTAGAGATCCCCCGTATCTCGCGTGAGCAGTCAGAGGAAGGCGTCGAGGTGGCATTTGACGCCCTGCAATACGGAGATCTGGTTTTTTTCGACACTGGCAAGAATTTTACCGGTACCGTCACCCATGTGGGCGTGTATATCGGTGACGGAAAATTCCAGCATGCCAGCAGCAGAAATGGAGGCGTTGTTATTAGCTCACTGAGTGAAAGCCCCTATTCAAAACGCTTCATCACGGCCCGTCGTTATCTGACTGATGAAGCCCATGCTCAGCAAACTCTGGGCGGACGAGACTAAAATAAGGTCGTCCGAATTCTAACCTTGATCACCACTCTGACTCGACACATCATCATGATTACATCGTCATCGAGCGTTGCTACGCTCTTTCGTCGCTCCCTGATTCTGATTCTGCTTATGGCCTCGGTGGCAGCGACGCTCGCGGTCGCCAAGCCTGAGCCGATCGACATCGAGATGTCGCTTAAGCGCGTCTCAGAGCATGTCTACTACGTTCAGGGAATGGCGGGGATCGCGACAGACAACAAGGGCTTTATCTCCAATGCGGCGGCGATCGTGACCGATCAGGGCGTGATCCTCGTCGACACGCTCGGCTCGCCGTCATTGGCTCAGCGCTTCTTGGAGGAGGTTCGCAGTGTCACCGATCAGCCGATCAAGATGGTGATCGTGACGCACTACCATGCGGACCACATCTACGGTCTGCAGGTCTTCGAGGATCTGGGGGCCGAGATCATTGCGCCAGGCGGTTTCCAGGATTATCTCGACTCGCCGGCGGCCGGGGATCGGCTCGACGAGCGGCGCTTGTCCCTTTCGCCCTGGGTCAACCAGGAGACACGGCTGGTGCGCCCGGACCGGGTGATCGTTGAGCAGACCGAGCTGAGCCTTGGTGGGGTGACCTTGGATATCCGCTACTTGGGCCCGGCCCACTCGGATGGTGACCTCGCGGTGCTGGTGCGCCCCGATCAGGTCCTGATCTCTGGCGACATTATCTTCGAGGGCCGCGTGCCTTTTACCGGCAGCGCCGATACGCGCCGTTGGCTGGAGGCGTTGGAGAGCTTGGATCAAGTCGGCGTCAAGGCGCTGATTCCTGGGCATGGGCCCGCAGCGCGCGAGCCCGCGGAGGCGGTCAGCAGCACGTTGGAGTACCTGCGCTTTACGCGCAGTGTGATGGCTGAGGCGGTGGAGGAGATGACGCCCTTTGCCGAGGCCTACGAGGCCGCGGACTGGTCACGCTTTGAGCGGTTGCCGGCCTTCGCTGCGACTCATCGACGCAATGCCTATGGCATCTATCTCTCGCTCGAACAAGAGATGCTCGGCGATTGAGTCGGCGCAAGTTCGTTTGCGGTTCGTACCCGGCGGGCTCAAGGTGCAGGTTCTTGGCTCGGACCTGAATCAGTCACTGAGGAGAAGCGAGTGAGACCACATTTTTCGACGACATCCTGTCTGATCGCGTTGATTGCGATGTCCAGTATTGCTATCGCGGAGACGACAATGGTTGATCGCAACGCGCCGGCTGCTGTGCCGGCGATGCCGGAGCAGCGCAGCACACTTGAGGACCAGGCCGCGATCGCGGTCACCATCTACAACGACGATCTGGCGCTGATCCGCGATAGCCGCCGGGTCGAGCTGCCGGCGGGCCGCACGGCGCTGGCCTTCCGCGACGTCAGCGCGCAGATCCGCCCCGAGACGGCGCTGCTGCGGGCTACCGAGGGCTCCGCCCCGCAGGTGATCGAGCAGAACTTCGACTTCGATCTGCTCACGCCAGCAGCGCTGCTCGAGAAGTACGTCGGCCGCGAGGTCGGGCTGGTGAGCACCCATCCGACGACCGGCGAGGAGACCGAGGAGCCGGCCACCGTGCTGGCCGCCAGTCATGGCGTGGTACTGCGCGTCGGCGATCGGATCGAGACCTTCCAGGCTGGCCAGGCGCCGGGGCGAATCGTTTATCGGGATATCCCCTCTACCCTGCGTGACCGACCGACGCTGGTGCTGGCGTTGGAGAGCCCAGAGGCGGGCCCCCGGCTACTCGAGCTGAGCTATCTGAGTGGCGGGCTCGGCTGGAAGGCAGATTACGTGGGTGAGCTCTCGACGGATCAGCAGCGGCTTGATCTTGCTGGTTGGGTGACCTTGACCAACCGCAGTGGCACGACCTATCAGAACGCCCAGCTACAGCTGGTGGCTGGGGAGGTGAATCAGGTCGAGGAGGCGATGCAGGCCCCGATGTATGAGGCGATGGCCATGCGCTCAGCGTCCCCAGCGCCGAACATGCGCGAGGAGAGCTTGTTCGAGTATCACCTCTACTCGCTCGCGCATCCGACCACCATTGCCGATAACCAGACCAAGCAGGTCGCGCTGCTCGATGCGCCTGGTGTGACTGTCGGCAAGGAGCTGCTGATCCAAGGCGATCAGCGGGCATTTCGCGAGCCACGCGGTGAGCTGGCGCAGGAGCTGGCGGTGAACGTCTACCTCATCGCGACCAACGATGAGGCGTCGAATTTGGGGCTGCCGCTGCCGGCTGGCATCGTTCGCATCTATCAGCGCGACAGCCAAGGTAATGCTCAGTTCATCGGCGAGGACCGCATTGACCACACGCCGAGGAACGAGGCCATCCGCCTAAAGCTCGGTCAGTCTTTCGACGTCACCGCGGAGCGCAAGCAGACCGAGTTCAAGAAATTATCCGGGTCTGGACCTTGGCAGTACCAGTTCGAGAGCGCCTTCGAGATCCTGGTCAAGAATGCCAAGTCGGAGCCGGAGATGGTGGTGATTCAGGAGCGCATCCCTGGCGACTGGACCATGCTGGAGGAGACTGCTCCGCATGAGAAAGGGAATGCCAATACGGCAGTCTGGCGGTTGCAGGTGCCCGCCGAGTCGGAAGCGCGCTTGAGCTATCGCGTGCGCGTTCGCTACTAGCTGCCCGCTGCCCGCTGCCCGCTGCCCGCTGCCCGCTGCCCGCTGCCCGCTGCCCGCTGCCCGCTGCCCGCTGCCCGCTGCCCGCTGCAGCGGGTTCATCTCCCCCTTAGATCGACAAGTTCCCCGGAAACCGTCTACTTGGTTGATCTGGGTCAATGTGATGCGCGCCAACTGATAGTGGCTATTGCTGCACCGTGACGGGTCGTTTATCTTGCCGTGCGCACTAAAATGGCGCCGTCGACGGTCCTCACCATAGATGAAAATCGATTCTTCCGATCGAAACAATCGATTTCCGCTGAAGACTGCACGAGGCGTATGGTTATCGGGTTTTCAGCGGCATCGTTGCCGAGCCCTCCGAACGAACACGATCCTGAGTTAGGCAACCCGGATCAAGCGAAGCAGACGCAGAACAGACCCACAGGAGCTGAGCATGAGCGTTAAAAAGTACGACGCCGGTGTAAAAGAATACCGGGACATGTACTGGACCCCCGACTATGTCCCGCTGGACACCGATCTGCTGGCCTGCTTCAAATGCACCGGTCAGCCAGGCGTGCCACGTGAAGAGGTCGCCGCCGCCGTCGCCGCCGAGTCATCCACCGGCACTTGGTCGACCGTCTGGTCGGAACTGCTGACGGACCTCGAGTACTACAAGGGCCGCGCCTATCGCATCGAAGATGTGCCGGGCGACAACGAGTCCTTCTACGCCTTCATCGCCTACCCGATCGATCTGTTCGAGGAAGGCTCCATCGTTAACGTGCTGACCTCGCTGGTCGGTAACGTCTTCGGCTTCAAGGCCCTGCGCCACCTGCGTCTGGAAGACCTGCGCTTCCCGATCGCTTACATCAAGACCTGCGGTGGTCCGCCAGCTGGTATCCAGCTCGAGCGTGATCGTCTGAACAAGTATGGCCGCCCAATGCTTGGCGCGACCATTAAGCCAAAGCTGGGTCTGTCGGCGAAGAACTACGGGCGTGCGGTCTATGAGTGCCTGCGCGGCGGTCTGGACATGACCAAGGACGACGAGAACGTCAATTCGCAGCCTTTCATGCGCTGGCGTGATCGCTTCGAGTTCGTCGGTGAGGCCATCCAGAAGGCGCAGCAGGAGACTGGTGAGCGCAAGGGTCACTACCTGAACGTGACCGCCGCGACGCCAGAAGAGATGTACAAGCGCGCTGAGTTCGCTAAGGAAGTCGGCTCGCCGATCATGATGCATGACTTCCTGACCGGCGGCTTCACCGCCAATACCGGCCTGGCCAACTGGTGTCGTGAGAACGGCATGCTGTTGCACATCCACCGCGCCATGCACGCGGTTATCGACCGTCATCCGAAGCATGGTATCCACTTCCGTGTGCTGGCCAAGTGTCTGCGCCTCTCCGGCGGTGACCATCTGCACACCGGTACCGTCGTCGGTAAGCTCGAGGGTGACCGTCAGTCCACGTTGGGCTTCGTTGATCAGCTGCGCGAGTCGTTCGTGCCAGAGGATCGCTCGCGCGGTGTCTTCTTTGATCAGGATTGGGGCTCGATGCCCGGCGTCTTCGCGGTTGCCTCCGGTGGTATTCACGTCTGGCACATGCCCGCGCTGGTGACCATCTTCGGTGACGATTCGATGCTGCAGTTTGGTGGCGGTACTCAGGGCCATCCTTGGGGTAATGCTGCTGGCGCTGCCGCCAACCGTGTTGCCCTCGAGGCCTCGGTCAAGGCGCGTAACGAGGGTCGCGAGATCGAGAAAGAGGCGCGTGACATCCTCACCGAGGCTGCTCAGCACAGCCCCGAGCTGGCCATCGCGATGGAGACCTGGAAAGAGATCAAATTCGAGTTCGACACCGTCGATAAGCTCGATACCTGATCGGCTGATCCCGCTGGAGGCAGTCGCCTGATTCGCGTCTGCTTCCAGTCGAGCATGTCTCTATCAGCTTTCGCCCTCTCACGATCGAACCGCATCCTATAGGAGTATCCGCCATGTCCTTGCAAGCAACCATGGGCGACTACCAGACCAAGAAGACCCTCGAGACCTTCGGCTTCTTGCCGCCGTTCTCGCAGCAGGAGATCTACGACCAGATCGCCTACATCATCGCGCAGGGCTGGACGCCTGCGATCGAGCACGTGCATCCCTCAGGCTCGATGGACGACTACTGGACCATGTGGAAGCTGCCATTCTTTGGTGAGCAGGATCTGGGCAACGTGGCGGCCGAGCTCGAGGCCTGCCATCGCTCGTACCCGGATCATCATGTGCGCATCACCGGCTATGACAACTACACCCAGAGCCAGGGCTCCTGCTTTGTGGTCTTTCACGGCCGCGGCTAGATCGATAGCAGCATGACCTCTTGCGCTAGCTGATCCGGTTTCGGGCAATGCGCCCCTGACCGCTGCTTGATTGGAGCGCAGGCGTCGACGATGTCGATCTCCGTCTTTCCGGTCTTTCAGCATTTAGCAGGTGCCGGAGACCGGCAAGCGATGCACTATCCCGAGCTGCCCGCCCGCCCGGCGACGACGGACAGCCAACCCGACAGCCCCACGGAATTACCCATGGCAAGCAAAGCGAACCTGAGATCGAGCGGCCGCGAGGCGGCCCTGGCCCGCCGGCGTGCCCTGTCGAACCAGGGCAAGCAGGGTTTGGTGCAAACCACGCAAGAGCGTAATCGCGCCCCGCGCCCTGTGCGTGCAAGGCCTCAGCAGGCCGCAGCGTCGGCTCCCGTTGCTCAGGCTCCAACGACGACAGCTCGGCCCCAGGCGCCGGCGCAGGGCCTCAATCTGTCTGCGTCGGCCAATACTCAGCGGCACCGCTCAGCGCCGCCTAGCCCGTCACAATCGAGTCGAGAGCTCGCGCGTCAGCGCCGGGCGAAGCTGGCCCGCGATGGGCGTCGGGCGCAGCGCAGCGGTGACCGGGTGCGTGCCGTTACGACGCGGTCAGGCGGCAGTCAGTCGCCGACCACAGCCTCCAAGACCGACTGCGGATGTGGCTGTAACGGACAATGCAAAGGTGATCGTGGCGCCGCTAATAGCGCTAAGCAGGTTCAGTCGACCCCAGTATCGCTATCGCTGACAGCGCCAATGACCTCAAGCAAGCCGCAGGCCACCAATACCAAACGCAAGGTCAATCCGGCCTTGGCTGCTAAGCCTGCTGGACGGGCCGTGGTGTTGGCACGGCGTGCTGCCCTCAGCGGTCGCGGCAAAGGTGCGACCAACGTGCCATCGTCAGTCGCTGGGATCGCTCGGCAAGCGAACCCGAAGCTGACCGGGCGTGAGCTCGCACAGCGGGTTCGCGCGCAGCGCAGCAGTAATGGTGGTGCTGGTGAGCGCAAGTCCCAGCCCAGTGGGCGTATGCGCCCGAATCAGCTCGGCGCAGCTGACCAGCCGTGGAAGGTTGGTGTCAGCGAGACCAGTCAGGGCCAATACGTGACGGGCACCCGGGTTGGACGCAGCCCTAAGACCACTGGTGATGAGCCGAGCACCTGCCGCACGATCACGGGTACCGAATACATGGGCGCGGATATCTTCCGCGAGTTCTGTCAGACCGATCCGGCACCTGCGGTCAATAAGATCGGGGTGAGTGCAACCGGTTACGGCAATTTCATCACAGGCAACGAGGTCGGTCGCTCGCCGAAGGTGACTGGTGATGAGCCTGGTACCTGTAAGGCCGTAACCGGAACCCAGTATCTCTCGCCTGACCAATATCAAAGCTACTGCAACACAACTCCAGCACCAGAGCCGCGCGAGACGGGCATTGATAAGACGTCTCGAGGTCAGGGGTTATCTGGCACCATGGTCGGTCGCTCGGCCAAGGTGACCGGTGACGAGCAGGGTGCGAATGTGGTGCCGACGGGGACTCAATATACTGCTGCCTCCGAGATCCCGACTGACCGCTCGGTGCCGCCGAAGGTTGGTACCTCTGCCACCTTTTCCGGGGGCAGAATCACTGGCACTCGGGTTGGCCGTGCGACAAGCGTGACAGGCGATGAGCCGGGCAGTTGTCGCCTAGTCACTGGGGATGAGTATACGGCCCGGGAGCAGTACGAGAAGTTCTGTGATGTCAGCCCTCAGCCGGAGCCCCCAAAGGTTGGTTTCTCGATAACGAATAAGGGCTATCGCGTCTCAGGTACCCAAACTGGGCGTTCATCTAAGGTCACTGGCGACGAGCCTGGCACCTGTAAGGCGGTCACTGGTACCCCTTATGCAGGTCTGGAGCAGGCATCGGACTACTGTGCCCCTAATCAGCAGCGTGAGATTAAGGCGCGAGCCCCTTTGATGATGGCGACCCCTGGGTCAGTGATGACTGGTATCCAGCCGGGAATCGGTGGGGTGATGACCGGTGCTGCGAAAGGTGCCTGCGAGCCACTCACCGGCACCCCTTATATCGGTGCTGACCAGTTTGCAACCGCCTGCGGTACTGAGGTGAGCAACGCCGCTGAGCCAGGGCAGCCGGATTTTCCACGCCCCCTTGATGACGCGGCACCTGCCGCTGCAGCACCTGCCGCTGCAGCACCCGGTCAAGGTTTTAGTGTCAGCTCGCCCGCTCGGGCAGCATTTGAGCGGCGCAGCAGCGCTGTGACCGGGACTAGCTACGAATCGAATCGTCACATCACGGGTCCTTTCGGTATGGGAACCGGCAAGATTACCGGAACCGAGCAATTCCGCTTTGATAGCCGGCGTGCGCGGCCAAACCTGCTGACTCCGGAGCCTGGGATTGACCTGTCTACCGGGGAGGCGAGTCAGACGCCACCACCCGAGCGTTCGCGGGTCACTGGTGAAGGTCAGTCGTCCGGTGGCAAGATTACCGGCGATGATTGGGATCGGGGTGAGCGCGTCACCGGTACCGAAGGGAGCTCTGCTCGACGTCGGAACCCAACCCGGCCTGGTTCGATGGGCGCCATGCCTGCGATCGAAAAGAAGCGCAACGAAGAGGCGCCCGTGCCAACGAGCCGCGTCACTGGCAGTGCAGGAAGTACTGATCGCGGTGCCTTGATCACCTATTCGGGCGGCGCCCGCGGCTGAGCACTGAGCTATGCCGATCCGTAGTCGACCATCGCCGCGTCGCCGTAACCTGGGTCCAGGCCCTCGTGCGCTGTCGTCTGTGAAACCGCTCCCCGAGCCAGCAGCATCCACTGCGCCGGCGCCGGCGTTGTCGCAGTCAAGCTCAGCGCGCAATCTGGTAGCTGCGCCTGAAAAGTCACAGCGTCCTGTGCCAGTACGGCCTCAGCGAGCCGCAAAGGCCGGGCCTGCACGGCCAACTCGGCCGCCGCGGCCGAAGCCGCCGGGGCTGTCAAAGGTCAAGTCGAGGTCGGCTCAGGTTGATTCAATGGCGCATCGACTGAGATCAAATAATGGCGCCGATCTTCGCCAGCAGGCAGTCGATCAGTCGCCAGCGATGGGTTTCCGTGCGCTGCCGGCTCAGGGCATGAGTCAGGGCTTGCATCCACTGACCGATGTCACGGCCAATACCCGGCTGAATGACTATGAGTCATCGGTCAAGCATGCCTTCGATCACATCGTGCCCGTGCTCAAGCAGATCGCCAGCGAGCGTTGTGAGCCGGATTTTGTTGTGCGGGCGCAGACCATTGCGCGTGCTGAGCTCGGCTTTGAGCTGCCAGCGCAGATCTTGGAAGAAAGCTGGATCGGCGGGCTCGACATGCGGCGCTTGTTTGCAGCCTGCGTGTTCGAGACCTATCACCGCCTGAGCGATCGCTTCTTCACCGCTGATCCCCTCGCAGGGCGTGATGGTGAGGCCTTCGAACGGTTTTTGCTCGATTGTGGCTTCCATCTGATGGATGTGACCCCCTGCGCGGATGGTCGGCTTGCGCATGCGATTAGCTATGTGCTGCGGTTGCCCTACGGGCGAGTGCGTCGCAAATCCTATGCGGGCTCACTGTTCGACATCGAGAATACAGTCGAGAAGTGGGTCGAGACCGAGCTACTGCGCTTCCGTGAAGGTCGGCCGAATACGGCGGATGAGCCAACGCGCTACCTCAAGGTGGTGATGTATCACGGCAGCTCCGTCGATCCAGCGCACCAAGGCTGTGCGGCGCATGGCTCTGATGATGCCAAGGCCGCAAGCGAGGGCCTTGAGCGGCTGAAGGCCTTTCGTCAGGCGATCGAGAACAGCTTCTGCTGTGGTGCCTCGGTTGATCTGCTGCTCGTCGGATTGGATACCGACACCGATGCGATCCGCATCCATGTGCCGGATGCCGATGGCTATTGCGATCTCGAGCATTGGCTCGATGCCGGTAAGGTCTACGAGATCACCCGCAACCTGTCGCCAGCTCAGGCGCGGCAGCGGATCGAAGAGTTGGTGCGTGCGCATGCGCCGAGCCAGCATGCCAGTGCCGCACTCACCGAGGGTATGGTGCGACTGATCGCAGGCTTGATCGAGAACAACATCTCGCAGATCGACTACGTCCGCCAATACCATGGCGGTTGCTATGCGGATATCGGCCATGCAGAGCGCTTCATCGGTGCTGGTATCGGCTTTGAAGAGATCCAGCTGCGCAACCTGACCTATTTTGCCTACCTCAGCACCGTTGAGGAGGGCGCTAAAGATCTGGATGTCGGCATCAAGATCTTCACCGGTCTTAATATCAATCGTGGTCTGCCGGCACCAGTGATCGTTCGTTATGACTATCACGGTGGTGTGCCGGGTGCGCGTGAGCGTGCCGTTGAGCACTGCGAGCGGATCGCTGCGGCACTGAAGGCGCGCTATCCGCAGCTTTGTGCCGATGGCATGCTGCACTGCCTGCGCGCGGTTCGCGATTGCGATGCGGCGGCACCGATCGAGATCGTGGGCTCATCATTACAGCCCGTGGCCTCGGCTGGGCACTGAGGCGCAGGCTGATGAAGATCTGTAAGGTTCTAAAGCCACTGGTGTCGACCAATCGCATCCCGGGCTTTGGACATAAGCACCTACAGGTGGTGCAGGATGGCAGCGCTCAGCTGGTCGCGGTTGATGCCGTGGGCTCGGTCCCTGGCGATTGGGTGATCTGCGTCGGTAGCTCGGCAGCCCGCGAGGCCGCCGGCAGTAAGGAATATCCGAGTGATCTGACCATCGTCGGGATCATTGACGACTGGGACCCGGACGCAGAGCACTGAGGCAGCTGCGATGGAGATCAATCAGGTCGTTGGCACGCTTTACTGTACTCAGCGGATCGAGGGGCTAAAGCACTGCAGCCTGCAGATCTTGAAGGATCGCAAAGGCAAGCTGCTGGTGGCCACTGATCCGGTCGGCGTGCGGCCGGGGAATTGGGTGTTTACGGTAAGCGGCTCTGCGGGGCGGCTTGCGATGGATGATCCGAAGACCATGACCGATCTGGCGATCGGCGGCATCATCGATGTCTGGCAGCCGGAGCAGGTGGCGAAGCCAGTCTCTAGCAGTGGCGACGAGCAGCCGATGGAGCTCAAGGATCAGGCGGCCTAGGCTCGGCCAGTTAACCTTCAACCGCGACCGAAGCGGCGTAAAAAGTCTTTAACGGAGACGACAGAAATGGCAGGCGAAAGATTTGGCATTGCGCTGGGCATGATCGAGACCCGAGGTCTAGTGCCGGCGATCGAGGCCGCGGATGCGATGGCAAAGGCTGCCGAGGTCAGGCTGATCGGACGCGAGTTCGTCGGCGGTGGCTATGTGACCGTGCTGGTGCGCGGTGAGACCGGCGCCGTCAATGCGGCCGTGCGTGCGGGTGCCGATGCCTGCGAGCGGGTCGGTGATGGCTTGGTGGCCGCACACATCATTGCCCGCCCGCATCGCGAGGTCGAGCCGGTACTCGAGGGCACTGGCGATGGGTTTAAGCCTGGGCAGCCCGGCCGCTGAGCGTTTACGCCCGGCCGAGAGGCTCGATAGCAACGATTTCAAAGACAGTAGACAGACGGAGAAAGACAGATGGCGAACGAGACCATGGGTATTGCGCTTGGCATGATCGAGACGCGTGGGCTAGTGCCGGCGATCGAGGCCGCGGATACGATGACAAAGGCCGCTGAGGTGCGAATGATCGGCCGTGAGTTCGTCGGTGGTGGCTACGTGACCGTGCTGGTGCGGGGCGAGACCGGTGCCGTCAATGCTGCCGTCCGTGCCGGTGCAGATGCCTGCGAGCGCGTTGGTGACGGTCTGGTGGCGGCGCACATCATCGCCCGCCCACACCGTGAGGTGGAGCCGGTTCTGCCAACCGGTAGCAGCTCGGCGGACTGAGCGAGCGCGTCGCCACCTCGGCAACCGATCTCGCCTTTGCGCGGCTAATTGGGCCTGGGTCCAGCCTCTAGGCTGGTCCTCTAGCACATTTGACACGATCGCGAAACGGGCCATCTAGGCCCTGCGCGTCAACACTGGGAGAAGTTCGATGGCAAACGAGACGATGGGCATTGCCCTCGGAATGATCGAGACGCGCGGCCTGGTGCCGGCGATCGAGGCTGCTGATGCGATGACCAAGGCCGCAGAGGTTCGGCTGATTGGTCGTGAGTTCGTCGGTGGTGGCTACGTGACCGTGCTGGTGCGCGGCGAGACCGGTGCGGTGAACGCGGCGGTGCGCGCTGGTGCCGATGCCTGCGAGCGGGTTGGTGACGGTCTAGTGGCCGCCCACATTATCGCTCGTCCTCATCGCGAGGTTGAGCCAGTCTTGCCGACCGGTGGTGGCGCGGCTGACTGATTCGACGCATGCGTCACGCAACCGTTCATCCGCGTACGCTCGGCTACCTCGGCCGAGCCTTGAGCCTTGAGTATTCTGCTGTCCAGCAGTACATGACGCAGGCAGCACTGACTGAGGCTTGGGGTCTGAACGAGGCGGCCGATCGTTTTCGCCGCGAAACCGTCGAGGAAATGCAGCATGCGGAGCGCTTAGTCAAGCGCATGCTTGGCCTTGGCGTATCGCCGAATGCATCACAATTGCGTCCGGCAAGCGTGGCTCGAAGCCTAGTCGACCTGCTGCGTCAGGACTCAGTGCTTGAGGCCGAGATCGTCGCCCTCTATGACGAGGCGACGCGCTTCTGCCGACGCGTCGGCGACCATGAGAATGCCGAGTTCTTCAACGGTCTGTTGCAGGATGAGCTGCATCATGCCGCTGAGATCGAAACCTGGCTCGAGGCACTTGGGGTGCCCCGGCACCAGCCTGATGAGCGGGCTTACTTCTAATGTCAGCCGTCATGGGTGAGACCGGTGGTCATCCCTGGCGCGAGCGGGCTCGACCATTGCGGCTCGAACGGCGTGTTGAGTTCAGCGATTACGAGGCACTTCGGACCTTCCTCGACCGGGTTGCGGAGCTTTCCGAATCGACCGATCTCTATCCTAACCAGAGCTTCGGTCGTACCTATGTGAACTTGACCCTTTTTGCCGAAGAGGGTGCTGAGCAGATCGAAGCGCGACTGCAAACCTTTGCGCAGCAAGTTGATGCATTGCTCGATGTCCCGAGTGATGGGGAGCGTTGATGGGTAGCCTAGCGCCTTCAAGTCTTGCCCCCTTGCTCAAAGCGGGTTGACGCCTCTTGATTCCGTTGGAGGATGGATAATGAGCGAAGAAACGAACGTATCTGCGCCCGTTGAGGCGCCAGCGCCGGCAGCGAGCGTAACGACCCCTGGCTCGACTACGCGCAAAAAGGCGCCGGCCAAGGTGGCAGCTGCTACGCGGCGTGCGCGACAGCGTTCGTCTACAAGTGCCTCGCAGCCGGTTTTCGGCAGCGCGGCCTTAGCGAGCTGCTCGCGGGCGCAGAATCCCTCCCTGGATGATCCGTTCCAAAGTGGGCAACGGATCTGGCCGGACTAATCCTCTTCACCACCTCTTTACGAGCTGAACTAGGCTCAGCGATGAGTCGGCAAGCTGATCTTGGCGCCTTAGCTGCTGAGCTAGGGAGCCGCTCGCATGGCTGGACGTAAGCCGAAGGGTGTGCCTGCTGGAAGCAGCCGACATAGCGCGATGCCGCAAATCCCGACTACAGATGTCATCGATACTCGGACTAGCACCGGTGGAAACGGCTCGGATTACCTGATTCGCCACACCACCTTGCGTCAACTGCAACTGCTTGAGGCCATCGTCAGGCTCGGCAGCTTTACCCGCGCCGCCGAAGAACTCTTCCTGACCCAGCCGACGGTCTCGATGCAGATCAAGAAGCTCTCCGAGGCGATCGGCGCGCCGCTGTTCCGGCATGTCGGCCGCACCATTGAGCCGACTGACGCGGGACGTGAGGTGCACGCGGCCTGTCGTGACATTCTTGCCACGCTCTCTAACCTAGAAATCAAGCTCGCCGATCTCAAGGGTCTCAAGCGTGGTCGCTTGCGACTTGGGGTGCTGACAACGGCCAAGTATGTCGCCCCTGAGATCCTCGGCGCTTTCTGCCAGGTCTATCCAGGGATCGATGTGTCGCTGAAGGTGACCAATCGAGAGCACATCCTCGAGCGATTGACTGGACATGACGACGACCTCTATGTGATGGGGCAGCCGCGCGAGACCAATGATCAGGTCCAGACAATCCCCTTTGCCCCCAACCCTTTGGTGATGGTTGCAAGCGTTGATCATCCATTAGCCGGTCAACGCTCGATTCCACTTAGCGCATTGGCTGAAGAGAGCTTCATCCTGCGCGAATCAGGCTCTGGAATTCGTGACGCGGTGCTTGCGCAGTTCGCCGCTGGTGGCCTAGTCCCGCGGGTGCGGATGCAGCTGGGGAGCAATGAGGCGATCAAACGTGCGATCGTCGGCGGACTTGGCATCGCCGCCTTATCGCTGCACTCGCTGACGCTTGAGAGTGCCGGTGGACGCCTTGCGCTGCTCGATGTTGAAGGCTTTCCGATCATTCGGCGTTGGCATCTGGTCTATTCTCGCTCGCGTGAGCTGTCACTGGTCGCACGCACCTTTCTCGATTTCGCGATCGACTACGAGCCTGAAATCCGCGCCCGGCTGGCCGAGGCGGAGGCCAATTTTGCCCGTGTTCGAGACAGTCTTATCGCACAATCATCTTGACCTCTGTCGGGCAGCCGGCAGGCGGCTCCTTTTCAGGCTTTCCAGCGTATGTCTAAGCAGCATCGGTCGGTGGATCAGTATCCCTATCCCGTTTCGCGGATTGGCATCATTGGGGGTGGCCAGCTTGGGCGCATGCTGGTCAAGTCGGCGAAGCGTTTGGGCTGTACCTGCGTCGTCCTTGATCCAACGCCGGGCTCGCCGGCGGGTCAGGTCTCCGGGCATCAGATCCTTGCCGATTCGCATGATCCGGATGCCTTGCAACTGCTCGCGGCGCAGGTCGATGTCATCACCTTTGACATCGAGGATATCGATGCTGAGATGCTGGCGACGATCGCCGCTGCTGGTCATCAGATTCTGCCGTCACCGAGCCTGTTGAGCGAGATCCAGGACAAGCTGCGCCAAAAACAGCGGCTCACCAGGCTCGGCATTCCGACCGCCGAGTTTGTTGAGGTCGACCCAGCCGACACCGAGCAGTTCGCGCGCTTCGGCTATCCGCTGGTGCAGAAGGCGCGCCGTGGTGGCTACGATGGCCGGGGTGTGGTAGTGATGCATTCGGCGGCGGATGCCAAGCAAAGGCTGCCCGTGCCCTCGCTGATCGAGCGTTTCATTCCGGCAGCGAAAGAGCTAGCGGTGATTGTGGTACGCGCTCAGGATGCTGAGGTGCGCAGCTATGAGCCGGTGGAGATGTGTTTTCGCGCCGGCGAGAATATCCTCGATATGTTGCTGGCACCGGCACGGATACCAGTAGAGACGGCGGCTGCCGCGCGACGCCTGGCCATTGAGACGGTGACGGGGCTAGATGGTGTCGGCATCTTCGGCATCGAGCTATTCCTGACTGAAGAGGGCGAGCTGCTGGTCAACGAGGTCGCGCCTCGCACCCACAACTCGGGCCATTACACCATTGAGGCCTGTATCACCGATCAATTCGAGCAGCATCTGCGGGCGATCACCGGGCTTCCCCTAGGGGCGACCGATCAATTGATACCGGCGGCGATGATCAATCTACTCGGCGCGCCGGGTGAATCCGGGCCACCAGTGATCCGTGGTCTGCGCGCCGCGCTCGCAATCCCCGGCGTTTCGGTACACTTCTATGGCAAGGCAGACACCCGGCCATTCCGGAAGATGGGGCATGTGACCGTGCTGGATGCCGACATCGAAGCAGCGCGGCGTAAGGCTGAGCAGGTGCGCGCATTGATTGAGATCGGAAGTAAGACGGAGTCATCGGCATGAGTGAAGGCAATCCACGGGTTGGTGTCATCATGGGCAGCGATTCTGATCTGCCGGTGATGCAGGCCGCGGCTGAGGTGCTTGAAGCGCTTGGGGTGCCTTATGAGCTGAGCATCGTCTCCGCGCATCGAACCCCGAAGCGCCTTTACAGCTATGCCGAGCAGGCGGCTGAGCGTGGGCTGGCGGTGATCATTGCTGGCGCTGGCGGTGCTGCCCATCTGCCCGGCATGGTGGCCGCCATCACGCCATTGCCGGTGATTGGGGTGCCGGTCAAATCGTCGGCACTCTCCGGCGAGGACTCGCTGCTGTCGATCGTGCAGATGCCGGCTGGGGTTCCAGTGGCCACGGTTGCGATCAATGGCGCCAAGAATGCCGGCCTCTTGGCCGCGCAGATCCTGGGTGCGACCGACCTCGAGCTGCGCCAACGTATTCAACAGTTCAAGGATGCGCTCGAGGCGGAAGTGCTGGCCAAGGCTGAGCGTCTTGAGGCCGGTGAGATCACTGCTGAGACCGTCATCGCCGCACGCGGGCAGCGATAAACCGATTCAGGTTGATTGCTGGAACGAGCGCAAGGGACTGTCAGCGTCCAGTATTCTGTTGATACCCGCAGTGCATCGCCGTTGAGGAGCAAATAATGGATATAGCCGAGCTACTTGCCTTTGGCGTTAAGAATAATGCCTCTGATCTCCATCTCTCAGCCGGTCTGCCGCCGATGATCCGCGTTGATGGCGACATGCGTCGAATCAACGTGCCTGCGCTTGAGCATCGCGCCGTGCATACGCTGATCTATGACATCATGAACGATAAGCAGCGTAAGGACTACGAGGAGTTCCTCGAGACCGACTTCTCGTTCGAGATTCCCGGCGTTGCCCGTTTTCGCGTCAATGCCTACAACCAGAAGCGCGGTGCTGCAGCGGTCTTCCGCACCATCCCCTCTAAGGTTTTGACGCTTGATGATCTCAAGGCCCCCGAGATCTTCAAGCGTATCGTTGACGTGCCACGTGGCCTGGTCTTGGTGACCGGGCCAACTGGCTCGGGTAAATCGACTACGCTCGCGGCGATGGTCGACTATGTGAACGACAAGGAATATGGTCACATTCTGACGATTGAGGATCCGATCGAGTTCGTCCACGTCAGCAAGCGCTGCCTGATCAATCAGCGCGAGGTGCACCGCGACACCCTCGGCTTCAGCGAGGCGCTCCGTTCGGCCCTGCGCCAAGACCCGGACATCATCCTGGTCGGCGAGATGCGCGACCTGGAGACCATTCGCCTGGCGCTGACCGCCGCTGAGACTGGCCATCTGGTCTTCGGTACCCTGCACACCAGCTCGGCGGCCAAGACCATCGACCGTATCGTCGATGTCTTTCCCGCCGCTGAGAAGACCATGGTGCGCTCGATGCTGTCGGAATCCTTACGCTCGGTAATCTCGCAGACGCTGCTGAAGAAGACCGGCGGCGGCCGCATCGCCGCCCACGAGATCATGATCGGCACCCCGGCGATTCGTAACCTGATCCGCGAGGATAAGATCGCGCAGATGTATTCCTCGATCCAGACTGGCCAGGCGCATGGCATGCAGACGCTAGATCAGAACTTGAGTGAATTGCTCAAGCGTGGGCTGATCTCAAAGGCGGATGCGCGGAGCAAGGCGCAGAATAAGGAGACCTTTCAGTAGGTGAGGATGGGAACCACAGATGGACACAGATAAACACAGATGAGGATAGATTGACGTCGGTGGTAGGAGATGGAGAAATCTGTGTGAATCTGTGTCTATCTGTGGTTTTTGTGGGGCTTACGAGTGCTGGCCTTATCAAGCCTAAGCTGTTTGATGCGCCATGCTTGGTCTGTAATGATCCGGAATCTCTCGCGATTCATCTTCTTGGGTGGCACAGCGCCATAATGCGCGTTAGTCGCTGTGATGCGGCTGACGCATGAAGGTCACCTCGAACGCCTTGCAGGCGCGGTGCTCTTGTGAGCGATTGGCGAAGGCAAAGGCGTCATTCATCTCATAGGGTTGAAAGATGTCGAGCCCACGGTCGAGCATAATCTTCCAGCCCTGATTGGTGAGGATGTGTCGCGCATGGATGGTCCGGGTCATATCGAATTCCCAACTGAAACACAGTCCGATCGCCGCGGCTGATGACTGCATCTTCGCGAAGTTGTCTCGCTGCTGATCGCCTTTGAGTTCATCTTCGATGGTGATCAGGTGCACCGCGACCTCTTCGTCAGCGAGGCGCTATGAGGGCCCAGCGCTGGCGACGCAACAGGATGCTCTTGACATGCTCGGCGCTGCGAAAGAATTTGCGGATGAACTATGCACGCTCGACTTTGGCCATTTTGCTGAGCGGGTTCGTGGCCGGCGAGCGGGACAGTCGGAGGCCGCATGGTTGGCAGCAGCGTGAGAAGGTCGGTATCGTCTGATATCGACCAAAACACCACAGTGTGCCGCCCATGCTCACCCTGCCATTGACCATTGTAGCCGTCTTAGAGCCGTTTGCCGTGCTGTTTACCCGTCCGACCTGTGCGCATGCGCAGGTGCTGATGATCGGCACCCTACTCGCGCAGGGGCAGCGCACGGTAACCGCTGCCCTGCGCGCGATAGGGCGCTCGGGCGAGCGGCACTTCTAGCGCTATCATCGGGCGCTCAACCGCGCGCGCTGGTCAGGACTGCGCGGCGCGCAGATCTTGCTGGGGCTGTCGCTGACTTTGCTGCCCCGCAGCTTTGTCATGGTGGTCGACGAGACCCTGGAGCGGCGGTTCGGGCTGCGCATCCGAGCTTGGAATGCCTGACCAACCAAACCACGCTGGTCAGTCGCCTGCGCCTGGATGCGCGGCTGTTTGGGTTTCCCGAGCCGGTGCCGGCCGTACGGCGCGGGCGCAAGCCCCAGAAAGGCGCGCGCCTGACCAAGCTGGCCAACTGCATCGAGGAAGCGCGCACCCAGGGCGAGGCGGTGACCGTCTCTTGGTACCGGGGCCGGGGCCAACGCAAAACGCTGCGCGTGCTCAGCGGCGCGGCCCTCTGGCACACGCCCGGCATCACCCCACTGCCGATTCGCTGGGTCTTGGTGGTCGATCCCGAGGGGCGTCTGCCGGCCTAAGCCTTCTTCACCACTGCACTCACCATGACCCCGGCACGGGTCATCGAGCTGTTCGTCTGGCGGTGGTCGCTGGAGGAGACCCGTCGCCATCTCGGCGTAGAGACCCAGCATCAGTGGAGCGATCTGGCCATCGCCCGCACCACGCCGGTGTTCATGGCCCTGTTCTCGCTGGTCTGTCTGATGGTGCATCGCTGGCGTGAGCACTGGCCAACACTGGCGCGCACAAGCGCCTGGTACCTCAAGCCCGAGGCGACCTTCTCCGATTGCTTGGCCTTGGTCCGGCGCCGGATTTGGGGCGAAACCTATTTCGACAACTCAGCCAGCGAGCAAGACCCTGTCCAGCTATCACGCCAGCGCCTGGAGCGCTTGCTCGATCAGCTTGCCGCGATGGCCTGATGGGCCGAAAAGTCCCAAAGTCGAGTTGAGCTTTAGCATAAAGCTGTGCACAATATGGGCCTAATTATTTTTGATCAAAGCCATTAATTCGGTTAAGTTCGCTGAGAATACCTTGGTAATTACAGCTCTTGATGCGCTCCGCCAAACCTTTCTTGGCTTGAATTCGCTGTATACCTCGAACAAAGTAATAATCCCATACCTCTTTAAGAAGGAAATCTTTTTTTTCTTTACTGTGACCTGGCCAATGAACCATAAAAAGGTGCTGATCCCGGGCGCTGGAGAATATCTCGTTTAGATTGCGAGGAGGAGCATCTTCAAAACCCAAATGCAAACTCTTGGCAAAAACTCCACATTCATCAAGCGTGGATACATGAAGACCGAGCTTAGCCCAAACAAAATTTAAAAGCGGCTGATCAATGATTGACTCAAAGCGAGCATTAATGTATTCTTCTCGAAATTTATCTATAGTCAAGCAGATATCATCCACAGACAAGACGCCATTTTTCGAAATAAAAAAGCTAGTGGGCACAAGCGGAACTTGACTATACCAATCAAACTTAACAACGCATGATCTAAAAACTTTATCGAGATGCTTTTGATGAATGCGTTGAATTGCCACAATGTCAATATGTTCATCATCAATCGCGGTAAACAAATCGTCGAAAGAACGCAAAATCGCGCAGTCAATATCGATGTACAGGAAAGAAGAAGCAAAAGCATCGAACGCTGCGATTTTGCGCAGACGATTGCGCAAAATTCGGTAATGCAAGTACCACGGCTCCATTAAAGGGAATAAAATAGAAATCAAGCTGTCGATTTTGCATAAATCCATTTCAAGAATCTCGTATTCGTAAATTCCAGCCAACTCGCGAACAAGATCCATTCGATTATCAAAAGGTATCACAAAAAGCGGTCGCAAGGGATTATGCTCACGAAAACTTTCTAGAAACACTATGAAGTACTGAATAAAAGCATCGTTTGCAAGAACACACACCGGCTCTGTCTGTTTAGACATAACTATAGATTTCGCATTCATCGCTATGGTATATATTCAGTTCAGTATCATCATACCCACATTTAATCGCAGCATTGTACTTCGCGATTGCCTCGCAAACATTGCCAACCAACAGTTTCCTCTTGAACAAATTGAGGTAATCGTTGTCGATGACGGATCAACGGACGATACTGAAAAAATCGTAACGTCAATGCCCTTACCATTTTCACTGCGTTATCTGAAGCAAACAAACCGAGGGCCCGCAGCAGCACGCAATCTCGCCATTTTACATGCACACGGGGAATTTTTTCTGTTCATCAACGATGATACCCTGCTAGGCCGTTCTGCTCTAGCACGACATTTGCAAGCGCATTTAGCTTGTGCTCCCGATCCGGTTGCAGTGTTGGGGCGCTTCGACCCGATTCCGGAGTTTGCACTAACGCCTGTCGGCTTTGTTTGTGCTAATTATGATTTTCTTTTTCAATATAATCATCTAAAACACGGTCAGCGGTATAAATATACTTACTTTTATACCTGCAATATTAGCATCAAGGCAGATTTAATATGGCGCGCTGGCTTGTTTGATGAAGATTTCAAGCACCCCGCTGCCGAGGATATCGAGCTTGGTGCCCGGCTAGCGGCACTCGGTTGTCCGGTCTTTTTTGATAATGAATGCACCGCATATCATGATCATGTCATCTCGGTAGCGCAATTCGCCTCAATACATCGCATGCGCGGCGCTGCAGCCATCATGCTATTTCATAAGCATCCAAAGCTATCGTGGCTCCTCGCAAATCAGCGCGCACGCTTATATCATATCGAACAGGAACTTGCAATTTGTCAAGAAACCGAAATTGCTGTCATGGAGCCTCTGATCAGAAAAATTGATGAAACAAATAGAAAGCATTTAAATTCAGCGCTACCAAAAATAAAAAGTGTCGCTTCTCATATTGCACCACTGATGCGAAGCATACAGCTATTTTATAATTGGCTTGGTTACCTGGATAACCCTTTATGCACTGAAGTCGCCGCCATGAGTCCAAAAAATATTGCCCGTTAATTAAAGGTCGTTGAATATTGCGCTTTAATCACTACTTTTTCGATTACGCTGGCTCCACCACATGCCAAACATCATCATTGCGGTCGGGTGCAATTTCTTTGGCAGAACATCAAGATAAGGCACTAACCCAAGCTGGCGATTGCGATAAAATGATGTCGTTCCCATGATATGGTTTTGATGGTGCAATCGATAAAAAATCAGTGGCTGCGCAATATACTCAATTTGATAATCTTCTAATGCAGCTTTTGATAGTAAGGCATAATCCTCGAAAGTCACTTTGTTGGTTTCGATAAAGCCACCCAGACAATTAAATACTGAACGTCGATAAAGCGCGCAGTAAGCACCATAGACGTTAGCAAAAAAACCAAGTTCCGGCGCATTACCAAGTGCCAACCACTGATAGGCTTCGGGCGTTGAGTCAGAAGGATATCCTTCGCCATGAAAAGCAGAAACCATACAAGTAACAATATCTGCATTGGTATGTGAAGCAACCTGTTGCATCGTCGATAGCCAGTTCGGCATAGCTACGTCATCGTCGTCAAGAAAGGCAACCCAGTCGCCGCTTGCTAATCGGACTCCTGCGTTGCGTGCCGCGCCGACATATCGGTTTACCTGGCGAATAAGTCGGCAGGGCAAACGACGTCCATCTCGTGACAAACATCCTTGCTCGATTTGGTCTTCCAATTGTGTCAGAATTTTTTTCGACTCTAGAGTATCACTACCATCATCAACCAAGACTAACTCGATGTTGGGATAATCTTGTCGAAATACCGAATCGATAGCGTGGAGCAGGTAAGCGGGACGGTTATGATGTGGAATACATACTGAAATCAGTTGAACAGTCTCTTCAATAGTTGTCCATGAATTATTAGAATGCGACAGCGTATCCGTCTGAGTGCATACTTGAGTCTGCGCTAATTCCTGGGCCACTTTTGGCCAAACAGCATTGACTTCTTTAATGGTCACGATTGGTTTAGCGGGCCTGACTCCAAAGCGCAAGGCATCTATAAGAAGGCGCGCAAGATCTACTTCGGTCATATCGCAAAGCATTCGCGCTCTGTCAGCTTCCGTCAAAAATTCAGCTGTTCCGGCAAGATTAGTAGCAACAAAAGGAATTCCGAGTTGTAGATTTTCGCGGACAGCATAAGGCCCATTATCGGTCAGAGAAGGGATGACAACCAAGCGTCCTTTGGCATTTAATAGCCACTCGATAGCGTCGCTATGGCACATGTCCGGTAAAAAGCGAATGCTGAAAGGCCAACGATTTTTACGCGCATGTTCGCGAATAATTAAATCGGCTTCACTTGCATCTGGTCCGCGCAAATTTGGTCTTCCAAGAAAGGTCACCTTGATGTTACGCAGCAACCCCTGATTAATATGCAATGCCACCTGATCAAGTGCGCCAATAAATAAAAAAATTCCTTTTAGTGGCTCGATACGACCAAAAAATACAAGGTGGTCAATTTTCTGGACCTCATGGCTTTGAATGATTTTATAGCGATTTGAAAAATTAGTAAGTTCATCGGTAAAAGCATTAGGTACAATTTTTCGTGATGTACCGAGTTGCCAGCCAAGGGATTCGAGCTTTTCCATCATGAACCGAGTCGGTGTTACTACAAGATCGCTGTCGGCAGCACACTGCTTCTCCATGAAGTTTGCAAGCACATCATCAGTTGTACATGGAAATCGCTCATTCCCTTCAAGCCAATGTACGGTTGGACAATGCATTGTCGTTACGATTCGGGTTTCACGGAACGCTAGTCCTTGACGTTTTGCGGCGGCGGAAAAATAACCCCCGCCTTGCCAATCGTGAAAGAAAATAATGTCAAATTCTTGCTTGTTTAGCCATTGATAGGCTGCATAGGAATAGCGAATCAACTTGGATGAAATCGAGTACTGGAGGCGCGTACGAATTGCTGGTAAGGAAACTAGAGTAATGCCTTTTCTGGCATAGTTTGCAACCTGCTTCTGCCAAGACTTATGAGAATTAATCTGAGGATCAAGAAACAAAATAGTGACATTATAATCTTCCCGCGCCAGAGTTTGTGCTTGAGCCGTTGTTGCTGTACCAAGCCCGGAAGGATTCAAGTCGATGAGATGATAAGTCGCGAGGCAGATTTTCATCAGTCTTGCACGAAAAAAAATAACCTTTAGGCCAGGGCGGAATAGCGCTCAAGCAGGGCAACTCAATGCTGCTAGGCTTGATTACGCTACTGCGCTCGCAGTCTCCTAAAAAGATTTGGATTAAACAAAATAGCTATTCGATCTAACTTACGCGCAAGCTGCGCCCTATATCCTGATTTGTTTAGTGCATTTTGTCCGCTCAATCAGGTAGAGCGGCTATACCAGCAAGTCGGATACTGCCGAAATGCCAATGGTATCATCCATGGCTCATTATGGGTTTTGAGGACATGCTTGCGGCTGCAGTAACGTCTCGAGAAGTGATCCCAGCAAGGCCCGCCCCCGCTGCCTGACGTTATGCACGAATTCGAAGAACCCCAGATACAGTGGCAGCTTTTCTTGGGAGATGCCACGGTGCGGACGCAGCCAGGAGCGCAACAGCGACCAAAATCCTTCCATGGTGTTGACATGGACCTCGTGAAAGCCATCGCCATCCTCATCGCGAGCGCATTTCTCTTCATCGTTCAAGTCGTTGAGACGGCACATCGGGGCAGCACATGTTGAGACAGATGCCTGACCTTACCATGTCCTCAAAACCCATAAAGAGCCTCCCTTGAAGTCGCGGTCAATGTGGGGCTGCAACCGCGGTTCGGTTGTTCTGCAGTATCGGGGCCGATCGCGCGAGCCCTGATGTAGGATGTGCAAACGTGATCGAGCCAGAAGGGCGCTGCTGTTTGACTATTCGGAACTGTGACCAAAGGGTGTGAGGTTAGCCGTGATGCATGATGTCCGCTGGAAACAGCGCTTTGATAACTTTCAGCGCGCCCTTCATCAACTCAGGCTCGCCATCCAGCTCAAGGAGCAGCGCCCGTTGTCTGATCTCGAACAGCAGGGGTTGATCCAAGGGTTTGAGTTCACGCACGAGCTTGCCTGGAATGTTTTGAAGGATTACCTCGAAATGGAGGGCATACAGGGATTGGTCGGTTCCAGAAGCACGGCGCGCGAGGCCTTTAAACGCGGATTAGTGCGCGATGGCGAGGTGTGGATGGATATGATCGAAAAACGCAATCTCTCAAGTCATACCTATAATCAGGCTATCGCTGAGACACTGGCAGTAGCCATTGTGGAGCGTTATTACCCGGCCTTTCTCGAACTGCAGCAGCGGTTTATCGCGGAAGCTTGAGCATGCGTGAATTTGGTTTGCCGCCCACCACCACCCGTTTGATCCGACAGACTCTGGCCGAGCTGCCAGCGGTCGAGAAAGCAGTGATCTATGGATCGCGCGCTAAGGGTACTTACCGGCCGGGCTCCGACATTGATCTCACGCTATTCGGCGAGGGTCTTGACCTTGACATGCTGGGTAGAATCTCGACCATGCTTGATGAATCGCCTATCCCGTACCAAGTCGATCTATCCCTTTTTGACCATATTGACCATGCCGGCTTACGCGAGCACATCGAGCGCGTGGGACGCGAGTTTTATCGCCGCCACGGATGAGTGTTCAGGCCCATGAGTTCCTTCACCGATCCCCTCATCCTCAAGGTCCACACCGGCACACTCGCCGAGCGCCCATTCGAGCTGCTCCAAGAGTTCAAATACTGGAGCCACATCGGCGCGAGCGCCGAGCAGCCACGCTGGATCAGAGTACCCGCTGGCTATCGCACCGACTTCGCCTCGATCCCGCGCTGGGTCTGGCCGATCTTCCCGCCGGTGGGGCGCTTCGATGAGCCAAAGTGGCGCCGCAAGATCATGGTCTGGACGGTCAAACTCTTCGGTCCCAAGTTCCATGCCCAACACCAAGCCCCGCAATGATGAGCGACCTGAAAGCCCTTTATGAAACCGATTACAGCACCTGGGCAAAGCGCCACATGGAACTCTTGCGTGACCAGCGTTTCGCGGAATTGGACATTGACCACCTGTTAGAAGAACTCAGCGACATGAGTAAGAGTGAGCGACGGGAGCTCGCGAGCCGATTGCTGATCCTGATCGCCCATCTGCTGAAGTGGGAATACCAGTATCCACTGCTCTCTGAGCGCTGGCGAGAGTTCGATGGCCGGAGTTGGCGCGTGACGATCGTTGAGCAACGTAAGCAGTTAGCCGTCTTGCTCCGTCAATCGCCCGGACTGAGGTCAAAGCTCAGCGAGACGATCACTGCGGCTTACCCGGATGCGGTTGACCTTGCGAGTAAAGAGACGCAGTTGCCACCCGAGACCTTCCCCGAGCACTGTGCCTATACCTCGGAGCTGTTGCTTGACGACGATTTTTTCCCGGCTGCGCCCGGGACGGCTTTTAAAGAGACGGCTCCTAAAGATTGAGAGGCTCAATGAGATGAGTGGTGCGCAGTATGTAAAGTCAGAGGCGAGCAGGTCGATTTGCGCAATCCGCAGATATTTGAGTTCACGATCCGGTAGCCACCGCAGCGGTGTATGACGAAAAAAGCCCGAACACCCTGGCACGAGCTACTCGGCAAGGCCCTCGCCGACGCCCTGATCGATTTGCCCTACAGTGTCAGCACTGAAGAAGAGCTGGCACTGCGCAGTCAACGCCTGGATGTGCTGATCATCGAGCAGGCCGT
>POWB01000017.1:49409-53215 GCA_010912705.1 Halochromatium sp.
CACGAGCTACTCGGCAAGGCCCTCGCCGACGCCCTGATCGATTTGCCCTACAGTGTCAGCACTGAAGAAGAGCTGGCACTGCGCAGTCAACGCCTGGATGTGCTGATCATCGAGCAGGCCGTGGCGTCAACTGCGAATCTGCCACCAGTCGCCCGCTCGCAGCCCACACCGTCACAGATTGCCTACTCGCAGGGTATCCACTCCGAGGTTGCACTGTCGCAGCCTACACCCTCACAGGGTGCTCGCTCTCCGGTTGCACCCTCCAGGATCGCCTACTCATCCGATGACGCCACCCTCACTCTCACAGACGACCCGACCGACCAACGTCCCGACGGGCTCGACGACCTCGTCGCCCACAACCTCCTGAGCTACAAAGCCAGCGGCCAAGCCTACGATGCCTGGGCACTCGATGAGCTCAACAGCCACTACGTCACCTACCGCAAGCTCGCCTCCATTCGCACCCAGCGGCATCTACCCACCGGCGATACCCGCCCGATCACCGAACCGCGCACAGGCTATCCCTTACTCCCCGCTAGTCGCCCCTTGGCTGTTGTTCTCCAGCGATACCGACCAGCAACGCGCCGCACTTACCCAATACCGCCCGCGCAGCAAAGTTGGCCTCCACCTGCACAACATGATGGCCCACCACTGTTTTGGAGAAGGCAAGATGGCCCAGACCACCGAAGACATGAGACGCGAAGCCCGCGAATGGCTGATCAAGCAATATCTCAGCGAGCTCGATCCCGAGGAGCGGCTCAGGGGGCTTGATCCCGAGGAGGTGCTCAAGCGTTACGATCCCGAGGCGCGGCTTAGGGGGCTTGACCCCGAGGAGCGCCTCAGAGGGTTGGATCCCGAGGAGCGCCTCAAGGGGCTTGCTCCCGATGAGGTACTGAAGCGCTTCGATGCCGAGGAGCGCCTCAAGGGACTTGATCCTACCATCATTGAGGCTTGGCTCGCGAAGCAGCGGCGGGATCATTAACGACCGATTTGGAATACTGAGCAACCGCCTTGGTGAGCATCTCAAGCGGTCATTGTGAATCGCGAACGCCCTAGCATGAGCTAGTTCAAGCGCACAAACTGCGCTAGCGCTGGCGAGGACACTTGCTAGGGTGAACGGCGGAGCTGGTCTCGGGGCTTTGCCAAGAAGCTCGGAAGGTGCGATCCTACATGTGGGTACGGCAAGGCGCTGGGGCCGAGCTGCGCCTGAGCGGCTGGAGCCACTGAAATCATTGGAGCCGATGAGCGGATTCGAACCGCTGACCTACTGATTACGAATCAGTTGCTCTACCACCTGAGCTACATCGGCAAACTAGGGAGGGTATCTCAACCAGCCGCTCATCTTAAGAGATCAACTCTAGGGCGGCAAGGGTTTTGTGCGCAGTGAGGGATTGTGTGGCAATTTTCGCTTGCCAAGCTGTGTGCGACGATATATTCTATCCGGCTTCGACAGGCGCGTAGCTCAGCTGGTTAGAGCACCACCTTGACATGGTGGGGGTCGTTGGTTCGAGTCCAATCGCGCCTACCAAACAGTCGGTTGTCGGTAACAGGGAGAGTGCCGAGCCACCGGAGCCGTCAGCCTTGGCCGGTGCGCATTGCGCGCCGTTCCTCCGGGGCTGGCGGTTTTTGGTTTTTAGCGGGCGTTCTGCGCCTGTTGTCTGTTTTCATGTGGCTTCTCGTATCGGCCACCACTGACACCGATGAGGTTTCGAGATGCCAACAATCACCCTTCCGGACGGCTCTCAACGGCAGTACCCTGAGCCTGTAACGGTGCAGGCGATTGCTGCAGATATCGGTGCTGGGCTGGCGAAGGCAGCCTTGGCTGGGCGCGTGAACGGGCGCTTGGTTGATACCGCTTTCTCTGTGGTCGATGATGCCGAGGTGGCGATCCTCACGCGTCCTGATGAGGATGCGCTAGAACTGTTGCGCCATGATGCCGCGCATGTGATGGCGCAGGCGGTTCAAGAGCTGTATCCGGGCACGCAGGTCACTATTGGTCCGGCGATCGAGAATGGCTTTTACTACGACTTCGCGCGCGACGAGCCTTTCACGCCGGATGATCTAACTGCGATCGAGCAGCGCATGCGCGAGATCGTTAAACGCGATCTGCCGATTGTCCGCGAGGTCTGGGATCGTGAGCAGGCCATGGCGGTGTTTCGCGATCTCGGGGAGACCTACAAGGTCGAGATCATCGATGACATCATCCCGGAAGGCGAGGAGGTCTCGATCTACCGCCAGGGCGACTGGTTCGATGTCTGCCGCGGTCCGCATCTGCCGAGCACGGGCAAGCTTGGCAACGGTTTCAAGCTGACCAAGCTGGCCGGCGCCTATTGGCGCGGCGACTCGAGTAATGCCATGCTGCAGCGTGTCTATGGCACGGCCTGGCGTGACAAGAAGGAGCTTAAGGCCTATCTGCGTCGGCTCGAGGAAGCGGAGAAGCGCGATCATCGCAAGCTTGGCAAGCAGCTCGATCTGTTTCACTTTCAGGACGAGGCGCCGGGGATGGCGTTCTGGCACCAAAAGGGCCGGATCATCTATCGGCAGGTCGAGGAGTATATGCGCGGCAAGCTCGACGAGTACGGTTATCAGGAGGTCGAGACGCCGCAGGTGCTGGATCGCTCACTCTGGGAGCGCTCTGGCCACTGGGAGAAGTTTGCCGACGACATGTTCACCACGCAGCTCGATGAGCGCGATTACGCGATTAAGCCGATGAACTGTCCTGGGCATATCCAGATCTTCAATCAGGGGCTGAAGAGCTATCGCGAGCTGCCGCTGAAGATCGCCGAGTTCGGTGTTGTGCATCGCAGCGAGCCCTCCGGCACCCTGCACGGACTGATGCGCGCCCGTCGCTTCACTCAGGACGACGCCCACGTCTTTTGCACCGAAGAACAGCTGCAGCAAGAGGTTGCGACGCTGATCGAGATGGTGTTTGAGACCTATCACGACTTTGGCTTTGATCAGATCGAGCTGGCGCTGTCGCTGCGTCCAGAGAAGCGTGTCGGTAGCGATGACCTCTGGGATAAGGGCGAGGCAGCGCTCGATAAGGCCCTGCGCAACAAGGGGCTAGTGTTTCGCGTGCAGCCTGGCGAGGGCGCCTTCTACGGTCCAAAGATCGAGTTCACGCTGCGCGATAGCATCGGCCGTACCTGGCAATGTGGCACCATTCAGGTCGACTTCTCGATGCCGGGTCGGCTCGGCGCCCACTACATCGGCGAGGACAATACCAAGCAGGTGCCGGTGATGATCCATCGCGCCATCCTCGGCTCGATGGAGCGCTTTATTGGTATCCTGATCGAGCATTATGCAGGTGCGCTGCCGCTGTGGCTGGCGCCGGTGCAGGCGGTGGTGCTGACGATCACCGATCATCAGCGTGAGTATGCAGAGCGGGTGGCTAAGGTGTTGCGGGATAAGGGGTTCCGGGTCAATGCCGACTTGAGGAACGAGAAGATCGGATTTAAGATTCGGGAGCACACGTTGCAGAAGGTCCCTTACCTGCTGGTGGTTGGTGATCGCGAGATGGAGCATCAGTCTATTGCGCTCCGCAATCGTCAGGGCGAAGATCTGGGTGTAGTCACCCTTGAGGCTCTGGTCCAGAGGCTTGGTGATGAAGTCGCTCAGCGTCTAACCGGAGCTGTTTCTCACTGAGCGACCGCTGGCATGAAGTAATTTCTGCATTCGCTGCTGCACCCACGAGCCTTTGGTGTCGCCTGAAGGTGAAGCCATTGCTGGGCTCGATGGGTCGGTTATCGAGCGTCACCCTGCGCTGGCCTCTAGGCTGCGTCCTGGGTCGCCGGGCACCGCGCTACTGT
>POWB01000017.1:53307-58077 GCA_010912705.1 Halochromatium sp.
GCTGCACCCACGAGCCTTTGGTGTCGCCTGAAGGTGAAGCCATTGCTGGGCTCGATGGGTCGGTTATCGAGCGTCACCCTGCGCTGGCCTCTAGGCTGCGTCCTGGGTCGCCGGGCACCGCGCTACTGTCGGTCTTTTCGTATTTCGGAGGAAGTCTGCTATCGCTGCACCAAAACGCAACCGCGTCAATGAGGAGATCTCGGTTCCACAGGTACGCTTGATCGCTGAAGACGGCGAGCAAGTCGGTATTCTCGATCTGGCTGAGGCCATGCAGAGGGCGACCGATGTGAGCCTTGATCTCGTCGAGATCGTTCCTAATGCCGATCCGCCTGTTTGTCGGCTGATGGATTACGGACGCTTTCGGTTCGATCAGAAAAAGAAGCAAAACGAGGCGCGCAAGAAGCAAAAGCAGGTCCAGGTTAAAGAGGTCAAATTCCGGCCTGGTACTGATATTGGCGATTATCAGGTCAAGCTGAAAAACCTCACTCGCTTTCTGAATGAGGGCGATAAAGCCAAGGTTACGATGCGCTTTCGTGGTCGTGAGCACGCTCACCGCGAGCTTGGTCTGGATCTGCTACGACGGGTTGAGAAAGATCTGTCCGATATCAGCATCGTCGAGCAACAGCCGCAGATGGAAGGGCGGCAGATGATTATGGTGCTCGGACCAAAGAAGCACTAATCACGCCAAGCATTTTTTGTTGAGCGTATCCCCGATACGCGGCGCCCGGGCCGGGCTTCCGGTGCGCCGCATCCAATAAGCGACCGACTCGATCGGTAGCAACCAGAGTACGGAGTGAAAAATGCCCAAAATCAAGACTAATCGCGGTGCCGCGAAGCGCTTCGCGCGCACGGCATCCGGACTATTCAAGCGTAATGCCTCGCACCGGCGCCACATCTTGACCAAGAAGGCGACCAAGCGGAAGCGTCAGCTGCGTAAGAATCATCTCCTGCACAAGGCCGACAATCGGGCCGCGCGGCGGATGATGCCTTACTGTTGACGAGGCTTTTTGTGCAGGCTGAGCAGCCGGCGCTCGCTCAGTCGTTGACGGCGCCTAGCTGTCAGATGACGTTTTGACTATTTCGGAGAATCACTATGCCACGCGTTAAACGCGGCGTGACCGCGCACGCTCGCCATAAGAAGGTCCTAGACCAAGCCAAGGGCTATTACGGTGCCCGTAGTAAAGTCTATCGTGTCGCCAAGCAGGCGGTCATCAAGGCCGGTCAATATGCGTATCGCGACCGCCGTCAGCGTAAACGTCAGTTCCGTGCGCTCTGGATCGCGCGTATCAACGCCGCTGCACGCCTGCACGGGCTGTCTTATAGCCGCATGATCGACGGTCTCAATAAGGCTGGCGTCGAGATCGATCGCAAGATGCTCGCTGAGTTGGCCTTCGAGAACGAGCCGGCCTTTGGTGCGCTGGCGGAGCAGGCCAAGACCGCCTTGGCCGAAGCCTCTTAAAAGACGCGGCAGTCGCAGCCATATCGATGCGCCGTCCCGATTCGAGGCGGCGTCCGATCTTCTCGAGGAACCCATGACGCAACGCTTTGATGTTGATCCGGTCGCTGATCCGGCTGCCACTCTGGCCGAGCTTGAGTCGGCCGCACTCGCGGCGGTCGCCGCGGCCTCAGACCTAGTGACACTGGACGCGGTGCGCGTGCGCTACCTAGGTAAGAGCGGGCTGCTCACGGCCCAGTTGAAGTCACTCGGCGCCTTGCCGAAGGAAGAGCGCCCGGCTGCGGGCCAGCGTATCAACGACGCGAAGCGGCTGGTGCAGGAGGCCATCGAGGCAGGGCGCGCCGAGCTTGAGGAACAGCAACTCGCAGCGCAGCTCCGTGATGAGCGCATCGATGTGACGCTGCCGGGGCGTGGTCAAACGCCAGGCGCCTTGCATCCTGTGACGCGTGCGATGCTGCGCATTGAGCGATTGTTTGCCAACGCGGGCTTCAGCATCGCTGAGGGGCCAGAGGTCGAGGACGACTATCACAACTTCGAGGCGCTCAATATCCCGGCGCATCATCCGGCGCGGGCGATGCACGACACCTTCTATTTTCCGGACGGGCGTCTGCTGCGTACCCATACCTCACCGGTGCAGATTCGGGTGATGGAGACCCAGCCGCCGCCGCTGCGCATCATTGCGCCGGGGCGGGTCTATCGCTGCGATTCCGATCTGACCCATACGCCGATGTTTCATCAGGTGGAGGGCTTGCTGGTTGATCGCGAGGCAACCTTTGCTGATCTCAAGGGCGTGCTTTACGATTTTCTGCGCAATTTCTTCGAGCAGGAGGATCTCAAGCTACGCTTCCGACCCTCGTATTTCCCTTTCACCGAGCCCTCGGCTGAGGTCGACGTGCAGTGCGTCAACTGTGGTGGGCGGGGCTGTCGGGTCTGTAAGCAGAGCGGCTGGCTCGAGGTCTTGGGCTGCGGCATGATCCATCCGGAGGTCTTCCGCCAGGTCGGTATCGATTCCGAGCAGTGGCTTGGCTACGCCTTTGGTATGGGCGTAGAGCGTTTGGCGATGCTGCGCTACGGTGTCGACGATCTGCGGCTCTATTTCGAGAACGATCTGCGCTTCCTGTCGCAGTTTGCCTGATGTCGAACGGTCCTGCTCTTAATGGCTGTGATCGCAATCGCTGTCATCTCGATCGTCCTGATCTGAATGCTCCTGATCCTATTCATAACGTGAACAACAGTATGGCTCGAATGGCGCGTTTCCGCGGGGTGCCTTATGCGCTTTAGTGAATCCTGGCTGCGCGAGTGGGTGAATCCTCCGCTCGCGGCGCAGGCGCTCTGCGATCAGCTCAGCATGGCTGGCCTTGAGGTCGATGCGCTCGAGCCGGTGGCGCCGGCCTTTTCTGGCGTTGTCATCGGCGCGGTCGAGGCGGTCGAGCCACATCCGGATGCGACCAAGCTCCGGGTCTGTCGGGTCGATGTCGGCGCGGAAGAGCCACTGCAGATCGTCTGCGGCGCGGCCAATGTCGCGGCGGGTCAGCGGGTGCCAGTGGCGCGCATTGGTGCCCTGCTGCCTGGTGACTTCAAGATCAAAAAGGCCAAGCTGCGCGGTGTCGCCTCGCAGGGGATGATCTGCTCGGCCTCTGAGCTAGGCTTAGCTGAGAGTTCGGACGGGATCATGACCCTGCCGGATGATGCGCCGGTGGGTGAAGATCTGCGCGCTTGGCTCGCGCTTGACGATCATGCGATTGAGCTGGATCTGACACCGGATCGCAGTGATTGCTTAAGCGTCGCTGGTGTTGCGCGCGAGGTCGGTGTGCTTAATCGCCTGAGTGTGACTGAGCCGGCGGCAAAACCGGTGGCGCCAGCGCATGATGATCGCCACGACCTGGTGTTGGAGGCTAAGGCCGCCTGTCCGCGCTATGTCTGTCGCATCATCCGTGATCTTGATCCGAGTGCAAAGACACCACTCTGGATGGCGGAGCGGCTGCGGCGCAGTGGCTTGCGGCCGATCTCGCCGATGGTCGATGTCACCAATTATGTGCTGCTCGAGCTTGGTCAGCCGCTGCATGCGTTCGACCTGGCGAAGCTGAACGGTCCAATCCGAGTGCGGCTATCGCAGTCTGGCGAGCGCTTGGCGCTGCTGAATGGCGAGGAGGTCGAGCTCGATGACGACAGCTTGGTGATCGCTGATAGCAAAGGGCCGGTTGCCATGGCGGGCATCATGGGTGGAGCTGGGAGTGCGGTCTCGGAGACCACCTGCGATATCTTGCTCGAGAGTGCGTTCTTCGCCCCAGAGGCGATCGCCGGTCGGGCCCGTCGCTATGGTCTGCATACGGATTCTTCACATCGCTTCGAGCGTGGCGTCGATCCCATGCTGCAGCAGCGGGCCATTGAGCGTGCCACTGCGCTGCTGCTGGCGATTGCCGGTGGTCGGCCCGGTCCTGTGGTCGAGGCGCTGTCAGAGGCCGATCTGCCGCAGCCGGCCTCACTGCTGCTGCGGCGCAGGCGCATTCAACAGGTGCTTGGCATTGCGCCAGACGATACGCAGGTGGTCGATATCCTGACCCGGCTTGGCATGAGGCTAACGCCAAGCCCTGATGGGGGCGGTGATAACAGGGCCACCCAGAATATCGCAGAGGAGGGCGAGGGCTGGCAGGTGCAGGCGCCCTCGCAGCGTTTCGACATCCAGCGCGAGGTCGACCTGATCGCCGAGATCGGCCGCATCTACGGCTACAATGCCATCCCGGTGACCCACGCCCGCTCGGCGGCCTTCACGCACGCACCTCAAGAGATGGCCTTCGACCTGGATCTAGCCCGCCGGACATTGGTCGCCCGTGGCTATTTCGAGGCGATCACTTACAGCTTTGTCAGCCCAGAACAAAATGGCTGGTTCGATCCAAGTCCGACAGCGGCACCCTTGGCGCTCGCCAATCCGCTGTCAGCGGAGCTCTCGGTCATGCGTAGCAGCCTCTGGCCTGGCCTGATGCAGGTCATGCGGCAGAACCTGGCGCGACAGCAATCGCGAGTGCGCCTGTTCGAGACCGGGCTTCGCTTCCTCGGTGGCGCTGCGAACCTTCGCCAATCGCCCAGCCTGGCTGGCGCAATCGTCGGCCCGGTGCTGCCAGAACAATGGGGCGCCGCGCCGCGCCTGGCCGATTTCTTCGATCTCAAGGCGGATCTCGAGGCCCTGCTAACACAGACCGGTCGCTTGGATGCGCTGCGGCTGCAGACGCCGGCCACCGATGCGGAGGCGCATCCGGCGCTGCATCCTGGACAGAGCGCGCAGCTATGGCTCGGCGAACAGCCGATCGGTTGGA
>POWB01000017.1:58174-60182 GCA_010912705.1 Halochromatium sp.
GCACAGACCGGTCGCTTGGATGCGCTGCGGCTGCAGACGCCGGCCACCGATGCGGAGGCGCATCCGGCGCTGCATCCTGGACAGAGCGCGCAGCTATGGCTCGGCGAACAGCCGATCGGTTGGATCGGCACCCTGCATCCGCTGCTGGCACGACGGCTCGAGCTACCGAGCGAGGTACAACTCTTCGAGATCGATCTCCTGGCGTTGGCTGTTGGCGAGCGACCCACCTTCGAGCCGTTGTCGCGGTTCCCGTCGATCCGGCGCGATCTAGCCGTCTTGGTGCCGGCTGAGCTGCCGTTCGAGCGGGTACGCCAGACAATAACGGCCGCTGCTGGCGGTTTGCTCAAGCAGTTGATCTTGTTTGATCAGTATCAGGGCGAAAAGATCGACTCAGATCGAAAAAGCCTAGCTTTCGGATTGATTTTGCAAGCAAAATCTCAGACACTGGTGGATGCTGAGGTCGACGCCCTGATGCAGACCCTTGTCGAGCGTCTCGAGCAAGAACTGGGAGCTAAGCTGCGTACCTGAGTCGTCAATGGCGCAGTATGGCCTTTCCAGTAGTGTGAAGACGTTATCAGGCAGACAGCTCGTGTCGGGGTTCATTGCACGGCCTCCCCTGAAGGTTTAGAGGAGCAGAGTAGGTATATGGCACTCACCAAGGCGGACATGGCAGAGCATTTGTTTGAGGTGCTCGGGCTGAATAAGCGCGAGGCCAAGGATGTCGTTGAGATGTTTTTCGAGGAGATCCGGGTAGCGTTGGAAAAGGGTGAGCAGGTCAAGCTCTCCGGCTTCGGCAACTTTGATCTTCGCGAAAAGAAGCAGCGTCCAGGGAGGAATCCAAAGACCGGCGAGGAGATACCCATCACCGCGCGGCGCGTTGTCACCTTCCGGCCCGGACAAAAATTGAAATCTCGGGTCGAAGCCTATGTCGGAACCGAGCGTTAGTCTCAAAGAACTGCCGCCGATCCCGTCGAAGCGCTACTTCACCATCGGTGAGGTCAGCGAGCTCTGCGACGTTAAACCGCACGTACTGCGTTACTGGGAGCAAGAGTTCCCGCAGCTCAAGCCGGTTAAGCGTCGTGGCAACCGCCGTTACTATCAACACCATGATGTGGTGATGGTGCGCCGCATTCGTGGTCTCCTCTATGAGCAGGGCTTCACCATCGGCGGTGCTCGCCAACAGCTGAGTGGTGAGCCGGCGAAGAAGGACAGCACCCAGAGTCACCAGATCATCAAACAGGTGCGCTTGGAGCTCGAGGAGATCTTGCACGATCTTCGTCGACGCTCACATTGATCCTAGTCGCAGCTGGGGCTATACTGGCCGACTTTCCGGGCGTAGCGCAGTCTGGTAGCGCACCACAATGGGGTTGTGGGGGTCGCAGGTTCGAATCCTGCCGCCCGGACCATCTTTAAGAACGCGGTAACGGTTTTGCTGTTACCGCGTTTTTTTATGGCTGGCTGCGGGGCTGTGGCGCCACGCCACTCGCGCATTTTCAGCGGTTGAGACGAGCACGAGACCATGTCCAACACCCAAGCCTCCAGTCAGCGGTTGCGTTTACATACCGAGCTTGAAGGTGAGTTGATCCGGGTGCGCGGACTGGTGCAAGGGGTTGGCTTTCGGCCCAGCGTCTGGCGTCTGGCCCGCGCTGCGGGTCTGTCTGGCGATGTCCGCAATGATAGCGAGGGTGTGCTGATTCGGCTTTGGGGCAGCAGTGCTCAGATCGATGACTTCTGTCGTGCCCTCATGGTCGAGTGTCCGCCGCTTGGGCGCATCGATGGCATTGAGCGGCGACTCTGCGATGGCCCGGCGCCTACCGGCTTTAAGATCGTCGAGAGTGTGGCAGGTCGGGTGCAGACCGGCGTGGTTGTGGACGCTGCCACTTGTGCTGCCTGCGCGGCCGAGATCACTGACCCTAAGGATCGTCGTTATCGCTATCCGTTTACCAACTGCACCCATTGCGGGCCGCGGCTGAGCATCATTCGTGCGATCCCTTACGATCGCGGCAAT
>POWB01000017.1:60280-106294 GCA_010912705.1 Halochromatium sp.
GCTGCCTGCGCGGCCGAGATCACTGACCCTAAGGATCGTCGTTATCGCTATCCGTTTACCAACTGCACCCATTGCGGGCCGCGGCTGAGCATCATTCGTGCGATCCCTTACGATCGCGGCAATACCAGCATGGCCGAGTTTGAGATGTGCTCAGCCTGCGCTGCGGAGTATCGCGATCCGGCTGATCGTCGCTTCCATGCCCAGCCTAATGCCTGCCCCGTCTGCGGCCCCAAGGTCTGGCTGGCGTTTGATCCAACGGATGATCGGCTGGCAGATCCAGCAGCGCGGGATGCGATCGATGTCGCCAGCCGATTGCTAGCGCGGGGTGCGATCCTCGCAATCAAGGGCATTGGTGGCTTCCATTTGGCCTGTGACGCGACCAATCCGGTGGCAGTCGCTAGGCTGCGCGAGCGTAAGCGGCGGTCGGCCAAGCCCTTTGCGCTGATGGCTAGGGATCTTGAAGTCATCCGCGGCTACTGTAGGGTCAGTCCAGCCGAGGCGGAGCTGCTGAGCTCGACAGCGGCGCCGATTGTGCTCCTCGATCAGCTTGCTGCTGATGCTGATCTGGACTCGGGCTTGCGCGGTCTGCCGCAGCTTGCTGCCGAGATTGCCCCTGGCCAGTCAGCACTGGGCCTGATGCTGCCCTACAGCCCCTTGCATCGGCTGCTGTTGCAGGACTGGGAGCGACCCTTGGTGATGACCAGCGGCAACCTAAGCGATGAGCCGCAATGCATCGACAATGCGGACGCGCTGCAGCGCCTGGCCGGCATCGCGGATGCCTGGCTGCTGCACGATCGCGAGATCCTCAATCGGGTCGATGATTCGGTGGCGCGGGTGATTCAAGGCCACACCCGCTGGCTGCGTCGGGCACGCGGCGCGGCGCCAACACCGCTCAGGCTACCATCGGGTTTTGAGTCCGCACCCAAGGTGCTAGCGCTCGGCGGCGAGCTGAAGAATAGCCTCTGTCTGCTCAGCGATGGCCAGGCGACGCTGTCGCAACATCTCGGTGATCTTGAAGAGGCGCGTACCGCACGCGAGTTCGAGCGCACAGTCAAGCTCTATCAGGCGCTGTTTGAGCATCAGCCCGAGATCATCGCTGTCGACTGCCATCCCGATTATCGCTCCTCGGCGCTCGGTCGCCGGCTGGCGGCGGAGACAGGTGCACGACTGGTCGAGGTGCAGCATCATGCCGCTCATCTTGGTGCCGTATTGGCCGATGCGGACTGGCCGCTTGATGCTGGCCCGGTCGTTGGGGTGATCTTCGATGGCCTGGGCTATGGTGCGGATCAGACTATCTGGGGCGGCGAATTCCTGCTTGGTGACTATCGCCAATGGCAGCGCATTGGCCATCTGCGACCGTTCAGCCTGCCCGGCGGCGAGCGCGCGATCCGTGAGCCTTGGCGCTGCCTCTTTGCGCAGCTGGAGAGCGTTTTTGGTTGGCAGCAATGTCTCGATCGCTGGGGTACTTTGGAGCCCATTCAGCGGCTGCAGCGGCGGCCGCTGAGGGTGATCGAGGCGATGATCCAGAAGGGACTCAACTCACCACCGACCACCTCAGCAGGGCGTCTGTTTGATGCCGTTGCGGCGGCGCTCGGGGTCTGCGTCGATGGCATCGCCTATGAGGCGCAGGCGGCGATTGAGCTTGAGACGCTAGCGCGTGGGGCGCTGGGCGAGGTTGGCTATGCGTTCGCGATCGATCATGGCGACAGCCGTGACCGCAGTGACAGCAACGAGCGCAATGACCGCAATGACCGCAACGAGCGCAATGCCAGGCGCTGGCAACTGGACCCAACGCCGATGTGGACGGCGCTGCTCGATGATCTGACAGCGCGGGTGCCAGCCGCGGTAATCGCGGCGCGCTTCCATGCCGGCCTTGCCACTGCGGCTGCCGAGCTGGCCGTGCAGGCAGCGCACCGGCATGGCGTTGGGACCGTCGCGCTCTCGGGTGGCGTGTTTCAGAACCGCACCCTCTTTGAGGCCATGCATAAAGCGCTCAGCGAGCGCGGACTGCAGGTGCTGACCCACAGGCGCGTGCCGGCCAATGATGGCGGTCTCGCGCTCGGTCAATCAGTGATCGCCGCGCTGGCGCCAGGGGCCGCCCCCCAATCGCCGCTGCGAGGTCGGTAACGGTTTGGGATCAGCACCGTCGGGCGCAGCTGACTTGGGTCTTTTTGGGGGAAATCCAGCGTGTAATGCAGTCCACGGCTCTCGCGGCGGCGCTGTGCGGATTGGACGATGAGGTCGGCGACATCGACCAGATTGCGTAGCTCGAGCAGGTCGGTCTTGACCCGGAAATGGCTGTAGTGCTCGATGATCTCTTGGCGCAGCAGGTCGACCCGGCGTTTGGCGCGCAATAGGCGCTTATTGGTGCGCACGATGCCGACATAGTCCCACATGAAGCGCCGTAGCTCCTCCCAGTTGTGCGAGATGACGATCTCTTCATCGGCGCGGGTGACACGGCTCGCATCCCAGGCCGGCACCTCTGGCGGATCGAGCCAGTCGGCGGCGAGCGCAGCGATGTCCTTGGCCGCCAGCTCGGCGAAGACCAGGCATTCGAGCAGCGAGTTGCTGGCCATGCGATTGGCACCATGCAGACCGGTGTAGGCGGTCTCACCAATCGCATAGAGCCCCGGCAGATCGGTGCGCGCGCGGGCATCGACGAGTAGCCCGCCACAGGTGTAGTGGGCCGCTGGTACCACTGGGATCGGCTCGCGGGTGATGTCGATACCCAGCTCCAGACAGCGCGCATGGATGGTCGGGAAGTGCTCGGTGATGAAGTCGGCCGGGCGGTGCGAGATGTCGAGATAGACAAACTTGCTGCCGGTGCGCTTGATTTCGTGGTCGATGGCGCGGGCGACGACGTCGCGCGGCGCCAGCTCGGCGCGCTCGTCGAAGCGCGGCATGAAGCGGTCGCCATCGGGCAGCTTCAGCTGCGCGCCCTCACCGCGCAGGGCCTCGGTGATCAGGAATGATTTGGCCTTGGGATGATAGAGACAGGTCGGATGAAACTGCATGAATTCCATGTTGGCAACCCGGCAGCCGGCGCGCCAGCCCATGGCGATGCCGTCGCCGGTGGCGACATCGGGGTTGCTGGTGTAGACGTAGACCTTGCTCGCGCCGCCGCTGGCGATGACCACGAAGCGGGCCAGAAAGCTGTTGACCTCCTCGGTCTTGTTGTCGAGCAGGTAGGCGCCGAAGCAGCGGTTCTCGGTGCCGCCGAGCTTGCGGTCGGTGATCAGGTCGATCGCGGCGTGATGCTCGAATAGCTCGATGTTGCTGCGCGCGCGCACTAGGCTGGTGAGGGTGGTCTCGACCGCGCGGCCAGTGGCATCGGCGGCATGGATCACGCGGCGATGGGTATGACCACCTTCGCGCGTGAGATGATAGCCGCTGGAGCCGCTCCCGCTGTCATCGCGGGTAAACTGCACGCCGGCGTCGAGCAGCCAATGGATGTTGCTGGGACCACCCTCGACGACAAGCCGCACGATCGACTCATCGCAGAGTCCATCCCCGGCCTTCAGGGTATCCTGTACATGGGCGTCGATGGTATCGGTGGCATTGAGCACCGCTGAGATGCCGCCTTGCGCGTAGAGGGTGTTACCTTCCTGCAGCTCGCGTTTCGAGACCAGGGCCACCGAGAGGTCTTGTGGCAAGCGCAGCGCGAGACTGAGGCCAGCAGCACCGCTGCCGATAATGAGTACGTCGTGGCGGTAGAGCTTGGGCATGATGTCAGGGTTCCTCGCGCGAGCTGAGACGGATAATGACGGTTCTGTTGCAAGCAGGCCTCCGAGCAAAGTATGCCGCAGGCTTGCCCTGGCGTCGCCTGCGAGGCGCTGTGGCGGCCTGTCCGATTGGATGAGTGGGCCTTGGTGGGTCGTAAAATCCAGGGCTTGTCTATGTCTTGGTGTGGACAAAGATTAGACGGTGTCGGGATCAATCGGCGAGTCGGTCGGCAGGTCATAAACTGACGTCTTCGATTGCGACATATCAAGGCGTGAACGGCTCGACAGAGAACTTTCATTGGAGAGGTGGTGTCAATGCGGCAGGTGAGGGGAAACCGACGGGCACGAGGGCAGCCGCGTGTCTGAGCGCGAGGTTGATCAGGCGCTGGTTGAGCGGGCCCAGGCTGGCGATCGGCGGGCATTCGATCTGTTGGTGTTGAAGTACCAGCAGCGAATCGCGGCCCTCATTGGTCGCTACCTGCGGGATAGCGCTGAGGTCTTGGATGTGACCCAGGAGGCCTTTCTAAAGGCATATCGGGCACTTCCGGGGTTTCGTGGCGAGTCGGCGTTCTACACCTGGATCTATCGGATTGCGATCAACACGGTGAAGAACTACATGGTCGCGCAGAGTCGACGTCCGCCCGGCGATGACGTCGATGCCGAGCTCGCTGAGCAGATGGATATGGGGGCAGCACTGCGCGATAGCGCGACACCGGAGCGTGAGGTGCTCACCGATGAGATCGCGCACACCGTGCAGGCCGCCTTGGATGCGCTGCCAGACGATCTGCGCACGGCAATCATGTTCCGCGAGATCGACGGCATGAGCTACGAGGAGATCGCGACCGCGATGGAGTGCCCCATCGGCACCGTGCGCTCGCGAATCTTTCGCGCCCGTGAAGCGATCGACAAACGGCTGCGGCCATTGCTCGAGGGTTGATCTGAGTCGTACCTGCCCTCGGCCCGACTCCCTATCATGAACGACGAACAGGCGAAGGCGACAGCATGACGACATCAACTCCGGACCAAGGGTACCTGGCGGCACTGATCGATGGCGAGCCCGGTCCCGGCGGCTTCGAGGTTGCGATCGACGCGATCGAGCGGGATGCCGAGCTTCGTGCCCGTTTTGAGCGGGGACTCCTGATCGGTCAGGTGCTGCGGGGAGAGCCGTCGCATCCCGCGGCGCGCCTGCTCAGCGGGCGAGTCTCGGCTGCATTGGCCTCCGAGCCGGTGGTGATGCGCCCTTCAGTCAGACGCTCGGCGCACTCGAGACGACCGCTATCCTCGATCAATCGCCCGGCCGCCACGCTGGCCATTGCGGCGAGCCTGGTTGCGGTCGCCATCCTGGTTGGGCCGGACCTGATTAGCGGGGGCAGCCTTGGTTCCAGTCCGAAGACACCGCTTGTGGCCCAAGGCGGCGGTGCGACTCCTAGCCCAGAGACCCCAGGCATGGTCCAAGCGAATCCTGCGCAAGCGCCGAGTCTCGCGGCGGCATCGACAGCGCCGCTGGTCGCGGGCTGGAGCATGGAGGAGCCGGCGGACACGACCGCACTGGATGCACTGCTCGTGGACCATCGTGAGCGTGCCTCGGCCTCGGGACTGACCGGTTTTATTCCCTATGCGGCAGTGGTCGGTCCCAGTGGTCTGCGTTGACGCTATGCCAGCCCTCTTGCTAGTCAACTGGTTGCGGTCGCCCGCGGCGATCATTGGTGGCCTTCTGCTCAGCCTGCTGCTGCCATCGCTCAGTCTGGCGGGGGGCACCGCATCCTCTCCGGCTGAACTCTTAGGGCAGATGGCTCGCGCCTTATCCGAACTCGAATATGAGGGCACGCTGGTCTATCTGAACGGCCATGAGCTTTCCACCCTGCGCATCGCTCATCGTATCAGTGATGGTCAGGCCCACGAGAGTCTGCTGGCGCTCAGCGGACCCGTGCGCGCTGTCGCGCGCAGCCGACAAACCGTCACCTGCGTGCTGCCGGACGCACGCACCATCTCGGTTCCGCGACACTCGAGCACGGCTGCGACCCTGCACGCTGGCGCCATCGATGTCGAACGCTTGCAGCCGCATTATCTGATCCATGGCCTGGGTCGATCTCGGGTCGCCGGTCGTGACACCCGAGTGGTGGGCATCATTCCACGCGATGATCTGCGTTACGGCTATCGGTTTTTTGTCGATGAGGAAACCGGACTGCCGCTGAAGACAGATCTCATGGATAGCTCAGCAACGCCGATCGAGCAGGTGATGTTTACTGAGATCGAATTCCTTGATACCCCGCAAGATGAGGCGGCGGTATCAGCCTCGGCTGAGGCGAATGTTAAGGGGGCTGATATGGCCCTTGCTCGAATGCAAACGGCTCCGGCGCAGGCTGCCCTGGTCTCGAGCGACCCGACACCATTCGAGTCGGTGCCGATCTCAGCAGCGATCGATGCCAGTCCCTGGCAATTCTCGGATCTGCCGCCGGGCTATCGAGTGGTCGCGACTGATCCTGTGGCGGCAAGTGGCCCCAATGCTGTGGACGCTGATGCGGCGCGTCAGTGGTTCATGGTGACTGATGGACTCGCTGTGGTATCGATCTACATCGAGCCGGATCGAGGCCAAGGGCTTGCTGGTCATCAACGCGTTGGAGCGGTCAATGCGGCTGGCCGCTCGCTCGACGGACATCAGATCACTGCTGTTGGCGAGGTGCCGGTGCAGACGGTACAAGCCATCGCCGCCGCAGTGGGGACTCAACCATGATTGAAGAACAAGCCATTGTCATCTCTAGCGAGGCCGGTATTGCGGAGGTCGAGATCCTTCGTCGCTCGACCTGTAGCGCCTGCAGTGCCCGCTCCGGTTGTGGGGTTTCGCTGCTGGACCGAGTGCTCGGTCGACGGCCGCAGCGCTTGCTCCTGGTCGACAAGCTCAAGCTCCGTCCCGGCGATGAGGTGGTGGTCGGTATCCCAGAGGGGGCGTTGCTGAAGGCGGCGGTTGCGGCCTACATGGTGCCGCTCCTGGGCCTCTTGGGTGGCGCGATCCTGGGGGATCTGATGCTGCAAGAGGGCGCCATGGATCAGGGGCTCGCGCTACTGGCCGGCGCGCTTGGTTTTGCGGCCGGGCTGCTGGTGACACGCCTCTACAGTCGCCGGCTCGCGACTGACCCGCGCTGGCGTGCGGTCTTGCTGCGGCCTGTGACCCACAGTCTGTCTGTCGGACTCCCCGACCTGCACTAAGCGTCGCCTCTGTCGGCTGGTTTGATCCTGCCGCTTGTCTTGTCGTGCACGCGAGGCGGCCAGCATCTGTTATCGTTACCGGTTGTCATTGCCGGCGCCGGCCGATGTCGGATGCGCTCGTCACCGCCTCTTAGGTCCTTCATGCGTAATCGCTACCTGTTCTTGCTCGTTCTCGCTGCAGTGGGCTTCCTTGGGCTTGCTTGGGCCGCATCGAGCCTTGCCGATGCCGCTTCGCGGCCAATTAGCGATGACGCGCCGCTGACCTCTGATGCGGTCTCCGCCCTGCCGAACTTCATCCCCTTGGTCAAGCGTTATGGACCCTCGGTGGTCAATATCAGCAGTAAGCAGGGCTATGACTTGGGTCCGCAGGAGTTTGAGTCGGAAGAGGGCCTGCCGGAGGACAGTCCGCTCTATGATTTCTTTCGTCGCTTCTTCGGGGAGGATGGCCCCTTGCCGGATGATGGCGATCAGGGACGCTCGCTAGGCTCGGGCTTCATCCTGAGTTCAGATGGCTATATCCTCACCAATGCGCATGTGGTCGAGGCCGCTGATGAGATCATCGTGCGCATGAGCGATCGACGCGAGTTCGTCGCGCAGGCGATTGGCGCCGACGAGCGCAGCGACATCGCGCTGTTGAAGATCGAGGCCAGCGACCTGCCGGCAGTGGAACTCGGACTTTCGGCGGCGGTCGAGGTCGGCGAATGGGTCCTGGCGATCGGCTCGCCATTTGGGTTTGAGCACTCGGCAACGGCCGGCATCGTCAGCGCCAAGGGGCGCTCGTTGCCCTCCGAGAACTATGTACCCTTCATCCAGACCGATGTGGCGATCAACCCGGGTAACTCGGGCGGTCCGCTGTTCGATCTCCAGGGGCGCGTGGTAGGCGTGAACTCGCAGATCTATAGTCGTACCGGTGGCTTCATGGGGCTCTCCTTTGCGATCCCGATCGACGTCGCGATCGATGTCGTCGAGCAACTGAAGGAGAAGGGCCGCGTCAGTCGTGGCTGGCTTGGTGTCTTGATTCAAGACGTGACGCGTGATCTCGCCGAGCCCTTCGGGCTGCCGCATCCGGTGGGCGCCTTGGTCTCGCAGGTGCTGCCGGAGAGCCCAGCCGAGAAGGCGGGGCTGCGTGCTGGCGATATCATCCTGGCCTTCGATGGCATCGATGTGCCCACCTCGAGCAGCCTGCCACCCTTAGTCGGAGTGACCAAGGTGGATGTCACGGTTCCGGTCGAGCTGCTGCGCGATGGCAAGCGACGCGAGGTAGCCGTGACCCTCGCCGAGCTGCCCGAGGATGAGACGGCGCTGATCCATCATGGTCAACCAGCCGCGCCGGCGGCGAACCGCCTTGGACTGGTGATGAAGGAGGTGCCAGAGGATCAGCGTGAGCTGCTCGGTCTTGAGCATCCCGGGGTTCTGGTGGATCGTGTCGAGACCGGGCCTGGTGAGCGCGCCGGTCTGCGTGATGGTGATCTGATCCTGAGCTTTGGCAACGAGCAGGTCCAAGGCCTGGCGCATTTTGCTCGACTCGTGGAGGCGGCCCCAGCCGGTGGGTCGGTTGCGGTGCTGGTGCAGCGCGGCGATGGGCGCATGTTCTACGCACTGCGACTTCCGCCGGAGTAGCAGCCAAGCACAGTGCGCACCTGATCCGTCCATCTGATCTTTTGCACGAATCGCTCTCGTTTCAACGTCTCGTCCGGATAACCTCAAGGATTTCGCCCCCGATGGCCGATCTCAGTCACATTCGCAATTTCTCGATCATCGCTCACATCGACCACGGCAAGTCGACGATCGCGGACCGCTTCATCCAGCATTGTGGCAGCCTGACCAATCGCGAGATGAGCGATCAGGTGCTGGATTCGATGGACCTGGAGCGTGAACGCGGCATCACCATCAAGGCGCAGAGCGTGACCTTGGACTATCCAGCCAAGGATGGGCAAATCTACGAGCTGAACTTCATCGACACACCGGGCCATGTCGACTTCTCCTATGAGGTCTCGCGCTCGCTGGCGGCCTGCGAGGGTGCGCTGCTGGTGGTCGATGCTGCGCAGGGGGTCGAAGCGCAGAGCGTTGCCAACTGCTACACCGCCATCGACCTCGGCCTCGAGGTGCTGCCGGTGCTGAACAAGATCGATCTGCCCTCGGCCGAGCCGGAGCGGGTCATCAACGAGATCGAAGAGATCATCGGCCTGGATGCCGAGGATGCGCTGCGGGTCAGTGCCAAGACCGGACTCGGCATCCCCGAGCTGCTGGAGATGCTGGTCGCCAAGATTCCGCCACCGGTGGGCGATGCCGATGCGCCGCTGCGGGCGCTGATCATCGACTCCTGGTTCGATCCTTATGTCGGCGTGGTCTCGCTGATTCGGGTCAAGGAAGGGACACTCAGGCGGCGCGACAAGATCAAGGTGATGTCGGTCGGGCGTGTGCATCAGGCCGATAACGTCGGCATCTTCACACCGAAGAAGACCCCGCGCGAGCAGCTCGGCCCCGGCGAGGTGGGCTTTGTCGCCGCTGGGATCAAGGAGGTCGATGGCGCCCCGGTGGGCGATACCATCACCGGTGCTGACCGGCCTGCAACCGAGCGACTCGCGGGCTTCCGCGAGATCCGTCCGCGCGTTTTTGCCGGGCTCTATCCGATCTCCTCGGATGACTACGAAGACCTGCGCGATGCGCTCGCCAAGCTGCGGCTCAATGAGTCGGCGCTGTTCTACGAGCCCGAGACCTCGCAGGCGCTCGGCTTCGGTTTCCGCTGCGGCTTCCTCGGCATGCTGCACATGGAGATCATCCAGGAGCGGCTCGAGCGCGAATACGATCTGGAGCTGATCACCACGGCGCCGACCGTTATCTATGAGGTGGTGTTGAACGATGGCGAGGTGATCAATGTCGACAACCCGGCCAACCTGCCGGAGACCAATAAGATCCAGGAGATCCGTGAGCCGATCATCGAGGCGCATATCCTGGTGCCGCAGGATCTGCTCGGCGGCGTGATCAATCTTTGCGTCGAGAAGCGCGGCGTGCAGAAGAACATCCAGTTCCTCGGCGGTCAGGTGCAGGCAAGCTATGAGCTGCCGCTGAACGAGGTGGTGCTCGATTTCTTCGATCGGCTGAAGTCGGTGAGCCGCGGCTATGCCTCATTTGAGTACGAGCTCAAGCGCTTCGATGCCGCCGATCTGGTCAAGCTGGATCTGATGATCAATGGCGAGCGGGTCGATGCGCTGTCGCTGATCGTGCATCGCTCTAACTCATTGCACCGCGGCCGTGATCTCGCCGAGCGGATGAAGGAGCTGATCCCGCGGCAGATGTTCGAGGTTGCGATCCAGGCCGCGATCGGCACCAAGATCATCGCCCGCACCACGGTCAAGGCGCTGCGTAAGAATGTGACCGCGAAATGTTATGGCGGTGACGTGACGCGCAAGCGCAAGCTGCTCGAGAAGCAGAAGGCGGGCAAGAAACGCATGAAGATGGTCGGGCGCGTCGAGATCCCGCAAGAGGCATTCCTTGCGGTGCTGCAATCCAGTAAGGATAATTGATCGATTTTTCGTCCTGTCATTGATCGGGTATTGATCGGTCATTGACCGCCGCCGAGCATGCAGTGTTCGGATCACTGTTATTTGGATCAGGAGACGCACCTAGGCTATGAGCTTCGATTTTCCGACCTTCCTTGTTGCCGCCACCTTTATCACCGGAGGCATCTGGCTGCTTGATGCGCTACTCTGGGCGCCTAAGCGCCGTCGCTTGGCGGCGGCTGCGACTGCGGGCAGCGCTAGCGAGGGCGGTCAGCAGGCCCCAGGTGGCTACAAGGAGCCGGTCCTAGTCGAGTATGCGCGCTCGTTCTTCCCGGTCATCCTGGTCGTGCTCTTGCTGCGCTCATTCGTGGTTGAGCCGTTTCGCATCCCCTCCGGCTCGATGATGCCGACCCTATTGGTCGGTGACTTCATCCTGGTGAATAAATTCTCTTACGGGCTGCGCTGGCCGGTGCTGAATAGCAAGTTTCTGGCGCTCGGCGAGCCTGAGCGCGGCGATGTGGTCGTATTCCGCTTCCCTCAAGATGAATCGGTCGACTACATCAAGCGCGTTATCGCGGTGCCGGGGGACCAGGTCTACTATCGCGACAAGACCATCTATGTGAATGGCGAGCCGCTAGCGCAGATCCCACTGGGCGATTATCGGGATGACAGTGGCCGACCAACCGGCCTGATCGAGGCCGTGGAGCAGGTGGGTGAAGGGCGCGAGCATGAGATCCTGATCAATCCTCGAACCGGCGATTTTCCCCGCTCCTGCGGTGTATTGGCGCGCGGCCCGGTGATCGTACCGGAGGGTATGTTTTTTGTGATGGGTGACAATCGCGACAATAGTAACGACGGGCGCTGCTGGGGCTTTGTGCCGGAAGAAAATCTGGTCGGCAAGGCGTTTGCGATCTGGATGAGCTGGGACGGCAATCGGGATGGCTTCCCGATCGCGTTTGGCCGCATCGGCGACCTGATCCACTGATGAGGATTCTGTCCATGGCCTTGCCATCGCACCGACGCTCTCATGCCCATTGGCAGCGCCTTCCTCGAGGCCATGTTGTCGATCGCGCCCCAATGGCTCAGGCTCAGCGCGGACTCGGACTGTTCCAAGTCCTGGTCGTACTGCTCTTGGTCGTGTTCTTCGTCAACATTGGCATCAAGATGGCGCCCTCATACCTGACCTTCTTCCAGGTACGTGGCGCCATGGAGCGGGTAGTTGAGCGGCCGGAAATGGTCGGTGCTGCGCCGCGTGCGGTGCTGGCCGCTGTCACCCGCCAGCTTGGCATCGACGGCGTGCGCTCGGTCGACACCAAAGATTTCCGTGTCACGCGTGAGGGCGACGACATCTTGCTGAGCTTGGATTATCAGGTGCAGGAGCATATCGGCCTGAACGTTGATGTGCTGATGCACTTTGAGCATGCGGTGGCGCTGCCGCGGCCATGACGACTGATCCGAGACGACTGGCAACCCGGCTGATCGGTAAACCGCCGGGCTCGCTCGCCTTGATCGAGCAGGCCCTGACGCATCGCAGCGCCGGTCCGGTGAATAACGAGCGGCTCGAGTTTCTGGGTGATGCGCTGCTCGGTTTCGTCATCGCTGAGGTGCTGCTGCAGCGCTTTCCTGACGCCAGCGAGGGTGATCTGACCCGGCGGCGGGCGACCCTGGTCAACCGTGAGGCCCTAGCCAAGATCGCGCGCTCCTTGAGCCTCGGCGACTACCTGCGACTGGATTCAGGTGCACTGCGCTCCGGTGGCCATGCGCGCGACTCGGTGCTTTCCGATGCACTCGAGGCCTTGATCGGCGCCATCTATCTGGACCAAGGCTTCGTTGGCGCCAAGCAGATGATCCTGCAGGTCTTTGCCGAAGCCTTGGCCGATGTCGCCAACCAGGAGGCGCGCAAGGACCCGAAGACGCAGTTACAGGAATGGCTGCAGGCGCGACGCCGCGGCTTGCCCGAATATGAGGTCACCGCGGTGACCGGCGAGCAGCATGCGCAACGCTTCCAGGTGCGCTGCCGGCTTCCCGACGATGGCCGCGAATGTCTCGGTGATGGCTCGAGCCGACGCCGTGCCGAGCAACAGTCCGCCGAGACCATGCTTGGCCTGCTGGTTAAGGGAGAATGATTGCATGAGTCAGCCGACCACAGACGAACGCTCACCGGCGGCTGATGCCACCGATCATCCTGTCGATGGCTCCAGCGCAGGCTCGAGTCGTTGTGGCTATGTCGCCATCGTCGGGCGACCGAATGTCGGCAAGTCGACCCTGCTAAACCGGCTGCTCGGGCAGAAGCTTGCGATCACCTCGCACAAGCCGCAGACCACGCGCCACACCATCCTGGGTGTCTCGACGCTGGCCGGTGGTCAGATCCTCTATGTTGATACCCCTGGGCTGCATCAGCGTGGTGGCAATGCCCTGAATCGCTATCTGAACCGGGCGGCGCGCTCGATCCTGACCGATGTCGATCTGGTGCTGCTGGTGGTTGAGGCGCTGCAGTTTAGCGATGAGGATGCGCTGGCACTGGCCGAGATCGCCAAGGCTGGCACGCCGACCCTGGTGGCGGTGAACAAGACCGATCGCTTGGCTGATAAGTCGCGTCTGTTGCCGTTTCTGCAGGCGCTCTCGGAGCGCCATGCATTCGTCTCCATGGTTCCGGTCTCGGCGCTGAAGGGCGATCAGATCAAGCGCCTGGAGGCCGAGGTGCTGTCGGCACTGCCGGCAGGCGAGCCTCTGTTTCCGGGCGATCAGCTCACTGATCGCTCGGAGCGCTTCCTTGCCGCCGAGCTGCTGCGCGAGCAGCTGATGCAGCGCTATGGGCAGGAGCTTCCGTATCGGACCACGGTCGAGATCGAGTCGTTTACCTTGGAGCGGGCCAGCGGCAAGCAGCCAGCGGAGGAGCCGCGGGCGCGCATCCATGCCTTGATCTGGGTCGAGCGCGAGAGCCAGAAGGCGATCATCATCGGCCGCCGCGGCGAGGCGCTGAAGGCGGCGGCCTCGCAGGCGCGCCTAGAGATGCAGAAGCTGTTCGGCCGGCGCGTGCATCTGGAGGTCTGGGTCAAGGTGAAAGACAGCTGGAGCAGTGACGAATCAGCACTCGCGAGCCTCGGCTACGGCGAATACTAACCCCAGTAAGCTCGTCTTTGGCTTGACGGACATCGCCTAAGGCTAGCCTAGACGTCTCGATGAGTGCGCAGACCCTCAAGCGCGGCTTTGTGCTGCATCGTCGCGACTATCGCAATACCAGTCTGTTGCTCGAGCTGTTTAGCGCCGAGGAGGGGCGACTGCCCTGTATCGCCAAGGGCGCGAAGTCGGCACCGCGAGGGCGCTCGGCATTGGCGGCCTTGCTGCAGCCGTTTCAGCCGCTGTGGCTGGGCTGGGTCGGTCGCGGCGAGGTCAAGACCCTGACCCGGGCCGAAGCTGCTGCGCCCAGCATCGCGCTCAGTGCGGAGCGGCTCTACTGCGGCTTCTATCTGAATGAGCTATTGCTACGCTTGATCGATCGCGAGGACCCTCACGAAGCCCTATTTGTCTTCTATCAGCAGGCCTTAGCGGATCTCGCGACCGAGCCGCTAGATGGGGTCTTGCGCCGCTTCGAGCTGCGTCTGCTTGAAGAGCTGGGTTATGCGCTCGATCTTAGGCTTGATCGGCAGGGGAGGCCGATTGATCCGGTCCGCGACTATCGCTACGTCCCGGGTGAGGGACTCAGCCCGGTTCCGGCGTATCGCTTAAGCCAGACGCCGCCAGATACGACCTCGTTTGAGGTTTCAGACAGCGTCATGGAGGAGGTGCTGATCAGCGGTGTCACGCTCGAGCGGCTGGCCACCAGCACAGCCCTGCAGCGCTCGGATACGGCGGCCGCCCGAGCCCTCATGCGCGCGGCGCTTGCCCCTCATCTCGGGCCGAAGCCGCTGCGTAGTCGCGAGCTGTTCCGCCGCCGCTCGCGTTGATGCGATTCCCAACCCTGTTGCTTCAATCCCCCATCTAGGAGCCATCATGCAAAAGCTGACCGGGGCGCCGATCCTCCTTGGCGTCAACATCGACCATATCGCGACCATCCGCGCCGCGCGCGGCACGCGCTATCCAGAGCCGATCCAGGCCGCATTGGTCGCCGAGCAGGCTGGGGCCGATGCCATCACGCTGCATCTGCGCGAGGATCGACGTCATATCCAAGATCGCGATGTGCATCTGCTGAAGGGCATCTTGCAGACGCGCATGAACCTGGAAATGGCCGCCACGCCCGAGATGGTGCAGATTGCCTGTGAGGTGCGTCCGGCCGACTGTTGCCTGGTGCCCGAGCGGCGCGAGGAGCTGACCACTGAGGGTGGACTCGACGTCGCCGGGCAGATCGGCAAGCTGACCGAGCAGGCCGCGCGTCTGGCTGAAGCTGGGGTGCGGGTGTCCTTGTTCATCGATCCCGACCCAGTCCAGTTGGATGCGGCGGTCGAGATTGGCGCACCGGTGGTTGAGATCCATACTGGTCGCTATGCCGACGCCGCGACACCTAAGGTGCGAGCCGAGGAGCTACAACGGATTGCAGCAGCTGTCGTCCATGGTCAGCAGCTCGGGCTGCAGGTCAATGCGGGGCATGGGCTGGACTATCCGAATGTCGAAGCGGTGGCGGCCTTGCCTGGTGTGCGCGAGTTGAATATCGGCCATGCCATCGTTGCCCGCGCGCTCTTTTCTGGGCTGGCCTCCGCGGTCGCTGAGATGAAGCGGCTGATGGTGCAGGCCGCACGGTTGCGATCAGCCTGAGCATGCACGACAATGGCTCTGGCCCCAACGGTCTGGAGGTCAGAGCCGAGCCTTATCTCGTGGTCATCAAACCAAGCTAGAAAAGGAACGTCTCTTGCTATATCAATCAGAGACAACAGCAACCCAAGGTTCTCCGATCATGACTACCACTGCAGAGTCGGCCATCCCGAGACGCCCGGTCGTCCTGGTCATCCTCGATGGCTTCGGCATCAATCCGAGTAAGCTCCACAACGCCATCGCGCAGGCGAAGACGCCGCGGCTTGACGAATATTTTTTTCGCTATCCCTACACCCAGCTGAACGCCTCTGGCGCTGGTGTTGGCCTACCTATCGGGCAGATGGGCAATTCCGAGGTCGGGCACATGACGCTCGGCAGCGGCAGCCTGCTGCGCCAGGATCTGGTGCTGATCGATGATGCCATCGCCGATGGCAGCTTCTTCAAGAATCCGGCACTGCTCGCGGCGGTGAATACTGCCAAGGCCAAGCAGCGACCACTGCAGTTCCTTGGCTTAGTCTCCGAGGGGGGTGTGCATAGTCACTATCGCCATCTGCTGGCGCTGATTGAGCTGTGCCGGCGCGAGGGCGTGATCCCGCTGGTCCACATGATTACCGATGGTCGGGATACCCCACCTAAATCGGTGCTCAACAACCTCGGCAAGGTCGAAGATGCGCTCGATGGCGCCAAGGGTCGCATCGTTACCCTCAGCGGCCGTTACTACGCGATGGACCGTGATCGCCGTTTCGACCGCACCGAGCGTGCTTGGCGCGCCATCGCGCTCGGCAAGGGTCGCAGCGCGGCGACGGCGCGGGCTGCTATCGATGCCGCCTACGCCGCCGGTGAGGGTGACGAATTCATCCATCCTAGCGTGATCGGGGATTGGAAGGGGCTTGAGCCCGATGATCCGATGGTGCTGTTCAACTTCCGGAAAGACCGGCCGCGGCAGATCGCCTCGGCGCTGGCACTCGATGCCTTCGATGGCTTTGATCGGGGTGCGGCGCCACGCGCAGACCTGACCTGCATGATGGTCTACGACAAGCGCTTCGGTTTGCCCCATGCCTTTGACCCAGAGGTGCCGCGAACGACCCTCAATCAGGTGCTTAGCGCCCAGGGCATTGCGCAATTCCACTGCGCCGAGACCGAGAAGTATGCGCATGTGACCTTTTTCTTCAACGGCGGCAATGAGGAGCCGGCAGCAGGCGAGGTGCATCGTTTGATCCCGTCCCCAATGGTCAAGACCTATGACCTCAAGCCGGAGATGAGCGCCGAGCAGGTCGCAGACGCGGTGGTCGAGGCGATCGAGACCGAGCAGTACGGATTCATTGTGGTCAACTTTGCCAATGGCGACATGGTCGGCCATACCGGCTTCATGGATGCGGTGGTGCATGCCGTCGAGGTCCTGGATAAGCAGGCCGGCCGGGTACTGGATGCGGCCCTGGCACATGGCTACTCGGCGTTGCTGACCGCTGATCACGGCAACTGTGACATGATGGCCGATCCTGAGACGGACGAGCCGCATACCCAGCACACGACCAACCCGGTGCCGTTTCTGGTGATGGATAAGGAGCGCTGGGTGCTGCGACCGAGCGGAACTCTGGCGGATGTGGCCCCAACGGTCCTTGAGCTGATGGGGCTGCCACCCGCCGCTGAGATGTCGGGGCAGTCGTTGCTGTTTGAGGCGATTGCGCCGCAGCCTAACGTGGCGACCGATCGGATTCGGCTGGCGAACACGGGCTGAGCGAGTAACCGGTCCTGGTCGGCGCCTTGCATCTGCACCAATGCAGGGCGTCGACTCGCGACGGCGCATTAGGATGGTGCCACTGCTCGGCCAGTGCGCGACCGCCGCCTGCTTCCTGAATCCTTAGCTCGGGTGAGCTTCTATGCCAATGCATCGCCTTGTCTTGTTCGCTGTGCTCGGTCTCGCGGGGGCCGGTTTGGCCTACAATGCGCTCCGAATCATCGATGGCGACTCTGGCCCCGGCTGGCCTGATACGCCAATGACCTGTTGCCGAGATCATTCGACCTCGGAACGCGGTGGCTAGCGTCGGGTCGGATCTTGCCGTCGCGTTATTGCTCGGCGGCATGGTCAGCCTTGTTAGCCCGCAGACGCTGAGAACCGCTCATGCCTTCGAAGACGCTGACCTTCGTGTTTGCCGCCGAGCGCGGTACCCCTATCCCTCTCACTGAGCATCGCTGCAAGGCGGCGGTGCCGGTGGCCGGTAAGTACCGTGTTATCGATTTCACGCTTGCGAATTGCCTGCATTCAGGACTGCGGCAGGTGTTGGTCCTGAGCCAGTACAAGTCGCACTCATTGCACAAACATCTGCGCGACGGTTGGTCGCTGTTCAACGCCGAGCTGGGCGAATTCATCACCGCCGTACCGCCGCAGATGCGCTATGACAGCGGTTGGTATCGCAACGCCATGGATGCACTGCGGCAAAATCGCTACCTGATCGAGCGCAGCTCGGCGGATACGCTGCTGCTGCTCGATGGCGGGCTGGTCTATCGGATGGACTACGCCGAGCTGATCGAATTCCACCGCCAGCAGGGCGCTGGCATCAGCTGTGCGCTGCGGCAGGCGGGCCCCGGATCAGCGGCTGGTGGTGTCAGCGTCGAGGTGGATGCCAGCGACCGGATCACCGCCATCGGCGCGCCGGCTGAGGAGGCCGCGCCCTATGCGTCGACCATGGGCGTGGTGCTGATCGACAAGGGGCTGCTGCTGGAGCAGGTCGAGGCCCTCGCCGCTGGCACCGAGGCGGACATGGATTCGGGTGTCGACCTTGCGACCCAGCTCCTCTCGCCGTTCCTTGAGGGGCGCGTGCTGGCCTCGAGCGCACCGATGGCGTACCGGTTTGGTGGCGAGCGTGGGCGCGTGTCGCAGGATCGCTATTGGAGTGATCTCGGCTCCACCGATGCCTATTTCCGCGCCAACATGGATCTACTCAAGGCCGAGTCGCCGCTCGATCTCTATCAGGCAGACTGGAACATCCTCACCTACCAGGGGCAGTATCCGCCGGCACGAACCGTGCCGGGGCCAACCTCAGGCAACGAGGGGATCTTCGTCAACTCGATGCTCGCCGCTGGTAGTGTGATTCGTGGTGGTGGTGTGAGCCATTCGGTACTCTACCCGCGGGTCCAGGTTGAGGATGGCGCCATCGTCGATGAGGCTATCCTGTTCGAGGGCGTGCAGGTGGGTGCCAATGCGCGCGTGCGGCGCTGTATCTGCGATAAGGATGTGGTGATCCCGGCCGGTGCTTGCATTGGTGAGGATCGTCGCGCTGACGCTGAGCGCTTCGAGGTGTCTGCTGAGGGGATCGTCGTGATTCGCAAGGGGCAGCCCTTCTGAGCCAGGCACGCAAGCCCAAGCCCAAGCCCAAGCCCAAGCATAAGCCGAATCCCACTCTCAGGGCCGAGCTCGAGCTTGGCGAGGAGAGGTTCTTGGCCCTCTTCAGGTCGCTGTACGCGGCCTATGGTGCACAGCACTGGTGGCCTGCCGAGACGCCCTTTGAGGTCATGCTTGGCGCGGTCTTGACCCAGAACACAGCCTGGACCAATGTCGAGCGGGCATTGGACCAGCTGCGGGCGCAGATCCCACTCAGCCCGGAGGCGGTGCTGGCGCTCGAAACGCCTGTCCTGGCGGAGCTGATCCGGCCCTCGGGCTATTTCAACGTCAAGGCACGCCGGCTTTGCAGCTTCTGCACCGCACTGGTCGAGGCTGGTGGTGAGTCCGTACTGGCAGCACTGCCCACCGATGAGCTGCGACGCTGGCTGTTGGCGATCAACGGCATCGGGCCGGAGACTGCTGACGATATCCTACTCTATGCCTTCGAGCGGCCGGTGTTCGTGGTCGATGCCTACACCAGGCGGCTGTTTCGCCGCCTCGGGCTGATTGCTGGGGATGAGGGCTACGAACAGATCCGGCAGCGAGTGGAAACCGCGCTCGGGCCGGATACGGCTCTATTCAATGACTATCATGCACTGATCGTGCGCCATGCCAAGGATGTCTGTCGGGCGCGTAAACCGGGCTGTGAATGTTGCCTGCTGAACCGCAGCTGCGCGCAGCGCGCCCCCGATTAAGGCCTGATTAAGGCCCGATTAGAAACGACAGATGGTCTCGCCGCCCTGCTCGATCCAGCCATGGATCATCTTTTTGGTGGTCATGCCGCTGGCGCAGTGACCCTGGTGATCGATACAGATCAGGCCACCGCGTCCCGCGACCTTGCGGCTGAGGTAGGCGAGTCCCTCATCGACCGCGGAGCGCGCTGTGCCGCCACAGAGTTCGATCAGGTCGGCGACGGTCTTGGCGAAGACGGTGCGCATGAAGTCTTCGCCATAGCCGGTGGCAGAGATCGCGCAGCTGGCATTGTCGGCATAGACCCCGGCGCCGATGATCGGCGAGTCGCCGACCCGTCCCATGCGTTTATTGACGATGCCACCAGTGGAGGTGGCCGCGGCTAGGTTGCCTTGGCGGTCGCGGGCGACGGCGCCGATGGTGCCGTATTTCTGCGCTTCGCCTTCGTCGTCATGGTCGAGCGTCATGCGCCCGCGCAAGCGTGCCTGCTCGAGCTGCTTGATTCGGTCTGGGGTGAAGAAGTAGTGATCCGGTGTTAGGCGGACCTGGCAATGCTTGGCGAACTCGAGCGCGCCGTCGCCGATCAGCATCACATGCTCGCTGCCATCCATGATCAGCCGCGCTAGCTGTACTGGATTGGCGATGTTGCCGATGCCTGCAACCGCACCAGCGGCGAGATCGCGTCCATCCATGATGCCGGCGTCCATCTCGACCTTGCCGTTCTCATTCAGCACCGAGCCACAGCCGGCGTTGAAGAGCGGATCATCCTCGAGCTGAGAGGCACAGCTCTCGACGGCTTCGACGGCGCTAGCACCGCGCTCGAGGATGGCGCGGCCGTGCTCGAGAATGACGCGGATACTCTCCAGGTAGCGCACTGCGATACGCTCGTCGGAGACGTTGTCGAGCGCGCCGGCGCCGCCGTGGATCATCAAGGAAAAGGTGTCGGTCATGCCGTCTATGACTTAGAGGTTCTATCAAACTGACTGGAAGCTAGCATAAACGACTGAAGTCTATGGCTGCCGGCTCGTTGTTGCTCGGGTGCCTTAGAGTCGCTGGCTGAGGCTCTGTGCGATTGTTGGCTGCCGGTCGGGTTCGCCGGCGATCAGCACTAGCAGCTTGCCGACTAGCACCGGCCCCCAATTCACCAGGATAACCCCTTCGCCGCTGCTTGGGTTGTACTCGATCCCGCTGAGGTCGATATCGGCCAGCATCCGATGTTGAGTTGGGAAGGTCCGGGCGAGCCAGTGCTCGATGCCGAGCTTGCGCGCGATCATGGTCGGATAGGAGGCGCCGTTCCAGCGTGGATTGCACTCGATCGCGAGATGCTCGGTCCCGGCGTCGGTATCGATGACGGCGACATCAAAGGCGAATACCCCACGCATGCCTTGCTCGACGAGCCAGTTGGCCATCGGCTCGACCACCTCCCAGGGTGGTGCAGGCACTGGATGGCGGTTGCCCTGATGCACGCAGCCATCGAGGATCTGCTCGGTTGCGGCCAGTCGTTCTGCGCGGCCATCAATCGCCTCGTACTGGAGGTTGAGAAAGCACTGGGTGCGGACCTCATCCTGGATCTGCACCGGCACCTTGGGCTCGAAGGTCTCGATTGCGGCGCGCAGGGCCTGCGGATGATCGCAGCGGTAGATGCCAACACCCGAGACCGAGATCGCGGCCTTGAGGTAGCAGGGGTAGGGCGCTGCGGCGATGTCGTCATCACCGATCAACCCCACCGCGTCGAAGCAGAGGGTCCGGGGGGTTGGCACGCCGAGATCATCGGCTAGGGCCATGAACTGATTCTTGGAGTTGATGTAGTCGACGGTGCGATGCCAGCGCTCGTCTGGGCGTTTACGCTGCTCAGCGTCACCGAAGTAGAACACTGAGGGCTCGTGCTCGGGATGCGCGGCGAGCAGGCCCGTATCGACGTCCCAGATGACGTCGGTGCTGTGATTGAGGCCGATGCGCTGATAATGGCGACAGATCGCCGACCATTGGGGGCGAAGATCTGGGTGCAGCTGGATCAGGTCGCCGGGATCAGTGGCGCCTAGGGCGCGGCCCGAGTAGAGCTGGTTACCCAGGACACCTTCGGCGGTGCAGCCCATGATGTCGTGGTTGAGGATTCTCGGCGCTCGAGCCGGTTCAAGCAGTCCTGCCAAGTTGGCGTTGGCGTTTGGGTGTCGAGTCGAGTCATTGATCGTGGGGCCCATGCTGACGTCCGTCCATCGCTTTTGGTTTCGGTTGCGAGACGTCAGTTGTTAAAGCAAACCCTGGGCCAGATTTCTGAGATGGCTTGCCGCTGTGAGCGTCAGCCTCAGTGTCAGCAGCTCGGCTCAGCCCGGCGGGCCGGATAGCGGACTCTTGCGCAGCCGCGGCTCGATGAAGGTGCGACGGAACTGATGGCAGGTGTCGATCAGCTCTCGGCAGCTCTTCGGCATGGGCGCGCGGGCGCGCACCATATGGCTTACCAGGGCGGTGCTGGATTTCAGGATGCGATTGCCTTCCTGGGCCTCGCGGATCTCGTCCATCGATGGTGCTGGCGGTAGATGTGGCTGAATATTGCGCAGCCGATCGCCGGCGACGACGAAGGCGGGCCAGACGTGGAAGATCGCCGGATCGGTACGCAGGATTTCGCACTTACGCTTCGCGCACTCGCCAAGCTCGTGCAACATCGGTGCGAGCCCGCTGACTTGCGTGCTGCCCTCAAAGGTCGTGGTCAGGGTGGCGGTGATGCGGTCGATGTCACGCATGGTCATCGCCATCTTCAGGTAACGGCTCTCGTAGAAGGCCGAGATCGGCTGGCTAAAGGCCTTGAATGGCTCACCCCAGAGTTCGTCGATGCCTTCATCGCCGCCACGATGACGCACCATGTGACCGAGGTCGAGGGCCTCGAGCAGATAGTCGCCGCACTCGCGCATCAGCGCATCATCGGGCTCGATCTCGACGCCGTCCGCTTGCAGCTCGACCAGCTTGGTGAAGATGGTGGCGGCGCGATTGAAGAGGGCGCCAGCGAGCATGGCCCCATTGACCCGCTTGCGCTCGGGGTTGGTCTCGGCCTCGTAGGCGGCACGGGCCTCGGCGAGGCGGATGCCAGGGATGTTGATACCGTGCTCGACATGATTGAACAGGCGACGGGTGAGCGCCTCAATCAGTGCCTTCTTGGCCGCTAAGGTCTCTGGTGGCGGCTCATAGTATTTGATCCAGTAACCGTCGTAGTGGATGCAGCGTCGTCCCTGCACCTCGGCGATGGTTCCGTTCGGGATCTTTTCGCTCATCGTGCTTATCGTGCGCTCTGCATCAGGTCTGGGTGCGGCCATGGCTGCCGGCCAGCGGTGCCTTTCATTGGCGAGCCGTCGGGGTGGCGGCAACGCAAGACGGAATCGATGCGGTTAGGGCAACGCCGTTGCAGCCTGTATCATCGGCCCTGAAGTATCGCAGCATCATTCCCCTTGCTGCTAGTGGTTAAGACGCGGTTAAGACGCCAACGCGCAGGTCGCCTTGGCTCAGAGAGCCTGGAATCTACATTTGGACTAGCCATGGGTATTATCGATGCCATGTATCATCATCTTCGAGTCTGACGAAATGCGATGGTTTGTTGCCAGCCTAGCGCTGTTTGTCATCATTAGCCTGAGTCCGGGCCTTGCCTGCGCCGACCTCGCCGAGGCCAAGGTCGTGACTGAGTCCGATGCCGCGCAACGGCCTTCCTTGCCAACACCACCGAGCGGACCCGTGCCGAGCCGCAAGTCACTCAAGGCGCTGGTCGAGCGGACCGCCAAGCAGTATGGGGTCGAGATCGATCTGGTCGATGCGCTGGTGGTTGCGGAGTCTGGCTATGATCCGCGTGCGGTGTCTCCAGTCGGTGCTGTTGGGCTGATGCAGGTCATGCCGGAGACCGCGGCGGATTACGGTGTCCATTCGGTTGATGCGCTGTTCGACCCCCAGACCAATGTCCGCACCGGGGTCCGCCATCTCAAGCGCTTGCTCGGGCAGTTTGGTATCGGCAAGGCGGTGATGGCCTACAACGCGGGCGAGGGCGCGCTGAGCCGCCATAATGGCTTTGTGACCTATCCCGAGACCCAACGCTATACCCATCGTGTGCTGAGCAGCTATCTGCGCAAGAAGGGGGTTGCACCCTATTCGCTCGAGGCACGCGAGCTGGTCGGCATCAGGCTGACGCCGGCCATGGCCAATGCGAGCGCAAGGGCTAGCGGTCGTGTCGTGCGTCAGATCGACCCCTCACGCCTGCGCTTGCGAATTCGCCCCACTCTGTCCAAACGGGCACTTGACCCCGGCCTGCACAGCAGTGGACCCGACAGTAAGCCGATGTTTGAGCTGCAGCGGCTGAAGCCGCGCAACTAGTGCGCGGCTAACGCCGCCGCGGCTCAGCGGCCGGCGAGCTTCTCTTCATACTCATCGCGGAAATAGCGCAGCGTGCTCATCACCGGATTCGGCGCCGTCTGACCAAGCCCGCAGAGGCTAGTGGCCTGAACGACCTCACAGAGTTCTTCCAGTAACGCCAAGTCCGCATGGGTCGCGTTGGACTTGGCGATCTTGTCGAGCAGCGCGTGCATCTGCTGGGTGCCGGTGCGGCAGGGCACGCACTTGCCACAGGATTCGTCCATGCAGAACTCCATGAAGAAGCGCGCGACATCGACCATGCTCGAGGTCTCGTCCATGACGATCATGCCGCCCGAGCCCATCATAGTGCCGAGGGTCTTGAGGCTGTCGTAATCGACCGCGATGTCCAGATGCGCGGCTGGCACGCAGCCACCCGAGGGGCCGCCGGTCTGCACCGCCTTGAAGGCCTTGCCGTCCGGGATGCCGCCGCCGATCACCTCGATGATGTCGCGCAGCGTGGTGCCCATCGGCACCTCGATCAGGCCGGTGTTGACGATGGTGCCGGCGAGGGCGAAGACCTTGGTGCCCTTGGAGCGCTCGGTACCAATGCTGGCGAACCAGTCACCGCCTTCCGAGACGATCGAGGCGATGTTGGCGTAGGTCTCGACGTTGTTGATCAGCGTTGGGCGCCCGAACAGCCCGGACTCAGCCGGGTAGGGTGGGCGTGGGCGTGGCTGACCGCGACCGCCCTCGATCGAGGCCATCAGCGCGGTCTCCTCACCGCAGACGAAGGCGCCGGCGCCCAGTCGGATCTCGACATCGAAGTTGAACTGGGTCTCGCAGACATGGTTGCCGAGAAAGCCTTGGCGTTTGGCCTTGCGAATGGCCGTCTTCAAGCGCTCAACCGCCAGTGGGTACTCGGCGCGGACGTAGATATAGCCCTTGTTAGCGCCGATCGCATAGGCGGCGATGGCCATGCCTTCGAGCACGCGGTGTGGGTCGGACTCGAGGATCGCGCGGTCCATGAAGGCGCCGGGGTCGCCCTCGTCGGCATTGCAGATCACGTACTTCTGCTCGCCTGGCATCTTGGCGACCGTCGACCACTTGAGGCCGGTGGGGTAGCCACCGCCGCCGCGCCCGCGCAGGCCACTGGTGGTCACTTCGGCGACGACCTCGGCCCGGGTCATCTCGGTGAGTGCCTGCACCATCGCGCGATAGCCGCCGACCGCGACATACCCCTTGAAGCTGTCGGGGTCGATCACGCCCGCATGCTCGAGCACCACCTTTTGCTGTCGCTGAAAAAACGGTAGATCGCTTGGGCAGCGTTGCGCGGCGAGCATCGCCTCGGCGCTTGGGTCGGCCTGCACTAGAGTGCTGATCAGCGCCTCGGCATGCTCTGGTGCGACGTCGCGGTAGATCTTGGCCTCGTTGAGACTGGCATCGCGCTCGCTGAGCGTAACCAAGGGGCCGGCCGAGCAGAGACCCATGCAGCCCACGCCCTTGACACGGCAATGGTCGGTGCCGCTCGCTTCCTGCGCCTTACGCAGCGCATCCAGCACCGGCTGGGCACCGGATGACTGGCAGCTAGCAGCCATACAGACACGCACCTCGTGCGAGATGTTGGCGGATTCTTCGGTGAAGGTGCGGGCTAGATCGTCAAGCTCGTCGAGGTTCATTCGCGGATCTCCTGCTCGATGCGCTCGACCAGTTTGTCGGTGCCGAGCTTGCCGATGACGTCGCCGTCGAGGACCACGGCGGGTGCAAGACCGCAAGCGCCGACGCAGCGCGCGGTCATCACTGAGAGGGCCTTGTCGTCGGTGGTCTCGCCGGGATTGACGCCAAAGCGTTGCTCAATGCCTTCGATCAAGGCTCCAGCCCCTTTGATATAGCAAGCGGTGCCGGTGCAGACCACGCAGGTATGCCGACCCTGCGGCTTGAGCATGAACAGATGGTAGAAGGTCGCGACGCCGTAGACCTTGCTCAGGGGCAGATCGAGCGAGTCGGCGACGAAGGTCATGGCATCGGTGTCGAGAAACCCAAACGCGTCCTGGACGCTGTGCAGGGCTTCGATCAGAGCGTGCTCGGCATAGCCGTTGCGCCGCATCGTGGCGTTGACCAGCTTCCAACGCTTGTCAGCGCTGGGCAAGTCGGGTCGTTGTCTCTGCATGGTATGGCCCCTTGGTTGAGTGCCTGCGGGTATGTTGCGGCGGCGGCGGATGGGATCGCCAGACACCATTAAATCGCGACTTGGTGCTCAGCTCCAAACGAAGAATTGATGATGGCGTCCTAATGTTTGCTTCGATCTGTGCTGCGATCTGCGCTGCGCCGCTGCGCCGGATGGGGTGGAATGCCCTTCAACAGTGCGAGCGCTGGCGTCTATACTGACCCTGAGCCCGGTGCTACCGTCGGGCCCTTGCGCGAGTTCACACTCATGGCTGATTCCGAGTCTGACCCCAATGACCCGCTGAGCGTGCCACCCGCGGCCGAACGGCGCCGTGGCATCTATCTGCTGCCAAATCTGTTCACCACGGCCGCGTTGTTCGCTGGATTTTACGCGGTCCTGTCGGCGAATGCGGGCCAATTCGAGGCTGCTGCCCTCGGCATCTTCGCCGCGATGGTGCTGGATGGCTTTGATGGTCGCATTGCACGCATCACGCACACCCAAAGCGACTTTGGTGCCGAGTATGACAGCCTCTCGGACATGGTGGCCTTTGGGGTTGCGCCGGCACTGGTCGCCTATGAATGGGCCCTGTCCGGACTTGGCAAGCTTGGCTGGCTGGCGGCCTTCATCTATACGGCTGCAGCGGCACTGCGCCTGGCGCGATTCAACACCCAGGTGGGTATCGCCGACAAGCGCTGGTTCCAAGGTCTGCCAAGCCCATCAGCAGCGGCGATCATTGCCGGTGCCATCTGGATCGGCACCGACAATGGCATCAGTGGCGCGAGCGTCAATCTGCTGATGGCCTTGCTGACCGCCGTCTCCGGTCTGCTGATGGTGAGCAACTTCCGCTACCACAGCTTCAAGGTGCTCGACCTACATGGCCGCGTGCCCTTCATGTTTATGGTGCTGCTGATGCTAGGCTTTGCGCTGGTGGTGCTCGATCCGCCGGTGCTACTGTTCCTGATGGCGTTCAGCTATGCGATCTCAGGGCCGATCCTGACCCTGATCCAGCGGCGCAAGCGCCTGAGCGAAGGGCGTCGTCGGCGCAAGGGCTCAGGCTGATCCGGCAGTTAGATGATGCTCATCGTTCCAGCGCAGGATCGTCGGCTCATCGCGACTATGCTCGTAGCCCAGCACCGAGATCGCCGCCGTCGACAGGCTGAGGTAGCGGCCATGATCAGCGGGTAGACCGAGCCAGCGTGCCGCGAGCACGCGGCAGAAGTGGCCGTGTGAGAACAACAGCACATCGGCATCGACCGAGCGAGCACGGGCAACCACGCGGTCGGCGCGGGCGCCGACCTGAGTGGCATCCTCGCCGTTGGGACAGCCATCGCGGAACAGCAGCCAGCCGGGGCGCTCGGCGTGGATCGAGGCCGTAGTACGCCCCTCGTAATCGCCATAGTCCCATTCCATCAGGTCGGCGTCGAGCTGGAGATCGATCCCGGCCTCGGGGCCGAAGCCAGCGAGGCTTGCCGTCTCGCGGGCTCGGAGCAGGGGGCTCGACAACACTAAGGCCGGTTTAAGGCTAGCGAGCGGTCTTGCTGTCGCCCGTGCCTCTTGCTCGCCGGCGGGCTCTAAGGGTAGATCGGTGCGGCCAGTATGACGATGGGTGCGAGACCATTCGGTCTCGCCATGGCGCACCAGCATTAGCGTTGGAAGGTTGGGCATTGGGGTCTCCGTTGATCATTGAGCCCCCCTTACTTGACCAGAATCAGCTTGTCATTGCGAGTCAGCAACAAGGTATAGCTGGCGTTGCCATGCTCGATGACGACGCGCCGACTGCCTTGCAGTAGTTGCTCGCTGTGCAGACGACGCTCGGGTGCGGACGTGGCGCCGATGCTGGCCTTGACGGGGGATTGGGCCTGCATGCGTGGACTCATAATCACCTCCGGTGGATGCTGGGATTGAGGCGGCTCGCCGAGAGCTGCTGAACAGGATCTGCAGGGCCGATGCTAGCCCGCTTGATGAGATTTTGCAATACAAATGAGACTGACTAGCATTACTAATATTTCTAGCTGGAGATGAAGTCTTGAAACGCTTGTCGTTGATCGGTATCGGCCCTGGTGGGCCTGAATATCTGACCCTGCAGGCCATTGAGGCCATGCGTCGCGTGGATGTCTTTTTCATGCTCGAGAAAGAGGGGCGTGGCAAGGAGGAGCTGTTGGAGGCTCGTCGCAGCATCTTGAATCGCTACCTGAAGCCTGAACAGTTCCGAGTCGTTACCGCGAGCAGCCCACCCCGGAGTACAACCGAGGGATATCGGCAGGATGTCGCGGCCTGGCATGCGGAGAAGCGCAGGCTCTTCATTGAGCTGTTCGAGCGAGAGCTTGCAGAGGGCCAGTGTGGCGCCTTCCTGATCTGGGGTGATCCGGCACTCTACGATCAGACGGTGAGCCTCATCAGCGCTATCGTTGCCGCGGCCCCAGACCGCTATACGCTTGAGGTGATCCCCGGTATCACTGCTGTGCAGGCGCTGGCCGCCGAGCATCGTATTCCACTCAATCGCGTTGGCGAGGCGATCAGCATCACCACTGGCCGGCAGATGGCGCAGTGCGATCCGAGCAGCCTGAACAACGCCTTTGTGATGCTCGACGGCGAGGAGACATTTCGGCGCTTTGGTGGCCAGGACATGGATATCTACTGGGGCGCCTATCTTGGCACCGATGACCAACTGCTCATCGCTGGCGCCTTGGATGAGGTGGAGGATGAACTGCTGCGGACCAGGCGCTGTGCACGTGAGCGCAAGGGCTGGATCATGGATACCTATCTGCTGCGCCGCCGCTCTCGCGATGACTGATCAGCCCGCCGACGAATCCTTGGTCAGCGGGCTGGCTGCCGTCAAGCGCTGGTCTTCTGCGCCGGACGAAACCGGCGTGGAAAGTTGGCGTCATAGAGCTTTGAGGTCTTGGCCTCGGTCAGCGCTCGTGCACCTAGGGCAGGGCTGGCTAGAATCATTGCCTGACGCTCGATGCCCGCCTCCTGGCAACGCACGGCGATGTCGGCCAAGGTTCCACGCAAGATCGCTTCTTCGCCCGGCCAGGTGGCCTTATAGACGACGATGATCGGTGCCGATTCAGCCCAGCCGGCGCCGATGAGGGTCTCGGCGACCTGGGCGATGCGATCGATGGCGAGGAAGATGCAGAGGCTGCAGCGATGCGCGGCGAGAGAGGCTAGGGATTCGGTCTCTGGCATCTTGGTGCGGCCGGCCAGACGGGTGAAGATGACGCTCTGGGTCACCTCAGGTAGTGTCAGGCATTCACCGGCCGCTGCCGCTGAAGCCATCGCTGAGGAGACGCCGGGGACGATGCCGATCGGGATCTGGGCACGATCCAATGGTCGAGCGAGCTCGGCGAGTGCGCCGTAGAGGGTTGGATCACCCGTTTGTAACCGGACGACGGTCCGGTATCGGGCCGCGCGCTCGAGCAGCCACTCAGTGACCTGCTCGAGATCCATCGACTTGGAATCGGCGATCTCACAGTCGGCCGAGGCCCAGTGTAACGCGGTCTCAGCGACCAGTGAGCCAGCATAGAGGATAGCCTCGGCCTCGGCCAAGAGCCGGGTGCCGCGCACCGTGATCAAATCCGGCGCGCCTGGGCCGGCACCGACGAACCAGACCTTACCCATGCTGGCTTTCCCCGCTAGACAGAGCTGGGCAGAACCTGGACTGTGCGGGGGCGCTCAACGAGGAGGGCGTCCTAGAGAAAATCTTGGCGTTGTTGATGGTGATGGTCATAGGGAAGGAAACTAGCAGAAAGTGTGAGCCACAGATGGACACAGAAAAATATACATGCTCATTCTGAATGGCTTCATCAACCCGCAGCCTGACGTGCTGGTCGTCGGCGGCGGTGCCGCGGCGCTCTGTGCGGCGATTTCGGCGCGTCGCGCGGGCGCTTCGGTGCTGCTGCTCGAGCGCGCACCGCTAGGAGAGCGTGGCGGCAACAGCCGACATTCACGCAATTTCCGCTATGTGCATGAGGGATCGTCGCCGTTCTCGGCCGGACCTTACCCTGAGGCCGAGTTCCGCCGCGACCTCGCGCGGGTTGCTGGCAGCGATCAGGACCCGGTGCTGTTGCGCCTGTTGATTGAGCGCTCGGCCGATCTTCCCGACTGGCTCGCCGGCGTCGGCGTGCAGTTACAGCCGGTTGCGGGTGGTGGGCTACCGCGCTCGTGCAAGACCGCCTTCCTGCTCGGCGGTGGCAAGACCATGCTGAATGCCCTCTATGCAACCGCTGCGGGATTAGGGGTTGAGATTCAGAATAACGCCAGTGTCGAGGCGCTGTGTCTGGACGGACGATCTGTGCAAGCGGTGCATTATCGTCTGCAACTGTCTAGCGCGCAGCAGTGGCAGGGCAACGGCAGTCGGCAGGTCGTCTATCCTCGGACCACCATCCTCTGCTCGGGTGGCGCTCAAGCCGATCGGGCCTGGCTGCGAACGCACTGCGGCGCCCGCGCCGATGGCTTCATCAATCGTGGCACCCCGCATGCGACGGGCAGGGTACTCCGTAACCTACTGAGTCAGGGCATTGCGGCGACGGGCGATCCGACAGCCGCCTATCTGGTCGCAGTCGACGCCCGCTCGCCGAGTGATGATGGCGGTATCCTGACCCGGGTGCGTTCGATGCATGCCGGTCTCGTTGTCGATCGCCATGGTCAGCGGCACTATGACGAAAGTGCGGATAGGGCCTCCACGCGCTACGCTGTCTGGGGCCAGCGGCTTGCCGACTTCCCGGGGCAGATCGGTTATCTCATCCTCGACCGGCGTGGGCTGCAGATCGAGGCGCCCTCGTTCTATCCCCCCATCAGCGCCCCCGACCTGGCTGCTCTGGCGCGGCTGCTCGATCTGCCAGCCGCTACGCTTGCACAGTCATTGGAGGATTACAATGCCGTCATGCCACCGCTAGAGCCACCCTTTTTCGCCTTTCCGATGCGCCCAGGCATCACCTTCACCTACCATGGCGTTGCTGTGGACTCGACTCTGCGCGTTTGTCATCAAGCGCAGGGGCCGATCGATCAGCTGTTCGCGGCAGGCATGCTGATGGCGCCCAATCTGCTCAGTCGCGGCTATCTCTCTGGTCTGGCCCTGATGATCGGGCTGGCGACTGGGCGTGCGGCTGGGGAGGGAGCAGCACGCCATGTTCTGGGTTGAGCCCTGCACTCATTCTGCCATCGAGCAACCGCAACCAACGGCTGAGGCCGAGGCCCGGCGCGCGCTGCACATCTGCAACATCTGTGGCTACTGCAATGGGCTTTGCCCGGTGTTCGATGCCGCCAAACGCCGTCCACAGCTCGCGGCGGGCGATCTCGACCAGCTTGCCAATCTCTGCCATCACTGCCGTAGCTGCTTCTATGCCTGCCAGTACGCACCGCCGCATCCGTTTGCGCTTAATCTGCCGCAGGCGCTGGCGCGCAGCCGTAGCGACAGTTATCTGAACTATGCCTGGCCAGCGCCCTTCGCACGGCTGTTTGCGAACCCGCATCGGGCGGCGCTCTTGGCCTCGCTGCTGACGACGCTGCCCTTGCTGGCACTGGTCTTGATCAGCGTTCCGATTGAGCAGCTGTGGGCGGTGCATCAGGGGCCAGGGGCCTTCTATCTGGTGCTGCCTTGGGGCTGGATGGTCCTGCTGGCCAGTCTCACGCTCGGCTGGTCGCTGTTGGCGCTCGGCATTGGGCTGCATCGCTTCTGGCGAGCGAGTGCGCCTGCGTCCCAGCCACAGCTTCATCCAGGGCTACAGAGCCCGGGATTCACCGCGCTCACAACCGCGCTATCTGAGGCGCTCGCATTGCATCATCTCAGTGGCGGCGGTCCGGGCTGCGCCGATCGGGATGATCGCCCATCGCGTTGGCGGCGGCGTTGGCACCAGGCGCTCATTTTTGGTGTTCTGCTCAGCCTCGCGGCGACCCTGGCGGCGACCTTCTATCATCATCTACTCGGCCGCCTAGCACCCTATCCGTTTTGGAGCGCGCCGGTGCTACTGGGCACCTTGGGCGGATGGCTGATGTTGGTCGGCGTGATGGGCCTCGGTTGGCTCGGCGCGCGCGCCGATCAGCAACCGAATGCGCCCGAGACCCAAGGCGCCAATCAGGCGCTGCTCTGGCTGCTCGGTGCCGTCGCTCTTAGCGGGCTGCTGTTGTTGCTGTGGCGTGAAACAGCGGCGATGCCGCTGCTCTTGATCCTGCACCTGGGGTTGGTGCTGGTATTGTTTCTACTGCTGCCTTATAGCAAACTGGTGCATGGACCCTATCGGCTGGCAGCGCTCTGGCGCGATGCGCAAGAGCGGCCAGCGCAAGCAGGAAAACAATGCGGATGACTGAGTCGCCATCTATCCTCATCCTCGGCGGCACCAGCGAGGGCTATGCGCTGGCCGAGGCGCTGAGCGGTTCAGACTGGCGCCTGATCAACTCGCTCGCTGGTCGCACCAGCAGCCCACGGTTGCCAGCAGGGGAGACTCGCATCGGTGGTTTTGGTGGGGTTGCCGGACTTATCGACTACCTGCGTGCACAGCGGATCACCGCCGTCATCGACGCCACCCATCCGTTTGCCGCGACTATGGGCTGGCACGCAGCCGAGGCTTGCCAAGCGCTCGCGCGGCCATTGCTGCGCTTGGAGCGACCGGCCTGGCAGCCGGAGTCTGGCGATCGCTGGCACTCGGTCCCAGACTGGGATGCGGCTTGCGCGACGCTGAGAGCCTTGGGTGCGCGTCGCGTACTGCTTGCGCTTGGGCGCCAGGATCTCGAGCCTTTCGTGAAATTAACGACTGTGCACTTCATGATCCGCTGCGTCAGCCCACCAGACCCACCGCTAGCCTTCGCGGACGCAGAGCTACGGCTTGCGCGCGGCCCCTTCGACCTAGACAGCGAGCGAGCGCTGCTCGATACGCGGCGCATCGATGCCATCGTCTGCAAGAATAGCGGCGGTGAGGCGACGATTGCCAAGCTCATCGCCGCACGCGAGCGCGCGATTCCCGTCGTAATGCGCCAGCGTCCGCGACGCCCGGCAGTGCCGAGTCGCACCGATGTCGGCGGCGCACAAGACTGGCTTGCGGCGGCGATAAAGGTGACCACGACCACTGGGTAATAGGGTGCGGCCTCGACATGAGGTCGCGTGATGTTGTGACGTGGCAAGAAGAGGCTCGCGCAGAGACGCAGAGGCGCAAAGAAAGAAAGAACTTGCTCGATGTTCCCAGTGCGTTTCTCTTGTCTTTCTCTTCTTATCTTCTTATCTTCTTCTCTTCTTCTCTTCTTATCTTCTTCTCTTCTTCTCTTCTCTTCTTCTCCGCGCCTTTGCATCTCTGCGCGAGAGATCTTTTCCTTATGTCATCTACGCGACATGGCACCATCTGATTGACATTATGCGGAGGCTGCACCCGGGTAATAGGTCGTGAGCTGATAAAGGTAAGGCTTCAGTCTTCATTCTTTCCTGTTTCCGGATACCAACGCGGCGTATAGACCCAATGCCGACCCTCGGCGGCTTCGATGATCCTTGTCTGCGAGGAGCCGATTATCACGACCGTGCGCATATCGACCTGTTTCGGGTCGATCTCAGCCAGGGTTGTGAGGATCACCTGCTCCTCGGCGCGGCCGATCGATTGGCCAAGGATCACGGGCGTTTCAGGCTTGCGATGCGCGCTTAGCACCGCGAGGGCCTCGTTGAACTGATGCGGCCGCGCGTGCGAGCTTGGATTGTAGAGTGCGATCACCAGATCGGCCTCGGCGGCCAGCTGTAAACGGCGCGCGATCACCGTCCAAGGCTTGAGATTATCCGAGAGCGACAGGGTACAGAAGTCGTGTCCAAGCGGCGCGCCGATCCGCGCGGCGGCGGCCTGGGCGGCCGAGATGCCGGGGATGATCTGCAGATCGACCGCGCTCCAGGCCGGGTCTTTGGCCTGTTCCAGGGCCTCTATCACCGCCGTGGCCATGGCGAAGACGCCCGGGTCACCTGAGGAGACGATGACCACGCGATGCCCGGCGGCGGCGAGTTGGAAGGCATGGCGCGCGCGTTCGAGCTCGACTCGGTTGTCGGAATCCTGAACACGCTGATCATCCCGAAACGGACCCGCGAGCTGGATATAGGTGCGATAACCGATGATGTCCTCGGCCTCGCTCAGTGCCGCTCGCGCGGCTGGGGCGAGGAGGGCAGGATCTCCGGGGCCAAGTCCTATCACACGCAGCCAGCCTTGGTGAGTGGGCGAAGCGCTGCGGGGCTCGTCAGATTGCATGGATTCGGTCAGGTTGCATTGGTGAGTGGTTGAGTGATGAGTGGTGAGTGGTGAGCGTGTAGTGGGCTTGGCTGCCTGTTTATGCGCCTTGCCAGTGCTCGCCTGGCACTAGGATCATCGAGAAATAGGGCACCTGTGCGGGATCGACCTCGGCCAATGGTCGAATCTGCTCGTTGGTCATGGTCGCGCGCTCGACATAGAGCGCCCGATCGCCCAGCCCAAGCGCCATGATGACCCGTCGCACCTTCTCGAAGTTGCTGCCGAGCTTCATGATGGCGGCTGCCTGGGCGCCAGCGAGCATTCGCTCTAAGTCCGCCTCGGGCAGGGTGCCGGCCATGACCGATAGGGTCTGATCACGGTAGACCAGTGGCGTCTGTAGCACCGAGGCGCTGGCGACGACCGAGCAGACACCGGGCACCACCTCGGTCTCGAAGCGGTCGGCGAGGCGGTCGTGTAGGTACATAAAGGAGCCGTAGAACAGCGGATCACCCTCACAGAGGGCGGCGACATCGCGACCGGCGCGCAGATGCGCGGCGACGCGTTCGGCGGAGGCATCGTAGAAGGCGCGCATGGTGCCTTCATAATCAAACGGCGGCGGAGGCGGGCGGCCGGTGACCGGATAGATCAGCGGTAGGCGCTGCTGATCCTCGCGTAGCCAGGACTCGACACTGGTCAGTGCATTGCCGCGCTTGCGCGGGCCGGCATAGTAGGCGATCACTGCCGACTCGCGCAGCCGACGCAGGGCCTTGACCGTGATCAGCTCCGGATCACCGGGACCGACCCCGAGCCCGAACAGCCGACCTGACTTCTCAGGGTCTTTTGACTTAATCTGCACAATTGGCTCGCTGCCTGCGCTGACGCGCTCAATGCCACCGACTGGCTCAACGCCAGCGACTGGATCAAAGGATGCCATTAATGATCCTGCCCCAGTGCGTTGACGGCCGCAGCGGCCATGGCACTGCCACCTCGTCGGCCTTGCAAGGTGACGAACGGCACCCCCCGGCTGTCGGCGGCCAGCGCGTCTTTAGATTCCGCGGCGCCGACGAAGCCGACCGGGAATCCGAGGATCAAGGCCGGTTTGGCAACTCCCTCATCGAGCAGCTCGAGCAGCCGAAACAGCGCCGTAGGGGCATTGCCGATCACCACCAGTGCGCCGCCGAGCCGAGGGCGCCACAGCTCGAGCGCAGCAGCGGTGCGGGTGTTCCTAATCTGCTCGGCCAACGCCGGTACCTGCGAATCAGAGAGCGTGCAGATCACTTCATTATCGGCCGGCAGCCGGGCGCGGGTGATGCCCTCGGCCGACATGCGCCCGTCGCAGAGGATCGGTGCTCCGGCCGCAAGCGCCTCGCGTCCGGCCGTGCCGGCACCTAGTGAGAAGCGTAGGTCATCGATCACATCCGGCATGCCGCAGGCATGGGCGACACGCACCGCTAGCGCCTCCAAATCAGGCGGGATGTGGCTAAGATCGGCCTCGCGGCGGATAATGGCGAAAGATTCGCGGTAGATGGCGTGAGCGTCGCGGTTATAGTCGTACATCAGAGGTTCTAGCTGCGGCACGGCGAGCTGGGTGAAGGTACAGCTGTTGCCAAGGCCAAACCGTCAAGATTAACCCGAGCCTGTTGCTGGGGCTAGGTCTGCGATCAGTTGATCGGCTTGCTGGGCGGCGGCCAAGGCGATCCAGTTTGCGCATCAGAGGGTCCTGAAACGCGGCCATACCCCGGTGGCGATCTGGCTCAATGTGCGCGGAATCTACCTGGCCGACAAGAAGCGGCCATCCCACGTCCATGGTCTGATGAAAGAGCAGGGCAGGTCGATTGCAGGACATGCTCCAGGCGTTTGCGAAGGACGGTGGACTGGTGATCGCCTGCGCGGCCTGCTCCAAGGCGGCTGGCCTCACCGAGGACGACTTCATCGACGGCGTTCAGATGGGGAATCCAGACCTGGTGCTCGGGATCTTGTTCGATCCGGCGGTGAAGACGCTGTCTTGGTGACAGCCGAGTCTCTTGGCCTGGGCTCCAAGCCTAGTGCATTTGGAAGTGCGGAGTCGATTTTTGCGTGTTTCGTGATCTTCTGCTAACGTTATTTTTATGCTTCACATTCTTAAAGAGGGCCTCGTCATGGACGTTTCTGTCAACAATGCCGTCACCGCATCAGTCTACATGAACCAAGCGCAGACCGCGCAACAGGCTCAGATGCAGATCTTTAAGGAGGCGCTCGATAATCAAGCACAGCAGGTCGCTGCTTTGATGGAATCCTCGATGGCGGGCTCTGGGGCAGGCTCTGGCTCTGGGGCAGGCTCTGGGTCTAACCTAGCGTCTGAGGGTAGCCGCGGCACTCAAGTCAACACCTATGCCTGATCAGTATCCCGCCTGAATCATCGGTCCTTATCCCTCGGTCTTGGGTCCTGGGGCATCGCGCCGGGTGCGCTTGCTTGCGCTGGCAATCTGGATTAGGGCGCGATGCTCGAGAGATTTGATCATGTTGACATCCTTGTGCAGGCTGATGCTGCTAGCAGTGTTCATGCCTTTGTTCATCATAGGTTGTGAGGGAGAGCCGCAATGTGAGCAGGACAGCGACTGTCTTTCAGCTGTCGTGCCCTGCTCACAAGCTACTTGCGACGCAGGGATCTGCACGACAACGATACTCGATGATTGCTGCGGCAACGGTCTTTGCGAAGGCATGCTCGAAAACAAATGCACCTGTACCGAGGATTGCGGTGTTTGTGAAGGTCCTGTCTCCTTTCCATTGGAAAATGGAGAGATGGTGACTGCCAGATATATCGAGATGCGCTGCAATGATGCTGACATCTGTGCCCCCTGGTTTGACAAAGAAGAGCAGGTCTCTATTGAAGAGTTCCATGAGATGCCATTGGAGGGTATGACCTTTAATGTCGTGGTCAGCTATCCTAATCCGCTGGAGGCAAGAAAAGATGGCATTGTCGTTGAGCTTGAGCTGGTCGAGATCACCGATCCTAAGATCACCTATCCCATTAAAGTCACGGGTGCGCTCGCCCTTGATGGTGCTTCGATATTTGGTCGCAATCTGAATGATGGACAATTCCGAAGACTAGGCGATCGTGTTGAGATCCTGATTCCAATCTCGCGATTGGGGAGGCTGCCGGAGGAAGATTATCCGCTGGAGGCACATGTCAGCCTGGAGTACGTGCATCTTATGGAAAAGCAAAGAATCAATGATGGACTGCTGGTCTATGACCAATATGGGCGTCCAGTGATGCAGACGGTCAGAGACACCACAGCCCGATCAACCCTGGTTGTCGGTCTTGGGCAGGATGTGACAATCATCAAGCTTGGAAAGGAATCGATGCAGGCAATGGTGCCATGAGGGTGCGGCGCGGATTCAATGTTATGGGACTGCACTCGAGGAGCGGTGCACCCGGCTGATGGATCTCTCTATCGCCCTTTCCGCCTTCACCTTGTTGTTTTTCGCCGAGATGGGCGATAAGTCACAGCTGTTGGTGATGACGCTGGCCCATCGTTACCATCCGAGTCCGGTGATTGCCGGCAGCTTTGCTGCCTTCGCCCTGCTGAATCTACTCGCTGTGGCTGTCGGTCAGGCCTTGTTCGACTGGCTGCCGCAGGGCTGGCTGCTGCTCGTCGCTGCGTGCCTATTCCTGTTCTTTGGTGTCCGCTCCTGGCAGGAGGCTAATCAGGGTGCAGAGGATGCCGAGATTCCCGCGCGCAGCCGTGGTGGCTTCATGCAGAGCTTCTTGCTGATCTTCGTCGCTGAGCTTGGTGATAAGACGCAGCTGGCGATGCTGGCCTTAGCTGCTAGCACTGGTGACCCCTGGGCGGTGCTGGTCGGTGGCACTCTGGCGCTCTGGAGCGTCTCGCTGATCGGTATCCTCTTTGGCTGCACGCTGCTGCGCAGATTGCCAACGCACTGGGTGCAGCGTGCAGCGGCCCTCCTCTTTATCGGCTTTGGCTTGCTGGCACTGACGCAGCTGCTCATCAATGGCGCTGTTGCAGAGATCCAAGGATGAGGCATGTACATGGAGGCTCTGGGCGCGCCATGAAAGATCGGGTATGGCTGACACTAGTTGGGATCGGTGAAGAGGGTCTAGATGGCCTTGGATGTGAGGCGCGTGCTGCGATCGAAGCGGCGACGATGGTCTTTGGTGGAGAGCGCCATCTGGCCTTGATACCAGCGCGGGCCGGGCAGCACCGCCGGCCATGGCCGCGACCCTTTGCGCTGGCTTATGACCAGCTGTTGGCGCATCGCGGCGAGCCAATCTGCGTGCTGGCCACTGGTGATCCCATGTTCTACGGCATTGGCTCGCAATTGGCCGAGCGCCTACCCCTCGATGAGCTGCGTGTGCTGCCGGCGCCCTCGTCGATGAGCCTGGCCGCGGCGCGGATGGGATGGCCGCTGCAGCAGGTGCGAGTGATACCGGCGCATGGTCGGCCGCTGGCTCGCGTTGCGCTTTACCTTGCCCAGGGGACGCGCCTATTGGTGCTCAGCGCTGATGCAAAGACGCCGGCTGCTCTCGCGCAGCTGCTCGTTGCCCAGGGCTATGGCGCAAGCCAGATGAGCCTGTTTGGGCACTTAGGTGGACCGCATGAAACACGTCGCGATGGCACGGCAGCGTCTTGGCAGGCAAACCGCTCTGATCTGGGGCTTGCTGCACCTGATCCCGCGCTCAATCTGGTCGCCCTGCACTGCCAGGCCGATCCGGGCACGCGCCCGCTCTCACGTCGCACTGGGCTGCCGGATGCGGCCTTCGAGCACGACGGTCAGCTGACCAAGCGCGATCTACGTGCGTTGACCCTGGCACGGTTGTCGCCAAGGCCGGGTGAGCTGCTCTGGGATGTCGGCGCCGGCTGCGGCTCGATTGGCATCGAATGGCTGCGTGCCGAGTCCAGCTGCCGGGCGATCGCGATCGAGTCGCACCCTGAACGATGTGGCTTCATCGAGCGTAACCGCGATCGCCTCGGTGTGCCGGGGCTCGAGCTGGTGGTGGGGCGCGCGCCGACGGCGCTGGCGGGGCTGGCTACCCCAGATGCCGTCTTTATCGGCGGTGGTCTCACCAATGACGGTGTTGTCGAGCAGTGTTGGCAGGCGCTGCGACCAGGCGGGCGGCTGGTGGCCAATGCAGTCACCTTGCAGACTGAGGCGGCGCTGGTGGCCTGGCGTGCACGTATCGGCGGCGAGCTGACGCGCGTGACTCTTGCTCAGGCCGAGCCGCTGGGGCGCTTCGATGGCTGGCATCCAGCGCGGCCGATTACGCTCATGAGCGTTGAGAAGCCGGTTGCCGAAACCAAGCTCCACCAGTGACCGCCTTGCCGCGTATCCAACCCAGCTCAATCCAGACCAGTCCAACCCAATCCAATCCAATCCAATCATGTTATGCCAGGAACAGCGCCGCGGCGGCAGCTGGGGCTGAGGGAAAGTACAGATGCAGATAACTTGCCCGGATCGAGCCCCATTGGTAGAAGGGCTCGCCCGGCTGGCCATCATGCTGACGAATGCCGTGCTGGCTGGCGATGACGCTGATGGTCATGGTCGAGTGATGAAAACTATGTCCGCGCAGCTCACCAGCCGGATGTGCCAGCGCCTGCATGCCAAGCCCGGCGAGGCGTGGCTGCAAGCGGGCTTCACCGGGCAGCAGGCCAGCCATCTCGGCGCTGTGGCCGTTCTTGTCGTGCAGTTGCTCGAGGAGATAGAGCATGCCGCCGCACTCGGCATAGAGTGGCCGCTCGGCGGCGACATGGGCGTGCAGTGCCTGTTTGATGGCGGTATTGGCGGCCAGTTGCGACAGATGCAGCTCCGGATAGCCGCCCGGTAGGTAGATGGCATCGGCGCGCGGCAAGCGGTCATCGTTGAGCGGTGAGAAGAAGGCGAGTTCGGCGCCAAGCTGCTCGAGCAGCCGCAGATTGGCCGCATAGAGGAAGGAGAATGCGGCATCGCGGGCGATGGCAATGCGCCGACCGGCGAGCGGCGTTGCGGACCAGGGCCTTGCTCCGACCGGTGCCTTGGTCTCTGTCGCTGTCGCAAATTGAGCCAGTATTCCCGCGCCCTCAAGCCCTTCGCTGGGGGCTTGGAAACGCACCGGCCTTGGCAAGGTCGCGAGCTCAGTAGTTCCGATTTGCTCCGCGAGGTGGTCTAACCGCTGCTCCAGGTCGGTGATCTCGGCGGCCTGCACCAGTCCGAGGTGACGGCTTGGCAGGATGGCCTCATCGAGCCGTGGCAGAGCGCCGAGATAGGGCACCTCGGCTGGTATCCTGGCGCGGATCATCTCGGCATGGCGCGCACTGCCAACGCGGTTAGCAGCGATGCCGGCAAAATGCAGCGCTGGGCGATACTGTATCAGTCCGAGCGCGAGGGCACCGAAGGTCTGCCCCATGCCGCGGGCATCGATCAGGGCCGCGACCGGTAGCCCAAAGGTCTCAGCGAGATCCGCACCGGAGGGTGAGCCATCAAATAAGCCCATGGCGCCCTCGACCAGGATCAGGTCGGCCTCGCCAGCGGCCTGGTAGAGTGCATGCCGGCAGCCGGCCTCACCGACCATCCACAGATCAAGCGGCTCGGCCTCGGTTCCTGCGCCGGCCGCGCGTCCTAGGATCATTGGGTCGAGAAAGTCGGGGCCGGTCTTGAACACCCGCACCCGCCGACCGGCATTATGATGATAACGGGCGAGGGCGGCAGTGAGCGTAGTCTTGCCTTGACCAGAGGAGGTTGCGCTCAGGAACAGGGCTGGGCAATAACGATCCATTATGTATCCCAAAAGGCGCGTTGAAACCGCAGATGACGCAGATGAGCGCAGAGACTTGAAGACGCTGATACCTGATTCATCGGTCGCTATTTCATCAGTCGCTATCGGTATCGGCTGTATGCGTGGTACAGCATTGTCGACCCTGGAAGCCGCTGTCGCTGCAGCGCTAGACGGGCTGGGGCCAGTGGCAGTGATCGCGCTCGCCAGCATTGAGCGCAAGCGCGACGAGCCGGCACTATTGCAATTGGGGCAGGCACGCGGTTGGCCCCTGTCCTTCTTTACGGCCACCGAGCTGGCATCGGTGCGGGTCGCCCGACCATCGCCGACGCTCGTGCAATCGATCGGCACGGCCTCTGTCGCTGAGGCCGCCGCGCTCTTGGCGCTGGCCAATGAGCGCGCAGGACTCCTGGTCGAAAAGCAGAGCCATCGAGGCAGCGATGGTCATTGGGTCTCGGTTGCGGTGGCAAAGGTCTGTTGAGCAGCCGACTTCAGGTCCCGCAGAAGGTGCGCTCGACGACCTCATCCGGGCCTGGTGGCTGCTGGTACGCAGCACACTCTGGGTGTTCCTCGAAAGGCTTTGAAACCACCTCGAGCAATCGATCAAGCGGGGCCAAATCGCCATGATTGGCGGCGTCGATCGCCTGCTGTACGCGGTGATTGCGTGGGATGTAGGCCGGATTCACCGCGCGCATTGTCGCTTGCCGCTCGCAGTCGGGCTGGGTCTGAGTGGCGAGGCGCTCGCGCCACTGTAGCGCCCATTGATCGAAGGCGGCGGGGTCGGCGAATAACGCGCGCACCTTGGCATCCGTCGCGGGGTCCTCGGCATCGACCTCTGAGAGCGCGCGGAATGTATTGGTGAAGTCGGCCTGCTGGGCAGCCATGCGCCCGAGCAGATCCAACGCGAGCTCATCGTCACCGGTGCGCGCGTCGAGCAGACCAATCTTGGTCCGCAAGCCGCCGTAGTAGCGCGTCTCGAAGGCCTTACCATAGTGGTCGAGTGCGGCGCGGGCAGTTTGCTTGGCCCCGTCCGCATCATCGCCGAGCAGTGGCAGCAGGCAGTTGGCGAGCTGAGTCAGGTTCCAGTAGCCGATGCTTGGCTGTTGATCCCAGGCATAACGGCCATAGCGGTCGATCGAGCTGTAGACGGTCTGCGGATGAAAGGTATCCATGAAGGCACAGGGGCCGTAGTCGATGGTCTCGCCGGAGATAGCGACATTATCGGTATTCATCACGCCGTGGATGAAGCCGACCAGCATCCATTGCGCAATCAGCTCGGCCTGACGCTTGACCACCTGCTCGAGCAAGGCCTGATAAGGCTGCTCGGCCTCGGCGCAGTCGGGATACTGGCGTTGGATCACATAGTCGGCCAGGGTCTTCACCGCCTCGCTATTGCCGCGGCGAGCAAAATATTCAAAGGTGCCAACCCGAACATGGCCGGCGGCGACGCGCACCAGCAGGGCACCGATCTCGATGCGCTCGCGATAGACTTCCTCACCAGTCGCGACCATGGCCAGCGCGCGCGTGGTGGGGATGCCAAGTGCGGCCATCGCCTCGCCGAGCAGGTACTCGCGCAGCACCGGGCCAAGCACGGCACGGCCATCGCCCATGCGCGAAAAAGGGGTGCGTCCGGCGCCCTTGAGATGGATATCGCGGCGCACCCCGTCGCGGTCGATCAGCTCGCCAAGGAGGATCGCGCGGCCGTCGCCAAGGCTAGGCACGAACTGGGCGTACTGATGGCCGGCGTAGGCCATCGCGATCGGCTCGGCACCCTCGGGGATCAGGTTACCAGCGAAGATGGCCGCTCCGGCTGGGTTACTGAGGGCAGCAGGATCAAGGCCGAGCTGTTCGGCCAGAGGCCGGTTCAGCCGCAGTAGTCCAGGCTCACTGACGGGCGTTGGCAGCACGCGAGCATAGAACTGCTCGGGTAAGCGTGCGTAGCTGTTGTCGAATGCGAACACCGGCACTGAGGCGGGGTCGACAGCGGGCTGGTCGGCGGTTTGGCAGTCGCTGGGGTTGTTCATGCGAAGGATTATCGGGAATTAGACAATGGACGGCGACTTAGCGTTCGGCCGTGATCCGTTGATCGTCGCTGGTGACCAATTGGAGCTGGCCATCAGCCGGGATCTCGAAACGGGTCACGGCTTGCAGCAGACCGAGGAAGCGCTGCTCGGTCTGCATCTGCAGCTCCGGGCAGGCCATCATGGTGCCGGCGATCTGGCCGAATGAGAGTCCCTCGCCAGTCAACTCATAGCCGCCCATGAAGCGGTTGCAGCCGCTGCTGCCAGCGATGCGATTGTCTTCAAGGAAGCTGATGCTGACCGCGACCGCATCCGGTACCGGCTCGCCGGCGAGCGAGCGGACCCTCCATTCGGCGCCTTCGAGCAGGGCGTTTGGCTCACCACCGCAGCCGCTCAGATGCCGATCCTCAAGCTCGAGCAGGACCCTGTTCGGATAGGGCATGCCTGTCATCGTATCGCTACAGCGCTGCCCGCTGATGCGGAGACTGAGGTTCTGCTCGGGTAGTTGATAGACCTTGGCAGTGTCGATGCTGATCGGAGATGGCAGCTTAGCCTTGATCTCGCGTGCGCCATAGTCGAGTGTCAGCTGGAGCTGATCGCCGTTGATCTCGAGACTCCAGCCGGGCTCATTGCCACGCGCCCTGAATGGCGCCTTCTCAACGGGCACCGCCGCCACGCATTCAGGCAAGGTCTGACCACTCAGACTGACCAGGGCACTGTTGCCTTTAGACCAGAAGAAGGTGCCTGGATCATCCTGGTCCGCGAATTTGGCTCCAGAGGCAGCCGCAACCGGGAACAGATCGAAGCTTTGGCCACCGATGTGCAGGCGCGCTTGGTCATCCTGGACGTCGATCTGGAACTCGGTGTCCCCGCAGCGCATGACCGCTGTGAAGGCTGCCGGAGTGAATGGATACAGGCGTAGTGTGCCGATCTCAAGGGGGTCTGTCCCAGCTGTGATCGGCACCGAATCAGTCACCCAGCGCGGGCGTCCAGCGCTCCAGATTGCACCGCGGACCTGGCCGTTGGTTTCAAGAGGAATCTGGAGGGCGAATGGTAAAGGAACCTGCCGCCCCTCGCTGCCGAAGCGGGTCTCGCCCTGCACCTGCTGATCGTCATTGGCACGAAACTCGACGACGGCGATGCTCTCTGGCGTTAGCGCGATCCGCTGCATATAGGTGAGTTGACCGGAGATCGAGCGTGTGGACGGCTCGGCAACAGCGGGACTTGCGAGAATGACGAGCAAGAGGACGAGTAAGAGATCGGGGGCAATTACACGCAGATTGATCACTGGGGTCTCCATGGACGAGGGTGTCTGCGGCGGATGCTAATCGCATCGAGGATCGCCTGACCAGTCTAGGCGCGGCAAAATCAATCCCTGATGACGCCATCGCTCAATTTGGCTATATCCGGGTCTTGCTCGATCTTCCAAGCCCAGCTAGGCTGAGGTTATTGGCATCTGTCGCGCCAGCTCACCAGCAAGGGTGATGAGGCTCGCGAGCGGCTTGCTTCGCGCGAGTCTGTCGAGCTGGTGTTATGGCGCTTGTGTCTCTGGCAGTGTTGTGCTGCCACAACAGTCCAAAGGAGGCTATATTTTGCAGGAAGAGAAGACAAAGAGTCCGATTAAGCGGTTCCTGGCCTGGTTCACCCAGCAGACCATCTTATGGTCGGGCCTCATTATCGGCATCCCCGTGCTACTTGCGGCGGCTTGGATCGGTATCCTGATCTGGGTTTGGGATAAGCCCGTCATCAACGAGGCGTTTCGTGATCCCGCGAATGCCCAGCTCAGTCGTGCTGATAAGGGTGCCTTGCTGGCTGAGGCCATCACCTATCAGTTCCGGCGTCGCTTGGAGGATCAGGGTGGCTGGGTTCCTAATGATTTGGTGATCTTCTTCGATCGAAACGCGGCCTGCGCCGCTGGTATCGAGGGCGAGCCTGGCGGCATCTGGTATGTGACGACAGAGACCTTCGAGGTCTTCGCTGATCGCACGGCGCGCATCGGTGGGTCATCTCAGGATGATTCACGGTTGACCAATGCGGCCAAGAAATTTAACTACGACACGACGCGCTGGGGTATTTCTTGGCTCGGTGGTGCTGACTCGGAGCATGAGTATGCCCTCGGCTTGGAGGACTTTAACGACTACGTCAAAGATCTACGGGCGGATAAGGCCATCAGTAACGTGCGCCCAGACGACCTGGCTGCACTCCTAGCCGAGCTGGGTGGCCAGAACGGCGCAATGGATAAGATCTACTCGCGCCTTAATGATGCCCAGAAGGTGCCGCCCAAGCAGCGTCGCGACCGTGTGTACTCGGCGATCTGCGCCTCGGCGGTCTCCGCCGACACGCTCTCGGTGATTCGCTCCGCCTATGCGACGGATTTTGAGGAGGATGCCTTAGTCTCGCTCGACGATGCCATCAACGACCTCTACCGGGTATCGCAACTGTATCCGCCTGTCGTCCTGAATGGCGCGGACGACAGCCTCTGGCTCGTCAATCACGCCCGCAACATCGCGGCGATGATGTCGGCTACCTTCGATCCGATCCTGGATGCGGCCCGCTCCTTGCCTGGTGGTGATGTTGCCCGCTAACCGCAGCTGGCTCGATCTTTAATCCTCGGTGGGGCTCCTGTTTCTGGCGCCCCAACGTTTATCGAGGAACTCATCCGAAACTGATCGAACACCGCCTTGACTCGGTCGGTCGGGATCGCCACCGCCTCTGGATAGGCGCGCTGCGGATAGGCCAGGCAGATGGCCGGGTCGCTCAGGTCCTCGTAGTCGAGCACCCGGAGTGGTCGTCCAGTAGCCAGAGCGTCGCGCGCGAGCTCGAGAAATGTAGCTTGCCGTGGAAGACACCGTGGGAGCGGATCAGCTCGGCGAGCAGTTCCAAGATCTCATCAATGCGCCCGTCCATCATAGCAGCGCGCCAGAGTGCTAGCGGTACCGCCACAGCGGCGGTGGCGACGACTGTCGCTGATATCAGCGCCTGCTGGGCCGAGATCAGGAAATAAAAAATCCATGGTTTCGATAAAAGACTTGTGACCAAATAAGCATCGTTTTCTCATTGAAAAACATAGTTATTTTTGAGGTTGGCCAAGCCTGCAACGACCAAAATCACCTGATCAGCCATGCGAGTAGCACGATTTCTGAACGTGTTGGAGAGAATGTGAAAAGCTTTCAGGTCTCCAATCAGATCGCACATTCCGCAGGCACGATCGATACAGATAGGAATTTTTTCGCCACAGATAGCGTCATGTTGTCAAATGGAGTCCGCCGCTGAGACGCCCACCATGGGGGCGCTTCAAGAAAGTACG
>POWB01000018.1 GCA_010912705.1 Halochromatium sp.
CGAGATCGCGCCGAAGGCCCGCCACGGTGGATTCTAAATTGGTCATGCGCGACTCCAGCCGGGCAAAGCGCTCGGTATGTTTGTCTTGTACGGCGCGGATCGCGCGCAGATGCTCGAGGACGAAGTTATCGACGCTGTTGGTCATGACCGTAGCTCCGTTCGGGTTGAGTCACGAGCGATTATCATAGGTTATACCGATCTACCGTGAAGTGCTGCCGGTGTCGCCGATACTGATCCCGAACTGGCTGCTGAGATGGATGGTCTCGCCGATGCCGAGACGCTGCTGGAGTGGTCGGATCGTATTCTCACCGCTGAGACCCCGGAGGCGATGTTTCACTGAGCAGCGCGTTGGCCAGCTGGCGCAGCCCCTGAGCCCGGGTGCGATAGTCCTCAGCCTCATCCATTCGCCCCAACTGCTCATAAAGAACCGCCAGATTATGCGCCGCAAGAAAGCTCCCACGCCCCCGAACGCCGCCCTCCAAGCCCGGCTGCTCGCCAATCTCCAGGCACTTCAGCCCACGTCATCAGGGTTGGCTGCTGGATTCGAGCTCGAAGCAGGCCGAGAGCCTAGAACATTGGTTCACGTTGGGCCGATGCCGTTCGGTGTCTGGGGCGAGACAACGGTACCGGCGGGTGGCGTTCGCGAAGTCATCGCTGGCCGCATGGGTGATCTTGCCAGCACCCAGCCAGATGGAGCGCAAATTCGGCCCCGCCGATGTCCGGCTGTGCCAACAGATCCAAGAGGCCGATGCCGAGACCCTGCTGGAGTGGTCAGATCGTATTCTTACCGCTGAGTCGCCGGAGGCGGTGTTTCACCAAGCATCGCCAATAACTAGCCTGCGGTTGCGGCCCTGATGGCGCGCCAACGCCGAGCGCTCAAGCCACAGCGCCGTCGAGCGTCCTCAAGGTCCGATCAGCACATCCGCGAGCTTCAGCACGACGCCGAGGATGGCGAGGCCGCCGATGAGCCAACGGGTCTGCGCGGCCAGTGCCTGGTGCAGGCTCACTTCGAGCTGGCTGATTCGCTCCTGTAAACGTGCGTCGACCTCTTTGATCTGGAGCTCAACGCCTTTGATGTCCTTCTGTAGGCGTGCTTCGAGTTCCATGATTTGGAGTTCAACGCCCTTGATGTCCTTCTGCAGCTGCGATTCGACCTCCTTGATCTGGAGTTCAACGGCCTTGATGTCTTTCTGTAGTCGCGCTTCGACTTCTTTGATGTCCTTCTGCAAGCGCGCTTCGACTTCCTTAATTTCCTTCTGCAAGCGCGCTTCGACTTCCTTAATTTCCTTCTGCAAGCGCAGCTCGGATTCGCGGACATGGCCCTGGGTCGCGAGATCCGTCAGCTGAGGGAAACGGGCTTCGAGCGCATCAAAGGCTTGCGCAATCACCTCAGCGCGCTCCTCATCGCTCGAGGTGTGTTTCAACTTGGTGTAGAGATCAAAGGCGGCGCTCATCAGTGGTGACTCTGGCACGGGCGTTGGTGACCGACGCTGAGGCGCGGCGGGACTGGAGTCATCAGTATAGCGAGCTGCACGGGAGGGCTGCACGACGTTGGCGCGGGTCAATGCGCAACCGGCGCAAGCTCGCGAAGAGGGAGAATCAGGGACTTACCCCTCAATGCTGCGAGCAGCAGGCGGCTCGCGGTCAGGCTGCAATCCGGGTAAAGTCCACCCCCATGGACGAGATCAACAATCCCCACGACGTCTACTTCCGCGAGAGTTTCACCCGGCGCGAGATTGCGCAGGACTTTCTGCGCCAGCAACTGCCAGCTGAGCTGCTTGAGGTGCTGGATCTCGACAGTCTGGAGATCAGCAAAGACAGCTACGTCTCCAGGGAATTGCGCGCGTCGTATTCTGATCTGGTCTATCGGCTGAGATGGCGTATGCCTGATGAGGCTGATCCAGCGGCGCCCGATCAGGCTGATCCAACCGTGCCCGATCAGGCTGATCCAACCGTGCCCGATCAGGCTGATCCAACCGTGCCTGAGCGGGCTGATCCGGCCGCCGCAGTTGATCTAGAAGATGCTGCAGCGACGCTTGCGCTCCACGTCTACATCCTGTTTGAGCACAAGAGCCATCCCGACTACTGGGTCTTGCTGCAACTGCTGCGCTACATCGCGCTGCAGGGCGATGCCTACCGCAAGCAGCATCCCGAGGCCAAGACCTTGCCGCCGGTCTACCCTTTGGTGCTCTATCACGGCCAGCGCCGCTGGCGGATGCCGATCGACTTCCACGCGCTGATCTGCCCGCTACCGGAGGCGCTTAAGCCTTATGTGCCGCAGTTTCGCTATGCCTTGCACGATCTCTCACCACGCAGCGATGTGGAGATCAAAGGCGATGTGCTCACCCGCCTGGTGCAGCTCGCGCTGCGCTGGATCTTCAGTGACCAGCCGCTGGAGCATCTGGAGCGGTTGATCGCCTTGATTGACCAGGTCGCTGACCGCGACACTGCGCTGCAGATTCTGGAATCGCTGCTGCGATACTATGTCCAAGGGACACAACGGGTGGAAGAGAGTGACGCCCGCCGCTTGTTGGAACAGACCGCACCGGGAGACCCCATCATGCAGACCTTTATTGATCGTTATATTGAGCAAGGCCGCGAGCAGGGCCGCGAGCAGGGTAAGGCCGAGATTCTGCTGCGCCAGATGGAGCGCAAATTCGGCCCCACCGATGCCCGGCTTCGCCAGCAGATCCAAGAGGCCGATGCCGAGACCCTGCTGGAGTGGTCAGATCGTATTCTTACCGCTGAGACGCCAGAGGCGGTGTTTCATTAAGGTGTCGATGCCGTGGTAAGCCGCAGCGATGGCCACTTCGAGCCGCGCTCAGCTGGCGGCTAGCGGGAAGCGATTTGACATGGAAAACACAGCGTTTCAGATCGAACTGGCCTGGGATACACGTAAGGCCGACACGAATCGCGTCAAGCATGGCATCTCATGAAAACGACACACTCAAACGACGAGATGCCCGCCGAGATCGATTTTTCGGCCGGTCAGCGCGGACGCTTTTATCGGCCGCAAGCACAATGGCATGTGCCGGTCTACCTCAACCCTGAGGTCCAGCAGTACTTTCTTCGCCGCGCCGAAGAAAGCGGTCTGGATTTCGACCAATTGATCAATACCCTCTTGCAGAAAGACATGGAATTGCTTGAGACCTTTGGGCAAGGATCATCGTCATAAACACGACGAGCACTCGCTCCCTCGGACTAAGACCCTGCCGCCGGTCTATCCCTTGGTGCTCTATCACGGCAAAAACCTCTGGCGCAGGTCAAGGCCGGCGAGACGGCATTGAGCACATGGACGCTCTTGGCATCGCCCTCAATGACGAAGTCCATCACCAGTCGATTGGTCTTGCGCTCAACCAGTTGGGCACGGATGCCCGGCCGACCGCACTGATGAAAGCCCATGGCCTCGGCGCCATGCAGAAGGGTCGCGGCCTCAGCCACCCTGTAGGATCGATGCTGTTTGCGCCGTGCTTGGCGGGCGAGGGCGCGGAAGTCATTGCGGTTGGTGGCGAACATGAACAGCTCGCGACGGGCGATCTCCAGCAGCTCTGAGAAGCGAAACCGGCTCAAGCCTGCAGAGTGCTCGCGCCAGAGCGCGGGGAGGGCGGTAGGGCCGATCTTGGTGCGGCCATCCAGGGTGCGGGTGAAATGAACGCCAAGAAACGGCTGACGCAGATCCGGCACCGGATAGAGGTGGGTGCGCGGCGGCTCAGTGCCGGGGTCGGCGTAGCGGTACAGGCCCTTGAACGGCAGCAGGCTGTACGCCTGACCAAAGCCGAAGTCATGTGCAATCCGGTCGGCGTAGAGCCCGGCGCAGTTGATGATGGTGCCGGCCTGGAGGCGCTCGGGACCGGCCTGGATGCGGTTATCACCCAGATGGGCGCGATACGGATGATTGCAAAGCAAGGTACCGCCGGCGGCGATGACATCGGCCTGCTGCGCGGCCAGCAGTTGCATCGGGTCGACACTGGCCGTGGAAGGAACGAAGAGGGCATGGCCAAAGGTCCGCGCACGCGGTTCCAGGGCGCGGGTCTCGGTCTCATCCAGGCGCTGGACCTCAACCCCATTGACGCGCCCGCGCTGCTCGAGGATCGCCAGGCGCGCGTGCTCCTCGGCATCGCGCGCGACGATGAGCTTGCCGCAGCGCTCCAAGGGCAAGCCGCGCTCGGTGCAGTACGCCTGCCAGGCGGCGTTGCCATCGCGCGTGAAGCGCGCCTTGAGGCTCTCGGCGCTGTAGTAGATGCCGCTATGCAGCACACCGCTGTTGCGGCCGCTGGCGTGTTGGCCGAGGCGGGGCTCTTTGTCGATGAGGGTCAGACGCGCGCCAGGATCGCGTTGCTGGAGTGCGCGGGCAATGGTGAGGCCGATGATGAGGTCGTCGACTGATCGGTTCGGGTTGGTTGAGTGCGGTTGCGCTGAGCGCGGATTTGTTGAAATGGCGTGTGCCCGATCAGGCTGATCCAACCGTGCCTGAGCAGGCTGATCCGGCCGCTGCAGTTGATCTAGAAGATGCTGCAGCGACGCTCGCACTCCACATCTACATCCTGTTCGAGCACAAGAGCCGTACCGACTATTGGGTGTTGCTGCAACTGCTGCGCTACATCCTGTTGCAGGGCGAGGCCTACCGCAAGCAGCATCCCGAGGCCAAGACCTTGCCGCCGGTCTATCCGCTGGTGCTCTATCATGGTCAGCGCCTCTGGCGCATGCCGAGTGACTTCCATGCGCTGATCCGACCGCTGCCAGAGGCGCTCAAGCCGTTTGTGCCGCAGTTCCGCTATGCGCTGCAGGATCTCTCGCCGCGCAGCGACGCGGAGATCATGGGCGATGTGCTGACCCGCCTGGTGCAGCTAGCGCTACGCTGGATCTTCAGCGACTAGCCGCTGGAGCATCTGGATCGGTTGATCGCCTTGATCGACCAGATCGCCGACCGTGACACCGCGCTGCAGATTCTGGAATCGCTGCTGAGATACTATGTCCAAGGGACACAACGGGTGGAAGAGAGTGACGCCCGTCGCTTGTTAGAGCAGACCGCACCGGGAGACCCCATCATGCAGACCTTTATTGATCGGTATATTGAGCAGGGCGAGCGCAACGGCGAAGCCAAGCTCCTGCTGCGCCAGATGGAGCGCAAATTTGGCCCTCCCGATGCCCGGCTGCGCCAACAGATCCAAGAGGCCGATGCCGAGACGCTGCTGGAGTGGTCCGATCGTATTCTTACCGCTGAGACGCCGGAGGCGGTGTTTCACTGAGCGGCGCCAACAACAGCCTGCGGTTGCGGTCCTGTTTGCGCGCCAACGCTGCACGCCGATAGCCCGAGTGATGGATGGCGACCGGCAGCCGCACACGCGGCCATTCAGACACCGGCTGCTCATGCACCCGGCCTTGATAGCGCACCCCCGCAGGCAACAGCCTGGGTATCCAAGCCGTACTGGTCTCAACCGCAAAGGACGCTCGAGGCGCACCACGCGTTGATCCTGATGCGCAGGCTGTTTCGACGGATCATCAGCCTCATCGAATCGCTCAAGCTTTGGCTTGTCTCTGTCTCCGCCCAATGACATAATGCCATCATTATAAGCGACATGATGGCAAGCGAATGATCCGGACTCAGATCCAATTCCGTGACGAGCAGCTCCAATCCCTGCGCGCTCGCGCCATGCGCGAGCAGGTGTCGATTTCCGCGCTGGTGCGCCAGGCTGTCGACGCTTGGGTGAAGGACGATACAGGTGCGACGGATGATGAAAAGATTCGTCGCGCGATCGCCGCTGGGGGTCGTTTCGCCTCCGGTCTTCATGATGTCGCGCGCGAGCACGATGCTTACCTGGCCGATGATCTGCACCGATGATCTTCGTCGATACATCGGCCTTCTACGCGGTACTGGATCGAGATGACCAAGTCCATGCTGCCGCCCAGTCAATCTGGTCGCGGTTGCTGCTGACGGCCCAGCGCTCCCCCTTGATCACCAGCAACTACATCTTGGTGGAGTGTCTCGCACTCCTGCAGGCGCGGTTGGGGATTAGCGCTGTTCGTCTCTTCCACGACGACGTGCTGCCGATGATCCGCCTCGAGTGGATCAGTCCCGCTGAGCACATGGCTGCGGTGCAGGCGGTGATGGCTGCTAATCGTCGCGGTCTCAGTGTTGTTGATTGCACGAGTTTCGCGCTGATGCGGCGTTTGGGCCTGCAGCAGGCCTTTTGCTTCGATGGACATTTTGTGGAGCAGGGTTTTAGCCCGCTGACGTCGGAACACGCATGATTGAAGTAGGTCGCGATTGCGTCCTCACAGCCTGCGCAAGCTCAAAGCCATCAAGCAGGCCCAATCTGGGTACAGTCAACATTCCCATCAACACCGAGATCAATTCCTACGTGCCGCAGTTCCGCTAAGCGCTGCAGGATCTCTCGCCGCGTAGCGACTGGATGAGGCGGGCTTGGCCAACGTGCTTGAGGTGGTGCTTCACGCCCGAGAGCCGGTTGGGCCGCGACCTGCCGCCGGTTAAGCAGAAAGGCGCGCGGGTAGCCTTCCGCGTCGAGCATGCGGATGAAGTCGAAGAAGTCGTTCAGACTTTGGATCGGCGCTTGACTCAGATCGCTGTCTGCTGGCTTACGACGCTGGAAGATCACCGGCTCGCCCTGCTGCGGCTGCGGTTCGGGGTCTTCGCGGATGATGGTCTCGATCATCGTTTCGATCAGGCTGGCGGCGCGCAAAAAGATCTCAGATGCGGAGCCTTCCAGGCATAAAGGGCGCTTGAGGTAGACCGGGCCGGCGTCAAGTTCCGCCACGCAGCGCAGGGCGGTGAGCATGGTCTCCCGATGGCCGCGCTGAATCAGGTTCTGCAACGGGCTGCCGCCGCGCCCGTAAGGCAGATCGGTCATGTGGAAGATGACGCATTCCCAGCCCTCGTGAATGGTCGCGGGGATCAGATAAGACCAGTGCGGGAAGAAGACAGTGCGCGGGGCGATCTCACGCAAGCGTTCAGGGGTGAGGTCTTCTTTGCGCGTGATCAGATGAAATGGCTGGCCGGTGCGCTCGGTCAGGCGCTTGGCCATGATCTCGTTCCAGGGTGGGAGGTGGCGAGGACGAAGGTCATAATGATCGACGCTACTGGCCTGCTCCTCAATCGTTGTGCACGGGCGGCATCATGCGGGCTTCTGCCATTGAGTAGAGAGTTTCTGTTGACGCTCGGATCACGCGGCAAGTCGCTGGGGTTTCGCTTTGGGTTCTGGATAGGAGCGATTCATCTTGGCACAGGCCTCTAGCCAAGAAATCATCGCCGAGTTCATCTCGTGCAAGGCCTCTTGCTGGGTCTCGCCAAATGCGGAACAGCCTGGGAGGTCCGGGGCAATGGCAATGAACCCTTCATCTTCATCGCTCCAAAAAATCTCCACCAGGTATCTACTTGCTGGGTTCATATTTTCTACCATGTCGATCAATTGCCTGGCTTGATAGGCTTTGATGTAACCTGCTCGGTTCTGAAAATTCAGCAGGGTTGGCTCGTCAAAACGACCATAAGTACGATGAGAGCCTTGTCCTCCCTGGCATTCAAAACCCAAGGATTCAGCAATTCGGCAGGCGTCTTCGAATCGGACTCCCTTTGGATTGGCTCGTAACGCGGCCGTGCGTTTGTCGCGCTTGGTCATGCAACCGTCTCTCCTCGCGGCGCTGTGAGGCCAGATTTCGGTGAGAGCCTTTGGGCGGCATGGCTGCTATCAGTGTGCTCATCAATGCTGAGAGTATAGCGCTTGCCCCGCCACTCGAAGAACGCCGGATACCGTTCGTTATCCACCACCCGCAGCAGGTTGAACTGCTCCGCCAGCGGCTGCTCCGGATCAAGCCGGCTGTCCGCCGGCCGCCGGCGCGCATAAAAACTCTCCTCGCCCTGCTGCGGCCGTCCCTGCTCCGCGCTGCGTGGGTAGGTATCGACAAACCAGCGGCAGAGGTCATGTGTCGCCTCGGCCTGAGCGGCGCGCAGTTCGTCGATCAGCTCGTGGCCCTGGAACTCAAGCCAGCGTTGGGCGTAGATGACGCCGCTGTCGACGCGCTCGGCGGCTTCGATCAGGGTGACCGGGATGCGCGGCTGGCCGTCCAGGATCTGCCAGGTGAGCGGCGACCAGCCCTTGCCTTGGGGGAGGTCGCTTTCGTGCACGATCAGGCTGTGCTGGAAGCGCGCGCGAAAGGCGCTCGGCAGGATCTGGCTGAAGCTGAGGCAGAAGCTCTTCCGCTCAGAGCAATTTGACCAGCGCGGAGACCAGCACCGCCTGGGCGAGCAGGAGACCGGCGATCCACTTGATCAGATCGCCCTTTGCGCTCTCGATCTCAGCGCGCAGATCATCCTTTGTGACGATCTCCTCGCCGATGGCTTCGCGGAAGGCCTCGGCAATGGCTTCCGCCTGTTCCTCAGAAAGATTGGCCCGCCGGAGCGTTTGGATAAAGCGGTGAGTGTCGAAAGCGGTGACGCTCATTCAGGGCATCCTCGTTGTCTGAGATCGTTGCATCGCCAAGCTGACCCACCGTGCGCCGTTGCCATCGACGCATGCCGCGCTTACTGCTGATAGCCGTTGACGCAGCTGTGCATCGTTGCGCAAGGTTTGGACGGCGTCGCGGAGCCGCTCAACCGTCACGACATCTTGGTGGCCAAGATACGCGATCACTCCCGCTGCACCCAGCGCTTCGCAGGCCGGGCGCTGGTTCTCAGCGATGCTGATGACCAGACTCGGCAGGCCGAGACAGCAACGCTCCCAGGTGGTGGTCCCGCCGGCGCCGATGGCGAGATAGGCCTCGGCCATGAGGTTGGCAAGGTGCGGGCGCGGCGGGTGCAGTTGGGTGTTGCCTCTCCTCTGAGCCAGCGCGGTGAGCCGCTCGCGGTGTGGGTTGTTGGCGCCGATGACTAGGTCGACGAAGAGCGTGGAGAGGGCAGGGGCGCTCAGGGCCTCGAGCGCGCGGCCGCTGAGATCGTCCGGGTCGGTGCCACCGAAGAAGATCAGCACGCGGCGTACTGGTTGTTGCTCGAGTTGGCCTGGATCGTCGCGCTGAGCCTCCGGGTCGCTGGGGTTCGCGCTCGTGCAGCGCCTCAGCCGTTGCCGTACCTCGGCGTACTCGGGCCTCAGCAAGGCGTAGCGCGGACCGAGCAGGCTTTGGGCGCTTGCTGGCAGCAGGTCGGCGTAGCGCGCCTTGGCATCCGGGGCGACGTTCTGATCGAGCAGCAGGTCGCAGTCGTGGCGGCGGTTGGCAAGGTCGTCGATGGCCAGGATACGACCGACGGCTGGGCGCAGGTGCTGCTCCCAGGTGGCGTCGAGGGCGTAGTGGTCGACGATGAGCCAGTTGGGTTGTTGATGAACGGCCGGTCCGGCGAGCGCGCCGGCGGGCGAAGAGGCGGCGGTCGCTGTCTTGCTGAGCCGGTTATCGCTGGGTTCTGTTTCGCTGCGCCCTGTCTGATTATTCAGGGCAGCGAGGGTTTCAGCTGCGTCCTGTGCTTGGCTGACGCGGAGCCAGGCGGCATAGTCGGCATCGGCGGTGGGTTGTTCGGGGGGCGCGGGTAAGGCGCTGACGCGATAGCCATCGGCGCGTAAGGCGTCGATCTGGTGGCCGGGATGAGCGCGGCAGATGAAGTGCACTGAAGCGCCCTGCTCCCTCAGCGCCTGCGCGAGCGTGCGGCAGCGCGCGAGGTGGCCGAGGCCGATGCGGGCGGAGGCGTCGGTGCGGATGGCGATGTTCATTGCAGTTGTCGGGCGAGCACAAAAGCCTCAGCGGCCTCACAGCCGACAGTGGCGCCACGCCAGCGGGCCAGGTGCTCGACGCCTTGGCGCGAGCGTGGATGCGGCCAGTCGCGCAGCTCTTCGGCGTAGGCGTCGAGCGCAGCGCCTGGAAGCTGTGGGCGCGGGTTGCGCCGGCGGCGACTTGGATCGGGTACAGGTGCAGCGCTGAGCGGTGTTTGGGGTCTTGCTTGATAGGGCGTGCGCACCGGCAGCTCGGCAAGCCGCTGATCATAGCGCTCGGCCAGGGCCTGTCGGCGGGCGATGTAGTCATCGATGCGCTGCAGTTGGCTGAGTCCGAGCGCGGCTTGGATGTCGGTGATGCGGTCGTTGTAGCCCAGCTCAATCTGTTGATAGTACCAGGGTTCTGCTGGTGGGCTCAGCGCGGGTGAGTCGGGATCGTTTTGCATCCGCGCCGGGTCGCGGGTGATGCCGTGGCTGCCGCTTGACGGCTCAACCGGTGACACGTACTCTTTTGAAGAGCTATTACGTATCCTAGGGTCCACCATGAACACAAAGCTCACCCTCAGTATGGATAAGTCGGTTGTCGAGCGCGCGAAGCAAGCGGCACGCGCCCGCAACACCAGTGTCTCGGCCATGCTCGCCGGACTCGTCTGCGGACTCGATGCGCTGGACCATTCGCATCATGCGGACTTCATCGGTCCGCTGACTCAGAGCGCGACCGGGTTGGTCGATCTGGATGCCAGCCACTCGGACGCTGATCTCCTCAGTGAGGCGCTCTGGGAACGCTACAGCGAGACCCAATGAGGATCTTCGTCGACACCAATCTGCTCCTCGACGTCCTCGCGCAGCGCAAACCCTTCTATAGGGCGGCCGCCCGCATCTGGACGATGGCCGAGACGGGCGCTTGCGAGGCATTCATCTCTGCCATCAGCTTCAACAATGTCTTCTATATCGTTCGTAAGGCGCGCGATACGGCCGCAGCACGCCGGGCACTGATCTTAATGCGTGATAGCTTTGCCAGCGTCGCTGCGGACCAGCGCATCCTGAACCAGGCCATCGACTCAAAGATTCCCGACTTCGAGGATGCCATCCAGTTCTACAGTGCACTCCACGCGCGCGCTGACTATCTGATAACGCGCAACGCCGGCGATTTCCCCACCGGAATCCTGCCGATCCTGACTCCCGATGAATTCCTCGCGTTGCTCAATCCCGAACAAGTGTGACCCGTCCCCGAAAACCCCCGATAGCCTTCGGCCCGTAATGCGTCGATCTGGTGGCCCGGATGGGCACGGCAGATAAAGTGCACAAAGGCGCCTTGCTTGCGCAGCGCCTGCGCGAGCGTTCGGCAGCGCGCGAGGTGGCCGAGGCCGATGCAGGCGGAGGCGTCGGTGCGGATGGCGATGTGCATCGGTTAAGTATTGAGCAGGCCAGCATATCGGTCGATAACCTGCCGATCGACCGTTTGCACTAGTTCTGAGAGCGACTGAGCCGTCTTTTCTATGATGCGTTGATCAATAATGATCGGTTCACCCGTTTTACTGAAGCCGTCACGGTGCACGATGTCATGGCGCACTCTGATTGCCTGTAGCACGTCATCATTGAGCGGTATTTTGACATCCAATGCCCCTCGAAAAAGAGGCTCGATGTCGGATAGGTTGTGAAAGTTGATCTCGGTGACCAACGGAAGAAAATACTGCTTCAGGTCATTTTGCAAAGCAAAGTGGATGGGGAGTTTGCGGGCCTTGAATTTTTCTGATTTTGCAACATTTAAGAGTAGCGACTGATCGCCTTGGAGCAATTCCATCGTTAGCTCGTAAAGGTAAGTCTCAAGCGAGGTAATTAGATTGGCGAACAGCAAACGAAGAATGAGTTCATCAGTGGTAGATGACCGTGCGATGATGCCGTTTATCCTGACTTGGAATTGTTGATAGCGTTTAGTGCTCGTTGAGGCTGACATCGTAATGCACACTCATGAGCAAGTTTGCGTCATCAGGATACTCCTCTAAATACCATTGGATTCCGTTGATTGAGGAGTAAATCGTGATGACAAACTCGTTGCCATGCTCATCTTCAAATCGGTCGCTATTCTCTGTGGTGCTTTCAGAGAAGCGCTCAGCGAGTACATTGGGCATTGGAATGCTTGCAATGTGCAATAGTCTGTCATTGAGATAAATATAGAGATAGCCACCAGCAAGGGCGACGTTGCCAACATGTCCCTCAAGATGTTCAGACAGCTCTGTGAATGCCCGTTTCGCTTGTCCCATTGTGTTTCACTTTGTAGAGGCTCGATTTCAGGATTGTCACACCAAACAACGTGCGAGTACAAAGGCCTCTGCGGCCTCACAGCCGACGGTGGCACCGCGTCAGCGGGCCAGGTGTTCGACGCCTTGGCGCGAACGTGGATGCGGCTAGTCGCGCAGTTCCTCGGCGTAGGCGTCGAGCGCGGCGAGTTTTTGCTCCAGCGTGGCGCTGATGTCGACGAACCAGTATTGGCGAGGCGAACCTGGTGGCGGTAAAACAATACGCCCACTGGCCGGTCTGTAACTGCTCAAGACATGCTCTGATGTCTGCTGCGCGGACAAAAGGGGCCGTTGCATAGAGGCAGCAGACCGCATCGAGCGTCCAACCAGCGCCCTGCACCCAGCGCACTGCGTGGGCGATGACGGCGGTGGTGCCGGCATGATCGTCGGAGAGTTCGGCAGGTCGACGAAAAGGCACCTCAGCGCCTTGCGCTTCGGCAACGGCGGCGATCTCGTCATCATCGGTCGAGACGATGATGTGATCGAATAAGCCTGATTCCTGTGCGGCAATGATGGGCCAGGCGATCATCGGCTTGCCGCAGAAGTCGCGGATGTTCTTGCACGGGATGCGATTGCTGCCGCCGCGGGCGGGGATGACGCAGAGGTTAGATGTTATTGATAACAATCGATCCTCCCGATTTGCAATTATGCAGGCTGATGCACGGCTATCTCCACAGCCACGTCCATTTTTTCTTTTTATCGGCAGCTTGGTAGAACGCGCGTCGCGAGATTCCCGCTTGAGCTGCCATTGAATCGATCAGGGTTAGACTGAACTGGGCCTTTGGGCAGTCAACCGTGACCTTATAGAGCTTTCCATCGACACGCTTGACCCATTGCTCATGGGAGGTGCCTTTCTGCGGTCGGGGCTCGAAATCAAGACGTTTCAATGCTTTCTTGACGTCTGAGCAGTCGAGCGGCGGCCAGCGGCTCATCGCGCATAGTGGTTGTTGTACGGCACGAGCGGCAATTTTGAGATGAAATCACGCACCCGCTGTCGGAACAGGAGACCGAATAGGTGCAGGTGGATGAGTTGGTACTTGAACCGTTGGCTCAAGGGGGCCTTTCTGCGCAGCAGTTGCTTCGCGTAGGCGCGATCCTCTCCCGCCAAGGCGTCAAAAACGTACTCCTTGATCTGCTGATTGAGCTTTTGGCGAGCCTCTCGATAGGTTTTCCCCTGTGCGGCGAGGCACAGGTCCACACAAACGGTCACCCACAGGCAGTCCGCCTGCTGCTCGGCGTAGCAACGTAGTGTCAAATCTTGTGGTCTCATTACAGCCTCTCCGTTGACAACCCCTGGGTACTCGTCAGACCGCGATCTTGGGTCGTCGACTTCACTGGTTGTTCAGTCGCCAGTGCATCCCCCAGACATTGGCAGATCAGGTGTTGCTGGGCCTCGGTCAAGTTTGGATGCAGCGGCAGGCTGATCGCGCGCTCATAGTAGGCCTCGGCCACCGGGTAGTCACCTTTGGCGAAGCCGAGCCGCTGATAGTCGGGCTGCGTATGCACCGGAATATAGTGCACGTTGACGCCGATTCCCGCCTCGCGCAGCGCCTGAAAGCTGTTGGCGCGGGTTGTGCCGTCGGCGACTTGGATCGGGTACAGGTGCAGCGCTGAGCGGTGTTTGGGGTCTTGATAGGGCGTGCGCACCGGCAGCTCGGCGAGCCGCTGATCATAGCGCTCGGCCAGGGCCTGTCGGCGGGCGATGTAGTCGTCGAGGCGCTGCAGTTGGCTGAGACCGAGCGCGGCTTGGATGTCGGTGATGCGGTCGTTGTAGCCCAGCTCGATCTGCTGATAGTCCCAGGGGCCAGCGGGCTCACCCTGCATCTGCGCCGGGTCGCGGGTGATGCCGTGGCTGCGCAGGCGACTCATGCGCTCGGCCAGCTCGGGGTTGTTGGTGGTGGCCAGGCCGCCCTCGCCGGTGGTGATGATCTTCACCGGATGGAAGCTGAAGACGCTGATGTCGCTGTAGCGGCCGTTGCCGACGGGCTCGCCGTCGCAGCGCGCGCCGATGGCGTGGGAGGCGTCTTCGATGATCTTGAAGCCGTAGCGCTGGGCCAGTGCGGCGATGGCGGGCATGTCGCAGGGCTGGCCGGCGAAGTGCACCGGGATGAGGAGCTTGGGCAGGGTGCCGGTCTTGTCAGCCTGCTCGAGCTTGGCGGCGAGGGCGTCAACGCTGAGGTTGTAGGTGCGCGGGTCGATGTCGACGAAATCGACCTGGGCGCCGCAGTAGCGGGTGCAGTTGGCGCTGGCGACGAAGGTATTGGGCGAGGTCCAGAGCCAGTCGCCGGGGCCGAGGTCGAGCGCGCGACAGGCGAGGTGCAGGGCGCTGGTGGCGCTGTTGACGGCAACACCATGCGCTGCGCCGACCTTGGCGGCAACGGCTTGCTCGAAGCGCGGCACCGCTGGGCCTTGGGTGAGGAAGTCCGAGCGCAGTACAGCCTCGACCGCGGCGGTGTCGGCCTCAGTGATGTCTTGGCGACCGTAGGGGATCATGCCGGGTCGTTGACGCTGAAGTGCGGGTCTAGATGCGCGCGGATCAGCGCGCGCAGTTGCTCGACGCTGAGGAAGTCCGGATTGGTGCCGCTGTTGTAGGCGAAGCCTTCTGGGACCATCTGGCCGCCATAGGCTTGGAGGTAGCGCTCGGGACTGTTGGGGCCGGTCATCGGCAAGATGGCGAAGTAGCGGCCAAGGTCAATGGCGTGGAAGCTGTCGCTGGCGGTGATCATCTCCTCGTGGATCTTCTCGCCGGCGCGGATGCCGATGACCGGGTGCTCGCAGTCTTGGCCGATGGCCTTGGCGACATCGGTGATGCGTTAGCTCGGGATCTTGGGCACGAACAACTCGCCGCCACGGGCGTTGTTGAGCGCCCAGCGCACCATGTCGACGCCTTCTTGCAGGCTGATGTTGAAGCGGGTCATGGCCGGATCAGTGATCGGCAGCACGCCGCTGTGGCGACGCTCGAGGAAGAAGGGGATCACCGAGCCGCGACTGCCCATGACGTTGCCGTAGCGGACCACGGCGAAGGTCAGGTCGCGGGTGCCTTTGATGTTGTTGGCGGCGATGAACAGCTTGTCTGAGCAGAGCTTGGTGGCGCCGTAGAGGTTGACCGGCGCGGCGGCCTTGTCGGTGGAGAGCGCGATGACGCGCTTGACGCCACTATCGAGGCAGGATTCGATCAGATTCTGGGCGCCGAGGATGTTGGTCTTGATGCACTCGAAGGGTTGTACTCAGCGGCCGGCACCTGCTTGAGCGCGGCGGCATGGACGACGGTGTCGATGCCTTCGAGCGCGCGATGCAGGCGCTTGTGATCGCGCACATCGCCGATGAAATAGCGCAGCCCGGGGTAGTCATCGGGGCTGAAGACCTGCTCCATCTCGTACTGCTTGAGTTCATCGCGGCTGTAGACCACGAGGCGCTGGATGTGCGGATGCTCGGCCAAGACGGTCTTGACGAAGGCCTTGCCGAAGGAGCCGGTGCCGCCGGTGATGAGCAGGCCTTGGATCTGGTGCATCAGTGTCTCCCGATGTCCCCCTGGGGCGTTCCAGGTGTGCCGCAGTGGGGGATTGCGCAAGTCGCTGAGTTTAGTCCATCTTGGGCCTGTTTGCCTTGGGTGATGTGGCTTGGGGTTGCGCTGGGGCAAGGTTGGGTGGCCCCACGCGCGCTTGCGTAGCGCCGCCTATGTCGACAATCGATAACGCCGTCGACGTCTTGCTCACCACGGTTGCGGACTTGGTGGTCTCTGTCACCGAGGAAGGCGAGCCCATGTTCACCCATGGACGCCATGGTCTAGCGCCGCTCAACCCCGGCCGCTTCCAGCCGTTGGTCTACGCGCGTGAACGCCTGTTTCGCTTCAACGGCGCGGTGCTCGGCGTCTGGACCGAAGTCTTACTCACCGGCAGCCTGTTCGGCGAAAGCGTCGCCTCCATTGAGATGTCGCCAGAGGACAGCGAACAGATCAAGGGCCGTGAGGATTGGGCCGCGTTGTTGACGCGCTTGGGTGCAGCCGGAGGCTGAGGCTCGCGGTCTCGGCCCCATCCGGGTACAGTCCGTAGCCCATGGACGAGATCAACAATCCCCACGACGTCTACTTCCGCGAGAGCTTCGCCCGGCGCGAGATCGCGCAGGACTTCCTGCGCCAGCACCTGCCAGCTGAGCTGCTTGAGGTGGTGGATCTCGACAGTCTGGAGATCAGCAAGGACAGCTACGTCTCCAAAGAATTGCGCGCGTCCTATTCAGATCTGGTCTATCGGCTGCGATGGCGTGTGCCTGATGAGGCTGATCCAGCGGCTCCTGAGCGGGCTGATCCAGTTGGACCTGAGCAGGCTGGTCCAGTTGGGCCTGAGCGGGTTGATCCAGCCGCGCCTGAGCAGGCATCGGCGCAAGGCGCTCGCCATCCAGTCGCAGTATCGCCGTCAGCAGGGCAGGGCGAAGCCGCCCAGGCCACGGCTGATCAAGCCGATGCGGCAGTGGTCTGAGATCCAGCAGTTCCAGCAGCTGCGGTTGACCCAGCAGACGCGCCAGCGGTGGTTGACCCAGCAGACGCGCCAGCCACCCTCGCACTCCACATCTACATCCTGTTCGAGCACAAGAGCCGTACCGACTATTGGGTGTTGCTGCAACTGCTGCGCTACATCCTGTTGCAGGGCGAGGCCTACCGCAAGCAGCATCCCGAGGCCAAGACCTTGCCGCCGGTCTATCCGCTGGTGCTCTATCATGGTCAGCGCCTCTGGCGCATGCCGAGTGACTTCCATGCGCTGATCCGACCGCTGCCAGAGGCGCTCAAGCCGTTTGTGCCGCAGTTCCGCTATGCGCTGCAGGATCTCTCGCCGCGCAGCGACGCGGAGATCATGGGCGATGTGCTGACCCGCCTGGTGCAACTGGCGCTACGCTGGATCTTCAGCGACTAGCCGCTGGAGCATCTGGAGCGGTTGATCGCCTTGATCGCCTTGATCGACCAAATCGCCGACCGTGACACCGCGCTGCAGAGTCTGGAATCGTTGCTGCGATATGATGTCCAAGGGACACAACGGGTGGAAGAGAGTGACGCCCGCCGCTTGTTGGAACAGACCTCACCAGGAGACCCCATCATGCAGACGTTTATTGATCGGTATATTGAGCAGGGCCGCGAGAAGGGCATCGAGCAGGGCATCGAGCAAGGCCGCGAGCAGGGTAAGGCCGAGCTTCTGCTGCGCCAGATGGAGCGCAAATTCGGCCCCGCCGATGTCCAACTGCGCCAACAGATCCAAGAGGCCGATGCCGAGACACTGCTGGAGTGGTCGGATCGTATTCTTACCGCTGAGTCGCCGGAGGCGGTGTTTCATTGAGCAGCGCCAACAACAGCCTGCGGTTGCGGCCCTGATGGCGCGCCAACCCAGAGCGCTCACGCCCCAGCGCCCTCGCGCGTCCTCAAGGTCCGATCAGCACATCCGCGAGCTTCAGCACGACGCCGAGGATGGCGAGGCCGCCGATGAGCCAACGGATCTGCGCCGCCAGCGCCTGGTGCAGGCTTACTTCGAGCTGGCTAACGCGCTCCTATAAGCGTGCGTCAACCTCTTTGATCTCCTTCTGCATGCGTGCTTCGACCTCCTTGATTTGGAGTTTAACGCCCTTGATCTCCTTCTGTAGTCGCGCGCTGATGCGGCAACGCTTGATCCGGCCGATGTGGCAGCCACCCTCGCACTCCACGTCTACATCCTGTTTGAGCACAAGAGCCGTACCGACTATTGGGTGTTGGTAATCGTTCAGAGACCCTTTGACGGAGCCCTTCGATCGGAGAAGGATAACCGTAACGACAACCATCGTCTTCAAGCGCCGTCTGCGGCCAGGGTACATAACGCACAAGGGCATGCACACAGACAAACAGATTTACCTCCTCCTCGGCGCCGATCCCGAGTTCCTCTGCCTGCTCACCGCCGGCCTGCGCATCGATGGCCCCTACGCCTTCGAGGCCATCGACGTCAAAGCCCTGGAGCGGCGTATCGACGGTGTCGTGCTCCCGGCAGACCCCAAGCAAGCCATCTGGGCGATCGAAGTCCAAGCCCAGAAAGATGACGCCATCTACCACCGCCTGCTGGTCGACATGGGCCTGCTCGGCGAGCGCCGTCTCGAGCAACCGGTGCGCGGCCTGCTGCTGTTCCTCAGTCCCGAGCACGACCCCCAGACCGAGCCATGGCATAGCACCTTCGCCCGCGACCCCCAGTGCCCGATCCGCCGCGTCTACCTCATCGAGGTGCTCGAACAGCTGCGCCAGACCCAACCCGAGCACCCGCTGCTCGCCACCTTTCTGCCCTATCTGGTCGAAGACCGCGAACGCTTGCGCGAACAAGCCCCACTCGCCTATGGTCAGATTCAGCAAGCACCCCTGCCTGAACAAGCGCGCAGTCACTGTCTCGACGTCTTCCAATCCTGGCTGCTCGCGCGTTTTAAGGACCAGACTTTAGAGGAGATCCTCAGTATGCTCGGCGAAATGACCCCACTCGAACAGACCCGCACTTATCGCGAGATCGTGGCGAAGAACCAGCCGATTTGGCTGGAGGAAGGCCGTGAGGAAGGCCGTGAGGAAGGCCGCCAAAGCGAGGCCCAACTGGTCCTTCGCCTCCTGCGCCGCCGCCTTGGCAGCCTGACCAAGGGGCAACAGGCCCACATACAATCCCTCCCGGTCGACCAGATCGAAGATCTCATCGAAGCGCTGCTCGACTTCAGCACTGACGCCGACCTCGAGACCTGGCTCGCCGCGCATCCCAAACCCACACCGCAACCGAACGCCTAAGCCAACCGTGCAGCCCCACTGGACCCTCAACCTCAAGACCGGCCTCAAGGTTAACGTCCCGGCCGACCTCGACAACCCGGTCACCCTGACCCTGCTGGAGCTGGAAGACTGGCCCGAGCCGGAACACGCCTTCTGTCGCCAACTCGCCCAGCCCGGCCTGCGCCTGCTCGATGCCGACACCGGCTATGGGCTCTACGCGCTGAGCCTCGCCCAAGCCCTGCAAGGCCAAGGTGAAGGGCAGGGCAGGGTGCTCGCGCTCAACCCTGACCCGCTATTCGCCCGCAGCGTCGCCGATAACGGCCTGCAAGCGGTGATTCACACCGAGGCGGAGACCCAAGCGCACAGCGACCACCACCAACCCGCCGCCGTCTTCGACCTGATCCGCCTCGGCGCCAGCACCCCGCTCGACCCCAACTGGCTGCAACAGGCCGACCCGCTGTTCCTGCTCCCCAGCGACAGCGCCGCCCTGGCCGAGCTGCAAGCCGCTGGCCTCAGCCTCTACCGATTGATCCCGGCCCTGAATGCCTTGGTCGCGCTGCAGGAGGCACCCGCCGCCAACGGCCCCCGAAACGCAAGCCCTGAGCTGCACGCAAACGCGGATGCCAACGGCAACACCGATGCCAACGCCAACGCCAACGCCGACAGTGAAACCGAACCCAGCGCACAATCAGCGCTGGAAAAACCGGCTACACTGTTTGCCTGCAACGCCACCCGCGCCGCCTGGCTGCGCGAACAAGGGCGGCTGATCCGGCCCGCCTGATGACGATGACGCGCCCTGGTGACCATCAACCGCTTCCCGTCCCGACCATGCACAGTCAACTGCGTGAAACCGACGACACCGCCGCTGCCTACGACGCCGATTACTATCTCTGGCTGCAAGCGACACGCGGCAAACTCGCGCGTCGTGACTTTGCCAGTGTTGACCTCATGCACCTGCTCGAGGAGATCGACGACTTGAGTCGCCGGGAAAAGCGCAAGCTAAAAAATCTGCTGCGGCAACTGCTCGCCCATCTCCTCAAGCTCGAGTATTGGGCGGAGGAAACACCCCGCAGCGGCAACCACTGGCGAGCCGAGGTGGCCAGCTTCCGCAAACAGATCCGCGACGAACTGGACGACAGTCCGAGCTTAAGGGTCTACCTCAACGATATCTATGAAGCCTGCTACACCGACGCCAGAGACATCGCCGCAGCGCGATCGCAACAGCCGCTGAGTGCGTTTCCTGAACGGCCGCAGATGCCGCTTGAGCAGGTGATCAACCCGTTGTCCTCTTGATGCACAACGACAAACAGATCGACCTCCTCCTCGGTGAAATGACCCCACTCGAACAGACCCGCGCTTATCGCGAGATCGTCGCGAAGAACCAGCCGATTTGGCGGGAGGAAGGCCGCGAAGAAGGCCGCGAAGAAGGCCGTCGGCGCGAAGCTGAACGGGTGGCGCTCCGCCTCCTACGCCGCCGCCTTGGCAGCCTCACCAAGGGTCAAAAGGCCCACATACAATCCCTCCCGGTCGACCCGCTCGAAGATCTCATCGAGGCGCTGCTCGACTTCAGCACTGACGCCGACCTCGATGCCTGGCTCGCCACGCATCCGAGCAAGATGGATGACATTACAGTCCGCTGACGTCGTCTTACAATGACCCACGCCACCTCATCACTGGAGCCCCAAAAGCCACAGTCAGAGTGGTGCTATGATCCCGGAGAGAGACGTCCCAAACACCGCTGGGCGAAAGACGAAGCCGGATTCGTGGACTCATCTTCAGGTCCAGTCGGCAAATGTCATCGATCCATCAACATCGAGATCGCAACCAAGGCCGGCCAGCACTACCTCCCAGGATTCTGCGTCAGCTCGAGCAACGTGCGGTAGCCGACGGTTTTGGCGGAGCGTTTAAAGCATGGCTCAAGCAATACAGCTAGGCAGTGACACCGGCATTCAGATGTGGATACTGCCGGCAGACGATGCCAAGGCGGCCCGCGGCCTCGCCGAAGCCCAATTCAGCCTCGCCGTGGCTGGTCTGCCGGTCTGGGGGCCAGCCGCATCGGACAGAGCGACTCCGCTCGCCGCGTCACAGCCTTGGCCGTTGGTCGATTTCCTTCATGGCCTCGCCCGCATCTGGCCCTGGCTCATGCTCGAGCAAGGCTATCCCATCGATATCGCCCCGCTGCACCCTGGCACCATGATGCAAGAGGCCGACGCACGCTGGCGCGATCTGGCCATTGGTCAGGCTGAGGCAGAGGAAGATCAACTCTTCGACTTCCGGCAACGTCACGATCTCTCGTTGCTGTTTCGAGGCTTAACACTGCGGCCGCTCTGGTTGTTGCGCGAAGGCAGGGATGCACAGCTCTGGTCACCCGCATTGGAACGACCACGCTATCTCCCTCACGCCCAAGCGATGACCGACCTAGCCGCTATCGGTCACCACCTGGATCGACTGCTTGCAACCAGCACGGAACCCCGCGCACGCTACGCGCGACAATGCTGGTCCGAGCGCGAACAGCGTGTCGCTGAACACTTCCTCCCGATCACCACCGGTCTCGACATCAGCGAACTGCGCCGGCTGGCCGGAGCCGGTGGTGCGGCGAACGATCAACACCTAGACGACTGGTTCGAAGTGCAACCCGGCGCTCAAGCCCATGAGCACCCTGGCGAATTGCTGATGGCGGCCCGGATGACGAGCGCGTCTGTCGGCGCCGAGCAGCAGCGCCGCCTGCTGCAAGCCATCCGCGCGATACCCTGTATGGCCACGCCGAACCTGGATGATCTTGCAAGTCAAGCGACCCAGGTTGTGCAGATGCAAGCGCCGGCCTACGAGCAGGGCTACCAATTGGCGCAATGGCTGCGCCAGCGCCTCGGCATGGCGAGCGACCAACCTGCATTTCCTGACCAGATACTGCGACAGTGGGGCTTATACCTCAGTGAGATCGATATCACCGCAGGCATCGACGCTGTCGCCGTCTGGGGAGATCGCCACGGGCCTGCCGTGTTGCTCAATACGAACCACCGCTCACGCGCGTCAACAGCCAATGGCCGACGCTCAACGCTGGCACATGAGATCTGCCATCTGCTGGCCGATCGCGCGCATGCGTTGCCCGTTGCCGAGGTGTTGGGTGGTCAGGTCCCGCGTTGGCCTGAGCAACGCGCCAATGCCTTCGCCGCCGAACTCCTGCTGCCGCGCGAACAGGTCGAACGCGTCTGTCGGGCACAGTCAGAGGTGCTGCTGGCCGCAGCCTATCTGGAAGAGCGGTTTCAAGTGAGTCGGACATTGACGCTGCATCAGATCAACAACGCCGAATGGAGCAGCGTCCTGTCCGCAGCAGAACGAAAGCGTTTAGATCGATGGGCGTTATGACACTTTGTCAGACCTCTCGTTTGATCATCCAACATCTCAACAGCAAGCCCCGAGCCAACCGTGCAGCCCCACTGGACCCTCAACCTCAAGACCGGCCTCAAGGTCAATGTCCCAGCCGACCTCGACAACCCAGTCACGCTGACCCTGCTGGAGCTGGAAGACTGGCCCGAGCCCAAAGTCGTCTTCCTGTGCGCGCCGATACAGGTACTGGCCCGCAACGGCTGAGCCCATGCACACCGACAAACAGATTTACCTCCTCCTCGGCGCTGATCCCGAGTTCCTCTGCCTGCTGACCGATGGCCTACGCATCGATGGCCCCTACGCCTTCGAGGCCATCGACGTCAAAGCCCTGGAGCGGCGCATCGACGGTGTCGTGCTCCCGGCAGACCCCGCGCAAGCCATTTGGGCGATCGAAGTCCAAGCCCAGAAAGATGACGCCATCTACCACCGCCTGCTGGTCGACATGGGCCTACTTGGCGAACGCCGTCTCGAGCAACCGGTGCGCGGCCTGCTGCTGTTCCTCAGTCCCGAGCACGATCCCCAGACCGAGCCCTGGCATAGCACCTTCGCCCGCGACCCCCAGTGCCCCATCCGTCGCGTCTACCTCATCGAGGTGCTCGAACAGCTGCGCCAGACCCAACCCGAGCACCCGCTGCTCGCCACCTTTCTGCCCTATCTGGTCGAAGACCGCGAACGCTTGCGCGAACAAGCCCCGCTCGCCTATGGTCAGATTCAGCAAGCACCCCTGCCTGAACAAGCGCGCCGTCACTGTCTCGACGTCTTCCAATCCTGGCTGCTGGCACGCTTTCAGGACCAGACCTTAGAGGAGATCCTCAGTATGCTCGGCGAAATGACCCCACTCGAACAGACCCGCGCCTATCAGGAGATCGTGGCGAAGAACCAGCCGATTTGGCTGGAGGAAGGCCGTGAGGAAGGCCGTCGGCGCGAAGCTGAACGGGTGGCGCTACGCCTCCTACGCCGCCGCCTCGGCAGCCTCACCAAGGCCCAACAGGCCCACATACAAGCCCTCCCGGTCGACCCGCTCGAAGATCTCATCGAAGCGCTGCTCGACTTCAGCACTGACGCCGACCTCGAGACCTGGCTCGCCGCGCATCCCAAACCCACACCGCAACCGAACGCCTAAGCCAACCGTGCAGCCCCACTGGACCCTCAACCTCAAGGACGGCCTCAAGGTCAACATCCCGGCGGACCTCGACAACCCGGTGACCCTGACCCACTGTTCGCCCGCAGCGTCGCCGATAACGGCCTGCAGGCGGTGATTCACATCGAGGCGGAGGCGCCAACGCGCCATGCCGATCGCGCCCACAGCGACGATCAGGAGCACAGCAATGCCGGCAACCACAGCGAGCACCACCAACCCCGGTCCACCCCGCTCACGCGGCCTCCGGCCGCAAGATTCCCGCCAACCTCTACCTGTGATGCACTCAACATGCGTCTGACCGAGCAACAAACTCAGCACATCGTCCGCAGCGTGCAGCAGCATTTAGGGCCAGCGTCCCGAATCTGGCTATTCGGCTCAAGACTCGATGACGCAAAGAAAGGCGGCGACATCGATCTGTTCGTGGAGACCGAACAGCAGCCACTGCGCAACGAGTTGCGATGCAAAATCGAACTCGAGGAAACCCTTGACATGCCAGTCGATCTCGTTGTGCGTGGCTTCGATGAACATTCTCCCATCGCAGGCATCGCCAAAAGCAACGGCCATCGGTTATGACCGAACATCTCCAACTCATCGACAAGAAGCTTGAGCACCTGGAGCGGATGCACGGCTATCTGATGTATTCGCTGGAGCAGGTCAGCGGCTTGATGCCCATCAACGACTGGAAGACGCTGACGCCCAAACACCATGAAACGCTCGCCGCCTTCCGAGTCCGCTTCAGCGAGTTTCAAGAGCATTCACCGAACTCGCCCAAGCAACGCCGACACTCATGGACTGGCATCAACGCCTAGCCGACTTCTGCCAGCGAAACTATGCTTAAGCTCCAGCAGGCCCGTGTACTAGCCATGCCGGTCGACCCGCTCGAAGACCTCGGCGAAGCGCTGCTCGACTTCAGCACTGACGCCGACCTAGAGACCTGGCTCGCCACGCATCCCAAACCCACACCGCAACCGAACGCCTAAGCCAACCGTGCAGCCCCACTGGACCCTCAACCTCAAGACCGGCCTCAAGGTCAACGTCCCGGCCGACCTCGACAACCCGGTCACCCTGACCCTGTTCGAGCTTGAAGACTGGCCCGAGCCGGAATACGCCTTCTGGAACCAACTGGCACAGCCCGGCCTGCGCCTGCTCGATGCCGACACCGGCTATCGCCTCTACGCGCTGAGCCTGGCCCAAGCGCTGCAAGGGTAGGGTGCTCGCCGCAACAGTCCAATCTGGTACAGTTCGTTCCATGGACGAGATCAACAACCCCCATGACGTCTACTTCCGCGAGAGTTTCACCCGGCGCGAGATCGCGCAGGACTTTCTGCGCCAGCAACTGCCAGCTGAGCTGCTTGAGGTGGTGGATCTCGACAGCCTGGAGATCAGCAAAGACAGCTACGTCTCCAGGGAATTGCGCGCGTCCTATTCTGATCTGGTCTATCGGCTGAAATGGTGTGTGCCCGATCAGGCTGATCCAACCGTGCCTGAGCAGGCTAATCCGGCCGCTGCAGTTGATCTAGAAGATGCTGCAGCGACGCTCGCGCTCCACGTCTACATCCTGTTTGAGCACAAGAGTCATCCCGACTACTGGGTGTTGCTGCAACTGCTGCGCTACATCGCGTTGCAGGGCGATGCCTATCGCAAGCAGCATCCCGAGGCCAAGACCTTGCCGCCGGTCTACCCCTTGGTGCTCTATCACGGCCAGAGCCGCTGGCGGATGCCGAGCGATTTCCACGCCCTGATCCGGCCGCTACCGGACGCACTCAAGCCCTACGTGCCGCAGTTCCGCTATGCGCTGCACGATCTCTCACCACGCAGCGATGTGGAGATCAAAGGCGATGTGCTGACCCGCCTGGTGCAGCTCGCGCTACGCTGGATCTTCAGTGACCAGCCGCTCGAGCATCTGGAGCGGTTGATCGCCTTGATCGACCAGGTCGCTGACCGCGACACTGCGCTGCAGATTCTGGAATCGCTGCTGAGATACTATGTCCAAGGGACACAACGGGTGGAAGAGAGCGACGCCCGCCGCTTGTTGGAACAGACCGCACCGGGAGACCCCATCATGCAGACGTTTATTGATCGGTATATTGAGCAGGGCCGCGAGCAGGGCAAAGCCGAGCTTCTGCTGCACCAGATGGAGCGCAAATTCGGCCCCACCGATGCCCGGCTACGTCAGCAGATCCAAGAGGCCGATGCCGAGACACTGCTGGAGTGGTCCGATCGTATTCTTACCGCTGAGACGCCGGAGGCGGTGTTTCATTAGCGCCGGGATCAGATCTGCGCTTGCCCTTCGCGCAACGCCTGCGCCATCTGCTCATGGAGCACCGCCAGGTTATGCGCGGCCAGAAAGCTATCACGCCCCTGCACGCTACCCTCGAGCTGCGGCTGCTCGCCCAGCGCCAGGCTGGTCGACCAAGCGGATTCCACCAGCGGAAGAAACTCTTGCTCGGCCTGGGCCGGATGCGCCATCGCCCAGTCGAGCAACAAATCACCGAGCACAAAGAAGAAGTCCGGCGACTGTTGCCAGTGCGGCATCTCCCGCTCCGCCAGCTGAATCGCCGTCTCCAACTGCCCCGCGCGCTTGAGCACATAGAGCAGCCGCACCACCAAGTCATGCCGTAGCCTTGCTGTGGCGCGACCCACTGCAAGGCGCGCTGATAGTGCTCAGCGGCCTCCGCGAAGGCCCCATAGACCTCGTCATCCTTGCCGAGTTGATAGTGCAGGTAGGCATCCTCCGGGCGCTCCTCGAGCATCGCCAGCAGCAGCCGCCGATTGCGACCGCGTTTACGCGCCAGCGCCGCGCGGCGGTAACCGCTGTGATGGATCGGCATCGGCAAGCGCACCCGCGGCAGCTCCGAGCACGGCTGCTCATGCACCCGCCCCTGATAACGCACCGAGGCCGGCAGCAGCTGGGGCAGCCACGAGGTGCTATGCGCCACCTGATTCTCGAGAATCATTCGAGCGACAACAGGCGTGCCAGACCTGTCAAAATGGCTGCTCACCCTCCAAGTGCTACACCGAAGCGCTCAACAGCGAGGCGACATGACCATGGCCACCACACTCGACGACGTCTGGGACCTCTTCAGGGAGACCGATCGCAAATTCCAAGAGACCGACCGACTGATCGGCGAACTGCGCGAGGAGTCGCGGGAGACTGACCGTAAGTTTCAAGAAACCGACCGTCGAATCACTGACGGCAGCTGTACTTCTCATCACCGGCAATAACGGGCCAGCTGCATGTGGAGCGCTTGGGCCGCGGCTACGCCTGGTTCGACACTGGCACCCACGACAGCCTGGTCGAGGCCGCCGCTTACATCCAGACCATTGAAAAGCGCCAAGGCCAACGCATCGCCGTGCCCGAGGAGATCGCCTTCCTTCGAGCAGGGCTGGATCGACCGTGACTCGCGGTGCGCTGGGAGATCATTGGAGGCGTGGTATGCTTGGCACATGGGCAACCCGTTGGAGACATTGCCGATGACCGAGAATGTCATCAATCACAGAGACATCTACGACACGGATTTTTTATCGTGGATTGACCAACAAACCAGACTACTACGCACCCGGCGTTTCGCTGAACTGGATTGCACCCATCTGATTGAGGAACTGGAAGATATGGGGCGAGAACAGAAGGTTGCTCTTCAGTCGTTGCTGCGCCAAATTCTCATTCACTTATTAAAGCTTCAATGTTCGCCAGCGGTTGAACCAAGAACACATTGGATTGAAGAAGTGGCTGAGTGGCGCGATCAAGCACAAACCCGCTTGGATGCAACACCGAGTTTGAAGCATTATCTCAACGAATTATTCGACAAAGCTTGGCTGCAAGCGCGCCGATCTGCCACCAAATCCTTGCAAGCCCATGGGGAATCTGTCTGTATTCCTCTCGTATGCCCTTACACGGTCACGCAAACGCTGGATCACGAATTTTTTCCTCAGCATCACCCGTAACCCGTAACCCGTAAGGCGGATTCGGCACGTCAGCGACAATCCGCCTCTTATGGGACTGACGGCTGGGATGATGATGGCGGTTCGCTTCGCGGAACCGCTACCGTACGCGCATTGAATCGGCTGAGCCGGAGATCGCCTTCGAGCACGGCTGGATCGACCGTAATGCCTTGCGCTAGCTTTCGGATCCTCTGGCGCTCCAGTCGTCCTTGCAGGAGCAAAAACAGACCCGCGCTTATCGCGAGGCGTCTGGCGATCAAGGACTGCAAACTTGCCGCAGCGCGCGAAGCCAGGCCGCACTGTCCGGAGCATCAATGACAGGCTCGGTCAGTTCGAGCAGCAGGTCGAAGTCGTCGATCTGCTCCAATATTGACCGCGTCTCATCGGCGACCTTGAGGCCAAAACGTTTCTCGATCTGGCGCACCAAGATCTTGCGGATCGGTCGGAGAGCCTCGAGTCGCGCGCGACGCGTTGTTTCTTCCGGGTTCGGTTGCTCGCGGAACTGCCAGAAGTTGTCTGGCGTGGTCGCATAGTCGTGCTGGAGCGGCGCCAGGGATGTGATGTTGATGTCGGAGGCGCCGATGATCTTGCGCAGCGCATCTCGCTGTTCGCATTCCCACTCATCCGCGGTTGCATCGGTCACCGATAACAGATCGGTGCCGTCGCGCCGGCACAGCTCGATCGCCATCTGCCCGATCCGCAAGGGCCGCTGCGCATCGATCCAGAAAAAGAACCGGAAGCGATAGTTAATATCCCAGGCTGGCTCCCAGTCGCCGGCGATGGCACCCATGTCGGCGCTGCGCGTGGGCTGGGTGAGGTATTGCAGCCAATCCAAGAGGTCGAGTCGCAGCCCATAGTCTCGCCATGGGCGCAGAGAGTGGGCCGTGGCAAGAAAGCGCCGGACTCGCTCCAACAGCGGATCTGTCTGTGGCGGGATGTCGAAAGGCTCGGCCGTCAGCGCCTCGTCGAGCGCGAAGCGGAGATGAAAATCCGGCCGCTCCTCGGGTGGCGTGTACCGATGCCAAAACTGACGCTGCTCCTCATCCGAGGCGCGTTGAAGCAGGAACAAGAACGCAGCGGTGGCAAACTGTGGCGGCAGCGTCGCATGGAGGTCGCCGAGCTGGTCACGCAACAGACGATCGAGCCACGCCACCGGCAGCTGCCCGCCGAGCTGCTGCAAGCGTTCTCTGAACAACCGATACTCCGCAAGCGCGTTCTCCGGCGTGCCGTCGCCCCACTTGTAGAAGCGCATGGCCAAGGTCATCGTGCCCGATCCGGGGTCGATGATGTAGTAGTCGTACCAGGCTCGTGTTGACATCTTGGTCTCCCAATTCAGTACAGATCCCTACCGAGCAGCCTGCCTTGCCTCCCTCTTCAGTGGGGACGACGATCCGTTAGCGAGTGGCGTGGGTCGCCTCGGCGCAGCCCTAATGCCCGCCAGCCGATGCCGATTCGCACGGCATAGACGGGTTGCCGACGGCTAACCGATTTGAAATGCAAACCGGGATGCTGGGGATTGGCTTGCCAGATTCGGTAAGCGCGACGGGCATGTCGTTTGACCTCTTCGGGGAGTCGTTCAAAATGCTCACGGAAGCGCTTGGTGATCTGTGATGTCACGGGATCAGCTGATCAAGCGGCTCTGTCTTGGCCGTATCGATCTCGGTCTGGACTTGTTGAATCATCGCATCCCATTGCGCATCGTTGGTCTGCTCAAAGGCCGTTTCCCATCGAGCTTCATCCCGAAGTTCATCAAGTACCAGGGTGGCAATCGTATCCTGCACAGTTGCGGGCATCTTTGAGACTTCGGCCATCGCCTGTTCAAGCAGTTGGGTCATTGTGCGTTCTCCACGCCTGAGCTGATCGTGGGATGTTAGCTGATCTTGCTGTCGATGCGCGCGCGAATCGCAGTGATCGAGGTGAAATCAGCGATCTCATCGCCGCTCAGGCGCAGGTCATAGGCGGTTTCGAAGGCCAGGATCAGTTCCATGACGCTACTGGAGCGGTCCGAGCGTATTCTCACCGCTGAGACCCCGGAGGCGGTGTTTCATAGAGCCTTGCCGCCAGCCGAAGCCCAACAGGTGATGCTTCGCCACCCGCGCCGCCTGGCTGCGCGAACAAGGGCGGCTGATCCGGCCTGCCTGCTGCTGCCGCGCCCTAGTGACCATCAACGGCTTTCCTGTCCCGACCAGGCACAGTCAACGGCGCGAAATCGACGCCACCGCCGCTGCCGACAACGCCGATGACGCTCTCTGGCTGCAAGCGATACGCGGCAAACGCGCGCGTCGTGACCGCGCCTCTTCAAGGTCCGATCAGCACATCCGCGAGCTTGAGCACGACGCCGAGGATAGCGAGGCCGCCGATGAGCCAACGGGTCTGCGCGGCCAGTGCCTGGTGCAGGCTTACTTCGAGCTGGAGTGGTGGCTCTGGCAGGGATTTGGGTGACCGTCGCTGGGGTCGCGGCGGGACGAGAGTGAGCAGTATAGCGAGCAGCACAGGACGGCTGCGCGCGATCATCGCGGCTGCGGCGGGCGTCTCGTGTATGGGGGCAGGGTGCTCGCCGCAACAGTCCAATCTGGTCCAGTTCGTTCCATGGACGAGATCAACAACCCGCATGACGTCGACTTCCGCGAGCGCTTCACCCGGCGCGAGATTGCGCAAGACTTTCTGCGCCAGCAACTGCCGGCTGAGCTGCTTGAGGTGGTGGATCTTGACAGTCTGGAGATCAGCAAAGACAGCTACGTCTCCAGGGAATTGCGCGCATCCTATTCAGATCTGGTCTATCGGCTGAGATGGCGTGTGCCCGATCAGGCTAATCCAACCGTGCCTGAGCGGGCTGATCCGGCCGCTGCAGCTGATCTAGAAGATGCTGCAGCGATGCTCGCGCTCCACGTCTACATCCTGTTTGAGCACAAGAGCCATCCCGACTACTGGGTGTTGCTGCAACTGCTGCGCTACATCGCGCTGCAGGGCGATGCCTACCGCAAGCAGCATCCCGAGGCCAAGACCTTGCCGCCGGTCTATCCGCTGGTGCTCTATCATGGTCAGAGTCTCTGGCGGATGCCGAGCGACTTCCATGCCCTGATCCGGCCGCTGCCGGACGCACTCAAGCCCTATGTGCCGCAGTTTCGCTATGCCTTGCACGATCTCTCGCCGCGCAGCGATGCGGAGATCAAAGGCGATGTGCTGACCCGCCTGGTGCAGCTCGCCATGCGCTGGATCTTCAGCGACCAGCCGCTCGAGCATCTGGAGCGGTTGATCGCCTTGATTGACCAGATCGCCGACCGCGACACTGCGCTGCAGATTCTGGAATCGCTGCTGCGATATGATGTCCAAGGGACACAACGGGTGGAGGAGGATGACGCCCGCCGCTTGTTGGAACAGACCGCACCGGGAGACCCCATCATGCAGACCTTTATTGATCGTTATATTGAGCAGGGCCGCGAGCAGGGCATCGAGCAAGGCCGCGAGCAGGGTAAGGCCGAACTTCTGCTGCGCTTAATAGAGCGCAAATTCGGCCCCACCGATGTCCGGCTGCGCCAACAGATCCAAGAGGCCGATGCCGAGACGCTGCTGGAGTGGTCCGATCGTATTCTTACCGCTGAGACGCCGGAGGCGGTGTTTCACTGAGCAGCGCCAACAACAGCCTGCGGTTGCGGCCCTGTTTGCGCGCCAGCGCTGCCCGCCGATAGCTCGAGTGATGGATCGCGACCGGCAGCCGCACACGCGGCCATTCAGACACCGGCTGCTCATGCCCCCGGCCTTGATAGCGCACCCCTGCAGGCAACAGCCGCGGTATCCAAGCCGTACTGGTCTCGACCTGCCCGGCGAGATCGAAGCCACTGTTCACCGGCAGCATGCCGATGAAGTCCGCCGGCTTGGCCACCTCCGCGCGCAGCTGCTCCGCGCCCTCGGCTAGGCGCTCATCGGCATCCACGATCAGGTTCCAGGGGTGTGTGAATGCGCCAGTGCCGCATTGCGGGCCGCAGCAAAGTCATCGCTCCAGGTGAACGGGTAGACCTTGGCCCCGGCGGCGGTGGCGATCGCCACCGTCTCATCGCACGAGCCGGTATCGAGCAGGATCATCGCATCGACCACCGCGCGTGCGCTCTGCAGGCAGCCGCCGATCAGCGCCGCCTCATTGCGGGCGATGACGACCAGGGTTAGCCTGGGTGCGTGTCGGGTTGAAGGCATCGGTTCAGGCGGCGGCCCTAGCGGAGAGCGTCACCGGACGCTGAGGTTACTGAGCGCGTGCTCTGGAGAGTATCGCACCCTAAGCTCGCCTGTTCACGCCCTGCAGTTGCTAGAGTGGCGACCTGCCGATGCTACACTGAGCGCCTATGGAGCGAGGCGAGAAGACCATGACGACTCAACACTGGACGACGTTTGGGTCTTCTTCAGGGGCACCGATCGCAGGTTTCAGGAAGCCGACCCAGGCGCGGGATGCCCTGGTGATCCGCAATGATGGCCGCTGTGAGCCGCGTTACTGGTAGATCGATCACAAGCTGCTGATCAGCGTTGTGCCGGATGGGTCCTTGAGGCAGTTATCGTGAAGGGTTTTGGTTAGAGGAAGGAATGTCTAATGACCAGTCTACAAACAATTGTTAAACAGCACCAAGCCAGAGCAGCGCACTGGGCGGGCGAATCGGTCGATTGGGGAAAGCGTCGGGAAAAGTGGTTATCGGTGCTTCGGCAGCTGATGGACGCTTTGCGTGCGTCTTTCAAGGATGCGGGTGTGCCCATGGATCAGATCGTGGACACCCGACATCGCCTCACCGAGGAAACACTCGGGGCCTATGAAGCGCCGGGGCTCGAGGTCACGATCGGTCGAGACCTTGTGGCCTTCATCCCGGTTGCGAGCCTGATCATTGGGGGCTATGGACGTGTCGATGTCATTGGACCTCGCGACCAAGTCAAATTGATCGCAGACAGGGCGCAGTCTGCCGATGAAGGGGAGCCTGGGTTGCCTGCCGAGGAGTGTGATTGGGTTTGGTCGGCCTACCCGGATCGGTCGCGCCGAGGTGGGTTTCCACTGGATGAGGTGGGCTTGGCCAACGTGCTTGAGGTGGTGCTGGGTGGGGCATGAAGGAGTCGGTCTTCCCCGACATCGATGGGGCCTTCACTTGGTATATCGCGACCAAGGATGGGCTCCGCGGGCTGCGTGCTGCGATCCAATGCGGTGCCGTGCTCAGTGAAGACATCGGTGACGAGTTGTACGGCATGACGCTAAGCGAATGGCAAGATTACTTGCGCCGGCAGACGGTTAAGCACGGGGTCTTCGCCACCTTGGCGCTGTTTGCGGCCTGCGAAGGTGGGATACGGCGTGATTTCGAGTGGCGTGCGATGGGGGAATTCGGGCAGACGCATGCGCAACGGTTTCGGAAGCTCCAGGTTCAGGCTGGTGACAATGCGGTGCCGCTGAACAACATCCTCACCGGCTGGATCGGTGCTGAAGGCGACAAAGCTTGGTTGCGGCAAAGACTGTTGCAGCTGTTGACCTTATTTCGCCAACGAAACGACTTGGCACACGGCCGGATCGCGGAAGATGTCGCGGTTGAGCGCGTTTATGACTTGCTGTGTCGGATCAGGGAGAAATGGTGTGCTGCTGTTCCAGATTTTCGCGGGTTCTGAGACCGGAGAAAATTAGCCAAATGACTGACGTTCCCCTAAATGCTGTAGCAATCTTAGCAGCCGGTGGCTGATCGCTAGCTGAGGCCGAGATGCTGCTGCGCCTGATGGAGCGCAAATTCGACCCCACCACCCACCGCACCGATGCCCGGCTGCGATCGTCCTCAGCCTCATCCAATCGCCCCAGCTGCTCAGACAACACCGCCAGATGATGCGCGGCAAGAAAGCTCCCACGCCCCCGAACGCTGCCCTCCAAGCTCGGCTGCTCGCCAATCTCCAGGCACTTCAGCCAGGCTTGCTCAACCACCGGTAGGATCTCCTGCGCGGCCTGCTCGGGGTGGCGAATCGCCCAATCCAGCAACAGATCACCCAGCGCAAAGAAGACGTCCGGTGACTGCGGCCAGAGCGGCATCTCCTGCTCCGCGAGCGCGATGGCCTGCTCCAAGGCGCCGGCACGCTTGAGCGCAAACAGCGTCCGCACCACCAGATCATGCCGGTAGGCCGGCTGGCGCCTCCTCGAAGTCGTCATCGACCTCGCAGTCCTTATGACGTTTGGGCCTTCTTCAGGGACACCGATCGCAGGTTTCAGGAAGCCGATCCAGGCGCGCGATGCCCTGGTGATCCGCAATGATGGCCGCTGTGAGCCGCGCTCAACTGGCGGCTAGCGGGAAGCGACTTGACGATGGAAAACACAGCGTTTCAGATCGAACTGGCCTGGGATTCGCGGAAGGCCGACACGAATCGCGTCAAGCATGGCATCGATTTCGCCGGAAGAACAGTCCGGTATCGCTTACGTTCGAATCATCTCGGCGCGGGAAGCCACTCGGGCTTTTGCAGGGTCAACAGGTTTTCCTGAAAGACTGGGTTGTTCAGATCAAGACGGACGTTGACGTCACTGTTCGCCATGGCTGAGACGTTTCAGGGTGTCCTCGAGTTCAGCGTCCGATGCCGGATGGGCGATGGACCACGCGAGAGCGGCCCGCAAGTCGGCAGCGGCGGGCGGCTCGTGGAGCCAGCGTTCGTTGTCGGGAATCACGGTAGCGGTGCGGACCAACCAGACGCCGGGCTCCTGCTCTTCGACCGGAACCTGTCGCCCCGCATATTGCTTGCCGAGGGAAATCTGGACGTTGGCGCCAACGACCTTGACGGTTGCTGTGTGCGAAATTGCGACCATACTGAAAGGTTGACTGAGTGTGCTGCACGAAAATCATAGTTTTCGTGCGCCCTGCCTGCAAGGTGTATGGCTGGCTAGCCGGCCGTCTTGAGCCCAGGTTGCACTTGGAACAGACCGCACCGGGAGATCCCTTCATGCAGACCTTCCCCAGGCCGAGGGTGGCAACCTGTCACTGCATGGCGAGCCGGGCGCTGCGCGCGCCAGCGATCTGCGCGTGCCAATGGCGTTGATGCCGCAGGTGGAATGCGTTGAGATCCGCCTGCAGGATGATGGCTTCCACTGCCAGCCCAACGAAGCCATTACTGGCGCATGGCGGCGAGCCCGTGACGCGTAACTTCCACCGGCCATCCACTGGTGGCGAATCAAGGCCCACAGTTGACGCGCATCACCAAGCTGATGCTCTGCGTGAACAAGCCCGACAGCCTGCGCCGAGTGCTGACTTATCTGGTCTACCAGCTGGGGCTGGCGCATACCGAACTGGTCGCGCAGCAACAGGTCGCAACCCTGGAGCAGCAGGTCATCGAGCAGAACCGCCGCTGGTGGACGGCCTTTGCGCAGGCGGTGGCGCATCTGCCGGAAGCACACCCCGCGCAACAACTCAGCCGCCACAGCCTGGGGTTGATTGAGCAGGTGGCGCAAGCGCTGGGTCGATGAGCCTGCGGGTTCGATTCGGCCGGGCGCGTGCGCAAGGTCTCCATGCTGAGGCCACTGCTGGTGCCGCTAGGGTTCACTGGGGTTCGATGAGGGCGGGATCGAGGTTTCTTCGCACAGCGTACGAACGCGCTGAATGTATTCGGAGATGAAACCTCCCCAAGGAGGCGCGATCCGGTTACAGTTGCCGCCATGGACGAGATCAAGAACCCCCATGACGTCTACTTCCGCGAGAGCTTCACTCGGCGCGAGATCGCGCAAGATTTCCTGCGCCAGCAACTGCCAGCTGAGCTGCTTGAGGTGCTGGATCTCGACAGTCTGGAGATCAGCAAGGATAGCTACGTCTCCAGGGAATTGCGCGCGTCCTATTCAGATCTGGTCTATCGGCTGAAATGGCGTGTGCCCGATCAGGCTAATCCAACCGTGCCTGAGCGGGCTGATCCGGCCGCCGCAGTTAATCTAGACGATGCTGCAGCGACGCTCGCGCTCCACGTCTACATCCTGTTTGAGCACAAGAGCCATCCCGACTACTGGGTCTTGCTGCAACTGCTGCGCTACATCGCCTTGCAGGGCGATGCCTATCGCAAGCAACATCCCGAGGCCAAGAACTTGCCACCGGTCTATCCGCTGGTGCTCTATCATGGTCAGAGTCTCTGGCGTATGCCGAGCGATTTCCATGCCCTGATCCGGCCGCTACCGGACGCACTCAAGCCCTACGTGCCGCAGTTCCGCTATGCGCTGCACGATCTCTCACCACGCAGCGATGTGGAGATCAAAGGCGATGTGCTGACCCGCTTGGTGCAGCTCGCGCTACGCTGGATCTTCAGCGACCAGCCGCTCGAGCATCTGGAGCGGTTGATCGCCTTGATCGACCAGATCGCCGACCGCGACACCGCGTTGCAGATTCTGGAATCGCTGCTGCGATATTATGTCCAAGGGACACAACGGGTGGAAGAGGATGACGCCCGCCGCTTGTTGGAACAGACCGCACCGGGAGACCCCATCATGCAGACGTTTATTGATCGTTATATTGAGCAGGGCCGCGAGCAGGGTAAGGCCGAACTTCTGCTGCGCTTAATAGAGCGCAAATTCGGCCCCACCGATGTCCGGCTGCGCCAACAGATCCAAGAGGCCGATGCCGAGACGCTGCTGGAGTGGTCCGATCGTATTCTTACCGCTGAGACGCCGGAGGCGGTGTTTCACTGAGCAGCGCCAACAACAGCCTGCGGTTGCGGCCCTGTTAGCGCGCCAACGCTGCACGCCGATAGCCCGAGTGATGGATCGCGACCGGCAGCCGCACACGCGGCCATTCAGACACCGGCTGCTCATGCACCCGGCCTTGATAGCGCACCCCCGCAGGCAACAGCCTGGGTATCCAAGCCGTACTGGTCTCGACCTGCCCGGCGAGATCGAAGCCGCTGTTCACCGGCAGCACGCCGATGAAGTCCGCCGGCTTGGCCACCTCCGCGCGCAGCTGCTCCGCGCCCTCGGCCAGGCGCTCATCTGTATCGAGCACGATCATCGCATCGACCACCGTGCGCGCACTCTCCAGACAGCCGCCGATCAGCGGCGCTTCGTTGCGGGCGATGACGACCAGGGTTAGCCTGGGTGCGTGTCGGGTTGAAGGCATCGGTTCAGGCGGCGGCCGAGCGGAGAGCGTCACCGGACGCTGAGGTTACTGAGCGCGTGCTCTGGAGAGTATCGCACCCTAAGCTCGCCTGTTCACGCCCTGGAGCCGGTTGAGCGGCGACCTGCCGGTGCTACACTGAACGCCTACAGAGCGAGGCGAGAAGACCATGGTCACACACCATTGGACGTTGACTAGCCTGCGTTGGTTGGTTAAAGCCAAGAAGCCTTCGATTTGAGGAAAAGACCGATGTATGCGATAGAGTTCGAGGCGGACCTGAAGGATGGTGTTGTCATGATTCCCGACGATTACAGGTCCCTGAATAACCAGCATGTGCGTGTGCTCATGCTGATTGAAAGCGATCACGGTGATCCAGAGCTGCTCGCTCTTTCGGAGCATTCAGCGGCATCGATCGAAGAATGGCGCGATGCGGCCGAGGATGATGTATGGAAGTAAACCAGGCAGAGGTTGTGCTATGCGAGTTTTACTTTTCTGATCTCAGGCAAAACAAATTGCGGCCAGTTGTTATCTTCAAAAATAACCTGCCATTCAATGATTTCGTCGGAATGCCGGTGAGTAGTAAAGTGGACAGGTTGAATGAAGATGAAATCCTGATTGCTCAGTCAGACTTTCTAGTCGGTCAACTCCCCAAGCGTTCGAAGGTGATGGTGAGGAAAACCTTTGTGATCTCGAAACAGGTCGTTGTGAAAAAATACGGCTCGCTATCTGAAGATTGCTTCTGTCGTCTTCATCAAGCCTTTTGTCGCTATTTTGGTTGCCTATGAGAATGGCCGTACAGTTCTCACCCTCACCCAGAGTTCGAGCGACATACAAATCGAACACAAGCTGCTGAACAACTGGGGCCGGATGGTTGCCTGATGCGGGTTCAATATCGAAGCTGCCAGTGCGTGTCGACCAGCAGGTCGATGCCCTGCGCGCGGATCAACGCCGCGGCCTCGGTATCGCTCAAGGCGCTGATCGGATGCCAGCCATCGACCTGAGCGCGCAGTCGCTCGGTCAGCGCATCGCCGCTGGGATGGTTGCTAAAGGCGTGGAGCTCGAACGCCGCTCGGTCGTGATGCTGGAGCACCCCGTCGAGGAAATAACCGACCGGATGGCGGCGCAGGTCGCCTGAGACATAGCCCAGGCGCAACCGGCGCTCGGGCTCAGGGGCGGAGGTGGCTGTGCTAGCCACAGGTGTTGGCCGGTGCGGTGCTGCCGGGAAGCAGGCGGCGAAGGCGCGCAGGGCCGCTTGCCGGCGCGGCTGGTTGTCGGCATCGCGATAGTGCAGGGTCAACAGCCGATTGCTGTGCGCATCGACAGAGCGCGGGTCGAGGCTCAGTGCCGTTTCATAGGCGGCGAGTGCCTCATCGAGGCGACAGAGATCGCGCAACAGATTGCCACGGTTGCAATGCGCCTGGACCAGATCGGGCTTCAGCCTCAGCACCTGCTCGACGGCGGCCAAGGCGGCCTCAAACTGGCCGAGGCGCTGCAGCACATTGGCGCGGTTGGTTTGCGCAGCGATGGACTGCGGCGCGAGTTGCAAGCTGGCTCATAACCCTGCAGGGCCTGCTGCAGTTGGCCGAGATCCTTCAGCGTATTGGCGCAGTTGAGCTGCGCGTTGGCGTCGTCGGGTTTGAGCTTTACGGCGCGGTCATAGGCGAGCAGCGCGTCCTCTCGGCGGCCGAGCGCGTAGAGGGTGTTGCCGAGGTTGTACTGCGCCTCGGCATAGGCCGGCTGCAGCGCTAAGGCGCGTTGATAGGCGTCGAGCGCCTCGGCGAGGCGCCCCAAGGCACGCAGCACCAGCCCCTGATTGGCATGATAGGTGGCGACCTTCGGGCGGATGCCGATGGCACGCTCGATCAGCCAGAGGGCGGTGTCCTGGTCGCCACCCTGATGCGCGGCGATGCCGAGCCTGTGCAGGGCGTCGGCATGCTGTGGTGACAGCTTGAGGATGCGCTGATAGAGTTCCGCGCCTTGCCGCGCTCGCCGCGCCGGTGATGCTGGAGTGCGGTTTGGTAGAGCGCCGCGACCTGACCTGAGGGTTGGCCTGGGCTGCGCTGGTTACCTGAGGGTGGCCGTTGGCCGTGGGAGCCTCTGCGTTTGCTCATGGGGTGGTCGGGTGCGTTTGCGGCTGGGGTGCTTGAGTGGTGGAGCTGGACAGCCTAGAGATCAGCAAGGAGCGCGACGTCTGCAAGGAATGACGCGCGTCGTTAAGGCCCGATCAGCACATCCGCGAGTTTGAGCACAACGCCGAGGATGGCGAGGCCGCCGATGAGCCAACGGGTCTGCGCGGCCAGTGCCTGGTGTAGGCTCACTTCGAGCTGGCTGATTCGCTCCTGTAAGCGCGCGTCGACCTCTTTGATCTCCTTCTGCAGTCGTGCATCGACCTCCTTGATCTGGAGCTCAACCCCCTTAATTTCCTTCTGCAAACGCAGCTCAGCTTCGCGGACATGGCCCTGGGTCGCGAGATCATTGAGCTGAGGGAAGCGGGCTTCAAGCGCATCAAAGGCCTGCGCAATCACCTCCGCACGCTCCTCGTCGCTCGAGCTGTGTTTCAACTTGGTGTAGAGATCAAAGGCAGCGCTCATCAGTGGTGACTCTGGCACGGGCGTTAGTGACCGACGCTGGGGCGCGACGGGTCGGGAGTGAAGCGTATAGCGAGCGCAATCTTGCCGGCAGTGTCGAGGAAGAAACCGGCTTCGGTGACGACAGGCCAGATTGAATGCAATGTTAAGCGCTGGTTGCTTTCCAAGAATGAAACGGCTGATGGGTGATGCGGGTCATCGCGGGCGAAGAGCGCAACAAGACATCCGGTATCAATCCAGGCGCCGATGCTTGGCATGCAATCGCTCCCAGATTTGGCGTTTAACGGGATCGGTAGGCGCGTCGGCAAGATGCCCAGCACCGAAAAGATCCCGTCCTAGCTCGTAGGATGAGGGTGCCGTTTGTTTCAATTGGCGCTCGCAGTATTCACGGATGCTTCGATGGATCAGGTCCTCTTGGCTACGCTTGGACTGACGGCTGACCTGATCCAGTAACGCTTTCTCTTCGGTTGTCAGGAAAAGATTGAGTGACACGGAATGTTCCTTCAGTAACGTTGCTCGAAAAGAGGAGGCTTTCGGGGCGGGCTTGGGTTGATGCCATACGGCAGTCCTCTCTAGCGCTTGATCTTGTCGTTTTTTAGCTGACTGCGCAATGCTTTAGCCCGCGAGCGATAGTCCTCAGCCTCATCCAATCGCCCCAGCTGCTCAGACAACACCGCCAGGTTATGCGCGGCAAGAAAGCTCCCACGCCCCCGGACGCTGCCCTCCAAGCCCGGCTGCTCGCCGATCTCCAGACACTTCAGCCAGGCTTGCTCCACCACCGGTAGGATCTCCTGCGCCGCCTGCTCGGGATGACGAATCGCCCAATCCAGCAACAGATCGCCCAGCGCAAAGAAGAAGTCCGGTGATTGCGGCCAGTGCGGCATCTCCTGCTCAGCGAGCGCGATGGCCTGCTCCAAGGCGCCGGCCTGCTTGAGCGCAAACAGCGCCCGCACCACCAGATCATGCCGGTAGGCTGGCTGGCGCGGCAGCAAGGCGCTCGCCTGCAGCGCACGCTGATACTGGCGTGCCGCTTCCTCGAAGTCGTCATAGACCTCGCAGTCCTTACCCAGCTGATAGCGCAGATAGGCCTCCTCCGGACGCTCCGCGAGCATCGCCAACAACAGCCTGCGGTTGCGGCCCTGTTTGCGCGCCAGCGCCGAGCGCCGATAGCCCGAGTGATGGATCAGCACCGACAGCCGCACCCGCGGCCATTCAGACACCGGCTGCTCATGCACCCGACCTTGATAGCGCACCCCTGCAGGCAAGAGTCTCGGTATCCAAGCCGTACTGGTCTCGACCTGCCCGGCGAGATCAAAGTCGCTGACCACCGGCAGCACGCCGATAAACTTCGCCGGCTTGGCCACTGCCGCGCGCAGCTGCTCCGCGCCCTCGGCCAGGCGCTCATCGGCATCGAGGATCAGGTTCCAGGGTGTGTGTGAATGCGCCAGTGCCGCGTTGCGGGCGGCGGCAAAGTCATCGCTCCAGTCGAACGGGTAGACCTCGGCCCCGGCGGCGGTGGCGATCGCCACTGTCTCATCACTCGAGCCGGTATCGAGCACGATCATCGCATCGACAGCCGCGCGCGCACGCTCCAGACAGCCGCCGATCAGCGCCGCCTCATTGCGGGCGATGACGACCAGGGTCAGTCTGGGGGAGGCTGGGGTTGCAGCGGAGGGTTCAGGGGGTGACATGACGAAGGCTGGTCAGCGTTTGATCTGATTGCTCTTGCAAACGACGTTCGAGGCGCTCGCTGCGCACCACGCGTTGATCCTGATGCGCAGGCTGTTCGACGACTTCGCCGTATCGATGCGCCAGATCTCGTCGCGGAGTCCATCGCAGAAGGCGGCTGATCAGGCGGCTGGGAGCATTTCATGTAACACCTGGCGCAGCTTAGCTTCGGTCAGCGGAGCGGTTTCCGATGACAGGCTGGCGCGCAGCGTCTCGTTGATCAGAGTCTGGTAGCCCAGGCCTTGTGCGGCGGCGCGTTCGCCGAAGACGGCGAGTAGGTCGTCGTCCAGGTAGAGTGTGACGCGGGTCTTGCCGTCAGCGTTGATCACCGATCCCTGTTGGCCATGAGAGAAATCATCGTGTTCGCGCATGGTGGGCCTCCTGTTCGTCGTGCTGTCGTTCATGGCGTTGCGCGGTGCGCGCGGATATCACACGCAGTTCGTGGTTGCCCCGATAGTGGTATGCCACAATGACCACTCGGCCGAGGTGGTCTTGCCCGATAGTCACGAATCGTTCCTCGTCGTGATCGAGATCTTCAATGGTGATGGCATAAGGATCGTAGAAAACCGCCTCGATTTCGGCAAGGTCTATCCCCTGTTTTTGACGATTGCGTGCGTTTTTATGCGGATCGAACGTGATCTTCATCTGCTCACGTCATCAGGGTTGGCTGCTGGATTCGAGCTCGAAGCAGGCCGAGAGCCTAGAACATTGGTTCAGGTTGGGCCGATGCTGTTCGGTGTCTGGGGCGAGACAACGGTACCGGCGGGTGGCGTTCGCGAAGTCATCGCTGGCCGCATGGGTGATCTTGCCAGCACCCAAGATGAAGAGCGGTTGTGCCATGGGTCTTTATCCTGCACTCGGGTGCGGCCGGTGTCCGCCCTGTTTGGCGATGGCCAGAGCGTTGATCTTAACATTGCGATCTAAGCTGAATGGAGCGAGCATGGCAGCATGGCATCGAGCAGGGCGAGCGAAAAGGTGAAGCCAAGCTGCTACTGCGCCAGATGGAGCGCAAATTCGGCCCCGCCGATGTCCGGCTGCGCCAACAGATCCAAGAGGCCGATGCCGAGACCCTGCTGGAGTGGTCAGATCGCATCCTCACCGCTGAGTCGCCGGAGGCGGTGTTTCACTGAGCAGCGCCAACAACAGCCTGCGGTGGCGGCCCCGATGGCGCGCCAACGCCGAGCGCTCACGCCACAGCGCCGTCGAGCGTCCTCAAGGTCCGATCAGCACATCCGCGAGCTTGAGCACGACGCCGAGAATAGCGAGGCCGCCGATGAGCCAACGGGTCTGCGCGGCCAGTGCCTGGTGCAGGCTCACTTCGAGCTGGCTAATGCGCTCCTGTAAGCGTGCGTCGACCTCTTTGATCTGGAGCTCAACGCCTTTGATGTCCTTCTGCAGGCGTGCCATGAATGCCTTCGGGTTGACCGTCGAGTGCTTTAAACGCTCAAACCGGTGGAAATTTTCCACCAGTTCGTCCTTTTCGGATTTGGTCAGCTCGAAATAATACCCCTCTGGGAACTTCTCAGCGTTGCCTCAGCGGGGAGCAACAGGCGACTCATCTTGCCGCAGCGACTTCGGGTAGGCGATCGACCGACGCTGCATTTGTGGCAATCAGCGGATGCCCGAGTGGAACAACAAGGGACGAGGAGGCTAGGTGCAAAGGAATTTCAACAAGCCCATCATGCCATGCGGGATAATAGGCGCCGCTGTCATAATGGCGTTGTATTTTTGCAAGCTCCTGAAGAAATGGACTGTTGTCCTTAGGGCCAAAGGTGATCATGGCATTGAAATGAAGAAGATCATCGTCTTGGAGGGGGCGAATTAATGCATCCATCAAATAGCTGAGTCTGGATCTTTCGTTGACATCAAACCAATCGGCCCACAAAATTAAATCCCATTGCGTATCCTCCGGCGTTCGGCGAACCAGGCACTTGACTTTGAAAGGCCCGTTTTGCTGCTCTAGCAGGCACAGTTTTTCTGAGAGTTTTACAGCGAGATGGCGCATAGTTGCCTCACGATTTTGCGCGTTGCTTCCAACATGTTTTGCGAATCTACATCACAGACGCTACGAGGATCGTTGTATCGATCAGTTTCCTTCCACTTGTTGACAATCTGCCAATCATCCGTGCTTTTTATCGCGGCCTCTTGACCAGTCAACTGCAAGAGGAAATCTAATTCATGCGACTTCAAGCAGCTCATTCTTCCCGCTGTACGGAAGGCACTCCAATTCAACTGTTTGGTGATAGCAAACTTCAACGCAAGTTCGGCACAGTAGCCGCACAGATAGATCGCATTGGCGTAACAGTGGTTTTCATGGAGCAGCGCTGCATCATGGTACTTTTGCTTGAGGTTTTCCTCAATCTCTTCACGTTCCATATCGGTCATCTCCTCGGATCATCTAGCGAAACCAACCCCGCGCTACTCGGCAGATTGATGATACGCCGTGCCAATGATTCCGCCACCGGTAAGGGCGCGCGCGGGCAGTGCTGATAGGGCGGCAACTGGTGTATCAGTGTCCAGGCTGGGCGGGTCATCAGGCCGGCGTCATTGGTTGCCGTCAGGATCGCATCGCGTTGATCGGCCACTGCTTTGTCTAGGATCAGCGTCTGTAGCCAATAGCTGCTTTCGCACCCTGGCGGCGCTTGCATCAGCCGGACCTGCTCAAGGCCGGCGAAGGCCTGAAGATAACGCGCGGTCAGGCGCCGCTTGGAGGCGAGAAACTGCGGTAACTGCTCCAACTGCGAGCAGCCAAGTGCGGCGTTGAGATTGGGCATGCGATAGTTATAGCCGATTTCATCGTGGATGTACTCCCAGCGGTGCGGGCGTTTGGCGGTGGTGGTCAGGTGCTTGGCCTGGATGGTGCTCGGGTCAGAGGCTCGGCTGCTGGGGGTGTTGGCGGATGTTGATCTGCGCAAGCACATCCTCAAGCGCGCTGCGATGGATGCCCCGGTTACTGAGGCGATGAATCCGCATCCGCAGGTGCTGGGAGAGTCTGTGACCTTGGCGGAGTTCAACGCCTGTGCGGATGGCGTGCAAGGTTCGCGGCGTCCTGTGCTGCCCTGTGTGGCCGCCGATGGGCGCCTGATTGGCGTGGCGATGCTGCGCGGCGAGTCGAGTGCGGTGCGGCTCGATAACCGGGTGGTGATCATGGTCGGCGGCAAGGGCCTGCGCCTACGCCCGCTGACGGCGGAGACGCCAAAGCCGATGCTGCCGATTGCCGATAAGCCGTTGCTGGAGGTGATTGTCCGGCAGTTAGCGGCGCAGGGGTTTCATCGCTTCATCTTTGCGCTGCACTATAAGTTCGAGCAGATCCAAGCGCACTTTGGCGATGGCTCGGCCTTTGGGGTGACCATTGACTATCTGCTCGAGCAGCAGCCGCTTGGCACCGCAGGCGCCCTCGGCCTGTTGCGCGAGACGTTGGAGCAGCCGTTCTTCGTCACTAATGGTGATCTGCTGACCAAGGCCGACTTCCGCAAGATCCTCGACTTTCACCGCGAGGAAGAGAGCGATTTCACCGTTGGTGCGGTGCGCTATGACATCTCCGTGCCCTATGGTCTTGCTGCAAGAGGATGATCATATCAAGGGCGTCGTCGAGAAGCCGGTGTATCGGCATGATATGAATGCCGGTATCTACCTACTGAACCCCGAGCTCCGGCAGCGCATCCCCAAGGGCCAGCGCACTGATATGACCGACCTGATGACCACGCTGCTAGCCGAGAAGAAGCGCCTGCTGACCTATCCAATTATCGAATATTGGCTGGATATTGGTCGGCATCCGGATCTGGAGCTGGCCCGGGCGGAGTTTGATGTGCATTTTGGGGATGAGTGAGGGGTTAGTACAGGTTGATGGCTGTCTGCTCTCGGTCACCGAGGAAGGCGAGCCCATGTTCACCCATGGACGCCATGGCCTCGAGCTGCTCAACCCCGGCCGCTTCCAGCAGTTGGTCTACGAGCGTGAACGCCTGTTTCGCTTCAACGGCGCGGTGCTCGGCGTCTGGACCGACGTCTGACTCACCGGCAGCCTGTTTGGCGAAAGTGTCGCCTCCATCGAGATGTCGCCAGAGGACAGCGAACAGATCAAGGGCCGTGAGGATTGGGCCGCGTTGTTGACGCGCTTGGGTGCAGCCGGAGGCTGAGGCTCGCGGTCTTGGCCCAATCCGGATACAGTCGCCACCATGGACGAGATCAACAATCCCCACGACGTCTACTTCCGCGAGAGCTTCACTCGGCGCGAGATTGCGCAAGATTTCCTGCGCCAGCACCTGCCAGCTGAACTGCTTGAGGTGGTGGATCTCGACAGCCTAGAGATCAGCAAGGACAGCTACGTCTCCAAAGAATTGCGCGCGTCCTATTCAGATCTGGTCTATCGGCTGCGATGGCGTGTGCCTGATGAGGCTGATCCAGCGGCTCCTGAGCGGGCTGATCCAGTTGGACCTGAGCAGGCTGGTCCAGTTGGGCCTGAGCGGGTTGATCCAGCCGCGCCTGAGCAGGCATCGGCGCAAGGCGCTCGCCATCCGGTTGCAGCATCGCCGTCAGCAGGGCAGGGCGAAGCCGCCCAGGCCACGGCTGATCAAGCCGATGCGGCAGTGGTCTGAGATCCAGCAGTTCCAGCAGCTGCGGTTGACCCAGCAGACGCGCCAGCCACCCTCGCACTCCACATCTACATCCTGTTTGAGCACAAGAGCCGTACCGACTATTGGGTGTTGCTCCAACTGCTGCGCTACATCCTGTTGCAGGGCGAGGCCTACCGCAAGCAGCATCCCGAGGCCAAGACCCTGCCGCCGGTCTACCCCTTGGTGCTCTATCACGGCCAAAGCCGCTGGCGGATGCCGAGCGACTTTCATGCGCTGGTCTGCCCGCTACCGGAGGCGCTCAAGCCTTATGTGCCGCAGTTTCGCTACGCGCTGCAGGATCTCTCCCCGCGCAGCGATGCCGAGATCAAAGGCGATGTGCTCACGCGCTTGGCGCAGCTGGCCATGCGCTGGATCTTCAGCGACCAGCCGCTCGAGCATCTGGAGCGGTTGATCGCCTTGATCGACCAGATCGCCGACCGCGACACCGTGTTGCAGATTCTGGAATCGCTGCTGCGATACGATGTCCAAGGCACCCAACGGGTGGAAGAAGATGACGCCCGCCGCTTGTTGGAACAGACCTCATCGGGAGATCCCATCACGCAGACCTTTATTGAACGGTCTATTGAGCAGGGCCACTCACGGACGGCGATCTCAGCTGGCTGTCGGCGCCGGCCCCCGTGCTCGCCGGGCAGTGCGTGCACTCGACCCGCTCGCTCAGACAGATCGCCGAGCGCTGCGACTGGGACGACCCCCGCACGCCAGTCCCGAGAACGTCCCATCGAACAGGCCCACGCGATGACCGACAGCGCCCGCGACGACTATAGACAGCCCCTGGAAAGAGGCATTGGAGGATACTTTCCGGACTTTCTCGCGCTACTTTACCCGCGAGTCTATGCCGGGATCGACTGGTCCAAAGGGCATGCTTTCCTCGACAAGGAACTGCAACAGGTGTTCCGCGTCCTGGACTGGCTGCCGCAGTCGCCAGGTCAACAGTAACGAACCAACCGGAGACGTTTCATGCAAGTTGCCATAGACCTGCCCAACGACCTCGTTGCCTTTCAAGGTGCCACAGACACCCGTCAGGAGCTACGAACGGCTTACGCTTTGTGGCTTTTTCAACGTGAGCGCGTCACGCTTGCCAAGGCAGCGGAAGTTGCAGGAGTGTCACTTTATGAGTTCATGGGGTTGTGCAAAATGAATCAGATCCCCGTGATTGACATGAGCCGTGATGAACTCATGGCAGAGCTTGCAGGGTTCGAGAAGGCGTGATTCTGATCGCGGATGCCTCCGCTCTCATCGCCCTGTCAGCGTGCAACAGCCTTTCCATACTCGATGCGCTTTTTGGCACAGTGCTGGTCCCGGAAGCCGTTCATCTTGAAGTAACCACCGAGGACAAGCCGTACGCCGAACCGCTTCGGCGCTACTTACTGGGCAAGGTTCGCCAAATCGACATGCAGAATTTCGTGTTTCTCGACGCCTATGCCGATGCAGGTGAGACTGCTGCCATGCTGCTGTACAAGCAACTCAATGCCGACTATCTCTTGATTGATGACAAACGCGGCCGCAAGGTCGCCGCGATCAATCAGATCAAGACAATCGGTTCATTGGGTGTGCTGCTGCAAGCCAAGCGAGTCGGATTGGTTGCGTCCATCGCGCCCTTACTTGCGCAAATTGAAGCAAGCCCGGTTTTCGTCAGTCGCAACCTGCTCGAAAACGTCCTTGAACTTGCTGGCGAGTCGGGGAGCCTGCGGGACTGAGGCGCCCCCCATGACCCAGTTCATCGCCGAAGTTTCCAGCAACCACCACCGCGACCTCGCGCGCTGCGTCGACTTCTACAAGATCGCCTCCTACGAGCTGCTCTGGGACGACGGCCCAAGTTCAACCGGCCGGTGGCGCAGCGGTACTTTTTCCGGAACCGGGCGTGGTAACGGCTGTGGAAGGCGCGGACGCCTTCGCCGAGCATCCGGATGTCGCCTGCCCTCGAGCTGCGGGTGAAGCCCGGCGACCGCATCGGCCCCGTGGACAGCCATCCGGCCCGAGCTGGTGTGGTGATCACCACGGAGGAGACGCGCGAGGCTGCGATGGCCTTGGCGGCAGGCGTGGTAGAGTCGGTAGTCATCTCGACCCGCTGAAGCGAAGTCCGCACAATCAACAGTCGCCAACCCTAATGCATTGATCATTCCATTGATTGAAAAACTCGACATCCAAGGCTTCGCGATCTTCAAGCAACCGCTCGAGTGGCGAAGGCACGGTGGCCTGAATCTCATCATCGGCGAGAACGATACCGGCAAGACGCACTTGCTGAAGTTGCTGTATGCCGTGACGCGGGCGGCCGAGGAGTACTGGAAGAAGGCGGCCGGCCCAAGCCCGGTGGAGCTGCCTGAGATCCTAGCGGCCAAACTGCGCTGGGTGTTTCTTCCGCAACAGATGGAACTGGGTCGGTTGGTCAGCCGGGGCGGCCACTACCGGCTCAAGGTTGACCTGGGCATGAGCGGGGACGGGTCACTCAGGTTTGAGTTCGGCAAAGACACCACCAGCAAGATTCTTCAATGGCAGAGCGATGGTCTGTCCGCGCTGAAGGGATTGCGCGCTAACTATCTGCCACCAAAAGAGATCCTGTCGATCTTCGATGCCATCGTCGCCACGCGTGAGGCGCAAGAGATTGCAGCCTTCGACGATACCTATTACGACTTGGTTCAAGACTTCCGCCAACCAACGACGGCCGGGAAATGGCAGAACAATGTGGCGCGCGCCGTGAAACATCTCGACCAGGTGACTTGTGGCGGCGAGGTGGAGATGGATGCTAAGGGTATCTGGTTTCGGCGCGGCAATGAGCGCTATAACATGCATCAAACGGCCGAGGGCATCAAGAAGATCGGCATCCTGCATCGGCTCATGCGCAATCGCCGTCTGACGCCAAAGGGTGGGTGCCTACTGTTTGTCGATGAGCCGGAAACCAATCTGCATCCGAAGGCCGTTGTGCGTTTTGCGGAAATGCTCTTCGAGTACGCCCGCTCTGGGATTCAAGTGTATGCGACAACTTACAGTTACTTTCTGTTGAAACGGTTGGAGCAGCTCGCGCGCGAGAGTCAAACGGACGATACCTTGTTGGATCTTCGGCGTGAGAACGGCGAAGGTGTTCGCGGAATGATCACGCGCCTGGCCGATGGCCTCCCGGATAGCCCGATTATCGAGCAATCGATGGCCTTGTTCGATGAAGATGTGCGCCTGGATTTAGGGTTATGACGCATGAATACTCGCAATCTTGCGCAAGCACTGTATCGTGACGATCTAGTACCGTCGATCAAAGGCGATGCCCCCTATCGCTTCCTGCAGTTGGTCGACAAGGTCACTGACAGTGTGTTGATGCTCTTGGCGTTGCGGGCCAATACAAGGCGAAGTCAGGCATTGCGCGATGGTTTGCCGGACTTTGCCAAGTCTCGAATTCGGCTGCGCATGATCATCGCTTTGGGCTTGCCCGCGAACTTGAACATTCACTTGGGCGCTTTGCGACACACTGTTAACTCACGACTCAAGGGACGGATTGCGTTGGCGGATATTGATGCTATTTCCGTTCTGGACTATGACCGCCTCTGCGAAAAAGCGCCGCTGTTGGGTATCGACTGCGAACCCATCGCCGATCCTTGCAACGCTTGACCCTGGGGCCCATGAGTCTCCTCCGCCTCTACAGTTTCTTCCACCTCAACCTGGCCTACTCGGCCATTGAGGAAGAAGAGCGCCCACAGGCCATCGAGCGCTGTTACTGGCCGCTGCTACGCCTGGCGCGGCAACGCGGTCTGCCGTTCGGCATCGAGCTGTCGGGCTATACGCTGGAGACGACTATTTCAGCAGGCATTTGGTCTTCGAGACGCCGGGGCGCCCGAAGATCACCGATCTGAACGCGGTTGAGCCGCAGTTGATGCAGGTTGCGGGTGGGCTCGCGGTGACCGGGGTGGTGTCGACGCCGCTGGGTCCGATCGAGAAACGCTGGTTGATCGATGAGGCGGGTGGACGGCTGCTGCTGAGGTATCGGCTGCATTGGCCGGAGCCGATGCTCGGCTCGCTGCGGTTGGGCCATCTGACGCTGATGCCCAAGGCGTTGGATGCGACCGGGCTGTGTTATCGCACGCACAATGGCGGTGTGGCCTTGGAGGCGGTCGGGCTGACGCGGGGCCTGATCGAGTTGGGCGATGCCGAGCGCTGGGTTCGGCTGCGTTGTGAGAAGACGCAAGCGGCGCTCGTGGGCTTGGTCACCCATCAGCCGGTGCAGGGGTCACACTTTACGCGCCTGGCGTTATCGGCGCGGGAGTTGGATGATACCAGCCGGCCAGCGCTCCAACCATCCAGATGACCTAAAACACGTTGGCTCGCGCTACATGGCCGAGCACCCCGAGCAATTTCGCATCATCGGCCTAGACCGCCCCAGGCGCTCAGCGTCGCTAACTGGCGCGTCACCGTTGATGAATCTGCCGACTATGAGATGATAATGAAACCCCGGCGCAATCGATACAACACCAAACGCAAGCTTGGCTCAATGCCTGCGGAAGACACTCTCTTGGCAAGTCGCGTCAGTTACGGCGGTAATCCCGAGCATAAACGCAATCCCGGGGATTTTGGATTAACCCCACCAGCAGCACATCGTCGTCCCGATAAATCCCTATGCGACGGCACTGGCATCCTGACTCGCGCCGCAGCGCTCAAATTGCTCCGTGCCGGAATCCGGCAAGGACTGGTGAGTGAACAAAAACGCAACGGCTGGCCGCAGAATATTTGGGCGGTCACCGATGCCGGTGAACCGGTGGAGGCAATGCTGGAGAACCCTGAGCAGGGTGCTTATCATGGCTACCCAATGCCCGAGGACGACCCGTTCAGGACCCAAATCCTTGAGCGTTGGCGGCAACGGCTATGAGTAACCACTTTGAGATCCAATTCTCGCCTCGCGAAAGCAGCGCATGCGATGCACTGGACCGGGTTGCTGAGGCCGACATCGGCATCGTCGTCGGCGACATCTGTCTGACTGAGCTTGAGGATCGCATGGCGAAGACGGTTCGCCCAACCTTCAGAGCTAGTACCTACCGGCTCGCCTTATGGCTGGCCGAGAATTGGTGGCGACTGCGTTGGGAGCCGGAAGACGATTCTCTAGACTGGCAACTGTCGCATAATCTGGCCGCCATCGGTGCGGGCTATGTCTGGCCCGCGCTGACCCTCGTCAGCGATGGTGAGCGCGTCATGCTCAGGATGCGACCGAGTACGGTGACTGCGAGCGCGGACATCCGCTATTTACTCCAGACAGACCTGCGCATCAGCGTTGAATCCCTCATCACGGGCATCGATCGCTTCATCGGCGCGGTGATCGAACGGCTGCGTGCCTGTGGTCAGCAAGATACAGACTTGGAAATGCTCTGGAACGACCTCTTGGAGGAGCGCCAGGATGCCGAGACCGCCCAAAGGCGCAAACTGGAGGCCTTGGCCGGTCTTGACCCTGATGCGGACGAGGGCGCGTTTCTCGACAGCTTGCTGGCGCAGCAATCCTCGATCGGCCCGTCTGGGCTGGAGGAGTTGGTTGCCGCGTGCAAGGCAGCGACGCAAGACACCCTGAACGTGCTGGCTGGTCTCCACGAACAAGGGGCGACAAGACTTGCGCTGCCGGCTATTGAACCCGTGCGGGCGCGGATACGGAAAGACCTCGGGAAACAGTCTGTCTGGACCATACTGGGCGGGCAAGCGCCCGCTACCTGGCAACGGGCGTATCGCGCTGCGGACGCCGTGCGCGAACACTGGGGCCTTGGGCCGGGCGCGATCAGCAATACCCAACTTGCCGAGGCCTTAGGTACCGACGCACAGCGACTGTTCGCCCCGAGCACGGCAACACAATGCCCGATCTCCGCCGGGTTTCGCGACGACCTCTCAGGTCACTTCGACGTCGTGTTGGCAGCACGCGCGCCCACAGGCAGACGTTTCGCCGTCGCCAGACTCCTGGGTGACTACCTCGCGTCTGCCGACACCGAGCATCTCTTGCCTGCAACGGCGACCAAGACCGCTCGGCAAACGTTTCAGCGCGCCTTCGCGCAACAACTGCTCTGTCCGGTCGATGACCTGAAAAGAGTCCTCGACACCGATCAGCCAGACGACGAGCGCATCGAAGACGCGGCACTGGAATTCGATGTGTCGCCACTGCTGGTCAAGACCACGCTGGTGCATCAAGGCAACCATCGACCATGACCCACTTCATCGCCGAAGTCTCCAGCAACCACCACCGCGACCTCGCGCGCTGCGTCGACTTCTACAAGATCGCCTCCTACGAGCTGCTCTGGGACGACGGCCCAAGTTCAACCGGCCGGTGGCGCAGCGGTACTTTTTCCGGAACCGGGCGTGGTAACGGCTGTGGAAGGCGCGGACGCCTTCGCCGAGCATCCGGATGTCGCCTGTCCTCGAGCTGCGGGTGAAGCCCGGCGACCGCATCGGCCCCGTGGACAGCCATCCGGCCCGAGCTGGTGTGGTGATCACCACGGAGGAGACGCGCGAGGCTGCGATGGCCTTGGCGGCAGGCGTGGTAGAGTCGGTGGTCATCTCGACCCGCTGAAGCGAAGCCTAGACAAACAACAGGTTCTCTGTTTCGCGCTGTTTTTAGTGTCATGTTGCCCCATGAAACTTGATGACTTAAAGCTGTACAATTTCCGTCGTTTTAAGGCTCTGGATATCAACTTTCATCCGGAGTTGACGGTTTTGGTGGCCAAGAATGGTCAGGGTAAAACGACGGTCTTGGACGCCGCTACGATAGTCTTGGGTACCTTCGTTGGCGCTTTTGATTTAGGCAAATCTAAGCCCATCGCGCAGCAAGATGCTCGCTATCAGAGGCGATTGGGGCAGTCGGATAGCGAACAGGTCTTTCCTGTCCGGTTGGAAGCGGCTCTGTCGATGCTGCGCGAGCCTGTGATTCGTGAACTCAACAGCGCTAAGGGCAAAACAACGATCAAGGGTGCCGCTGAGCTGACATCGCGGGGCAAAGCGTTGATGGAGCAGGTCAGGGCGCTGGAACCCGTCGCACTTCCGCTACTGGCCTACTATGGCTCTGGGCGGCTCTGGAATGCCCACAAGAACATGAGCCGTAAGGCGGTGCTGAGCGAAAGCCGAACCATGGCCTATGAGGACTGCTTTAGCGCTGCCTCCAGCTTTACCCAGGTGCAGCAGTGGATGACCAAGGCGACTTTCGCCGCGCTTCAGCAGAAGAGCATGGAGGCTTATCAGGGGTACAAGATTTCAGACCAGATACAGGGTATTCAGCGCACCATTGACTCGGTTTTGGGTGCGGAAGGCTGGAGCGGCTTCCATTACAGCATGCAGCATGAGGAACTGGCGATGTCGCATCCGGAGGTGGGTGTGTTGCCAGTGTCGATGCTAAGCGATGGTGTGCGTGCCATGGTGTCGATGGTGGCCGACATGGGCTGGCGTTGCGCCAAGCTCAACCCGCAGATGGGAGAGGCTGCGGCACAGCAGACCGAAGGCATTGTTTTTATCGATGAGATCGATATGCACCTGCACCCGCAATGGCAGCAACGGGTGATTGGCTCCCTGCGAGAGGCCTTTCCCAAGGTCCAGTTGATTGTGACGACACACAGTCCACAAGTGCTCTCGACAGTGAATGCGGACAATATCCGTTTGATCCGGCACGCGTATGACCCGGAAACCGGCGATACCTGCTCTGAGGCCATTACGCCGAGCCTGCAGAGCCGTGGGGTGGCGAGCAACGCTCTGCTTGCGGAGCTGCAGGGAGTTGATCCCATACCAGCGGTGCAAGAAGCCAGTTGGGTTAAAGCGTACATGGCACTGATCACGTCAAGCCGACAAGACGAGGGGTTGGAAGTGGAAAAACAGGCATTGAGGGAAAAGATTCTGGCGCATTTCGGGGCGCATCACCAGGTTTGGCTGGAATGCCAACGGCAGGAACGGCTTCAACAGATGAAATCTCGGTTTGGCAGGAGTGCTGCGATTGGTCTTTCAGGAGATTGATGTGCATCAGCTCACCAGACCCTCGGCGCCTGGCTGTTTAAGACGTTACCGTTATGGTCGAAACACATGGTGTGATGTGTCACCGGATGAAAAAACCGAGATCTGGCGGTCGCTCGATTTGATGCAGGACTATCGTTGTGCTTACTGTGAGGCGAGCCTGAAAACGAAGTCGGGTCAGCCTGAAGGGCACATTGAACATTTCCGTCAGCGTAAGCACCATCCCCAAGGCACCTTTGATTGGCAGAATCTGTTTGGCTCCTGCAATCGTCAAGAGAGTTGCGGCAAACATAAGGATCGGCAGTGCTATGACCATGGCCGCGCCGTGTCTTTTCTGGTATCGGCGCGGGAGCGGGAGTTGGATGACACCAGCCGACCAGCGCCGGTTGGGCCGTTGGTTGTGGATTTGGTGTTGAGCAGTCATGTGCTGGGTTCGGTGTCGGGCTAGCAGTTGCCGGGTCCTACAGTGCGCATGCGGTGTCCAAGTGGTTGCTTATGACAAGGCTTCGCCAAGGCGCTGGCAGACGATGTCTTGCTGGGCCTCGGTCAGCATTGGGTAGAGCGGGAGGCTGATCGCGCGTCTGTAGTAAGCCTCAGCCACCGGAAAATCGCCTTCCGCAAAACCGAACCGCTGGTAGTCCGGCTGGCGATGCACGGGGATGTAATGCACGTTGACGCCGATGCCAGCATCGCGCAGTGCTTGGAATGCGTAGCGACGCGTCTCGCCATCGGCGACCTGGATCGGATAGAGGTGCAGGGCAGAGTGGTGCCTAGGGTCATGCATGCCGGTTAAATTGCCGCTTCATCGAGCAGCTCTGATGCTGATACCGCTATTATGTAAATCGCGTCAAAATCATCAGGCTCATGAGGCGAACTGTGTGACACCACACAGTATTCGGAGAAATTCTATTGTGCATACCTTAATATTGTGAGCCCATTCATGCATGGCGACGTATTGCTGTAGATAAACCTTATTCACACCACGAAAGGGACGTAGGAAATTTCGCAATCCTGTCCAAAAACCTTCGCTAGTATTGACATGCACTTCCCGAATACCGTCTCCATCGTCATCTCTAGCCCAGACACGCTTACCCGGTGTATGGCAAACCGTTACATGCAAACGATTAGCCTCGGCAAGATGATGATAAGCCCCCCACTCATCGGTATTAATCGTAGACCCTGGTTGCGTCGCATCAAGCACGGTCGGTTCGAGATCCTTTCGCGCGCTGTTATGTTTTACTTCCAATTGGATCTGACCATTTTCTCGACCAACCACGCCCAGAATTGGGGGTCGATCCGAGTCCCAGGTGCCATGACCACGAGCTTGGTTACCACGCCGACGAGGAGGATCGTCTGGGTCTGGATGCTTGATGCCTTTCTCGCCAGAATTCTGATACATTTCATCGGCTTCGCACACATCATCTGGCATAGCTGCTCGAACACAGGCGTGCGATGCAAGGGCTTGGATTTTATGGCGCCGCTCAAGTAAATGCTTACGATCTATTCCCAATTCGTTTGCTAAATGAAGCGTTGATGTTCCTTGCGCAATACCCTGTAAAATGCGCACTATAACTGAACAATCATGATGTGTACCCTGCCACATCGTCTTTGAAAATGCGTTATAAACATGTCCGTTAGCACATTTGTGATATAAAATTGGTGCACGATCTTTTCTGTGAATTTTGGAATCTTGAACGGAGCATCCGCAAATGGGGCATGCTAGCCCATTAGGATGAAGTATGTTAACCAAGTAGTCGTAACATTTCTGTTCATCCATTAACTCAATGACGGAAAAAATAAGCATAATAGTTTGACAAAATTTGCTATGCGGTGTTTTGTTATTATCACAAATTTTCTGCAAACAGCAATGACTCATGGCAAGGGCTCACACATTTGGCCCCATGAGCCTATATTTCTTCATGGTTTAATTGCTGTGGGGAAATTATTGTGGGTTGAAGATAGACAGGTAGCTTTGTGGGCACGCCAATTACCATGAGTAGATCCTGCATGGTTTGACTTAAGCTTCAATATGATGGTTAGCATTACTATGCCCGGCAGTTTCCATGGTTGGTCTCCGGGCTTTTTCTAACTTTAACATTTACCAAAGTATGGTTAACCGCATTATTGATACGAAATTAAATGCTCTTGGTCTGTTTGAAAATTTTGCAAATAACTGGCCTATTACGACAATCCTTAAAAAACCTTCGTCATCCGTTTGTCTAATTATTCGCCTTAGCTCTCCCTTTTGTGGTATTTCGAGAGGGGCAGCAAGTCTGAGCTAGACCCTTTACTAATCTCTATACTGCAAGCCGAGTAAACATTTTGAGTCTGTGAAAATAGACAAGGTCGACGTGCATGAAACTACGTCTTGGCGGTCATAAGTGTGGCTAACTTTAGAATATCTGGATCGATGATACTGGCTTCCATGATATACCAATTTATGCGACACTCGGATTGAAACTTATCAGCTTGCCGTTTGGGACGGGGCAGCCTTGGGGTGCTAGGGCTAGACTTAAACGAATGGACGCACTGCGGGATCCTTAGACAGTGTTTTCGTACAGATGATGGGTGTTTGCGACGATTCCCTGCGGGTGGGATTCTGTGGCTGCCTCTGTAAGAATCCCAACGGTACGGAAGAAGTTCCAGAACGACATTCTGGCCTAGAGTATGCCAGAGTGGCTCGACTGTTGTAGCAACTGCTCCCCAAATCCTGATTGGATAGTGTTGATGTCATAGTCCAGTTTGTAACCGAACTCTGCGAGGTGAAACGATGAAACAGATAGCTCAACTCTCGACAATGGCGGCCTGCATCGGCGTCGCGCTTGCGTCCCCCGCGATGAGTGCCTCGATTGAGGGGGTGACGTTCGATGACCGGGGTGAGACTGGAGGATTCTACCAGGACACGGTCTGGGAACTGGATGGGAACGTTCTCAGTGTTCAGGAAAATCCTGAGTCGCCACTCGATCCTTACCTTGAGGGCAATAGTACAGCGCCGGGCAGCAACGTTGAGATCGGCGACGACGCCATGGCTGATATGTTTGACGTCGACAACCAAAGCTACGTGGACTGGAAGGATGGTTTGCAAGCGAAGGGTCCGAGGCTCTTGGGAACACTCGACGAGCGCGACGCTAAAGTCTATGCCCTAATGAAGGGTGACTGGTCCGCAAACGATTATGAACTCGCATATGCTTATACCGACGCGGCTTTAGCCTCTATCGGTGAGTCCAGCGCTAATTGGGATCCAATGGCGACCATGCTCGTGATACCTGCCGGTACAGTGCTCGGAAGTTTACCCCCTCTCCCCACCGATTTTCCCGTGCTTTGCGGACAGCATTCAACCGCAGTGACCGAAGTCTTCGTTGACGGCGAAATCACGATAGAGGATGTTCCTATCTCAGCCAATCCTCCCGTGACAGCTGATATCGATATTACGATCGTTGCCCCTGCCTACCGTGCAAGCGATCCGAACATTGCTTATGTCAACCTCGACGGTGAGGAGCTACAAGTCGGACTCCAAGGCATCTATGACCTCACTGGCGTCTCCGGCTACGGTACAGTTGCCACAATCTTTAACTGCGTAGACTACACTCCGGACGGCAATCCAGTACAAGCCAGCGAGGCGGTACTCGTCAAAATGGACTACGATGGCGAAACAGTCTATGACGAGTATGGATACTCCTTCAGCGCGACTCGTACTAACCAAGGTGCAAGTGACTGTCAAACGCAACCGGGCACGTTCCCTCAGGATAGCTGCTCTTACAGCGGCAACTACCAGCCTGAGTTTGAGCCGGTACCCCCAATCGGTAATGAAAATACATACGGCAGCTGGCGTAACGCGCTCGGCAGACTGCGCGATTAGTACTATTTGGTGATCAGCATCACCTCTAGTTGACACCATCTTGATACCATCAGGTCAAGGATGACCCACCTCCACTTGCCCAGGCCCTCTTGCCGTTGTCTCAGGCCAATTTCCAGCGTTTGCTCTTCATCTGTGTCGGTAATATCTGCCGCAGCCCCATGGCTGAGGCGCTTGCGCGTCAGCATTTCGAGACATCAGGGCTCCCGGTTGAGGTACGCTCGGCTGGTGTGGGGGCCTTGCAGGGCTATCCTGCCGATCCTAAAGCGCTGATGTTGATGGAGCAGCGCGGCATCGATCTCAGTGCGCATCGCGCGGTGCAGGTGGATGCGACCATGACGACTTGGGCCGATCTGATCCTGGTGATGGAAGAGACTCACCGGCAGACGCTGAGGCTGCAACTTCCAGCCTCTTCTGGTAAAGTGCTGCGGCTGGGTCATTGGATCGATCAGGATATTCCTGATCCCTATCGGCGCAACCTAGCTGCCTTCGAGACCGCCCTAGGGCTAATCGAACGATCCTTGGGTACTTGGCTCTCGCGTCTCTGAGGTTAGCCTTGGCTCCTGGCCCTTTTGCCACTCGGGTGGCTGTATCAACCCCTAACTCGACTAGCCGTTAGCGAGCTTTCAGCGCGACCTCATCTCTTCGTCAATGTTGAACCATCAAGTCATGCGCACAGTTGAGGCGAGGAATACTCTTGTGCGAGTCTTTATGCTGGTGCTGGCTCTGAGTCTCATCTCGGCCGGCTGTGCAGTGGTTCCAGGCTATGACGCCTACAGCCTGCGGATGCAGAAGACCTCTTCGGTCAAGCTTCCGGTGCAGACGCCGGAGGGACTCAAGCCGATGAAGGTCGATGTGCAGGAGATCGACGCCAACCTGGTGATCAGGAAGCAACAGGCGCTGATGCAGGCGAAGGCCAATGCGACGCCGCCGGTGGTCGAGCCGATTAAACACCGCGACTATCGTGTGGGCGCCGGGGATGTGTTGACGGTTATCGTTTGGGGGCATCCTGATCTGACGCTGCCGACCGGTAACTTCCGCAGCGCGGAAGAGTCGGGCACCGTCGTCTCAGAGGATGGGACAATCTTTTTTCCCTTTGTCGGTGTGCTCAAGGTCGAGGGTAAGACCATCCCACAGGTCAGGGATCTGATCTCGCAGCGTCTGTCGCCCTATATCGAAAATGTTCAGGTTTCGATCCGCGTTGCCGCTTTCCGCAGCAAACGAATCTACGTTGCGGGCGAAGTCGAGTCGCCTGGTGTGTACGCGATCACAGATATTCCGATGACAGTGGTCGAAGCTGTTAACCAGGCGGGCGGTTTTACCGATAATGCGGATAAGAGCCGAGTCCTGCTGAATAGAAACGGTGAGCTGACCTTGTTGGATCTATTGGCGGTCTACGAGTATGGGGATCTGAGCCAAAACATCCGTCTGCAGAACGGTGACATCCTGACGGTTGCCGATAACCAGCTGAATAAGGTCTATATCTTGGGCGAGGTGAAGGCGACAGGCTCGCTGACGATTCGCAATGGTCGCATGACCCTGGCCGAGGCCTTGAGTGATTCTGGCAATATCGATATGGAAACGGCAAATCCTTACCAGATCTTCGTTGTGCGCGGTGGGGAAACCCCTGAGATCTATCATCTCTCGGCAAAAGAGCCAGATGCACTACTGCTGGCCGAAGGCTTCCCGCTACAACGGCGCGATATCCTGTTTGTCGATACGGCCGATCTGGTGCGCTGGAACAAGTTCATCAGCAACCTGACCCCATCGCGTAACTTCTTCGAGCTTGATACGAGCGCCGACAATCTGCTGGGTACTGGCGGTGGTGGCGGTAGCACCTTTAATCCACTGTAAGCTGCTGATGCGCGATCCGAGATCATGATGACGCCGACCCTTAGGTGTGCCTAATGCAAGATTCAGTCAAGTCACCGCCTATGGATCAGCCTGCTCGGCCCATGATCGACCGCCCGGCAGCGCCATCGCCGGCCATGTTGGATGATGATGCCATCGATATCGGTGAACTCTTTGATGTACTGCTCAGGCACAAGTGGGTCATCATCCTCACTACCCTGCTAGGGCTCTTGATCGGCTACTGGTTGTATCTGAAGGCGGTACCCAAGTACGCCGCGACTACCGTCTTGCAGGTGGAATATCAGTCAGCCGGCTACGGCAACGCCTTCCTCAGTTTCCTCTCGGAAGAGGGTGGCGGGCCGGTAATGATGGAGAAGGTGAGTCTGGCTGCCGAGATGACGGTGATGAAGTCACGCTCGGTGCTCTTGCCCGTGGTGCGCGAGCTGAAGCTCGATCTGGTTGCCCGCCCGGTCTATTTTCCGGTGATTGGCGAGGTGGTGGCGCGGCATTTCCATTCCGGTACTGAGCCTGCGCCGGCCTTGTTTGGTAGTCAGCGCTACTCTTGGGGTGGGGATCGAATTCAGCTCGGTGCCTTAGACCTGCCACCGACCTGGTTCGGTGTGCCTTTCGTTTTGGTGACCGAGGAGGGGGGGCGCTTTCGGCTCCGATATGAGCAAGAGGAGATCTTGACGGGGCAGGTTGGCGAGCGGGCTCGGGGTCAGCTTGGTGGCGACAGCATCGAGGTCTTTATCAGCTACTTGGATGCGCGTCCTGGGACTGAGTTTACCCTGATGCGGCGCTCCGAGCGCAGTGTCGTTGATCAGCTGCGACAGCAGATCTCCATCAACGAAAACCCGCGTGGCTCCAGCGTGCTCGAGGTGCGGGCCGAGGACATCTCCGGTGTGCGGGCGGCAGAGATCGCTAACTTGGTGGTGGAGATCTATCTGCGTCGCAGCATTGAGCAAAAATCGGAAGAGGCTGACAAGACCCTCGCCTACATGGAGGAGCAATTGCCGCAGCTCCGTGCTCGCGTTGAAGATGCAGAGGCCAGGTATAACAACTATCGGCTAGATCAAGGCTCGATCGATATTCAGCATGAGACCGAAAATATCCTCAATTCCATCGTTGAGATCGACAGCAAGCTCTTTACTCTGCAACAAGAGCGGGAAGAGCTGCGGCAGCAGTACAAACCGGCACATCCGAAGATTCAAAGCATCGATCGCCTGACCGCGACGCTCAACGAGCGCGTTGGCGAGCTGGAAACGGCGATGATGAGCTTGCCGGTGACGCAGCAAGAGGTCTTAAAGCTCGCGCGTGAGGTGGAGGTGAGCTCTCAGCTCTTCTCACAGTTGCTCAATTCTATTCAGGAGCTGCGGATCGCAAAGGCCGGCACTGTCGGAGATATTCAGGTCATCGATACCGCATTGCCGGCGCTGCGCCCGTTCACGCCGAGTAGAACCAAGACGGTTGGTATCGCCGTCGTGCTCGGTCTCTTTGGTGGTGTGGGACTGGCCTTCCTGCTGGCCAAGCTCCACCAGGGTATCGAGAATCCTGAGGTGATCGAGCGTGAGCTGGGATTGCCGGTGTACGGCTCGATCCCACACAGCGAGATCCAAAAAAGACACGCCAAGGCGATGAAGAAGCAGGGCAAGCACTGGGATGGTTTTCTGCTGGCGCGTGAACAGCCAGAGGATGTCGTCATCGAGAGTTTTCGCAGTCTGAGAACCAGCTTGCACTTCCTGATGATGGAGGCGAGCAATCGTGCCATTCTGATTACCGGTCCGCGCGCGGGTGTTGGTAAGTCCTTCGTCTCATTGAATCTGGCCGCCGTGCTCGCCCAGGGCGGTAAGCAGGTGCTCTTGATCGATGGTGATCTGCGGCGCGGTCATTTGAATCGCTACCTGCAGTATCCAAAAACACCTGGGCTGTCTGACTATTTGCTTGCGACACAAACGCGTGAGGCGATTATTCGCTCAACTAAGATCCCCGGTTTGGATTTTATCGCCTGCGGAGAGCGACCATCGAATCCTTCGGAACTGCTGCTGACAGATCGATTCAAGACCCTGATTGCCAGCTTTGAAGATGATTATGACTTTGTGTTCATCGACGCACCGCCAGCGCTCGTGGTTGCCGATGCCGGCGTGATTGGCGCTAGCACTGGAACCACCCTCTTGGTGGTCCGCGAGGGGATGCATCACATCGCTGAGATCGATCTGACCGTCAAGTGGTTACAGCAAGGTGGTGTGAGCCCGCGCGGATTCGTGATGAACGATGTTCAGCCTCGCCAAGGCTATGGCTATGGCTATCGGTACAGTTACCGCTATGGCTATAAGCCCTACGGGCAGTATTCCTCCTATACCCGGCGAGCGAAAGACGAGGATTGATCGGAAATCGATCAGGATATTGGTGCTTGCTGCTGCCTTCGCTTAGAGGATGCGACGCTTCTTCCTGCTCCGATGGCGACCTAGGGCGCGGTGAATTTGAGGAATCTTTGCTTGCACCATGAGGTAGCAGCCAAACACCAGGATGGCCATATAAAACAGGACATAGTCGGGTATCCCCATCGCCGTGGTGATCAGTGCCCAGAGGGCCATGACCACACCAAAGCTGAGCATGATGACGAGCGTCTTTCGGGGGCTGCCTGTTGTGCGCATCAGCAGGTGATGTAAGTGGTGGTGGTCGGCCTTGAAAGGGGAATGGCCCTTGCGTATGCGCCGACCCATTACGGCGAAGGTATCCATCAGGGGGACGGCGACCAGCCAGAGTGCCACCACGGGTGGCAGGCTGTGCTGGGTCTGTGAGGTATCGATCAGGCCCCAGACGACCAGATAACCGATGAGCATGCTTCCCGCGTCGCCGAGGAAGATCTTGTGCTTCCTGAAGCCAGGCAGCTCGAGATTAAAGGCGAGGTAGGGCAGGAGGGTTACGACGGCCAGTAATTGTATCTGGGTAAGATGGGCGGCATGCTCTGGGGTCGCCAAGAGGAGACCGGTGAGCGCGATCAGTGCGAGGCTGCCGGCAAGTCCGTCGATGCCATCGATCATATTGAAGGCGTTGATCAGCCCGACAATGGCGATCACAGTGAACGGCACTGAGAGCCAGCCTAGCCCGACCGGCCCGTATCCGAACAGATTACCTAGCCCTCGCAACTCGGCTCCAGCGCCAAGCACCAGAAGCAAGGCGGCGACTGCTTGCGCGAGTAGGCGGGCGCGATAGCCCAGATCGAAGCGGTCGTCGAGTCCGCCAATGATGACTAGGACGGCCGCACCCAGTAGGCCAAAGCCTTCTCCTGCGCTCGGTCGCCCTTGTGTGAGAACGACGAGCAGGCCGGCCAGCAGTCCAGCAAAGATGGCGAGACCACCGATTGGTGCGACGGCGTGCGCATGGATCTTCCGCCTCGCTCCGGGATGGTCCATGAGACCCAACCGCGGCGCGAGTGGATGCAAGATATAGACCACGGAAGCCGTGGTCAGTGCGGCAATGGGGAGTGCGATGATGGTTTCGTCCATGAACGGTTAACCAGGGTTTACAGGTAAATAGAGTAAGAGCACAGGCGATCTACCGTCCTAATTAGGATAACACGCCTAAGATAAGATCAGGTCGACGGACGTCAAATTGCTCGATCGCGTCTAAGTGCCCAATGAAGATGCTGGCTTCTTGGGCGGGATCAGGTCGGTGATCGATCCATGGGCCATCTCGGCGGCCAGACCAATGGTCTCGTTCAGGGTCGGATGCGGATGGATGGTCATGCCGATGTCTTCCATGTCGGCGCCCATCTCGAGTGCGAGCACGGTCTCGCCGATCAGCTCGCCGGCGTTGGGGCCGACGATGCCGGCGCCGAGGATGCGCTTGGTCTCGGGGTCGAACAGCAGCTTGGTTAGGCCCTCGTCGCGGTGGATGCCGAGCGCGCGACCGCTGGCGGCCCAGGGGAAGACGCCTTTCTCATAGGCAATGCCCTTGGCCGCGGCCTCGGTCTCGGTGAGGCCCATCCAGGCGACCTCGGGGTCGGTGTAGGCGACTGAGGGGATGGTCATGGGGTCGAACAGCGCTGGTTCGCCGGCAATGACCTCGGCGGCGACCTTGCCTTCGTGGGTGGCCTTGTGCGCGAGCATCGGCCCACCGACGACGTCGCCGATAGCAAAGATGGTCGGGATATTGGTGCGCATGTGCTGGTCGGTCTTGATGAAGCCGTGCTCGTCGACCTTGACGCCGGCGGCCTCGGCGTTGATCAGCTTGCCATTGGGGCGGCGGCCGATGGCGACTAGCACCTTGTCGTAGCTGGCCTCGCCGGGGTGCTTGCCTTCGAAGACCACGTCGATGCCCTTGGAGCTGGCGCTCATGGTGGCGACCTTGGTCTCGAGCCAGATGTTCTGATACCGCTTTTTGACCACCTTCTGGAGCGCGCGCACTAGATCCTTGTCGGCGCCGGGCATGAGCTGGTCTTTCATCTCGACGACGTCGATCTTGGCGCCGAGGGCGGCATAGACGCTGGCCATTTCTAAGCCGATGATGCCGCCGCCGACCACCAGCATGCGCTCCGGGATGCCGTCGATCTCGAGCGCATCGGTGGAGTCCATCACCCGCGGGTCATCGTGCGGGAAGCCGGGGATGCGGATCGGGCTGGAGCCGACGGCGATGATGCAGTGATCGAAGCTGACCGCGATCTTGCCCTCGCGGCTGTCGACGCTGATGCGGTTGGGTGTCTCGAAGCGGCCGGTGCCTTGCACGACCTCGACCTGGCGCTGTTTGGCCATGCCGGCGAGTCCGCTGGTGAGCTTTTTGACCACCTTGTTCTTGCCGGCGCGCATCTTGTCGAGGTCGATCTCGGGCGGGGCGAAGGTGACGCCCATCGCGCCCATGGTCTTGGCCTCTTCGATGATCTGCGCGGTGTGCAGCAGCGCCTTCGAGGGGATGCAGCCGACATTGAGGCAGACGCCGCCGAGTGTGGGGTAGCGCTCGATCAGCAGCGTACGCAGGCCGAGGTCGGCAGCGCGAAAGGCCGCGGTATAGCCGCCGGGTCCGCCGCCGAGGACGACGACTTGGGCGCTGATTTCTTTATTCGGAGCGGTGTCGCTCATGAAGTCTCTCGTTCAGTGATGTGTTGTTCGATATCGGAGGCTGTCGCGGCCGCTTTAGATGTCTTGCTGATTGCTGCACAGCTGGCGTAGGACGGAATCGCTGTCTTCAAAAGGGTTGACAATGAGAACCCCTTCGATGATCTGGCCTGCATTCAAGTCCTCGGACAACAGAATGTCAGCTCCGCCCTGGACTGCAGTGGCAATGATGAGTGCATCCCAAAAGGAGACCCTGTGACGCTCCTGGATCTCAGATGCGTAGAGTACGCTCTCGCAACTGGCCTGTTCGATGTGCCAGACGCAATAGCTGCGAATGATGTTGCGGGCTACAACGGGAGACAGAGGCCGAGGTATTTTACGCGTCACGTTGACGTAGAATTCCTGCAGAACTTGAGTGCTGAGTATGCCGCCGTTTTGCTGCCATAGGGCTTTCGTAAGCGCCTTTGCGGCAGCATGCCTTGAACCTGCCTCCTTATCGTAAGCATAGAGCAGGATGTTTGTATCAACGAAGGGCTTCACGGTCGTGTAATGCGTCGCGTGTTGCGGGGTGGCCACCAAGGTCGAAGCCTTGTTCTAAATCGGCGAGTGCATCGCGTTTGGCGGCTAGGAAATGGTCTTCGTCTTCCCCAGGCCGTAGCCAATCCCTGCTGAGCGAGTAATCTGAAAGTAGGCCTGTTTCATTGCGTTCAATTGGCAGCTCGTCAAGGATCGTCACCAGCGCCCGATGCTTACCCTCGAGCTTGATCGGCTCGGCAAGCTCGATGGCGCCATTTTCGTCGATCACGGCTTCGATGGTACTCATCATGGGGGGTCACCGATTGAGGCCCCTGAAAGGGGCCGCGCTAGTTGACATCAGGATAGAAGTCTGGATTGAGGATCTGTGCTTGAGTATAAGGGCAGGAGGCAGGGAAGGTCTTGACCGGCAGTTCTGACCACACTGCCCATTACAACAGTAAGCGCCGAATATCACTGAGTAGCCCAGCCAGCAAGGTCGTGAAGCGCACACCATCAGCGCCATCGACGACACGATGATCATAGGACAGCGACAGCGGCAACATGAGCCGTGGCTCGAAGCTATTGCTGTCAGCATTCCAGACCGGTTTCATCTCGGTGCGTGAGACACCGAGGATGGCGACCTCGGGGGCGTTGACAATGGGTGTGAACGCAGTGCCGCCGATGCCGCCGAGGCTGGAGATGCTGAACACACCGCCTTGCATGTCGCCCGGCAGCAGCTTGCCATCACGTGCCTTGGTGCTGAGCGTCATCAGCTCGCGGGCGATCTCGAACAGACCCTTCTTGTCGACATCGCGGATCACCGGCACCACCAGCCCGTTCGGTGTGTCGACGGCGACGCCAATGTGGCTGTAGTGCTTGAGGATCAGGTTGTCGCCGTCGGCTGAGAGCGAGGCCTTGAGTGTTGGCATCTGCGCCAGCGCACCGGCAACGGCCTTTACTAGGAAAGGCATGAAGGTGAGCTTGACGCCAGCCTGCTCTGCGGTCTGCTTCTGGCCTTTGCGGAAGGTCTCAAGCTCGGTGATGTCGGCCTCGTCGAATTGGGTGACATGTGGCACCGAGAGCCAGGCGCGGTGCAGATGGGTGCCGCTGAGCTTCTTGATGCGCGACAGCGGCTGCGTCTCGATCTGGCCGAACTTGCTGAAATCGACCTCGGGCGCGGCCGGGAGCTGGAATGGCATACCGCCACTGAGGGCCGGTGGGCCTCCGGCTGAGAGTGTCTTTTTGACGTAGGCCTGAACGTCGTCCTTGAGGATGCGCCCCTTACGCCCACTGCCCTTGACTTGTGTCAGGTCGACGCCGAGCTCGCGCGCGAAGCGCCGGATCGCGGGGCTGGCATGCGGGGTGCGGCCACTGGCGATGGCCTGCATGTCCGCGGGGCGTGGCAGGATCGGTGCCTTGCGCCGCTCGGCCTCACCGGGCGCGCGGCTCGTGGATCGCGCCTGTTGAGCCTGGGGGCTTTCAGGGGCGCTGGTTGCCGAGGGTTGGGCTTGGGCGGCTTCGGGCTTTGCGGTTGCGGCGGGTGCTTGCGCGGTCTCGGCTTCTTCGGCTGAGGGTGCGTCCGCTCCATCTCCAACACTCGCCTGAGCCGCTCCCTTCAGCGTCAGCAGCAGGTCACCCTGATTGACCTTGTCGCCGGTCTTGATGTGCACCGCCTCGACAGTTCCGGCGGCGGGCGAGGGGATCTCCATGGTCGCCTTGTCGCTCTCGAGGGTGACGATGGATTGATCGACCTCGACCTGGTCGCCGACGTTGACGAGAACCTCAATCACCGGGATGTCGGTGAAGTCGCCGATGTCTGGCATCGGCACCTCGATCTGCTCAGTGGAGGCGGCGTTGGTTGCTGCCGCAGCCTGATTGTTTCCGGTTTTCGCTGATGCCGTCGAGGCGGGTTTGTTCGCGGTCGATGCTGTTGCATTGGCACCGGTTGCTGTTGCATTGGCACCGGTTGCTGTTGCCCCTGTGCCGCTGCCGCTGGTTGCTGGCTCAGCGGCAGGCGCGCCTTTGGCCTCGGATGTGCTGGATGAAGCGGCTGCCGAGACTGAATCTGCTCCTGAGTCAGCGCCCTCGGCTGAATTCGAGCTTGCAGCACTCGATGCATCAGCGCCAGCAGCACCGCCGTCAGCACTGGTATCAACCCGCAGCAGCAGATGACCTAGACCGACCCGCTCGCCGACCTTGACGTTGATCTCGGTGACCTCGCCGCCGAGTGGCGACGGGATCTCCATAGATGCCTTGTCGCTCTCCAGGGTCAACAGCGACTGTTCGGGCTCGATGCGATCGCCAGGAGCGACTAGGATCTCGATGATCTCGACATCGGTGAAGTCGCCGATGTCGGGAAGCAGAATGTCTTCTACCGTTGCCACGCTGCTGTCTCCTGTGACCAGTGAGGGGCCGGATGGGGATGCGCGATCGGGGCGGGCCAGTAAGTGCTCGGGTGCCTTGGCATCCGCAAGCGCTGGCGTCGTCCCGCTGGCTTTATTGGAAAAGGCTGCGGAACGCTCATTGGGTCACCGGGTTCGGCTTCTCTGGATCGATCCGATATTTTTCGATGGCCTCGCGCACGCGCGACGCTGGGATGCTGCCCTCATCGGCCAGCGCCTTGAGCGCGGCGATCACCACATACCAGCGATTGACCTCGAAGAACTTGCGCAGTTGGCTGCGCATGTCGCTGCGGCCGAAGCCATCGGTGCCGAGCACGCTGTAGCGGCGCGGCAGATAGGGGCGAATCTGATCGGCGTAGGTGCGCATGTAGTCGGTGGCGGCGACGATTGGGCCTTCGCTGTCGGCTAGCTGCTCTGTGACGTATGCGATGCGGGGTGGCTCTTCCGGGTGCAGCAGATTCCAGCGCTCGCAATCGATGCCATCGCGGCGCAGCTCGTTGAAGCTGGTGACGCTCCAGACATCGGCGGCAACCGCGAAGTCTTTGGCGAGCAGCGCGGCGGCGGCTTGGACCTCGCGCAGGATGGTGCCGCTGCCGAGCAGCTGCACGCGCGCTAACCCGGCCTTGGCGCTCGCCTCGCGCGCTGTTGCATGAGCCGTATCGCCCGTTGTCGTCGTCCGCGTCTCGTCCGCCTCACTCGCCGATGGCAATCGGTAGAGGCCGCGCCGGATGCCGTCCTCGACCCCCTCGGGCATCGCCGGCTGCGGGTAGTTCTCGTTCATCACCGTGATGTAGTAGAAGCAGTTCTGCTTCTCGGCGTACATCCGGCGCAGACCGTCTTGGACGATCACCGCCAGCTCGTAGGCGAAGGCGGGGTCGTAGCTGACGCAGTTGGGGATAGTCGCTGCCGCCAGATGGCTGTGGCCATCCTGGTGCTGCAGACCCTCGCCAGCGAGCGTGGTGCGCCCGGCGGTACCGCCGAGCAGGAAGCCGCGGGCCTGCATGTCACCGGCAGCCCAGATCAGGTCGCCAACGCGCTGGAAGCCGAACATCGAGTAGTAGATGTAGAACGGGATCATCGCCTGGCCGTGGTTGGCGTAGGCGGTGGCGGCGGCGATCCAGGACGACATGGCGCCGGCCTCGTTGATGCCTTCTTGCAGGATCTGGCCGTTGGTCTCCTCGCGGTAATACATCACCTGATCAGAGTCGACCGGCTCGTAGAGCTGGCCGACATGCGAGTAGATGCCGAGCTGGCGGAACATGCCCTCCATGCCGAAAGTGCGTGCCTCGTCGGGCACGATCGGCACCACCAGTTTGCCGATCGCCTTGTCACGTAGCACCATCGACATCAGCCGGACCATGGCCATGGTGGTCGACATCTCGCGCTCGCCGCTGGATTCGAGCAGCTGGGAGAAGGCCGCTAGCTCGGGCACCGCGAGCGCCGGGGCGTCGTCGAAACGGGCCGGCAAGGGGCCGCCGAGGGCCTCGCGGCGCTCCTGTAGGTACTTCAGCTCGGGGCTGTCGGGTGCTGGCTTGTAGAAGGGCGCGGCGCCGATCTGCTCGTCCGAGATCGGGATATTGAAGCGGTCGCGGAAGGCCTTGAGATGCGCTTCACCCATCTTTTTCTGCGAATGGGTGATGTTCATGCCCTCGCCGGCGACACCCATGCCATAGCCCTTGACGGTCTTGGCCAGGATAACCGTGGGCTGGCCCTGATGGCTCATGGCAGCGGCGTAGGCATTGAAGACCTTGACTGGATCATGACCACCGCGGTTGAGGCGCCAGATGTCCTCGTCGGTCATGTTGGCGACCATGTCGGCGAGTTCAGGGTACTTGCCGAAGAAATGCTCGCGGGTGTAGGCGCCGCCCTTGGCCTTGTAGGCTTGGTAGTCGCCGTCGACGCATTCTTCCATGCGTTTGAGTAGGAAGCCCTGGTTGTCGCGCGCCAGCAGTGGGTCCCAATAGCTGCCCCAGATGACCTTGATGACGTTCCAGCCGGCGCCGCGGAAGACGGCCTCGAGCTCTTGGATGATCTTGCCGTTGCCGCGCACAGGGCCGTCGAGCCGTTGCAGGTTGCAGTTGACGACGAAGACCAGGTTGTCGAGTCGCTCGCGCGCGGCTAGGGAGATGGCGCCGAGGGATTCGGGCTCGTCCATCTCGCCGTCGCCGAGGAAGGCCCAGACCTTGCGGCCCTCGGTGTTGAGGACGCCGCGGTCGCTCAGGTAGCGCATGAAGCGCGCCTGATAGATGGCCATGATCGGTCCCAGGCCCATCGAGACGGTCGGGAACTGCCAGAAGCCGGGCATCAGCCAGGGATGCGGATAAGATGACAGCCCTGGGCCATCGACCTCTTGGCGGAAGTTGTAGAGCTGCTCTTCGCTGATGCGGCCTTCGAGGAAGGCGCGGGCGTAGATGCCGGGGGCCGAGTGGCCTTGCATGAAGACCAGGTCGCCGCCGTGATCTTTGCTGCGGGCGCGGAAGAAATGGTTGAGGCCGACGTCGTAGAGCGTGGCGCTGGAGGCGAAGGAGGAGATATGTCCGCCCAGCTCCGAGGACAGCCGGTTGGCTTGGACTACCATTGCCATCGCGTTCCAGCGGATGAAGGAGCGGATGCGTCGCTCCATGGCGCGATCGCCGGGGAAGCGCTCCTGCTTCTGCATCGGGATGGTGTTGAGGTAGGCAGTGTTGGCGCTGAACGGCAGATAGGCGCCGGAGCGGCGAGCCTTATCGATCAGGCGCTCGAGCAGGTAGTGCGCGCGCTCGATACCCTCGTTCTCGAGCACGGCGTCCAGGGACTCGAGCCACTCTTGGGTCTCCTGGGGGTCGATATCGGGCTTATTGGACATGGCGTTTCCTGAGAGCGAGGGCGTAACGCGACGGCGAGGGATTGAAAGTCCTTAAAGCTACCGGAGCCTTAGTGAATTGGCAAATACTGATTATTTGGTTGGGGTCGATAGGGCCAGGTTGACAAAGCCTGTTCAAACAAAAAACCCCCGATTGACGGGGGCTTGCGCTTAGGCTGCCGGATGCCGCTGCGCCTAGCGGAGGCTAAGCGTGGTCGGTTGATCCATGACGGGGCCTGTCGCCGAGCGAGCCGTTTGGTCGCCGGACTCAGCGCTGCTGTCGGTCTTCGGTTTTTCAATCATTTGACGTTTGCTCAGAGGCCTGTCTGACGAGCCGCAGAAAGGCCTGACAGCGCGCTGAGAGATCCTTGCTCGCATGCAGATCACCACCGATCAGTAGCATGCTGTCGCGTCCATAAAAGGTCACCAGCTCAGGCACCTGCTCGAGGCGCATGCCGCCGGCGGGCACCGGCCAGATCGGCGCGAGTCCAGCTAGCGGTGCTCTGGCGGCGGTCGTGATCTCTTGGCACTCAGCGGCGGTGAACGCGAAGCGCCCGCCAAAGCTCGGGAAGATGGTCGCGTCGGCACCAGTGAGGCGGGTGAGGGTGCCGAACAGCAGGCCGTGGGCTAGGCCCTGGCTCGATCCCAGGCCTGCCCCCAGGCCTGATCCCAGGCTAAGGCCGCCGAGCAGTGCCGGATGACTCAGTATCGGCAGCGCGATCTGATCGTCAGCGGCGAGTCGTCGCAGGCTGTCGAGCCCGGTCAGACCCGGACAGAGCAGCAGGCCACCGGCGCCGCGTTCGCGGGCACGCTCGGCACGGGCGTTGAGCTCATCAGCGGGCGCGGTGATGTTCGGCAGATAGAGACTGGTGCGACCCGTCTGCTGATTGGCACGGGCAACAGCCTCGGCGCAGCGGCTGATCCGCTCGTCGAAGGGGCAGAAGGTCTGATCGCTCAAGCCGTGGTCGTCCTTGATCAGATCGATGCCGCCCAGGGCGAGGCGATAGGCCATGTCGGCCAGCTCGGTCGGGCTGAGTCCCATTGGCTTCAGCGCGGTGCAGAGCAGTGGCCGATCGGTGATGCCTAGCTGTTGGCGCAGCCCGGCGATGCCGAAGCGCGGTCCTGTGTAGTGCTGCAGCAGCGCGGGCGGGAGATCGATGCGCTGCAGTCGCACCCCAGGCTGCAATGCGACGTTGCCGAAGAGGACATTGAGGAGCTGGGTGAGCTCGCGTCCAGCGGCCTCGATCGGGTAGCGGATGCTGACCTCAAAGCTGCTTGGATTTTCATCGCTGGCGTCGTGGTTGGAGTTGCCGCTCCAGCTCGCGCCGGATATGGAATCAGTACCGGGGTGAGTGCTGGAGCCCATGCTGGAGCCCGTGCTGGAGCTGGGCTCGATCTCAGCAATGGTGCCGACGATCTGCGCGCGAATCGCCTCATTTGGGATCAGCGCCTCTGGGAACTCGACCGTCTGCTCAAGGCAGATCTCACGGGCGCGCGCCTCAACCTCCACCGCTGTGCCGCTTAGGCGATAGACCGCGGTGAAGCGCTCGCCGCTGAGGGAGAGTGTTGAACTGGGTGTCATCGGAGTGCGGCCTCCATATAATGTCAATCAGCTGGTGCCATGTCGCGTAGACGACACAAGAAAAAGAGATCTCGCGCAGAGACGCAAAGGCGCAGAGAAGAAGAGAAGAAGAGAAGAAGAGAAGAAGAGAAGAAGAGAAGAAGAGAAGAAGAGAAGGACAAGAGAAACGCACTGGGAACATCGAGCAAGCTCTTTCTTCCTTTGCGCCTCTGCGTCTCTGCGCGAGCCTCTTCTTGCCACGTCACAACATCATGCGACATCATGTCGTGGCCGCCCCCCCTGTCATCGGGGCTTTTTGGTGTGCTGGTATTTTAAGTGCTCTCATGGAGGTTCTTATATTAGTTAAGCGCTTCCATTGGAGCGATTGTTGATTTTGACTCGGATTGTTCTATAATCGTCCTCAGCAGAGTTCTAAAGTTAATCATCAGTCCTGCTGGGAATGTTTAGATGGAATCACCGATCCCTTTGCCGGTTGAGCGTGCGATTCGCAAGTTGGGCACTGATCTCTCCCTTGCCCGTCGGCGGCGCCACATCACCCAGGCGTCGCTGGCCGAACGAATGGGCGCCTCCCTGTCCACGGTCCGGCGCATGGAGAAAGGCGATGTCCGGGTGCCCATTCACTTCTTTGCTCGCGCTCTGCATGTCTTTGGCGACATTCAGGCGCTGGAGCAGCTGCTTGATACCGCGAATGATGATATTGGTCTGACGCTGATGGATGAGCAACTGCCTAAGCGTGTGCGCAACAAGCGCAGCACTCCTGAGGCCTTATAGCGCATGCCTTATAGCGCAACACCCTGAGGCCCTATGATGATGGAGAGGTCATGAAGTCTGCGACAGCATCGATCCGCCAACAAGTCGAACTTCGCATCGGCAAGGCGGGAACGCGAGTCGGCCAACTGATCTATGTCCGCCAGGGGCGACGGGAAAACACCGCGCTGGCCTATGCCGAGTCATGGTTGTCCGAGGTGTATGTGGCAGTCTCGAACTGGCGCCAGATTGCACTCAGCCCGGAGGTGGGGCTGCGGCCAGCCGAGCTGGATGACTTCGCACCAGCCTTTGAGCATGATCAGACAGAGTCAGCTGCGGTGTTGCTCAGACAATAGGCAAGCTCAAGCCAAGGTTGGCGCCCGGGGCGCGGCCTGGCCGAGCGAGCTGACGGTGACTTAATGGCGGGATATTCAGGCCGCTTCGATTTGCGCATAATGCAGCACCATCAAGTCTTCTTCTTTGATTGCGCAGATCGCGTAGGCTCTGCCATCGTCATCTGAAAACTCCACTTCGTAAGTCGTTTCTCCCAGTTTCTCAACGACAGTGCCGACCTGGCCCTTAACCAGTTCCGCTTCCGGTTGATCTCGGAGCAAGGCAACCACATCCAACTCTTTGATTTCAAAGTTCATGATAGCCTGGCCTCATCGTACAAAACAGGATGTGAGGCGCGGTGCACGCTCCCCAGTCTTGATGATCCATGTGCTTCTTAGCAGTGCCTCTCGGTCGCCTCGACGATATGTGAAGTCAACAGTATAACGAGCACCATATTGATCGACCGTGCCGATCGCGCACTCCTCCGAGGCGACCTTGCGTAGCAGCATGTCTTGTAGATCTACCGCGTGAGCAGTGGTCAAACCCAAGACAGATAGAAACACCCGCGCTTTGTGCTTGCCTCTGGGATGCTCGAAGTTTAAACAGTAGTCGCTGAGTTTCCTGATGTCGACGATGGCTATGTCTGCGTTCGGAACTTTCACGCTAACGGGTCGACTAGAGATCCTCGGTCTTATCCGCCTTGGCGAGGGTCTCGCCCTGAGCCTCGGCGCGACTGTTGGCTGCGATCTTGGTCAAGGCGGCGTCATCAATCCCTAGCGATTCGCCGATCAAGGTCTCAGCGGCTCGGATCAGCGCTGCTGCATCGAGTCCGTATTCGCGCATCAGGTAGGGCTTGCTGGCGCCGTGGGCGTAGGTGTCGTGTAGGCCGAGCCGGATCAGCCGCTTGCCGATGCCTTGCTCGGCGAGCTGCTCGGCGATTGCGCTGCCGAGTCCGCCGATGATGCTGTGGTTTTCGATCGAGATCGCGCCATGGCGGGCCTTGGCGATCTGCTCGAGCAGTTGCGGGTCATCGAACGGTTTGTGGGTCGAGACGTGCAGATGGCTGACCGAGACGCCCCGGCTGCGCAGGGCGGCGACGGCGTTGATGGCCTCTTCGGTGCAGATGCCGGCGCTGATGATGGCGAGATCGGTGCCTTGCCCAAGATGCCTTGCCTGACCAAGTCGCAACGGCTGATCGGCTGGGAACAGCCGCGGCACCTCGCCACGCAACTGGCGCACATAGACCGGGCCGTCGATGGCTTGCGCGACCGCGAGCACGGATTCCACCTCGGTCGCGTCGCCGGCCTCGAGGATGGTCATGTTCGGCACCGTGCGCACTAGGGCGATGTCGTCGATGGCCTGATGAGTGACGCCGCCGGGGGTGGTGATACCGGGCAGGAAGCCGATCAGCCGCACCGGCAGATTCGGATAGGCGATGCTCATCGCCAGCTGATCGAAGGGGCGGCGGGTGATGAAGACCGAGAAGGTGTGGATATAAGGAAAGAAGCCTTCGCGCGCGAGTCCGGCAGCAAAGCCCAGCATGTTCTGCTCGGCCATGCCGAAGGAGAAGAACCGCTCCGGGTATTGGTCACGGAAGCCATCGGCCTCGCAGGAGGCGGTGAGGTCGGCACCGAGCACCAGCAGGTCCGGGTGTTCGGCAGCGAAGCGGATCAGGTTCGATCGATGGGGGCGGGTGACCAGCTCGATCATCAGTGGTGGTCCTGGCGGAAGGCCTGCAGCATGGACTGACGAGGCGCGCGCCCCGACTCGACTTGTCGCTCTTCGGTTGGCTGCGATCTGGCTTTCATTGGCTGCTACTGTCTTGCCAGTGCTCGAGCAGATCCTCATAGGCATCTTGCTCGGCGGTTGTTTTAAACCGCAGATAGTGCAGTTTTGGTGCGCGCTCGCGCAGCAGCTCAATGCCGCGGCAAGGGTCGGTGCGGGCAATGACGACCAGTGGCTGGTCGGTCGGTGCCGGCTCGGCTTGGTGCTGGGGCGTTGATGCCGTTGCTGTCACGGCTCTCGGCGTTGCACCTGTGCCCGCGCCTGATCCCGATAAGCGCGCCAGCGCCGGCGCAGCCAAGGCCTCACTGTCGTGGCCATCGACCTCATGCACCTCGGCGCCAAACGCACGCAGGCGATCGGCAAGGGGCTCGATGGTCATCACATCGGTCATGGGACCATCGCATTGCTGGGCATTGGCATCGATGTAGACACCGAGATTGCCGATGCGGTGATGGGCCAGCGCGGCGAAGGCCTCCCAAGTCTGGCCCTCTTGAAACTCGCCATCGGACATGAACACCCAGACCCGCCCGGTCTCGCCGCGCAGCCGGCGCGCGAGGGCGATGCCACCGGCCTGGCTCAGGGCCTGGCCGAGTGAGCCTGCGGTAAGCTCATGGCCAGGGGAATGTTCGGCACCGATCAATTCGACCGTGCTGCCGTCGGTGTTGAAGGCCTCTAACGCATCCGGGCCGAGTCGACCGAGCTCGATCAGCAGCGCGTACAAGACCAGTGCGTAATGCACCGGCGAGAAGATGAAGCGATCCAGTTCGGGCGCGCGCGGGCCGTTGTAGCCGGCGCCGGTGAAGGCGTTGGGATTATCACGACTGGGCACGCCAGCAAAGGCGCGCGGGATCAACGGGGCGATGCTGGGGCCGAGCCGCATGACCCGCAGGTAGAGGGTCGCGAGGATATCGGCAGACGAGCAGGCCTGGCTCAGATAGCCGCCGTTGTTGCGCAGGGTATGCTCAAGCACACGACGGCGAATGCCCGCAGCGACGGCTTTAACCGTCAACGTCGACGGTGGCTGAGCGGACGTTGCCTGCTGTCCAGTGTGCAATGGTTGCGCGTTCATTCTGCGGCTGCGCCGGCTGGCACAGATTGTGCGCTGAATGCCTGGCCCGTCAGGCCGCGAGAATCGGGACCGAGCAGGTAGAGATAGGCGTTGATGATCTGTTCAGGGGGCGCTAGCCTGTTCGGGTCTTCGGCTGGGTAGAGTTGCCGCCGCTGCGCGGTGCGCACCGCGCCGGGATCGATGCTGTTGACGCGGATGCGGCTGCTGTTCTCGGTCTCTTCAGCGAGCGTCTGCATCAACGCTTCGATGCCGGCCATGGCAGCGGCGAAGGCGCCCCAGTAGGCGAGCGCACGGCGACCGACGCGATCGGATTGAAATAGGACCGAGGCGGCTTCCGCGGCGCGCAACAGCGGCAAGCAGGCCTGGGTGAGCAGGAAGGGCGCGGTCAGATTGATGCGCAGTACCTTGTTCCACTGCTCGGCGTCGTAGTCATCGATGCGGCTCAGGAAGGGAATGTATTGGGCCGTGTGCACCAGCCCGTCGAGCCGACCGAACTCATCACCGAGCGTGGTCGCGATGCCGAGCATCAGTGGCTCGTCGGCTTTATCGAGGTCGAGCGGCAGGCTGGCCGGCTCAGGCGAGCCCTCGATGGTGATCGCGTCGTAGACCGACTCGAGTGCCTTCTCGCGGAAGCCGCTGAGGATTACGGTGGCGCCGTGGCGCGCCGCGGCGAGCGCCAGTGCCTTGCCGATGCCTTCGGCAGCGCCGGTGATAAGGATCACGCGGTCCTCTAGCAGGTCGGGGCGGGGTTGGTAGTCCTGCAGGTTAGGCTTCACGGCGATGCATCCGTTTTTCGACAATCAAAAGCATATCTCCAAGGACTGTCTCGGCAGTGCTCGTCATGACAATGATTGGGGCTAGCGCTGATCAGCAAGGCTAGTCAGCGCGGGCGCTCAGTTAGTCAGCGCGGGTGCTCAAGATCAGGTGCAAGCATTGAGAGGTCAAGCCGGCAGATCGTCTTCTTGGGGATCGTCTCCGGCGCCACCTAAGCATTGCGACGACTCATACCACAACACATTGATGATGCCAAAGGCGACGGCGAGTAGCACGCCGAGAATCCAAGTGAAATACCACATTGTTTGCTGCTCCAAATTGGTGCGTAGCGCCAGCGCTGGCTGGCACTACGATGGCTAGTAGGCCAGGGTATCTTGAGCCTGAATCTCCTCGACCGTGACCCGGCGCCACATCTTGGCGTAGGTCCAGGTGGTGTAGATCAAGATGATCGGGATGAAGATTACCGCGGCCCAGAACATCACCGTCAGCGTCAGATGGCTAGAGGTGGCATCCCAGGCGATCAGGCTGCTATTCGGGTTGCTGCTCGAGGGCATGATGAACGGGAACATCGCCGCGCCCGCGGTCATGATGATGCCGGTAATACCGAGCCCGCTCATGATCAGCCCGAGACCGGCCCGATCGCGCATCGAGAGCAAGATCGCAAGTCCAAGCCCGGCGAAGCCGAGGATCGGGAACAGCAGGGTCCAGGGATACTGCCGGTAGTTGGTCAGCCAGCCATAGGGATCGACCACGACCTCCTTGGTCAGCGGATTGGGGATTGCATCCAGCGGTGGCATGCTCACCACCTTGAAGCCATCGACGCCGAGCGTCAGCCAGATGCCGGCCAGCGCGAAGGCAGCGATGGTGGCCAGGCCGACGATCTTGGCCCAATGCTTGGCGCGCGTGGCGATCGGCTCGCCGGTGCGTAGCTGCAGCCAGATGGCACCGTGCATGGTCAGCATGCCGAGGCTGATGAGGCCAGCGAGCAGCGCAAAGGGGTTCAGCAGCCCGAAGAAGCTCCCGGTGTAGTAGGGCCGCAGCAGCTCATCGAGATGGAAGGGCACGCCCTGCAAGAGGTTGCCGAAGGCGATACCGAACACGAGCGCCGGTACTGCCCCGCCGATGAAGAGCCCCCAGTCCCAAGCGCTGCGCCAGGTCTTGTTCTGGATCTTACTGCGGTAGTCAAACCCGACTGGCCGAAAGAACAGGGCGAACAGCGCCAGTAGCATCGCGAAGTAGAAGCCGCTGAAGGCGGTTGCATAGACCAGTGGCCAAGCGGCAAAAATAGCGCCGCCGGCGGTGATCAGCCAGACCTGGTTGCCATCCCAGTGCGGGCCGACGGTGTTGATGATCACGCGGCGCTCGTCGTCACCCTTTCCGAGGAAGGGCAGCAGGGTGCCGACGCCCATATCCATGCCGTCGGTGACGGCAAAGCCGATGAATAGCACACCGACCAGGACCCACCAGATCAGTTTGAGAACTTCGTAGTCGATGATCATGAGCCGTCTCCTAGGTGCCGACTGGCGGGCGCGCTTGCGGAGGGGGCGCCAGCACCGGTGGCATCGGTCTCGGTCTTCGAGGCTTGCTGTTTCTCGAAGTGGTACTTGCCGGTATGCAATGAGCTTGGTCCCTGCCGGCCAAACTTGAACATCAGGTACATCTCGATGAGGAAGAGCAGCGTATAGAAGATGATGAAGGCGCTGAGGCTGATGACCAGGTCGTTCGCGGCCAGGCTGGAGGCCGCGACCGAGGTGGGTAAGACCTCACCAATCGCCCAAGGCTGGCGCCCAAACTCGGCCACAAACCAGCCCGTCTCGGCGGCGATCCAGGGCACCGGGATGCTGAAGAGGAAGGCACGCAGCAGCCAGCGCTTATCCTGCACCTGGCGCTTGGCGTTGTAGTAGAAGCCCAGCACAAACAGCAGCAGCATCCAGAAGCCAGCGGCAACCATGACACGGAAGGTCCAGAACAGCGGGGCGACCTCCGGGATCGAGTCCTTGACCGCCATCTGGATCTGCTCCTCGGTGGCCTCGGCCGGATTGTCGATATAGGCCTTCAGCAGCAGGCCGTAGCCAAGGTCATCCATGTGATCCTTGAACATGGCACGGTTGCCTTCGGTGTCCTGACCGGTTCGTAGGCGCTGCAAGTATTCGTAGGCGATCATGCCGGAGCGGATACGGATCTCGTGGTCGACCATCAGTTCCTTCAGCCCGGTGACCTCTTGGTTGAGCGAGCGGGTCGCGATCAGCCCCATCAGCCAGGGGATCTTGATCGCGTCATGGGTCTCTTCGTCTTCATTGCTGGGCAAGCCGAAGGCGGTAAAGGCTGCCGGCGCGGGCTCGGTGTGCCACTCGGCCTCAATCGCGGCAAGCTTGACCTTCTGCACGTCGCCGACCTCGTAGCCGGATTCGTCGCCGAGCAGGATCACAGAGAGGATCGACGCCAGGCCGAAGCCCATGGCGACCGAGAACGAGCGCTTGGCGAAGGCGAGATCACGCCCCTTGAGCATGTAGTAGGCGCTGATACCCGCGACGAACATCGCTGCGGTGACATAGCCTGCTGCCACGGTGTGCACGAACTTGACCTGCGCGACCGGGTTGAACAGCACCTCGGTGAAGCTGACCATCTCCATGCGCATGGTCTCGAAGCTGAACTCGGAGCCGACCGGATGCTGCATCCAGCCATTGGCGATCAAGATCCACATCGCCGAGAGGCTTGAGCCCACAGCGACCAGGAAGGTGACGGCCAGATGCTGGCGCTTGGTCAGGCGCTCCCAGCCAAGGAAGAACAGACCAATGAAGGTCGACTCGAGGAAGAAGGCCATCAGGCCCTCGATGGCCAGCGGCGCGCCGAAGACGTCGCCGACATAGTGGGAGTAGTAGGCCCAGTTGGTGCCGAACTGGAACTCCATCGTCAGACCCGTGGTGACCCCGAGGGCAAAGTTGATGCCGAACAACTTGCCCCAGAACTTGGTCATGTCCTTATAGATCTGACGTCCGGTCATCACGTAGACACTTTCCATGATCACCAGCATCCAGCTGAGACCGAGGGTCAGTGGGACGAAGAGAAAGTGATACATCGCGGTGATGGCAAATTGCCACCGCGACAGCTCGACCATTGCGCTATCTAGCATCGTTGAGATTCCGAGTCCGATTACAGACTTCTAGATACCGGCGCCGGTTGGTGCCAGCATCCACCACCTCCCGTCGTTGCCCCGGCCACGCGGTTGTGTCGAGGACGATCGATTGTTGCGCCGTTTCGTAACGGCGTCTCGTGCGGCTGCCGCGCTGATCGCGTTCGGCAGTCCAGCTCCATCAGGAAAAGCTTAATTACCAGTTTGCTGGTAACGAATGCGATTTCTCAATCCTGACAGTTTCCGTCAAGCTCAGCGAGCTTGCGATTGATCAAGGTCAGTGGAGGCGGCTCGATGTTGCCGCTCATGCGCGCCACTTAAAACGATAGCTGTCCTGACCTGCGAGGAACATGCTGCAGTTTGTGCCTCCCAGAAGCCATGGCGTCGATTAGTGTTCGTGAGGTGCGGCAGGCGGCAATGCCTGTCCGTTCGCGATGGCGCTCAGCGCGGCTGCGATATCGGTCTCGGAAGTCGTGATGACGCTGATATCTTGGCGCGCCATGCGCTCGATGAAGAGGTCTCCGGCGCCGCCGGTCAAGATATGGGTGAGCTGGCGCTGATAGAGCGGGTGGTCGGGGCCATGGTATTCGTGCAGCGAGAGTTCCTTAGGCAGATCCAGTCGCTCGACCTCGACCGGCTCGCCGCCCGGCTCGAGATCGTAGATCAGGAAGCGGCGGCTCTTGCCGGCATGCCCGGTGATGGTCTTGAAGTTTTGGCTGCTAACGGCAATGCGCATTGGTGGGCTCCTGCGGGGCTCGGTGTTGGCCTAATTCTACTGCGGCTCGGCGCCGTTCTGACGCAGCCCGAGTGCCCAGTCTTCCATCGCGGCGTTGGCGACCGGCATCGGTGTCTCCATGAAGCTGATCACGAACTGATCATCAAGCTCGGCGATGCCGATGGAGCGCGGTCTCAGACCGAGGATCTCTGGGCTCGGTAGTGATAAGCCGAAGCAAAACAGCAGGTTCTTCGCCGCGCGGATCTCCCGTGCTATGTCGCCCTCGGGGAGGGCGCAGGTATGGGCGTAATGATCAAAGATGGCGATGAAATGGCCGCAGCGATGGGCTTCGACACAGTCGCGAAAGTAGCTGCAGATCTCATCGATGGTGCTGAACCGGGTCTCGTTGCGATCAAGCCTGAGCACAAAGAGGGGATAACGTTCGTTGAGCAGGGTTTGCTTCATAGTGCTGTGCGTAACCGGTTCCAAAGGCCGGTTCTAGTGGCCTTCTTTCGCGTAGTCCGCGCAGCTTAGCGGTCATCTGCTAGCGGCGACATTGAAAGCTGTCATTGACTCTGAAGCGGTGCCTGTGCGACCTCTGGGTGCATTGGTTGCATCGGTATTCGTGCAGCGCGGCTAATCCTCAGCAATCCGCCTCAAGTTGGGGATATCGAGCAAGAACCGGTTTGGTCGCGACTCGACGATCAAACTCTCACGCTTGAAGCCGGCGATGGTGCGACTGGCCGTCTCGGTGGTGATGCCAAGCATGGCGCCCATGTCTTCGCGCCCAAACAGCTGGCATTCGCTCGATTCGCGATCGCGCACCAGACGCAGCAGCAAGCGTGCGACGCGCTGTCGCGCCGAGCCGGTCGAGAGCTCGGTCAGCCAGGCATCGGCCTCGTTGAGGGCGTGCTGCCAGCGTTGCATCAATTCTTCATGCAGGCCGGGGTTGTCTTTGCTCAGTGCCTTGACCACCCGCGTCGGGAAGCGACAGATCTCAGTCGGCGCCAGGGCCACGGCATCGTGCTGATAGGCATTGCCTAACAGCGCCTCGAGCCCCAGTACATCGGTGCCGCGCGCGATGCGCACGATGCGCTGGCTGCCGTCTGGTAGATACTGCACCAGCTTGAGCGAGCCGCTGCGAACGGTGAACATGTAATCGCCGACTTCACCCGCCTGATACAGGGAAGTGCCCGGTTTCAGGTCGAATTGATCGATTGGGTCGTGGATGCGGTCGAAGTCTTGCTCGGCGAGCCCGGCGAACAAGACCGATGCTCGGAGCGTGCAATTTCGGCAGTCGGCCTCGCCGGCCCAAGCCTCACGCAATGTCACGGATCTGACCATGCCTCTTATTCTTTACCGGCGCGCTGTCAATGACGGATGACGTACAAGTGTACAGGATTTTGCGGTGCACAATAGGCTTTACCCTGTTCTCACGTTATCACGGTGTGCGAAGTATGATGAAGCTTATCGCTGCCAACCTCAGGCTCACCTAGGCTGCCCCATACCATGTCCTTGCTCTCACTGCGCGCTGTCACGCTCTCTTATGGCCATCCGCCACTGCTCGATGGGGTCGACCTCGAGATCGATCCAGCCGAGCGTGTCTGTCTGATTGGGCGCAATGGCACCGGCAAGAGCACCTTGCTGAAGCTCATCGATGGCGAGATTCAGCCTGATGCCGGCTCGGTCTGGCGCAGCGATGGCTTGCGTGTGGCGCGTCTGGCCCAGGAGGCGCCGCTAGGCGATGAGCATCTGGTGTTGGAGGTGGTTGCTGCTGGCCTCGGCGAGTTGGGACGGCTGGTCGCCGAGTATCATCAGCTCAGCCATCGCCTGGCCGAGCAGGGCGCCGCGGCCTCCGAGCGCGACTTGGCGCGCTTGGCCAATGTCCAGCAGGCGCTCGAATCGGAAGGCGGCTGGGAGATCGAGCAGCGGGCGGAGCGTGTGATCTCCCGGCTGGGGCTCGATGCCGAGGCCGTCTACGCGACGCTCTCGGGCGGGCTGCGGCGTCGCGTCATGTTGGCGCGGGCGCTGATCAGTGAGCCGGATCTGCTGCTCCTCGACGAGCCGACCAACCATCTGGACATCGAGACCATCGAATGGCTCGAAGAGCTGATGCTCGGCTTTCAGGGCTCGCTGCTGTTCATCACCCATGACCGACGCTTCCTGCGTAATCTGGCCACCCGTATCCTCGAGCTTGATCGCGGCCAGCTCACCGACTGGCCCGGCGACTACGATAACTATCTGCGCCGGCGTGAGGAGCGCCTGCATGCCGAGGCCAAGGAGCGCGAGCGCTTCGATAAACGGCTGGCCGAGGAAGAGGTTTGGATTCGCCAGGGTATCAAGGCACGACGCACGCGCAATGAAGGCCGAGTGCGGGAGCTGCAAGCGATGCGCGAGGAGCGGCGCGCCCGGCGTGAGGGTCCAGGGCAGGCTCGGCTGAGCATCGATGCGGGCGAGCGCAGTGGCAAGCTGGTGGTCGAGGCCAAGGATGTGACCTTCTCTTATCAACCGAGCGCGGGCGCGGCACCGACCATTGAGGGGCTGAACAGCCTGATCCTGCGCGGCGACCGGGTTGGCATCATCGGCCCCAATGGTGCTGGCAAGTCGACGCTGCTCAAGCTCTTGCTTGGCCAGCTGCAGCCAGAATCGGGGCAGATCCGGCTCGGCACCAACCTCAAGGTGGCCTATTTCGATCAGCTTCGCGCGCAGCTTGATCCGGCGCGCACTGTGCGCGATAACCTGGCTGGTGGCAGCGATAAGATCGAGGTCGGTGGGCGCAGTCTGCATGTGATCTCGTATCTCAAGGATTTCTTGTTTGCAGCGGACCGCGTGCAACAACCGGTCTCGGCCCTCTCCGGTGGCGAGCGCAACCGGCTCCTGCTCACCAAGCTGTTCACCCAGCCGGCCAACCTGCTGGTGCTCGACGAGCCGACCAACGACCTGGATGCTGAGACGCTGGACCTGCTCGAGGAGCTGCTGAACGAGTTCGATGGCACCTTGCTGTTGGTGAGCCACGATCGCGATCTGTTGGACAATGTGGTCACCTCGAGCCTGGTGCTCGAGGGGGATGGTCGGGTGCAGGAATACGTCGGCGGCTACTCGGACTGGCAGCGCCAGCGTGGCAACCGCCCTGGGCTGGCGGCGGCACCAGTGGCCAAAGCGGCATCGGCGCCCTCGAGCAAGCCGGGGTCAAGGCAGGCAGGCCAAGGCAGCAAACCCGCTAAACCGGGCAAACCTGGCAAGCTCAGCTATAAGGATCAGCGCGCGCTAGAGCAACTGCCACAACAGATTGAGGCGCTTGAGGCCGAGGTCGAGCAGATTCATGCACGGCTGGCTGATCCGATGCTTTATCAGGGGCAGCCATCGGAGGTGAGCAGTACCCAGGCACGGCTGGCCGAGGTCGAGGCCGAGCTGCAAACCTGCTACGAACGCTGGGAGGCACTTGAGGCGGCTCAGCAAAAAGCGGAAATGATGGCTTGAGGCTTGCTTTGCTGCAGCATTGTTCCGTTGACGCAACGTATCGTTGACTAGAGTTCGATGTTGAAAACCTTGGTAGCCTGATGTTACAGATCGATACACTCAACCAGTTTTACGGTGAAAGCCACACCCTGTGGGATCTGTCGGTGACCTTTCCGGAAGGCGAATGTACCTGCGTGATGGGCCGCAACGGGGTCGGGAAGACCACGCTGATGGATTGCATCATGGGGCTACGGCCGCTGCGCAGCGGCAAGATGCAGTTTCAGGAGCAGGATCTTGCGCGCTTGCCGGCCGAGCGTCGGGCTGGCCTTGGCATCGGCTATGTGCCACAGGGACGCCAGATCTTTCCGTTGCTGTCGGTTGAAGAGAATCTGCGCATCGGCTTGCCGGCGCGTGCGGATCGCAGCCGCCGCATCCCGGACTTCATCTTTGAGCTGTTTCCGGTGCTGGATCAGATGCGGGGGCGTCGCGGTGGCGACCTCTCCGGCGGTCAGCAGCAGCAGCTTGCCATCGGGCGCGCACTGGTGCTCGATCCGAAGCTGCTGATCCTCGACGAGCCGACCGAGGGCATTCAGCCGAATATCGTCCATGAGATCGGCGACATCATCCGCCGCTTGATGGATCAGCTCGGCCTGACCGTCATCCTGGTGGAGCAAAAGCTGCCGTTTGCGCGTCGGGTGGGTGACCGCTTTGCGATCCTCGACCGCGGCCGACTCAAGGCAGAAGGTGCGATGACCGAGCTGGGCGATGAGCTGGTGCGTGAGTATCTGACGGTCTGATGCCGAACGCATGGTCGCTCACCGAAAGGCCTTCAATGTCGCCAGCATCAGGCTGGGTCGCCCATATCGCGCTACAGCTCGAGCCGCGCGCTGGACGCACCGTTTTGGCGCGGAAACAGCAGCGGGGCCCGCTGACAGTGCAGCGAGCCTTCTATCCGGAAGGTGCGCCCTGCCATCTTTATCTGTTGCATCCGCCGGGTGGCGTGGTGGGCGGTGATCGGCTTGCGATCGAGACTCAGGTTGCAGCTGGCGCGCATGCGCTGCTGACCGCACCTGGCGCAGCCAAGGTTTATCGCAGCGCTGGCGCCTTGGCCGAGCAATATCAGCAGTTCGCGGTCGCCGACAGCGGAGTGCTCGAATGGCTACCACAAGAGTCCATCCTATTTCCAGGGGCACGGCTCGACCTGAAAACTAAGGTTGCGCTGCAGGGGCGTGCGCGTTTTATTGGCTGGGAGATCCTCAGCCTCGGGCGACCCGTGATTGGTGAGCGTTTCGATCGGGGGTGCGCGACGATGGGGCTGCGCATCGAGCGTGATGGCCAGCCGCTGCTGAGCGAGCGGCTGCGGATCGGTTCGGACCGCTCGTCCCAGAGCGAACTTCAAGGCTTGCCCCAGATCGGGCTCGATGGGCCGAGTGGCTTGCGCGGTTGGCCGATCACGGCAACGTTGATCGCCACCGGTGCAAGCGCCCCTGACCTCGATGCCGCGCGTGCAGCCATGTCCGCCGAGCCTGGCTTCGCGCTCGGGCTGACCCTGCTTGAGGATCTGCTTGTGGCGCGTGCGCTAGCGGATCAGGTCGAGCCGGTGATGCACTGTTTTCGCAAGCTTTGGCGCTGTCTGCGCCCGCGCCTGCTTGGTTTGGAGGCATCCGCGCCCCGTATCTGGGCAACCTGATTGTGCGCTGGCTGGGGCACGCTTGAGAGCGATCTTGAGGGTCAGACCCGATTGCTCAGGTGCTTGCTCGCTTGTCCTCAATGCTGTAACGCTGAGCAATGCTAGCGTACACTCTACCCATTAACTCCGCGACTCGATGAGGCGTCGACCATGGAGCTGAACCCCCGCGAAAAAGATAAGCTGTTGCTGTTTACCGCTGGCCTGCTTGCCGAAAGACGCAAGGCGAAAGGGCTAAAGCTGAACTATCCGGAGGCGGTGGCCTTCATCAGTTGTGCCATCCTCGAGGGTGCGCGCGAAGGCCGGACCGTCGCTGAGCTAATGGACTACGGCCGTACCCTGCTGACCCCCGAAGATGTGATGGCGGGTATTCCGGAGATGATTCCGGACGTCCAGGTCGAGGCGACCTTCCCGGATGGCACCAAGCTGGTCACCGTTCACGATCCAATCATCTAGCCCAATCGTCTAGCCCGTTCCCCTACTCATTAGGAACCTAGCATGAGGACCGCAGCATGAGGACCGCAGCATGATTCCAGGCGAAGTCTTCCCGGCCGCTGGCGAGATCGAACTCAACGCCGGCCGGCCCGCATTATCGGTCGCGGTTGCGAACAGGGGCGATCGGCCAATTCAGGTCGGCTCCCACTATCACTTCTTCGAGACCAACCCTGCGCTGCGGTTCGACCGTGAGCCGACGCGTGGCCATCGACTCGACATCCCTGCTGGCACTGCCGTGCGTTTCGAGCCCGGACAGTCGCGGACTGTCACCCTGGTGCCTTATGCCGGCGCGCGCATCGTCTACGGGTTTCGTGGCGAGGTGATGGGGCCGCTCGATCCTGAGCCTGAGCCCGATGTCGATTCTGAGGATGAAGCCACCAAAGACAGTGTCGAGCAGGAGACCAAGGCATGAGCAAGATCAGCCGGCAGGCCTATGCATCGATGTATGGCCCGACGGTGGGCGATAAGCTCCGTCTGGCCGATACCGATCTGATCATTGAGGTCGAAGAGGATCTGAGCCACTACGGCGATGAGGTCAAGTTCGGCGGTGGCAAGGTGGTCCGGGATGGCATGGGACAGTGCCAGCGCCAGTCCGACGAGGTCATGGACCTGGTCATCACTAATGCCCTGATCCTCGATTTCTGGGGCGTGGTCAAGGCCGATGTCGGCATCAACGGCGGGCGCATCGCTGCGATCGGCCGGGCCGGCAACCCAGATACCCAGCATGGGATCGATGTTCCCATCGGCCCCAGTACTGAGATCATTGCCGGTGAGGGACGCATCCTAACCGCCGGCGGCATCGACGCCCATGTCCACTTCATCTGCCCGCAGCAGGCTGAAGAGGCGCTTGCCTCGGGCGTGACGACCCTGCTCGGTGGCGGCACCGGTCCGGCCTCGGGGAGCCTGGCGACGACCTGCACGCCTGGGCCTTGGAATATCCGCCGCATGCTGCAGGCCGCCGAAGGGCTGCCGGTGAACATTGGTCTGCTCGGCAAGGGCAATGGCAGTCAGCCAAACGCGCTGGAGGAGCAGGTGCGCTGCGGCGCCATGGGCCTGAAGCTACATGAGGACTGGGGCACGACCCCAGCCGCGATCGACTGCGCCCTGGGCGTTGCCGAGAAGATGGATGTCCAGGTCGCGATCCACACCGATACGCTGAATGAATCGGGCTTCGTCGAAGACACCATCGCCGCCTTCAAAGATCGCTGCATCCATACCTATCACACCGAGGGTGCTGGCGGTGGCCATGCGCCAGACATCATCAAGGCCGCCGGGCTGGCGAATGTGCTGCCGTCGTCGACCAATCCGACGCGGCCGTACACGGTCAACACGGTCGATGAGCATCTGGACATGCTGATGGTCTGCCATCATCTGTCTCCATCGATCCCGGAGGATGTCGCCTTCGCCGAGTCGCGTATCCGTCGCGAGACCATTGCCGCCGAAGACATCCTGCACGATCTCGGCGCCTTCTCGATGATCTCGTCGGACTCCCAAGCTATGGGTCGAGTCGGGGAGGTCATCTGTCGCACCTGGCAGACCGCGCACAAGATGAAGGTCCAGCGCGGACATCTGGCCGCCCCGGATTGGGCCGGCAAGATCGACCGGGGTGATAATGACAACTATCGTGCTAAGCGCTACATCGCCAAATACACCATCAACCCGGCGATCACCCATGGTATCGCCCATGAGGTCGGCTCGATAGAGGTCGGCAAGCTCGCGGATCTGGTGCTTTGGAAGCCGGCCTTCTTCGGCACCAAGCCAAGCCTGGTGCTCAAGGGCGGGATGATCGCGATGGCGCCGATGGGTGATCCCAACGCCTCGATCCCAACCCCGCAGCCGGTGCATTATCGGCCTATGTTCGGCGCCTTTGGCGGTGCCTTGGGTGAGACCTGCATGACCTTCATCTCGCAATGGGCCTTGCAGGCGGGTGAGCCGCAGCGGCTAAAGCTGGCGCGTCGAATCGGCGTGGTGCGCGATGTGCGCCAGGTGCGTAAGGTCGATATGATCCACAACTTCTGGCAGCCGACGATCGAGGTCGACCCACAGACCTATGAGGTGCGGGCCAACGGCGAGCTGCTGACCTGCGAGCCGGCCGATGTACTGCCGATGGCACAGCGCTATTTCCTATTTTGAGCACAGATCTCCCTGCCTTGCAGCTAAGGCGGCGTATCGAGGCTCCAGCCAGAATCGATGGTGGACTCTCGCTCAGCTTCGAGCAGCGCTCACGCTCGCGCCTGCGTGCGCGGCTCGATGATGGCCGTGAGGTCGGTATCCTGCTGCCACGTGGTGAGCGCTTGCGCGATGGTGATTTGCTCGCCGACGAGCAGGGCGAGGTCATCCAGATTCGAGCCGCCGCCGAGCCGATTTCCTGTGCCGAGGCGGACGACCCGCTGCTGCTTATGCGCGCCGCCTACCATCTCGGCAACCGTCATGTGGCGCTGCAGATCGAGCCAGGGCGGCTGTGCTGGCTGCATGATCATGTGCTGGACGCGATGGTGAGCGGGCTCGGACTGAGTGTGAGCGCTGTACAGGCGCCGTTCGAGCCAGAAGCAGGTGCCTATGGTGGCGCCGCGATCGGGCACAAGCACGGGCATGGGCATGGGCATGGGCATGAGCATCAGGACGGGCACGAGCATGAGCACACAGATGGAAATGGCGCCGTTGGGCATGGCGATGGGAGCAGGTCGTGGCACAAACAGGAGAGCCCCGTTGACCATGGCCAGCGCCGCTGACAGGCAAAGACGGCTGCTGCGGCTATTCCAGTTGCTCAGTCCGACGCTGCCCGTTGGCGCTTTTGCCTACTCGCAGGGGCTGGAGTGGGCAGTGGAAACGGGCTGGGTCGACAGCGAGTCGAGGCTCCAGGACTGGCTTTCGGATCAACTGTCGCAGGCCTTGACCTATGTCGATCTGCCAATCCTCGTTCGGATGATGCAGGCAGTGATGGCGGATGACGCGCAAAGGCTGTCGCTTTGGAGCAGCGAGCTGAGGGCATTGCGGGAGACCGCGGAGCTGCGCGCAGAGGAGGTGAGCCGCGGGCGGGCGCTGGCCGATCTACTCGGCTCGCTTGGGCTGCTCGATGACCAACCTGAAGGCGCTGCTGTGGTGAGTCAGGCCGCGTCTGTCAATAACCAAAGCGACCGGGGCCAGGGGCCGAATGCCGAGCAAGGCGCGCACTGGCGCGCGCTCATCTCAGGCAGCCAGCTCTCAGGCTTCGCCTTCGCGGCGGCCTCATGGCACATTGAGTCCGCCGATGCACTGCTCGGCTACGCCTGGTCTTGGGCTGAGAATCTGACCTTGGCCGGTGTCAAGCTCATCCCGCTCGGCCAAACAGCCGGCCAACGCATTCTGTTGCATCTCACCGTGCAGATCCCGGTCGCAGTTGCGCATGCGCAATCGCTCGACGACGCCGACATCGGCGCTAGCACGCCAGCCATGGCCATCGCCAGCAGCCGACACGAAACTCAATACACGCGACTCTATCGCTCATGATCTCTCGCCCATGATTTCTCGCCCATGACCTATCGCCCATGACCACCGCAACCTCGAATCCGCTCCGTGTTGGCGTCGGCGGTCCGGTCGGCTCCGGCAAGACCGCGCTGCTCGACGCCCTCTGTAAACGCCTGCGCGATCGCTATCAGATCGCCGTCGTTACCAACGACATCTACACCCGTGAGGACGCCGAATTCCTGATCCGCAGTCAGGCGCTGCCGGCCGAGCGCATCATTGGCGTCGAGACCGGCGGTTGTCCGCATACCGCGATCCGCGAAGACGCCTCGATGAACCTGACCGCGGTCGCCGATCTGCAGCAGCAGTTCCCGGAGCTCGACCTGATCTTCATCGAGAGCGGCGGCGACAATCTCGCGGCTACCTTCAGCCCGGAGCTCGCCGATCTGACGCTCTATGTCATCGACGTATCCGAAGGCGAGAAGATCCCGCGCAAGGGCGGTCCGGGTATTACCCGTTCTGATCTCCTGATCATCAACAAGATCGACCTCGCCCCGCATGTGGGCGCCTCGCTCGAGGTCATGGAGCGCGATACCCGACGCATGCGCGGTGAGCGGCCGTTCGTGATGACCAATCTGCGCGCCGGGGAGGGGATTGAAGCCATCCTTGAGTTTGTCATCCGGCAGGGGATGCTGAGCTGATCGGCCAATCGGTTAGACTCTGCAGCAGAGGCTGCGAGCCTTGGCGGTCATGTTGGTGATCAATACGCTCTTCTCGCAGGCGCCCCGAATGCCAATCTTTTATGCACAGCTAACGAGGCGATGAACAAGCCGTGACACTGAACGCAGATATCAAACAGATCCTCGACTTCTCCAAAGGCAATGGATTAGTCACAGCGATTGCCCAAGATGCCGAGACCGGCGAGATCCTGATGGTGGCCAATATGAACGAAGCGTCGCTGGCCAAGACCATCGAGCTAGGCGAGGCAGTCTACTGGAGCCGTTCGCGGCAGAAGCTCTGGCACAAGGGCGAGGAGAGCGGGAATACCCAGAAGGTCCGCGAGCTTTTTCTCGATTGTGATGGCGACGCGCTGCTCTTGAAGGTGGAGCAGGTCGGTGGCGCGGCCTGCCACACCGGCAAACGCAGTTGCTTCTTTCGCAAGCTCGATAAGGATAGCGTCACGGATGTTGGCGTGCAGGTCTTCGACCCCAAGGAGGTCTACAAGCAGTGACCAACGATGACCACCGCTTACGCCTGGGGATTCCGAAAGGCAGCCTGCAGGAGACGACCAAGAAGCTCTTTGCCTTGGCTGGCTACAACCTACAGATCTCGGGACGCTCTTACTATCCGACGATCGATGATCCGGAGATTCAGTGCATCCTGATCCGGCCGCAGGAGATGGCACGCTATGTAGAGCAGGAGATCCTCGACTGTGCGATTACCGGGCTCGATTGGCTGTTGGAGACCGGTGCCGATGTTGCTCAACTGGCTGACCTGAAGGCACCCTGGCCCAATTATGGCGTTGTGCGCTGGGTGATGGCCTCCAAGGAAGGCTCAGCGTTCAACGACGTCAAGGATCTGGCCGGTAAGCGCATTGCAACCGAGGCGGTCGGTATGACCCAACGTTTTCTCGCTGAGCAAGGCGTTGAGGCAAAGGTCGAGTTCTCCTGGGGGGCAACTGAGGTGAAGCCGCCGACGCTGGCCGATGCGATCGTCGATGTCTCCGAGACCGGCTCTAGCCTACGGGCGAACAGTCTAAAGATCATGCATGTGGTCTTGGAGAGTACGCCGCGTTTTATCGCCAACCATGCGGCCTTGGCCGATGACTGGAAGCAGGTCAAGATCAGTCGCCTAGAGATGCTGCTGATGGGGGCGATTCGTGCCGCCACGCGCGTCACCTTGGCGATGAACGTCCCATGCAGCTGTATCGATGAGGTCTTAGCCTTGTTACCGGCCTTGAGCACCCCGACAGTCTCAACATTGGCGGATCAAGACTGGGTGGCGATCAGCGCCGTGGTGGAAGAGAAGCTGGTGCGTGATTTGATTCCGCCATTACATGCCGTTGGTGCACGCGGCATTATCGAGATGCCAATCAATAAAATTATCGATTAATGACAGTGGGAGAGGGTTGCAAGCGCGATGAAGAAGCAAGTCGTCGAAGCCATCATCGCGATCCTCGTCGCGCTGCTCGTTGCCGCCGCTGTGGCCTGGGCAGGTAGTCAAGGTGGTGTCAGCATGGCTGGTATGCCCTTATTCGCGGTTGCCGCGGTGGTTGCCTTTGTCATCCAGTGGCTGGTATTTGTCCCATCTTATCGACTGCAGACCGAGCATTGGTACGATCTGACTGGCAGCCTGACCTATCTCAGCATTGTCATCGGTACGCTACTCTTGGTGGGGCGTTTCGACCTCAGATCGTTGGTCATCGTGGCGCTGGTGACGATTTGGGCGGCACGCCTCGGTAGCTTTCTCTACCGACGTGTGCAGAAGGCCGGCAGCGACAGCCGCTTTGATGAGATCAAGCCGTCCTTCGCTGGCTTCTTGATGGCGTGGACGTTGCAGGGCCTCTGGGTCTTTTTGACGCTGGCTGCGGCGCTGGCCGCGATGACCGCATCATCGATCCCGGCATTCGGTGTTCTGGGTCTGATCGGCGTCCTAGTCTGGTTGATCGGCTTCCTGATCGAGGCGGTTGCCGATGCACAGAAGCAGGCGTTTCGACGCAATCCAGCCAACGCGGGTCGCTTCATCCACTCGGGGCTCTGGGCCTGGTCGCGGCATCCCAACTATTTCGGTGAGATCATGCTCTGGACGGGCATCGCGCTGATCGCGCTACCCGCCCTCTCTGGCTGGCAACTGGTCACGCTGATCTCACCGCTATTTGTCTATGTGCTGATCGTTTACATCAGCGGCATCCCCATGCTGGAGTCGCGCGCCGATGAGCGCTGGGGTGATGATCCGGTCTATCTTGACTACAAGGCGCGCACGCCAGTGCTGTTTCCGAGACCGCCGCAGGCGTGATCGGTGTGGGAGGAGGATAACCGCAAGCAAAATCCAGAACACGACATAGAGCAGGCCACCGAACGAATCGGCGACCCAAGCTGCTCGGGCGCTAGTCAAGCCGCCGGCACGTCTTGGAACAGGGCCTCCATACGCTCCAGCTCGCGCGGTGGCACATGCTGCGGATGTCCAGCCAGAATGCCGGAGACGCTGCGGAAGGCGCGGCCGATGTGCATGCCGGTGCCGTCGATGCTGAATTCGCGGATGTCTTTATCATGCGGTGAGCCACGCATCTTGAGCACCGTGAGTCCGCGCTTCATCTCGCCGAGCATCTCAACGTAGCGTAGCAGGATGATCGAGTCGGTGATGGTGGAGATGTGACCATCGGTTACCGATTCGCCGCCGAGCAGGGTGTCGGTGGTCACTGTGAAGAGTCCGGCGATCTCGCGGTCTTTGATGAACGAGGTCAGGCCAATGACGAACTCTCGAAAGCCCTTGACGCTGGCCATACGCTCGAGCGCAGAGAGACTATCGACCGCAACCCGGTTGGGATTGAACCTTTCGATGGCATGCTTGATGGCGATGAGGTGATCTTCCAGACCACAGGTCTCTGGATAGGTGGCGATGATCTCAAGCAGACCGGCCTGCTCGTAGGCCTCAAAATCCCGCCCCCAGCCGCTGGCATTGCGCATCAACTGATGCCGGCTCTCCTCAAAGGCGAGCAGCAAGCAGCGCTCGCCGCGATTGACCCCGCCAGCGATGAATTCAGTGGTCATCAGGGTCTTGCCGCAGCCCGTCGCCCCGGACAGTAAGACGATGGAGTCGCGGAAGAAGCCACCGCCACACATCGCGTCGAGCTCGGCATTGCCGGAACTGATGCGCACATTCGATGAGCGCTGTTTGAGCTTGATCGCCGATAGCGGGATGACGACGATGCCTTCATCGGGCATCACGGTGAAGGGATATTCACCCTTCTGATGGGTGGTGCCACGGAACTTGAGCACCTCCACCGTGCGCCGGCGTTTCTCGGTCTCGAGGACATTGCGCAGCACGATGACATTATCGGCGACAAATTCCTCCACCCCATGTCGAGCGATACGGCCATATTCGTCATCGCGCTCGGCAGTCATGACCGCGGTGACGCCCATCTGCTTGAGTGCCACGGCGAGACGAAACAGCTCGTTACGGATGATACTGGCGTTCTGAAACTGATTGAAGATAGCGCCTAACGAATCCAAGGCGACGCGGGTGGCGCCCACCCGTTGCACGGCCAGCTCGATGCGCACGATCAGCGCTCCAAGATCATAGTCGCCGGTCTCGACCACCGGCTCGCCAGGCTGTGGCGAGGCATCGACGAAGGTCCAGTGGCCGGCGGCCTCGTAGGCCTCGATATCCCATCCGAGTGAAGCGACATTGCGGCGGATGTCAACGGCGCTCTCCTCAAAGGTGATAAAGACCCCGGACTCGCCGAACTTTTTCACGCCTTCAACCAAGAACTGAGCGGCGAGAATCGTCTTACCACTGCCCGCCGTACCGCTGATCAGTGTGGTGCGTCCCTGCGGCAGACCGCCGTCTGTGACGATATCGAGACCAGGAACGCCGCTTGGCAGTTTTTCGATAGTTGACATGGTTTCTTTGCTCATGAGGCGTCTCCTGAAGCGTCTCCGTCATCGGTGAGGGTCGGTAAGAGATCCAGACCTGACACCACACGCTCCTTGTCAGAGAGATCGCCGATGATGCGCCGCAATGGCGGTGGTAGTTGCTTAATGAGGGTAGGGGTGACGACGATGCGCTGGCGCTCGCCTTCTTCCGGGTCTTCGACCAGGTCAATCACCTCCATCTGATAGCGTCCTTGCAATTCCTCGGCGCAGATGCGCTTGAGATTGGCGATGGCGCGTTCCGCCTGTGCGGTGTGACCGGTGATGTAGAGACGAAGTTTGTAATTGCTCATTGTGCCTGCTCTCGAGTCACGCGCGGATTCATCATGCTCTCCTGGCCTGAATACCCATGCTGCCGACATAGTAGCGCCGGTAATAGGAGACCAGGTAGCCCATGAGCTCGAGGATCGTGATACGGCCTTCGTTGATGATCAGGCGTTCATGCGCGGGACTCACGGAATGGGTCAAAATCTGCAGCGCAGCACTATGAAGATCGATCAGGTCGCGTGGACTGGCGCGGACGAAACCGAGCTGATCGGCGAGCTTGCGGAGCCGGTCACTGATCGGGTGTTGGACCTGGTAGACCTGGCGCTCGGCCGCAGCGCCTAAGATCTCGCCATAGCTGTCGCGGATTTCGTTAAACAGTCCTGGATCGCTCTCGCGCAGGGGCTTGAGGCCAAAGGCGCTGGCGCTGATGCTCACCTTGGCGCTACCGCCGATGCGTCCAAGCGCCATCGCTTCCTGCTCGCGCTCAGCGATCTGCAGACGCAGGCGTAAGCGATAGCGCTCGACCGCAAATCGCAGCGTACGTTTGATCAATGCGGCATCGGCAATCCAATCCTTCTGCAGAAAGTCCTCAGCGCCTAGGTGCAGCGCATCAAAGCCAAGCTCGTCGTCACGCTGGCCGGTCATGACGACGATGGGGATGCCGGGTGCGACCGCGAGCAGTCGGGCCAGCCCATCGAGCCCCTGGCTGTCTGGCAGGCCCAGGTCGAGGAGCACTAGCTCGAGCTCCCCCTTGCTCAAGCGGGCTTCCGCAGCCGCTAAGGTGTTGACGGCTTCGGTCGCAATCGCAGAGCCACGCAGCATCTCCTCGATCAGGCGCTGGTCAGCCGGACTGTCTTCGACGATGAGCAACCGCAATGCTGCACTCGCGTCATAGCCTTGCGTCAGACTGTCCGACAAAAGGTGTTACCTGCCTGCATCAACCCTAATCTAGCCAATCAGTATACAGGCAAGCTGAAGGAAAAGACCGACCCATGATTGGGCTTCGAGTCGACCCAGATACGGCCGCCGTGGCGCTCAACGATGCGTTGGCAGACGGCCAAGCCAATGCCGGTGCCAGGATATTCTGAGCGGGTATGCAGACGCTGGAAGATGACGAAGATGCGCTCAAAATACTGCGACTCGATGCCGATGCCGTTGTCAGCGACCGAGATCACCCAAGCCGGGCCCTGAGCCTGCGGATCACCGGCATCAGCGGCCGCGTCAGCGATCGGCGCACCGGCCTCGATCTGCTTAGCCGAGATCCGGATCAACGGCGCTGCGGCGCTGCGGTAGCGGATTGCATTCAGGATCAGGTTGCTGAACAGCTGGGCCATCTGACTGGGGTCGGCCAACAGCCTGGGAAGGTTTGATACCTCAATATGCGCATCGGTCTCGGTCAGGCGACTGCCAAGATCAGCCTGTACCTGGGCGATGATCCCATTCAAATCCACTGGCTCAAACGCCTGCGCACGGGTGCCTACCCGTGAAAAGGTCAGCAGGTCATCGATCAGTAGCTTCATGCGTCGTGCGCCATCGATAGCAAAGTTGAGATACCCAGTGGCTGTCTCATCCAAGCCATCGCCGTAGCGACACAGATAGAGCTGGAGGAAGCTGGTGATGGTGCGCAACGGCTCTTGCAGGTCATGCGAGGCGACCGAGGCGAATTGCTCAAGCTCTTGATTTGAGCGCTTCAATTCGCGCTCGGCACGTGCACGGCGACTCGCCTCGGCCTCCATGCGGTCGCGGGAGGCGGTGGTGCGTCGCAGTCGCGACAGCAAGCGATCGAAGGCCCGAGCCAAGTGCCCGACCTCGTCGTCTCGATCCAGACCGATGCGCTGGTCGGGATCATTGATATCCAGCCCATCGATGGCGTCGGTCAAGCGCGCCAGGGGCTGGAGCACCGTTCGCGTCAGCCATAGGGTGGCGATACTGACTGCCAGAGCAGTCAATAACAGTCCGACTAGTGCCACCGAGAGTAAGCGCTGTTTCAGGCTCAAGACACGCTCGGCGTTGTGTTGATCGAGTTCGCCAAGATGTTCGCTAAGCCGGATTAAGGCGATCTGCAGGTCGCGAAAATGGCGCTGTACCTGATCGGCGCGCTCGCGGCTGAGAGGCGCTAAATCCGTGCTGTCGGAGACAAAGGCGTTGAATCGGGTACCGATTTTCTCGGCATCGGTAAGCAGGCGCCCGACGAGTGCAGCGTCTGCCGCAGGTGCCTGCCACAACAAGGCCAGCAGTGATAACAGCTCAGCATGGCGAGCGCGCCACTGCTGCAAGGCCTGCGCGTCGCCGCTGATCAGATAGTCGTAACCGACAGCCTGCAGCCGCGTCACCGACTGGCCCGCCTCCCAGGTCATACGATGGTCGTCGACCACAGCTGAGAGGTCGCGCGTGACCAGCAACGTCAAGAGGATGAGCACGGCCGCCGCTGCTGCGATAAGCCCGGTAGCGAAGGCGAGCCGGCTCTTGATCTTCATCCGGTTGGGGCAGCTTCTACTGGTGAGTCGATTGTCTGTCGCTTCAGCACCTTCGACGCAATCAGCACGTACATGGCTGGCACCACGAACAGCGTGAACAGGGTGCCGATGCCAAGCCCAGTCGTTATAACCAGCCCGATATCGAACCGGCTCACCGCACCTGGGCCGGTCGCCAGCAGCAGCGGCACCATCGCCACCAGCATCGCCACCGTGGTCATCAGGATCGGCCGCAGCCGGATGGTTGAGGCCTTCTCGACCGCGGTACGCTTATCCAGACCCTCATGCTCGCGCACCTGATTGGCGAACTCGACGATGAGGATGCCGTTCTTGGCGATCAGTCCGATCAACGTGATCAGCCCCACCTGCGTATAGATATTGATGCTGGCGAAGCCTAAGAACAGGAAGGCGAGGGCGCCAGCGATGGTCAGCGGCACCGACATCAGGATCACGAACGGATCGCGCCAGCTCTCGAACTGCGCCGCCAGCACTAGGTAGATGACCAGGATGGAGAGGAAGAAGGTGGTCTCCAGGGCTGCGCCCTCGCTCTTGAATTGGCGTGACTCGCCCTTGTAGTCCCAGCGCACATTGCGAGGGAAGATCTCTGCGGCGGTCTGTTCAAGATAGCTCAGGGCGTCGCCGAGCGCGATGCCCGGCACCATCATTCCAGACAGGGTGATGGCATTGAGCTGCTGGAACTGCGTGCGCTTGGAAGGCTCGATGGTCTCACGGATGCTGACCAGGGTCGATAGCGGTACCAGCTCGCCGCCGCTGGTGCGGATGCTGTAGTCCTCGATCTCGGTGATGTCGTTACGGTCGCGACGGTCCACCTGTGGGATGACCTTGTAGCTGCGCCCCTCGAGGCTGAACCAGTTGACATAGTCCTCGTTCAGCATCACCGCCAGCGAGCGCCCGAGCTGCTCCATATCGATGCCGAGATCGCCGGCCAGGTCACGGTCGACATCGATCACCCTGCGTGGGCGCTCGTACTTGACGTCCTTATCTAAGAAGATGAACTGCCCGGAGCCCATTGCCCGGCCGATCAGCTCGGTGCCGAGCCGGTCGAGCTCTTGGTAGTCGGCGTCGGAGAGGATGACGAATTCGATCGGGATACCCTGACCCGGTGAGGGCAGACTCGGGCGCGGGAAGACCATGGCCTGGAAGCCGGTCACGCTCGAGAGCGCACCCTGCAGCTGCGGCTGAATCGCCATCTGCGAGCGCTCTCGCTCAGACGGCTGCTGCATCTTGAAGCCGCCAAAGGTCATCGTTGGGCTGCCACCGAAGCCAGCGAGGATAAAGCTCTCCTTGTACTCCGGGAATTGCTCAAACACCGACTGCATCTCCTTGACATAGCCAATATCGTAGTCAATGGTCGCGGTTTGTGGTGCGTTGGCCATCACAAAGAGGATGCTTTGATCTTCGGTCGGTGCCAGCTCCTTCTGGGTCATGCTGTACATGGCGTAGAGACTGGCGATAACGACCAGGGCGACGAGCACGGTGACGCCGGGATAGCGCAGCCAGCTGTGCAGGGCCTTGCCATAGATCCGCGCCAGCCATTGGAAGAACTGCTCGACCGCATGCTCAAAGCGGCCTTGCTCCTTGCTCGAGCGCAGCACCCGCGCCGAGATCATCGGCGACAGGGTCAAGGCGACGATACCCGAGATCAGCACCGCGCCGGCCAAGGTGAAGGCGAACTCGACGAACAGCGAGCCGACCAGCCCGCCCATGAAGCCGATCGGCGCATAGACCGCAACCAGCGTGGTGGTCATCGCGATGATCGGCAGCGCCAGCTCACGCGCGGCGTCGACGGCGGCAGTGATGCCGTCTTTGCCCATCTCCAGATGGCGGTGGACATTCTCGACCACGACGATGGCGTCGTCGACGACGATGCCGATCGCTAGCACCATCGCCAGCAGCGTCAGCAGGTTGATCGAGAAGCCCATCAGCAGCATCAGGAAGGCGGCGCCGACGATCGACAGCGGCACCGCGACCGAGGGCACGATCGCGGCGCGGATCGAGCCGAGCGAGAGGAAGATGACAAAGAGCACGATCAAGACCGCTTCGGCGAGGGTCTTGAAGACCTCATAGATCGACTCTTCGATGAACTCGCTGGCGTCGTAGGGGATATGCGCCTCGAGCCCCTCCGGGAACTGCGCGCGCAGCTCCGGCAGCAGCTGATGGACCCGCTCCGCCACGTTCAGCGGGTTTGCGCCTGGGGTCTGCTCGACGCCGATGAAGATGGCCGGGATGCCCTTGTAGAGGGTCGCAGAGTCGTAGTCTTCGGCGCCGAGCTCCACCCGTGCGATGTCCTCGAGCCGCACCAGGGTGCCGCCATCCTCGCGCACCACCAGCTTGCGGAAGGCGTCGACATTGCCGACGTCGGTGGTGATAGAGAGGTCTTCTTGAACGTTCTCGCCCCTGACCTGACCAATGCCCGCCAGATAATTATTGGCAGCCAGCACGCGCGCGACCTCATCGCCGCTGACGCCGAGCGCGGCCATCCGGTCGGGGTCGAGCCAGACCCGCATCGCATAGGTCTGGTTGCCGATCAGCTCGGCCTTGGCAACCCCTTCTTGCGCCTGCAGCTGCGGCTGGACCACGCGGATCAGATAGTCGGTGATCTGCGGCAGGGTCATCTCCCGGCTGTAGAACGCCAGGTACATCAGCGCGGTGGAGTCGCCGGTGGTGGAGTCGATGATTGGGTTCTGCGCCGCCGCCGGCAGCACATTGAGCTTGCTCGCGACCTTGGCCTGGATCTCGGCAACAGCGGCGTTGGGGTCGTAGTTGAGGCGCATATTGGCCTCGATCACCGAGACACCCTGAGTGCTGGTCGCAGTCAGATAGTCGATGCCATTGGCCTCGGCGATCGCCTGCTGCAGCGGCGTGGTGATGAAGCCCTTGACCAGCTCACTGCTGGCGCCCGGATAGGCGGTGGTGACGGTGACGACGGTGTTTTGGGTCTCGGGATACTGGCGGATCTCAAGGCCGAGCATCGCGCGCAGCCCAAGGATGAAGATCAGCAGGCTGACGACACTGGCCAGCACCGGCCGGTGGATGAAGATGTCGGTGAATCTCATGCCGGTAGGCCTTGATTCGCATCGAGCAGATCAGTCTGCGAGCTTCGATCGTCAACCGGTGCGATTGAGGCCGAGTCGGGCGCGCCTTCAGCCTTGCTCGGCCCAGTACTTTCGGCGGGAGCTTCCTGTCCGACAGCGCCGCTGTCATCGGCAATGCTGACTGCTGAGCCATTGCGCAGCTTAACCTGGCCTGCCGAGACCACCTGATCGCCGGCTTCTAAGCCCTCCAACACCTCCACCTCCTGGTCACGCACGGCGCCGGTCTTGACCTGCCGGCGCTGCACGACGAGCTGCCCCTCCTGCTCGCCCTCGCCAGGCTGGATCAGGAACACCGAATCACCGTAGGTATTAAAGGTGATTGCTTGGCGTGGCAACGTCAGCACCTGATCCTTGACCGGCAGCAGGGTCGAGATCTTGGCAAACATGCCCGGCAGCAGGCGCTGATCTGGATTCGGCAATAAGGCGCGCACCTGGATATTCCGGGTCTCTTGGCTCACTGCCGGGCTGATGGCACTGATCTCGCCCTTGAACAGCTGATCGGGGTAGGCGCTCACCCGGACCTCGACCGACTGACCGACGGCGATCTCGGAGAGTCGTCGCTCCGGCAGGGCATAGTCGACATAGACCGGGTCGAGCGCCTCGAGCTCGACGATTGCCGAGCCGGCATCGAGAAACTGCCCCAGGTTCACGCGCCGGATGCCCAGCTGACCGGCAAAGGGTGCGCGGATGGTCTTCTTGCGGATCAACGCCTGCTTGGCCTGCACCTGGGCCAGTGCCTGGGTCACTTGGGCGCTGATCTGGTCGAAGTCGCCCTGCGAGACGGCCCGATCGCGCAGTAGCTTCTGGTTCCGCTCCAGCTGCAACTGCGCTAGGTTCAAACCGGCTCGGAGCCCGTTCAGGTCGGCCTCGTCGACTTCGGTGTCGAGCCTCACTAGATCCTGGCCCGCGGTCACCTGATCGCCGGACTCGAACAGGATCTCCTTGATCTGCCCGGCCACCTCGTTATTGACCATCACGCCTTGGACGGCTTGGACGTTGCCAACCGCTTCCAGCCGCGGCTGCCAGCTGCTGACCTGGACCTTGGTCGCTGAGACGACAGCGGGCGGCTGCGGTTGAGAGAACATGGCCATGCCTTCCTGAATCTGCTGATACTTCAGAAAGGCGAGCCCGCCGGCGAGCAGTGCGAGGACGAGAAAGACGAGCAGCGAGCGCAGGATCATGAATCGATTCCGTGAGCGGCTAAGGGGACTAGTTAAGGGGACTAGTGTAGGAGACCACGACCACTGACACGACAGCTGAATCGTTTAGATTCAAACGTCTGTTTGGTTCGTTTCGCGCGAGTATACAGAAGCCAAAATCATGATCAAGGCAACCCTATTCAATGCTTGGCTCTGGCTTATGGCACGTTCAGCTGATCGCCATCGAGGACGTTGGGAAACTCCCGTTCGGCGCCGCTCTCCAGATTGCGTAGCGTGACGTTACCACGGTTCATCTTGCGCGAGCAGACCTGAGCAGGCATCAGGCCGTCGGCGATGATGCGTCGCTCGAGCACCAACAGATGGCAGATGTTGTCGACCACGGCGATGCGTTGATCGTACTGACCGTCGTTGACGATCTCGATGTTGATATAGCCTTCCGCTGCCGCTTGTGCGCTTGCCATGAAGAGCACCAGCCCAGAGAGGATCAAGTAGATAACCATGGGGTCGCTATCAGACAGAGGCTGCGGACTGGTCTGCACGCAGTTGCGGCACTGACCGGCGTTGACTAGTATCGAACGCACTCTTATCGACTCGAGGGTCGCCCCGAATGACTCAATGGCCAGTGACAGGTGAGCAGCTCGCCAGCGTCGAGCCGACCTCCGCTGACGGCCGGCTGGTGACTGAAGCCGAGTACTGGCAGGACTGGTACAACACTGGTGATCTCAGCTACGAGTGGAACAATGGTCGCTTGGAGGAGAAACCGGTGTCGGATTTCGAGACCTTTCAGGTCTACCTCTGGTTTCTGGAGCTGTTGCGCCACTACCTGCGGCTTGCAGCCCATTGGCAAGCTGGTGGCGCTGGAGATGGGCTTCCGGCTGTCGCTCAGCTCGGGCACGGTGATCCGTAAGCCGGACTTAGCGGTGGTGCTGGATACCAACCCGGTTGCGCTGGACCTGACCGATAGCTCCTATCATGGCATCTTCGACCTCTGTGTCGAGGCCCTGTCGACGGAAAAGCCGGCCTATGTGCATCGTGATCTGGTGGTCAAGAAGGCCGAGTATGCTGCTGGCGGCGTACCCGAGTATTACGTGCTGCACCGCGAGTCCGGCAACCTGGCCTTCTATGGCCGCACCCGCGGCAGCCGCGTCTACAGCCCGCTGCCGATCGAGGGCAGCGGTGATGAGCGCTTGGTACGCTCGCGGATCTTGCCAGGCTTCCAGTTCCGCGTTGGTGACCTGATCCGCCGGCCAGACCTTGATGCGATTCGACGCGACCCGGTCTACCCATGAGTCGGGTTTGATCAAAGAGCGCTGATCTCCCGCCATTGCCATGACGATGGCCATTTCCGTTTGTCCTCGGCCCCAAAGGCGCTCGCCGTTTGGCCTTGGCCCCTAAGGCGCTTGCCTTGCAACACAGAAAAGTTTGCCCATGCTGTCGCCCCGTCCGTTGTTCGTACTCGTCTCGGGCATCTTCGCCTTGATCCTCACCATGGGCGTGGCGCGCTTCGCTTACACGCCGATGCTGGCCTACATGCAGCCGCAGACTGGCATGGGCGATGCGCTCGCCGGTTGGCTGGCGGGCTGGAATTATCTCGGCTACCTGTCCGGCGTACTGCTGGTGACGCGGCTAAAGGATCTGATGCTCAAAGACCGTCTGTATCGCATCAGCTTGCTGTTGGCGGTGCTGACCACGGCGATGATGCCGCTGGCCGGCATGCCGTCATCAATGTTCCTCGCCAATGCGCCACTGATCTGGGGCCTGAGCCGCTTTCTGGCCGGACTCAGCACCGCCGGCGGGCTGATGCTCGGCTCTGGGCTGATCCTGAACTGGTTGATCCGCCATGGCCATCGGAGTGAGCTGGGCATCCATTTCAGCGGACTCGGGCTGGGGATCCTGATCGGTGGGTTGCTGGTCGAGTTGGCCGCGCCCTATACCGACTGGCGCGGACAATGGTGGCTGCTCACCGGCGTCGGGCTGCTGCTGCTGATCCCTGCCTGGCGTTGGCTGCCGCGGCCGAATCAGGGCATGCAGCTCCAAGCTGGTGCGGGCGCGGCCGAGGGCGAGCCTGGGCCGCTCTGGTTATGGCTGCTGCAGGCGGCCTATCTCTGCGCCGGCTTCGGCTATGCGATCAATGCCACCTTTACCGTGCTGATCACCGAGCAGCAGCCAGCCCTGAGCGGGCAGGGTGGACTGATGTGGCTTCTGGTCGGACTCGCCGCAGCTCCGGCGCCGATCCTCTGGGACCGGATCGCGCGCCGCTGGGGTTATCTGCGCACGCTGCAGGTCGCCTATCTGCTGCAGATCATCGGTATCCTACTGCCCGTGCTCAGCGGCTCCTTGATCGCCGCAGTAGCCAGCTCTCTGCTGTTTGGGCTGACCTTCATCGGCATCGTCTCGCTGGTACTGACCATGGTCGGCGTGCGCTATCCGGCGCATCCAGCACAGATCATGGCGCGGCTGACGGTCGGCTACGGCATCGCGCAGATCATCGCACCGGTGGTTGCCGGCGAGCTGGCCGAGGTGACAGGCAGCTTCGATGGCTCGCTGATCTGGGTCAGTGCGATGATGGGGCTCGGCTTGTTGTGTCTGGTGGCGATGGCGATGATTGCGGCTCGGGATCGCGGTAGGGGCGCTCAACAACCTCAACAGCCGCCAACGACCGCGCCCTGAAGGGCGGGTCAGGTGCAAACTTGGCTTATGTCAGGCCGCGCGTAAACTGCTCGAGCATGCCTACCGCGAACAGCTCGAAGGCACCTACGACATCCTCGGCGATGTAGCCATCGTTGAGGCAGCCGCATACTGTTTGGTCAAAACACCCGGAAGCACATGAGGCGATGCATGCAAGACGTCACCTTCGAGACCGAGATCACAGGCAATCACCTACTCCGGCTCCCCGATGCGCTCCCTGTCGGGGCGCGAGCAAGGGTCAGGGTCGAGATCCTGACATCAGACGACCGAGAGGCTGCACAGGATGCCTCCGGCTGCGAGATCGCTCGCTTGGCCCAGCCCGCGCGCGCGATCGGCGTCGAGGCGCCCCCTGTTAGCACGCTCGGCCAGAGGCTTGTCGCCATTAGGCAGCGCGCTATCGAGCGCGGCATGGTCCTGAAGAGCGCCGATGAGATCCTTGCCGAGGTCCACGAAGGCCGTGCCGAGGCTGCCGATGATCAAGACCTACGTTGACGCCAATGCCTTGATCGCCGCCAATGCCTTGATCGCCGCCTTTGGGGGCAATCATCCGGCGTCCGAGGCCGCACTCGGCGTCCTCGGCGATCCGGAACGATGCTTTGTCGCGACCGGCTATCTGCGTCTGGAGACGCTGCGCAAGCCGATGTTCTATCGCACATTCCGCAGGCACGATCGATACAGATAGGAATTTTTTCGCCACAGATAGCGTCATGTTGTCAAATGGAGTCCGCCGCTGAGACGCCCACCATGGGGGCGCTTCAAGAAAGTACGG
>POWB01000019.1 GCA_010912705.1 Halochromatium sp.
CGTGTCCCGCAGAAATTGCTGGCGGAGTCATTCGCTCGATTAATCGGCGGACGGCTGCCGCAGCGTTCATCCTTGCAGAGGGTTTAGCAACTGGCACGCATGATTGCCGGAAGTACACACTCATCGCGCAGCTTCACCTGGCCGTACTCCGAGCCCAAATGATCGCGCAGGATCTCATCGTGATTGCCCGGCACATAGATCACCTCAGTGCCGTCGTGCGCCTTATCGAGGATCTCCCGCACCACGTTATTGTGCGCTTGCGGCCAGAATAGACCGTTTTTCATCGCCCAAACATCGATGATGTCGCCGACCAGATAGAGCTGCTTACACTCGGTTGCTTGCAGAAAATCGAGTAGAAATTCGGCTTGGCAGCCGCGAAACCCGAGATGGACATCCGAGATCCAGATGCTCCGGTACTTCAACGGCCGTAGATGCGTCACCTGGCTCATAATGCTCAGGTCCCTGTAAATTTAAGTGCTCCACATGGTCTCGCGCCTTTGTTGCAAAAGGATGCACAAGCGATGAAGATCTGGTGAAAATGCCGCGCTCGCCGTCGAGCCGCCAAGATCCCCTGCCGCCCTCAACAACCCACCTTGCATGCGTATACTGGCGCCCTGAGCAACGATCCACCCGACATCCCGATACGCGCCGATCGCCAGCGCTCAGATCGGGCAGTCGTGGTTGGGCAACGTCAAAGAAATGGTCCATCAACTACTTCCCGATTTGAGCAGCACTTTAAGGCGATCACCGGGAATTAGAAAATGGACGGCTACTCAGCTTGAGACTAGGAGTATTTCCATGGCATCTGATTCCGTGAACAAGGTCGTCCTCGCCTACTCCGGCGGGCTCGATACGTCGGTGATCCTGACCTGGCTGCAGGAGGAATACGGCTGCGAGGTGGTCACCTTCACCGCCGACATCGGTCAGGGCGAGGAGGTCGAGCCAGCCCGCGCTAAAGCCGAGGCCGCTGGCATCAAAGAGATCTTCATCGAAGACCTGCGCGAGGAATTCGTGCGCGATTTCGTCTACCCGATGTTCCGCGCCAATGCCATCTACGAGGGCGAGTACCTGCTCGGCACCTCGATCGCCCGACCGCTGATCGCCAAGCGCCTAGTCGAGATCGCCGCCGAGACCGGCGCCGATACCATCAGCCACGGCGCCACCGGCAAGGGCAACGATCAGGTCCGCTTCGAGATCAATGCACTGGCGCTGAGACCCGACATCAAGATCATCGCCCCCTGGCGCGAATGGGATCTGCTCTCACGCGAGAAGCTGATGGCCTATGCTGCCGAGCACGGCGTCCCGGTCGAGCAGAAGCGCGACGGCACCAAATCGCCCTACTCGATGGACGCCAACCTGCTGCACATCTCCTACGAAGGCTATGACCTGGAAGACCCCTGGGTCGAGCCGGGCTCGGGCATGTGGCGCTGGACGCGCGACCCTGTCGATGCACCCAACACTCCACAAGAGATCGAGCTGACCTATCGCGCCGGCGACATCACCGCCATCGATGGCAAGCCGATGTCTCCCGCTGAGATCCTCGCCGAACTCAATCGCATTGGCGGCGAGCACGGCATCGGCCGCGCCGACATCGTCGAAAACCGCTACGTCGGCATGAAATCCCGCGGCTGCTACGAGACCCCCGGCGGCACCATCATGCTCAAGGCGCATCGGGCCATGGAATCTTTGACGCTCGACCGCGAGGCCGCGCACCTGAAAGACGAGTTGATGCCGCGCTATGCCACGCTGATCTACAACGGCTACTGGTTCAGCCCGGAGCGGATGATGCTGCAGGCCGCGATCGATGAGAGCCAGCGCGTGGTCAATGGCCAGGTCCGGCTCAAGCTCTACAAGGGGAATGTGCTGGTGGTTGGACGCCAGTCAGAGACTGACAGCCTGTTCGATGAGTCGATCGCGACCTTCGAGGATGACGCCGGTGCCTACGATCAGAGCGACGCCACCGGCTTCATCAAGCTCAATGCGCTGCGTTTGCGCGTTGCCGGGCGTCGTCGCAGACGCTGAGCCGTTGCACTCTCAACAAGTGCAGGTATGAGGGTGTGTAGCAGTAGAAGCCCTCGAGCCTGAAGCTGGCGTCTGCAGCTTCAGGGGGAGGGGGCGGCAGGGCGCATCAAGCGCCCGCATTGGCACCTGGAAGCTCAGAGGGTGCCTCACCGCGGTCGCGCAACACCTCGAACGGGTCCGGCGCCGTGCGCTTGCGGCCAACATCCTTGAGTCGGCTGAGATAGTCCAACCATAACGGCTGCCAGCCGCGGCCGAGCTTATACAGGTACTGCCAGTCGTAAAGGCCAGAGCGGTGGCCGTCGTCGAAGACGATCTTCACCGCGTAGCTGCCGATCTGCTGCAGATCGGTGATATTAACCTCCTCTTTACCCACCTGCAGCTTCGCTTGGTCGGGCGTATGGCCTCGCACCTCGGCGGAGGGGGAATAGACACGCAGGTATTCGCAAGGCAACTGAAAGCGCACGCCATCATCGTAGGCGATCTCGAGGATGCGGGATTGTTGATGCAGGTTAATCTCGGTCGGCAGCGGATGCTGTTCCATCGGTTGGCAACTCCGTCACGGTGTTCGTCGTTCGTCTGCCGACTCAGGTGCGGACGCCAACCAGGTTTACAATGCAACGGCCTCGGCCTGAGCAAGCCGTTCAACCTCCGGCCAACCGCCGCAATGGCGCTCGATCAGCCCTGCCAGCATCTCAAGATGCTTGGGATCATCATTTAGACAGGGGATATAATGATAGTCCTTGCCGCCAGCGTCGATGTAATAGCTGCGGTTCTCGACGTTGATCTCCTCTAGGGTCTCGAGACAATCGGCTGAGAAACCAGGCGCGATCACATGCACGCTTTCCACGCCATCTGCACCCCACAACTTCAGCGTCTCGTCAGTATAAGGCTGCAGCCACTCATCGCGGCCGACCCGCGACTGGAACGAGACCATCCAACGATCCTCTTCCAGCGCTAGATGCTCAGCGACAAGGCGTGCCGTCTTATGACAATGGCAATGATAGGGATCACCTGCCATAAAGTAGCGCTTGGGGATGCCGTGGAACGAGAACAACAATCGCTCCGGCTCGCCTTTCTCAGCTCTAGCAGCCAGGATGCTGTCACAGAGGGCATCGATGTAACCCGGCTCGTCATGATAATGGTTGATAAAACGCAGCTCGGGCAGCCAACGCCAGGTGGTCAGCTCGTTGGTGACCGCATCGAAGGTCGAGGCCGTGGTGGTGGCCGAGTATTGCGGATAGAGCGGCAGCACCAGCAACCGGCGAACATTCAAGCTCTTCAGCCGATTGAGGGCTTCAGGGACTGATGGCTTGCCATAGCGCATGCCAAGCTCGACATGCACTCGCTTCCCCAGGCGCTCGCTGAGGAGCGGCTGCAGCCCAGCGGCTTGCCGACGTGCGACATCAAGCAGCGGTGAGCCCTTATCGGTCCAGACCGCCTGATAGGCCTTAGCCGAGCGGCTTGGCCGCACGCGTAGAATGACCCCGTGCAGGATCAGCCACCAGATCGGCCGCGGTATCTCGACCACACGCGGATCTTTGAGAAATTCAGCCAAATAGCGACGAACAGCCGTCGGCGTCGGCGCCTCTGGCGTGCCAAGGTTCAACATCAGCACGCCCAGGTGCTCTGACATGTCGTGCTCAAAGCCAACGACGCTCTTATATTTCATCGGAGTCCTATGGGTTGCCCGGTTTTCCTGCTCGCCTTCACCAGCATCACAGATTGGCGCGCACCAAGCAGGGTTTCAACCGAATTGCGCAATTATTGTCAAGCTGCACAGCGGATGCTCGAGAGACCATGAGTGCCTGCCTAGGGCTCAGGTCTCGCTCGAGCCCTTGAGTTGACGAAAGATCGCCCGAAATCGCAGCGGATCATCCTGCCCAAAGACCGGGTCCTGAACATCGGGTGCCGCCGCTAGCAATTCGGCCCAGGCGTCTTCTGATAAGCAGGCCTCGGCGAGCGGAAACGCCTGCTCGTCCTCCAGCCGCATGTGCTCACGCAGCTGCGCAATCAGTTCGCGCCCCCGACGCTCGACCTCATCTCGACGCAGCACCTCCTCATGGACAATGCCCTCCAGCGACTCTTTGAAACGCCGGTTGATCTGCGCCAGACTCTGATGCTGCTGCATCAATTGCTGCAAGATCGTATGCCCCGGCCCTGCCTGCGCCAACAGACGCTCAAAGACCAGGTCTTCACTCGGATGATGGACCTGATCCGCATAGTCGATCAGGTACTCCATCAGCTCACACATCAGCTCGTAATCCGGCTCGAGCCCATCGCGGAACTGATCGAGCAATCCTTCGAGCAGGCGAAGCATCTGCTTGAGCCGGCGGTGATCGCGCACGAGACGCTGCAGTAGATCGTTCATTCAGGCCACCCCTTTGCGATGGTTGCGATGCCAAGTCTGGTGCCGCCTAGCCTAGCGACAAGCGCTCCCGACCGACAAGGCAGCGCTTCATCGGCGCACCCTAGACGCTGATCGGCGCTGCTGCATTGCTGCGTCTGGCGACCTGAGCCGCCTCAGCCAGCGCCAAACGCTGCCCCGCGGTAGGTGCTCGCCGGTGACAATGTAAGTGAGCACATCCGGATTGTTGAGCGTCCACTGCATCCAATCCCGCGCCCCTGGTCGACCGCAGAGCAGCAGTTGATCGCCCAGGCCCAAGCGCTCTTCAAGCGCGGGCAGCGCCCGATGACGGGCACCACGTCGGTGCATCAGGATGACCGCAGCCAAGGGCTCATCCCGATTGCGCGGATCGCGCAAGAGGTCGCCTAAGGTCGGCTCATGGCCTTGGCGGCGCAGATCGCGCGCCGCCAAGTCAAAGGTTTCGCCAACCCTGAGCTCCCAGAGGATCGGCGGCCGTACATCGACCAGCGCGATGATGCGACTAAGCAGCTCGCAAGACCAGCTATCAGGCTCCTTATCGGCCTGATACACGAACTCCGAGAGCAGCGGCGCACTGAGTAGGGTGCGGATGCGCTGCGCTACGATCAGGCTCGGATGCATCAGGATATCGGCAGCAACCGCCTTAAACAGCTCCTCATTCATGAGCTGATTCTCCCGCACCACCGTGAACAGGTCGGGGTTGAGCTGTTTGGCGGTCATGATGATCGACAGATTATTGGCATCGTTGTCGGTACCGGCAACGAGACCGACCGCACGATGGATATCGGCCTGCTCCAGCGTCACCGCCTCGGTGCCCCTGCCTTTGATGAGCGGTCCCGGCGGCAAGCCGGTGCGCTCCGGCTCCATCTCGACCACGATCAGCTCCACCGCTTGCTCGGCCAGCTTGGCGCAGAGCGCCTTGCCGAAACGCCCATAGCCGCAGATGATCCAGAGGCCCTCGGCCGGCGGGTAGACCGGCTCCGGCATCATCGCACTGTGCAACTGACCAAGCCAGTCTTGCAGCGAAGTCAGGCAGGGCGAATCGATCGCGGTGCTGAGATAGCGAGCGAAGATATCGAAGGGGTCATAGATATGATCGGTGCCAAAAGAGGCCATGTTGGCCTCGACATCGTGCGAATCTGCGCGACAGATCACCTTTGCATCGGGATGCATCAGCTTGGCCGCGAGCGCCACCTTTAGGTTCACCTCATTGGATGAGGTCAGCGCCAACACGCCAGCACAATAGGGGCTGCGCAGCCCTGCTAAGAGCAGGGAATCAGGGCGTCGAACATCGGCACGCAGCGCCGGTACAAACTCGTGCAAGGACTCCAGCTTGAGCAGGTCGATCCGCTCCGGGTTATTGTCGAGCACCACTGCGCGTTGCCCGCGATCGGTCAGCGCCCGCACCAGCCCACTGCCGGTCTGGCCATAGCCACAGACGAGATAAAAATCCTCTTTGATGCGCTGGACATGCCCAGCGAAGCGATGCTCCTCCATGGTGCGACGCAATGCCTTATCCTGCAGCAGCGCGATCATCGAGCCCACCGAATACAGCCAACCGGTCACGGTGGCATAGATGCAGAGGGTCACCCAGATCCGCTGGGCATCACTGAACTCCTGTGGCAGCTCGCCAAAGCCGATGGTCGTCGACATGTAGCTGACGAAGTAGAACGCATGAAAGATGCTCAGATGCCAGGCACTGCCATCCGGATTGCGCCCTGGGATCAGCACCAGACCAACAATCGCGATCGAATAGAGCACAATCAGCGTCAGCAAGGGCGCGCGCATGCGCCGCAAGACGAGAAAGATCACGCTGTCCACGGGATAGCCGAATTGCGCCAAGACGGCAGCCTCGCCATCAACGCCGTAGCATGGTCGTCTCGATGATGAGCAAGATCACCGAGACGACATTGGCCACCATGGCACCAGCGGCGAGTGAGACGACACTGGAGAGATCAGCTCCGGTAAAGCCCTCGGCCGAGGCATGGGCGGCCACCGTCCAGAGCACCGCACCCGCGACCAGCTGCAGCATCGCCACTAGACTCGTCGCCAACAGCACCGCGCCCATCTGGGAGCGGTCGCCGAGCTTGAGCACGGTCGCGATCAGATTCACCACTAGCACCACCGCATATTCCCAAGGGTGATGATGGGCTAAATTGTCGATCTCACCGTAGACAAAGCCAAAGTTCAAGGTGAGCGCAAGCAGGATGAAGAATCCAAAGACCACCTTTTCAGGGTTCATCGCAGGAATCCTTGGTTGATGCTAAAGAACCGTTCAACACCCCGAACAGGCCGTTGGCCCGATTGTTGGAACCGCTGCGCTGATTCCACCCTAGCTGTACAGGTATTTGTTGCATCGTTAGGAAGAGGGTTGACGCGAGCCGGGTTGAAACGAACAGTCGTGACGAGGCGATGTTAGGCCATCGCCTTAGCAGGCGTATCCTATACCCTTTAGATGGTCCATCAGGCTCCTTCTGATCAAGATCGAGCGCCTTGCCATCCACGAATAGACGTCATCCTGCCATGAGTCAACAGTCCAACCTCTTGCCCTTGCCCGAGGCCTTGCCCTTGCCCGAGGCCGTCGATGCGACGCGCTCGCAGCTCCACACCACCCAGGCCGGGCGCATCGCCTACTACCACGACCAGCGCGGTGAGGGCCGGCCTTTGGTCCTGGTGCACAGCATCAATGCCGCACCCAGCACCTACGAGGTCAAGCCGCTATTCGAGCAGTACGCCGGCAGCCGACCGATCTACAGCATCGAGTTGCCCGGGTTCGGCCATTCCGAGCGCGGCGATCGTGCCTACAGCCCTGAACTCTATGCCAATGCGATCCGGGTCTTGCTAGAAGAGGTGGTGCAAGCCCCGGCCGACCTGCTCGCGCTCTCGTTGAGCGCCGAATTCGCCGCCCGCGCCGCACTCGGCTCACCGGCCAGTGTGGCCTCACTGGTGCTGATCTCGCCAACCGGCTTCTCGCGCCGCCCCCTGCCCCCGCTCACCCTTGGTCGTGGTCTGCATGGCCTGCTCGGGGCTCGGCTCTGGAGCCAAGGCATCTATGACCTCGTCGCCTCTAAGCGCAGCATCCGCTACTACCTTGGCAAGTCATTCCGCGGCCAGCCACCACAGGCGTTCTTAGACTACGCCTATGCCACCTCCCACCAGCCGGGCGCTCGCTATGCGCCACTGATCTTCCTCTCGACCCAGCTGTTCACGCGCAACGCCGTCGACAAGCTCTACGCCCGCCTGACCCAGCTACCGGTGTTAGCGATCGCTGACCGCGACCCCTATGTCACCTTTGAAGAACTCGACGACCTGATCTCGCGTCAGCCCAACTGGCGGCATGAAACACTGGCCCCGCATCTGGGGCTGCCGCAGTGGGAGCAGCCGGAGGCGCTGTTCGCGGCCTTGGATCGGTTTTGGGATACGGTCTGAAACGGCGGTTCCACCGGATCGCCAACAAGTGTCAAGTCCCGGGGCTTGACATCTAACCCTGTAAACCGTACTCCAGGTGGTGTAAACCTACCACTATGCGCATACAACCAGAACTAGACAGAGCGAATATCGTTTTCGTCGGGGACTTCAACCCGAGGATTTTTCGTGTCGATTGGTTTGGAGCGCAAGGTTTGCTGCCGGACGAAGAAGTTGAGTCCGCTGAAATCGATATCCTGCATCCAGACCTCTCTCGCTTCTCTACGGATTGGCTTGTTATTCAAGTTGAAAGACACAGGTTTCTCGCTGAAACATTTGCGCATCCGCAGGTTCGACTAGCAGACTTAGTTGTTCGGCTTTTCGGTGAATTTTTGTCGCATACACCAGTCGGCCTTGTAGGCATCAATCGAATCCTGCACTTTGCTGTCCCAGACCTAGAGACGCTCGACCGAATCGGAGAACGACTTGCACCCCAGAACGCATGGGGAGAGTGGTCAGATCAAATCAAGGGTACGCCTGAAAGACATGGCGGCATGCAGTCGATCACGATGCAACAAACGCTGCTTGATGACCGAGAGAACGGATACATCAGAGCCAAGATAGAGCGTTCCACGAGTCTTAAATCGCCATTCGGCGTCCGCGCCGACATCAACGACCATTACGCGATCGACGACCCATCCACAGCAACCGGTTGCGAGGAAGCAGTTTCCATCGTGAGCGACCGTTTTGAAGCCTCTCTGAAGCGCTCCGCCTGGATTATCGATCAAGTCATGGCACTCGCCCGGAGTAAGGCAAATGACTGACACGGCGTCACAGTCTATTGATGACAGCACAACATCGTCTAGTTCCTGTTCTGCGCCAACCAAAGAATTGATCGAGCTTGCTATTGAGCGCCAACAGCGCAATGGATCTGATGCCGTTGAGGCTGACCTTGATCGAGAGTCTCGTCGTCAGACTACCGATTTCTCCGCCCTAAAGCAAAATTCGCAGGCGTCAGACCAAACGGTTCTGGTTTCCCCGCAAACGAAGTTGCGCCCAAGGTCCAGTTTTTTACCACTGCAAGAATGGGAAGGGCATGTCATCGACATCTCAGAGCGCGGATTCACAGCCCGACTGGTTGACATGACTCGCGAAGAACGCGTCGCATCAGAAGAAGCGGATTTCGATTTCGACGATGTCGCAGATCCCGATCGTAGCCTGCTGCGTGAAGGTGCCGTGTTCAGATGGACGATCGGTTACGAAACAGCGCCTGGTGGAAGCAAGAAACGCGTGTCCCAATTGGTCTTTCGCCGCCTTCCAAAGTGGACAAAAAAAGAAATCGCGCAAGCGGACCGCAACGCAGGCGATCTGCTAAGCGGCATCATCTGGGAATAGTCGAGAGCCTGTGTTTGGCTCCCCACCGAGCCCGGAGACGCTGGAACTAACGCTCTTTGGCCCCGGATACGGTGAAAGCCTGTTGGCGCACATTGGCTCAGGCCACTGGATACTTGTAGACTCGTGCATTGACTCAAAGTCCGGCCGACCTGCGGCCTTGGCATACCTAGATCAGCTGGGTTTAGACCCAGCCGATGTTGTCGATATGATCGTCGCCTCGCATTGGCATGACGACCATGTCCGGGGGCTATCGACGATCCTCGAGGCATGCCCGAGGGCTTGCTTTTGCCTTTCCTCCGCGCTCACAGAGCGAGAATTCGCGGCAATGGTCTCGCGTTTCGACTTACGCAACCAGTTAGCCGGCGGAAGTGGAGTCAGCGAGTTGAATAGAGTCTACTCGCTCCTCCAAGGCCGCGTCGCGAAGCGCGCGATTGCCGATCGACGCCTACTCACTTTGTCAGGTGGCGATCTCGCTCATGCAGGCCCTGTGGAACTCTGGGCTCTTTCTCCTTCTGACAGACAAGTCGAAAAGTTTCTGTTCGGACTGGCATCGATGATGCCAAATGTGGGCGAAACGAAGTACCGGGCGAGCGTCCGCAATCGCAATGATCTCTGCGTCGCGCTCTGGCTATCCGTCGGTGACAACCATATCCTGCTGGGTAGTGACCTAGAGCATGCGTGTGATGCTGATATAGGCTGGAAAGCCGTCTTGTCGTCAACTGCAAAGCCCCAGCAGCGAGCCAGCGTCTTCAAGGTTCCTCATCATGGATCGGTCACCGGACATTGCCCGGATGTTTGGGACGTCATGGTTACTGAAGAGTCGATGGCTCTAGTGACCCCATTTAGGAAGGGCCGAACGTCTTTGCCTGGTCGCGACGATACCGCTCGGATTCTCAGCTACACGGCGAATGCCTATATCACTGCGGCAGCACAAGCGAATACGCCTCGACACCGCCCACCCGCCGTTGAAAAGACCCTCCGGGAGATGGGCATGAAGTTGCGCCCTGCGTTGCCTGATACCGGGGCATTGAGGCTGCGCAAGAACCTCATCGATCACTGTAGCGAGTGGCAGATCGAGATGTTTCTCGGCGCCCAGCACCTTTCCGAATATCAAGATGGTACCGGATGATTGCTTCGCGCAACCTGCCATTAGGCTGTTAGGACAATCATGCCTATCCCACCCCGAGAATCCATCCTTCTATCTCGGCTTTGGTGCGGTCAGGAGGGGTCAGAGAGGGCGCGAGGAATCCCGCGAGGCGATCGTCGAGATCGGCTTGGCGCAGCCAGGCGGCGACGGCATAGGCGTCGTGCTGATCCGGAGTGCGGCCCTCGGTGGGAAAGTCATGCTTCCAGAGGGCTGGGTAGACCTCGGCCACCGCCGAGTGACCTGCCGGGATCTCCCAACCGTCGAAGGGCCAGCAGTGCAGTCGATCGCCGAGCTGCCGACGCAGAGACAGCAGCCAAGGCAAGCCAGCGTGCGTGGACTTGGCGACCTGCCCCTGGACGTCGAAGTGGAAGACCGACTTGGCCGTGCCGGCGCGCACCTCCGTCAGCCGTCGCCAACGGGGATTGCCGGTACGCAGCGCTCCTTGGCCGACGTCGCCGTAGCGGACGAAGTCGACATAGATGTCCTGATCGGTTGGCCAATGCCGTTGGAAGTCTTCGAGGAAGGTCGGCCAGTTGAGCGGCAGCTGGTGGGCCTCGAAATAGGCTAAGGGAAAGGAGAAGGCGTGATCGATGCCGACCAGTGTGGGTCGGTCTTCTGCCAGTCGCTCTGCCAGGTACTGCGCGAGGCCGCGGCGCGTCCAATACTTGCGCGGGCTCGGCGGCGGTGGAATCTCGATGGGTGGCTCCGTGCGCGTCGCTGCGTAGAAACGCAAGCCCTTGAGGCTGCTGGAGGGGGTCTGCGCGCCGGAATAGTCGATGCCGAGGTAGCGTTCAAATTGCGACATGGGCGGTCAGGCGGCGGTGAGTTCGGCGACGAGGGCGGAGAGAAGATTCGCGGCGCTGGTGCGGGAGGCGTCGAGTTGAGCCTCCAACTGGTCGACCAAGGCCATTAGCTGGTCCACTTTGGCGACGATGCGGCGTTGTTCGGTGAGGGGTGCGAGGGGGGCTGCAAAGTTGCGGAGAGCGCCCAGCGGAATCGTGGGCTGGGCAGTTCCAGTCGTGCTCGCCGTTGCTTGCTCGTAGGCGAGCGGTGAGCGCAGTATGGCCATCAAGAAGCCGACGTCGATGTTCTTGGGCAGTTTTAGAATGGCGATATGCCGCTGAACACAGAATTGCCGATCGGTTTCAACTAGGGCAGGACGACCGTAGGTTGCACCGACCACGGTATAGAGAATGTCACCACGAATTGGACGCCTGAACTCTGCCAATCCTTGGTAGTAGGATTCAGGAACGAAGCGGCTTCCTTCAAACTCAAGTTTGCCAGTCGTGATGTTTCCTATGGTCAGAAAGGCAACTCCATAATCTGATTTTGGCGGCGGCAGGTGATCGCCGTCGGTGACTGCATTGACCATCGAACCTAGTCGGCACCACCTCCAAGACGCAGGAATCCCGAAAGGGACCGAAGAATGATCAACGGACTCCCCAGTGATTGAGCGGAATTTGTATGCGTCAGCGAACTGAAGTCGTTCACGCTCCAGCTTTGAAAAGAGCTTCTCCGCCGGTTCATCGTTGGGATCTTGGGGTACGAGTTTGCCTTGGACGGCAAGGGTGAGGATGGACTTTCGTAGGTCTGAAGGTTGAATGCTGAAGGATGAATGGAAGAGGAAATCAAGGTTGGCCGGAGTCGGCGCGTCGGCAAAGCGGGCCAGCGACGCGCGGGCGAGCGCGGCGTGCTGCTTATCCCGCTCCTGCTGCTGCGCCTCCAGCCGATCACATAACGCCATCAACTCATCCACCTTCGCCACGATCCGCTTCTGCTCAGCGAGGGGTGGGAGGGGGAATGGTGCGCTGCGGGCGTCAGCTGTGCTAAGCCGCGGTAAATTCATGCCGTAGCTCTTGGAATTCGCGTAAGCGATGAACTCTGGTCGTTTCAGAGCTTGGCAGAGATATGCGGGATCAATGAAACCGAAGGCCCGAATCGGGATGATCTCAGTCGTGCAGTAGCCAGGCGCATCGGCGACGATGACCTTGTTCAGATACGGTCGTAGTTTTCCATAGAGTACATCACCAGCGGCAAAAGGCGTCTTAGTACTCTTTGACGGGCTTTCACGAAATGATTTTCGCTGGAGTAAACGCGAAGTGTTTTTCTCTATGTCTTCGAGATCGAGTAACCAAGCATCCTCTGGGATTTCGGCAGATTCGGTCTTTTCGGGTGAACCGTAACCGACTACATTGCCGAGGCGTACCCATTCCCAACTCCATGGAATTTGAGGAAGATCCTGTCGATCCAAAGGCTTGATCGGTGAGCCACGGAATTCCTTTCGGCTGCGCAGTTCTTCAATGTGCTTGGCTATCCGCCCGACCAACGCAGACGCTGACTCCTCATCACTGTTCTGTTCGACAAGTTTGCCGTGCGTGGCGAGTTGTAGGATTAGCTCCCGTGTCTTCGCCACCGCACCAGGCGCATCAGCAAACAGGTCAAACTTCTCGAAAAGCGTTTCCAACTTCATGAGGAACTGTTTCCCGCAGAGGCGCAGAGGCGCTGAGTTTTTTCTTCTTTTACTTTCATCTCTCTGCGTCTCCGTCTCTCAGCGGGATTTCCTCTTCCAGCCGATTTACACAGCGGGTGATGCCGTTCTTGAGCACAACTTCACCAAAGTTGAGCAGGTAGCCGAGCTTGAGGTCGGTGAGGCGGAGATAGATCTGCACCTGCTTCTTGTGCGCCGGTGTCACCCGTTCGACCGACTTCAGCTCCAGCAACACCTTGCCCGCCACAATGAGGTCGGCGCGGAACCCCTCTTCAAAGCGGAGTCCCTTGTAAACGATCGGCACGGGCACCTGGCGTTCGACGGTCAGCCCGCGCAATGCAAGTTCCTTGGCCAGGACAACCTCATACACGGACTCCAGCAATCCGGGGCCGAGTTCGCGGTGAACCTGAATGGCGGCGGCGAGGATGAGGGTGCCGATTTCGTTTTCGGTCATCAGTCAATTTTCCCGCTGAGGCGCAGAGGCGCAGAGGCGCGGAGGCGCAGAGAGCATTTTGATTGTTTTCAATTCTCAGCGCCTCTGCGCCTCAGCGGGAGTTGGTTTGGGTGAGCGCGTGGTGGAGTTCCTGTTTCAGCTTGACGCGAGTCTCGGCGATCTGGGCCAGCAGCCGTTCGTACTCCGGCAACTCCCGAATTGAGGATGGTAGGAGATGAGCCAGTGGGAGCATGGCGGTGAACCCGGAGGCTTCGAGGGATTTGGGAGTCACTGACTGCCAAATCTGGGGATAAACTTGGTAGAGCTGCCGGTAGCGGCGAAGCTCACGGGGGGTGACCCGAGGCAATCTGTGAGCGGCAAGGCGTTGGGAGAGGGCATCCATGAGGCTTTCTCCATAAGCCGCGCGATCTGCGCCGTTCTGCTCAAACTCGACGATGCGGTGTCCGATGAACCAGTTCCGCAGCGTGAGACCGACGTTGACGGCCTTGGTGGCGAAGTCATGGGCTTGCTGGTGGATCTGGACAATCGTCACCACCAGGGATTCGAAGTCGCTCCCTTCGGCGGGTTTTGGTGTTCCCTGCGTTTTCATCGGTTCAATGCCTCCATGAGCTGGGTTTTGAGAGCGTTCCGCGTCTCGGCGATCTGGGCCAACAGCCGTTCATATTCGGGCAACAGATGCTCCAGGTCACCAGGGCCGTCATCAGCCTGGTGCGGGTTCTTGAGGTCGAGGTTGAAGCCACCGGCCTTGATCTGGTGGAGACACGCCAGGCCCGCTCGTTCTCAACGCGGGCGGCGAAGCCGTCCTGTTCCGATCCCCACCAGGCGCGCTCGGCCGCGAACTCTTCGATGCGGATCGGTTTGCCCTTGTTGTAGCTCTTGGCGCCCGGCGGATAGGGATGCTCGTAGTACCAGACCTGGGTGGTGGGCGCGCCCTTGGTAAAGAACAGCAGGTTGGTGCGGATGCTGGTGTAGGGATTGAAGACGCCGTTGGGCAGGCGAACGATGCTGTGCAGGTTGCAGTCGGTCAGCAGCGCTTCCTTGATGCGGGTCTTGACGCCCTCGCCGAACAGGGTGCCGTCGGGCAGCACCAGTCCGGCGCGGCCACCGGGCTTGAGGAGCTTCATCAGCAGCACGAGGAAGAGATCGGCGGTCTCGCGGGTGCGGAACTCAGCCGGAAAGTTGGCCTCGATGCCGTCCTCCTCCATGCCGCCGAAGGGTGGATTGGTGACGATGACATCGACCCGCTCCTTTGGACTCCAATCGCGCAAGGGACGGGCAAGCGTATTGTCGTGGCGGACGTTGGACGGCACCTCGATGCCGTGCAGAAGCATATTGGTCATGCAGAGCAGATGCGGCAGGTGCTTCTTCTCGATGCCGGCGAAGCTGTCCTGGATGGCGCGCTCGTCGGCCTCGGTCTTGGCCTGTTTGCGCAGGTGTTCGATGGCGCAGGTCAGAAAGCCGCCGGTGCCGCAAGCCGGGTCGAGGAGGGTCTCGCCGAGTTGGGGATTGACCTGCTCAACGATGAATTGGGTGACGGCGCGCGGGGTGTAGAACTCGCCAGCGTTGCCCGCAGATTGCAGGTCCTTCAGCAGCTTCTCGTAGATGTCGCCGAACAGGTGGCGGTCATCGGAGGCGTTGAAGTCGATGCCGTTGATCTTGTTGATCACCTGCCGCATCAGGGTGCCGTTCTTCATGTAGTTGTTGGCATCCTCGAAGCTCATGCGGATGAGCCCGCTGATCCGCCCGCCACCGGTCAGGGTCTTGAGCCTCGGCAGCAGCTCATTGTTGACGAAGTCGAGCAGGGCATCGCCGGTGATGCCCTCGTCGTCCGCCGCCCAATTGGACCAGCGTAGCCGCTCGGGCAGTGGCGAGCGGTAGTCGTCGCGCAGCAACTCCAGCTCCTGCTCGCGGTCGTCGAAGATCTTGAGGAAGAACAGCCAGCCGAGTTGTTCGAGCCGCTGCGCATCGCCGTAGGTGCCGGCGTCCTTGCGCATGATGTCCTGGATGGTCTTGACGAGATTGGAGACGTTCGGCATCGGCTAGGCGGCCTTCTGGTATAGGGCGGTTTCGAGTTCGTGCACGGCGGCGAGATAGTCGGCCTTGCCGCCAAAGAGTTTGATGATCTCGACCGGAGTGCCCAGGCTGGGCAGCGGGTCCACCTTGAGGATGTCCAGGGATTCGACGCTGCGGATGCCAGCATCGGCATATTTCTGGAGCAGGGCATCGAGCACGGCGCGGGCTTGGTCGCCATAGCGGCCAAAGAGGTTGCGCTTGCGCACCTGCTCGGCGCGTTCTTGCCGTGTCAGGGACGGTTGGTCGAAGGCGACGTGGCAGACCAGATCGAAGGCATCGTAGTCGCGACCGACCTGCTCGGCCAGTTCGTCCAGAAACACCCCTTGGGCGGCCAGCTCTTCCAAGATCACCTGCTTGCGGTCGGCCTCGTTCCAGGCGTTGAGGAAGGCGTCCAGCGAGCTGTAGGCCTTGCGCAGGGTCTTGCGGGAGTAGTCGCGCAAGGATTCGGTGATGAGCTTGCCGTCGGCGTCGAGATACTGGACGCGCTCGGTGACGACGCGGACCTCGACATCGTCGACGTAATAGCGCTGGACGCCGGGGCCGGGCGGGTCTTGGGCGGCACGGAAGGGATCAGCGTCGCCTGCACCCTCGGCGCCTCCTTCCCCCACTTGCAGCTCGTCGTCCGGCGGGATGGGCGGCTGATCAGGGCCGGGCTCGAAGATCTGCACCGGATCACCATCGAAGTCCGGATCGGCGAAGAGGGCCGTGGCCCGCCTGAAATCCATGATGGTGAAGTAGAGCTTGCCGTAGTCCTCGTTGATGCGGGTGCCACGGCCGATGATCTGCTTGAACTCGGTCATCGAGCCGATGCGCTTGTCGAGCACGATCAGTCGGCAGGTCTGGGCATCGACGCCGGTGGACATGAGCTGGGAGGTCACGGCGATGACCGGAAAGGTGGATTCCGGGTCGATAAAGTTGTCGAGCTGCGCCTTGCCCTCGTCGTTGTCGCCGGTGATGCGCATGATGTACTTGCTGTTGGCGGCGGCCAGGTCCGGGTTGGCATTGACCAGGGCCTGACGCATGCGCTCGGCATGGTCGATGTTCTGGCAGAAGACGATGGTCTTGGCGAAGCGATCGGTCGCCTTGAGGAACTCGGTGATCTTGGCGGCGACCAGTTGGGTGCGCCGTTCCAGCACCAAGGCGCGGTCGTAGTCGCTGTCGTTGTATTCGCGGTCCTCGATGGCATGACCGAACCGGTCGGTCTGTCCGGACTCCGGCCGCCAGCCGTCCAGATCCCGATCCAGCCCAATCCGCACCACCTTGTAGGGCGCGAGAAAGCCGTCCGCGATGCCCTGCCGCAGCGAGTAGCTGTAGAGGGGCTCGCCGAAGTAGTCGATGTTGGAGACGTCCTTGGTCTCCTTGGGAGTGGCGGTCATGCCGATCTGGGTCGCCGTTGAGAAGTAGTCGAGCACCTTGCGCCAGGCCGCGTCGTCCGCCGCGCTGCCCCGGTGACACTCGTCGACGAAGACCAGATCGAAGAAGTCCGGGGAGAACTGCCGGTAGATGTTCTGCTCCTCCTCGGTGCCGGTCACCGCTTGATAGAGACAGAGATAGATCTCGAACGCCTTGTCTACCGTCCGATGGGTGATCTTGGTCATCGCCTGACCGAAGGGCTTGAAGTCGTTGGTCTTGGTCTGATCGGCGAGGATGTTGCGGTCGACCAGGAACAGGATGCGTTGCTTGGCGCCGGGATGAACTTAGTGCGGATGTCGGCTTCGGTCAGCGCCTGCTTGTGCATGCCTGGATGAGCGTCCTTGTTGGATTCAGGTTGCCTTGGGCTGCGTCCCCGGCCGATTTTCCGAGTATGCGACCGGGCTTGTAACGGCCGCTCAAGCGGATCGCGCGAGCATTCACCACCCCCTGCGCATCAACCGCGTCGCCTGGTACTCAGGATATAGACCAACGAGCCGATGAGCATCACCACCATTGAGAAGCCAAACCAGCCGAGAAAGAGGTACAGCACGCGCGACCAAACGATGCCGCCCGCGGCAGCCTCGGTGAGATCGACGGCCTCTTGGTGCAGGAAGCCAATCAAGGTCATGACCAAGGCTAGCACCAGCGACCAAAACGCTGAGAACAGGAGGAGATTCGGCTTCTTTTTCATCGGCAAAACGCTGGTGGAGATTAGTCCGCGCTCAGGCCGCGTCTGCGGCATCCGCTGTCGATACAGCATCAATGGCGGCATCGGTGGCGGCATCATTGGCAATCGCGGCATCAGCCAGATCCCGCTTACGCTTGACCGACCAGTGGATCACTAGATTCAGCATGCGCATGGTCGCGCCAATCGCGGCGAAGACCTGATTCGCATGCACACCACGGGTCTTGAACTGACCGCGCTCATCGGCCCAGGTGATGGCGCACTCGGTCAGCGCATCAGAGCGCCCGCCCTTGGGTATCCGCACCTCATAGTCGACCAGCTCCGGCAGGCTCAGGCCTTGGGTCTTGACCACACGCGCCAGCGCCTTGTTGAAGGCATCGAAGCCACCGTTGCCGCTGCCCGTCGCGGTCAGATGCTCGCCTCGCAGACAGATCTTGATGCTCGCCGTCGACTCCAGTCCGTAGCTCGAGGAGACATTACAGGCGAGCAGCTCGGCGTGGCTGTAATCCTTGCTCTCGAGCACCTCGGCGATGATGAAGGGGAGGTCGTCCGCGGTGATGGTCTTCTTCGAGTCACCCAGCTCGACCACCCGCTGTAGCACCTTGCGCTGATTCTCTTCTGAGAGCGTGATGCCGATACGCTCGAGATTCTTCGCCAGCGACGCCTTGCCCGCGAGCTTTCCAAGCGCATAGACGCGCCGGCGCCCGAACCGCTCCGGCGACAGCTTGGTGAAATACAGATGGCCCTTGTTGTCGCCATCGGCATGGATGCCAGCGGTTTGTGTGAAGACATCGTCGCCCACGATCGGCGCGTTATCACCGATACGCTTGCCGGAGAAGTACTGCACCAGCTCGCTGACATGCCCCAGATGGCTCTCGTCGATGCCGATCTCCATACCGAGCTGATCGCGGAGATTGACCACCACTTCGGCCAGCGAGGCATTCCCGGCGCGCTCGCCTAGACAGTTCACCGTGCAGTGCACCGCCGCCGCGCCGGCCTGAGCCGCAGCGAAGACGTTGGCCGTGGCCAGGCCGTAGTCATTATGCGGATGGAAGTCGAAGCGGCTCTCCGGAAAGCGGCGGATCATATCCGACATGGCCGCGAAGACCCGTTCCGGTGTCATCACGCCGAGGGTGTCCGGCAGCATAAAATGGCCGACACCGCTCTCTGCAAGCGACTCGATCAGCGCGTAGACATAACCGGGATTGTCGACATAGCCGTTCGACCAATCCTCCAGGTACAGATTCACCTGTAGCCCGCGCTCCCGTGCGAGGGCGATGTTCGCTCGCACATCCGCGGCATGATGCTCAGGCGTCTTGCCTAGCTGCACGCGGCAATGCTTCTCGCTGCCCTTGGCCAGCAGGTTGATGACATGACCACCGGCGCGCCGAATCCAGTCGACGCTGCGGCCCCCATCGACGAAGCCGAGCACCTCGACACGCTCATCGAGCCCCTTCGTCCTCGCCCAGTCGATGATCTGCGCCACCGCTGCCAGCTCGCCTTCTGAGACCCGCGCCGAGGCGACCTCGATGCGGTCAACGCGCAGCAGCTCAAGCAGCGCCTTGGCGATGTTCACCTTCTCATCGGGTGAGAAGGACACCCCTTGCGTCTGCTCGCCGTCACGCAGCGTGGTATCGAGGATCAGGATACGTTGGTCGTCTGGGGTCACAGGATCTCGGAGCTCGCAGCTCGGTTGTTCATTAAGATTAGGCTTCGACAGCGTCCAACGTCTCGCGCATGAAAGCACTCACCGCATCGGCATCGGCCGGAAGCTCAGCGCAGCGAGTCTCGCGCTCTAGCAGTCCCTGCAACGCGCGCGGCGGTGCTGGCTCGATACCGATGGCCTCAACCACCGCGGCATCGAACTTGGCGGGGTGCGCAGTCGCCAGCACCACGACCTCGGCCTCGGCCTGATCCGCCGCAGCCCTCGCCCCCACCGCGGTGTGCGGACAGAGGATATAACCGCTGATCTCATAGACACGGCGGATCTCAGCGAGGGTCTCGGCATCAGAGACTGCGCGCGCGTCAAAGTCTTCTGCAACCCGCCGCTGCCGCTCGCCATCGACCTGCAGCTGACCGGTCTGCTCCAGTTCCGCCAGTAACGCGCGGACCGCCGCCGGGTCTTCATCGAGCAGATAGTAGAGATAGCGCTCGAAGTTCGAGGCCAGCTGGATATCCATCGCCGGGCTCAGCGTCTGGAACACCTCGCCGGCCTGATAGACACCCGAGGCGACGAAGCGGCTGAGGATGTCGTTGCGATTGGTGGCGATGATCAGACGATCGATCGGCAGCCCCATGCGCTTTGCGAGCCAGCCGGCGAAGACGTCGCCAAAGTTGCCCGTCGGGACCGAGAAACTGATGCGATGCTCAGGATCACCACCGCTGATCCGGCCCCAAGCGTAGAAGTAGTAAATGGTCTGCGCTAGGATGCGCGCCAGATTGATCGAATTGACCGCACCAAGCCGATAGCGCTGCTTGAACGGCAGATCATTGAACAGCGTCTTGACGATGCGCTGAGCGTCATCGAAGGTGCCCAGCACGGCGATATTGTGCACATTGGCATCGAGCACCGTGGTCATCTGCCGCTCTTGGATCGGCGAGACGCGACCCTTGGGGTGCAGGATGAAGATATCGATGCCGGCCTTGCCGCGCACGCCGTAGATCGCCGCCGAGCCGGTGTCGCCCGAGGTGGCGCCAAGGATGCGCAGCACGCCACCCTCGCGAGCAATCAGATACTCAAACAGGTTGCCGAGCAACTGTAGCGCAACGTCCTTGAACGCCGCTGTTGGACCGTGGAAGAGTTCGAGCCACTGCCGCCCGCCATGCTCCGCCAGCGGTGTGACCTCTGGATGCAGGAAGGTCGCGTAGGAGCGCTCGACCAGGTCAACCAGGTCAGCATGCGGGATGCTGTCGCCGACAAAGGGCGACAGAACCTCCACGGCCAACTCCTGGAAGCTGAGCTGAGACCATGCCTTTAAGGTATCCGCGGATAGGCTCGGGATGCGCTCAGGCACCAACAGCCCGCCGTCGGTCCCCAAACCCATCATCACCGCATCGGCAAAGTCGACCGGCTCAACGCCGCCGCGTGTACTCAGGTATCGCATCGCATCTTAGATCGTCAGTTGAGATGAGTGCTGGGCAGATCGCCCGCCAGCCCGTCAAGGTAGTGAAAAGGCGCTCCAGTAGCAACAGGCGAGCCAAGGGAAAAGCATCATATCAACCGATAAGGCCATCAAAAACAATCTTTTAAAGTCATCCTGCCGCAAGCCCTGCCACAACTCCGACAACCCCCGCGCCAGTCACCGATCTGTCATCAAAACCCGCGATACAGCATAGAGCCCCACCCAAAATTGAGACTTTTTCTCGGATATTCAGACCCTTCAGCTCAGACGCCTTGTCGTTGACAGGGGATTGTACCGGGCAACACAATGCGCGACCGCTTGCAAAGCTAGGGATGCCGCTTGGCAGCGCGGACGTCATGATGCCAAAAACAACGGCCGGGGCTTCGGCGGCAGCAGCCGCTCCGACGCAACGCTGGCACTAACCAAGTGCCGGCCCCGATCTTTTCACCTAATCTGATCTCTTGAGGGAGGGACATCAACGGTGACACCCGAAAACCGTTCCGCCTATTGGAAGTCGAATATTCGACTTGTAACCATTCTACTGATCATCTGGTTTGCCGTGTCCTACGGGCTCGGCATCCTCTTGGTCGAGCCACTCAACCAATTCCACCTCGGTGGCTACCCGCTCGGATTCTGGTTCGCACAGCAGGGCTCGATCTATGCCTTTCTGGTGCTGATCTTTGCCTATGCATTCGGCATGAACCGGCTCGACAAGAAATTCGACGTGGAAGAATAATTAGGAGCCGCCACTCATGAATAATCTCGATATCTGGACCTATTCGGTCGTCGGCTTCACCTTCGCCACCTACATCGGCATCGCCATCTGGGCGCGTGCCGGAACCACCGGCGAATTCTACGTCGCCGGCAAGGGCGTCCATCCCGTGCTCAACGGCATGGCCACCGGCGCCGACTGGATGTCCGCCGCATCCTTCATCTCGATGGCCGGCCTGATCGCCTTCAATGGCTATGGCGCATCAGTGTTCCTGATGGGCTGGACCGGCGGCTACGTGCTGCTCGCCCTGCTGCTCGCGCCCTACCTGCGTAAGTTTGGCAAGTTCACGGTGCCGGAGTTCATCGGCGACCGCTATTACTCGCAGGCCGCGCGCATCGTCGCCGTCATCTGTCTGATCCTGGCCTCGATTACCTACGTTATCGGCCAGATGAAGGGTATCGGTGTGGCCTTCTCGCGCTTCCTCGAGGTCTCCTACGACGTCGGCCTGTACATCGGTATGGGCATCGTCGCGGTCTACGCCGTGCTTGGCGGCATGAAGGGCATCACCTACACCCAGATCGCCCAATATGTCGTACTGATCATGGCCTATACCATTCCGGCCATCTTCATCTCGTTGAACCTCACCGGCAATCCGTTCCCACAGCTTGGTCTTGGTAGCGAGTATGTCCCCGATGGCGTCGCTAGCGGCATGAGTCTGCTCGATAAGCTTGACCAGGTCGTCACCGATCTTGGCTTCAAGGAGTACACCACGCAGACCATGGGCAGCACGCTGAACATGTTTGCCTATACCCTGTCGCTAATGATCGGCACCGCCGGTCTGCCCCACGTCATCATTCGCTTCTTCACCGTACCCACCGTCAAGGACGCTCGCTTCTCGGCCGGTTGGGCGCTGGTCTTCATCGCCCTGCTCTACACCACAGCGCCAGCAGTCGGCGCCATGGCTCGACTGAACTTTACTGACACCCTGATGGTACAGAACACCGAAAGTACCGAGCAGGGCCTTGCCTCCTTTGACCCTCTGCCCTACGCGGAGGTGCCGCAGTGGTTCAAGAACTGGCAAGAGACCGGTCTGCTGGTCTGGGAAGACCTGAACGAAGACGGCAAGATGCAGTATTACAATGACAAGAACGAGGCCACCGTGGCCGAGGCCGAGGCCTTAGGATACAAGGGTAGCGAGATCTTCCACGGCACCGGCGGCGCCCTGAAGCCGGGACCCGACCGTGACATCATGGTGTTGGCAAATCCAGAGATCGCGGGACTGCCAAACTGGGTCATCGCCTTGGTCGTCGCCGGTGGTCTGGCCGCAGCGCTCTCGACCGCAGCTGGGCTGTTGCTCGCCATCTCTTCGGCGATCTCTCATGACCTGCTCAAGAGCATCTTCATGAAAGACATCTCAGAGAAGGCCGAGCTCAATGCCGGACGTATCTCGATGATCGGTGCCATCCTCGTTGCCGGCTATCTGGGTCTCAATCCACCGGGCTTTGCGGCCGGCACCGTGGCCATCGCCTTTGGCCTCGCCGCCTCGTCGATCTTCCCGGCGCTGATGATGGGTATCTTCTACAAGCGGATGAATAATACGGGCGCGGTCGCTGGCATGATTGCCGGTATCACCGTCACCCTGCTCTACGTGTTCCAGCATAAGGGCATCTTCTTCATCCCGGGTACCGAGTTCCTGGCACCGCAGCTCGGCATGGGACCCGACTGGTTCCTTGGCATCTCGCCGAATGCCTTTGGCGCTGTGGGCGCGATCATCAACTTTGCCGTCGCCTTCATCGTCTCTGCGGTCACCGCTCCACCACCAGAGCATATCCAGCATCTAGTCGAGGATGTGCGCGTGCCACGTGGCGCCGGTGCGGCCACTGACCACTGAACCAGAGCAATCCGATGGGCAGGGCGCGTCTTGCTGACGCCTCCTGCTCTCAGTCGATATTGCCCCGCATCTGCGGGGCTTTTTTTACACCACTCACCGTCACTTGCAGCCCACGCCTAGCCAGAACACCAGCGCATACGTCAATCAGACGCTCTATTTGAGAGACATGATGGTCAAGCGGTGGGAACATGGCCAAAAGCAGCCGCCAGCCGATGCTCAACATGATATGGGTGAACTGCGCGCGAGCGAGCATCTACATTGTTGACCCGCATCAATGCTTAGCGCCTTAGATCAGAACGCTGGCATTTTGTCGATTAGCCTCTCTATATACTGCCAACCACGCCTGAATCGGGACAGAGTCATTGGAGCTGGATCTTTGTTATAAGCACTGAGTGATGCTGCCAAAGACTCGATTTATCCTGTCTCCGTTTCGCTCGCGATGGCCTTTGTGTCATTGAGGTGACCATAGAATGAACGATCTGGCGGCGGGTGTTTTCAAACCAGCGCTCTCCGAGCAGGATATCAACGCTGGCTTTGTACCGCTCCTTGGTGACTTGGCGACGGTTCCCGCGGATTATCTGAGCGAGGTTGCCCAGACCAAGCGTGGCCTAGAGCGCTGGGTGAGCGATGCCAACTTTCGCGCCGCCTATGAGGACGACCCGGTCGCAGCACTCGCTGGGGCTAAGATTGATCTGATCCCAGATCAGATGACGCCACTGATCCAGCGTGAAGCCGCATTACGCTTAAATGAGGCGATAAACGCCGGCGAAACCGATACCTATCCAACCTCTGTCCTGCGCTATCGCGCCTTCATCCGCGAGAAGATTCGTCATCGCCGCGAGCATCGGCTCGATAACCAGCCACGCCATCCACGGATGGCGAAATGGTGGCGCCGACAGGTCTATCGACTGGCTGGTCAACTCGGCTCGCAGAAGGCCGACCGTATTGTGCATGCACCGGCCGCGTTCGAGCTCTCAAAAGGCTGCTCGGTGCACTGCTGGTTTTGCGCGCTCCGTGCCGAGCATCTTAAGGCGAATTGGGAATATGGCCCCGAGACCTCGCGTCAATGGCGCGAGATCTTGACGCTGATGCAGGAGCTACTCGGTCCGGCCTTGCGACAAGGCTTTTGTTACTGGGCGACCGAGCCCTTGGATAACCCTGATTACGAGCGGTTCCTTGGTGATTTTCATGCCGTGCTCGGCGGCTGCCCGCAAACCACCACGGCCCGCCCAACAGCCGATATCGAGCGAACCCGTCGCCTCCTGCGCTTGACCTATGGCTACGGCGTCAACATCGACCGTTTCTCGATCCTCTCGCTCGGCGTCTTCAACCGGGTCCATGAGGCCTTCAGCGCCGAGGAGCTCTTGCGCGTGGAGCTCCTGCCGCAGAATCCCGACGCCGATGAGCGTCACAAGAAGGCACTGGTCGGTCGTGCACAAGACCATGCGCAGCAGCGCGCGCGCGAGCTGAATGCCGAGAGCGCCAGCTCAACCACTGCCTGTCTGTCAGGGTTTCTCCTCAACATGGTCGAGCACCGCGTCGAGCTGATCACGCCCTGTCCAGCCAGTGCACGCTGGCCGCTCGGCTTTTGGGTGATCGATGCGGCGACCTTCTCATCGCCTGCGGATCTCGATGCGATCATGCGGCGGATGATCGCCGAGCACATGCCGAGCGATCTTCCCCTGCTCGAGCCAGTGCGGCTGCGCCCCGACCTCAGAGTGCGCGTCATCGACGATACCAGCCTCAAGCTCCAGTCGCGCCTGACATTGACGATCTCGAGTCAGCCTTGTGCGCGGCAGCTCGCGGATCTGCTCGCGAACGGCGACTGCTCGCCGGCGGAGATTGCCGAGCGTCGCGAGCAGGAGGCCGATGTGCCCCAGGCGGAGACCCTCTATCTGCTGCAGGACCTGTTCGACAAAGGCATCTTCGATGAAGAGCCACGCCCAGCCGCAGAATGAGCGCAGAATGAGCGCTTAACTCAACAGCGAGGTCCGAGACGTGGCCTATGACGGAGGTTCCTCCTTCCCGGAGCACGAATGGTCAGCGGGTTTTGTGCCAGTGCTCAATGGCCTAGAGGGAGTCGACGGCGCTTATCTGGACGACGTTGCAGCGGTCAAACGCGCCCTCGAGCAGTGGAATCTACATGCCGCGCTGCGCGCCACCTGGCCAGCTGATCCAGCCGGCGCGCTCGCTCGCTACCAGATTCCGCTCCCGGCCGAGACCCTGACGCCCTTGTTCGATGCCGAGCAAGGCGATCGCCTGCGCCAGGCGGTGCTGAACGGGGAGGATCTCGTGGATCTCCCGCTCGCGCTGCGCCGCTATCTTGCCTTCATGCGCGAGCTGCTGCGGTGGCGCGATCACTATCGCCAAACCTGCGAGCCTGCGCATCCGCTGATGCGCGCTTGGTGGCACCGGCAAGTGGCGCGGATTCGCTCTCAGCTTGGTCCGACCAAGGCCGATGCGATCGTCCATGCCCCCGTTGCCTTTGAGCTCAACAGCGGCTGCTCTGTCGGTTGCTGGTTCTGTGCCCTCAGCGCGCCAGCACTCCAAGCCGTGTGGCCGTATTCGCCAGCGCATCGCCAACAGTGGCAAGCTATCCTCAGGGTGACCCATGAGGTGATTGGCCCCGCCGCGGCCCAGGGCTTTTGCTACTGGGCGACGGAGCCATTCGACAATCCTGATTACGAGCGTTTCCTGTTGGATTTTCACGCCGTGCTGGGACGCTTCCCGATGACGACCACGGCCCTACCCATGCGTGATGCGAAGCGCACGCATGCCTTGATCGAGCAGCACCGGCGGCTCGATCCCGGGCTTGATCGCTTCTCGGTGCTCTCAACCGGGATCGCCGCTCGGATTCATGCCGAGTTCAGTCCGCGCCAGCTGCTGCTGACCGAGCTCTTGCCGCAGAATAAAGGCGCCAATCCCAAGTTTCGCAAGGCACGCGCGGGCCGTGCACTCAGGGCGAAGACTGGCCCTAATCAGCTCGATCAGTTCAGCAAGGCACCGACGACCATTGCCTGCGTCTCCGGTTTTCTGATCAATCCCTGCGAGCACCGCGTCCAGTTGATGACGCCCTATCCCGTCTCGCCGTCCTCGCCGCAGGGCTTCCAGGTCTTGGCAACAGGGCAGTTTTCGAGCGCTGAGCAGTTGCGTGACCTGCTGGAATCCATGATCGCATCGCAGATGCCGATGGACCTGTCCTGGCAGGCCGAGGTGAGACTGCGCTCGGATCTCGTCGTCAGCAGCCCGACAGCGAATCAGCTTCGATTCAAATCAGCCTTCACAAGCTTGAACTTTGGCGGGGTGACTGGTGCGACGCAATTCGCCGCACTGCTGAGCCAAGGCGCAATGACGGCGGCAGAGCTTGCAGAGGCGCGTGAGCAAGCGCTCGATATTCCGCCCGAGCAATCATTTTTTATGATCGATCAACTTCGCCAGCATGGACTGCTAGACGAGACAGTGTTTGCGCGTTCGTCGTCGGCTTATCGCGATTCCGATGGGTCATGCAACGAACGCGCGGGCGGGTGACACGTTCGTGTCGACATACATTTAAACAGAGGTAATGGGTCATGGCAGCGAGCATCAAAGCAAAGACCGTTTATGGCGCGGCAATCGCCAAGAGCTGGAAGGACGCGAGCTATAAGCAGCGACTGATCGATGATCCCAAGGCCATGCTGAAGGAAGAGGGACTTGATGTCCCGGCTGACGTCAGCGTGAAGGTGCTGGAGGATAGCGATCAGATCAAGCACATCGCACTTCCGCCCGACATGCATCAGGATCATCCCGACAAGGATAAGCTCTATGCCTTTCTCGAGAAGAGCTTCCCGCTCGAGTCCGGACAAGAGATTCGTCTGGTACAGAATTCAGACAAGCTGCGATACCTGACGATCCCGGTCGCGGCCGTCGCTGGGGCGACGGTGATCAGCGACGACGACCTCGACCAGGTCGCCGGCGGTGATTCCGAATCCGTCAATACCAATACCACTGAAGAACTCGAGGCCGAGACAACCGAGGTCACGGTGACCGAAACGAGCGAGGTTCAGGATACTGAGACCTCAACCACGGCGGTAGCCGAGGCAGAGGTCGCAGTCGTGCCAGGGTTGATCACCTGATTCAGCGACGATCGCGGATCGCCATCAAGCGCCGGTACCCGGCTGGGTCTTGCACCTGCCTGCGCACCCGAGCGGGACATCGGCGTCTTGAAGCAGCGAGATGACTGAGCTTTATCGATCGGAGGCCTTACAGCGGCTCCGGAATCCCGAGCAGCTCGACTCCCTGTTGCGCCTGGCGCATCCGTCTGCCTGGGCCATTCTCGGCATTCTTGCGGTCCTGATCGGGCTCACCCTCACCTGGGGCTTTCTCGGCAAGATCCCGATCCGGGTCAACGGCCTCGGGGTCATCACCGCAGCTCAGGCCTCGATCTATCGACTGCAAGCCCAAGCGAATGGCATCATCCGCTCGCTGCCTGTCGCCGTCGGCGAGCCGGCCGAGGCCGGCGCGACCCTCGCCACGCTCGCCTTGCCCGTTGATGAGGCCGAGCTGATGAGCGCTGAGCAAGCCCTTGAGCTTGCGCGTCAACAGTACGCCACGCAGCGCCGATTCTTGGATGAGGACACCGCTCTGCGTCAACAGACCACGCAGCAAGTCGAGCAGACGCTGCGCTCGGTGATCAAGGACAGTCAGGAGCAATTACAGTTCTTGCGCGAGCTGCTCGAGCTGCAATCGGCGGCCTTGGAGAAAGGCTATTACACGCGGCAGCAGGTTGAATCGACGCGCTCTGGCCTCTTCGAGACCCAGCAATCGATTGCCCAGGCACGCGATCAGATCGCACAAAACCGACTCGCATTGAGCGAGTCGGAGAACCAGAACCGACGCCAAGCGCTCGAGCTGCAAACCGCCGTGGCGCAGGCGGAAGCCCCGGTGAAACGGTTACGCGCCATGCTGGAGGAAGAGCAGGTGATCGTCAGCCCGGTTGCGGGTGTGGTGACCGAGCTCGACATCGCCCTGGGCGCACTGGTGGAGGCCGGGCAGGTCGTTGCCATCGTCGAGCAGCGTTCGGACACCTTGAGTGCGGTCGGCTACTTCGGCATCGGCCAAGGCAAGCAGATCGAGCCGACCATGGAGTCCGAGATCTCGCCACTGTCGGTCGAGCGAGATCGCTATGGCAGCATTCGCGCCAAGGTCGAGTCCGTCAGTCGCCTGCCGGTCACCGAGGATGCGCTGGTCGCGCGCCTGGGCAATCCCACCCTGGCCTCGACCCTGCTGAGCGCCGGAGCACCGATCAGCGTCAACTTGACGCTCGAGACCGACCCCAAGACCGCGAGCGGCTTGCGCTGGACCTCCTCGCAAGGTCCGCCCGTCGAGATCACGCCGGGCGATACCGCGGCCATGTCGGTGGTGGTGCGCGAGATTCCGCCAATCCAGTATGTGATCCCGCTGTTCGAGGCCTGGACGCGTGGCAACTGAGCAGGGTACGAAAGGCGCGCCGAAACGTCGGGTTCGGACCCCGAGCCTCCTGCAGATGGAGGCCGTCGAGTGTGGCGCAGCAGCGCTCGGGATCATCCTTGCCTACTATGGCCGTTGGGTTCCGCTCGAGACACTGCGCGTCGAGACCGGTGTCTCTCGTGACGGCGCGAAGGCCAGTAACATCGTCAAGGCAGGGCGCCATTACGGGCTGCACAGCCAGGGCCTCAAGCTCAGCCTCGAGCAGGTCCTGGAACTACCGCCGCCGTTCATCGTCTTCTGGAATTTCAATCATTTCGTCGTCTACGAGGGGCGCGACCGCACCCAGGTCTTTCTCAATGATCCAGCGGTCGGGCCGCGTCGGGTCAGCCACGAGGAGTTTAGCGATGGCTTTACCGGTGTGGCGCTGCAGATGGAGCCAGGCCCGGGGTTCGAGACCGGCGGCGAGCGCACCAGCCTGTTTCAATCCTTGAGGACGCGTCTGCATGGCGCCGAAGGGGTCATGTCGATCGCCATTGTGGCCACCTTCATGCTGGTGGTGCCTGGGTTATTGATGCCGGCGCTGCTCAAGACCTTTATCGATGACGTTCTGGTGCGCGGTGCAAACACCTGGATTCTGCCACTCTTGGTCGGACTGGTCCTGGTGGCGATCTTCACGATCCTGATCACCTATCTGCAGCAGCGTTATCTCTTGATCTTGCGCACGCGGCTCGCAATCACCTCCGCGAGCCAGTTCTTTTGGCACGTGCTACGCGTGCCCCTTGTCTTCTATACGCAACGCTATGCCGGTGATGTCGCCTCTCGGGTGCAATCTTGCCACCGCTTGGCATCGCTCTTGTCTGGCCCCTTGTCGTCGACCTTGGTCGATCTGCTGACGATCGGTTTCTATCTGCTGGTCATGCTGATCTACAGTGTCGAGCTGACCCTCATCGTGCTCGGCTTCTCCCTACTCGGGCTCGCGATCGCGGCGCTCATGCGTGGGCAGCTCTCGGATATCAATAACCGACTGCTGAAGCAAAACGGCAAGCTGATGGGTGCCTCGATGGCCGGCCTACAGGCGATGGATACGCTGAAGGCCAGCGGTAGCGAGCGCGACTTCTTTGCCACCTGGGCTGGCCATCAAACGGTGATGACCAATTCCCAACAGCACCTTGGCATCAGCTCACGCCTGCTCTCGTCGGCGCCAAATCTGCTCAATCAAGGCCTCACCGCCTCAGTCCTCGGGCTCGGCGGACTCTTGATCATCCAAGGTCAGCTCACGGTCGGCGCCCTGATTGCATTTCAAAGCATGATGTCGCACGTCACCAGTCCCATTCGACACCTCATCGGCTTCACCGGGACCTTGCAGACCGCGAAGGGGGAGATCCAGCGCATCAACGACGTGCTCGATTATCCCGTCGATCCACTGCTGGCCACTGACAGCGACGCATCGCAGGCTCAGCCCGAGCGCCGACTGCAACGTTTATCCGGGCGCATCAGCATGCGTCATGTGACCTTTGGCTATAACCATCTCGAACCCCCACTCATCGAGGATTTTTGTCTCGAGGTCGAGCCAGGACAGCGCATCGCCTTGGTCGGCTCATCTGGGAGCGGAAAATCCACCATCGGTCGCCTGTTGCTCGGACTCTATGCACCCAGCTCCGGGAGCATTCTCTACGACGGGCAGCCGCTTGCAGCGATCCCGCGTGAGCGCTTCACGGCCTCGGTAGCCGCTGTGGATCAGGACATCAAGCTGTTCGATGGCAGTGTGCTCGAAAACCTGCGCCTCTGGAGTCCGAGCATCAGTGAGTCCGCCGTGGTGCGTGCCGCCGAGGACGCCTGCATCCATGAGACGATTGCGGCACGACCCAATGGCTATGAGAGCGAGGTGGGTATCGCGGCGCCCAGCTTCAGCGGCGGGCAAGCTCAGCGGCTCGAGATCGCCCGCGCGCTCGTGCGCGACCCGCGCATCCTGATCATGGATGAGGCGACCTCGGCCCTAGAGCCGCTGACCGAGCAGACGATCGATGCGAACCTGCGTCGGCGCGGCTGTACCTGCATCATCATCGCCCACCGCCTGAGCACGATTCGCGACAGCGATGAGATCATCGTGCTCGATCATGGCAAGGTCGTTGAGCGTGGTGATCACGAGACGCTGCTCGCCCAGCGCGGCAGCTACTACGAGCTCGTGCGGGCGCAATGAGCGAAGCGGAGCCGTCAGCGGTGGTCCCTAACGGCAGCGCTAAGGCTGCAGCAATGGATCACGAGGGCTTCAAAGGCTCCAAGGGCTCCGAGGCTGCAGCAACCTTGCTCGAGCTGCTCGGCGAGGAGCGCACACAGTTACCCAGCCGCGGCAGTCACCAGAGCTTTCGTACCAGCCGCGCCGACCGCTGTTGGCTCGTGGTCTCCGGGGCGCTCGATCTGTTCCTCTCGAGCACGAGCACAACAGCGCCGGGGAGCACAGGACCGCGCTACTACCTGGCAACCTTGCAGCCGGGCTGCTTGTGCTATGGAAACGACCAGCGCGCACTGCTGTTGGCGGTGCCACAGCAGGGAACGCAGCTGCTCGAGCTCGACACCGAGCGCCTGCAGGCTTTGTACGCTTCTGCCTCTGCCTCTGCACCCGCTGACACCTCAGCGACCGCTGCCCAGGCGCTGGTGGTAGCCGCCGAGCTCAGCGTCCGCGCCTTGGCGGCGACACCTCGCTTGCCGGCACCGACTCCGGCGCTGCGGGTGCTCACCGAGCCCGAGCCGGTCCAGCTCGCCGACGGCGACAGCCTGCAGGCCGCTCAGCGTCAGCTGTTCTGGCTGCTGAGCGATCGCAACGCCCTTTGGCTGTGCAATGTCGAGGACAGCCAGAGCACCGAGCCGGCACCGCTGCCGACCAGCCGCGGCCTCTGGTATCAGGCCCAGGCCGAGCAACAGGTTAGGGTACAGACCACCGCAAGCCTGTTAGCGGCAGGTGGCTTGCACGCGGCGCTCGGGCACTTTCAGAACCGACTGCTGAGCGCCGCTGCGGCTGGTCTTGAGCAGCTGGAAGAGCAGGCCTCGGCGCAGCTCGAGCAAGCCGAACGAGCCGCCGACTCTCAGGTTGAATCCGCACTCTGGTCGCTCGCCGCGATCCTGCGGACGCGTCGACAGCGGGTGCCCACCCCCTCGCCGGAGCCCTTGATCAATGCCCTGTGGCTGGTCACTGATTTCTACGAAATCCCGCGGCCGAGCGAGGATGGGCTGGGTCCGGCCTTGAGCAGCGATGACCCCATGCTTGCGCTCGCCCAGCGCGCCGGCATGTTCGTCCGCTCGGTCGAGCTCAGCGGTGCCTGGTGGAAAGACGCGCAAGACCCGCTGCTCGCGCGGCAAGCGGTCGATCAGCGGCCTGTGCTGCTGCTGCCTGGACGGCGTCGGCGCTACCGCTGCATCGATCCGGCAACCGGTAGCAGCCAGCTCGTCGATGCCAAGCTTGCTGAAATGCTCGACAGCAGTGCGCGGACCTTCTATCGGCCCTTTCCCAACGAGCCGCTCGGCGCCAGCCGGATTCTATTCTTCGGCCTGCGGGGATCAGGTCGCGATGCCCTTGTGGTCATCTTGCTGATCCTGCTGTCTGGCATCCTTTCGTTGGCGCTGCCAACCCTCACGGAGCGCGTTTTTGATCCGATCGTGCCGCTCGCCGAGCGCGGACAGCTCCTCGTCGTCTGTCTGGCCATCCTGGTCGCCGGTCTCGCCCAGCAGGGCTTTGGGCTGCTGCAAGGGCTTTCCCTGCTGCGCGTCGAGGGGCGCGTCACGATGTCGGTGCAGGCAGCGGTGTGGGATCGGCTACTGAAACTGCCGGCGAGCTTCTTTCAAGACTATTCCGCGGGCGATCTCGCCAATCGCGCCATGAGTGTCGATGCCATGCGGCGCTTGCTCTCCAGCTCGGCGCTTGCCGGCATCTCCCACGGGGTGATCGCAAGCTTCAGCCTCGGCTTATTGCTCTATTACGATTGGCGAGTCACCTTGCTGGTGTTGGTCTCGGTGCTGCTCTACAGCGGCATCGCTCTGTACGCAGGGCGGCGGGTGATGAAGAAGAATCGCATCATCCTCAAGCGTGAAGGTCAGCTGCAAGGGGTGGTGCTGCGCTTGTTGGATGGCTTGACGAAGCTGCGTGTCGCCGGCGCCGAGCGCAACGCCTTTGCGCGCTGGGGAAGGCTGTACGCGGAGCTGCAGCAGACCAGCTTTCGGCAACAGAGCCTCGAGAATACCCTCACCGTCTTCAAGGCCGGGTTTTCACACTTCGCCCTGGTTGCGGTCATCGTTGCCATCAGCCTGCAAGGGCAGGAGCTGCTCGCCTTCTATCAAACGCCGCAGGATTGGGCACAGCTGGACAATCAGCGCCTACAGGAGATCATGCCAACAGGGCGCTTCGTGGCCTTTCATGTCGCGCTAGCCCAATTTCTCGGCGGCATCTTCGGGCTCATCAGCCTGCTGGTTCGCCTGAGCCTGCTTCCTGCCTACTACGAGCGTGTCGAGCCGATCCTGAAGACCGCGACCGAGAACGAGGCCGGCGCTGCCGACCCCGGCGAGGTCGAAGGCCGTGTCGACATCGAAAACGTCTTCTTCCGCTACGCACCGGATGCGCCCTTGATCCTGAAAGGCGTCAGCCTGCGAGCCGATCCGCATGAGATGATCGCCATCGTCGGCCCCTCTGGCGCGGGGAAATCGTCGTTGATTCGCCTCATCCTTGGCTTCGAGAAGCCCGAAGGCGGCTCGATCTATCTGGACGGAAAAGACATCAGCAACCTCGACAAGCATGCGATGCGTCGCCGCTTTGGCGTGGTGATGCAGAATGGCCGCCTGCTCGCCGGCTCGGTCTATCAAAATATCGCCGGGGGCGCGCAGTTGAGTCGCGAGCAGGTGATGGAGGCGGTCCAACTCGCCGGCTTCGATCGCGATCTGGCCGAGATGCCAATGGGCCTGGATACCCATCTGAGCGAGGGGGCGTCGACGCTGTCCGGTGGTCAGCGACAGCGCCTGATGATTGCCCGCGCGGTCGTGCATCGTCCGCGTGTGCTGATCTTTGATGAGGCGACCAGCGCCTTGGACAACCGCAGTCAGAAGGTGGTCACGGAAGGGCTAGAGCGTTTGAACAGCACGCGCATCCTGATCGCCCACCGGTTGAGCACCATCGTCCATGCCGACCGCATCTACGTGATCGATCAAGGAACAGTGGTAGAAACCGGAACCTATGAAACGCTGCTTGCAGGCGATGGCTTGTTCGCCAAGCTAGCCCGGCGGCAGATGCTTTGAGCGACCACCAGATGCAAACAGCCGATCCCGCCGCCCGCCGCTCTCCGATCACCTTCAAGTGCGCGCCCGCTGAAGAGACGGTCGCGCGTCTTCAGCGCGGCTTTGCCCAGCTTGGCCTGGAGCCCAGCCTGGAGCAAGGCCGCGCAGCCCCGGATCTCGACCTCTGGTGGGTGCGGGTGCGCTGCGCCGGCCTGGGGCTTGAAGCGGCAGGCAAAGGCGTCTCGCCGATCCTGGCGCAGGCTAGCGCACTCGCCGAGCTCGCTGAGCGCTTCTCGGCCGGTCTCTACTGTCGGGCCTTACGCTTTCGCATGCCCATCCAACGCACCGATGATGCGCACGCCGAGGAGGATGCTGATCCCTTTCGCCGGCGCTATGAGCGATTTCGCTGTTTTGATGCGCTACCCGGCTATGTCGCCGCGCGCGCGTCGGAACTCGACGCGGCGCTGTCGCTGACTCGGCTGTTGGCCCCTAAGGTCATTGGTTCCGCCGAACAACAGACCTTGGCGTCACACTCGAGCACGGCGCATTGGATCGACGGCCTCGCCGTGGCTGACCGCCGTCCGGTCAAGGTTCCGTTGGCGTTGATCGAGCTCACCTCGGGCACCAATGGCTTGGCTGCCGGCAACAGCCTTGACGAGGCCATCATTCAAGGCACCAGTGAGGTCCTAGAGCGCTATGCCGCGGTCAAGGTGATCACCGAACGGCTGCGAATCCCGACCATCGATCCGACGACCCTGCCGAAGATAGCGGCGATCGAGCAATTCTTGGCCTACTGCAAGGCGCACGGGATCGAAGTGCTTATCAAGGATTTTTCATTGGGTCATGGTCTGCCCTGCATCGGCATGCTGATGATCGATCCGCGCATGCGGGATGCGGCCAATCCGCTGCAGACCGCCTATGCGTATCAGCGGTTTCGGGTCGCCGCATCGCCGAATCCGATCGAGGCCCTGACGCGCTGTATCACCGAAGAGGGACAAAGTCGCTGGCGCGTGCTCCAGAGCGGCGACGCCAATCCCTACCATCTGCTCTGGCATCGTCTACTGAAGCATCTGCCGACCACCGCCACCACCATCAACGACAACTATCCGCTGTTACGCAGCTACGAATACCCTGGCGACCTGAGCTTCCTGCGCGAGGGTGAGCGGGTCGACTTTCCAAGCCCACCGCAAGGAGCTGATTGTCGCAGCGAGATCGCCGCCTTGAGCGCCGCCTGTGCGGCCCTCGGCAGCGAGCTGATCGTCGTCGATCACACCCATCCGGTGTTGCGCTTTCCGACTGTGCGGGTCGTCGTGCCTGGCGTGTCGACGATCCTCTGCCGGCTCGATCAGCAAGCCGGCTTGGATCTGGATCGTCTTGCGGCGATCACCGACGATTTCTGTGTTCAGGGTCGGCGATTCTATGAGACCGATGATTGGCTGGATGATCCCGCTGCCCGCGCTAAGCTTGCCGATCGTTTGCTCGATCATCTGCGTCAGCATCTGAGCCTGATCCTGCACGATAGCGGCTTGCCAAGACAGCCAATCAATAGCCTTGAGCTGCTCGCCCCCTTGCTGTTGGAGCAAGGGCAGGTGGCGGCGTTTGCCGCCTGCTGCGGGCTGCTGGCCGATCTGCCAGGACCTCATGGCGAGCACTATCGCGCGCTGGCCTCGCTCGCAACGACCGAAGACCAGGCACTCCTGCAAGCCAGGCTGCAGCAACCGCCCTATCGCCATCTGTTCCGGTTGCTCGCCCAGCCGCAGCGCAATCCGCTGCGTGCCGCCGATCGCGCATCCGCCAAGGCGCCCCTGCAACGACTGATCGAGGGCTTTTATGCTCGCTCCACCTGACCTCCAAACGCAACAAGGCAGAGAGCCGAGCGTTGATGAGTCTGTCATCTTCGGTTGTCAGAGCGAATGGGCATATCGATCATGAAGCAGGATCTTGAACGCGGATTGTCGATGCAGGCGCTTGGGATCGATGTCACCAGCCAGCAGAATGATTTGATCGGTCCGCTGCCGTCGTCGACCGATGTCTGCCTGGTCTCGATGCCCTTCGCGCCGCTGCCGCGGCCATTGCCTGCGCTCGGTCTGCTGGAGGCCGCGCTCAAGGCGGCGGGGATTCGGGTGACCGGCTGCTACTTCAACCTCTGGTTTGCCAGGCTGTACGGGAGCCGTTACCACGATTGGCCCTATAAGGCGCTGAAGTTCTACCTGGCCGATTGGCTGTTTGGTGCAGCGGCCTTTGGCCCGGCACCCGACAAAGACGAGACCTATTTACGGGCACTGACCCGTTATCTGCTCGGCGCGAGGGCAGAGGAGCCAGCACAGGCCGAGGCCTTTCACGCGCTCTGTGTGCAATATCGCCAACGCGCGACGGATTTTACCGAGCAGGCCGCGCGCTACCTGATCGCCTCAGGCGCGCGCGTCATCGGTTGTAGCTCGAATTTCCAACAGCATGGCGCCTCGCTGGCCTTGCTGCGGGCGGTCAAACGTCTGGCGCCAGAGAGGATCACCCTGCTCGGCGGCGCGAATTGCGAGGGGCCGATGGGAGCGGCGACGCATCGCTGTTTTCCTTGGGTGGATTATGTGGTCTCTGGAGAAGGCGAAGAGGTGATTGCACCGCTGGTCAAGGTGATCACTGTGCATGGCCGGGATCTGCCGCTCACCGAGCTGCCAGCGGGTGTCTGGGCACCGGCGAATCGACAGGCCGGCAAGGCCGGCTACGAGCGGCCCCATCAGGAACGTTTTGCGTCCTGTACGCAACTCGATAAGGGTCCGATTGCCGATTATCAGAGCTACTTTGACTGGCTAGGGCACTTGGGCTTACGCCAGCACATCCGCATCGGGATACCCATCGAAGGCTCACGTGGCTGCTGGTGGGGGCGCTGTGCCTTTTGCGGCCTCAACGGCGAGCGACTGCGTCAGCGGACCAAGCCACTGTCGCGCGTCCTCGAGGAGATGGATGCGTTCGAGCAGCGCCACCAGTGTCGAGATTTCGAGCTGCTCGACAATGTGCCACCGCCGAGATTGCTGCGCGAGCTCACGCAGTATCTTGGCGAGCAGGTCGGCGAGCAGGCCACTAGGCGGCGACTCTTTTGTGAGGTGCGCGCCGGCATGAATCGCGAGCAGATTCGGGCACTGGCGCTGGCCGGCATCCATTATGTGCAAGCCGGGGTCGAGGGCCTGCACAGTGACCTGCTGGCGTTGATGAACAAGGGCACCCAGGCTTGGCAGAACGTGCAGCTACTGAAATGGACCCGAGAGTTCGGAATCCTCTGTACCTACAATCTGCTCTGGGGTATGCCGGGGGCGCAGGATCGATGGTACGCGGAGACGGCCGCCTGGCTGCCGGCGATCGAGCATCTGGCTCCCGGCGTCCTGCTCGGTCTGCGCTTCGATCGCTTCAGCGACTACCACCGTAATCCGCAGGCCTATGGTCTGCGGCTGCAGCCACACCCATCGATGCCGCTGGTGTATCCGCTCGCCGACGACGACTTGGCCGAGCTGTCCTATTTCTTCGAAGATGCCCCGGTCCCGATCTCGGCCGATGGTCATTTCGACCTCAAAGGGGTTGGCGCGGAGAAGATCCCGCCCGAGGTGATGACACTGCTGCAGGCGACCCAACACTGGGTCGAGCGTTTCTTTCGCTCGCGTCTGCAACCGATCCTCGCCCGCTCCGACAGCGAGCGCGGGCTGGAGCTGCTGGATACGCGCCAGTGCGCTGTGCAGAGGCTGCATCTATTGCACGATCAGGAGGCGCAACTGTACCGCCTGATTGATGCGGCTCCACCAATCGAGCGGGTCCAGGCCAAGCTAGCTCAGAAGCAGGGTTTGATCCTCAAGGATGCGGAGTTCGATCGCATGCGTGCGGAGTTGATCGACGCCCGCCTCGCGATCGAGCTCGACGGTCGCCTCATCGGCCTGGCGATTCGCGGTGAGCAGCCGGCACTGCCAAGCCATAAGGACTTTCCAGGTGGTCGAGTCATCCGTCCATGGCGGGGTGTCACCAATCCTGGTGTTGAGCGTTTAGCGGGGTATAACCAACCCTGGTGTTAAGCGTTCAACCTCACTCTCATGGCGCGGCGCCACCCCGAAAAATGAATCGCGTGAGATTCAGGTTAAAACGATTGCTCTCAAAGCGCCTATCGCCTAAGGCAGGCTGATCTCGAAGAGCTTGTGGCGGACCTGGTCGATATCGGCCCAGACATTCAGCGTTGAGACCGGCAGATCCAATGCCTTCGGACTCAGTTGGCCCATCAGCGCCAGCAAGCTAGCCTGAGCAATATAGCGGTCATATTTAACCATCACCTGATTTTCTAGCGCCGAGTCCAACTGGGTCCGCACATCGAGGACATCCTTGATGGTCGAGGTGCCGTCGCGGAGCTGGCGCTCGAAACCCTGCAGTGTTTCCTGATAGGCCGCGACCTCGTCCGCAACGCTCAGCTGCTCGGCCAGTGCCGACTGCCATTGCCCCCAGGTGGTTTCAATTGCTGAGGCTAGTTGCACCGAGGTACTGCGGGCTTGGCTCTTCGCGGCCGTGTAGACGGCTTCCGCCTCACGCACTTGTGAGCGCACGAGTCCGCCTTGGAAGAGTGGGATCTCCAGCTGCACGCCGACCGACCAGTCATCCTCGCGCTCCAGCTCGGTATAGTCCGCCGCGCTGGTAAATCGGGATTTATCCCAGCTGCGAGTGAGTTGCGAATAGGCAACGACGTTTGGCAGCAAGCCGCCGCGCTCGACGTCGATTTCGGCGCGTGCTGCCTCTGCGCTCAGCAAGGCCGAGCGCAACGAAGGATTCGCGGTTCGCGCCTTGACTTGGATTGCTTGCAGGGTCGCGGGCAAGGCCGGCAGCTCGGTCCCGCCCTGCTCGATCTGCTCGGGGACCATCCCGGAAACCGCGCGATACTGACTCAGGGCCTGGGCCAGCGAGCCTTGCAAGGCGGCCTTTTGCGAGCGCGTCTGGGCCAGGCTGGCCTTTGTTTGCGCCAAGTCGGTGAGCGTGATCAGTCGACTCGAGAACAGGTCCTCCGACTCGACCATGAGCTTGACCAGGAACCGCTCGATATCGGCATTGAGCGCAATGAGCTCATGGTAGAGCAACAGGCTTCCATAGGCCTGAATGGCTTGCAGCAGGGTCTGGGCGACCGTGGCATCGAGCTGGGCGACGGCGCTCGCGACCTGCGATTCCGCCGAGCGCTGATTCGCCGAGCGCGCACCGCCTTGATAGAGGTAAATCGACGCCTCGAGCTGTACCGAACGGTCCGTCGTGACCTCGTCGAGATCATTGATCGTCGTGCCAGCTTGACCACGATCCCGAACGTCTTGCCGAATCCAGGATCGCCCCTCTTGGGCGACGAGATCGATGGTCGGAAAAAAGGCCGAATTGGCCTGAGGCAGCAGCTCGGCGGTTGCACGCACCTGCGCTAAGGCGGTCTGAATATCAGGATTGCTCTGGTAGGTCCGCGCCAGCATCAGGCTCAGTGATTCAGCGCGGAGGCCAGAACTGATAAAGGCCGTGGCGAAAGCGATTGCCAGCAGTCGGTGTCTTCGTGGTTGCCTGAAGCTGGTCATCGTCAAAGCCCTGCCAAGTCGTCACTGTCACGCATTCTGTATTCAAACTGGCAGAACCTCAGGGTTGGCTAACCAGCTCGCGGCATCGCTGATCCTCCTCGGCGCGGTTCCCGATGTGCACAACTACGTGAACCTCACCGCAGACTACCCGACGTCGGAGAAGGTTGGCGATCTCGAGCTACAGCCGTTCGGCGTGGGTGCTGGAGTTATTGGCCTGCCAGGCGACTTCACGCCGCCGTCGCGCTTCGTGCGTATGGTCTTCTTCACGCAAAACGTGCCTGAGATCACCCGGCAGTATAGCCGAGCCCAGTACGCTCCATAACCCAAGCAGCATGCAGGCGACTTACGGCATACTTGGCGGAAAACAGAAAAGGCCGTCACTGCCTTGCCACCCGAGGATGCCCTGATGGACGTCGAGCTGATTGAAATACACGAGTTTCTCGCCAAGCATCCACCGTTCGAGCAGTTGCCCGCCGAGGCGCTCGAACAGCTTCCGCGCCAGCTCACCCTGCGCTACCTGAAGCGCGGCTCTCACTTCCCGCCGGCAGACGATCAGGCGGCGCACCTCTACATTCTGCGTCGCGGCGCCATCGAGCTGCGCGATGGGCAGGGTGAACTCGTCGGCAAGCTCGCCGAGGGCGATCTGTTCAGCGATGTCTGCCTCAGCAGCAGCGAGCGCAAGCGAGGCAAGAGCAAGACTGCCGGCAGCAACAGCAACGACAATAGCGAAAACAACGGCAGCGGCAGCAACGACAGCAGTAATAGCAAGCCCAGGCTTATCGGCGAAACGGTCGAAGACAGCCTGTTGTATTCGATGACCTGCACGCACTTCGAGCAGTTACGCGCCGCACATCCTGAGTTCGCCGAATACTTTGATGGCTCCACCACCAAGCGTCTACGCAAGGCCTTAGATGCTTTTACCGAAACCTCCGCCACCACCGGCGGACTCATGACCGTGACCGCGGGTGATCTCTTACGCCGCAAGCCGATCATGGCTAGCCCTGGCCTTAGCATCCGCGAGGTCGCCAGCATCATGTCCGCCGAGCGCGTCTCAGCGCTGCTACTGATGGAGGATGAACGCCTCAGTGGCATCATCACCGATCGTGATCTGCGCAACCGCTGTGTTGCCACCGGCCTGTCGACTGAACAGCCGGTCCGCGAGATCATGACCGCCGACATATCCACCATCGACTCCGACGCACTCGGTTTCGAGGCACTGATACAGATGACTCGGCTCAATGTCCATCACCTGCCGGTGGTGGATGGCAAACGACTGCTCGGCATGCTCTCCACTAGCGACTTCACCCGCTTCCAAAGCACTAGTGGCGTCTACCTGGTCGGCGATATCCACAAGGCTGAATCCGTCGCCACACTCGAGGCGATCAGCGCCAAGGTGCCCGAGCTGCAGGTACAACTGATCAGCAGCGGCGCCACCGGCGGTCATGTCGGCCAGGCCGTGAGCGCCATCACCGACGCCATCACCAAACGCCTGCTCGAACTCGCCGAGGCCGAGCTAGGCCCGCCACCGGTGCCCTATGCCTGGCTGGTTGGCGGCTCTCAGGCACGCCGTGAGCAATCCTCGCATTCCGATCAGGACAATGCCCTGCTCATCGCCGACAACATGAGCAAGGACGACGACCACTACTTCCGTCAGCTTGCCGAGCGCGTCAACGATGGACTTAACGCCTGTGGCTATATCTATTGCCCCGGCGAGGTGATGGCCAAGACCGCCAACTGGCGCCAGCCGCTCAAGGCCTGGCAACAGTATTTCGAGAACTGGATCAAACGCCCCGATCCCAAGGCGCTGATGCTCGCCAGCGTCTTCTTCGATCTGCGCGCCCTACACGACCCCACTGGGCTGTTCGATGGACTGCATGAGCTGGTGCTCGAGCTCTCGCGCGACAATCGCATCTTCATTGCCTACATGGCGGCCAATGCCATCAAGCACCGGCCGCCGTTGGGATTCTTCCGCAACTTCGTGCTCATTCATGGTGGCGATCACAACCATACCTTCGACATCAAGCACCGCGGCACCGTGCCGATCATCGATCTCGCCCGAGTCTATGCGCTCTCCAGCGGGCTGGCGCCGATCAACACCATCGAGCGACTCGAAGCCGCCTCCGAGACCGCCGCACTCAGCCACGACGGCGGCGCCAACCTGATCGACGCCTTCGAGTTGATCAATACCCTACGCATTCGCCACCAGGCCAACCAGCTGCGCAATGGTGAGAAGGCCGACAATTTCGTCGCCCCCGAACAGCTCTCACCGCTCGAGCGCGGCCATCTGAAGGATGCCTTCTTGCTCATCGACCGCATGCAAGAGACGCTCGGACAACGCTATCAAGCTGGACGTTTTGGATGAGCGACCTTAGGGGCATTAGCATACTGCTTCTGAACCGCCAATAAGGATACCTCAGCATGCGCGCGCCCTCGGAGGGACGTCGCCGCCATTGCTTGCGGCAGCTCGACCCCGGACCCTTGCGTGAGTATTTCGGGCGCCCGTTCCCATCGCCAGCGCTCGACTATCGCTGTGTCGACTATATCGCCCTCGATCTCGAGACCACCGGCCTCGACCACCGGCACGATCAGATACTAAGTGTTGGCTGGGTGCTGGTGCGGGGCCAGCGCATCGATCTCGCCAGTGCCCGCCACCGGCTGCTGCGCTGCGAGGGTGAGATCCCAGCCGAGACCGCCGTCATTCACCAGATCACCGATGATGAGGCCGCCACTGGGCAGCGTCTGAGCTGGGTCATGCGCGAGCTGCTCGACGTGCTCGCTGGCCGCGTACTCATCGCTCACCACGCCAAGATCGAGCTCAGCTTCCTTGATGCGGCCTGCCGCGACCTCTACGGCGCCGGACTACTGGTGCGTTCCGTGGATACCGAGATCTTGGCACGGAGAACCTTCGAGCGCCGCAACATCCCCTTCCGACCTTCCGAGCTGCGCTTGCACAGTCTCTGCGAGCGCTACAATCTGCCGCGCTACCGTGCCCATAATGCCTTCTACGATGCGCTTGCGGCAGCTGAGCTATTCCTCGCCCAAGTCGCCTATCGCGACAACGGCAACGGCTTTCGGCTTAGGGATCTTCTCTAACGCGCAGATTAAGATGCTCGGCCCATGAGCCACCATTCTCACCGCCATCCTAAAGCGCGGGCCAACCTTCGTGGCGGACTAGGCCGGTGGCTTCCAGAGCATATTGACGGTCTTCAGGCCGCTCGCCGGCACTGAGACTTGCTCGGTCTTGGTCTCGCCATCAACCGTCGCTGCTACCTGATAGCTTCCAGCCGGAAGCTTCACCAGAAGCCAGGGGCCATCAGCATCAGTCGAAACCAGGGTATTGCCAGCAGCATCACGGATCACAACCTTTACTTCGGCCAAAAAATCACCATTGGTGTAGGCGAATACGAGCTTGAGCGAGTACTGATCCTGCACGGCCTCGATCTCGGATCGGCCAGAGGCACCAACGCCTCCAGTGATAAAGGCAACCTCACCACCCGTATGATTGTCCGCACCAACAGATCCGGATAACACCAGGGTGATCCCTGCTGCGCTGGCTAGATCGAAAACGAGTCTCTGAAATCGGCTCATCGGTTTTGCTCTCCAATTGATTCATCATGGGCACTGAAATAGTACCTCAGGGTGGAGCAAGTTGGGCGACTTGCCAAGCTTGATGCCTTACTCGAGCAGCAGCAGGCAACAAAACCCGTTGTTAGTTGACCGCTGACAGGACGCAGAAGGCGAGCAAAAGGACATGGGCTTTGCCGACTATCACCTCAGCGACCGCTGTGCTCGATCAACAAGCTGATGGGTAAACTGACGTGACTACCCTCAACGACCGTTGGCGTCGCCAAACGCGCATAGAAATGCGCGGATTGATCCTGCCGATTGCGCCGCATTGGCTTGACCATGGCCTGCTCGAGCAGTTGACCATCGGCATCGATCAACGAGATGCGCACCTTGCCCGGGATCATGCCACGTTGCGGAATCACGCGCGCGACCTCACCGCTGACACGGATCGACTCAAGATCATGCTTGACCCGGACTCGGCTAACATCATAGCGGCTCGATGATAGATGCTCGACCCTGATGCCATCGGCGCGATCACTCGAAGGTGGCGACGCATAGGCTTGACTGGCGATCATACCCAATACGAGCATGAGGGCCATCTGATAAGACTGAGCTGGCGTGTTGAACATCGGGATATCCCCTGTGGTAAAACGCAAAGAAAGCATCCATCAACGGCTTCCTGATTCGAGCGTCACTGTCCGGCAAGCGTCGGAAAGTAGAAAATGGACGGCAACTCATCATGAACGCGGCTATATAGCCGCGGACTCGAGCTCGAGGCCCAAGGAAACCTCACTGAGGCCAGTGCATGCACCGCTTGCGGATCAACGGATCAGCTGACCTGGATCAGTCAAGATGACCAGCCGCAAGCAACGGCAGCAGCCAGTAATGCAGCCCGCTGCCGCTGAAATCGGCGCGCACGGCCTCGAGCAATGCGCGCGCGGTCGGCTCCGGCAGCTCGAGCAGAAACATCACCCGTCGGCTGCGTCCGGCCACCTGTTCGGCCAGGCTCATCGACTGCTCGGAAGAGCCATGACCGGCGATCGGCAGACTGGTAAAACCGGGCACCTCGGCGCGCTCGAGCAGCCATTCGGCTAGGCTGTCCTCGAGCTTCGGCGAGCAGATCAGATGCAGCAGACAATCAGTCATTCGCGGTCTCCAGTCAGGCCTATGATCAATTGGGCGATCACGTCGGTCAGCATCTTGACCGACGGGTTGCCGAGGCTCAGGTCAACAGTCATCGGATGAGTGGTGGTCGACTCCAGCATCGATGTCATCCGTGGTCGCGGCCATCAGCATTGGCCCACTCAACCGAAGCGCCGATACAGGATCGGCAGCAGCACCAGCGTCAGCAGCGTCGAGGAGACCAGCCCGCCGATGACGACGATCGCCAGCGGGCGCTGGATCTCGGAGCCGGGGCCGGTCGCGAACAGGAGCGGTGCCAAACCAAACGCGGCCGTGGTAGCCGTCATCAACACCGGTCGCAGGCGGCGCTTGGCGCCCTCGACGACCACCTCCTGCATCGGCCGCCCAAGCGCGCGCAGCTGGTTGAACCAGGTCACCAACATGACCCCGTTGAGCACCGCGATGCCGAGCAGCGCGATGAAGCCAACCGAAGCCGGTACCGACAGGTACTCGCCGGTGACGGCCAAGGCCACCACGCCGCCGATCAGCGCAAAGGGGATATTCGAGAGCACCAGCAGCGACTGGCGCAGCGAGCCGAAGGTCGAGAACAGGACCAAGAAGATCAGCAACAGCGCCACCGGCACCACCAGCGCTAAGCGCGCAGCGGCCCGCTGCTGGTTCTCGAACTCACCGCCCCATTCGATCCAATAGCCGACCGGCAGCTGGATCTGTTCGGCCACGGCCGCGCGCGCCTCTTCGACGAAGCCGACCAGATCACGCCCGCTGCCAACATTGGCGATCGCCGTCGACATGCGGTTGCCAAGCTCGCGCGAGAGCACCACCGGCCCCTCGACGCGCTCGATGCGGACCAGGTTCTCGACCGGCACCGAGCGCCCATCCGGCAACGCCAATTGCAGCCCACGGAAGCGCGCCGGCGAGGCTCGCAGCGCCTCGGAGGCACGGATCACCAGCGGCCGGCGCTTGCCCTCACGATAGATGGTGCCAACCTCAAGCCCCTCGATCTGGGCGCGCAGCATCGCCGCCAGGGCGTCGGCATCGACCCCAAGGCGGCCGGCCTCGAGCCGATCGACGACCAGGTTCAGGTACTGCGCACCCTCATTCTTCGGTGTGAAGACATCCTCGGCGCCGTCGAGCTGCTCAAGCACCGTGACGATCTCCTCGGTGATCCGATTCAGCTCATCCTGGTTGCCGCCGAAGACCTTGACCGCGAGATCGCCACGGACGCCGGTGAGCATCTCCGAGACGCGCATCTCAATCGGCTGGGTGAACGCGTAGTCGAGACCTGGGAAGCCCTCGAGCACCCTGCGGATCGCATCGACGAGCTCATCCTTGGTCTCAAAGCGCCAGTCCTCGCGCGGCGCCAGGATCAGGAAGCTATCGGTCTGATTCAGCCCCATCGGGTCCAGGCCCAGCTCATCGGAGCCGGTGCGCGCTACGACCCCGCGGACCTCAGGCACCGCTTGCATGATTGCCTGCTGCACGCGCAGGTCGATGTCGAGCGATTGCTCTAGGTTGATCGACGGCAACTTCTCCAGCTGCACAATCAGATCGCCCTCGTCCATGGTCGGCATGAAGGTCTTGCCGACGCGCAGATAGAGCGCGCCGGCACTGACCAGCAGTGCCACGGCCAGACCGACGATCAACCATTCGCGCTTGAGCGCCCAGGTCAGCGATGGGCCATAGACCTTGAGCAGCTGGCGTACGATCCAAGGCTCCTGGGCACCGCCCTTGCCGAGCAGATAGGAGGCCAGTACCGGGATCACCGTCAGCGACAGCAGCAGCGCACTCGCCAGCGCGAAGACGATGGTCAGCGCCACCGGTACGAACAGCTTGCCTTCGAGCCCCTGCAGGGTCAGCAGCGGCAGGAACACGATGACGATGATCAGGGTGCCTGAGGCGACCGGGAGGGCCACCTCGCGCGTCGCCCGATAGATTAGATGCAGCCGCGGCAGCCTGCGTGCGCCGGTCTCGGAGGTATTAGTGCCGTGACGGGCAAGCTGAGTGACGACGTTCTCGACCACCACCACGGCCGAATCGACCAGCATGCCGATCGCGATCGCCAAGCCGCCAAGCGACATCAGGTTGGCCGAAAGTCCGAACACCCGCATCAGCACGAAGGTCGCGAGCGCCGCCAGCGGCAGGATCAGGGCTACCGTCAACGCCGCACGCAGGTCACCAAGAAAGAGCACCAACAGCAGCACGACCAGCACCACCGCCTGCACCAAGGCCATGCTCACCGTCGACACCGCTCGATCGACCAGCACGCCGCGATCGTAGAAGACATCGATCTCGATGCCCTCAGGCAGGCCGGCCGCGAGCTCATCAAGCTTGGCTTGGACGCCCGCGACCAGCTTGCGCGCATTGGCGCCGCGCAGTCCGAGCACCAGCCCTTCGACAGCCTCGCCTTCGCCGTTGCGCGTCACCGCCCCATAGCGGGTCAGCGCGGCGCGGCGCACCTCCGCCACGTCAGCGACGCGCACCGGCTGGCCGGCATCGCCGCCGACCACGATCGCGGCCAGATCATCCAAGGTCTCGATCGCGCCCTCGCTGCGCACCAGCAGGACCTCCTCGCCATCATCGAGCCGCCCGGCGCCGTCGTTGCGGTTGTTGGCCTCGATCGTCGCGCGCAGCTGCCCCAGACTGATGCCATAGGCGCTCATCCTCGCGTTGTCGGGCTCGACCTCGAAGGTGGTCACGAAGCCGCCGAGGGAGTTGACATCGGCGACGCCAGTCACCGAGCGCAGCGCTGGGCGGATGGTCCAGTCGAGCAGGTCGCGTTTCTCAGCCAGCGTCAGCGAGTCGCCTTCGATGCTGAACATGAACATCTCGCCCAGCGGCGTGGTCAGCGGCGCGAGTCCACCCTCGATGCCGGCCGGCAGGTCGCCACGGATCGACGCTAGCCGCTCCGAGACCTGCTGGCGCGCCCAGTAGATATCGGTGCCTTCTGCGAAGTCGACGGTGATGTCGGTGAGCCCGTACTTGGCGATCGATCGCAGCATGACCTGATTCGGGATACCGAGCATCTCGATCTCGATCAGGCTGGTGATCCGAGTCTCGATCTCTTCGGGCGTCATCCCCGGTGCCTTCATCACCACCTTGACCTGCGGCACCGAGACGTCCGGGAAGGCATCGATCGGGGTCTGCTGGAAGGCGCGCCAGCCGGCACCGACCAGGGCCAGGACCACCAGCAACATCAGCAGCCGCTGCGTGAGCGCGAATCCGATCAGACGAGCAAACATCAGCCGGCGGCTCCTTGCTCGGAATCGGTACCGGCTTCAGGAGTAGGCTCGGTATCAGGTTCAGGAGCGACACCAATAGGGTCAGGATCGGCACCAACATCGGCCCCGCCGCCAAGCCAGGCCGCCTTGAGCTCGACCACGCCCTTGACCACAACCCGATCCGATGCCGCGAGCGAGCCCGTGACCACGGTCTCTCCCTCTTCCTCGGCGATCAGCCGCACCGAGATCGGCTCAAAACCGCCCTCGCGTGCGACGAACAGCATGGCCTCGCCGGCCTGGCGCACGACCGCCGCGGCCGGCACCCGCCAGCGGCCGCCCGCCTCGGTGGTTGCGGCGAGCTGTACCTCGATGAACTGGCCTGGACGCAGCCGCTCGGCACCATCGGCCACCTCGGCGCGCACCAGCACGCCCTGGTCCTGACTATGGACCAGGCGACCGATGGTGATGATGCGCCCCTCGATGCCAAGCGTCGGCAGCAGCGCCCGGTCACCCGGCGCGAGGCCCGCGACCCGGTCGACCGGCACATGCACCTCAATCCACAGAGGCTTGAGGTCGGCGATGCGATACAGCGGCGTCGCCGCAGTCAATGATTCGCCGGTGCTGACCATCTGCTCCAGCACCACACCCGCGATCGGCGCACGCACGGGCAGACTGGTGGTCAGGGTGCGACTGCGGGCGAGGGTATCGAGGTCAGCCGCCGACATCCCAGCCAGCGCCAGCACCTGGCGGCGCTGCTCGACCATAGTGGCAAGCTCGTCGCGACGCGCCTGGCTCTCGAGCAGCCGCCGCTCGGCGATCACCCCTTCGCGCTGCAGCATGCGATCGCGCGTCACTTCGCTCTCGGCCAATGCCAAGCGGGTCAAAGATTCGAGATAGTCGCTCTGCGCCGAGACCAGGTCTGGGCTCTGCAGACGCGCCATGATCTGCCCTGCAGCCACGCGTTCGCCCTCGGCGACCAGCAGCGTCTCGACCACCCCGGCCTTGCGTGCCGCCACCACCCGCAGCTGCGGATTCGGCACCGCGACGCGCGCCGGATAGCGGCGGGTCAACGTGGTTTCAGCCGGTTGTGGGGCGGCCAGCTCGATGCCGAAGCGGTCCTGCTCGGCCGGCGATAGCGGGATTTGATCGACCGCTGTAGCGGTTGTGGCGCCCATTGCGATCAACACAATGAGGCTTACCATCAGGGCGGGGTTGCGCCTCGAGCTGAGCGGCCAAGCGAAGGTCCCACACTGCTGACGCTTGCCAACCAAGAAAGACGCCCAACTCCGCGCTAATGACAACGCATTGGTTGGCGTTTCCCGAGCAGCATTCGGCTGCTGCAAGCGAAGGTAAGGGTTAGAGCAGATCATTACGGGATCATCCCTAAGGCTTGATTGACCCGCGCCAGCGCCTGGCCTTGTTCGGCGCGGCGCAGGGCGAGATCGAGATTGGCTTCGCGGGCGCGTCGCTCGGCAAGCAGCCACTCGGCGAGATCGGTCTCGCCCAGATCGAAGGCACGCTCGGCGACCGCCAGTGCATCAGCGGCCAAGCGCGCGCGGCGCTCGGCGACGTTTAGGGCCTCAGCGGCCCCGCGCCGGCCGAGCACCGCCGCCACCAGCTCGCGCTCGGCCTCGCGGCGCATCCGGTGCAGCTCAGCCAGGCGCTCGGTCACCTGCCGCTCGCTGGCGGCGATCTCTGGTGCCGATTGGCTCCCGAGGCCGAACGGGATCGACAGCTCGAGCTGCAGTGCATCGTCGTTAGGGAAACCACGCGCTTCCCGCGTCCGTTTGCCGCCAAGACTCAAAATCGGGTTGCCGCGACGGTCGCTTTCGACCTGCGCACGCTCGGCGCGCGCTTGCGCCAAGGCGGCACCGGCCTCGGCGAGGAGCGGGTGATCCTCGGGTAGACCGCCAACAGCACCTTGCGAGCCTCCCTGGCTGGCAGCTGTCGGCGGCGCACTTGGCCAGTTCGGTGGCTCCGGTAGCCGCAGCCGGCCGGTGAGCTGCACATAGCCCGCTCTCGCCTGCTCCCAAGCCGCGCGTGCCGCGGTGAGCTCCGCCTGGCGGGCGAGTGTCTCCTGCTGCGCCGTCAGCAGGTCGAGCCGCGCCAGTTCGCCGGCGTTATGGCGCTTGGCGACCACCGCCTCGAGACCATCCGCGGCCTGGTAGGCGGCATTCGCCTGCCGCAGCTGGACCTCGGCAAGCTCAGCCGCCCAGACCGCATCACGTACCGCACCAGCAACCTCCCAGCGCAACAACCGCGCCAGCGCCTCAGCCCCCAGGCCGAGCGAGCTGGCCAGTTCCAGACGCGCACGGCGCTGACCCGGAAGCCATAGCGGAAGCTCGACCAGTGCCTCAAGCTCGTACCCACCCTCGTTGCCAGTGAAACGGTCCGAAACGCCTTTCAGGCGCAGGGCGGGATCATCCGCGGTCCAGGCACTGGCCTGACGACGCAACGCGTCGGCCTGACCGCGCAGCGCATCCGAGCGCATCATCTGCCCGGCCTGCTGCAACGCACCCGCAACGGCCTCGGCGAGGGTGGTGGGTGGTGCCGCAGATGCTGCTTCCCGATCAGGATCAAACCCGGGACCGGCGTCAGACGCCAGCGCGGTTGTCGCAGCCAGAGGCAGAACCAGCATCGGCAGCAACAGCCAAGCTGATGAGACGCCCGCGCCCAACCGGCCAGTGCGCCGGACTCGGGGCACCGCTGGTAGCGCCGGCGCTTGCGCGATCGGGACAGACGCCGACGCACCCTGCCCCCACGCCTGCACAGGGGTCATCGCAAGCGCCCCGAGGGGCCGCCGAGCAAGGCGGGCGACTCGGTGCCAACGAATGGACAACTGACTCATTTGCCCAGCGGTCGCTTGCGCCCCGTCACCATGCTGCGCGGCAGGTTCTCGCGGGTGACGATACTGGCGAAGACCACACCGGCGATGTGTAGGAAGACCAGCAGCAGGACCAGATTGGCGAGGACCTCATGCAGCTCCTCCCAGAATTCCTCGCCACCCGTGTGCTCGTCACGCTCGCCATACTCGCCACGCTCGCCATAACCTTCAGCGTCATCATCGGCCTGAGCCGGCGAGACCAGCGCAAAGGGCGCGGCTTCGCGGCTCAGCTCATCGGTGCTGACGAAACTGGCTAGCGGTCCGGCGTCTTCCTCGAGCGCGTAGACCACGAGTCCCGAGCCGACGATCGCGAGCACACCCGCCAGCAGGGCCCAGACCATAACCGCACCCGCTGGGCTATGGCCGATGTGGCGGATTGCCTTGAAGCGGACCAGATCGAACAGGTAGGCCAGCACCGCCTTGAACGGAAAGACGAAATCGGAGAACCGCGCGTGCTGCGGACCCACAAAACCCCAGATGAGCCGCGCCAGGATCAAACCGCCGACGAGATAACCGGCCCAGACGTGGAGCAGAAGCACGTCCTCACTGAGATAGGCGACGAAGAAACCGACCGCGAGGGTCCAGTGGAAGACTCGGACGAAGGGGTCCCAGACCTGAATCGAGTCCGGCTGAGGGGCTGCATCGCTTGGATCGGACATGGAGCTTCTCGCTTGGTCGCAGAGATTCACCCGTCTCCGGGCGGCCAGTGCACGGCCGCTCGCGGGTACAGGAGATTGAACGTGATAGCGAGAGCTTAATGGTCGAAGCTGAAACCAAGCTGAAAGGCGACCATGGCTGGGCTGCAGACCCCGCCGAAACCCTGGACCTCAGGGGCAAGGGAGCCTCCAGGTTCTGGGTCCTCGGACGTTGCCACGCCTCGGAATCGGGTTGCAAGCACTATGGCAGTATCATGCCACCCATCCCGACAGAAGGCGGCGTTGACGCTGTTTTTCCTGGCAGCGGGCTGCATCAGTACCGTCGCGCTCGCTGCCAGCGGTGTGTTGACGCCATCCGTCTTCGCATTGCTGCTCTGGTGCCTGCCGGCGCTGTTGATCGGTTCGATGCTCGGTGTCGTGCTGTACCGGCGGCTCGGTGTGCATGACTATCGGCGACTGGTGTTCTCGCTGCTGCTGGCGATGGCACTGGTGTTAATCTGGCGCGCGCTCGCTGGACTCGGGCGATGACGCCTTCGATTCAGTTCGAGTCTCAAGCAACCGACGATTTGTCTTCATGATCTGGCCACGGCATCGACGCAAGGGATAATCGTAACAACCGAGGCTGAAACCAAGCTCAAAGCAGGCTCAATCGAGGAGTAGCCCATGACTATCAAACAAGTCATTACCGAAGGCGAGAAGCCGGTCAAGATCTGGACCGATGAGCTCGACCCGCGCTCGCGCGAGCAGCTGGTTAACATCTCCAAGCTGCCGTTCATCCATCACCATGTCGCCGCAATGCCCGATGTGCATGCCGGCATCGGCGCCACCATCGGCAGCGTCATCGCCACCGATCGCGCCATCATCCCGGCTGCGGTCGGCGTCGATATCGGCTGCGGCATGGCCGCGGCGCGCACCTCGCTCAGTGCCGACCAGCTCGATGAGAAGCTGCTGAAGAAGATCTTCGACCAGATCAGCCGCGATGTCCCCGTCGGACGTAATCAGCACAAGGACGAGCGCGCCCTCACCGAGGCGGCCCAGCCCTTCACCGCGCCGCTCGCGATCCTGACCGAGAAACACCCCAAACTGCTCAAGGCCTTCGGGCGCTTCTCCAACTGGGTCAATCAGCTCGGGACCTTGGGTGGCGGTAACCATTTCATCGAGGTCTGCCTGGATGAATCGAACCAAGTCTGGGTCATGTTGCATTCAGGCAGCCGTGGCATCGGCAATGCGATGGGGACCTACTTTATCGAGCTGGCCCGGCGCGACATGGAGCGCTGGATGATCCAGCTCCCCGATCGCGACCTGGCCTATCTGCCCGAGGGCACCGAGCATTTCGATGACTACGTCGCTGCCGTTTCCTGGGCGCAGGCCTATGCACGCGAGAATCGCGATCAGATGATGCAGCTGGTGTTGGCTGCCCTCGCCCGCCATCTACCGGCATTCCGGGTTACCGAGGAGGCGGTCAACTGCCATCACAACTATGTCGAGCGCGAGCATCATTTGGGCGCCAACGTTTGGGTGACGCGCAAGGGCGCGATCCGCGCACGTGAGGGCGATCTTGGGATCATCCCCGGTAGCATGGGCGCACGCAGCTACATCGTACGCGGCAAGGGCAACCCGGAGAGCTTTAACTCCTGCGCCCACGGCGCCGGTCGGCGCATGAGCCGCACCGCGGCCGAGAAGCAGTTCACGCCGGCGGATTTGGCCGAGCAGACCCAAGGCGTGGTCTGCCGCAAGGACAAGGGCGTGCTCGATGAGATCCCCGGGGCCTACAAGGACATCGATCAGGTGATGGCCAATCAGACCGATCTCGTTGAGGTGGTGCATACCCTCAAGCAAGTGGTCTGCGTGAAGGGCTGAGCTGGAATGACTGAGAGCGCGGCTTCTAGCTTCGCGGTCGTCTTAGGCTAGAATGCACTGTCATCCGCAACCAGATGCCTGCCGACCCGTTCCCTGGTGCGAGTGCGGCAAGCCCCCAACGAGAACCGAATCCGCATGCAATGGGAACCCGTGATCGGGCTGGAGATCCATACCCAGCTCGCGACTCAATCGAAGATCTTTTCCGGTGCCTCCACGGCCTTTGGCGCGGAGCCGAATACCCAGGCCTGCGCGATCGATCTCGGTCTGCCCGGCGTGCTGCCGGTGCTGAACCTGGGCGCGGTGCAGCGGGCGGTGCAGTTCGGGCGCGCGATCGGCGCCGAGATCGCGTCGCGCTCGGTCTTTGCGCGCAAGAACTACTTCTATCCGGATCTGCCCAAGGGCTACCAGATCAGCCAGTACGAGCTGCCCATCATCGGCAAAGGCAAGCTCGAGATCGTTCTCGACGATGGTACGCAGCGGACCATCGGTGTCACCCGCGCGCATCTTGAAGAAGACGCCGGTAAGTCACTGCATGAAACCTTCTCGGGCGCCGGCGGCGGGCTCACGGGGATCGACCTCAATCGTGCCGGTACGCCGCTCTTGGAGATCGTCTCCGAGCCTGACCTGCGCTCGGCCGAAGAGGCCGTGGCCTACGCGCGCAAGATCCATCAGCTGGTGCGCTGGATCGGCATCAGCGACGGCAACATGCAGGAGGGCTCGTTCCGGGTCGATGCCAATGTCTCGGTGCGTCGTCCTGGTGCCCCCTTCGGCACCCGTGCCGAGATCAAGAACATCAACTCTTTCCGCTTCCTGCAGCGGGCGATCCTATTCGAGATCGAGCGCCAGATCGAGCTGCTCGAGGACGGCGGCACGGTGGTTCAGGAGACCCGGCTCTATGATGCCGACAAGGATGAGACGCGCTCGATGCGAAGCAAGGAAGAGGCCAATGACTATCGCTATTTCCCCGATCCCGACCTATTGCCGGTCGAGCTTGATGCGGCTTTCATTGAAGCGGCGACCGCCGATCTGCCCGAGCTGCCCGATGCGATGCGGCAGCGCTTCCGCGACGCTTTCGGCGTCAACGACGCGGATGCCATTCAGCTCACCAGCAGCCGCGACACGGCGGCCTACTTCGAGACGGTGGTCGATCTGACCGGCGATGCCAAGCTGGCCGCGAACTGGATCAACGGCAGCCTGGCCGCAGCGCTGAACAAGGCCGGTCTCGAGATCAGCGACAGCCCCGTCAGTAGCGAGCAGCTCGCCGGGCTGATCAAGCGCATCCAAGACAATACCCTCTCCGGCAAGATCGCCAAGCAGGTGTTCGAGGCGATCTGGGCCGGCGAGGGCGATGCTGATCAGGTGATCCAGGCCAAGGGCCTAAAGCAGATCACCGACAGCGGCGCCATCGAGCAGATGATCGACGCCATCATCGCCGCCAACCCGCAGCAGGTAGAACAATATCGCGCCGGCAAAGAGAAGGTCTTTGGCTTCTTCGTCGGTCAGGTCATGAAGCAGAGTCAGGGCAAGGCCAATCCGCAGCAGGTCAACAGCCTGCTCAAGGCCAAGCTCAGCGGCTAAGCCCGCTTGAGGATGTTACGACTAGATCAATTTAATAAATAAATAAAAAAATTAACAAATCAATCGCGTGATCCTTGCCTGTCAGCTCATATCGATTCATTAACCGCGAGCCCCACTGCCGAACGCTGTCGCCGCTTCAACCACCGATAGAAGCCAGGGATACGGCTCTGCAGAAGTAAATAGGCTAGGAAGGTAAGCAGAGCTATAGCAAACAGCGCGGACTCACTCATCTGCAGTTCGTTCGCCATCAAACCGAAGGCTGCGAGGAGCAGCGCGAGTGAGAGGATCATGACTAATGCGACCCTTGTGCTTCCAGTCATCCGAGTAAGGAGGTGGTGGAGGTGACCGCGATCAGCTTTAAATGGCGACGCGCGTCGAAGCATTCGCCGCCCCATCACACTTAGGGTGTCCATCAGTGGAATGGCGATCAGCCAAAGCGCGCCGACTGGCGTCAGTCCAGCAGGCGCCTGAGAAGAAGCGTCGATCAATGCCCAAGCAACAATATAACCGAGCAGCAAACTACCGGCATCGCCGAGGAAGACCTTACGACCGCGGAAGCCGGGTGCTTCAAGATTGCAGGCGAGATAAGGCAGCATTGCAGCAAACAAGATAGGCAGCAGCAATGCCAGGGTCTCAGACTGCGGAGGTAGTACCATTAACACACCGGCAATGTTGATAAGCACGAGTCCGCCCGCAAGTCCGTCGATACCATCGGTCATGTTGATAGCATTGATCAAGCCAACAATCGCGAAGATCGTCAGTGGTGCGGCCAAATGGCCTAGCTCAAGCGGACCTATACCGATTAGATCACCAAGGGAGCTTAGTGTAATGTCGCCACCAATCGTTAAGATTGATGCGGCGACAATCTGGGCGAAAAGCCGGATTCGATAACCCAGATTGAAGCGATCGTCGATGAGTCCAACGATGACGAGCACCGCTCCACCCAGCAGTCCGTAGCCAAACTCGATGCTCGGCTGTCCATAGAGCAGCACTGCGGTCAGAACCGCTGTAAAGATTGCGATGCCGCCAACTGGGGCAACGGCATGACTGTGTATCTTTCGCCGCTCGCTCGGATGATCAAGCAGCCCAAGCCGTGGTGCAAGCTTGTGAAAAACAAAGTGTGCCGCCGTGCTGATGGCTGCTGTCGTGATCAGCGCTATGCCTAAATTCACGGCCATGCCTCTCTCTAGATAACCCTTGAGATTTCATCATTTGCACCTGAATCGCTTTCCGGTGCTGATGGACTCGCTACCTTCCGGTTGCGAAGTTGGCTGAAGATTGGCCCTTGGATGTCGAGATAATCGATAGCGAGATAAGCCCCACGATTAATGACTAAAGCATGGCCTTGAGGGTCGACAATCTTCTCGACTTGAGCATTAAGCTCGCCATTCCCTAGATATTTGCTGCTAATTTCAGCGATAATGTTATTCCTTTCTTGGTCGCTGGTATAACGGAAAGTACGCCTTGCGTAGAAGAGCCTACCCTCCCGAAAATGGAACTCGACGCGAGCCTTGTAGTTCGAAATAATTTTACGGTAAAAAAGCAGTTGCTCCGTCAGCGTATCCTGTAGTTTTAGTTTGTGATTAGGCTTGCCGAGCATTCGCGTCAGGTCGCGCGTTGAGCTATTAAAGGACAGGTTTTGGTATGGATATATCAAGATACTGCTGAGCTTCGCAGCACGCGCATCTGACTGCGCTATCAACTCGTGATAGACATCGATATAGAGATAATATTCAAGCAACTCCACAGACACTGATGGCCGCACATGAGCCTTTTGGTGCTGTCTTACCCCAAAAACATTTGCAAATCCAGATAACATCGAAAGTCACTCTCCCTATATCATTTTCAATGATTTAAGTTGTAATCCTGCCAACTATTCTGCTGAATCCTATATTGTTTCAGTCAAGAAATGCTAGACGCAAGAAAATACTTTTGTAGCTTAAACGCATTCAGCGGTGTCAGCGGCTCAATCCGAATGACATACCCTAACTGCTGCTCATCGTCAAGAGGAGGCCGCATCATTAGGATCGTACCGAGACAGCGTACTGTCCGCTGCTTGCGGGGCCGGTTTTGTGCATTGGGCGCGAGTCGTGTCAAGCGCAGTCGAACATGAACCTCCGTAAGTGCATGCTCGCACTCAACAAGAATTGCCTCCTCGTTCAAATCAATGAGTCGACAGGGCAATTCCTCTCTATCATCAGGGGCAGCGGCGCAAAGATGAACAAGTGCGTCGGCACAGGCAGTGCGTCGCAGCCTTCGGCGCTCTTGACTCAGGCTACCTCCCAGTATCCGTCGCCCACTTGAAACCAGCAGAAGCCGAGTGGTCGCCAGACCTTTCACGACCAGCGCCATGATGGAATAGCCAAATAGGCTAATATCTTGAGTCACACTGCGCTGTCTTAGCGTGAAATGCGCATCGATCAAAGAGCGGAGCCGTTTTGGCGCACTATGCGGCGTAAAAATCTGAGCATAACCAAACACACCGGGCCGGACCTGAAATCGTAGGTCATAGCCCTCAAGATCTTTGCAATAGCGTTCATAGATCTCAGGGCGTTCCGGCCGCGGACCGATGATATTCATCTCACCCTTCAAGACATTGATCAGCTGAGGCAGTTCATCGAGGCGCGTCTCACGCATGAATGATCCGATGGGTGTTTCGAGTTTTTGCTTTTGCGTGAGAAGCTCTGCGCCTACGATTTGATGAGCGTCGATTCGCAAAGTGCGAAACTTATACATCCAATACGGTTTTTTATGGAGACCAAGCCGTTGGCCAGAATAGAGTACTGGCCCACTATCGCCTAGCTTGATCAGGACCGGAATGATGATAAAGAAGGGCAGGGTCAGGCAGAGCAAAAGCAGGGAGCCAGCGATATTAAAAACGCTGTTCACGTTCAATTGCAGCCTATCTTGGGGATGAAAATCGATACTATTCAGCCGTAACCTACCACAACAGTCAGTCCGGCTGCAGCGATTCCCGATCAACGGTAAGCCTTTGAAAAACATAGTCGTATTTATGCAAATTTTTGCGCAAAAAATTATTATCTTTATTTTTTAAAGATTTGCGCGCAGCTGACCGGGAATCACTGGTCCGGCTGTTGATACTGGATCTTAGGTGTAAGGGTATCTGAAATCAGTTATCAGCCACTATCCGAATTCGGCAAATCTTGGGTATCAGTTAGGCTCTGCACCTGCGCTCTAGGTGACATCCCCAGCGCAATCCCGGCGTTGCGATCAGCATCCCGGTCGTCAGCGGTGAGGGGCACGCTGCCCATGCTGCAGTGCACACGGATCGGCCGATCGTGCAACATCACCGGTGTTGTCCACTGCTGGTAAAGCCGCTGCGCAGTCGCCTATGGAGTCATACCCGGGGCGAGTAAGATCCCAAACTCATCACTGCCAAGCCGAGCGACCAGCGTCTGATCTGGCAGCGCGCTGACCAGCAATCGACTGATCTTCACCAGCAGTTGATCACCGAGATCATGGCCAAGGCTGTTGTTGATCGCCTTGAAATGATCCAGATCCAGGTGCAAAAGCGTGCCTTGGCTGCGCGGACCGAACTTCGTCGCATCGCCTCCGTGCCGATTGTGAGCGGCTGCAAGCCGGGTCTGAATGCCATCACGCATCTGCTGCCGGTTGGGGAGTCCAGTCAATAGATCATGCAGCGCCCTTGCAGCAGCCGTACCTAAAATGTACGACGCTCCTGACCAGCCTGGCTGACGATGGCGACGAGCCAAAGCACGGATTCGATCAGGGTTCCAAACGGGAAGGCAAAGGCCAGCGGCAGTGTCGGGGGCCTGTCCATGAACACGCTTGCCGCTTGCGCGGCGCCACCGACGATGCTGGCGCCAAGTCCGAGCGCGAACCAGCGCCGGTAAGGCTTGCCGTCGCGCAGACTACGCAGCAGGATCATCAAGGTGACGACCGCCAAGAAGGCCACGCTGATGGCACCGAATCGATAGCTCGGCGGGTACCAGCCAGAAGCCAGGAACAGCAGCAGACTGGTGCCGATTCCAAGTACCAGGAGGTGCAGCAGGATGCCGCGCGGCGTCAGAAAGCTCACTCGTGCCAAGCCCGAGGGCCATGCCCGCCTTGCATGACCTGTAACGGAACCTGCTGCGGCCAAAATGGGAGCCACGCCGGGCCACTCTGAGTAGATCACCTGCTCTGGCCCTGCCGCCCGCGCCCGGAGGCGATACGCGTGCGTCGGCATCGACGGGTTGACCTCGGCAAGGCTCGCTACTGAACCTGGACAGACTAGGCTTGCGCCCTGCCTCGCCTGCTGCTGCCAGTTGTCAATCCACGCGCTCGCCTCTGGCGAGGCAGTGATCCCCTCAGGCGCGGACCACAGAGGCTGCAGTTCCAGATGAGTCTCCGCGGCCCAGGTTGCACTGCTGATCAAGATCATCCATAGCAGTAAGCCGGGCAGCATGAGCAGCCAGCTGAGCGATCTCCAGCATAACCGGCCCCTGATCCGGGCAGTTCGCTGCCGTATCAACACTCGAAAAGGCGCGGCAAGGCAAAGCAGAACAGCCAGCCTGGACATCATGACAACTAGGCACTAACGATGATCCTTCAGTTATCTCGTTAGCTCATGATAGCCACCGAGCCGGCGGGCGTTATCCAAATTCGGCATCAAAATAGCCCATTCGGCAACCCCTGGTCGCGGCAAATTCAAGCCTGCTAGGCGCCAGGGGCGGCGCCATGGCCAAGACCAGTGTCTTACCAACAACTTGTTCTAGAAGCGGATTCGGGATCGACTCCACGTGGCTCAGAAGTATGCCTGGCAAATTCTTGCCGAATCTGGATAGCAGCACATGACCTGTACCCTTAGTCTCTCATGACGTGATTGATTGGCGTAAGTACGAGACGCAATGGAATCGACCGCTCGCATCGGCAGCAATGATCTCAAAGCTGGATCTGCACTTAGCGCACCTCGAGCAGCCTTTGTAATAAGCCCTTGGTGGGCGCTGGCACTACTCCTTGCTATCTTCATTCTATGCGAGCATCTGTGCACGCAACCCACGATGGCACACAGTATCAGCCTGCAGCTCACGTTCCTTTGTTATCTGATCGCTGTCAAGATTAACGCTCACTGTACAACACCCATTAGCCTCCCAGAATTGTTCACGCATCAGCTTACACCTGCATTGCGGGAGGCAATGTTAGCAACCATCATCATTTTCGGCCTCATTTTGCTCTTCAGGATGATCTATCTGCAATTGCATCCGGATCAACCCTTTATTGAGCTCGATCGCCTAGACCCGACCTATCTCGCCTATCTCTGGGTGGCTCCGGTCCAGGAACTGACAGCTCGCGGCATCATTCAGACTCAGATCAGTCGCGGGATAAAACGCCATGGCGCAGAATACTACGCAATCCTTGGTTCCGCAGCGCTATTTGCTGCCTTGCATCTTTTTTACTCCATCGCATTTGCCTTAGCATCATTCGCCTTTGCTGGACTTTGCGGTGTTCTATTTATGCGACACCGCAATATTATTGGCATCAGCATACTGCACGTCATGGTTGGAAATTTTGCTGGAGTCACAGGCTTATGGGCGCAATTAGAGAAAAGCCCCTGGTAGCTGAAGACTCAGCGCATGGCTAAACCATCATTATGGATGGCAGATGGCGCGAGATGACCTCGCCAAGAAAATAGCCAATTGCGCTAAAGAGACTCGTCCAAATCAGTATGGCGGCAGCGCTGTAGGTAAGGAACCAGTGGGTCGGTATCTGGCTATGGCCAAAGAGCACGAGTATAGCAGTGCGCGCTCCGTAGAAGTAACGGTAGCAAAAGATCAGCAGCAGACGCTTTTCATGCATCCAGCGCAAGGGGGTTTCAAGACGCTTGGCGCTTAGGCGTTGCAATGGTAGGTAGCACGACGTGGAAAATCTACCAATGAAAAAGCAGGTCCAGTCCGCGATCAACGTGCCCACCAATGCCGCGATAAAGACTTGACTTGGAGAGAATAGACCACGATTAGCTGCAAATGCAGCAGCAACAAGCGTTACCTCTCCTTCCAGGGCAACACCTAAAACGATGCTTAAGTAGATCAGCATTGTGATAACAAGCCCCTAGTGGATTGGGTGACTGGAGCGGAACCGGAGCTTGACCAATTCAGTTCCGGTTAACATACAGAGCACTTCGCCATCTTAATCGATAACGTGCTTTTTTCACAGCAACTTAGAATGGAGCGAAAATGAACGATACAAATAAGGCTGAACTCGCCTTGGAACAAGGCCATGTTATTTTGCCGCTACGGCAGTCACAGAGGAGCCTGGCTTACCTGGCCAAACGTGTCGCCTTCCTCATGCTTTACGCTGTGAATATGGCGACGCTTGGCTTGTTTGTCTACCTAGTGGCACCGGTTACCAGTTTTTTGGCCTTCAATGATATTCGCTTCTGGCGTCACATCCATCAGTTTCATAAACTGAGCTATCGGATGTTTACCCACACCATTGCCCTGATCACAAATCCTACTTATTCAAGGGCGTTTCGTTTGGCCTGGCTTGATGCCCCTCGGGATGCTCCAGATCGATCAGAAGTCGAGGTCAAACAGGCCTGGAAGCTTGAGCATGGGGAAAGCTGTGACGGCTGTGTCCACTGTTGTGAGCGAATCGGCTGCAACCTAATCGATCATGAGCGTGGCGGCTGTATGCTCTATGGCTCGTTCTTCTGGCGCTATTTTACCTGCGGTCCGTTTCCGCAGAATCAGTTCCAGATCGATTACTACCAATGCCCAAAGTGGAAAGCACGATGATCACGGCCTGACTGCTTGACTGATCAGACACATGTGATTCAATGGCGCGATCAACATCGAACAACTCGAGCCAATCGCACGCTAAGACGACAGCTTTAATGGTAATCATTCAGAGACCAGCCATTGGAGCTGGCAATGCCAGTACCCCAGCAGGTAGTATTCTGGATCTGTACAGCTTTAGCAGCCCCCAGGGCTCTAACTGCCTGAAAAATAATGGGGGCTAGAATTGAGTAGGCAGCAGATACAGATTGATAAAACTACCAGATAGCGATCGTCAAGGAGATCTCTGAACGTTTACACCCAAGGCGCGAGCTAGGGTTGCCGAGGGCAGCTCCTTGAACAGGGAGCGGTAATCCTGCGCGAATCGGCCAAGCTGAACGAACCCCCAGCGCGTCGCGGCGGCCGTCACCGTCTGAGTCTGAAAGATGGGATTCAAGAGCTCGGCGCGCACGCCATTCAGGCGCATCAGACGCAAATAGACGCTCGGTGAACAGCCGAGCTGGTCGCGAAAGGCATACCGCAGGGTGCGCTCAGAAACGCGGGTCTGTGCACAGAGATCGTGCAAATCAGGCACGATGCCTCGATACAGCTGGGCTTCCATGTGCTCACGGGCCGCGCGCACGATGCGCCAAGCACGGCGGCGTCCATGCAAACTCGGGGCGCAGCCAGAACGTGGATCACCAGCGGCGGTGATGGCGATTAAAAGCTGCTCCATCAGGTTGCGTCGCAGTGCCAGCCGATCGACGCCGCTCTGGGCTGTCGACAGGTCTGCGCTGATTGCCAACAGCGCTGGAATCGACCGCTCAAGGTAGGCCTTACCCGCGAAGCCTAAGGATTGCAGACCACGGCAACTGAATAGCTGTTCGGCTAAAGGCGCGCTCAGCACGGCGAGCTTGTTGATGAGCTCGTCTTGATCGATGCGTGCATAGGTGGTTAGGCGCCCAGCCGGTACGACGATATCAAACTCATCGCATTCAGGCTGAAAGAAAGCAACATCGGGGCCGTCGATGACGAATTGGGAGAAGCGGGCTCCGCTGTCGCCCCGATCGATAAAAGAGATCGTACACTGACCGCGCGGCAAGGCGCCGGATTTATTGACGTCTTGATCATGCTGCTCCTGAAAGAGACCGATCCCAGCGAGATCAACGGCCTCCATCCGCCCGGAGAAGTGCCCAGCGCTGAGCTGCCGGTAGGTGATCGCCACCCAGCGCTGGATCTCAGCCGCCTCTGAGGCGTCGACCAGTGCTTGCCGAGAACCTCCGGCGCCCTCCGGCAACTCAGTGCCCACCACCCTTCAGCGCCGAGACCATGCCCTCGATCGTATCCTTGGCATCGCCAAAGATCAGTGAGGTGTTGTCCTTATAGAACAGCAGATTATCGACGCCTGAGTAGCCCGGACGCATCGAGCGCTTGAGGAAGTAGACTTGGTGCGCCTTGCCAGCATCGAGGATCGGCATGCCATAGATCGGGCTGGTCTTGTCCTCCTTCGCGGCTGGGTTGACGACATCGTTGGCGCCCACCACCAGCACCACATCGGTGCTGGGGAAGTCGGGGTTGATCTCATCCATCTCCAGGACCTGATCGTAGGGGATGTCAGCCTCGGCCAGCAGCACGTTCATGTGGCCAGGCATGCGGCCGGCGACCGGATGGATGGCGAACTTGACCTCGACATCGCGCGCCTGCAGCAGCTCCATCATCTCCTTCAGCGCATGCTGGGCTTGAGCGACGGCCATGCCATAACCGGGCACCACGATGACACGGTTGGCATCCTCCATCCAATAGACCGCATCTTCAACCGAGGCCGATTTAACGCCCTTTTCGGCCGCCACCGCACCGGCACTATCACCGCCGCTGCTATCGCTGCCGAATCCGCCAAAGACCACATTGATGATGCTGCGGTTCATTGCCCGACACATGATGAACGAGAGGATGGCACCAGAGAAGCCAACCAGGGCACCGACGATGATCAGCAGATTGTTGTGCAGCGTGAAACCGGTCGCCGCCGCCGCCCAGCCCGAGTAGCTGTTCAGCATCGAGATGATCACCGGCATGTCGGCGCCGCCGATCGGGATGATCAGAGTCCCGCCGAGGGCAAAGGCCAGCAGCGTCATCAGGACCAACGACACCCAGCTACCGGTACTGGCGAAATGCACCGCCAGCGCGATCGTGGTGAGGGCGATCAGCGCGTTCAGCCAATGCTGCCCGATGAACTTGATCGGCGCCCCGGACATGATCCCCTGCAGCTTGGCAAAGGCGATCACCGAGCCGGTGAAGGTAATCGCGCCGATCACGATGCCGGCCGATAGCTCCCCCATCAGCAGGGCGTTCAAGGTACCGGCCTGGGCGCGATTGATGAAGGTGCCGATCGCAACCAGCACCGCGGCCAAACCGACAAAGCTATGCAGCGCGGCAACCAGCTGCGGCATTGCGGTCATCTGGATACGCAGCGCAACGACGATACCGATCACTGCGCCGATGGCGCCAGCGATGCCGATCAGCCAGTAGCCTTGCACCTCAGCGCCGCCGAGGGTCGCGCCAATAGCGATGGCCATGCCAAGCATGCCGAACAGGTTGCCGCGGCGCGCTGTGGACGGATGCGTCAGGCCCTTGAGGGCAAAGATGAAGAGGATCGCCGAGGCCAGATAGGCCAGCGCCTGGGCGGTGGGAGACAGGGTCAAGTCCATCAGTGATCAGCCCTTTTTCTGCTTCTTTTTGAACATCGACAGCATCCGATGGGTCACCAGAAAGCCACCGAAGACGTTGATGCTAGCCAGCAGCACCGCGATGAATCCGATCAAGGAGGCACCGATGCCGGCCTCCTCGAGCCCGGTCACCAGCAGCGCCCCGACCAGCACGATGCCAGAGATGGCGTTGGTGAGGGCCACCAGTGGTGTGTGCAGCGACGGCGTGACGCCCCAGACCACGTAATAGCCAATGAAGCAGGCGAGTACGAAGACGTAGAGCGCGAGGATGGATTCAGGCATCCGGGGGACTCCGTTATGAGTGGTGAGTGCTGAGTGGTGAGTGCTGAGTGGTGAGTACTGCTCAGGGGTTGATCAGCATGGCAGCAGTGATCTCGTCCTGGGTGAGATCCTTGAGCACGAGGCCGTTGTCGGATGGCTCGACCATGATCTCGAGGAGGTTCGAGAGGTTTTTGGCATAGAAGGCGCTGGCATCGGCCGGGACCATCGATGGATAGTTGGTGTGGCCGACGATGATGACCCCTTGATGCTCGACGATCTGATCCGGCTTGGAGAGCTTGCAGTTGCCGCCGTTGGCGGCAGCGAGGTCTACGATCACTGAGCCGGTGCGCATGCGCTCGACCACCTCGGTGGTGATCAGCTCGGGCGCTGGCCGGCAAGGGATCAGCGCAGTGGTGATGATGACATGCGCCTTAGCCAGCTCATTGGCAAGCAGCTGCTGCTGGCGCGCCTTGGCCTCGTCTGAAAGCTCTTTGGCATAGCCGCCTTCGCCAGCACCGCTTTCGCCAAGGTCAAGCTCGATCGGCTTGGCACCGAGTGAGGCAATCTGCTCCTTGGTCTCGGGGCGCACATCATAGGCCAGTACGTCAGCACCCAGCCGGCGCGCGGTGGCAATCGCCTGCAAGCCCGCGACCCCAGCACCGAGCACGACCAGCCGCGCCGGTTTGGCCGAGCCCGCCGAGGTCATCATCATCGGGAAGAAGCGGCCATAGTGCGCTGCCGCATCGATGACCGCACGATAGCCGGCGATGTTGCTCTGCGACGAGAGCGCATCCATCGACTGCGCGCGCGAGATGCGTGGCATCCGCTCCATCGCCAGCACCTGCACGCCATTCTCGACCATGCGCGATAGCAGCGGATCATCGCCGCAGCCCTCGACCAGGCTGATGTAGGTGCTGCCCGAGCGCAGGGCACGCGCCTCGTCCTCGCTCGGCCGCCGCACCTTGAGCAGTATGTCAGCGGCAAAACAGGCGTCTCGCGTAACGATCTTGACACCGACCTCTTGGTAGGCCGCGTCGGTATAGTGAGCGGCGACCCCAGCACCAGCCTCGATCAGCACCTCGAAGCCCTTGGCGACGAGCTTTTTGGCCACCTCAGGGGTGGTTGCGACGCGCCGTTCGCCAGCGAGCGTCTCTCTTGGAATTCCGAGCTTCATCAGTGTTGCTTCCGCCCTCATGTCTTGATTCCGATGCCCGACCGATTCCCTGACCCGGCGATGCGCGGGTGCAGATTCCCGGCCCCTGTCTAGGCTTGAGTCAGGCCGCTCTAAGCAAGCGCTGCAGCCGCTCAAGCCGATCAGAGCGGCTCCCTGCTCGAGCCCCTAAAAGCGCGGCATTATCGACGCTCGGCATCGGTATCTCAATGGCCCTGTACGAGATGACCGGAATTGCGCAGTCCGCGCAGCACCTGCGCCGAGATCTCCTCGATCGATTGGCTGGTGGTATCGAGCACTGGCACGCCAAGCCGCCCCAGCATCTCATGCGCGAGGCGGATATCGTTGCGACAGCGCGCGAGCGAGGCGTACTCACTACCCGGCCGGCGCTCCTCGCGGATCAGATGCAGCCGTCTTGCCTCAATGGTGAGGCCAAACACCTTCTCTTTCACGGCGCCGACCTCGGGCGGCAGGGCCTCGCGCTCGAAGTCATCCTCGGTCAGCGGATGATTGGCCGCGCGCAGCCCGTAATGAATCGCCAGATAGAGACAGGTTGGCGTCTTTCCCGAGCGCGAGACGCCGACTAAGACCACATCCGCGTGGCGGAAGTTATCCGGCCGCATGCCATCGTCGTTTGCCATCGCAAAATTGATCGCCTCGATGCGCTTGGTGTACATGCTCGGCTTGGTGATCGCATGACTGCGCCCAGATTGGCGACTCGGCGAGACGCCTAGCTCGGCACTCAAGGGCTCAACGAACTGCTCAAACAGCTCGAGGTGAAAGCAGTCGCCCTCCTTGAGGATCGCCGCGATGCCCGCATCGAGCATGGTCGAAAAGACCAAGGGGCGAACACCATCGCGCTCAGCGGCCTCGTGCATACGCACCGTCAGCGCTCGCGCTCGCGCCTCGGTGTTGATGTAGGGCATGTAAACCTGCTCGAAATCGACGCTATCGAATTGCGAGAGGAGACTATGACCGAGGGTCTCGGCGGTAATACCGGTACTTTCGGAGACAAAGAAGACGGTTCGCTTCATGGGCTGTGATTCACATCAATGCGGTGCAGGCGGTAGAGGCAAGATAGTACGCGATGGTAAGCGCACAGGAGACCCTCCCGCATGGCAACCATCAGTAACGACCAAGCACTCCGTGATCTACTCGCTCGTCTCTCCGTCGAGCAACAACGTCTGATCGGCTTGCGCTTTGCGCAGAGCTTGATCCATCTAAGCCGCGATGAGCGGGTGAAACGGGCGATCGAGACCGGACTGCGCACCGACACGACCGAGTCGGAGCTCGAAGACGCCTATCGCGCCGCCAAGGCCTGGGCAACCAAGACCTATACCGACTGCGGCAAGGACACCGATTGGCTGGCCCAAGCCGACCATTTCGTCGCTGCCGCCGTGGCCGCTGCACTCACGCCCGACAGCATGCTACCGGACAACAAGACGAATCGCGCCTGGAAGGCGGCCATGCATGCACGCATGGCCAACAACTGCGAGCTGGTTGATGAGCAGGGCAACGCCCACCTCGATGAGGTCCAACGTCAGTACGAGATTGCCGACGATTTCCTGAGTGCCACTTGAGCCGTCGCCGTTGAGCGCATCCGCAACGGCCCCAAGCCAGCATCGGGGCCGGGGCCAGCGTCAGCGCAAACGGCCGCCAACAGCGGATTCGGTCGCGGCAGCAGCCTCAGCTGCTAGCATCTCGTCATACACCGACCAGGTATCGGCAGCGCGCTCGGCGGAGATCTTTTCGATCGCATGACCGAGATGGATGACGACGAAATCGCCCACCGCCAGCCCATCCGGGTCGAGCATCAGCAGGCTCACCTCGCGCTCGACCCCCTTGGCCTCACAGCGCGCCGCAAAGCCATTGATCTCAACAATCCGCATTGGGATACCCATGCACATGGGCGCGCCTCCATCAGCTTGTCGCAAACCGCCAAGGCTAAGCCCTGGCCAACCTCATCACAAGCGGCTTGGGTCAAACCTTCGCAAGGCCTGCTCGAAGAGCTGCGCTAGTCTTGCTGAAGGCCATGGTAGATTGACGCGCACTGGCCGCATCACTCGGAGACTCCCATGCCCGCAGAAGGCACCTTGATCCTCGGTCTTGGCAACATCCTGCTCTCGGACGAGGCGCTGGGCGCCGCCGTGCTCGAGGCGATGGAGCCGATCGCTGCCGATGACCCGGATCTCAGGCTCTACGACGGCGGCACCCTGAGCTTCACCCTCGCCGGCCCGATCGGCGATGCCCGACGGTTGATCGTCGTCGACGCGGCGGTGATGGGCGATGCCCCCGGCAGTGTGCGCCTGTTCGAGGGCCACGCCATGGATCAACAGCTGAGCCGGCACGCCAAGAGCGTACACGAGGTCAGCCTCGCCGACCTGTTCGACATCGCCCGCCTCACCGATAGCCTGCCCGCGCAGCGCGCGCTGATCGGCGTCGAGCCACTGAAGGTCGACTGGGGCGATCAACTCACGCCCGCAGTCGCCGCCGCGGTCCCCGAGGTGGTACGCCAGATCCAGAACCTGCTCTCGCACTGGCGCGGCGGCTAACCGCACGACCCTGCAGCAGCAGGGCAGCGGTCCGACCCACTAACCACTAACCCAGCCAGGCACGACTCGCGAATCCAAGCCATGAGATTCCGCATAAACGAGCAGGGTTATTCGCCGAGTTGCAGCAAAGGATGCCATAGGTCAAACACGACCGAATAAGCTCTGCCTAACATAAGCATCAACCGATGGAGGAGCCTGATGGCGAAACTCGCCGGCATTCCAATTCATATCGAGCAGCCCGAAGCCGAACCGCAGCAATTCGGCAACGCGCTGCCGATCCTCAATGAGATCCGCCATGCGCTGGCTCGGTTCGCTGAGCGCGCTGAGCCGACCCGCATTGATCTCGCCGCGATACCCTTCGGCCCCGGCGACGAAGAGCGTTTGATGGCGCTGCTTGGCCGTGGCGAGGTCGAGGCAACCATCGACGCGCTCGGCCCCACCCGCGTCTGGGAGACCCGCTTTCCTGGGGTCTGGGTGCTCGACTACGCCAATGTCGAGGGCGAGCGCATCGCACTGCAGATCGAGATCGACGAGATCCCGCAGATGCTGCGCACCCAGCGCGCCGACATCACCGATTCGTTGGCCGCGCTCGACGCAGCACTTGCGTCCGCAACCGCGGCCGATCCGGCGGCTGAGTCCCGCCACTGACCGCTGAATTCCAGCAATGGCAGGAGAAACGATGGCCACATCGAAGACCTTAGGCGAGAGCCTGCGCCAGCACGGGGTGTCACGCCGTGGATTCCTCAAATTCTGCGCCGCGACGGCGTCGATGATGGCGTTGCCGCCGAGCATGGCCCCGGCGATTGCACAGGCGCTGGAAAAGGCGCGCCGGCCATCCGTCATCTGGCTCTCCTTTCAAGAATGCACCGGCTGCACCGAGTCGCTGACCCGCAGCTTCTCGCCCACGGTCGAGAACCTGATCTTCGATGTGATCTCACTGGACTACCATCACACCTTGCAAGCTGCGGCGGGCGATGCCGCCGAGCATGCTCGCGAGCAGGCGATGAATACCAACGCCGGTGAGTACCTGGTAGTGGTCGACGGCTCCCTACCCGGCCCCAATGCGAACCCGGGTTATTCGACCATCGCCGGCATCAGCAACTACGACATGCTGATGGACACCATCGATGGCGCTGCTGCCGTGGTTGCGGTCGGTACCTGTGCCGCCTTCGGCGGTCTGCCCAAGGCCGACCCCAACCCGACCGGCGCGGTCTCGGTGCAGGATCTGGTCAAGGACAAGCCGGTGATCAATGTCTCCGGCTGCCCGCCGGTACCGATGGTCATCACCGGCGTGCTGGCACAGTTCCTCACCTTCGGCACCCTGCCCGAACTCGACGAATATGGCCGCCCGCGCGCCTTCTTCGGCCAGTCGATCCACGACCGCTGCTATCGTCGGCCATTCTACGACAAGGGCAAGTTTGCCGAATCCTTCGACGACGAGGGGGCCAAGGCCGGCTGGTGCCTGTACCGGCTCGGCTGTAAGGGACCCATGACCTACAACGCCTGCGCGACCATGAAGTGGAACGGCGGCGCCAGCTGGCCAGTTGAGGCGGGCTATCCCTGCCTCGGCTGCTCCGAGCCCGATTTCTGGGATGCCGGCGGCTTCTACAAGGCGCTCTCGGTGCCGACCGGCTCACCCGGTGATGTCTTGCTCACCGCGGGCGCTGTCGGCGCCGCGGTCGGCGTCGGCGCGGGCCTGATGAGTCGTAACCAGGGCAAGCAGGCCGCCAAGCATCACGACAAGGTCACCGCCGATCAATTAGAGGAGAAACTCTGATGACGCCGATGGATTTCCTCCTCCTGACCAAGGGGCCGCTGTTCAGTCTTGCGATCGCAATCTTCGCGCTCGGCATCCTGATCCGGCTGTTCGAGATCTTCGCACTCGGCCGCGCCCATAACTATGCCGCGGCGCGCGGCAACGAGGTCATTCCGGGCCTGAAAACGATGTACCGGCGCTTCAACCCGGACCCCGGCACCTTCAAGCGCTCGACCTTCGACGTGGTGGTCGGCACCCTCTGGCACGTTGGATTCGTGATTGCCCTCTTGATGTTCATCCCACACATCGAGCTGATCAAGAGCACGCTCGGGGTCAGCTGGCCGGGGCTGCCGAACCCAGTGGTTGACGCGGTCACCGCCATCACGCTGCTCGGCCTGGTCGCCGTGCTGATTCATCGGCTGACCCATCCGGTGAAGCGCTTTCTGAGCACGCCGCAGGACTATCTGATCTGGGCGGTGACCTTCTTGCCGGTGCTGACCGGCTATTTGGCCTACCACCGGCTGATCAACCCCTATCCCTTGGCACTTGGGCTGCACATCTTCACCGTCGAGATCTTCCTGATCGTGCTGCCGTTCACCAAGCTCACGCACATCTTCACCGCCTTTGTCGCACGCTACTACAACGGCGCCATCTTCGGCCGCAAGGGGATTCAATCATGACCCAGGGTGCCCATTCATTTTCCGTCGAGCGCGGGCTCAATGCCTGGCGCGAGGAGATCGACGCGCCGGTTGCGGCCTTCTTCTCGAGCTGCGTGCACTGCGGCCTCTGCGCCCAAGCCTGTCCGTTCTTCGTCGAGACCGGCGACCCGAAGTACACGCCGATCCACAAACTGGAGCCGATGCGGCTGCTCTGGGAGCAGGAATTCACCCTCTGGGGCAAGCTCAAGAAGACCGTCAAAGATCGCGTCGACGCCCAGCTCGGGCGCGCGCCAAAGCCATTGATCACCGATGAGATGCTGGAGGAGTGGGAGCCGCTGCTCTACGACTCCTGCAGCATGTGCGGACGCTGCTCGATGGTCTGCCCGGTCGGCAACGATATCCACTACATGATCCGCAAGGCGCGCGAGGGCATGGTCGCCTCCGGCCATTCACCCGAGGGCCTGGTCGCTGCCTCAGTGCGCGCGGTGAACACCGGCAGCCCGATGGGCCTGCAGTGGAAGACGCTGGATGTCCAGATCAAGCATGTCGAGACCGCCACCGGCCTCGAGGTACCGATCGACAAGCAGGGCGCCGAGTATCTGGTGCTGCTGTCGTCGATGGAGATCATCAACTTCCCCGAATATCTGGAAGCGATCACCAAGATCTTCGACCACGCCGGCGTCAGCTGGACCCTGAGCAAGACCTGTTTCGAGGCCACCAACGCCGGCATCCAGATCGGCTCCAAGGACATCGCCGCGACCCTGGTGCAGCGCGTCGTCGATGCCGCTGAGCAGTTGCAGGTCAAGAACGTCATCAGCCCCGAGTGCGGCCATGCCTACACGGCGATCCGCTGGGAAGGCCCGAACGCGATCAAGCGCGCCTATCCGTTCAAGGTCTATCACATCATCGAGGTGCTCGATCAGCTGCGCGCCGACGGCCGCATCAAGACCGAAGGCAAGGAGATGGACCGCCTGTCGATGCACGACCCTTGCAACCTGGCCCGCAAGAGCGGCGTGGTCCAGCAGCAGCGTAGCCTGATGGATCTGGTCGCCAGCAACTTCGTCGACCTCAAAGAGCACGGCGAATTCCAGTGGTGCTGCGGTGCTGGCGGTGGCGTCAGCTCCAACGAGCGTGCCGAGCCGCTGAAGCTGGCCGCGTTCAAGCGCAAGAAGGCACAGATCGAGGAGGTCGAGCCCGAGCGCATGGTGACCATGTGCGCCACCTGCCGCACCCAGCTCGAAGAGGGCCTAGAGGAGTTCAACATGGACATCCCCGTGGTCGGGCTGACCGAGATCATCGCCGATCATCTGGTCGAGAAAGAGGTCGAGAACAAGAAGGCTGAAGAATCATGAGCGAGCGCGTCGTCGTCGACCCCATTACCCGCATCGAGGGTCATCTGCGCATCGAGGCGGAGATGAACGGGCAGGATATTGCCAAGGCCTACTCGTCCGGCACCATGGTGCGCGGACTCGAGATCATCCTGCGCGGGCGCGACCCGCGGGACGCCTGGGCCTACGCACAGCGCATCTGCGGCGTCTGCACGCTGGTGCACGGCATTGCCTCGGTACGCTCAGTCGAGGATGCGCTGAACTATCCGATCCCACCGAACGCCCAGCTGATCCGCAACCTGATGATCGGCGCCCAGTACATCCATGACCATGTGATGCACTTCTATCATCTGCATGCGCTGGACTGGGTGGACGTCGTCTCGGCGCTCAGTGCCGACCCGGCCGCGACCTCGCAGCTCGCGCAGCAGATCAGCGCCAAGACCGCCGCTGATCTCGGCACCAGCAGCTGGGGCAAGTCGTCGCCCGGCTACTTCAGCGATATCCAGAAGCGGCTCAAGACCTTCGTCGACGGTGGCCAGCTCGGCATCTTCGCCAACGGCTATTGGGGCCATCCGGCCTACAAGCTGCCGCCCGAGGCCAATCTGATGGCAGTCGCGCATTATCTCGAGGCCTTGGGCTGGCAGCGCGAGGTGGCCAAGCTGCATGCGATCTTTGGCGGCAAGAACCCGCATCCGAACTTCATCGTCGGCGGCGTCGGCTCGCCGATCGACCTGAACTCGGACTCGGCCATCAACGCCAAGAAGCTGTCTCAGGTCCAGGATCTGATCAAGAACATGCAGGCCTTCGTCGAGCAGGTCTACATTCCGGATACCCTGGCCATCGCCGGCTTCTACAAGGATTGGGCGCAGAAGGGTGAAGGCCTCGGCAACTTCCTCTGCTACGGCGACCTACCCTACAGCGGCTCGAGCGCGGACAGCAGCGACCTATCCGATCTCCTGTTCCCGCGCGGCGCCATCCTCAACCGCGATCTCAGCACCATCCATCCGGTCGATCTGCACGCCGAAGGCGAGATCCAAGAGTTCGTTGCCCACGCCTGGTACGACTACAAGGACGGCAAGCAGGCCGGCCTGCACCCCTATGACGGCGAGACCAAGCTCGACTACGACGACCGCGGCGGACCCAAACCGCCCTACAAGCAGCTCAATGTCGACGACGGCTACTCCTGGCTCAAATCGCCACGCTGGAACAACAACTCGGTCGAGGTCGGGCCGCTCGCGCGTATGTTGCTGCTCTATGCGGACAGTAGTGCACCGGCGCATGCGCAGGCCAAGGAGCTGGTCGACTATTCACTAACCACCCTGGGCCTACCCGTCGAGGGGCTGTTCTCGACGCTCGGGCGCACCGCCGCCCGCACGCTGGAATCGAAGATCGTCGCCGATGCCATGCAGACCTGGTACGACGCCTTGGTCGCCAACATCCGCGCCGGTGATACCCAGACCTTCAATGATGCCCTCTGGGAGCCGTCCAGCTGGCCGAAGCAGGCCCGGGGCGCCGGCTACATGGAGGCCCCACGCGGGGCGCTTGGGCACTGGATCGTGATCGAGAACGAGAAGATCGCGAACTATCAGGCCGTGGTGCCCTCGACCTGGAATGCCGGTCCGCGCGATCCAGCGGGCATCCCGGGTGCTTACGAGGCGGCACTGGCCGACAACACCCAGCTGCATGATGCGCATCAGCCACTGGAGATCTTGCGTACCATCCACTCGTTCGACCCCTGCATCGCCTGCGCCGTCCATCTGTCAGATCCAGAGACCGGCGAGCAGATCGAGATCAAGGTGAGCTAAGGCGATTGCCGGAAAAGCTTGTACCAAATTGCGTAGGATTTTCGTTTGCCTGCAAGGAGCCTTGTCGGGAGCATAACCGGGCTATGCGACTGACGACGCGACCCAGAAGGAGAGCGAAAAGACAAAATCGCCTTATCTCAAACAGGACCCCAGATGGACACCGATAAACAGGCATAGAAACAGCGAGAATCGGTGTCCATCGGTGCTTATCTGTGACTCACATCTGTAAGCAGAAGGTATGAGATTTAGCAGAAATTGCCCAAGCTTTGATCGCCCTTGCCCTCAGCGAGACTATCTCCTAGTCCAGGAGGCCGGCAGGTTGCCGACTTCTCCCCCGCAGCTTGTCTAAAAGACGTATCATTGGCCACCGCGAATGAGCGGGCCATTGGGCGCCCATCCCCTGGCATCGATGCCAGTTAGCGAATGCTCCCCGAATCGTTGATCTAAGAGGCTACGAGATGGATTTGGCAACCATTATCGGTATGCTCGGCGCTGCCATCATGATCGTCGCGGCGATCTCGCTTGGCAGCTCGCCGATGGTCTTCGTCAACCCGGTGAGCCTGATCATCGTCATTGGTGGCAGCCTTTTAGTGGTGCTCTCGCAGATGACCTTCACCGAGGTTCGCCAGGCGCTCAGCGCGACTGGCAAGGTCTTTAAGACGAACCTGCCAGACCTCGAATCGACCATCGATGAAATGCTCGATATCGCCAAGACCGCCCGCAAGAGCGGTCTTCTCGCCCTCGAGGACCATGAATCCAACTCAAGCTTCCTGACCCAAGGTCTGCAGATGTTGGCCGATGGCTACTCGACCGACATGCTTCGAGATGTCCTTGACAAAGAACGGTTGCTGACCCTTGAGCGAAATCGGGCTGGTGCCCGCGCCTTTACACTCCTAGCCGATGTCGCACCTGCGATGGGGATGATCGGAACTCTGATCGGCCTGGTGGACATGCTCTCCAATATGAGTGATCCGGCATCGATTGGGCCGGCAATGGCAGTGGCCTTGCTGACTACCCTCTATGGCGTGTTGATTGCCAACATCCTTGCTACCCCGATTGCCGAAAAGCTCGAGGTGAGAACCTTGCAACAGGAGCAGCTACAGGCACTTTGGATCGATGCACTGCTGGCCATCCAGCAAGGGCGCAACCCACGCGTGGTCGAGCAGATGCTCGTGACCTACTTGCCCCAAGAGCGTCGTGACAAGCGCGACAGCGGTGACGGGGAAGGACAGACCGAGGCAAAAGAGGAACCGGGCAGTGCCTAAGAAGCGTGTCAAATGTAGCAAGGTACCAACCTGGATGGTGACCTATGCTGACCTCATGACCTTACTGCTCTGTTTCTTCGTGCTGCTGCTATCGTTTTCGGAAGTCGACGCCATCCGTTTCAGACGTCTCGCTGGAGAGATGGCAAAGGCCTTTGGCGTGCAGCGGGATGTCCCCGCAGATTTGATTCCGATGGGCACCAGCCCGGTGCTGCAGCATTTCTCGCCCGGTCGGGTCGAGCCTATCCCGTTCAACGAAGTGCGTCAAAGGACCAGCTTCGAGAAGCCGACGCTCGCCTCGGGAGAGATCGATTCCCGCGTGGCTGAGCGTCTCGAGGAGCTAACGGTTCGAATCGAGCAGAAAATCCGTGAGGCCGAGGCCGATGCGAATGTCAACGTCGAGCGCGTCGGCCTCGATATCATCATCCGCATCGACGAGAGGGGAAGCTTTCCATCAGGCTCCGCTGAGCTCAGTGAATCATTGAGGGGATTGCTCCAGACTCTGTCGGGGGAATTCACCGAGATGCCAGGGTATATCGCGATCGACGGACATACCGATAACGTGCCGATCAGCAGTGAGCGGTTTCACAGCAACTGGGATCTCTCGGCGATGCGAGCTGCGACAGTCGCCAATGTGCTCCTTGAGGGTGAGACGCTTGAGCCTGAGCGCCTGATCGTGCTCGGACATGCTGAAACACGGCCGCTTGTACCGAACGACAGCCCTGAGCAGCGGGCCCAAAATCGGCGTGTCGAGCTCAGTCTGCGCGCTGGCGAGGTGATCGAGCGCGAGCTTGGGCTCAGGGAGTAAGACGAAGCAGCCGCTGTATACCCAGGCCCGCTAAAGTCAAGCCGAAGAGTCCTGGCAGATAACTGATGGTGCCATTGATCGCACGTGGTCGTCCCCGCGAGGTCGGCGCTGGTGGCAATGGCTGACGCGGGGGCTCATCCGACCAAACCGCGACAATCCCTCGGCCGTAGCCACGCCGGCGCAGCTGCTGACGCACCTTGCGCGCCAGCGGACAACCGCCACTATCCATCAGGTCACCAACCTGAATCCGGGCCGGATCAAGCCGCCCACCGGCGCCCATACTAGACACCACCGAAGTGCTTGCATCAACCGCGGCGCCGAGCAGCGCAAGCTTACTGTTGAGACTGTCAATGGCGTCGACGACCAGATCATAGCCACCCTCTGAGATCAGCGATGGCAGCTCGTCAGCGGTGAGGAAGGCTTGAATCAGCGTCAGCCGCGCAGCCGGATTGATGTCGAGGATACGCCGACGCATGACCTCGGCCTTCGACTCACCGAGCGTACTCTGCAGTGCGCACAGCTGTCGATTCAGATTGGACTCCGCTACATGATCACAATCGGCCAGGATCAGCTCACCCACTCCGGCACGCGCTAGCGCTTCAGCGGCAAAGGAGCCGACACCGCCGAGCCCGGCAACAAAGACACGCGCGGCACCTAGGCGCTCAACCCCCTGCTCACCGATCAGGATAGAGGTTCGCTCAGAAAGTCCCATTGGCGGGGCCACTTGCGGCACCAATCCCCAACAGCCGAGACGCATTGGCGGTGGTTTGCTGAGCCAGATAAGCAGGGTCTGCAGCGCGCACCTCAGCGAGGCTATTCAGGATCTCGGGAAGATAGGCGGGACTATTCCGCTGATACTGATGCGTGGCGACGCTAAGATCCGGTGCATCGGTCTCGAGCACAATCGCCGGCAACGGCAGATCAGCCGCCAAGCGCCGCAGACGCGTCGAGCGCTTGAAGGTCAGCATGCCGCCAAAGCCCAAGCAAAAGCCCAGATCCATGTAGCGCTGTGCCTGCTGCAGGCTGCCATTAAACGCGTGCGCGATGCCGCCGACCACCGGCGTCTCCACTAACAGCCTAAGCATCTCCTCATGTGCCTTACGCACATGCAAGAGCACCGGGCGCCGTGCCGCCTGGGCAATCGCGAGCTGGGCTTGGCAGAGAGCGAGCTGACGCGACCGATCGGCGTCTTTAGCATGAAAATCGAGCCCGATCTCCCCGATCGCGACGGGATTAGCCGTCGCCAAGCGCTGCTCGAGCAAGGCAAGATCCGTCTCAGCCTGTCGATCTAGAAAGAGCGGATGCAGACCGAGCGCCGGATAGAGGCCGGCATCGCTCGCGCACAGCCGCAGCAGTTGATCCCACCCCCGGGCATTGATCCCAGGCACAACGATTGACGCCACACCAGCCGCACGCGCATCGGCCAAGACTTGCGCCCGATCGGCATCAAAGGCCGCGACATCAAGATGGCAGTGGGTATCGATGAGCGTCATTGAGAGCGCCTCGTGGCGACCAAGGCAGCGCGCCGCTCACCACATCAGATCGTCAGGGACCTTATAATCAGCGTACTCATCGTCAAGATCATCCGGCTCGGGACGATTCTGCACCAGCACCAAGTCCGGCTCGGCGCTGGCGAGGCGCTCAGCAACGGCCGCTGGCACCAATTCATAGAAGTCATCATGGCGGACGATGGCCAGGTTGCCTGCAACCAGGTCACGATGTTGATCCGCGTTCAGGTAGAGCCGTTTCAGCGCCTTACCATCAGTGAAATTGTAGGCCGTATCGCCCGCTGCACGCGCGATCCGGTTATCCCGCACCAGCTGCCAGAGCGCGATCTGCTCGGCCTTACGCCTCGCCTCCTCGTCACGCTGACGATTCAACTCCTGATCACGCTTGCGCTTCTCGGCGGCCGCCTGAGCCGCCTGCTGACGCTCGGCGGCATCTGCGGTCGGCGTGCCAGATCGCTTCTGTTTCCGCTTCTTGGACTTGGTGCTGCGCAGCTGCTGCTCAGTCGCTAGCCCGGCTTTCACTAGTTGGTCCTGCAGGGAACCCGCCATGCCGCTCCATCCTCCGGTATCAGGGCGCCGCGTGGCCCATAAGCCGCGAGACATAGAATAAGCTTCAGATTGTAACGCCTGCTCAGCGTTTGCGCGTTATCCTTTGCGCCTTCCCTTCCTCCCTATCCTCACTTCCCCCCTTCCTCACTTCCTCACTTCCCCCCTTCCTCACCTCCCCCCTTCCTCACTTCCTCACTATCTCACCGATGCGGTATACAATCGCCAGCTAGCTACATCTGCGGCTTCCAGCATGCGAGGAGGCCCTTCGTCTCTCAGGAGCTCAGCCATGAAACACCCTTTTGCCATCCTCGGTCTCTTGCTCGCGATGCCATTGGCCATCTCCTCGCCGCTACGAGCCAGCGAGATTGGCTATGTCGACATGCAGCGCGTATTAGAGGAGAGCCAGCTCGGCAAGCAGGCACAGACCAATCTACAAGAGCGCTTTGGTGACGAGCAGCAGACCTTCGCCGAGGAAGAGGTGGCGATTCGCCAGCTGCAGCAAACACTCGAGCGCGATCGCCCCCTGATGAGCGCCGCCCAGGTCGAGAAGACCGAGCAAGAGATTCAGGATCGGATCAAAAAGTTTGAGCAGGATTTCGCAAAGATCCAGCGGCAACTGGCACAGGCGCAGCAGCAAGAGGGTCAAAAAATCTTACCAGCAGCCCGTGACGCGGTCATCAGTGTTGCCAAACAGCGTAAGATCGACGCCGTCTTCGAGGCCAACCAGGCTGGCGTCGTCTATCTTGACGAGGATGGCGATATCACCGACGCCGTGATTAAGGCCATGGATACCAGCACAAACTAGGGCAAGGGCCCCAAAGCCAGCACAGCATTCAAAACCTGGCCAAGATTCCTGCAATTTTGCTAACACAGATCAGGTTTTTCTGCCCCTACCGACGGCAGTTCATGACCGTTGGTTTACACTTCGACGGAGGGTCACGCGCGTTGGCAGCCAGTGCGCCGCGGCCCGTCCATCAAACTGTTCACTACGACACCGGCAGCGCCATTGAGGCGATGCCGTTCCGGAGGTTCGCAAGCCGATGCTTGGAGAAATTCACGATGTGATCCATGAGTTTCCGGAGCTCGAAGGCAAGATCGACGAGATGCGCGCAAGCAACTCTGCCTTTGCCGAGCTCATGGACTCCTATGACACGCTGGACGCAAAGGTCCGCAAGCTCGAGGAGCTCGGCACCCCGGTTGCCGATGAGACGATCGAAGACCTAAAGAAGGAGCGTCTCCTGCTCAAGGATAGGCTCTACGACCTACTCCGGACCTAGCCGCCGGACCAACGTCAGCAGACGGGCGGCGCAGACAGGCTGAGCATCTCACCCGTTCCCTGACCTAGCCCGCCGCGTCCACAGACGAGACATCGCATAAGGCCGCGGCGGCCTCTCTTGCCCTAGGGCGTTGCGCCGCACCGAGATCCTAGGCCATCGCCTCCAAGCCAGGGATAGCATGCTATGCGACCCTCTTCATCCTCAGCTGATTCTTTGGATCGGCCGCGCGGTCGACGTTTGCGACCACTACTCCGCTTGTTGGGCTTCGGACGCCCTTATCTCGGCCGCCTGCTGCTTGCCGTCGCTGCGCTGCTGTTTGCTGCCGGCGCGCTACTCGCCTTCGGCCAGGTGATTCGGCATGTGGTCGATACCGGGCTCGCCAATGGCTCACCGACCTCACTGAACCAAGCACTGCTCTTGTTCTTGCTGGTCGTCCTGCTCTTAAGCGCGGCCGTCGGGCTGCGCAGCTGGCTGCTGAATTGGCTTGGCGAGCGTATCGTCGCCGATGTGCGCCAAGCGGTGTTTGACCGCGCCCTAACCCTCAATGTCGGCTTCTTCGAGACCACCCGGACCGGCGAGGTGATCTCGCGGCTCACCAGTGATACAGCGCTACTGCAGACGGTGGTTGGCTCGACCTTTGCCATGGGCCTGCGCAGTGCGCTGCTCACGCTTGGCAGTCTGGTCATGTTGGCCATCACCAGTCCACAGCTCACCCAGCTAGTGCTGCTGGGAGTACCGCTGGTCTTAGTCCCGGCTTGGGTCCTTGGCCATCGCGTACGGCGGCTGTCGCGGCGCAGCCAAGACCGGATCGGTGATGTCGGCGCCTATGTCGACGAAACCCTGCACGGCATTCGCACGGTACAGGCCTTCTGTCACGAGCCGATCGATCGGGGACGCTACAGCGAACGCGTTGAGGAGGCCTTCGCAACCGCGATGCAGCGCTCCCTAGCCAGTGCCCTCTTGAGCACCCTGGTCACCCTGCTGACCTTTGGCGCCATTGGGGTGGTGCTCTGGTTCGGCGGCCGCGAGGTTCTAGCCGGCCGGCTCACTGGTGGTGAACTCACGGCATTCCTGTTCTACGCCATCCTGGTCGCCGGCAATATCGGCGCCTTGTCTGATATTGCCGGCCAGTTGCTGCGTGGCGCAGGTGCTGCCGAGCGCCTGATGGAGCTGCTCGAGACCGAGCCGGCGATCAGGCCGCCAACCAATCCGCGTCCACTGCCGGAGCCGGTCCAGGGCCGCGTCAGTGCCGAGCGCCTGAGCTTTACCTATCCGTCACGGCCAACGCATCCGGCCCTCGCCGAGATTGATCTGGAGATCGCACCTGGCGAGCAGGTTGCCCTGGTAGGTCCCTCTGGCGCCGGCAAGTCGACGCTATTTCATCTGCTACTGCGCTTCTATGATCCGCAACAAGGCGCATTGCGACTCGAGGGTATCGATCTCCGCGAGCTGGAGCCGGCCGATTTTCGACGCCAGATCGTCATTGTGCCGCAAGACCCGGTGATCTTCGGTGCTGATGCCCTAGAGAACATTCGGTATGGATTAGAGGCCGATGAGGCCGCCGTTGAAGCCGCGGCCCGGGCCGCTCACGCCCATGAATTCATCCAGCGGCTACCTGATGGCTATCGCACCTTCCTCGGCGAGCGTGGCGTGCGTCTCTCCGGTGGTGAGCGCCAGCGCATCGCGATTGCGCGCGCCATCCTGCGTGACCCTGCCGTGTTGCTATTGGACGAGGCAACGAGCGCGCTCGATGCCGAAAGTGAGCGTTTGGTTCAGGACGCACTCGAGCATCTGATGCGCGGTCGCACCAGCATCGTCATCGCGCATCGTTTGGCAACGGTGCGCAATGCCGATCGTATCCTGGTGCTCGATCAGGGCCATCTGGTCGCGAGTGGCCGCCATCAGGACTTGCTCGATGAAGATGGCCTCTATGCCCGACTTGCCGCACTGCAATTCCAAGACGCTGGCCTAAGCGGCCATTCAGCGACGGCCAAGGATGCGGATCAGTCGGCAAAGCCATAGATGAAATAGAGGGTTTCGAGCAAGCGCGTCGGTGCCGAATCCTCACCAAACCAGCGCTGGAAGATCCTCTCGATCTCTCCACCACGATAGACCTCAGCGAGTCCACGATTGACTTCTAGCCTGAAATCAGCATCGTTGCGCGGCAATGCAAAGGCGTAGGGCTCAACCGAAAATTTTGCATCGACGATCCCAAAGTCCTCGGCCTTCCCGGTTTCCGCAACCTGTCCAATCAGCACTAAACGGTCGCCAGCAACCGCGTCAAGCTCATCGGCGATAAGGCGCTCACGCCCATCCTTAGCATCACGGATTGGCACCAGCTCCAGCTCGATCCCGCGCTCGATCAGCGCCGGGCGCAAGCGGCGCTCGGTCGTTGTCTCTGGCACCACACCAACCTTACGACCAGCGAGATCCTCCAGTCCGCGCAGCCCGCGATCACTCTTGACCAGGATGCCGCCGGATTCGACAAAGACGACATTAGAGAAGTCGACTTGACGCTGTCGAGACAGGGTCATGGTGGTGGTTCCGCATTCGATATCCGCCTCAGCATTGGCAACTGCAGCCACACGGCGCGGGGTATTGCCTTCGATCCAGGCGATCTCGAGGGCGTCTAGTCCCAGCGCCTGCTGCACGGCGGTAACGATGTGCCGGCAGAGATCGACCGAGTAGCCACGTGGGACGCCTTCCGCATCCTTGAATGAGATCGGATAGGCATTAGGCGCGTAGGCGATGCGGATGATCTCTGAGGCCTTGATCCGATCTAGCGCGCCTGTACCGGCAAAGGCCGCGCTGAAGGCCAAAAAGGCCAAAACAGCAGCAATGAGTCGCCACATTGGGGCCACCACAACGGCTCTCCTCGGCACAGGCCGGAACTGCGACAGGCTATTCATCACCAGCGCTGTATCCCTTGATGTGTTGACGAATCTCCTGCGGCCGCGGCAGCCCGCGGATGGTCAGCTCTGGCTCATCACCAGCGGTAAAGATCTGCAGGTCGCCAGCACCAACGATACGCTGGAACAGCGACTGCCCAATACGCACCGTGCGCACCGAGCCCATGTTGATCTCGGTGTACTCCTTGCTCAGCAGACCATGGGTCCAGACCAGCTCGCGCTCATAGATCTCGAGCTGATCCATCAGCGTGGCCAGCCACCAGCGCAGCAGTTGGAAGAAGCCAATCGCCAGCAGACCATAACCCACCCAGCGCAGGTCGAAGCCCTCTGGCAATTGAATCGGCTGCGTCGGCTCAGGCAGGAAAGGGATCGCCCCGGTGAAGGCGATGACTGCCCCCAAGAGTATCAGCACCCAGGCAACGAGGGCGCCAAAGGGGTGCGAGCGCCAGATCGAAGGGTTTGCCTTATAGAGCAGCTCAGACATGATAATTGACCACTATGATTGGTTGATCCTAGAAACCGCAGATGACAGAGATAAACGCAGATTAAAGCCATGTATAAACATGGCCTTCGCAAGCAGACCAAGGACCAAGACCCAAGTCGCCACTCAATGCGCAGCCATGGTAAGCCCCCAGGAATGAGCATCCGGGGCCGCCATGACAGCAAGGCTCGCAATCAGGCTTGCGCACTGTGAACCTGCTGAAAGAAGAGTCGCGAATTGATATCGTTCAGATCGAACTCATCGGGGTCGAAATCGCCACCAATCCACTCCTTCAATTCATCGTGCTCGGGATGCTCAGGATTGGCCAATGCATCCAGAAATGCGTAATAGCCCCAGACTCCGCCAACATCCTCGGGCGGACAAGCCCCCTTGCCTTTGAGGCACTGCGGCAACCGTTGCGCCTGGTCGAAAGGCAGGATCTTCTCCAACGTGATCTTGTGATTCCAGCCATCGCCAAAATCATACTCGTAGATCATTGACGCCTTTTCCTTCTTTAGGAGTTGATCAAGCCGATATTGTCGCTCGTCCGCCACCTCCATAAAATCATCGTAAGGGCTTGGTGCGCCATAGTATTGACCCGCTACGATGAATTGGTGCAGATGAGAATCCGTCCACCCCATCAGGGTCTGCAGGATCTCATGCAAGTCTGCAAGCGGGGTTCTGTTCAGCACTAGGACGCGTCGCCAGATCGGCGGCTTAGTCTGCTTGAGCGTGACCTTCAACTGATAGATTTTACGTGATTCTTGGACCATGGACGGCACCCTCATCTGCGCAATAGATCGCTAAAAATGCTTCAAGATCAACCACAATCCCCGGCCCGTCAGACATGCTCAAATCCCGATAGTACCGCAGGTTGCCCTGAGTATCCGTCTTTGTACCAGCCTCGGCACCAGGGCTGTCCCCAACACCAATACAGGGCCAGGACGGCGGTGGCTGGAGCCAGTCTCCATCAGCGTCCCGCATGTGACGCCGATCACTGGAAAAATCCCGCAGATAGTCTGCACTGGGGACCAGCCGAAACAGGGGCCGCAGCGGGGCCGGCCATGCGGCCGCCCGGGGGAAGCTGTGCGCGACCCAGATGCGCGCCGCCACCGGTTGCGGCAACTTAGTATCCAGATCCCAGATGCGCCGCTCCTGATCGAGCGCAATACAATGGTAATCCCACCAAGCAACGCCATCGGCCGCGCCAGCCTGCTGCTCGGCGATCGGGCAGATAGACTCGCGACAAAGATCACCAGCTCGATATGGACGCCTAGCGGCGGTTCGACGCAGAGCCACCAGATGTTCTCCTCGCAATAGAACGGCTGATAGCGCCGCTGCTGGCGGACCTGCTCCTGCTCGCGACCGCGGTGACGGATCTGCTCATGCGGCTCCTGCAATCTTAGCTTGTGAGCCTGATCAGCGTGAAACGAGCACATTGAGCAGAGCCATCAACCGGTGTTGCGCATGCCAGCGGCTATGGCGTTGATCGAACGCAACAACGGATCGAGCCACTCCTTTCGCCCCTCCTCGCTCGGCTCGTTGCGATAGCGCTCGAGCAGGGTGATCTGGATATGGTTCAGAGGATCGAGATAGCTATTGCGCCGTGCCAGCGAGAGCTGCAGTTCGGGCGTCTCCTCCATCACCGCATGCAGGCCAGCCACGTTCAAAACCTGGGTCAGGGTGCGTTGATATTCATCGGCGATCGCCCGGTAGATCGCCTCGGCACGCGCCTGATCCGGCATCAACTGCGCGTACTCATGGGCGATCTGCATCTCGGCCTTGAACAGCGACATCTGCGTGTTGCTCAAGATCGCACGGAAGAACGGCCATTCCTGATACATCCGCTGCAGCTTGGCCAAGCGCTCCAGATCCCCTTGTCGCCATTGCTCGATCGCGCTGCCGATGCCAAACCAAGCCGGCAGGGTATGCCGAGCCTGGGCCCAACCGAAGACCCAGGGGATGGCGCGGATCGAGCCCAGCGAGCGATCCGCCTTCTTGCGATGCGAAGGCCGCGAGCCGATGTTGAGCAGCGCGATCGCGTCGACCGGGGTCGCCTCATAGAAATAGTCCAGCAGCCCCGGCGTGTCGCAGATCAGGCCCCGATAATGGGCCTCACCGAGCCGCGCCAGCTCTTCCATGATGCCGAGATAATCCTTGCGTGGCTTGATTGGCGGCTCGATCACGCAGCGGCTCGCCTTCATCAGGCCGCTGATACCCATGGTCAGCTCATAGAGAGCCGTTTCTGGGTTGGCATAGCGGTAGGAGAGCACCTCACCCTGCTCGGTGAACTTGATCTGCCCGTGCACGGTGTCTTCCGGCTGCGACAGGATCGCCTCATGGGTCGGGCCACCGCCGCGACCGATGGTGCCGCCACGACCATGGAAGAGCCGGCACTTGACGCCGCGCCCTTCGGCGAGAGCAATGATCTTTTCTTGTGCCTCATAAAGATTCCAAGCCGAGGCGAGGATGCCGCCGTCCTTACAGGAGTCCGAGTAGCCGAGCATCACCTCCTGCAGATTCCCGGAGGCCTTGAGCAGTGCCGCGTAGGTCGGGTTGTCGAACAACGCCGACATTACGGAGTCGATATGCGCCAGGTCTTCGATGGTCTCGAACAGCGGCGAGATGCGCAGATGGCAGAACCAACCGTCCGGGGTCTGCCCGGCGAGCCCGGCCAGGCGCGCTAGCAGCATCACCTCCATCACATGACTGGCACTGTGCGTCATCGAGATCACATAGGCGCCGAAGACCTGCTCGCTGATCTCAGCACGCATCCGCGCCATCGACTCGAACACCTCGAGCGTCTCGCGGGTCTCAGGCGTTAGCGTGCCCTTATCGACATGGAACGGATGCGGATGGCCGATCGCCTCGGCCAAGGCCAGCAGCTTCTGCTCCTCGCTGAAGGCATGATAGAGCGGCGCACCGGGCTGGCGCGCGAACAGCTCGATCACCGCCTCGGTGTGGCGCGTCGACTCCTGGCGCACGTCGAGATGCACCAGATGGAAGCCAAAGGTCTCGACCAGGCGTAGCAGATCCTTCAGCTCGCCATCGGCGGCATTGGCGTCGCCGTGGCTGATCAGCGAGTCGCGGATCAGGTAGAGGTCATCGAGCAGCTCGCCCTCATGCGCATAGCCCTCGGGTAGGATCTCCGGACTCTGATCATCCTCGATCCGCGCCCGCACCCGCGCCAGCGTGGTCTCCAGCCGATGGCGAACGATGAACAGCTTGCGTCGATAGGGCTCGTGGAAATAGCGCCGATGGGTCTGGCGCATGGTATGCAGCCAGTAATCCTCGTCATCGTCGAGGGCATCGAGGAACGGCGTCGAGGGCTGCACCAGTAGGCTCGAATGGCTGAGGATGCGGGTCAACCGCCGCACCCGCGCGATGTAATGCTCGAGCACCAGCTCGCAGTGCATGCGCACCGCCAGCTCGGTGGTCTCAGGCTTCACGTAGGGATTGCCATCGCGATCACCGCCGATCCAGGAGCCAAAGCCGACGAAGCTCGGCACCAGCACGCCGCTGTTACTGCCGTAGAGCCGGCGCACCGCCCGCTCCAGGTTGCGGTAGACCTGCGGCAGGGTCTCGAACAAGGACTCACGGAAGAAGTACAAGCCTTGGCGCACCTCATCGGTCACCTGCGGCTTGTGCACCCGCACCTCATCGGTCTTCCAGAGCACCTGGATCTCGCTCAGGATCTGGCCAAGGCGGTCTTGCTGCTCTTCCTCATTGAGCTTATGCCGGTGCAGGTCGAGGGCAGCCAGGAAGATGCGTCGATGGGTCTCCAGCGTGGTGCGCCGCTTGGCCTCGGTGGGGTGCGCGGTGAAGACCGGCAGATAGGCGAGTTCGTTCAGCAACCGCTGCAGCCCCGCTGCATCGACACCGTCGGCATGGAACTGGCGCAGCGTATGATCGAAGGAGCCGCGCCAGAGCCGACCGCCGGCGCTGACCAGCGAGCGCCGGTTCAGATAGGCGTGCACATCCTCGACCAGATGCGCCAGGCTGAAATAGATGGTGTAGGCGCGGATCACCTCGGCCAGGGTCTGCGAGTCGAGGCCATTGATGCGCTTCATCAGCTTGGCGCGCAGCTCGGGGTCGTCCTGCTCGCGCAGTTTCAGAAAACCCTCGCGCAGGCGTTCCACCACCACCAGCACGCGCTTGCGGCTATGCTCGCGCAGCACCTCGCCGAGCAGGGTGGCGAAGAGCGCGATGTCACGCTCGGAACCGGACAGGGGCTGGGTGTCGTTCATCGCGATACAGGGCTTATTGGCGGGGGATTAGGAAGCGATCGACGGGCGCCGAGGCTGAGCCTCTGAGGTCGAACGGATCAAGCTAGAGAACCTGAGAGGGTCTAGCGCGAGAATAGGGAGTCTAACCCGGTACCCCAGGGATGAAAACCGATCTAAGTGGGTTCTTAAGCTGCGCCCGGCAGGGCCACAGCATCAATTAAGATTCACACACAGAGATTGTTATGCGCCAAATCCCGGTGCATCAGCCTTGATCCATGCCCATCTATAACCCTAGCGCTTGTCGACAGAGGCCGGTTACCTCTATGGTCGCAAGCCTTGCTCATCATCAGTCACCGAGGATACTCCGATGCCCGCACAACCGCTGCTCAACCCGAACCGCGCCCAGGCGCTCCCCTCCGCAATGGCCTTGGCTGCTTGCGCCCTTGTGAGCCTTGCCAGCGGCAGCGTCCAAGCGGAGGTTCAGTCGAAGCCCATCAGCTACGAAGACGAAGGCGTCTCGCTCACCGGCCATCTGTACTGGGACGATGCGATCGAAGGCGATCGCCCCGGCATCCTGGTGATCCATGAGTGGTGGGGCCTCAATGACTACGCCAAGCAGCGCGCCCGGATGCTCGCTGAGCTGGGCTACGTCGCCTTCGCGGCCGACATGTACGGCAACGATCAGGTCACCGATCAGCCCGCGCAGGCCAAAGAATGGATGCAAGCGGTCACCGTCGACCCCGAGCTTTGGCGTCAGCGCGCCGATGCCGGACTGGCGCAGCTCAAGGCGGCGGCTGATGTGGATGCAGAGCAGATTGCTGCGATCGGCTACTGCTTCGGCGGCGGCACCGTCCTGCAGATGGCCTATGGCGGCGCCGATCTCGACGGCATCGTCAGCTTTCACGGCTCATTTCCCGCCGCCCCGGAAGAGGCTGTTGGCAAGATCAAGCCCGAGATCCTGATCCTGCATGGTCAAGCCGATAGCTTCGTCGCGCCCGAGGTCGTCGCCAACTTCCAGAACAAGCTTGAAGCGGCCGGCGCCAACTGGGAGATGGACATCTACGGCGGCGCGCGCCACGGCTTCACCAACCCGAACGCCAGCGACTATGGCCTTGAGAACCTGCAGCATGATCCGCAGGCCGATGCCCGCTCCTGGGAGCGGATGCAAGGCTTCTTCGATGAGATCTTCGCCGATTGATGTGATGCGAGCAAACCTGCTGAGCTCAACAGTTCAAAGGCTCGCTGTTCAAAACGATCACAATATCAAAGCCCTTCATTGGGTTTTTTATCCGCAAGAATCGCTCGCACCCGATGAAACATTGGCTATGGCTTTCCGTTGTCGTGATCCTCTTAGACCAGGCCAGCAAGTGGCTGGTCCTGAGCGCCCTCGAGCCCTATCAAGTGCTCGAGCTGCTGCCCAACATCAATCTGACCCTGATGTTCAATCCTGGCGCTGCGTTCAGCCTCTTGGCCGATGCCGGGGGCTGGCAGCGTTGGCTGTTCGCAGGCTTTGCGCTCCTCGTCACGCTGGCACTGGTGATCTGGCTGTGGCGGCTGCAGCGCAGCGAGCGCTTGCTAGCAGTTGGCCTGGCGTTGATCATTGGCGGGGCGGTCGGCAACCTGATCGATCGCGTCGCTTATGGCCATGTGGTCGACTTCATTCAGGTCTACCTGCCGCTGATCCCGCTGCGCTTGTTCAACCCTTGGCCGGCCTTTAATGTCGCCGATAGCGCAATCAGCATTGGCGTGGTGCTGCTGCTGATCGAGACTGCAGGCAGCGCGGGCGGTCTCAAGCCAGCCAACCCTAAGTCGCCTTAAACCTGCCCTGAGGAGCGGCGGCGCCAGCTCGCTCAAAGGTGGACCACAGCAATCGACCTAATCAACCTCGGAGATGAGATGAAAATTGCCATCCTTTCGCGCAATCCGAAGCTGTACTCGACGCGACGGCTCGCCGAGGCCGCGCGCGAGCGTGGCCACGAGGCGCGCGTGATCGACGTGCTGCGCTGCTACATGAACATCACCTCGCACGCGCCCTCGATTCACTACAAAGGTGAGCAGTTGACCGGATTCGATGCGGTCATCCCACGCATCGGCGCCTCGGTAACCTTCTACGGCACCGCAGTGCTGCGCCAGTTCGAGATGATGAACGTCTACCCGCTGAACGAGTCGGTCGCGATCACCCGCGCCCGCGACAAGCTCCGCTCATTGCAACTACTCTCACGCCGTGGCATTGGCCTGCCGATCACCGGCTTCGCCCATACCCCGGACGATATCGAGGACCTGATCAAGATGGTCGGCGGCGCACCGCTGGTGATCAAATTGCTCGAGGGCACCCAGGGTATCGGCGTGGTGCTCGCTGAGACCCGCCAGGCGGCCGAGAGCGTGATCGAGGCCTTCCTCGGCCTCAAGGTCAACATCCTGGTGCAGGAATATATCCGTGAGGCCAAGGGCGCCGACATCCGTTGCTTTGTGATCGGCGAGAAGGTGGTCGCGGCGATGCGCCGGCAGGCGAAACCCGGCGAGTTCCGCTCCAACCTGCACCGCGGCGGCAGCGCTGAGCTGATTCGCATCACCCCCGAGGAGCGCTCCACGGCGGTGCGCGCGGCAAAGATCATGGGTCTGAACGTGGCCGGCGTCGATGTGCTGCGCTCCAATCATGGCCCCGTGGTCATGGAGGTCAATTCATCACCCGGCCTGGAAGGCATCGAAGCGGCCACCGGCAAGGATGTCGCCGGGCAGATGATCACCTTCATCGAAAAAGACGCCCTCGCCGGCAAGACGCGCACCCGTGGCAAGGGCTAGCGCACGCCCGGCGGGGATACGCATCGGCGGTCATCTGGTGCGCCCTGGCGAGCGCGCGCGCATCGACCTTCCGCTGCCGATCCTATTCACCCAGAACCCGGTGGTGCTGCCGGTGCATGTTCTGCACGGTCGGCGCCCAGGGCCACGGCTTTTTGTCACTGCCGCCGTCCACGGCGACGAGATCAACGGCATCGCCATCATTCGCCGCTTACTCAGCAGCACCGCGCTGCGCTCGCTGCGTGGTACCCTGCTGGCGGTGCCGGTGGTCAATGTCTACGGTTTCGTCCGTCACTCGCGCTACCTGCCCGATCGCCGCGATCTGAATCGCAGCTTCCCAGGCTCCGAGGGCGGCTCGCTCGCCGGCCGACTCGCGGCCACGCTGATGAGCGAGATCGTCGCCGATAGCGACCTCGGCATCGACCTGCATACCGGCGCCGCGCACCGTGAGAATCTGCCGCAGATCCGCGCCCGTGTCGACGAGATTGGGATCGCGGATCTCGCGCGCGCCTTTGGCGCACCGGTGATCCTCGACGCGGATTTTCGCGATGGCTCCTTACGCGCTGCTGCAGCAGCGCTCGATGTGCCGGTGCTGCTCTACGAGGCCGGCGAGGCACTGCGCTTCGATGAGCTCTCGATCCGCGCCGGGGTGCGTGGCATCCTCGGCGTCATGCGTCAGCTCGGGATGATCCGCGATAGCGCGCGCCGTCCGCGCTCAGCCCATCAGCCGGTGATCGCCCGCTCGAGTGTCTGGGCCCGCGCCCACACCAGCGGCATGCTGCGCTTCGCCCGACCGCTCGGCGCCTGGGTTGAGAAGGGCGAGCGCCTCGCCACCGTCGCTGATCCCTTCGGCAATGGCGAGGAGGCGGTGAATTCACCCGCCGCTGGTATCGTCATCGGCCGCATGAATCTACCGCTCATCACCGAGGGTGAGGCGCTATTCCATATCGCCCGCTTCAAGACCGACGCCGTCGCCGACACAGTCGAACAATTCCAGGCGCTACTGGAGCCCGATGATCTGCTAGAGGAGCCAATCGACTAAGCTCAGCCAGGATGCCCTCTCCCGGCCCTCAAAAGCCGGCCACGACCTTGGTCACCAACCCGGTGTCGAGGGCCTCAGCGAGCGAGATCCAGTACATCCTGTTGTTTGGCACCGCCGCCGCCGCAAGGGCAATGCTATCGTCGATGCCCATCTCACGCAGATAGAGGGCTGCACTCACGACCGATAGCTGCCCGCCCTCATGGCTGCTGAGGTGCGCAGGCACCTTGCTCTGATGGATACCGAGGCGGACATTCGCGGTGACATAGCGCTCGATACCGCCCGCTAACACATCGACACAGGCCGAGGTGCAGAGATCATTGACGCCGACGGGAATGCCGTTCTCGCGCAGCCAACGTCCCAGCCTGCGTGCCTCATAGAGCGAGCCGCCAGGGCTGTTGATGACTAAGCCGACGGCCCCTTCGGCACGCAGCCGCGCGATGACCTTGTCTGCGAAGCCATCGTTGATCTCGCCGTCGACCACCAGCCAGGTCCGGTCAACCCCGCCCTCATCGTCGAAGCGCACCAATCCGGAGGACGCACCGGTGAGGCTGGCCAGATGGTCGCAGGCGTTACGGGCAAGCTCAATCATCTGATCACGCTGCGCGGGCCGAGCCGCAGCGATTCGCGCCAGGTAGTTGGCGCGCTCGATCATCTGCTCAACCTCAAACCCATAGCGCTCGAGCGCAGCAATCACAACGGCATCGGTTGCTGCGCGATCACCGTTCTGCACCACGCGTAGCAGATGACAGGCAGCGATCTCGCTCAGCAGCTCGTCCGCATCGATCCCCGCTGGCAGACGCTGGCGATCGTCTGGCAGACCAGCGCAGCCAGCGAGCAGCAGCGTCAGCCAAGAGACCACCAACAGCAGACCAAGCTTGGAAGGCCGAGTAGAGGTCGCCGCACGCCATCCGGAGGTATGCTGCCGGCTGCCCTGAGTCATGCCCCTGCCCCTGCCGGAGCGCGCCGACTGTTCAGGGCCTTGCTCAGGCTCTGTGTCCTGCCTATGCTCAGGGTCCAGCCTATGCTTAGGGTCATGGCTCTGCCCAGGTGCGGACCAGTGCACAGGCCCTAGTCTCGAACCGGAATACCATCAGCCCGCATCCGCGCCTTGACCGCGGCAATCGGCACCTCGCGGCGATGGAAGATGCCCGCCGCCAGCGCCGCCTCGGCACCGGTGCGCTCGAACACCTCCGAGAAATGCGCCGGCCGACCCGCACCGCTCGAGGCGATCACCGGGATACTGACCGCGGAGCGTACTGCCTCGATCAGCTCCAGATCGAAGCCGCTGCCAGTGCCATCACGATCGATCGAGTTGAGCAGGATCTCACCGGCTCCGAGCTGCTCGCAAACCTGTGCCAGTTCTACTGCATCCACATCGCGACCCTCGCGTCCGCCCTTGATGGTGCATTGGAACCAACAATAACGCTCGCCATTCGGCCCTGGGATACTGGTCTCGATTAGCGTGCGTGCGGTCTCATCCGGCGACTGCACATAGACGCGGCGCGGATCGACCGAGATCACCACCGCCTGATTGCCATACACCTTGGCGATCTGCTCGATGGCGCTGCTACCGTCGCCTGCCCCGCGCGCGCGAACGGCCTCGACCGTACCAACGGCATCCGAGCCGATCGAGATCTTGTCCGCGCCAGAGCGGAAATACTCACCGGCCACATCGAGCGCGCTGTACGCATGCCCCTCGGCATCGGTGAAGGCACGGATACCGCCGCCGATGGTCAAAGGCACAAAGACATTCTCGGAGGTCCGCCGCAACACCTCGAGCATCGGCTGATCCGAGAGCGGGAAGTCGCGAAAGGCGGTGATGTTGAGGAAGGTGATCTCATCGGCGCCCTCCTCATAGTAACGGCGCGCCAGCTCGACCGGCTTGCCGAGGTTACGCACCTCACCGCCAGACTCACGCACATCGTATTGATCGCCCTTGGTGACCACGAGGTCACCGGCATCGTTGCTGCGCACGTCCAGACAAGCGATGACCCGTTTCGCGAGCTGTGTCGGTGGCGGGCCGTCTTGCCCAGTGTATGCGGCCGAGCCATGGTGGCTGCTCTGTGCTGGCAGGCCATCATGCGCGCTAGGGACTGGCGACCCCTCTGCAGGATGCCGGGCAAGCTCAGGCTGCGGCGTCTGCCCCGCTTGCTGATCCAACGCGCCCCCTAGAAACCGCCGCAGCAGTTCGAGGCCTGACTCGCCGCTCTTCTCGGGATGGAACTGCACCGCCGCCACACGACCGCGCTGCACCGCGCTGACAAAGGCGCCGCCGTAATCCGTCTCCGCGAGCACCCAGTCGGCATTCTCAGGACTCGCTTCGGCGTGATAGGAGTGCACAAAATAGAAGCGTTGCTGATCCAGCCCCGCCAGCAAGGCGCTGTCGCGCTGCAGCCGCAGTCCATTCCAGCCCATGTGCGGCACCGCGAGGCTGCTCTCCGGGAACCGACGCACCTGCCCCGGGATCAACCCCAGCCCTGGCACCCCCGGCGATTCATCGCTGCCCTCGAACAGACTTTGCAGCCCGATACAGATGCCCAGGAAGGGGCGGTCCGCGGCCAGGTAGGCTTTCAGCGGCTCGGTATAGCCCAGGGCATTGAGCCGCTGCATTGCCGCACCAAAGGCGCCAACGCCAGGGAAGATCAGGTATTCGGCGGCGAGAATATCGGCAGGCCGATGGATATCGGTCAGCTCGAAGCCGAGCTGAGCGATGGCATTGCGCACACTGCGGACGTTGCCGGCGCCGTAATCGAGGAGCGAGATCATGAGGATGGGAGAGCTTGAGCGATCAGTCGAAGGTGCAGTTTAGCAGCACGCGGGCCGAATCAGATATCGATGCCCTCAGCCTCGACCACGCGTGCCAGTGCCGCCTCCATAGTTGCACGCGCGCGCGCTGTCGCCGCATGCAGAAACGCGTGCAAGGCAGCATCCTCGGCGTTGCGGTTCTCACACTCGCGGCTGTACTGCTCGAAGGCAACCAGACTCGAGACCAACTGCACCAGATGATGCGGGCACTCGCAGCGCACCGTCGGTGAGGAGGTCGCAATCCGAGCCAAGCTCGCACTGTCGTAGAGCCGACGCGGAATCGGCGATGCCAGGTCGATCCCGTCCAAGATCGCCGTCGCTGATGGGGTCTTGTCATGCCCATGCAGCACCGCGCACCAGCGTGAGAGTTCGGCCGCATCCACCGGGGCGCGCTTGGCAACGATACGCTGGGCCTCGAGCCGCTCCACCGCCGCTCGCGGCGCAAAGCCGTAGACGACCAATGCCTGTGTCGCACCAGAGTCCGTCAGCAGATCGGTAATCTGTGCGATCCGGTCGAGTTGGATGGTCGGACGCTCGAGCACCAGCAGGTCGATCTTCAAATCGCCAACCAGCTGCCGAAAGCGATGTTCGTCCTCAAACGCACCCACCAGCTCGACGCCTGCATCGAGCGTCGTGAATTGCTCGCCTTGGCGGCTGAGCAGGGTTGGCAAGGTTGGCCCGAGCACAGCCACGCGGCAGGGTGATCGATCGGTCTCGACCGTAGGCGCCAGGCTTAGCCCGCGCGTGCGCTCATGGAGCTGCGGCAGCGTGAGCCGCGCGACATGACTGATGGCATCGCCGTTATCGACGAGCCGCTTGATCAGCGTCAAGCGACCAACGTCCTCTGCCGAATAGAGGCGCGTTCCAGCATCAGATCGAACCGGCTCCACCACCGCATAGCGACGCTCCCAGACCCGCAAGGTATCGGGCGGAATCCCAGTCAGACGCGCGACGGCTCCGATACGATAGGTTTGCGCAGCGAATGGAGGCTCAGATTCAGTCAAAGCGACACCCTCTATGAACAGACTTTGTCTATATAAAAAATGAATTCGACGTTGACAGCAGCGGAATTAACGCCTAACTTCAGTTCAAAGCCTGTTCAAGCTTGACCAAAGAGGTCTTTGCTAACACTCAAACCGAAATCATTTTGGATGATCCTGATTGAGCCAGAGGAGGTGCTACCATCTCGACAGGGGATACATGGTGACGCCTCGCACCACGACCAAGTTTTGTTCAGGCAAATCTCGACAATGCGCCAGTCAATCGCTGCCCGCGACCGACCGCATTCCAACAGGAGAGGCACCATGCTCATGTCCATGATCGCGACCCACTGCCGACGCGGGGCCCTGCTAGTCTTTGCAACGGCCAGCATTGGACTTACCGCAAGCAGCATCGCTGGCGTCAACCCATCTAGCTGCCCAAGCCAGACCAGCGTTGCCAAGCCTGCCCATCGCGTCGCCGCCATGGGGCCTGGTCTGCTTGGCATCGTGCGCCAGTTCGCTCGCAGCCAAGCGGTACTGCCGACAACGACAACTACAGCGGTGACAGAACGAGTCGACCAGGGGATCGGGACGCCTGCGGGTCAGCTCACCGAGCAGGCCATGCGCGCGCGTATCGCTAGCTACCAAGTGTCGCCAATGACTGAGCAGCGACAGGCGTCGCTATCGGTCGAGTCTCAGGCCAGTTGCTGGGACTGACGAGCCTCGGAGCCTGTCTCGGAGCTGCCGCAGCCAAAATGATCCAGGCGCCAGGCTGAGGTAGACCATCAAGAGGATGGCGACCTGGTACCAGAGCATCCCCATCCAGGCTGGGGTGACACCGGTCTCGAGCCAGTTCTCGGCGAGACGCTGCAGATTGAAGAAGGCGAAGTAGGCGAGAAAGGCAAGTAGTAGCCGACCGGTGCCACGTTGACGGGGCGAGAGCGTCGTGAGCGGGATCGCAATCAGCGCTAGCACATAGATGGCCACCGGGGCAGAGAGGCGATGCCCTAGCTCGGCGCGATCTAGCAGAGCGCTCGAGCCGATCAGCTCAGAGGTCGGCAGCGCGGCGCGCCGGCGTCGCTCGATGTCAGTTTCGCCCGCCGGCTCGAGATAATAGGTGTAGCGATCAAACTCGGCGAAGTCGTAGTTGGCGGTCCCAGGGCTGCCATCGTAGCGTCGCCCTTCTTCGAGGACGATGCTCTGCTCGCTTGTGTTCGGGTCGCGCTGGTAGAGGCCGCGGTCACTCAGCACCAGCCGCGGCTTTTCCGCACGCCGATCTTGGATGAAGACCCCTTGGAAGCGATTCTTGTCGTCGATACCAGCGGCATAGAAGGTGATGTTGCCGTCTTCTTGCTGGTAGAAGCGCCCGGCGCGCAGACCGGCGACCTGGGTCGAGCGCTCACCCTTGGCGTCTTCGATGATCTGCAGCTGCAGCGAGGCATAAGGTTGACCGACGAGGGCGAACCAGCCGGTGATCAGGGAGAGCGGGATCGCGAACAGTAGGAAGGCGCGATAGAGGCGGATCGGCCCGAAGCCGCAGGCGCCAAAGGCGATGAGCTCACTATCGCGGGCGAGTCGGCCGAGGGTGACCAGGGCGGCGATGAAGAAGGCGGGTGGCAGCAGGCTGGCCATGTCACGGAGGATCTGCAGGCCGAGGTAGCGCAGCACGGCGTTGTTGCTAAGGGCACCAAGGTTGACGTCTTCGAGGGTGCCGAGCAGGAGGATGCTGACCATGATCATCAGCAAGGTCAGGATGATGGCCGAGAAGACCTTGGTGATCTCGGAGAGGAGATAGCGGTCGGCGACGCTTAACACTTGTCGGGCGTTGTTGAGTTGGCGGCGATGCTGTTGTTCCTGGCAAAGGCCTGTATGGCTGCCCGGGCGCCGCTACCCTCTCTCGGTGGCTCCTTGCGCTTGGGCCGGTCTTGTGGGTATTGACAGCCTGCTTGGTTCATTCTGGGATTGTGACGGTTAGGGTGCCGGAGGCGGTGCGCGCCCTGAGGTTAGGCTGGTACATGGCTTCGACCTGGGCTGCGGGATGCGCGAAACGGCCGGGGGAGATGGCGCGGACGACGTAGGCGAGCTGGAAGCTCGAGGGGTCGTTGCGCTCGCGATCGATGGCGGCGACGAAGCGGTCGCTGCCGAAGGCGAGATGGGCCGGCTCGGTGACCAGGTTGAGCCAGGGTAGACCTTGGATGGAGCCGGAGCGCAGTAGGTGCGGGTTGTCGATCTCGAGGCCGGCCGGCAATGGATCGTTGATGATGAGGCGCGCGGCACGGCGTTGGTCGGCACTGACGGTGATCAGGGTGACGAGTCGGGCGCCTTGGTTGATCTGGGTCGGGTCGACGCGGCGGCCTTCTAGGTCGTAGTAGCTGCGCTCGATGCTGTAGCCGTTACCGCCGGCTGGCGCCGGTCGCACCGGGATACCGGTGCGGGTGAGCATCGCGGTGAGCGGGCGATCGCCAGCGTTGGCGAGCTCGAGCTTGGTTGCAGGCTCCGGTCTCGCCGCAGAAGGCTCGGAAGCGAGGTCGACGAGCCGCCCACGGAGGAAAAAGGCGCCATCTTGGGGGCGGCCATTGACGCTGAGGCGCGGCTTGGCGGCGCCGTCCATCAGGGCATGCGCGGCGAGGAGCATCCAGGCCTGGTCTTGGGTGCTGGGATAGTCAGTGGCAGCCCAGAGGCGCTCGAGCTGACCGCCGAGGGCGCTGATAGCGATGGCGCTGCTGCCGGATTCAGCGGCCAAGGTGAGCAGGGCGGCACCGTCGCGCAGATGCGAGCCGAAGTCGGCGCGCCAGCCTGCGGTCGCAGTCTGTTGCTCCCAGAGGGCTTGTGCCGAGCGCAGCGCGGTTGCCGCACGCTCGGTCTCGCCGAAGAGTGCTAGTGCGGCGCCAAGTTGGGCGCGTGCCATGGGCGTGGCGAAGGCGTCGAGCTTGGTCTCGAGGTAGTAGCGCAGGTCGCCGACGGGAACGCGGCCATTGCGGGCGAGCACGTAGAGGGCGTAGGCGATGCCTTCACCCCCCTTGTCGAAGTCGGCGGCATAGCTGAGCTGGTTGCGCAGATTGTCGAGCGCATTGCTGAAGGCGGTGGCTTGGACCGCGTAGCCCTGCTCGCGGGCCCGGGTCAAGAAGTCGGTCACGTAGGCGTCGAGCCAGAGGTCACCTAAGCCCGGCTGCCAGAGTCCAAAGCTTCCGGTCGAGTATTGATGAGCCAGGATCTCCGCGATGGCCTTGCGGATGCGGGCAGGCACATCGGCCTTGGCTTTAGCCCTGGCAGTCGAATTGCTGGCATTGTCGTCGAGAGTGGCACTGACATAGGCGCTGGGACGAGCGCTAGCGTCGATACTCGTGCCGGCAGCCGAGCTGACGCTGGCATCGGCAACAGCTGCATTGCTATCCAATGGTAAGCCAGCGCTGAGCACAACCCTATCCAAGTAGAGCAGCGGCAGCGCGCGACTGGTCAGCTGCTCGACGCAGCCGAATGGATAGCGATCGAGTGACCAGAGGATGCCAGGGACATCGAGGGCGCCAGCGCCACTGATCGAGAGTGACCAAGAGGTAGTGTCGGGCAATAGGCCGCTGTCTTCGGCTAGCAGGGTCTGCAGCCGCAGCGGCGCTGCGCCAGGCTCGAGTGGGATAGCCTGGGTCTGACTGATCGCCGGCTCGAGATTGCGCACACCGAGCAGCAGCTCTTTGGTGAGTTCATCGCCGGTTGGCGTGACCAGCCGAACCAGAAGCTCTGTCGGTCTCGCAACCCCGGTGCGAGAGGCCAGGCTCCCGCCCGATATCACAGCCGGCCCTACTCGCTGGCGCTGGTCCTGATCCCGGTCCTGATCCCGGTCCTGATCCGAGCGTTGGCCATGCCGCTGGTGCTGAAGCTGCTCCCGCACCTGTCGCTCGCGCTGGCTCTGGCGCTGGTCCTCGACCCCGTTCTGAGTTGGACCCTGGCTCAGCGCCTCCACCGGGAACGCCAGCTGCACGCGACCTTGCTCGGGCAGATCGAGCAGCATCGGCGTGCCATCGTTCTCGATCCCTAGCCCGTTGCCATGGCTGGTCAGCGAGACCTCGACCGGCCCGGCCGGTCCCTCGACATGGGCCAGCTCGAGCAGGATGCGCGAACGATCGCCGGGAGCGAGGAAGCGCGGCATCGCGGCACTGACGACGATGGGATCGCGTACCAGCACATCGGCAGCGGCCTGGCCGATGCCGGCGGCCGACCAGGCCATCGCCATCACCCGCACCTGGCCGTTGAAGTCCGGCAGATCGAAGCTGACCTGGGCGCGCCCGTCGGCATCCAAGCGCAGCGGTTTGGTCTGGAAGGCGACCAGCGCCTCGCTCGGCGGTGGTCCCTCGAAGGACATCAGCTGGCCAGTGCCACTGCCGGTCCGCAGTCGGCCAGGCTCACCCTGCATGCGATCGATGAGCTGGCCATAGAGATCACGCAGTTCGGCGCCAAGGCGACGCTGGCCGAAGTACCACCGGCTGGGTGACCAAGACTGGAAGCGCGTCAGGTTGAGGATGCCGACATCGACAGCTGCGAGGGTCACAAAGGCCTCTTCGCCAGGCACCCAATCGTCGATCTGGACAGCGATGTTCAGCGGCTCGCGCGGGCGGGCCAGCTCCGGCGTCTCAAGTGCCAGCCGCAGCCGGCGTCGCTCAGGATCAACGCCCGCCCAGTGCAGACCGATCGCGCGTCGCGGCATGCGCCGTGCCTGCAGATCCATGCCGCGATAGAGGATCGCGGTGACATAGGCGCCCGGTCCCCAATCAGCGGTCACCGGTATCGCTACGCTAGCGCCGGCCTCCGGCACCTGTGCCGGATGCATGCTGACCAGCCCATCGCCGCCGATCACCAGCACCAGCGCCAGCCCCGGGAAGCGCGGCTCGAGCCGCACCTGCGCCTGCTCGCCGACCCGATACTCGGGCTTATCGAGCGAGACCTTGAGCACGTCCGGGGTATCAAAGGCCTTGGGTGCGACATACCAGCCGGCCTCGAAGCCGATGCTGGCCGGCACCAATGGGCTATCGATGCGACTGTCCGTGCGGCTCGCATTGCTTGCACCGCCCTCGATTCGCAGCTCATAGGCGCCCCAGTCGACCGGCGCCTCCAGCTGTGCCAGCGCGTTCGGATCAGGGCCAACATCCAGATCGCCGCTGGCGACACGGGTGCGGCTGACGACGGGCTCGAAGCGCCAGTCGCCCTCGGTGCGGTACCACTGATAGGCGGTCTGTACCCGAGACAGGGTCCAGCGTAGCCCGGTTGCGGGCATCGGCGCGCCATTGACGTCGAGCACCATGACCTGGAAACGCGCGTTGCTGCCCTGGTCGACCGCGCCCTCGAACAGTGGCTTGATGCCAATGCGCAGACGCTGATCGAGGATCGGCAGGCTCAGGTTGCGTTCGACCGGTCGCCCACCGCCATCGAGCACCTGTACGTCGATCTTTGCCTGCAGGGGCCGCGTGCTCGGCACCAGGGTTGGCAGCTCGACGCCAAGGCGAGCCTGGCCAGCGCCATCGGTCTCGGCGCCGGGGAGCGGCTCGCTGCGATCCGCGACCTCTTCACTGGCGAGACCAAACTGCCAGCCCGGCCAGTCGGCCAGACCCTCGGCGAGCGTCACCTGGGTCATGCCTGAGACCTCGAGGTTTGCCGCCGGCGCGCCGTACAGGAAGCGCGCCGCGATGCTCAGAGTCGGCGGGGCGGACGGATCGAGCTTAGGCGCTGTGGACTCGACGCTGAAGTCGAGACGCTCGGGCTCGAAGTCCTCGACCAGGAAGCCGGCCCGCGCCAAGGCTTCGGCCTTTGGATCGGCATAGACCTCAGCCTGCCAGGTGCCGCGCATCGCATCTTTGAGCAACGGCAGACGCAGTTGATAGCCGCCAAGCCCCTGATCGGCCACCAGCTCGCGCTGCTGCTCGACCCCGTCCGGGCGCTTGAGCACGAAGGTCAGCGGCACGCCAGTGATGGCATGGGCGCGCGGATCGCGCGTCAGGGCCGTCAGAACCACTGTCTCGCCGGGGCGATAGATGCCACGCTCGCTGACCAGATAGGTGTCGATCGGCTGCGCTGGGGCACGGCCGCTAACGCCGCGGTCGCTGAGATCGAAGGGACTCGCCTTGAGATCGAGGAAGCCGTAGTCGAGGCTTGCTTTCGCGCCAGCGCCAGCATTCGCGCTCGCACCTGCCCCCGCCCTTTCGGCGATCAACAAGGCTGGGCGATTACCGCCCTCGCCCCGCAGCAGCCCTGGCTCGAAGCGCGCATGGCCCTGTGCATCGGTCCGCGCCTCGCCGAGCACTTCTTGGTTCAGCGCTAACAGCTGCAGCCGCACATCGGCCAGTGGCTCGGCAGTCGACAGCGAGCGCACGAAGGCATGCAGGCCATCATCGGCGGAAAGCGCGGTCAGGCCCAGGTCTGAAACGACGAACCATTGGGTTGCCAGCTCGTCGTTCTCGAGCGCATCCGCTGGGCGGGCAGTGAGGATATAGGCGCCGGGCCTGAGACGATTGCTGTGGCCCGCGCCCGCCTGCGAGCCTTCCCGCTGCTTCCCACGCAGACGCGCAAGCAACTCAGCCACTGGCACCGAGGTGGTCACCTCCTGGTTCAGCTCTGAGCGCGTCTCGACCTGCCCTTGCCAAAGCTGCTCGCCGGTGGTCTCAGCGATCGCTTCGAGCTGATAGGGGCTGAGCTGCGTCAGTAGGGTCTCATCATTCAGAAAACCGCCGAGGGCGCGATCACCGACCCGATAGAGCGCTGCCTCCAGCAGGCTGGTGTTGACCGTGACGACTGGCAGCGCCGCCGCACCGCCGCTCGGTAGCACATAGGCACGTCCGGGAAAGCGCACAGAGGGCGAGCGATCGCGCACATAGACCTCGAGCGCGACCGGCTTGGCCAGGCGCTCGCCATCGTTGGCGGGTAGCCCGGCACGCACCCTGATCCGATAGCGCTCGCCATGCTCGACACCATCGATACAGAGCTGCTCGGCCTCGGGCTCGATCGCCAGCCCGGTGACATCGAGCTCAAGATAGTCGGCCAGCTCGACACCGTCGCGCGCCAGCGGATCGGAGAAGCGGATGCAGATGCGCGGATTCCGTGCGTCAGAGGAGACCTCATGGCCGATGATCCGAAAGCCCTGCTCGGCCACCAGCTGATCGAGCCGCTTGCGTAGCGCCGGATCATCGACCAGTGCTAACGCTGCGCGCTCGGCACGGATCGCCGACCGCCAGGCCGAGCGCGCCTCGAGCGAGCGCCCGATCAACGCGAATGTCCGCGCCCGCTCATCGACGTCGGTCGCATTCAGGTAGGCGTTGATGGCTGCCGCCGTCGCCTCCTGCTGCAATTGCTGGCGCTCGGACCAATCGTTGGTCTGGACGGCCATGGCCGCCTCAGCCAATCGCTGCCAGAGCTCAAGGTCAGTAGGGGCCAGCCGCAGCGCGATTCGGTAGTTGAGCGCCGCAGCACGCGGATCATTCTCCGTTAGGGCCTGCTGTGCCTGGCCCAGGATCTCATCGAGGCCGCCGCGCGCGCCGCTCTGATCTTCGGCATCGGCGATACGTCGGCGCAGCCCATCCGCCTCATCGCGATAGCCACTCGGCAGAAAGGCCAGCTCCGAGCGGCGTTGGGCGCGTTGATCCCTGTTTTCGACTGAGCCGGTCTGAATGTAGCCGGAGATGGCGCCATCAAAGGCACGCAGCTCGCCAAAGCTCGACTTCAGGAAGCACCAACCAGCATTACGATTGAAGGTGAAGGCGCGGCAGCGCGCATCGGCCAGACAGGCGGCCTCGCAATCATCGAGACCGACATCCTGCAGGGTGTCGTAGTCATGGCCGAAGTAGTCGGCACCGCGGATGATCACTAACTGGCGTTGGCTCGCATCGCTTGGCTGCCTGACGCTAGGCTGAGCATCGACTCCAGAACCAGCTCCAGAGCCATTCGGACCAGCTTCACTAACGACATCAGCAGACTGGTCGCCAGCCGCAGCCGTCGCAGCCGTCGCAGCCGTCGCAGCCGAAGCCTGCGGCACAGGCTGCAACAGCATTGAGAAGCACAGCACCAACAACGCCAACCCAAGCGCAGGCAACGCAAAGAGATCAACCAGTCGCCGTGCCATCGCCTCCTCCAAATCGCTATCGACCAATTGTCGAGAGTGTAGTCCTAAGCGCATGGCTAGAAAAACCCGGCAGACTGAGCAGGCGATCAACAGCAGCCACTGAGCGCTCCGACAACCGATGCGCTCAGTCTAACGCTGCAACGCTCAGGGTATGAAAGGCCGCGGTCGCCTGAGTCATGAAGGGCTCGCCGTCGGGGGCGTCTTGGGCATGCTCGATAAAGAACGCGGCCAGCCCCAACTGCTCGGCCAGCGCGAAGCCGCGCTCGGGTCCGAGCACCAGCAGCGCCGTGGCCCAGGCATCGGCCTGCATGGTCTCGGCGGCCAAGACCGTCACCGAGGCGAGCCGATGGTCGACGGGCTCGCCGGTGGCTGGATCGATGGTATGGGAATAATGCTCGCCATCGATCTCGAAGAAGTTCCGATAATCGCCCGAGGTCGCCATGCCCATGTCGTGCAGCGCGACGACGCGAAACATCGCCCGTTTGCTGGTCTCAGGGCGCTCGATCGCAATCTGCCAGGGCTCGCCACGACCATTCAGGCCGCGCCCGCGCAGCTCGCCACCGATCTCAACCAAATAGTTGTCGACGCCAAAGGCTTCGACCAAGGTCGCCAGCTGGTCGACTGCATAGCCCTTGGCGATCGCCGAGAGATCGACATAGAGATCCGGCCGCGCCTTACGCAAGGCCGGAGGCTGCAACTGGACATCGAGCTGCTGCCAGCCGACGCGCGCCCTGGCAGCTTGGATCTCGCCCGCATTGGGCAACACATCCGCACTCACCGTCGGCCCAAAGCCCCAGAGGTTCACCAGCGGCCCGACCGTGATATCGAAGGCCCCAGCACTGGCTTCGCTGACCGCCTGCGCCGCCTTCACCACCGCCACCAGCTCCGGCGAGACCAAGAACCAGTCCGTCGCGCTGCTCGCGTTAAAGCGCGACAGCTCGGAGCTGGGCTGATAGGTCGACATCAGACCGTTGATGTCGGCAAGCGCGGTCTTGATCTGCTCAGCGAGCGCGTTGCGATCTAACGCTGCAGGCGGCTTGACGATCTGCACACTGTAGGTCGTGCCCATGGTCGCACCGCGCAGGGCGAGCAGCTGTTGGCCACCACCTTGGCCACCACCCTGGCCACAACCGGCCAGCATGAGCAGCAGGCAAGACAAGATCGACAGCAGCAGCGGTAAGCGCTTCAGGAATACAACAGGCGCTGGCGGGGCGACACTCGGTGGCCGGGCAGTCGGCAGTCGTTGCAAGCACGCAATTCTCAGCGTACGGCTGGCATCAGGCTTCAGTATCATGCGGATAAAACCGGATTCCTGTTGATATTGACAAGCTCAAGGATAGATCAGCTGGCATCAGGGCGATTAGCGATAACCCGCCAGCGCCAGAGGCTCCCAGATGCTGCTGCCGCGTCACCATTATGGAAGCTGGCACGCCGATTCCGGGCCAAGCGCTCAGTCGCACATTCCGCAGGCACGATCGATACAGATAGGAATTTTTTCGCCACAGATAGCGTCATGTTGTCAAATGGAGTCCGCCGCTGAGACGCCCACCATGGGGGCGCTTCAAGAAAGTACG